>CAVVFE010000009.1:0-65973 GCA_963747475.1 uncultured Bacteriovoracaceae bacterium
CGCTGGGCTTGAAAAAACCGGGCCATTGAGACCGTGGGCTTTAGCGCAGTGACCATCGCTTTGGCGCTGTTCTTTCTTTCTTCTCTCAAGTTGATTGCGAGTGACGGTCTTTTGGGCGTGTTTGCCGCTGCTGTCGTTTTTAGCGAAGAAGGCCCAGAGAATTTGCATGAAGAATCGAAGATTGACGAAGTCGCCAACCACTTTTTTATGCTGCCAGTTTTTACCATCTTTGGCCTTAGTCTGCCCTGGGAGAGCTGGTCCCAATTAGGAGGGCGGCAGATAGTCCTTCTCATAGGGGGAACGTTTCTTTTTAGACGTCTAATTTTTGTATTAGCTTTGTGGCCTGTCTTTCGTGGTGTAAAAAATTTCAGACAGGCCATGTTTATAGGATGGTTTGGGCCCATTGGCATTGCTTCTCTTTATTATGCTCTGTTTCTTAGAAATCAGATAGGCAGGGAGGGCTGGGCGATTGTAAGCCTGTGTGTCTTTGCAAGCATTATTGTCCATGGCGTTTCTTCCAGTTTTCTAACCAAAAGATACTGATTGTTTTCAATCTCCGTCTCATTGGATTAATACTTGCAGCTTGATTTGCTCAGTTAAAACTTTAAATCAACTCTCAAGGACCGTTTCAATGGATAAGAGAGCAAGCACAAGGCCTATGGAAGTTGATGCCGATAATGGTCGCAAGCAAAAATTAAAAAAACATCATAAAAAGACTTTATGGATATATTGGCTTTTGATTTGTTTTGGCATTTGGTTGATGCTCTCGCCGTTCACATTTGGCTACCTTAATTCTGATCTCTGGACGGACCCAAGTGGAGGAAGGGGGGCATGGTGGAGCGAGCAAACCCACACTGCCCTCAGGGCAAACCTGATGCTTTGGAGCGATCTCATTAGTGGGGCGTTTCTGGCGTTTTTTGGTCTACGAAGTCTCAAACCCAATAGGCCAATCTCTCTTTGGCTTGCCTGTGGAGTGGGAGTATGGATTACAATGGCGCCCGTCTTTCTTTGGTCCCCTTCGGCCAGCGCCTACTATAACGACACTATCGTGGGCGCATTAGTCATTGGTCTTACCATTTTAATTCCTGGAATGCCTAATATGGTCAACTACATGAAGATGGGAGGGGACATGCCCAAGGGCTGGTCCTATAATCCTTCCAGTTGGCCCCAGAGATGGATCATGATTACTTTAGGCTTTGCAGGCTGGGTGGTCTCTCGTTATTTGGCCACTTTCCAGCTTGGGTATAGCGATTACGTTTGGGACCCTGCTTTTGGTTTTATGGAGGGCACAAAACAAGTTCTCAACTCCAAGATGTCACATGCCTGGCCTGTTTCAGACGCGGGACTTGGAGCCCTTTCTTATACTTTTGAATTTTTAATGGGGTGGATGGGCTCTTCGTCTCGCTGGAGAACAATGCCATGGATGGTCACCCTTTTTGGGGTCCTGGTCATACCTCTTGGCATAACTCATATTCTTTTGGTCATTTCCATGCCAGTCATGGTCGGCGCCTGGTGCTTTTTCTGCCTCATGGCGGCCGCGATTATGCTTCCCATGATTCCTCTAGAGGTGGACGAAGTGTTTGCCATGTTTGGACATTTAAAAGAAGCGAAAAAAAGAGGAGACCGAGGGGGCTCTCTTTGGAAAGTGTTTTGGCTTGGAGGAGAAGGGGAGAATTTGGACAACGATAAGCGCTCTCCGGAACTTGCGAATTTTCCAGATGCCCCAAAAAAAGTGTTTAAATCTTCCGTCTGGGGAATGAGTTGTCCATGGAATTTAGTTCTCACCTCTCTAATAGGCCTGGGCCTTATGTTTGCTCCTCTTTTTCTTTCTCCTGAGAAGATCGGTCTAATATTTTTCATCTTGGCGGGAGCTTTGGTCGTGACATTCTCTGTCATCGCAATGGGAGAGATTATTAGGGCCTTTCGATGGGCAAACATGGCCTAGCCGCAGTCATAGGCGTCGGGCCTTTTTTTGCCAAAGGCGCGTCCACTAGTTCTCTCATCGTGGGAGTCATAAGCGCAATGGCCATCGCCGGCCTTTCTTGGCCCAAAGGAAAAATAAATGAAAATTATGGCGAATGGAACAAATGGATAAAATAAATACAAAGGAGAAATTATGTCAAAAAAGACAGCAGGGGATTTATTAATTGAGACACTTATTGAGTGGGGCGTTGACACCATTTTTGGTCTCCCGGGAGACGGAATAAACGGCATTATGGAGGCCTTGAGAAAAAGGCAAGAAGAGATTCGCTTCGTTCAGGTAAGGCATGAAGAAGCGGCCGCCTTTATGGCCTGCGGTTATTCCAAATACACGGGCAAGCTTGGCGTTTGTCTTGCGACTTCCGGGCCTGGAGGCATTCATTTCTTAATGGTCTGTATGACGCGAAGTTTGACGGGGCAAGTGTCCTCGCGATTACGGGCATGCATCATCACGATGTTCTCGACACTTATTCTCAGCAGGACATCGATCTAGACAAGGTCTTTCAAGATGTGGCGGTCTATAACGCAAGAGTTATGGGGCCGACTCATATGAGAGCTGTCGCTAACTTGGCCTGTCGAAAAGCGCTTAGCAATAGAGCGGTCGCTCATATCACGGTCCCAGTTGATTTCCAGGACATGGAAGTCGATTATAAAGAACAAAAATCCAGCAAGAACATAAAGGGTCACTCGGCGATCGTGCGCTCCTATCCTTTGCCTGCTCCGCCCCCAGAACTTGTTACCGAGGCGGCGAAAGTCATAGATGAAGGGAAAAAACCAGTGATTTTGGCCGGACGGGGCGCTCTAGGGGCGTCTGACGAATTAGTTGAGTTTGCGGACAAAATTGGAGCTCCGATAGTCAAGGCCCTTCTTGGAAAGGCCTGCGTTGACGATGATCACCCGCTTACGACAGGAGGCATAGGGCTTCTGGGCACTGAGCCCTCAGAGGACGCGATGGAAGAGTGCGATACTTTAATTATGGTCGGCACAAGTTTTCCTTATGAGGAGTTCTATCCCGATATGGACCAAGCTCGGGCGGTGCAAATTGACATAGACACTTCAAGAATCGGCCTTCGATATCCGATTGAAGTTGCTGTGACGGCCGATTCCAAGAAGGCGCTTAAGGCCTTGATACCAAGGGTGAAGCGAAAAGAGGACAGAAGCTTTTTAGAGAAGGCCCAAAAAGGCATGAAAGACTGGGAAGAAAAAATGCTTAAGCTTGCCACTCGTGACGACACGCCAGTTAAGCCGCAAGTCGTGGCATGGGAGCTTGGCAAGAGGCTGAGTCGAAACGCTGTCGTTTCATGTGACTCAGGCACAAACACCACTTGGTGGGCAAGGCATATCCACGCAAAAGTGGGCCAGATGCATAGCTGCTCGGGAACACTTGCCACCATGGCCTGCGGTCTTCCTTACGCTATCGCCGCGGCCGTCGCATATCCAGAGCGAGAAAGCATCGCCTTTATAGGTGACGGAGGGTTCTCCATGCTTATGGCGGAATTTGCCACTTGTGTGAAGTATGAGTTGCCGGTAAAAATTGTGGTGATCAAAAATAATACTTTGGGGCAGATTAAATGGGAGCAGATGGCCTTTCTTGGAAACCCCGAGTTCGCATGCGATCTTCACCCAATCGACTTCGTCAATTTGCGCAGGCGTGCGGCGCCCAAGGCTTTTCCATTAAAACAAGAGAGGACGCGCAAAAAGTCTTTGAACAGGCCTTGGCGACTCCAGGTCCTGTTCTTATAGAGGCGGAAGTGGACCCGCTTGAGCCTCCATTGCCGGGGCATATAAAGTTTAAACAAGCGAAGGGCTTTAGCGAGGCGATGGCAAAAGGGACAAAGGAACGAAAGAAAATTATGAAGACCATCGCCAAGACCAAAATAAAGGAGATGATTTAAACGTGTCCATAGATAAGGTCTCTATTAGTTGTTTTGAATGGCCTTGGCCATGGGCCAGAAGAGACGGAACGCTCTCTTGGGACTCGCCAAGCTTGTGGTGGTCTTGATAAAAGAGGGCGGCCACAGCGGCCTTGGTTATACCTATGCCGACAAGGCCTGCGCGAGTCTTAATTGAGGAGCATTACGCTGCGCTTCTTTGCTTGGACGCGCGCCTGAAGATAACCGGCCGAGTGGTAAAGGAGCTCAAGCGCTCTACTCGAAACCAAGGCAATGCGGGCGGCGACTTCCATGGCCTTGTCGGCCGTTGACATCGCCTTATGGGACTTGAAGGCAAGAAAACTCGGTCTATCGCTTGATTGATCTTCTTGGGGCCAAAAGGAAAGAGAGCGCAATTTTATGGAAGCGGCTTTTTTCTTGATGATGGAAAGGAACAAACCAAAGAACAAATGAGTTTGTTTAAAAGATTATGGAGTCAAGAGCTTTAAGATGAAAATTGGCGATGGGAAAAAAAAGACTTGAAAGGGTCTCGAGAAATCAAAAGGCTTCTATTGAGGGAAGCGCTTTTATGTCGACGCCAATGGCTCCTATAAGGCGCAAGGAGGCACTGGAGCTTTCAGAGGCCTTGGTCTGGCATGGGGTCAGCATGGTTTGAAGAGCCTGTAACGTCGGACGATATTGATGAGCATGTCTTTTTTGAGGACGAAAATGCCCGCCAGAATAAGACTTTCAAGCGGCGAATATGGCTATCAAACTTGGGACTTTCTCCTTTGGCTAAAGACAGAGTCCTTAGATATCGCTTCAGGTGGACATCACTCGAGCGGAAGGCATCACAGGAGCGATGGCGGTCTCACAGTTGGCAAAGTGTATGGAAAGAGCGTTTCAACCCATTGCGCCCCCTTATCAGCGCGAATGTGGCCCCCTGCTTGGCGGGCTTTGAAGTTGGTGAACTCTTTTATGACCATGTTCTTGTTGAAAGGAAGCGTTTGATCACGTAGGAGAATGGAAGGAAGGGTTTTATCGGCCCGACTCCAAACAGAAAGGCCATGGTATTAAGCTCAATGAGGCGAATTGCGCCAAAAGGTCGATTTATGAACAAACTATCTCCTAGATCCAATACAATTGAGGACGCGCTCTTGAAGAACAGATTAAAGGGCGAGGTCCGCTTTGATAATGGCTCTCTTTCCCTCTATGCGTCAGACGCGTTCAAATTACCGATATGTGCCCCTGGGAGTGGTTATTCCAAAGGACAAAGAAGACATTATTGAGGCCGTAAAGATTTGCCGACAATACAATGTTCCCATTGTGGGCAGAGGAGGCGCAACGGGGCTTGCCGGCCAGACAGTTAATTCGGGCATCGTCATCGATTTTTCGAAATACTATAATAAAATTTTGGAAATAAATGAAAAAGAAAAGTGGGCGAGGGCCCAGCCAGGCGTTGTTTTAGACGCCCTAAATAAAAGACTTGAGGACAAGGGGCTGATTGTCGGCCCCGATCCGGCCACTCATGGCCAGTGCACCATCGGCGGAATGCTTGGGAATAACGCATGCGGGATTCACGCTCAGATGGCGGGAAAAATGGAAGAAAACACATTGGAGCTTGAGGTCCTCACTTATCGCGGGGAGGTTCTCACCCTTAAAGAAAGAGGGCCCAAAGAAGTTCAAGAAATAATAGAGAAGGGAGGGGGAAAGGCGAAAATTTATAGCTCCCTTTTGTCTCTTAGAGACCGCTATGAAAACCTAATAAGAGATCGCTACCCTAAAATTCCCCGTCGAGTCTCTGGCTATAATCTTAATGAGCTTTTAGAGGAAAATCGGCTTCAATCTTGCCAAGGCCCTGGTGGGGAGCGAAGGAACTTTGGTGACGATTCTGGAAGCGAAAATAAAAGTCTTAGAAAGGCCAAAACACAGGGCCCTTATGCTCGTGGGTTACAGGAATATCTTTGAGGCGGGAGAACATCTCGAAGAGATCCTGTCATGCGACCCAATTGGACTTGAAGGGATAGACCAACTCTTAGTGGACATGTTCCGCAATCAAGAAAAGCATATGGAAGGAGTCAGAAAACTTCCCGATGGAAGCGCGTGGCTATTTGTTGAGTTTGGAGGGGACTCTAGAGATGAGGCGGTCGAGAAGGGCAAAAAGTGTCTGGAGAAGGCCCAAGGGAAAGAGTCCAAAATCAAGTCCTACTTTAAACTTGTTGAAGATCCAGAAGAACAAAGAGTGATGTGGGACCTTAGAGAGTCTTCCCTTGGGGTGACCGCAAGAAGCGCTGGGGACAAGGACACCTATCCTGGGTGGGAAGATGCGGCGTTGCGCCTCGTCACGTGGGCGATTATTTAAGGACTTTAAAGAGCTGCTTAGAAAATATAATTACCAAGGCTCCTTGTACGGGCATTTCGGGCAAGGGTGTATTCATACCAGGATCACATTTGACTTAAAGTCCGCCAAGGGCGTCGAGACCTATCATAAGTTTATTAAAGAGGCGGCGACCATTGTTGAGGGCTATAACGGCTCCTTTAGCGGGGAGCATGGAGACGGCCAGGCAAGAGGCGAGCTTTTGGAGATGCTGTATGGAAAGGAGCTGATGCAGGCGATGCGAGAGTTTAAGCGCATTTTTGATCCTGACTGGAAAATGAATCCAGGAAAAATTGTGGCGGCCCGCTCTTCGACCGCCCATCTTAGACTTGGCGCGGACCATAACGTCTATCCTCTAAAGACCCATTTTCAATTCCCCGAAGACAGAGGCAGCTTTGAATATGCGACTGAAAGATGCGTGGGGGTGGGAAAATGCAGGCGGCTTGAAGGCGGAACAATGTGTCCAAGCTACCGGGCGACTCACGAAGAGATGCATAGCACGAGAGGAAGAGCCCGCCTACTTTTTGAAATGATGAAAAAAGAGACGTTGCTTCGGCCATGGAAGGCGAAGGAAGTGAAGGAATCGCTTGATTTATGCCTTGCCTGCAAAGGGTGCAAAAGCGAGTGTCCTGTTTCTGTGGATGTGGCCACCTACAAGGCCGAATTTCTGTCCCATTATTATAAGTGGCGACTGCGGCCTAGAAGCGCCTATTCCATGGGGCTTATCTACTGGTGGGCGAGGGCTCGCTTCCCTCGCCCCTCGTGTTGTTAACTTCATGTCTAGGTCTTCTGTGTTCGCTCCTCTTGTGAAGTTCTTGGGCGGAATTGATGGAAAAAGAGAACTTCCTCTTTTCGCTTCAGAAACGTTCAAAAAGAAATGGGAAAAGAGAGAAGAAAAGAGCGCTCCGGACGCAGAAGAGGTCATCGTTTGGAGCGACACTTTTAATAACCATATTCATCCTGATGTCCTTGGAAAACTTGAGCGAAGTGCTTTTGCGCTCAGGGTTTAGGCCAGTGGTCCTTAAAAGAAAGCCTTTGTTGTGGAAGGCCCTTGTATGACTATGGCATGCTGGGACTTGCCAAAAAATTGCTTTCTCGCAACTTGAAGGTCCTCGCTCCCTATCTCAGGAAGGGGACACCTATTATTTTTGCGGAGCCAAGTTGCAAAGCGGTCTTTAAGGACGAGCTTTTAAATCTCTTTCCTAATGATTTGGACGCAAAAAGGCTCTCTGAGCAGTGCTATAGTCTTGCAGGCTTTATGCGGGAAAGAGGTTTCGCTTACGAGCTCACGGAAGACAAAAAGAAAAGCAAAATAAGCGTCCATAACCATTGCCATCAAAAATCTTTGGAAGGCAACGAGGACCAAGAATGGGCCCTCAAGGGGCTTGCCCGGGAGGTGGAGACTTTGGACACCGGGTGCTGTGGCATGGCCGGGATCTTATGGCTTCGAAAAGGAAAAGGCGGACATCTCCCGCACTATTGGAGAGTTAAAGCTTATTCCAATAGCGAAGCAAAGAGGGCATGACTCTTTGGTCGCCGATGGGTTTAGTTGTCGTGAACAAGTCAAGCAAATGGCCGGAGGCCGACCGCCTCATTTTGCCACGTTTGTTTTAGAGGCGATACATAAAGGAGCGAGGCCTGTTCAAAAAGGAAAACCAATCTTTTAGAAGGAGCAATTATGATGCAAAGAGTTTTTATAACGGGATCAAGCGCTGGCGTTGGGCTGGCGACAGCGTTGGAGTTTGCCAAACATGGAGCTGCCTTAGGGCTAGTTGCCAGGGGAAAAGAGCGCCTTGAGAAGGCGCAAAGAAAGGGCGATAAACGCCGGGGCCTCTTCTGTCGATATTTATTGCGCCGACGTCGCTAATTATGATGATTTGAACGATGCGGCCCAGGACTTTTTTCACAAAAGGGGCGGGGTCGATGTTTGGATTAATAATGCCATGGCGAGCGTCTTTTCGGAGTTTAAGAATATTGAGCCTGAGGAATACCGAAGAGTCACAGAAGTGGTCTACTTAGGGAGTGTTTGGGGAGCGAAAATCGCTCTTGAGCAAATGGAAAAGCAACAGAGGGGAAGGATTGTCTTTGTTGGCTCGGCGCTCGCTTATAGAGGGATACCTCTTCAGTCGGCCTATTGCGGAGGCAAGCACGCGATTCAAGGCCTTTGCGACTCATTAAGGGCCGAACTTTTGCATAATAATTCGCCGGTCTCAGTGGGGATGGCCCAGCTTCCGGCCGTCAATACGCCGCAATTTAATTGGGCCCGAAATAAAACGGGAAAAGACGCAATGCCTGTGCCTCCTATTTTTCAGCCCGAGGTGATCGCCGAAGGGCTTTACTGGTTTTCTCAAAGGAAAAAGCGCGAGCTTTTCATAGCATGGCCTGCTATCAAAACCATTTATGGCAATAAGCTATTGCCTAAGCTTGGAGATTGGTATCTCGCAAAAACGGGCTATAAAAGCCAGTTTGCGGAAAAGAATATTTTTCGACCAAAAGGCGACAATCTTTTTTCACCTGTGAAGGGCGACTTTGGCGCGCATGGCTCTTTTGATGACAAGGCCATCTCGAAATCTAAGGCCTTATTTTTAACGGAGAGAAAGAAGAGCGCGGCCATTATTGGAGCGGGGCTTTTTGCCTTTCTATTCGCTTTTTTAAAGAGAAGAAAACATAGGGCCTCTTAAGCGGTGAAGCCTGACCCTGGAGTTTTGGTTTTCCTGTTTTCTTTTACGGCCCTTTCAAGGTTGATGACCGTATTGATGAGTCCTAAGTGGCTAAGCGCTTGGGGGAAGTTGCCTAAAAGCTCTCCCTTGTCGCTTAGCTCTTCGCTAAAGAGTCCAAGATGATTTGAGTAGCTGAGAATGCGCTCGAACATAAGCCAGGCCTTTTCAGTGTCCCCTGATCTCGCGAGGTTTTCAATGTACCAAAAGCAACAAACCACCAAATAGCCTTCTTCCTGGCCTAGTCCGTCTTCCATGTCTTCTTTGTTTAGGTCGTAGCGTTTAACTAGCGAGTCCTTTATCAAATCTGCCTCTATCCTTTTGAGGGTGGAGAGCCACTTTGGATCTGTAAAAGAGATAAAGCCAAGCAAAGTCATTCGCAATAAAGAGGCGTCGACGACTTCACTATCTTTGTACTGGGTAAAGGCCCCTATTTTTTCATTATAAAAAACATCATTTATATAATGAAAAATTTCATCTCTAATAGCTCTCCATTTACTCAATTTCCCTGGCAACGAACGGCGTATGGCCATTTTTATGCCACGATCAAAGGCGACCCAGCACATTAGCACAGAAAAGCAATGCTGCCTTGGTTTGGACCTAAGCTCCCAAATGCTTTTGTCAGGGTCTTGCCAGTGATCTTCCAGCCACCCCAAGATTGCCTGCGCATTTTTCCACATTTCGTGGGACACAGGAGACACCTTTTTGTCGACCAGAGAAAGCATGTCCATGAATTCCCCATAAATATCAATCTGCTTTTGCTTAAAAGCGTCATTCCCGATGCGAACAGGCCGAGAGTTTTTGTAGCCCTGCAAATAATTGAGTTCTCTTTCCTCCAAGGTCTTAGATCGGCCGTCCATGTCGTAGAGGACCTCAAGCGGACCGTTATCAGGGTTCTTGTCGGACTCAAAGGCCTTGCAAGATTTTGTTATCCAGTTCATGTACTCTTTGGCCTCTTCATTAAAGCCCAAGGTGGACAAGGCATAAAATGTGAAAGTCGTGTCCCTGATCCAAGTATATCGGTAGTCCCAGTTCCTCTCTCCGCCGATGGCCTCTGGAAGGCCAAAAGTCGGAGAGGCCATTAGGTTTCCTTGTTCAAAGGGAAGAAGCATCTTGAGGGTCAAAGCGCTCCTAATGATGGCCTGACTCCACTTTCCTTTGTAGGTGCACTGAGAGACCCATTGGTTCCAAAAGGTTCTTGTTTGGTCGAATAATTGATCAACTTCAGATATGTCCGTCAGGTCGTCGAGATCGCCGTCTGGGTCCACCAAGGCAAAATAAATGTCCTCTCCCTCACGCAGCTCAAAGGTTCCGGAAACCTTTGACTCCTCAACATTGGCGTCAATATTCGTAAACAGCTTAAGTCCCTTTTGCGCGCTTTCGTCTTCCGTGTTCTTAAGCTTAAAATAAATGCTCTTCTCTGACTTCACGACTTCCGCTCTTTGGGAGGCGTAATCATATCGAGGCTCGATATGATAGGAAACATTATTAGAGCCTTTGAGGCCTTTCACTTTTCTAACAAGGGCCTTTAGAGGCTTTCCATCTTTTATGGGCATAAAATCAGTGATTTCGATGATTCCCTCTTCCATGAACCTTGTCATTAGAATATTTGTGTTCGGATAGTACATTTGTTTGCTGTTGCTGACGCCTTTCTCCGGCCGCAATGAAAAGGAGCCGCCTTTTTCTTTGTCCAGCAATTGCGCAAATATTGTGGAGGAATTAAAGCGAGGATAGCACATGAAATCTATTGACCCGTCTAGGCAGACCAGCGCGGCGGTCACCAGATTGCCTATGACTCCATGTTCTTCAATAAGAGGTTCTTTGCTAACATTGTGATTTACAGTCATGGGGTTTTAAAAGCAATAAAGAGGCCAAGGCCTTTATTGGCGCAGGGCCTGAACTGAATAAATAGAAAAAAAAGAGATAGAAGATAAGGGGAAAAAGCTTATGAAAAGGATCGGTTCTAAAACATGGGCAATAGCTGAGGGATATATTCCGGAAAGAAGCACTGGGCCTCGTCCCGAGATGGAAAGTCATGAGACCATCTGTGTTTTGAACACGAGTGATCAAGAAGCGGAAATAAGGCTCACAATTTATTTTTCAGACAAAGAGCCCGTTGGACCCTACCTTGAAAAAGTCGGCCCTAGAAGAACAAAGCATATTAGATTTAACGATTTAAAAGACCCGCAAAAAGTCCCAAGGGGCACCGACTATGCTTGCCTCATTGAGTCCAATGTGGAAATTATAGCGCAACATACGCGGCTGGACTCGAGACAGGCCGAGAACGCCCTTCTAAGCACCATCGCTTATAGCGCCTCCTAGAAGACATTTTTTGGCAGATAGCGGAAAACCACGTCCGTGAGGCTCAGTCCTATTAAGATAATAAGCAAGCACAGAGCGAGGCAGAAGTAGAAAAAGTTTTGGCCTTTGACCTCAAAGGCCTCTCATAAAAACGGCCAAAATGAGCAAAGTCTTTAAAATCGCAAAAGTGTAGCCTAAAGCGTCGTTTAGATGTCCTAAGTCAAATTGCGCTAGCCCTATTGTCGCTAAGAGGAGCAAACAAAGTCCCAAAAAGGCCATTTCCAAACTTAAAGATTTTAACATTATTTGGCCCCCACTAAATAAAGTAATGGAAATAAAAACACCCAAACGATGTCAACAAAATGCCAATAGAGCCCAATATACTCCCTTACAGGACCAGCGCTCTTTTGGTCTCGGCGATCGAAACTTTTAAACGCCCAGAAGAGCAGGAAAGCGCCAATAAGCACGTGCAAGGCGTGCAAGGAAGTCAGCGCCACATAAAAGGTGTGAAAGAGTTTTTCCTTGCCAGGCATCGGCATAAAGAAGCCTGGAAAATCGCCCTTCTTATAGGCGATAAGGTACTCTCGGCCCTTGATGGCGAGAAAGGCCAGGGCCAAAAGGGCGGCCCCTAAGAAACTTTTCTTTTTCTTTCTTTCAACGCCAATGGCCACTAGATAGCTTGCCAATAAAAGCAAGAAGGTGTTTATGCTGCCCGAGATAAGCTCAAGCGAGCCGGCCGCCTTTTGAAACTCCTGCCTGTATTGAAAATAGGCGACCTGGTAAACAAAAATCCAGGAGCCAAACATCATGAGCTCGCTGCCAAGGAAAATCCACATTCCAAATTTTCCTTTTTTCATACCACCTCCGGAGCGGGGATAAATTGCCTCGACTCATCGTAAGCGTAAGGGTCAGGCGCCTCTGCTGGCTGGACGATAAAATTCTTCGTTGGCGGGGGAGAGGGCGTGGCCCACTCAAGCGCGGGCGAGTTCCAAGGGTTCTCGACAGCTCTTTTTCTTCTAAAGGCGGCGTGAGCAAGATAGAGCACAGGAAATAGATATCCGCCGGCCAAGAAAACAAGGCCCCATGTGGAAACTTGGTTTAAAAATTCAAACTCTTGTGGGTATGTCTGATAGCGTCTGGGCATTCCCATATAGCCAAGAAGGAATTGAGGGAAAAAGGACATATTAAATCCGCAAAAGATAAGAAAGGCGGAGATTTTTCCAAAAGTCTCATTGAAAGTCTTGCCGGTCATCTTTGGAAACCAAAAATGCACGCCTCCTAGGTAGGCCGTGACCGCCCCGCCGACCATAATATAATGAAAGTGGGCTATGACGAAATAGGTGTCATGCACATGCGTGTCTATTGATATGGAGGCCAGAAATATCCCAGTCATGCCGCCCACCACGAAAAGCCAGATGAATGTCATGGCGTATAGCATGGGCGTTCTCAGATAGATTCTGCCTTTGTAAAGGGTCGCAGTCCAATTGAACACTTTGATGGCGCTTGGCACGGCCACGAGCATGCTAAGAAATGAAAAAACTATATTGGCGTAGGCAGACTGGCCTGAAACAAACATATGATGGCCCCAAACCAAAAAACCTAAGATGGCAATGGCCAGGCTAGAAAAGGCTATGAACACGTATCCAAAAATTCTTTTGCGGGAAAAACAGGCCACGATTTCGCTTATGACTCCCATGGCAGGAAGCACCATAATATAGACCGCTGGATGGGAGTAAAACCAGAATATATGCTGGAAAAGAAGAGGATCACCTCCCATAGATGGATCAAATATCCCGACGCCAAAAAGCCGCTCAAGAGAGATGAGAACCAACGCGCTGGCAAGGACCGGCGTTGCAAGGACCATGATCGCGCTCGTTGAGTAAATGCTCCAAACAAAGAGAGGCATTTTAAGCCACTTCATGTCTTTTCTTTTCTTTTTGTGAACAGTGGCAATGAAGTTCACGCCCGTTGCGATTGAGCTAAAGCCTGTCACAAAAACCCCAGTCGCGGCCAGGACCACATGAGAGTTTGAGAAAAGCGTGCTATAAGGCGTATAGAAGGTCCATCCGGTGTCCACTCCGCCATCGATTATGGCGTATAGGGTGAAGAGACCGCCAACGACAAAAATATACCAACTCGCCAAGTTGAGCTTTGGGTAAGCGACATCGTCCGCGCCAAGCATAAGAGGCAACATAAAGTTTCCCAAGACGGTGGGAATAGAGGGGACGAGAAAGAACCAAACCATGATTATGCCATGCAAGCTAAACATGCGGTTATATATTTCAGGCCCAAGCAAGTCGGTGCTGGGGTCGTACAGCTCAAGCCTCATTAGGAAAGCGGCCAGGGCCCCCAAAAAAAAGAAGGAGGTGATCGCGATCAAATAAAGCCATGCGATTTTTTTATGGTCTTTTGTGGTGAGCCATTCAAATATTCCGCGATTTTCTTGAAGGTAACTAATCATTATTGTCCTTCTTTTTTAAATACTCAATAAGTTTGGAAATCTCCTCTTCCGGAACAGAGCCTAGAAAGGAAGGCATTCTTGCCGTATGCCCTATGGCGACCTTTTGTGAGGGATAGAAAAGAGACTCTCTTATGTAGTTTTCGTCAAAGCGGACAACGCCCTGATTGGTGTTGGTGAAACGTCCGAAGCGCCCTTGAAGTCCTGGAGCGCCATTGCCTTTTGAGTGGCATTCGGCGCATCCATGCTTCCTAAAAAGCTCTTGTCCGCTTGTTTTGGCGAATTTTGTTTGGAGGAAGCGCCTCTTATAGTCCGCTTCCTTTATGACTCGCGCGATTCCCCCCATCTTGGAATGATTGGCTCCACAATATTCCGCGCAGTTTAAACGAAAGGTTCCCGTTTTAGTGGGAAGAATAGAGATGCTGGTGTAGAATTCCGGCAGCACATCTTGTTTTTCTCTAAAGTCTGGCAGATACAGGCTGTGGATGACATCGTGTGAAATCATGACAATCTTAGTTCTTTTGCCCATGGGCACCGTCAACTGGTTGACCTCTGTCTTCCCGCTTGCATGTTGAAATTTCCATGCCCATTGCTTTGCAAAAGCGTACACCGTGTAATCAGCTTCAATAGGAGATTGGGCCTCCCTTAAAAACATGCGGGCCGACCAAACAAAAAAGAAAATGAACACCGCCGCAATCCCCGCCGTCCAGGTCCACTCGAGTTTGGTGTTATTGTCTCTTGCGCCTCTTCTGTCTACGTCTTTGCTATGGTGATAGCGCCATGAGAAAAAGACCACCAGTCCCGTCACAATAAACAGGGTCAATAGAGTGGCGCCTGTAAGCCACAGTCCTAGCTGGTCATGATCAAGCGAGTAAGAGCTGGGAGAACTAAGCGACCAATCAATCATGTTTTTGTCCCTTTGACTCCTTCGAAAGCCTTAAGATCCAAAAAAAGAGTCCGACGCAAAATAGGGCCCCCGATGAATTGAGAAATAACATCGCATAGGGCGAATTCTCGGGAGAAAAAGGCTCGCATAGCCTAGGGCGGGTTTTCTTAATTGGCGGGGGGGGCCTTAAAGTCAAAATGAGCGGCCGTTAAAGGAAGCTCATTAATTCTAGAAAGGACCGAACCCTTATTTATTTGGTAAATGCCTGGGGAGTGGACCACATTTCCCTTTGTGGTCTTCAGGTCAAAGTTTAACGCTTGTTTGAGCTCGCTAGCGGACGCTCCTTTTGCCAATGTGTAAAAGGACCAGTAGGAGCGCTCCTTTTTTGTCAGCCGCTTTAGGTAGCGGCGAGAGTCCATCGGCCCTTCGCTTTCTAAAACGCTTAGAAACAAGATCTCTTTTTTGTTTTTAAGGGGCGCCTTGCTCTGGGCCTTGCGGGCGTTCTCAATGATCGCGTGGCAAAGATGGCGGCAATGGTAATAACCAAGAATCAATAGTCCTTCGCTCTTGAAGGCCTTCTTTAAATTGACTTGCCTCACCATCAACGTTTTCTATCATTAGCTCGGGAAGCCTTAGCGGCGCCTGGCCAAAGTCTTCGCTGGACCATCCCAGAATCAAAATAACGGTCAAAAGCCTTGTCAAAGGGAATTCCAACTAGGCCCTCCTTTTTGAAAGTCCATCTGTAGTGTCTTGTTTTGTTTTCTTGGCGCTCATAGAGTTCCGTTCGCCACCTTTTTAATTCCTGGACCCGTTCAAAAGGCGACTCGCGCAACTGCTTTGTGATGACCTGCGCCAGTTTCTTTTTTGTCTTCAAAGCGCTATTAGGCAAGGCATAAAGGCCCGCCACAATTATTCCCAGAAAAAACATAAAAGACGCCAATAGGAGATAGAGCTTTTTCATTTCTTCTCCTTTTGGGACATTAATTGCGATGCAAAGATAACTGAAATGGAAAAGACTGAAAATGCGAGTACGGCCATTGTATCACCTCGGTAGGCCGGCAAGTAAAAGTAGACGGACTGCAAAAGGGCCCCAAGCAAGGTAAAAAAGGCGATGCCCTTAAGGAAAATTAAATTCGCTTTCAATTTGCGAAATAAAAGTAAGAAGAAACTTGCCCCGTATAAGAGACACGGCCATAGCCAGTGAGTCCACCCAGGACCAATTTCAGACC
This sequence comes from uncultured Bacteriovoracaceae bacterium, assembly GCA_963747475.1. Classification (GTDB taxonomy): domain Bacteria; phylum Bdellovibrionota; class Bacteriovoracia; order Bacteriovoracales; family Bacteriovoracaceae; genus UBA845. The sequence continues at coordinate 15,820 of CAVVFE010000009.1, forward strand.
TTAAAACATACCATTTGACCTCGCTTGGCTCGTTTGCGATCCAGATGATCAGGAATTGGGAGAAGTTCGCCCAAAAATTTAAGAGCAAAATGGCCAAAAATATATTGGCGCTCTTTATCTGCTTTTCCTTAGGCGGGGCCTCTAGCGACGCGAGATGAAAGGCGAAGGCCATAAGAGAGGCATTGGTAATGTAGATAAAAGGATAGACCGTAGAATGCCACTCGGGCTCTAAGGCCATGGCGTAGTCCATTGCGTAAAAGCAAAATAGAGGCAAGGCCAAGGTCAGCGCTGCCCGAGGCTTTTTGGGAGAAAGCCTTACAAGGCCGAATGTGGCAAGGGCGTAGAAAGCGCCTCGAGCGATTCTATACCCGTCGCTGTGCCAGAGCTTTTTTGAGCCGGTAATTTGAGAGAAGTCGAAGTAAAGGTGTCCCAAAATAAATATAAGAACTAATAGAGCGAACCAGCGCCAATACTCTCTAGGCGCCTGGCGCGAGTAGGTGTTCTCGAAGCGCTCTCCCCAATCGCCTTTGAGGCCGCGGGCCACGCAGAGGACCAAGAAACTCCCCAGAAAGTACATGCTTTCCATATGAAAGAAAGCAAAAAAGAGCCCTTTGATCTGGTAGACCAATAAAAGGGCGAATACTAAAAGGGCGACTCTCGCCCATCCAAGATTTTTAGTCAGGCCTGCTTTATTCATTTGGCCTCTCCATTTTATCTAGTTTTTCACGCTCCTCACTGGTTAGGGAACTTACAGGGTATCTCTGAGCATATTGCAGAAATCTCAAGTAAGACACCGCCTGCCATCTCTCTTTTGGCGTCAGGCGAGAAGCGTATGAAGGCATTTTTTTTCCTCCGTTGGTCAATTGTTTAAAATAAAAAGAGTTCGTTTTGTTAACGGTCTTTTCGCTGAGGAGGCTCTCCACTCCCTTTAGGCCTTTCCTTGTTGCCGGGCCGTCACCTTCTCCAGAAAGCCCATGGCAAACAGCGCAGCTCTGTTGGTAGACTTTCTCTCCCTTCTTAACAAATTTCTTATTGATAACTATATTAGGTGTCGCGCTATTATAGGGGTCCTGCAAGGCGGCCATTGTTTTTGACCTTTCCGGAGGCCTTCTGGCGCTTCTTTGGTCGCTGAATAATGATGTTTCCTCATAATTTTTAAAATAGGCCTGTCTTTGGTGATTGTCACAGCCTAAGAATAAACTAATGAAAAAACTAATGAATAGAGCGGTAGTTATAAGTTGTTTCATCATTTATTTCCGTGTTTTTGGCCAATACGTAGTAATTGGTATTAAGTCCCGCTCTGAACCTTTCTGATTTAAATGCTTCTTCGTGGTAAGCGGGGAATTTAGACTTATATAAAAAACCAGCGACGGTCGCAAAAGCTCCAAACAAGAAGCCCAACTCCAAACAGGGAATAAAGAAGGCCGGATAACTAAAAAGCGGCCTTCCCCCAGCGTTTTGAGGAAGTCCAAGCATATTTGGCCAGACCTGAATGGCGAGTCCAGTAGAGACGCCCAACAAGGCGCCGATAAGGGTCCATGCGCTAAGTTTTGGACCACGATCGCTCGCTTTCCTCATCAATTCTTCGTCTGGAAAAGGAGAGTAAATCTTCATAATATTTGGCGCTCTGTCTTCTATATACTGAAGGCAGTCTTTTTTATTTTTAAACTCCAGAAGACTCATTTTTTCTCCTTAAGCTCAGTCATCGGTATGAAGGGAATCCACTTCATGGCGGCCATAAAGCCCATGGCAAAGAGGCCAAAAGTCCCAGCAAATAGGGCCCAGTCCCAAAAGGTGGGGTCATAAGTTCCTTCTGGGTCGGCAAAAAAGTATGGACCAAGGAGCGTGTCACTAGCAGGTAGCGCTCCGCCCACATGCCATAGAGAATAAGGACCGAGACTATGAACACGACCTTTTCATTTCTTCTGCGCTCTCTTGCTCCAAAGAACATGCGGGAATAGAACATTGCATGCCATCACACTCCAAAAAATCCATGCTTTTTCCCCAAACATATGGTCCATGTACATGGAGATTTCGACTTTTCTCGCCAGAGTACCAAACAAGGAAAAATTCTAAGAGGTAGCAGAGCTGAATAAGCAGCGCCGTGATAAACATAAGCTGAGCGCACTTGTCGATGTGTCTCTTGGTGATAATCTTCTTTAAGTTGAATTTTTTTCTTATTGGAACAAGCAAGACGATGACCATGGCAAAACCTGACAAAATCGCGCCTATGACGAAATAGGGCGGAAAAATGGTGGAGTGCCATCCTGGAGTTAGGGCGATGGCGAAATCTAGAGACACGACTGAGTGGACAGACAAAACCAAAGGCGCCGCTATGCCCGCTAATAGTTTGAGTGCGCCTTATGGGCCTTCCATTGTGAGGCCTCGTTTGACCAGCCTAAGCTAAAAAAGGCGTAGGCCTTTCTCTTCCATCGCGAGGTGGCCTTTTCCGCTGCGATGGCCAAGGTCAGGGATCATTCCTATATACCAAAATAGAAGAGAGACAATCGCATAAGTGGTCACCGCGAAGGCGTCCCATACCAAGGGCCGAGCGGTACTGTGGATAGAGGTTCATTTTGTCCGGATAGGGCAAGAGCCAATAGAAAAACTCCGGCCTCCTAGATGCAAAATAGGATAGACGCCAGCGCAAAGAATCGCAAAGAGGGTCATGGTTTCAGAGATTCTATTGATCGCCGCCCTCCAGTCTTGCTCCATCAAGAGCAAAAAGGCGGAAATAAAAGTGCCCGCATGCCCGATTCCAATCCACCAAACAAAATTGAAGATGGCAAAGCCCCATGCGGCCGGTATACTTATGCCCCATATGCCGACGCCGCTATATAGGACGGCTCCGGCCGCGATATTAAAAAGAATGAATAAGGCGAGCCCTGGCATCAGGTAGGTGAAAACGTTTTTTTTGCCTCTAACTTCGTTTCCCAGATTTGACAAGTGAACGTCAGGAGTCCTGATTTTCGCTAGTCATGCGTCCTCCGTCGGACGGGCGACCTTTTTAAGATACGTCGTCCTCGGCAATGTTCCCTTTTCTTCCAAAAGGGAATAGTCTCTTTGAAGCTCTTTAAGCTTTGAAACTCTTCGAGTCCTTTTCGTCGACCTTGCCAAACTCAATGGCGTTGGTTGGGCAAGTTTGTTGGCAGGCCGTCTTGACCTCGGCTCCTTTGGACGTCACAATTCTTTGGACGCAGTAGGTGCACTTTCTCCATGACTCCTTGCTCTCTGACTGTCACTTGCGGGTTCAGTCCAAGCTTGGGCGTTTCAGCGCTTTTTGAATAATGTTTAAAATTAAATTTTCTCACCTTATAGGGGCAATTGTTCGAGCAAAATCTTGTACCGACGCATCTGTTATAGACCATTTGGTTAAGTCCTCCCTTTCCATGCACCGTCGCGTTCACTGGACAGACATATTCGCATGGCGCCTTTTCACAATGCATGCACGGCACTGGCTGGAAAGGGCGCCCTTCTTTGTCTTTATACAGATCGACTCTCAGCCAATGCATTTCGCGCTCCTTTCTTACTTGGTCTTCTCCAACAAAGGGAATATTGTTTTCGCTTTGACAGGCGGAAACGCATGCCTGGCAACCAATGCATTTTTCAAGGTCAATGGACATCCCATACTGCGCCTCTTTTTCTTTTTTTATGGGCGCTTCGGGATAAAGGCTTGGGGGTCTTTTTTCCCGCTTTTTCACCTCATTAGCTTTTTGAATAGGGTCTCTTTGAATTTCCTTTCCCTCTAAAGGGCCAAATTCTTTTTGAGTGCGCGCCACCTGAGAGCGCTTTCCGGTTTTCGTTATGCCGACTTTTTCAGGCCTAGAGGCGCAGCAAAAATATTCTGCCCTGTCCCTTTGGAAAAACTAGTGCCTTCATTTTTTCCACGCCCATAGAAAAGGGCCAAGAGTCCTGGGCGCCATTTCGCCTACTATGATCGCGGGAAGCTTTATTTTTATTTTCTTCCCGTTCTTATCGAGACCTCGATCTCAATTTCGTCTTCGTCTTCTATGCCGATTTCTTGCGCCAAATCTTTTGCGATTTGAATAGTGGGGGTCCAGGATATCTTGGTAAAAGGCTCTGGGAGCTCCTGCAGATAGGGATTGTCTGAGCCTTGTCCGTGCTGAAGAGAATAATGCTCAAGCTTTAAAAGGCTTACATTTGGGAGCGCGGCTTTCTTAGGCGACTTTGGCACGACGCGAGGGGCCTCTGGGAAATATTATCGCGCTTTATTTCCCCTTCTAGGAGAGAGCCTTCCAGAGGGCCTCGGCTCTGGGCATTGAAGGTCTCCTTCCAAACGGCCTTTAAGTGGGCATAAGTCGTGGTTTTTTTCCAAGGGAGCTCAATTGCAGGCCTGATTAGCGATTAGCGCTTTGTATAAAGGCCTTATCAGGGGCTGCGCAATTGTCAGGGTTCCAGTCAAGCGAGGCCAAATCACTCCAAGACTCCCAGTGGTGCTTTGCTGGGCATATCACATCACAGTTTTGGGTGGTGTCACATGGAAAGAGGGAAAGGGCAAATTTAAATGAAATGTTTTTAAGTTTAGAGGCCAAATCGGGCCTCCAATAAAAAGGGTCAGTCTCAAGAAAGAAGGCGTGGGTGATCTCGCCCTTTTGGGCCAATTCTCCCACTTGGTCCGCGCTTAAATCACCTTCTATGGGAGACCTCACATAACGGGCCGAATTTGAGCCTAGCTCATGGTTTATCTCCTGTTCAATCTCTTTTGCTTTGGGAAAAAGACCGTGACCAATAGAGATGAGAGCGCCTTCTGTCTCTTTAAGCCATGAAAAAGTGTTCTTTGCGAGAGAGGTAGGCGCTTCTTTCTCCCCTCGCGCCAAATTCAATAAATCAAAGGCCAGTTCTTGAAGCTCTTCAGGCCTTAGGGCCTGTCTTTCATCGGCCTTTGGCCCCTCAAGTCCCGGGTAGCTTTCAAAGACCTTGAGCCTGGGCCAGGCCTTCTTGGAGCCCTTATCGATGGCGTCCTGCCTGGCCTTTGAAAAGTCCTTCGCGTATTTGAGTGACAGCGGATGGGAATGAAAAATGTCAGAGTTTAATAACAAAATCCTTTTGGCGCTTCTAAAATTGTAAATGGCGTGCGCCGCTTGGGCCCATGGCGCCTCTACGCAAATACCGCGCCTTTGGCAAGGCCTTCTTCAAGTCTTTTAGCGCCTTTGCCCTAGAGAGAGAATGCTGTGGCCTTGTCCAGAACACAACGCCCTTTCCCTTTTCAGGAAAAGAATTTCTTGTCTGGACTAATTTTTGTTCAAGGTTTTCCAGATCAATTTTTGAGCCTTTCCACACTGGTTCTTTAATTCTTTCTGGATGATAGAGCTCAAAAAGTGAGGTCTGAGTAAAAATATTCGCCGCTCCGCCTGACGCCGCATGGCCTGGATGTCCCTCCAGTTTTATGGGCCTTCCTTGATAGGTGTTTGCAAGCGTCCCTTGAGCAAAGCCCTTAAAGTCGATCGCGCTAGTGTAAGCGCCGCGCTCTACCTGGCCCTCTAATTCTCTCGCATAAGGAAGTATCTTCTCGGCCTTTTTTGAGCAGGAGGCGAGGGAGGCGATTGAGGCCGCGACTCCAAAGCTTTTAAAAAGCTCTCTTCTGTCCATCGCAGTGTAAGAGCTTGTTTCAAATAATTCATTAAAAGGTCTTATCGATGGCATGTGTAGCAGTCCTTTAAATTTTGTAATTCCGTTTGGCCTGAACGCATGGCCTCTTCATGACAAGAAAGGCACCATTGCATGGTAAAGCGCTTGCCCATTTTCGTAAGGGGCATTTGTTCGACGTCTCCGTGACAATGCTTACAACTCACATTGGCGCTGATATGAGCGCTGTGGTCAAAATAAACGTGATCGGGAACATTGGTGACCTTTTTCCACACAAGAGGGTCGTCCTCCTGGTGATAGGCCTCTCTAACGGGCCCTAAGGTCTTTGATTCATTTAAAATATCTTGGTGGCAGCCAAAGCAGACTTCCACACTAGGCATGCCGGCGCTGGGGGAGTCTTGGACTTTGGTATGGCAAAACTGGCAGTCTAGGCCAAGTCTATTAACGTGCTGTTGGTGGGAAAAAGGAACGTCCTGCCTTATGTGATGTTCGACTTTTGTGACATAGCCAGAGCCTTTGAAAAGCGCTGCGGCGCCGACTGAAAAGGCCAAGAAAAGAAAAAGCAAGACGCAAAATTGCTTTAAAAATTTTACTTTCCAGGGCTCGATTTGCTTCATGGGGATCTAATTGCAAATTAAATGCCTCGGATTATGGACGGGCAGCGACATTGAATTGCCTAAAAACTGCCCCCTAAGCGTGGGGACAAGCTGCAGATTCCTTAATAATTACTCGATTGTAAAAATCTATAAAAAGGTCCACATGGTCTTGCAGCTTTTGAGGGTCTTTTGTCGTGCACCAGGTCTTCCTTATTAAGCGATTAATATTTGCCCGAAACATGGCGCAGGTGTGGTTGATGGCAAATAATGGATCATACTTCACTTTTTTAAGCTCTCCCTGGCCGGCCACACAACCTCTTTCACTCTTATGGCGGACATATTCTGCTTTGGGAAAGTACCTTTGAACGAACTCCGGGTACTTTTTGTGCTCGTCAGACTTAATGATTGAATTTGGATGAACGACAGGCCTGATCTCCTTAAATAGCGCTTCAAGGCCTATGCGGTGGTGACATTCCCTCCTTCCATATTTCTTTTTTGCGACTTGAGCAAGATGCCCAAATGCTGGTATTTGTGAAACTTTGCCAGCGAGAATTAAGCGAGAGTCTGCGTCCACGGCAATGCTGATTGAAAGAGGCTTAAGTTTGCTATTTTCTTTGGTGATTAAGTCATCAAACTGCAGATGGACGATTTTCTTCCTTTCAAGGAGCTTAAGTTGCCGCACGTGCCGCGCTCTGGCCTTTGCCGCAAGATAAGGAAGCCTTCTTTCAATAGTTTTTGGGTTCACACCTAGCACAAGGGCGCACCGTCGCAGACTCATTCCTGAAGAGAGCAACTTGCCTACCTGGTGATTAATTCGTCTTTTCTTTTGATAGCGCTCAAGCGTGAAGGTCGCCTTGGAGAACTTCTTTTGACAGGTTTTACACTTAAAACGTTGAATGTGGCGGGAGTCGCTTTTTCTGCGATAGTGACCGTCTTTTACGATGTTGAAAGGGCTCTTTTGGCAATTGGAATTTGGGCAGTTGTAATTCATTGTCCTAACTGCTTCAAGAGTCCAGTATATAAAAAAGCTCTAAGCGTTCGAACTTAGAAGATTAAGGTAGGGTGAGAGAGATGAAATGTCATTTTAAGAGGTCAAGGGGACCTTTAACTGTCCCCATTATTAGGGGCCAGTTTGAAAGAGCTACATCCTTTCAGGGGCCTCAATTCCCAATATCTTAAGCCCATGCTTCAACGTCTGGGCGCATGCATAAGCTAGGTCGCGTCTAGCGGCGCCTAGCTCAGGTGTTGCGGCCTTAGCGACCGGACAATTGGCGTAGAACTGATTAAAGGCCTTTGCGAGATCAAAGAGGTAATTGCAAATATGACTTGTCTTGTATTGCTTTAGCGCCATTTCCACCACATCATTGAACTGATTAATGAGGAGAAGCGTCTGCTTTTCTGATGGATCAGTAAGAAGAGAGTAATCGGCCTTCGCGTCATTATCTAGCTTTCTGAGCATGGACTGAATGCGGGCGTAGACGTACTGGATATAAGGGCCTGATTCGCCTTCGAGTTTCAGCCACTCGTTCATGTCAAAAACGATCTTTTTATTTGGATCGATTCGATTCATGCCAAATTTAATGGCGCCAGCGGCGATTATATTCGCGGTGGACTCAATTTCTTCATCGGCCCATTCCAGGCGATATTTTTCGAGATAGTCTTCTTTGATTTTGAGAACCATCTCATCGATAAGCGATTGGATGGGAACAATATTGCCTTTTCTGGAACTCATGGCCCCGTCGGGAAGCTCCACCATTTCATATTGAAGATGGTAGCAGTCTTTTGCTTTTTCGAAGCCCATTTTCTCGAGGGTCTTAAAGACCTGCTTAAAGTGCAAGGCCTGGCGGTTATCGACCACATAAATTGATTTATCGACCTTTTGGTCTTCAAACTTTCTGCGGGCAAGCTCAAGATCTTTTGTGGCATAAAGACCCGTGCCGTCGCTTTTTAGAAGCAGGCAAAAGCCAAGCTTATCGTCACTTAGGTCAATTCCAATGGCGCCATCATCTTTAATAAAAAGACCGTCATCATAATATTTTTTAACGAGCTCCAAGGAAGAGCTGTCCACGTCACTTTCCCAGTACCAAGAATCAAAGCTCACATCGGCCCATTTATAGACTTCATTCATAAGCTCAAGAGACCATTCTTTAGTCTCTTTCCAAAGGTCATAGTAATCGCCTTTTTCGGCCTCAATTTGTTTTAAGACCTCGGTGAGCTCTTTTCTGTTTTCGTCTTCTTTTGGGGTGCCCTTCTGGTCTTCCAAAAGGTTGTTTCGCCTTGGTGTAAAGAGAGCCAAGCCAGGCGCCTTTTCTGTGCTGAGGAGGTTTTTCTGTATTGTGTTTGGTGTAGTACCAAAGGCACTTCGCCACATGGGTGCCCACATCACCTGGAAAGGTCGTTGATAGGGTCTCAACTCCCGCGTAGCGATGAGTTTTTATGAGCGCGTCTCCAAGGCAGAGATTTCTCATATGGCCTACGTGCATTTCTTTATGAGTGTTTGGCTGAGAGTATTCGATTATGGTTTTGGGCGCTTCAGAGACAAGCTCTTTTTCAAAAAACCTTTGGCTTTTGATGTCAGCAAATAGCGCCTCAAAGACTTTACCTGTGTCCGCAAAAAAGTTGAGATAGGGACCAGCTGGCTTGGACCTTCTCAATGGTCCCAGGAAGCTCTAAGTTGGACTCAATTGTCTTTGCCACTTCAACAGGGGACGTTTTAAATTCTTTTGCGAAACTAAAGCAAGGAAAGGCCAGATCGCCGGCTTTTGGGTTTGGCGTTGGACCTATAAGCCCATAAATTTCTTCAGGGGAGATTTTGGAGTCTGGATAGGCCTTTTTTATGGCGTCTTTTAGTTTCAGAGACAGTTTTCTTATAGCTCATTATGCAAATTAAAGCGCATCTTTAGTCCTTCATCAAGCTCAGGGCATAAATATTCGATAAGAATAATATATAGCGGAAATCAACCAGTTGGGAATGAATGATTAGAAATGTAATTGCCATTCTTTTAGTGTTCTCTGGACCCCCAGTAGGGCCCAGGAGATTGTTAAAGGCGATAAGTCCGAGGACTTTCTCAATCAGGACCCGTTTCTAAGCGATCGCTATATTAAAGGGGCCTATCTTTTTATGACTGTGAGGAGGAGCATTGGGTCTGCACAGGAGAGGCGGAATTTAAACGCTGCGAGAACTGGAGAGAGCAAGACCTGAGGGAAAAGAAGGACAATTTCGATGCGCTAATTTTTTAAGATTTTCAACAATTGAGAAGTGCCATGAAAAGCAGGTCTCGATGATGCCTGCTCGCTATCCCGTAACGATTCTGCTTACGCCGAAGCGCGCGAGGAGCAGGCGCAGGTGCATTACTAGCTCTTATTGAGGATTTTAAGCATAAGATAATGAGGACCGACATCTGGTATCATGAATTCTTCGCCCATTTTATTAAAGCCCACTTTTTCATAGAAACCACAGGCGTCCACACGGGCGTTGCACCAAAGAAGATTAACGTGATTGTTTTGAATAATGGGAAAAGCTGTTTGCAATAGAGCTTTAGAAAGCCCCTTATTTTGATGCTCAGGAAGAGTGGCCATGCCCCTTAGCTGGTATTGATGCTCTTCTTCTATGTCGGGTGGGAATTAAAATAGAAACTCGCCACACTCGCTAGCTCTTCGTCTAATATAAGCGCCCAGGTGAAAGGTGAGATCATTGTCATCGCCCTTAAATTGGCACGTCTTCAACGGCCTTCCAGGCCTGAGCATTTTGTGTCTAATGGGATAAGTGTCCCTAAAGTCGATCTGTTTTACGTCCATAGCTGGAACCACTATACTGGAAAGCCGGTAAAATGAAAGGAACTTCTGTCCTTTTGTGGACTTATAGCTGAGTCTTACGCATGAGTAATTCGGCCCCTGACTTCGAAAGACCTTCCACAAAGAGCTCAATGACCATATTGGGGATGCTCGTCTTATTTCCCTGCCAGGCGCTTTCCGCATAGATTAAACACCGCTTATTGATTTCTTTAATGGTATAGGTGCCCTTCAGTCCCGCAAACATACCAGTGGGAAATGTGAATTTATAGACGCCTGGTTTTGTCGGCCTGTCCATAATGATATGCACAATCATTGGATAGGGAAGCAAGGTATGGTCGGCCTTGACAGTGAATAGCTTTCTTTCTTCATTATAAGTTGAGCTCTTGATAAAGCTTATCCAGTCCTGATACTTTTCGAGCATGGAGAGTTTGCGCAGGACCGTTACGCAATTATTCTTATGCAGGCCTGCAGCGTTTAGTGTGAACGACTGATATCTTTTCAGAGTTGTTGACCTCGGCCTCACTTAAGACTTCGCCCTTTTCAAGATACTCCAGACTCGTTTCATTGAGCTTCCAGTGAGCATTAAAAAAAGGCCTCAAGGCCTCTAAGCGTTGACAGACTTAGATGCCCAAATGGTTGAGGGCAAGGACGCGAGAAGAAAAATAAAGATATACACAAAGCGCTTTTTCACCCCTATATTATTGGGGATAGGATGAATTAACGCAACTAGACTTTTCTAAGTCATTGATAGTACTTATCCTTTCAGGTATCTTAAAAGACTGAAAATTTATTAATGTTAAGTAAAGGAAGACTTAAATATGGCTAAAAAAGGCGCAACAACGAAACCAACTCGCGCAAAAAAGGTCAAAGAGGCCGAGATTGAGGCCAAGGATCAGAGGTGGCACTGCCGAAACAGGGTGACACTTGTCTTTGGCTCAAATGACGTAGAAGAGCTAGACACCTATACCTACACTGAAGACTCCCTTGAATTTAAAACGGTCGAGTTTCATCAGGCCAAATCAAAGGCAATTGAAGAGCTCTTAGATAATTGCATCGACGAGTTTTATCGTGGGCATGTCACGGAGGTGAAAACCACCCTATCTGAAGACGGAAAGACCGGTCACCGTAGAGGACAATGGGATTGGCTTTCCTCTTAATAAAGTCCCGATGGTCTACACCGAGTTTAGAACCGGGTCAAAATTTAAAGATCAAGAGGTGGACGAAAAGGGCTTTCTTTTTAGAACGCTAGGACAAAACGGGCTTGGCGCTGCCGCGACTTGCCTTACCAGCGATTTCTTTAAAGTCACTGTAAAGCACCACAACTCTAAAAAAGAGCAAACTTACACCTTCGAAGATGGCGCCCTTAAGACTAAGAAGACGAAGCCTAAGCGCCTTTAAAGGCCATTCCGGGGTTAAGATCGAGCTTGTGCTCGCGAAAGAAGTTTACAAAAATAACACAGTCAATTCTGAGCTTTTAAGAAAGCGCATCATTGATCTCGCCTATAATAATCCTGGACTTAAATTCACATTTAATGGCGAGACCTTTAAGTTTGAAAAGGGGCTTTATCAGCTTGCCGAAAGGATGGGCCTTGAAAACGCTCAATTGCTTGGCGAAGACAAGTTCATTTATGAGGGCACCAATATAAAAAAGAAAAAGTACAAGGCGAAGATCGATATGCACGTTTCGATGGTCATTGATAAACGAAGCGAGGAGAGAGAGAGGTTCATCTCCTTTGTGAATTCCACTCCCACTTATGACGGCGGTTTCCACCACGATAGAGTGAAAAGACTATTCATTAATCATATTAAAGAAAAGCTTGAAAGACAGGCCAAGAAGGAAAAAGTCACTCTTGCCGACAATGACATTCTCGCCGGCATGGCCTTTGTCATCGGCGTGATCATGCCAAATCCTCGATTTGAATCACAGACGAAGAGAAAGCTCGTCCGCGACAAGCACTTAGACAAGGCCTTTGAAGAGTTTATGGGCAAATACATGCCGAAATTCATTCGAAAGAACAAAGATTACCTCGATCTTATTATTAGCAGGGCCAAGGCAAGGCAGCGCTTTAGCGCCCTTAAAGAAGCGAGCAAGCAAGGAAAGAAGCAGAAAAAACAAAGAGTCGAGAAGCTTCTGGACGCAAACTCCAGGAAAGATCGCGAACTTTGCACGCTGTTTATCTGCGAAGGCGACTCCGGCCATTGGAGGCCTTCGGTCAGCAAGAAATAAGCTCTATCAAGGCGGAATTGCTCTTAAAGGCAAGCCCATGAACGTCACCCAAGCGACGATTAAAGACGTTCTTGCAAACCAAGAATTCTCGGACATCATGTCCAGCATAGGGCTCGTGATCGGGCAAAGGGCGGACGAGACCGACCTTCGCTATAATAAAATCGTCTTCCTTGCCGACTCTGACGTCGACGGCGGTCATATTAACACGCTTTTCACCAATTTCTTTTTTAGCTTTTGGCCTGAGCTCTTTGAAATGGGCGCGATTCAGATAGCCAAGGCGCCTCTTTTTGAGGTCATCACCGACAAGAGGCCTATCTACGCAGAGTCGGAAGGCGAGCTTGAGTCCGTCAAAGAAAAGAAGCGACCTCAAGATTAGAGAGATTCAAAGAAACAAAGGTCTTGGGGAGATGAGTCCTGAGGCGTTTAAATATGTTTTAAATCGTGAGGAGTACACAAAGATCACGACTGAGAATATGGACGAGGCAAAAAACATGCTTCATGTCTGTTTTGGCAAGGACACCCAGCTTCGGAAAGACCTTCTCATTGACGAAGAGGAAATTGCTCCTGATCCTGACGCTGTTCTTAAGACCGGAAAGGTGCCGACTAAAAACGGTCGCCAAATAAAAAGGCGCCCGCAAAGAAAGCGTCAAAGAAGAAGGCCGCAAAAAAGAAAGTGACAAAAAAGGCGACAAAGAAAAAGGCCGATTAAGAAAAAGGCCGTTAAGAAAGAAAACGACAAAAAAGCAAAGAAAAAATAGAGAAAATAGGGAATAAGTTATGCAAGAGCAGTACTATCATTCAATGGAGGCCGTGCCTCTTGAAAATATCGTCAAAGACGAATACCGCACCTATCAGATTTACACCCTTATGGACCGGGCGATTCCGTACCTGCAAGACGGGCTGAAGCCGAGTCAAAGGCGCATTCTTTATACTCTCTATAAGAACCAAAGCAAGGGACTTATAAAGGTCTCTTCTGTGACTGGCCTGGTTTTGACTCTTCACCCTCACGGCCCTGCTTCGGTGGAGAGTTCAATTGTAAATCTCGCCCAAGACTACACCTTTCTCCAATAACTATCCCTCTGATCGATAAAAAGGGATACTTTCGGCGAAAGAATGGAGACGCAGGCCGCGGCCGCTAGATATATCGAGTGCAAACTTGGCGAAGTCGCTAAGCTTCTTTTCTTCGATGATATGAACCAGGTCGAAATGGTTCCAAACTATGACGAGAAGGTCATGGAGCCTCTTAGGGCTTCTGCCAAAACTTCCTATCATGCTTTTAAACGGGGCGGAAGGCATTGGCACAGGCTTTTCCTCTGTCATTCCCAGCTTTAATCATAAAGACATCATTAAAAGCATGATTCAGTTTGTTGAGACCGGGAAAGGCCAGAAAAATTAAGCCATGGATTAGAAACTACTCTGAAAAGGTGGACGTGGACAAAAGAGGGAGAGTCCTCTTCCCGATGGGCTTTAAAGAAATCAATGGAAAAATTTATATCACTGAGCTGCCTCGTGGATACGACGCTCAGAAAGGTCTATAAGTTCTCAAATAAACAAATTGATAACGACGTCATAAAAGATTATATCGATTCATCGGTCGATAATGAAATCATGATCGAGCTTATCTTTAAGCGCGGCCAACAACCTAGCTTTGAGGAAGTTGTGAGTAAGATGGAGACCACCACTTCGCTTGTTCCTAACTACACGCTTATCTCTGAGAGAGGGGTGAAGGTCCTTGACCGGGCCGAGGAAATTATTGAGATCTTCACCGCTCAAAGGTTGGTGGTCGTTAAAAGGCGATATGAGCTTTTGATTGAGGACGCAAAAGAAAGCGCTCAAATAAGAACAATGAGATTATTCGCTTTATAAAAGAGAAGGCATTACGCCCAGGCCGAGAAAAAAGCAAATCGTAAGGCGTTTGTGGAGTATCTTGATAAGCAGAAATTTCATTACTCTGATTATCTTGCCGATATGGCCATTTATAGGATGACCAAAGAAGAGGTCGAAAAACGACAACTTATGATCAAAGACGACACTGCCAAGATCAAAGAGTGGGAGAAGATCTTCAAAAGTCCCGCACTCATCAAGAAAAAGCTTATCGAAGAGCTTAACGAGACCAGCGAGAAGCTTGAAGAAATCATGAAGAAGAAGGACAACGCTAAAAAGAGCGTCTACAAAAAACTTCAGAAAAAGAGCTAAAAAGAAGGCCAGCAAGAGATAGATATCTCGATTAAAAGGGCCCGGAAATTCCGGGCCTTTTTTAATTGGCCCCCCTTTTTTTAGGCGGCATTAGTTTGAACCAGTGCTATATTTTTATAGAGGCGTGGAATGGGCATGCGACTTCGAGAAGATTTGCGGACTATTAGACGCTTGTGATAAAGGTCGGAAGCAATGTGGTGACAGACCCCTATGGAGAGTTTCACCTTCAGACCATCAGGGCCGCTCGTTAGGGACATTAACGCCGCTTTAAAGAGGAAGGAATTGAGGTTGTCCTTGTGAGCTCAGGCGCTGTGAATATTGGAAGGAGCTTTATTGATGCAAAGCTTTTTAAAAAAGACAAAATTGCCGCTCAACAGGCCTCAAGCTCTGTGGGCCAGCCGCTGCTTATGAATAAGTATCATGAGATCTTTGGCTCTTTGGGGCTTATTTGCTCGCAAGTTCTTCTTACTCACGATGACTTCAAGTCGCGGCGCCGATTTCTTAAACGCTAGAAGGACTATCGACCGCCCTTCTGGACTCCGGCATAATTCCCATATCAATGAAAATGACGCCATCTCTTTCACCGAAATTACAGTCGGAGACAATGACCATTTGGCCTCAAAGGTCTGCGCTCTGATAGAGGCGGACGCTATGCAGCTGATCACAAGCGCCAAGGGCCTGTATGATAAGGACCCCACCCGCCTGACGCCAAATTCATTTCTGAAGTGCAATTCGGGGAGCTTGTCAGGGCGAGCTTTGGGCCTAAAACTTACTCAGGCAGAGGCGGAATGGAGAGCAAGGTTGCGGCCGTTAAAAAAGCCTTGGAGCTTTCAGTAAGCTGCCTTATTTCCTCCAAAGATCTGGAAAGACCCGTCTTGGACGCTTTATGCTCTGAAGGAGAGGGAACATTCTTTTATCCAAGACCTTTGCCCAAAATGGGAAGGAATAAGCTTTGGCTCGCTTCAATCAAGGAAACTGACGCCTTTATTGATGTGGACGCCGGCGCCGTAAAAGCTCTCAGATCAAATAAGTCTTTGCTTTCTAGCGGTATTATTGATGTGAGCGGAGAATTTTCTCCTGGGGACTGTGTCAACGTTTTATTTGGGAACGAAATTATTGGACGAGGAATTGTTTCCTTTGCCCATAGTGAAATTGAGCTCATTAAAGGCAAACACTCTTCTGAAATACAAGACCTCCTAGGCCCCGGAAGGGACAAGGAAGTCATTCATGTTGAGAAGTTTGTTTTAGATATTGAAGAGTAGGCTACTTTTGGCTCTTTTTTCTCCTCTTTCTCTTTTAGGGAAACCTCAATTTCGGGATTTACCATTTCTTTTTTCTCAAGCTCGTTCTTGGTTTGACTTGGCTCTCTTTCTTTCTCATAGGCCTTTAAGGCGCGCTGAAAATCCACCGCCCTTTCGCCGGCAATAACAATTTGAGCAGTGATAAGCGCTAGAACAAGAGCAAAGTAGAACTTTAGACCGGACAACATATACAGTAACTCCTATTTTTTCTGCGCATTATGCGCGGGCTTGATTGATTTTCTTTCACTTCCGTCTGCCAAAAGCTCGTATTGCACGACCACAAGGTCTTCATCGGAAATATCAAGGGACTCTTGAGGAGTCGGATCTCATCGTCATAAATGAGCGCCATGCGAGAGCTTGCGGCTCTATTTATCTGATATTTCGCTGAGATATTTTGAATGTCTTTTTCCTTTGGATAGCGGTTCTCGTCATAGCGGGTGATAGAAGGATACATTACTGACTCGTCCAGAGAGCCGTGATCGTGATAAAGACCAAGCATATGCCCCACTTCATGTAAAATAATCGTCTGTAGGTCATATCCCCACGAATCGTCTGTCGTGAAGTCAAAAACTTCATAATTAACAAAAATATCAGCATGCTCGATTCTGATATATTCACTGGAAGTTCCCGCATTTTTTCTAGAGCCAATAACTTGCGTTATTGCCAACGCGGTCTTAGGAAGCTCGGCAGGCCACTTAGTAAGCTTATAGACACCTATGACACTGTCTTCATAGCTTGAGAGGCTCACAATGCCTTTTTCTGACGTGGTGTAGGCGGAGTCAATAAATTGGGTCTTGTTCACCTACGCTATCGGACCAGGCTCCCGCCATGTCTCGAATGGCCTGGGCCTCATCAGCTTGAAAGTCTCGCTGATGCTAAGCCTCAAGGGAAATGCGTTATGATTCCAACGTGAAGGGCGCCATTTTATCACTTGAATGGCCCTGAAGGCTCTCGATAGGGAGCTTCCTCTGGTGGCTGGCAGGAGCTAAGTAAGCACAGCGCCTAGCCCAAGTAATAGATTAGTTTTTAGTGGTCTCACTCTTAAGCCTTTTGGAAGGGCATTGTGCTCCTCCTTTCAGACTGACTTATCGGCTCGGAAGAATGCTTAAACTTGACTAAAAAGAACGGAAAAGAAAAAAGGTTTGTGATTTTGAAAAGTTAAAGAGGCGGCGCGAATCAGGCCGCCCTAAATGATTACTTTTGAGAGTTCTTGTGATCGGCCATAAATTTATCGAGACCGATTTTTGTGAGTGGGATGGTCAAATAGCTGGGCAAGCACTTTAAATGGCACTGTGGCCACATCTGAGGCCATTAGGGCGCTCGTTTTAACATGGTCGACGTGTCTGATAGAGGCGGCCAAGAATCTTTGTTTGGAAAGCGTAGTTATCAAAGATATCTCTGATCTCGCCAATTAATTGCATGCCAGTTTGGCCGATATCATCGAGTCTACCAATGAAGGGAGAAACATAAGTCGCCCCATTTTTCGCCGCCAAAAGGGCCTGGTTAGCGCTAAAAACGAGAGTGACATTCGTTTTCACACCATCTTTAGACAATTGTTTGCAGGCGATCATCCCTTCTTTTGTCATTGGGAGCTTAATGACAACATTTTCGTGGATTTTTGCCAGCTCGCTTGCTTCTTCAAGCATGCCTTTGGCGTCCATTGAGATGACTTCCGCGCTTATGGGTCCGTCCACAATCTCAGATATTTTTTGAATAAGCGTTTTTTGGTCCATTCCGGCCTTGGCCACAAGGGACGGGATTTGTGGTCACCCCATCAATAATGCCCCATTCCCAGGCCTCTTTGATTTCATTTAAATCACCAGTGTCGATAAAGAATTCCATGATGCTCCTTCCTTAATTTGGGTAAATTCTAATAGTTATTTGAAAAATCGAGTATTTGGCCCATAATAGAGTTAATGAGGAACTTTTACCAGTATCTTTTCGCCGTTATGGCCCTCTTCCTAGGAACGTCTAGCTCGCTTAGCTAGTCCCAATTCCTTCGAGCTGCCTGACAAAGGCCTAGTAGGCCCAGAAAACAACTCCTTTATTGATCCCAATGTGCGTTACGACAATTCATGGGGAGGGTGACAGACAAGGGCGACAAGGGCAGAGTGCTGAAGATACATGTGGAAAATAATAATACCAAGTTCTTTAAGGCCGGAGACGTAGTTTATTTTCGAGTAAATAATCACGATTCAGACCGTCCTTGTCGGGCAAATGTGCAAGGCATTGAAGACGATTATTTCATCGTCTACGTGACGGACTTCAATCCTTGCTGGGACCCAAAGCAATACTTCCCAAGAGGGGTTCAGCTCAATTTTGAAAGCGATAAGCTTGCGAAGCGGGTTTTAGAGGCGAGCAAGTACAGAGAGACGCTTCTCTTGAGAAAGGAGGGCTACCTTAAACAGCTTTCAAATATCAATCATTTCCTCTGGACTTATAATCAGCAAAAGATGAAGACGGCCGCTGAGTACGACGAGCAAATCAACCAGCTAAGAAAAGAAAAACAGATTGCCATTGATAATATGGTCCAAACGAAGCAGGACAATCTTAGGCTTCAAGTCCTGCTTATGAAAAAACTTGATCACTTAGACGAGACCCTCAAGCACTATAAAGTTGAAAGGGGCGAGTACCTTGTTGATCGCTGGAATATGGACCATGACCTCGGGATCGTCTTTCCGCAGAGGCCGATGGAGATCAAGAAACCTTAGCTCAAGGAAGCGAATACTTTGTGCCCTCTAATACGAGGACTTCAGTGTGAGCTTGGGCCTTTACCTCAATATATTCAATCGGATCACATGACTTATCTTCAAGATTGTCTGTCATGGCATAGACAAGATCCAAAACGCTCTCCTGGAACTTTGCTTTGGCCTTGGCCGCTAGGCCCTCCCATGCGAGGCTTTGTTGGCCGCCTGCTGGAACGCTTTTGCGTCTCGTATGGTTTCCTTGGCGCTTTCAAGGGCGCTATGGCAATTGCGGTGGATTGGTCCATTTTTTTGACGGACGCTTTTAAAGATTCCACCAAGGTCTTGGAGCATATTTTTGCTTGCGCAAGATTGGCCTGGTCAGACTGGGCTGGAGCGCTTCTCGCATAGTCTGCGCAGTCCTCTTGAGCGTAGGATAGGCTAGCGATACTAGCGGCCATAAGCGTGATTAAGATAAATTTCATAGTTCCTCCTGGTCATGATCTTACCGATAACGGGCGAGTGGCTGGAATAGAGTTGAAGGTAATATTTATATTGCTGTCAAAAAATTAGACAGTACGGGGCCTTTTATCTAAAGCGGAAGGCCATTTCCAGCATGGGCACTATGGCAGTATAAGTCTCCGAAACATCAGAGGTCGTAGAGTCAACTTTTCTCTCGCCAATAGAAACACTATGGTAGTTGAGTGAGCCGCCAATTCCAATCGTCCTAGAGAGATCATAATGATACCCAAGACTTCCAATATAGCCAGAGCCACTGATGTCTCCACTAACTCCTGAGAGCTTGCTTTTTCCTTTGGAATAGAAATTATAAGTAAAACTCGCATACCAAGTTCGTTCTTGAGAAAAGTAATAGTGAAGCCTTGGGCCAAGCTCAAGAAGGCTCATGCTAAACTCATCAGAGGAGTCTTCGCCCTGTTGTTGTGTCTTATTCCAGGAAACAATGCTTTGCCCGATAAAAAATTGCTTGTCCCTGTCCATGCTGGCGGCAAGGTAGAGAGAATTCATCATTCTATTGTATTTAAAAGACTGATCTCCGCCATCAGTCTCTGTTTGGTAATTGAGTTTATAGTCCATGTAGAAAGAGGCGTGGAGATTGGCGCATACAAATAGAAATAATAAAAGTTAGGTAGTTTTTCATCCTTAGTAGTTTAAATAATTTTTCTTTCTGCCGCATTAGGCATTTTATTCATAAGGCAAATTCTGAGTTGTCTTAGTTAGGCATGCTCTTATTTCCTTACATCAAGAATATCTACGTGGTTTATCGTTTTTTCTATTTTACGATATTTAAGATTTACATACTTCATGGATTAGGAGGGTATATGAGAACATGGAATGTTCTATTGGCTGGATTAACAGCATTATCACTATCGTTTGCTGCGACCGCAGCGGACATGAATCTCAACGGACTAAATAAGCGTTTTGTTTTTAAGCGAACTCAAGATGGAAAGCTTGATAGCGTAAAGATGAAGTTCTTCTCTAAAGGCTTTACTATTGCTCCCTATTTGCAGCAAATTAAGGAAGACGTTAAGGCCGAAATTAGAAGAATGCAGAACAAGTCTGAGTATCAGGGCGAGTTGACGCTTTTATCGCTCAATTGGAAGAAGGGCAGCCAAACACTAAAGAGACTCAAGAAAACATCGGCCTTGTTAGGGAGTCAATTGAAAACCTTCCTAATATCAATGTGGACGAGTCCTTTGCGGCGATCCAAACAAAAGGCGTTCTAAAAAAGTTTGAGTTTGATCTGAGAGACGCGCTTAAAATGCTTGATCTAAGCATTATCGCCAATCCAAATGACGCTCGTTACTTTTATCGCAAAAACGTGACTTATGAAGTGGTGAACAGAGCGCTAAATTTCGCCAAGAAGAAGTTTGATAACGTTCCCATTCTCAATCTTGTGAGCTTCGTGATCGTGAAAGTCCATGATCTTGTGCTTGAGCAGAGGACATTTCACCAAAATATGCTTCTTCATTATCTTCAAAACTTCACTCCCGAAGAGCTTGGACTTAGCAAGAAAGAAGCTGACACTGTTTTCTCTTCCATTTATGAGTCAAGAATCGCTCCAATTAATTTTGGAGAGTCCAATAGAGCGGCCGTCCAATTGGCTTCGCTATGGAACAGACAACTTCTTCACCATGCTAAGAAGCTGCAACTCCAAAATCAGACTGACAGCGTCCACTTATGACAGTGTTAATGGACGTTATAACTACGGGTTTGTCGAAGTTGTCGAAGAAGGCGAGAAGGTCGTAAAAAACTTAGTGGACACTAAGCATATGTTTAGTATGAAGGCGGCCACTGCCTATAACTATGCCAAGCCGAATAAAATCAAGAGGATACGTTCTCTTCTTAATCTTGGCGAGTTGGGACTTGGTTTTCTTCCAATTCCAGGATGGATCAAGGCGCAAGTGGAGGGCTTTGTTGAGTCTTTCTATGTTAAGCAGCGTTTGACTGAAGGAGCTCTTGTGGGCTACTTCGAGTCCAAAGGAAACATGGTGATGGCGAAGAAGGTGAAAAACCAAATGGCCAATCCCTACATCCTTTTCCAATAAGAGTATAGAAGACATTCTTTACTATACAAGGCCCTCAATCGAGGGCCTTTTTATTGACTTGCTATGTCTGGTTTTTTTCAATATTTATATAACTTAAAATTTTATCATGGAGGAAAATTGAAAACATTTCTTATAGGTCTATTGATTCTTGGTCACGCATTGGCGGCCGATCATATTGAAAACTTTTATGTTGTTGACAGCGGTCTTTTTATCGAAGGCGGCTATGGCACTTTAGATGGGCAGATCGTTTATGATAATTCCGCAAATAGTGATTTGGACTTTAGCTCCTTTAGATATAATGTTTTGGGACAATACGCTTTTTCCCGATTGGTAAATGTGGGAGTTGAACTGGCCTATAATAGAGGGCCTAGCTATGAAGGAATGGAAGATTATAGGCTCTTTTTGAGGGGCCAAAAGAGTATTTTCTTTTATGGCGTAAATTTTCTCTATAGTCCTGAAAAAGAAAAAGATGAGAGCGCCTTTACTGGTGGAAATCACTTCGCCTTTCAGGGCGGTCTTTTTGAAAATGGTTTTGGGGCCAAGTTCACCCTAAGTCCACAGTATGACGTCGCTGTAAAAAATGGAAAGGACAAAAAGAGCTCAAAAGAGGTCATTTTAGAAGCTTTTTACGAAAAGAAGCTTAAAGACCATATTCTTGGAGCAGGACTTGGCCAATATCAAATTGATAGCAATAAAGAGCTGGCCTCACCGAAGACACCACGTACTTTTTTCTGCATGGATACGCTGCCTTGGATTATGGCAAATTTACTGTTCTCCCAGGCATCTTCTATTACACGTCCACTGAGCAGGCCAAGGTTTTCGATGAAATAAATTTTACCCAACTCGACATTAAAGCAAGGTACACATTCTAAATTCAAGGCCCTCAATCGAGGGCCTTTTTATTTCTTCTTTTTTAAGGGAGCTGGATTCTGCTCTAATATATAGCGAATCTCTTCTTGGTGTTCTTTTGCCTTCATAAGACAGGGGTCAAAAGCGCTCTCAGATCTCTTCTCGGGAGCAAACTCATTTTTGCCGTCCACACAACCTTTCAGATAGCTTGATCTCGCGAGATCAAGCACTGTCGCCACTGAGATATTGCCTTCATTCACCTCGTCCACGACCGACCTTCGCTTTTGCTGAGCGCTTGAGCAAGCGCATAGCCCCAATACTATTGCGGTCCTAACTAGCAGCGGCTTCATTTGGGCCTCTGGAGCCAAGCCTTACTCCGAGGATAATGAGAGCAAGGGTTTGAAGAATAAAGAAGCTTCCAAGGAAAATCGCTCCGCCCTCAGAGAAGCCGTAGCTATGAAGCCCAGTGGCGAGGATATAGTTCACTCCAAACCAGGCCATCATAACGGTCATAAAGCCTCCCGCCGCGGCTATGACAAAGCGGTGGGTATTGATCCAGTTGGTGTATCTGCCGTGAAGCAGGGCCATATAAAAAAGGAGCACGATCAGAGACCATGTCTCTTTAGGGTCCCAGCCCCAAAACCGTCCCCATGAGTAGTCGGCCCACACGCCTCCTAGGATAATCCCGGCGGCGAGAAGAACAACTCCCACATTAATGCTTGTTCCGATAAGCCTTTCATAATAGCGATAGTCTTTTTTGCTTAGATTTCCAAAGCGGTTTTTAATCGAGAACCATATTGGCGAGCATCCAGCTTAGGGCCAAGGCCGCGTAGCTAAGAATAATGGTCGTCACGTGAGTTGAAAGCCAGAAATTGTCTCTAAGGACAGGCACGAGAGGAGAAATGCTCGGATCAAGCATATTATTAGCGAATCTCATCATGAAAAGGCAAAGCACGCTATAGGAGAGACCTCCAAGGAGGAAGATCTTGTCTTTTTTAAAGGCCATAATCAACAGGGCGATAACCAGGGCCCCGAAGCCTGAAAAAAGGACCGTTTCATACATATTGGTGATAGGGGCCCTTCCGGAGATCATGATTCTCATGGTCATGCCGCTTGCCTGAAAAAGAAGTGTGAGGACTCCAAAGGTCACTCCGGGCCACTTTTTCCTAAACAGCACGGCGGCAAAGATGCCTAGAAGAGCGCTAAGCATGGCGAAATCAAATACATGGCTTTTAACATAAGTGAATTCAAGCAGGTAGTCGTCCCCTTCGGCCTCAATATATTGGTCTTTAAGGCCTATAAGCCAAGTTTTTATGTCCTCTTTTCCTTTAGCGATGTCCTCGATGCCATGCCAAAGAACTTTGCCGTCCGAGAAAAGTGGCACTGTCCAATGACTTGCCGTCCTTCATCATTTCATAGTTATTGATTCTGGCCCAGACCTTATTAAGTTCCTTTTTAAGAGCGTGGACTTCTTAATCTTCATGATATTGGCGCGAACAAGGTCTTTATGTCCCAGAGCCTCCGCTTGCTGGCAAGCTCGTTTGGGATTCGTCCATGTTTAAAAGCTTTCTCGCCTCAACATGGTCCACCTTTAGGGGAATAGCTAGGTTTTCTCCTCTGCCGATAGAAGTAAGCGAAAGCTTGCAGTAAGTCTCAGCGCTGAATAGTTTTTAAATGAGCTTTTGCCAGTGATAAACTTAATCGTCTCATCTGCGTGCACCATGAGAGGCTTGACCCTGCCGCCTGCTTGAACAGGCAGGGACTCGAGAGCTATTGTCACAGATCTGAGCGTTTAAGGTGAAACTGCCGAGAACAAAAAATAAAACAAGCTTAAGCATTGCTTTCTCCTAAGGGGCCATTGCCGCTGTTTTCGATAGTGGTTTCTTTTTCAAAGAATTTACGTTTCTTCCTTCTTCGAATATAGAAGTGCCAAGCGCTGCCAAAGACGAGAAGAAATGAGCCAAGATACTTAAGAGGTCTTCCTGGGTCGTAATTGACGCTAAAGGCGCTTCCATATTGATTGGGTCCCACTTGAAAGTAGGACGACTGATAGAAGGTAAAGTCATCGTATTTAAGAGGATTGTTCATATAGACATGATGGTCACTGGCTCCATTGGTAGTTCTGCCGTCGAGAAGCGCCACAAACGACTCGTAGCTAGCAGGGTCATTGGTGCCCGGGTTTTTGTCCATCTATGAAATTGTCCAGTGTCATTTGATAAGGCAGCAGCAGCTCTTTAGTGCCAATTTTAAAGCGAATTGTCTTTCCGCCTCCTTCAACGGCCAAGGGGCCGTCACTTCGCACCCAGTAGTCTTTGCCGTAGTATTCAATAAGAACACTTTTTAGGTCGCCTTCCACAATATTTCCCGGAGTCCTGAATAGGCCTAGCGTAGACTGGTTTTTCTACTGGGTATTTGTCCGTTTCATAGCGATTAAGGACAATTTTGAAATTCATCCAAGGAAGGCGCAATTGCTTTTTGTCAGCAAAACGCTTGCCTTGCCATCCCTTTCTCTTGGAGTAATAGACAATCTTGTCTCCAAACAAAAATAAGTTTGGTTTTTGCTGAAATAACTCCTTGCTAAACGCTCTAAAGGGAGAGTTAACTTGTTTCGTAAGATCATCATTTAACGGCATCGGGGAGAAATCGGGGAAGAATTTCAGATATTCGCCATTATGGGGCACGAGCATGAAGCGATTCTTGGTGGGGGTCTCGCCCACTTCAAAGCCGCCTTCCTCAGCGCTTACGCATTTGTCCTTTAAGGTGTCCCATAGCAGAAAGCCCGACTTGGTCTCCTTGGTGAAACAACTATAGAGAGACTTCGGCATATAATGAACACTCAGGGGACCCATGCGCTGCATGGACTGAAAGTCGCTATGAGGGTGCAGGCTAAGAGTCAGGTCTTGGCTGACCATTTGATTATAGAGTGTGTAGACCGCTGAGCTCATGTCAGGGCCTTTGGTCGATTCCTTCCACTGAGTCTTAAGCTTTGAAAAGGGCAGGTACTTCTTAATTTTAAGATTTTCTTCCTCGTAATTGATATCGCTTGGGAAGGCCGATTCCGGCAAAGGAAAAGACTTCATACTGCCTTCAGGATAGAAGACCATAAATCTGTCCTCCTGCACGGCCACCTTATTGGTTGGCTCGTTGGGCATTAGCTCCAT
Organism: uncultured Bacteriovoracaceae bacterium; assembly: GCA_963747475.1. GTDB lineage: Bacteria > Bdellovibrionota > Bacteriovoracia > Bacteriovoracales > Bacteriovoracaceae > UBA845. The sequence continues at coordinate 40,803 of CAVVFE010000009.1, forward strand.
CATTCCATCTATGCCAATGGTATAGGTCAAAAAAGAGCCGATAAATAGAATAAGAAGACCGGAGTGGAGAGTGTAAAAGCCGTAAAGTCTTTTCTTAAAGGGCAGTCTAGCGAGCGTGGCTATAAGGATGCTTAAAAACATAAGGGCCTGCATGCCCATAAACCACCACGACTTGTAGACTAGCTTATTGGCAAATTCTCTTCCATGGTAGCTTTCCATGAAAGTGCCATAGATGAGCGCTAGAGCGAAGAGCAAAATAATGACCACAGCAAACTTCATATTGCCGAGAACAGATTCAACTTTCTTAAAGGTTATTATGATCGGGCTGAAAACCGATTTCGAAGTGTCTTTGGGGGGCGTGTTAGTGTCTTTCATGAGCCCTCAAATTCCCATAGTGGGAATGGAATTGCAATGATTTAGCTCATAAAGATTGATGCGGATATTCCATGAGGCTTTCTTGAAATAAAGACTGTTAATCCCGTGAATTGGCAGAATTCCTGCCGCAAAAATTTGAACCTCAACTAGAGGGATCAAAAATGTCTAGAAAGAGGATTTGCTCTCGTGGGAAAGATGATTTTAGTCTGTAGGTGAGGCGTGATTAGGAGAGCGAAATAATAATTGATTTCACTACTCAATATCATTACAATTACTCATAAACAAAGGAAGGCTAGTGACTGTAGCGGAAAATTTAGAATTTAAAAAAAGTGAAAGTGATCAAGAAATAAAAGAAATCTACAACTTCAATTCAAAAGCATTTGCTGACTCTCAAGACTTTACCTGGTCAGAGGAAAACATCAAAAAAGAAATTAATGAGGGGTGGAAGCTCTATTCAGTAAACTTTGATGACGATATAGCTGCGGCCCTCTTTATTAAGCAAAAGGACGGGGTTCTTTACACTAAGAACACGCCCATAAAGCTCATCTATCAAGGAAACGGATTCTCACATCGAATCAAAGACTTCTATGAAGACTTTGCTCGCAAGAATAAGCTTAAAAAAATCATCAACTACTGCCCTTTTGATAATTTTAGAATGATCTCTCTTAACGAGGGCCATGATTATCACAAGACTGGCAAAACACACGGGCCTCATGACGAGATGCTTGAGTGGGAAAAAGATCTTTGATTAAAGAACCTATTTAACATTAAATAGGGCCATATTACTGGGAGGAAACCATGGCAAAGAAAAAAGCAACAAAAAAGAAGGCCGCCAAAAAGGCCACGAAGAAAAAGGTGGCAAAGAAGGCCACTAAAAAGAAAGTAGCGAAGAAGAAGGCGACTAAGAAGAAAGCCACTAAGAAAAAAGCAGCTAAAAAAGCTACTAAGAAAAAAGCGACAAAGAAGAAGGCCGCTAAAAAGGCGACTAAGAAGAAGGTAGCTAAAAAGGCGGCAAAGAAGAAAGCCACCAAGAAAAAGGCGACTAAAAAGAAAGCTGCTAAGAAGAAGGAGCTAAAAAGACGACCAAGAAAAAGGCCACTAAGAAGAAAGCCGCGAAGAAACCAGCTAAGAAAGCGACAAAGAAAAAGGCCGCCAAAAAAACAAAAAGAAAGCCGAACGCCGCTTTTATGAAAGAGTTAAAGCCTTCTGATGAGCTTGCCGAGTAGTGGGGAGCAAGCCTCTTCCAAGAACTCAGGTGGTGAAGAAGCTTTGGGAATACATCAAGAAGAACGACCTTCAAGATCCAAAGAACAAGAGAAACATCATTGCTGATGAGAAACTTAAGCCTGTATTTGGCGGAAAGAAAGTCGTTAGCATGTTTGAGATGACAAAACTTGTTTCTAAGCACCTAAGCTAATTTGATTAGACAATCATTTAATTTTAGGGCCCTCGAAAGAGGGCCTTTTTAATGCTGTTTTATTTTTTCCACTCATTAACTATCAGATCGTATTCTTTGATGACCCCATCAGGGCTAGAGCCAATGACCTTCGCCATCTCAAAATAGGAGTGGCAATTAGGGGTGGGGTTGCCTTTGGGATACGTGCCGCTGCCTTTAAGCCAGTTAAGGCACCTTTGAGCATAAAGATCTAGGAGCTCAGGAAATTTCTTTCCCATAAGCTTTGTGAGAGCGAGGGCCTGCTTATTGCTCTTTTGAGCGAAAAGTCCGTCAGGCATGGTTTCTTGAGTTTTAAGATCGGCAACTAGCTCTTCTCTCAAATTTTGCTTTCACTATAAAAGCTAAGCGCATCCAGCGCCTGGGTCCAATGGGACCTGACTTTAAGGGCGCCTGCAAGGGCGTCGTAGATGCTCTGCTTGTTTTGGTCTGAAGGTCGAGAAGCCCAAGTTTGGCAAGGCCTCTAAAGGCGAGGGACCTGCTCTCTAGGTTTTCTGGGTCCTTGACGTCCATTTGAGCTCTCGAGGCAAAAGCTTTTAAGGCAGTCTTTGTGAGCTCCATGCTTCTCATTGGAGTCTATTTTTTGAGCGAGCGCCTCGTAAAGAGGGGACTTGCCGCAATAAAACTCTCCAAAAGGACTGGAGGCAATGGGACTTAAGAAAGGCCAGAGCTCAAGAGAGGGGCCTTGAATGGTCGCGGCCAACTTTGCAAGCTCAAAACCAAAAACAGAGTCTTGACCAAAGGCGAGGTAGAGTTTTTGCATTTCTTTCACGCAAGCTTCGCCCTTGGAGCGCAAACACTGAGCGAAATACTTTAAGGCCACTTTATTTCTTTTTTGAGCGAAGAACTCGTCCTGCAAAAGCGACGGGCCATAGTGAAATTAGGCAAAGCTTGCAAATTGCTCTGGCGCAATGGTCTTATAATTCTCCAGTTCTTTGGCAAATTCCTCCGCCATAGAAAGGGTCATTTTTTTCCAGACTTCCTGGCGCTGCGAGGGACGAATGTCCTTTGGCATGCTTGAAGAACTCCTCGACATTTTTTTCGCTCTCCAGAGCTTCGAGATCGGCCATGGTATACTGCGAGACCTGGCCTGCTGAGGTCACGACAGATTGCAGTATTAGAAAACCAATGAATGAGAGCTTGAAAAACATTAAATCCCTTTACCAAAGTCTATCTACGGCCGCATTAAGCGTCAAATTTTAGCTTTTAATAATTTACGGCCTAAGGTACCTTTAGCATAAATATTTGAAGCACTTAGAAGGACAAAAAATGGCAAATACCCATAAGATTCACGATATCATGCTCAAGGCCGCTGACCAAGATTGGACAATCAAGTTTCTACGATCAATTTGAGGCCATGGTTAAGCATACGCCTTTAATGAAGAAATTGAGAATATAGTTAAGCTTGTGAAGCGCTATGATGTTCGCGGCGACTTTAAATGGAGCATTAATGCTGGGAGTTTTCAATTCCTTGCGGGCGTTTTTCCCCATGAAAAAGAGATTAGCATTGTTAGCAAAAATCTAAGCTATGAATTGACCCTTATCGATTTTTACCAACACGCCGGCAGGCTAAGCGAAGTCCAGGACCTTAAAGAGCATGCTGAAAAGGTGGCCGCCATTCCTCTTGAGAAGTCGCCTTTGGTCATTGACTATGTCAGCGCCAAGTGCGATTTGCCCGACCTGTCTGACTCAAAGTTTCATGAGGTGAATGATGAGACGATTGAGGAGACAAAAAAGCTCATGGAAGTCGTAAAGGAATATAAAAAGAGTCTTTTTGAAAAGAGTCAGTGATAACGGCCTCGACCTCACGGCCAATTACATGCTCGTTAGAATTCATATGCTGAAGTTCCTCGCCGTGCTGCCTTGTCTTGACCATGACAAAGAAGGCAAGGAGGTGAAAAGGAACTTTATTGAGGCCTTAAGGCGCCTAATCGAGGACTCTAAGCTAGCAGAGGAAAAACGCTTAAAGGGACAAATGCGTCCGCTTCCCACTTTTTACCTTTATATGGCGAATATGGTCTATCAAGTATCCCGAAGAATCCCCGCGAAAATCCTTGCTAAAGATCATTCGCCGGGGCGTTTCAATGCTCGCCACCCGCTTTATAGCCGGAGAATCAATCGAAAAGGTCACTTCTTCCCTTTCGAGCCTTTTGAAATCGGGAAGAGACGCCACCCTTGACCAGCTAGGCGAATTGGTGGTGTCCAATAAAGAAGCGGACTTGTATCTAAATGACGTATTAAAAGTCATTAAAGGCTTTAATAGGCACGTTAAAAAGGGAAGCCGAAATGGGGCGGGCATTAATAGGGCCCATGTAAGCGTTAAAGTCTCCGCTCTTTGCAATGATCTTAAAGCCAGCGGACCTTGATTACTGCTTTAAGAATATCTATCCGAGGCTTAAAAAGATTCTATTGAAGCGAAGAAAGAAGAAGTTTTCGTCAATATCGACGCCGAACATTACAGTTATAGAGACGTAATTTTTCGGGTCTATGAGAGGACACTTCTTGAAACGCCCGAACTGGAGGGTTGGGGAGACACAGGTATCGTTGTTCAGGCCTATCTTAGAGATGGTTACGAACACTTTAAAGAGGTAGTTGAGCTTGCCAAAAAGAGAGGCGTGAGAATGCCTATTCGTCTTGTTAAAGGCGCTTACTGGGACGCTGAGACAATTGAGGCGGAGGCCTTTAATTTTGAGGCCCCAGAGTTTTTGAACAAAGAAGAGACCGATATTCATTTTAGACAAATTATTCACAAGGCCTTGGAGCGCTCGGATGAGATCCAGCTTGCGGTGGCAAGTCATAATATCCAGGACCACTGCTACTCAGAAGTTCTGCGAAAGAAGCTCTTTCCAGACGCTCCTGTTATTGAGCACCAGTGCCTGCATATGACCTATGAGGCCCTGAGCGTGGGGCTCTCTAAGCTTGGTTGGCCCACTCGAAATTATATTCCCATCGGAAACCTGCTTGGTGGGAATGGCCTATCTCGTTCGAAGAATTATGGAAAATTCTTCCCAAGTCGGAGTCCTCACTATCATGCGCTCGCATAATAAGGCGATCACGATTCAAAACCCCCTAGAGCTTATTCAGGACAAGCAAAGCAATAGAGAGCTTATTTTTGATGGCGCCTTAAAAGAGCTCTCCCGAGAATTTAAAAATGTTTGGCCTATTCGCACTTATCTAAAAGACGAGCTTGACCTATTTGAAGAGGCGTTTGAAGCCCAGAAAAAGGAGCTTAAACTCGCTTCAGAGTTTGAGCGTGAAGGGCATCTTGTTTCCCTATGTCCCTCCGATCCTGAATTCGCCGTCGGAAGCGTTCCTATGGACGGCCCAGAAGAGGTCGACAAGAAGATCAGCAAGCTCTTTGACACCTTTCAGAGCGAGCGACTGGAGCGATAATAAGAAAACTGAAAGGTTTGCAAAGCTTATGAACCTTTCTGATCTCCTCCTTCTTCACAGGAGCAGACTCAGCTCTCTCATTATGCTTGAGGCGGGGAAAACGATAGAAGAGGCGGTGGCCGACGTTGACGAGGCGATCGACTTTATAAACTTCTACGTCAAAGAAGAGATTAATATCATCAAAAAGACTCCGGCCTATTACGCAAAAGGCGTGGTCGGCGTGGTCGCGCCTTGGAACTTCCCGCTTGCGATTCCTGTTGGGATGACCACTGCGGGACTTGTTTCAGGCAATACGGTCATTTTAAAGCCCGCTGAGCAGACCCCCATTATTATTAGGGAGTTCGTCAAACTCGCTAGAGAGGCGGGAATTTCTGAAGACGTTCTGGCCGTCTCTTATGGCGAAGGCGAAGTGGGCAAGACGATCGTCGACCATGATCTTGTGAACTGCATCGCTTTTACTGGCTCGAAGGCGGTGGGAACAGAGATCTATTACAAGCTTCAAGAGCGCCTAACAAGCGCCCAATATAACTTCATACCCATCACTAAGACCGCCATCACTGAGATGGGAGGAAAAAACGCTGTCATCGTCACGAATAATTGTGAGCTGGACGAAACTGTTTCTGGCCTTCTTTATGGGGCCTTTGCTCACGCGGGGCAAAAGTGCTCTGCCGCAAGTCGAGTCTTAGTGGACCGCCAAATTATGGACGCCTTCTTGGAGAGATTCGTGGAGGCCGTTAAGGACCTTCCCGCTGGATCTGCCGCAAAGTTCTCCACCACCGTAAATCCTGTCGTTAGTGGCGAGGACCAGGAAAGGGTGCGCAAGGCGGTCGAGACATCAAGAGAAGAAGTTGAAAAGTTTGGCGGCAAGGTCCTGGTTGACAGATCCAAAGAGGACCTTCCAGGCTTCACCGTTGGGCCCGCCGTTTTTCAAGCGACGAAGAAAATGGCGAGAGACAAAGACACGTTTGCCTGTAAGGAGATCTTTGGGCCGGTCGTTCACGTCATTCCCTATGATGACTTAGACGAGGCCATTGAGCTTTTTAACGCCACTGAATACGCCCTTACAGGCGGTATCTTTTGCCAGTCTCAAGACGATATTGATTATCTTGCCCCTCAACTGCTGGCTGGGAATATTTATATTAACCGTCCTAATACCGGCGCCAGGGTCGCCATTGAGCCCTTTGGAGGCTTCAAAATGTCTGGCACGGGCCCCAAGGCCGGAAGCGCTGCCTACCTGTATCCTTTTCACAGAATGGAGAGGTCGCAAATCAAGCCCGTTAAAGAAAGTGATGTCGTCCACTCTCTTCCGTATTCGATGGTGCGCGTGTCCAAGATCGCTTGGGAAAATCGCGAGGCAAAGGTCGTTGAGTATCTCAAAACGGTCATCAATCGATATGAGATCTTTTTCTCTAGCATCAATGAGAAGGGAAAAGACTACCTTGTTAACCTTATTGAATACATCCAGGAAGGGAAGCTTCAGTTGGAAACAAGGGAGTTCCCCAACCGCCAGATCCCTGGCCAGATCAACTTTGATAAGAGAAATCTCCAGCTCGGGGCTGGCATCATTCTGATTGGAGACGATAAGATTGAGCTCGAAAGGTTTATCACCGTTCTCTTCAATCTTTTTATTGGCAATGGGGTGAATATTATTTGCGCCAATGAAGCGGGCTATAAAGCTTGGTCACAAATCGTTCAGCTTGCTCATATTTATGGCATCTCGCCCTTTAATCTTAGCTGCTCAAAAATGAGCAGAGACAAGATTATGGAGACCCTAAAGAATGAGGACTATGACTTTATTAATTTGGACGGAAGCATAGAGGGAAGAGAGGAGTTTAGGGAGGCGGCCCTCTCAAACAGAAATTCTGAAAACCTGAAACGTGTCTTTATGTCCGGAGAGTGGGAAGATCTCGAAGACTTTGATCAGTATATTTACCGCTTCACTTTTCCGCGCTCCTTTGCGGTCAATACCATGAGACATGGGGCGCCGCTCGAGCTAAGCCTCTATAGCTTATGCGCCGGTCATAACCGATTTAATGGGTTATTACCGGCCATATCTTCTAGTAAATAATTTAAGTTGAAATTAAATCTAGTCGTGGGAGAATGCCTTAGAGATCATGGAGGTGTTCATGGAAGATCTAAGATCGATTTTGTCATCCCATCAGGTCAAGTCGAAGTCCGATAGCGCGGCGGAAGAAGTAATCAGCAGTTCAGGGGCCAGTTTATCGGAGATCCCCGATTTGTTTTTTGATGAGATTTTAATTCGTCATAAATTATCTAGGCAGGAAATATTGCTTCTTAATGTATCTATACCGCATCACTTGGTGCAGACCGAATCTTCATAAAAAATATGGCATTGCCCCCATGGTTTCCCATCAGGAGTTGGCAGCACTTTTTGATATTAACCTTGAAGCTCTTTACCAGAATTTTCGCTCACTGGAGTCCTTTGGATTTATTGAGACGATTCGTTCTGGTCAATATTTTGTTCGCAAGTATTTTACAGAGGAAAATGACAAAAGATACGGCCAAACCTACGATAATTTCCTATAAATAAAATGCCATCGACTGCAATTAACAAAAAAATAAAACTTTCAAAGAGATTATGAGGAGCTATTTGAGCTCGTCCCTAAAGACAGTGAAGAAGTTTATGACTTTTGTTGCGATCATGGGGACCTTGGAATTAGAATCGCTCAGGAAGAGATTTGTCAGAGTGTCGTTTTTATTGATAAGTTCCCTCCATTGTGAAGAAGTTAAATAATAGAATAAAAGCTACGGATATTCCATTCTGGTGTTAAAACAAAAACTATTATGCGAAGACTCAACCAATACTCCCAAATTTTTAAAAAATTCAACGGCCATCTTGGCCGGAATAGGAGAGTCAACCGCCATTTCAATAATTGACAAAATCAGTCTCTGTCCAAACAGCTTTCTTATTTTAGGCATTCATAGCGAGAACTTTCAACTTAGGCAGAACCTAATTGATCGAGGCTTTGGATTAGTTCATGAGAAGATTATTAAAGACAAAAACAAGTTATATGAATTGATGTTGGTCTCACCAAGCGCAAAGGCCCGTATTGATCCTGTGGGAAACTCTCAATGGAGCGCCAAAAATCCTGCCAGTTTGGAATTATTGCAAAAAAGAATCAATTATCTGAGCCTAAAACTAAGTCATGAGAAAGACGTAAAATATGAAGATTTCCTTAAGAGGCTTAAACTAATCTCACAGAATTTAACCTAAGCTATCAAAATTACGATATAGTATATATATGAACGAGAAAGATCCAAAAGCTAAAGGCGAGGAAAAGAAAAAATCCGACGCCAAAGTTATTCTCTACTTGGGAGAAGACGAAGGCTATTGGCAGGACCTAAAGGAAGGTCTTAAAAATTTTAAACAAATTAACTTTGAGTTTAATCTTCATTACGAAAGCAATCCAAAGAAAATTCAAAATTTCACAAAATTAATTTACGACGAAAGACCAAGAGTTGTTTTTATAGATCTCGCAAAGAACACGGAGCAGATGCTTCATTTATTGCGCATACAAAGCAGAATTAATTCGCCCACCAACAAACCGACAGTAATTGCGCTCACCGCCTATAAGCAAGGCAGGGAAGTGGTGAGGCAAGCGATTATGGCAGGGGCCCAATGCGTCCACGTAAAGTCCGGAGAGGTGGACGCAGTCGTCTACGACGCGGTCTGCTTTGCGTTTCATGAAGTTCTTGAAGACCACGGCTTTGCCATGGCAAAAATGGACGATGTGGTCGTCGCTTATTTCCCGGCCAAGGTCAGCGTGCTTTCTCCTAAAGGGCTCAGGCTTGAGTCTAATTTTAAGATCCGGCCAGGCGAGGAGTGCAAACTTAGAACTTTCTGGAAAAACAATAATATCATGCCTTCCAGCTATATGACCTCCGGCAATCAGGAAAGCAAAGATCTTTATTATAATTTTGATTATGCCCAGGAGTTGGGCTTTGAATATCTCGATCCTCTTGTTGCGGACGAGGACTCAGGCCAAAAAATTGATGACACCAAAGAGACTGAGGAAAGGGAAGAGCTCATCGCTCAGGCGAAAAAGAGAATGCTCGATTGGATCTTGGCAGAAAAGCCTAAGAGCAGACCTAAAACCCTTAAGACTTTGGTGATTGATAAGGAACTCACTCTCTATAATGATCAGCCACTTACTGATAGTCATGATTTCGTCATAAGAGTTCAGCCGTTTTTGGTCAAATTTAAGCAGGAACTTACCCGGTATTTGCCTCAGATGATCGCTTATAATATGGAAGAAATTGACCCAGAAGAGCTTGAGGCCAACCAAGATCTCGCGCATATGTTCAATGAGGGCAAAAATCTTCAATACCTTATCAAGGTCATAAAAAGCATCGGAGACTATCGGCCATTTGTGATTGTTTTCAATACTGAGCATGAAACAGCAAAACTACAAAGTGTTTTAAAATATAAGCAGATTTTAGGCCATAGAGACGTGATTAGCTCCGAGCTGGTGGTGAAAATGGCGGAAATCCTCCGCAAAAAATATTTCGGAGAGGAAGATCCTTTTGGTGAAAACGTGATGGTTCTCGACAAGAGCTCTGACGCAAGCTACGCAGAGTTCGAAAGCGCAATCACTATTGTGGGCTGCTCTGAAAATGACATCTATTTTAATTGTGACAAAGAGCTCGCTCATGGAACTGTTTTTAAATTAAATATGCCTGCCGAAATGTACGTCACAGTGACCGAGCCCCCAGGCAAAGCAAAAGTGGGCGGGGACTACTACGGCGTTATTCACGGAATCGGCGAAGAAGAAAAGAAAGAACTCAGACGACATATCAACGCCGTTTTCTTTAGAGAAAAAGAGGCCGCCAAGGCCCAAGAGAAGGAGCAAGTAGAGGCGACCAAACAGAAGTTTATCGACGCTCAAAAGGCCAAAGAGGAAGAAGAGCGCAAAAAGGCCGAAGAAGAGGCCCGCATCGCAGCAGAAGAGGAGGCCGAAAAAGAAGAGGCCGCTAAAAAAGCTCAAGAAAACGACGACGCCGCAAAAGAAAGCGAAGACGAGCCCGCATAGCTTTACTTTACAGGCTCTGCTCAGAGCCCCATAATATCACCATGCTTTTTAAAATAATTGTTTTAGGAATTATCTTTTTCATTCTACGCAATGTTTTTCGCAGCTGGCAGACCCTGCAAGAAGTTGAAAAACATATGAAGAAGAACCAATCAAAAGGGCCAAAAAATAGCGCTAAAGACTCAATAGACGCTGAGTACACTGTAGTGGACGATAAATGAGCCCTTTCAGAAAGCCTCTCGATTTAAATCTCTACGAGCAATATTATATCGATCAGCGCTACCAGGCCTATGTGGTCTCCATGGAGTCTTTAGATGAGAACCAATGCGATGATATTGAGGCGCAATACATCCAACAGGGCTATAAAGTCTTTCACGTCGACACTCAAAGAGACAAGGAAGGCATGTTTAAATTAAAGCTCATTATCGCAAAGTTAGATATGACTTTCTAATACTGGTAGGAGTATTGGAGCATTCCTCCACCTTTTAAAGGCATGGCCGTGACGCTGCCAGGGAGTTCCCTGTTTCGAAGAGCATTTAGCCCGTAGGCATAGCTAATACCAAGAGTCGCTCCGAAGGCCACATCATGCAGCCAATGGGCGTCGTCATTGACCCGGCTCGCTCCAACAATGGTGGCCATGGCATAGGCCGGCGCCGCCCAATACCATTCGTGCTCAATGCCAACAACGCCCGCAAAAGCGAACGCAGTGGCCGTGTGTCCGGAAGGAAAGGACAAACTATCGCCTCCATTAGGCCTCTGCTCGCCAATAAGATGCTTTAAGGCCATGACAGTGAGCCCTGTATAGAGGGTCGTGTCGAACATGAGATTTCGTCTTTGTCGGTTATCGCCTTTGTCTCTCATGAGGTGAGTGACCCCAATATAAATGAGGTTTGGCACTAGTTGCCCCATAGTGTCACCAAAATGGGCAAGACCTCCCATGGGCCTACTTTCAGACCACTCTTTTTTAAGAGGATCGCCTATCTTCGTTCTATTTACATAAAGCAGGGCGGACGCGCCAAGGCCTGTGAAAAAAACGGTCTTGGCGGTGTTTCCATAAAAGGGGGCGGAAAACTTCTCCAGAATACTTGCGGAGTCTTTTTTATCTTCAGCGAAAGCGCCAAAAGAAATAAGGAAAGAAATAAGTAATGTAAAAAGCGATTTGATCAAAAATCTAGCTCCGTGATTTTCAATTATATAAATGAAAGCTTAAGCTGTTTCCTTGGTGAGAAACTCTCTTCCATAATGCAGCGCAGATTATGAAAAAACAAAAAATTTTCACATTTATTTTGGCCTTTTTTGCGACCTTTCCGGTCAATGCCAGTCTTTGCAAGTACTTAAACTCCAAGCGGGCCACTCAGGCTTTTGAAAGACTTATTAATTATAAGAAGGAGCGCTCCATTGCCATAGTCGATAAGTACTGTGAGGCCTGTGGTGACACTTACGTGGAGCCTTTGGTGCTCGAAGAGATCACCTATAGACCCTATGATGTAAAAGGTTTTGCTTCAATTGGTATAAACGGAAAGGAAAGAGACTTGGCCTTTCTCTACCTTGAGGGCGAAAATCTAGGTCACAAGTATGGGTGCAAGGCCGCAAATGTCCACGCGTCCTTATTTTCTAGCTTAAAAATAAAATAAACCATTTTATGCGTAAATAAACTTTAACTTTGTTTCACTTAACGCTTAGCGCGTAATCGTTTATTATAATAGCAAGGCGACGCGCAATGAAGCGCATCTAATCTTAAAAGATAAGGAGGCAAGTCGCTGAGACATTTATCACAAACAAGCAAACCTACCGCGTGTAGCAAGCGTGGCGGATCTAAAAGGGAAGACCTACATACAGGTCAACAAAGTAAGAAACTTGTGGCCCTGGAAAGCAATCCTTGGCCAAGTTAAAACACTAGACCGGGGTCCTTGCGAGGACCGCCGGTACTTCTTTTTTTCAATAAATTTTTAAATTTTTTAGAGAGGGTAGTCCTCTTGAGACTCTAATTCAATTTGCCTAAAGGTGACCTTCTCGACGTTAATAACGCTTCTAAGATCTTGCTGTATCCTTTCAAGGGCGCGAGGATGGCCGGACAAGAATACGTGAACAATGCGATGATTCTCCCCAGCGGGATGGCCCTCCTCGTAGATTTCATCAAGCTCAATATTTTCGCTAATAATGATCTTGCTAGCGATTTTTTTTATGCTGCCTCGAGAGAGGATCTCGATATGGAAATCTCTGTGCTCGCTGTCCCGCTCAATAAACTTATGAATGGGGGCAAGTAAACGAAGCACAACTAAAACGGTGACAGAAAACATAGTCGCCACCACGGGATAGCCAACGCCTATAGTGAAGCCGATAGCGGCGACGACCCAAATAGTGGCGGCCGTTGTAAGCCCTGTGACGTTTCCTCGCCCTTGAATAATGGCGCCTGCCCCTAGAAAACCAATGCCGCTTACAATTTGGGCGGCCACCCGGTTGGGGTCCACAAGCCCTGTCGCATTTGGAAGATTTAAAAGACTAATAGTCGTGTACAGAGTGGCCCCAATACAAATCATAATATTTGTTTTTAGACCCGCCGCCTTCATCTTTACTTCGCGGTCAAACCCCACCAGCCCGCCTAATATGAGCGCCGTGACAATTTGAACTCCGATTCCAAAGTAAATTGGCACATTGCCAAAAAATTCAATGTACATTTCTCTTTGATATAACTCCATTGCTCTATATTAGGCCAATAGCTATCAATAAAGCAATTTTCTTATGCCGCGTATTGAGAAAGTGCCCTGCCTCGTATAGAATCGGGTGATTTTATTTTTAGCAACAAAAGGAAAAACATGAGCGGAAATTCATTCAACGCGAAGTCCGAATTAAAAGTAGGGGACAAGTCCTACACCATCTATAGCATTAAAAAGGCTCAGGAAAATGGCCTGGGTGACGGCGCTAAACTCCCAAACTCTCTAAAAGTCCTTTTAGAAAACCTTCTTAGAAAAGAAAATGGGTCTTCAGTGGTCAAAGACGATGTCACCGCCGTCATCGATTGGCTAAAAAATAAAAAATCTGACAGAGAAATCTCTTACCACCCAGCGCGGGTCATGATGCAGGACTTTACCGGGGTCCCGGCGGTCGTTGATCTTGCCGCCATGAGAGACGCCATGAAAAACCTTGGAGGCGACGCTCAAAAGATTAACCCTCAGGTTCCGGTCGACCTTGTTATTGACCACTCGGTCATGGTCGACAAATACGGCACTAAAACCTCTTTTAAAGAGAATGTTGAGCTCGAATACGAAAGAAATAAGGAGAGATACCAATTCCTAAAATGGGGCCAGAAAGCGTTTGAAAACTTCAGCGTGGTTCCTCCAGGAACAGGGATAATTCACCAGGTAAACCTTGAATACACTGGTCAAGTCGTTTGGACGAGAGAAGAGGGCGATGAGACAATTGCTTACTGCGACACTTGCGTTGGAACTGACTCCCACACAACTATGATTAATGGCCTTGGCGTTCTTGGTTGGGGCGTTGGCGGCATTGAGGCCGAATCAGCGATGCTTGGCCAGGCCGTCACTATGCTTATCCCAGAAGTTGTGGGCTTTAAATTGACTGGAAAAATGGCGGAAGGAACGACCGCCACAGACCTCGTTCTCACAGTTGTTCAAATGCTTAGAGAGAAAGGCGTTGTTGGAAAGTTCGTCGAGTTCTACGGCGACGGCCTTGATAATCTTACACTTGCTGACAGAGCGACCATCGCAAATATGGCCCCAGAATACGGCGCCACTTGTGGCTTCTTCACAATCGACCAACAAACTATTGATTACCTTAAATTCACGGGCAGAGACGCTGAAAGAATCGCTCTTGTTGAAGCTTACGCTAAAGAGCAAGGCATGTGGCGCGAAGCTGGCGCCGCTGATCCTGAATTCACTGACACGCTTGAGCTCGATATGGCGTCTGTTGAGCCGTCAATTGCCGGCCCCAAAAGACCTCAAGACAGAATCGGCCTAAGTGAGGCGAATACTCAATTTGAAAAAGACATGAAGAAGGTCTTTAAAGTCGACGAAAAGGACTTTTCTAAAACTGTAAAAGTCGAAGGAAGAGAATTTGAGCTTACTCACGGTGACATCTGTATTGCTGCCATCACTTCATGCACGAACACTTCAAACCCTGCTGTTCTTGTGGCGGCAGGCCTTGTGGCGAAGAAAGCCGTCGAAAAAGGTCTAGAAGTTAAGCCATGGGTGAAGACGTCTCTTGCTCCCGGCTCTCAAGTCGTGACCGATTACCTTGAGAAAGCTGGGCTTCAAACTCATCTTAACGATCTTGGATTTAATCTTGTGGGCTATGGTTGCACCACTTGTATCGGGAACTCAGGGCCGCTTAACCCGGAAATTTCAAAGGCGATCGCAGATGGCGACTTGATCTCAACTTCAGTTCTTTCAGGCAACAGAAACTTTGAAGGCAGAATCGGGCCAGACATTAGAGCAAACTACTTTGCTTCTCCTCCGCTAGTTGTCGCTTACGCTCTCGCGGGCAATTTGAAAATCAACCTCAAAAAAGACGCTATTGGAAAAGACAAAGAAGGAAATAATGTCTTTTTAAAGGACATCTGGCCAAGCAACAAAGAGGTACAGGAGACGATTCAAGGCTGCTTGAGCGAAGAGATGTTCAAGTCTCGCTACTCTGACGTCTTTAAGGGGGGAGAGGAGTGGCAAAAAGTCAACGCTGAAGCAAGCGAGACCTATAATTGGGACTCAAACTCCACTTATGTGCAAAATCCTCCATACTTTGAGGGAATGACGATGGACCTCGAAAAAAAGGGCGATATTGTTGACGCGAGACCGCTCCTCATTCTAGGCGACTCGACCACCACAGATCATATCTCGCCAGCAGGCGCCATCAAGGCCGACTCTCCGGCCGGCAAGTACCTCCAAGAGCATGGCGTGGCGATCAAAGACTTTAACTCTTACGGTTCTCGTCGTGGCAACCACGAAGTGATGATGAGAGGGACATTTGCCAATATCAGAATCACAAACCTTATGCTCGACGGAGTTGAAGGCGGCTATACTAAGCATATACCAAGCGGCGAGCAGATGTCTGTTTACGATGCTGCCATGAAGTACAAGGAAGAGAACACTCCACTTGTGGTCATTGGCGGAAAGGAGTATGGAACGGGCAGTTCTCGTGACTGGGCGGCGAAGGGAACAATCCTTCTTGGCGTCAAGGCCGTGATCACTGAGTCTTATGAGAGGATCCACCGCTCAAATCTTATTGGCATGGGCGTTCTTCCGCTTCAGTTTGCTAAAGGGACCACAAAAGACACTTTAGGCTTTGACGGAACAGAGACCTTTACTATTAGAGGCATTGACTCAATCAAGCCCAAAGAGGAAATGACTGTTGAGTTCACCCGTAAAGATGGCGCAACTGGCACTTTCAACGCTCTTTGCAGAATCGACACTAAGGACGAGCTTGACTACTACCGCAATGGCGGGATTCTTCATAATGTTCTTAGACACCTTAACAATAAGTAAAATAAATAGGGGAGCCTAAGCTCCCCGTTTTTCAGGAAAGAACCAGGCCATGACAAAATTCCCAGATAGCGAGTACCTAAAACATAAAGGTCATTACCCGAAGTATGGGAGCATTTTTACTGCTATGTTTGTCGACCTCTTGTTTGTGAACTGTTTGGCCTTCGTCGTCATTAAAATCTACTCGCTGATTTTTGGCCCATTTCTCGATCGCTACACGCTTTCTTACATAGGCTTTGGCCTTTACGTTCTGTGTCTTTTCACCGTGCCCGTTTTAAGCGCCAAGTCCTGCACCTTGGGCCAGAAGGTCACAGGGATCAGATTAAGAATGGCAAATGGCGAAAAGATGAGCGTTCCGACCGCTATTATTCGCTGGATCTCCTCCATTTTCTCTTTTGTTGGCTATGGTAGCAAGCGCGTGCCTAGTTTTGACAGGAAGAATGGCACTGTGTGTATTAAGCTGTCCAGCGCCCAAAATTAAATATGACTGCGTCCTTCCCAGGCCTTAAAACCACCACCTTGGACAAGAGGCCGCTTTCTTCAATCACTGAGGCCAGAGAATATCTTGCTCAATGAAAAAATAATTTTGCTTAAGGACGTCCTGAGCAGCGCAAACCTAAAGGCCTTCAGCAAGTTTTTTGAAGGTGATATGCTATCTCAGCGAGTCCTTGAAGGAAGTTCAAGCGAATACACAATCGCTTCCAAAAAAGCGAATATGGCCTTGGGCTTTGTTTTTAGCGCGCCGTCCTTTATCGAAGTTTTTAAAAAAC
The DNA here is from genome assembly GCA_963747475.1 of uncultured Bacteriovoracaceae bacterium. Classification (GTDB taxonomy): domain Bacteria; phylum Bdellovibrionota; class Bacteriovoracia; order Bacteriovoracales; family Bacteriovoracaceae; genus UBA845. Next base: position 57,337 of record CAVVFE010000009.1, read on the forward strand.
CTTCTCGGCATGGATCAAATTTTTATTTCTGGCAGGCTATGCGCCCAAGACAAAGAATGCGCCCATTTAAATTGGCACTCTGATCACCGTACCAGACCTAAAAGGGTCGCCGTTATGCGCATAGAAATGAGCGAAAAGTCTTATGAGGGGCGGAGAGTTTCACCTCCATAATAAGAAGAGTCAGATGAAACAAAGATTTGCGCCAACACATAAGCTAAATGAGGCGGCATGCTCTTTCTTGTGGACAAAGACGGCTTAGTCCACATGGTCACTCCAGTTTCTAGGGGCCTTAGGAAAAGCATCGTTTTATTTATTTCTGATGGCCCTGAGCCGTAAAGAGATTTAGTTGTGAAGAGTTCTGTGATATAGTATATTTCAGCATGTCAAGGAGAATTCGATGAAATTCAGCGGAAAATATCTTTTAAAAGATTCAGTCTTTTTTAATAGCCTTGAAAGCAAGGTTCTTGTGTTTGATGCCGACGCGGATGAAGATCAAATTTTCGAGATAGACGGGATCGCGGCAGAGTTTTTTTTGGCCATGGCCGATAAGAAAGACTTGAAAAAGAAAATAGCGCAAATCTCTGAGGCGCATGACTTAAATGAAGATCAAGTTGAACAAACCGTTTCCCATTTTTTTTCAAAAATAGAGTCCTTAGGCCTCTCAAAGGCCAGCTAGGCCTTTGCTATAACGGAGAATTTAAATGAGCTCAGAAAAGAAATCGAAAGAGATTATTTTTAGTGAAAAAATAGGCGACTTTGAATTCGGCTCAATTAGTGTCGTGGCAGTCGAGCAAGATGAAATTATGGCCTATGCCTATCCTGACCCAGGCGGGGGACCTTATGGCGCCGTGGACGGCGGAGGCAACGACGATGTCGCCATGCCTCTCTAAAGGCAAAACTTCCGTTGACATCATTGTCCCTGCCTTAAATTCTGAGACCACACTGAAGGCCTGCCTTTCTTCAATTTTAAATCTTAAACAGGACGATTTTGATATTACAGTTTTTGTCGTGGACAACGGATCGACTGATGAAACTGCTAAGATCGCGAAGAAATTTAACTTCAATTATATTTATCATAGCAAAAGAGGCCGATCGAGCGCTCGCAATAGGGGAATTCTGTCTGGACCGCGCCCCTTTTGTTTGCTGTGTTGATAGCGACGTCGTATTGGACCCGTCCTGGTTGCAGGAAATGCTAAAGCTAATAAACTTTCCGTTAGTGGGCGCGGCGCAAGGGGCCTTGTGCCAGTCAAAGGGAGAAGTTTTGTTGATTGTTATTTAAATGAGTACAAGTCGGTTCTGACCAAAGGGCGATATGCTGAAATTCATCCTGCGGTTAATAAAGGCTTCTTCATTGACACAGCAGGAAGCATCTTTAAAAGAAAGGCCCTGGAGGACGCAGGGTATTTTGATGAAAACCTCAAAAGAGTTGAAGACTTGGAGCTTACCCAAAGAATTTGTGATTGCGGCTATTCCTTGGCCGTCGCCGAGGACGCTCTTGCCAAAGTGGCGTACACCTCGCCATGTCCCACGTTCCTATATCCCTTTAGGTCCTTTCAAAACGGTTGGAGCATTTGCGGTGTTGCCGCTACTAAGCGTGGAATAATCAGGTTAAGCCCTAAATTTATTTTCCGTGACGAGAAACTCTCCTTTCCCTTTAGGGGCTATGATCTAATTAATAAAACCTTTTTCTTTCTGGCCTATTACGCAAGAAAGCTGTTTCCAAATAGCGCTGAACGCAAAGAAACGAGGCCGCGCAAGGGAATTTTCAAGAGCTCAAGATTGTTTGTCTTTAACGAGACATACTTTCTGTCGCCCAATGTCCGCTTTGTGGTGGCCTCTAAAGAGATCCGCTTCTATGGAAAAACAAAAGACCAACAGGCGTATTTTCTTGATGAGGGACTTATTAAGTTCCTAAAAGAAGGGCTGGGCATGAATACGAAAGCGTCTTTTACAGGACTTGAAGAGCAAACCAGAAAAAACCTAAAAGAGATGGCGCGAAGAAAGATCCTCTTGAGCGGCAAGGAATTTCTCACTGGCCTAGGCTCCTAAGGGTCAATAAAGCTAATAGCTCCGGCCCTTTTTAAGTAAGCGGGTCTTCCTCTTGAAGCTCTCTTCTTGAAAGTCTACCATCTGTATATTCGACTTCATTTTTTCCAGACTTTCTTGCAGTAGTTCAATCGTCTTTTCACAGTTTTTGAAATCTATGGTTTTATTAGCGAGAAGCTCTTCGCCGATTGAATCAAAGTCCAGGACATTTTTTAAGATGGCGTTTGCATAGCATAGCTGAGTGGTGGAATTGATCCCGTAAGTGATATGTATAGACAATTCGCTAGATCGATTCTGGGCGGCATGGACAATGCTATGGCCGAGATAAAGGCACTCGCCTTTGCTCAGGGTCGTCCTCTCAACTTGGTCGGGATTCTGATCGACCTTCTTCCAGTTAATATTGCCAAGCGCTTTTTCGCCTGACTTATCAAGCGGAAAAGACCATTCCTTAGCGCCCATTACCTGTTGAACCACGGCCTCTTGGTAGTCTGTGTGATAAACAAAGCATCTGCTACCATTGCCTGGTGAGATGTAAACATTACAGGTGACTGGAGATCCTAGGACCTTTGAAAGCCACATTCCTTTTTTCCGCAATTCTGGGAAAACACGCTGAAAGTTTGTCAGCCTTATAGAATAAGGCAGCTGATTAAGGGCATTGAAGACATTAGATGTCTTTTTTTTCAAAAGTTCTTCTGGCCGAGCTCCCGCCACAATATCGCCGTCCTTGAACGCTTGAATTTTAAGATAGCTTTTATTTTCAGGCATGGAGGCAAGATAAGAGCTCAGCAGCTCAGAGAATTTTTTCTCAGTAAAAGACTCGGACATTTCGACTAGAGGCGGGGACGTGACTCTGGCTATCTCATGAGGCAGGTCAAAAAACTCTTCCAGAGGACGAGCGTTCTCAGGCATTAAGGCTTTTTTATTCATTTGGAAATACTATCAAATAAAGCGCAAAGAGGTCCAGAGCGGCAACCTGGAATCAACGCAATGCGCTATAATGTTTCTTATCGCGCATTATTTTTAGTCCTATTTTTAACAGTTTTTAAGCTCTGAGCGACCTTTCTTTTATTGCATTGGCGCGTATTCATTAATTTTCTTAATAGCTTCTTGAATAATATTCGCGTCCGCTGAACACTCAAGATCAACTTTCTTCTTAGAAATGGCGTTATAGTACAGGCCTTTATATTCCTGAGTCATGAGATCTCTGTAAACGAAAACGGCCTTGTAATTCCCCTTGGCGGCAAGGACCGTTCCATTTGGAGACCGATAAGACCAATACTCCCCGTTTCCTGGCAAATACGCTGAGCCTTCTTTGTTGTAAGTTGAGAGCTCAACGCCTCTTTGATTGCCGCCATACATAGCGGTATAAGTGGCCACTTTGCCAATTCGGGCGCCAATTTGAGGAAGGACCTCATCATAGCTCCAACTTCTTGACTGCCTCAAAGCGACAACGGACATGCCGTCAATTGAGCCGACGCAACCGACGACCTCTTCTTTTGTCTCATAGTCTTTATAAAGCGGCAAAGGAGTGGCGTCATTAGCGTATGAGCACATAGGGCCGCACACAAGGGCCGCAAGCATCAGGGATTTTTTCATTGGTCTTCTCCGTTTATATTCCATTAGCGACGCTAATGTACCAGCTGGAGAATTTTTGGGCGAAAAGTTTGGGATTTTTGAAATTTTTTCAGGACATTCTAAGGCCGTACCACACACAACGCTTGTCTTCACCTGGCCAGGCCTCGTAGATATCGTCTTCAATAAAGCTCATGCCAAGCTTTTTCATGACAGCTATTGAGCCTTCATTTCCGGCCATGGTATGCGCAACGATCTCTTTCACATCGGGCCTTTTTAGCCCGAGATCCACCAGGGCCTTTGAGCCTTCGCTTGCAAGGCCTTGGCCCCAAAATTTTCGGTGGAGCCTGTATCCTAGTTCAAGTTTGGTCAGATCATCAGGAGCGCTCTTTAATGGTCTGAGATGAAACCAGCCAATGAACTCTCCGCCCTCTTTTAAGTGGGCAGGGAAAAACCCGAGCTCATCATTATAGCGTTCCCGCTGGTCCATAAAGACGCCCATAGCGCGATTCACTTCGGCCTCATCACTTGGTATGCCATTAGATATAAACCTCATGACCTCGGGATCAGAGTCAAGCTTTCGAATAAGCTCGTGGTCGTCAGACCTAAATTGGCGCAGAATTAATCGGGGAGTTTCTAAAAAGACTTTCACTATTGCTCGCTTGCTCCAAGGCCTAGGATATTGTCGATGAACTTGCCCTGAGCGCTGATAGACTCTTTAGAGTCGTCCATACCACCTTCGACAAAATACTCGTCATAGGCCTCTTTTTCGTCAGGCGCATACTCCTCTATCCCTTTCGTTTCAATGTCCCGCGCGCGCGTGTTTTGAGTTTCATGTCCCTTGCCGTCAGAGACAGTCAAATAAGAGCTAACGATATTAGAATAATTAAAAAGGGTCTCTAGCCTTTCTTTTCTCTGCTTCATTTCTTCCAAGTTGTTCTTGGCCACCTCTTCTTTTTTCGGGGCGCTCGAGACAGCTGAAGCGTCTCCTGAGACCTCGTTGGAGTCCTCAGGGGCTTTTGTGGTCAAATTCTCAAATCGCTTTTGCATATTATTAATCAAGGCCTTCCTGTCCGCTTTATATTTGTCGCTAATAAGGGCCACGGCCTGCTCGGCGTCCAGGCCCTCGCCATACATTTCGGCATATTCATGAAGCCCATTGTCGATAAGGTATTGCTTGATTTCATCGTCCTTGCCTTCGTCTTTAAGCTTCTTAACTCTAGCAAGATAGGCCTGAGTCTCGGCCTCAGTGTCGAGCTGAATTTTGGTGAGGTCCGCTTGATTTACGCTCCCGACAAGCGCCTGGCACTCTTCATCTGAAGACAGTCCGCCGGAAAGGCACTTTTCTTCAAGCTCTTTTGAGCTTTCTTCGTCTAGTCCGTCCACATTTTTTACAAGTTCCTTGGACGAAATGGAGGTCATCTCGTCTATCCCCTTTCCATTGTAAACATCTTTAAATGTCGTGCTTACGCTAAATCCTGTGGGGGCGCCAATCTCTTGATTCTTTTTCTTTATCTCATCGATCGCCGCAAAGGTATTTTTATACCTTTCCACCTTTTTTAGGACGTTGCAGGCGATTTGTCCTTTGGTTTTTTTTATGTCTGAGACCTCAAGTGAGACGCTGGAGGCATCGTCCGAGTTGGAGTTGGCGCCCACGGCAATGCCATAAAGCTTAGAGCAGACCTTGGAAGCGTTATGTTCGGCCTGATCGTCTGGCCTATAGAGAAGGCTATTGGAGCTCTGCGTGTAGACATTATTGCACCTGTAAATTTCGCACATATTTTTGATCACAATATTGGAGCATGTCGCAAATTTGTCTTGGAGAAATTTGGAGTCTCCCTTTCCTTTTTTTAATTCCGCGTCTTTCAAGGCGGAAATCTGCTGAGCGTTCCTGGCACTTGTTTCATGGCAAGAGTTCTTAGGGTTGTCTTTAGTGACCTTGGCGCAATACTTCACTTCCTTCACTTCGCCCCAAAAAGAGGCAGGAGAGACGCCGCTGTCTCCTTTGCTTAATGGAGAATCTAATGCCGACCACTCTGAGTTGGCGTCATTCGGGTCCTCGGCCTTGGCAAAAGTATAGGCCTCAAACTTCCCGATGGTCTCCGAACCGTCTTTAATGTTGGACTCAAACACCTCTTCAGTATTGGCAGGAAGTTTGGTCAATAAGGTCTTGGTGTCTTTGTACGCCACATTCTCCAGACAATACTGAGAGACCTCGAGAATAAGGTTTTTTGAAATTTGAGTTTTATAAAGATCGAGAAACGTTCCCTGGTCCACGAACTTCAACTCTTTAAGTTTTTTGTTTTCGTAAGCATTTTCGCCATGAATAGCATTAAAAATTCTCTGATGTAGATATTCTTTTAAGCTTTTTGCGCCTTTGGTCTCTTTGAACTTTGCGGAGCTTATCTCAAGGGATCTGCCAATTTCTTCAAGATCGCCCTCACCGGCCGCCGCGACGGTCTCCATTATGCATTGACGAATGTCGTCCTTCGCGGACTCATCACTGATGTTCTCTTTGCCGTCAACTTCCTGCTTACACTTCTTAAACAGCTTGCTGGAAAGAATGGCCTCACTCACCTTTTCATTTTCCATTGCTGTGACAAGAACGGACGCGGGGTCTTGTTCTTTGTCCTTTCCAAATGCGCAAGAAAGGCCAAAAATCTGAAGGGCGAAGAAAAGGGAAAAAAGGTGTTTCATGCTTATATTATCGGCGATTTCAGCGTTTTTATGAAGGAGTGACGCCATTTCAGCGCTTTAGACTAAGAAGCGTTCTCGCTGGCGCTAGGTATTCTTGCATATTAGGCGCGACCATCACAAAGTCTAAGCTTTTTAATGGCCGTTTGACCTCCCCAAACAGGAGGGCGCCAGTGTCTCGGTTGTCATTGTCCATCTCCCTTATGCCATCAAGCATAGGGCCGACTGACTCCCCTTGCACTTCAGTCTGAGAGAAAATGAGATCGTACACATTGGCCTGACAAAAGTCTCTGCCGTCATTTTGGTCAGTAGTTGTTTGCAGCTGAGCTCTTGGAAAGTCTTGAGTTATTTGAGTCTGGAGTTCCGTTAAAAAATCAGAGTCTCCCACAGCGAGAAATAGGTAATCAAAATTCATAAGTAAATTATAGCGGAGATTTGCTCCAATGAGAGCTAGGCAACTTTTTTAATTTGTGAGGCCTGGACCATTCGCAACTGCTCAATCCTGAGGACAAGCTGCTCACTCCCCTCTTCAAAAAAAACTTCTTTAATCAGATTTTTAGGAGCCAGAGCGCTAAAGGCCGTCTCGCTATAGGCCTCGTCTTTGAGCTTTCGAACGATATTGATGTCCGCCCCTACCGCGAGCCCAAAGACCCCTTTGGAGTCTTTGCAAATAAGAACATGGCGAAACTCTCCAAACTGCTCAAATCCAATTTTTTCTTCTAGAGAGTGAACAATAATAGGCTCCCCCTCATAATTAATGAGACCGCTCATAGGGCCATGAATATTCGGTAACCTATTTAGCTTCTCAAAGGGCGTGATTTCCACAATCTCGTTTGTGTCCACCAAGATTCTTTGTTCCTTATAATTAATTTCAATATATTTGGAATACTTTAGTTCCGCTTTTTGAAGATCCCTAAGAATCGCTTTGGCGCTTAAAAGAAGCCCCGGCATGCTGTTTTCCAGAAAACACACCGCCTTATAGTATTTATGAGGAGGAATTTCCTCCAAAAGGCCGCGCAAACTTAGGGTCTGTCGCTGGTGAATTTTCTGCGCGGGAATGGCCACTTGAAAATCTTCGAGGCCCATTACCACCACGTCCATAGGCCCTTCTTCAAACTCTTCGGAATAATTTCCTAGATCGACCACTGGCAACTGTCCAAGCTCGCTATTAAGATAGAGCTGCCCATCGCGTCTTCTAAAAATCGCCTCTTTCCGGACCTTGATGCAATCTTTTATATATCGCATATCTACAGCAAATAAGCTTCCCCAAGACTCCAACACTTGTCCCTCAATGCAGTTTAAAGTTTTTGGCGCCAAGGCCTCGATACAAGTCCCTGAGCGCTCATCAATGAGGCAATTCGTTTGAAAGCCCATGCCTTCAAGCTTTTCTTCGAAATGGCTGAGGGCGGCCGGTGACAGGCCCATTTTATTGAGCTGGGCCTCCAATTTAAGACAGCCTTCTTTTTCTGAGGCCTTTAAATAGACCTCAGGGTTTTCCTCGTCCGTCGCAAAGAAGGCCTTCTCGAAGACCTCAGAAAAGGAGTCCTGGAGGGCCCCAATTACTTTGCGATCAGCGCTTTTGCCCTCGCCATAAAAGCCAAAAATAAAGCCTTTTGAGGCGAATTGGCGCTCGAGACCCTTAAATAGCTCGCTTACTTGAAGGAGGTTTATTTTGTCCGCCAGAGCTGACAGCCTGCCCGATATAGATCTTAGGTGCCTTCTGGAGTCTTCCTGCATCTGCAGTGGAGACACGCCTCTTTCAAAGACCTGTAAATCTTTGGCGAGCTTTTGAATCTCCTCATGTTCAATCAGGTCCTTATTTTTTTGCTGGGCCCCAAGATTAAAATTTAGCGAGTTTTTCTTAAAGCTTACTTGAGCTTTAACGGAAACATGGAGTTCTGAGGGACGTGAGCTAAACCTCTCGAGAGATGGCCTCTTTATCAACGCCTTAAAGGTGGTCGCCAAATTGTCATACAGCTCTAAGAGGCCTTCTTTGTCTGACTTTCCTAGATAGGACCAATTACTCTCGCAGTATTCAAGGAAAGACGTGACTTCACCTAGATAATGGTAAAGACCTGGGTGCTTAACTGCTCTTGCAAGCTTTTGCAGGAGAAACACCAATCTTTTGATTTCACCTACCGGTTTTGGGGACTCTGATTCGCTCGCCTCCAAAAAGGCCTTCTCCTTTCTCTCCAAGGTTTCAAAGGCCTGGTGAATGTACTCTTGAAAAAGTTTTGGGTCCAAACTGTCCATGACCCTTTATCGGTAAAGTCGACCTAAAGATTATGGATTATTTGGACTTATTTAAGACTTTCTTTACAAGAA
>CAVVFE010000010.1:0-40100 GCA_963747475.1 uncultured Bacteriovoracaceae bacterium
GGGAAATGCCCCATCTGCTCCATGACCCTTGTGAAGGTCCAAGTCGACCGAAGCGCCAAGCGCCCAAGCGAGAAAAAAGAAGAAGAGAAACGATGGCAGTGCGCGGACTTTCCCGACGTCACAAGCGAAAAACCAGACACCTGCCCGCTTGATGGAAGCGAGATGGTGCCGGTCACAAACACGGCAAAAAGCGGGGAAGTGATCGCCCATGTGAAGCTTAGAAAGGCGCAGCTTCAGCATTTTAGGCCCGCCTTCTTTCCCGTCTCCAAAATGGTGATGGAAAAAAACGTCAGGCTTTTGGGCGCAGTCCTTCCCTCGGAGGAAAAGGAAAGCGCGGTGCCGGCCCGGGTGCCTGGGAGAGTGGAGAAAGTTTATATCGAGTCCACTGGCTCTTTTGTGAAAGTTGGCGAGCCGGTGGTGGACATCTACAGCCCAGAGCTCATCACGGCGGGCGAGGAGTATCTGCTTGCTCGAAAGAACTATCAAAAAAATAAGAGCAAGGCCTTTAGGGACCTGCTCACTCAATCAAAGGAGCGGCTGAAGCTTTGGGGCATGAAGGACTGGCAGCTTGAAAAATGGCATAAAAAGGGAAAAGTCCCGCGCTCGATCACCATTTATTCAAGCGAGAGCGGCGTCGTGCAAAAAAGAAGCGCCGTGGTGGGAAAGTATTTTAAAGAGGGGGAAAACCTTTTTGAGCTCTCAGAGCTTTCAAGCGTTTGGGTGGAGCTTGACGTTTACGAACACGACGCGGCCCTCGTAAAGCTTGGACAAGAGGTGAAGCTCAAATTCACCGCGCTTCCAGGCGTTGAGGTCAAAGGCGAGCTCGATTTTATAAGCCCTGTGCTGAGCCCCGAGTCGCGAACTCTCAAGGTGCGGGCCACCATAAAAAATCCCAAGGGGAGGCTTAAGCCGGGCATGGCCGCGGAAGCTATCCTCAATCTCGAGCTTGAAGGCAGGCCTTTGGTGGTGCCTCGAAGCGCCATTATCGACACCGGCAAAAGAAAAGTGGTGTGGGTGAAAGTGTCCGATAGCGTTTTTCAGGGACAGACCATCAAGAGTGGATTTGAATCGGAAGGCTATGTGGAGATTTTAGAGGGGCTTAAAGCGGGGGACGAAGTCGTGATCGAGGCGAATTTTCTTTTGGACGCTCAAGCGCAGCTCTTTGGCGGCTATGAGGACTTTAACGGAGAGTCTAAATGATTCAAAATTTGATTGAGGCGGCCATTCGAAAGAGAGTCTTTGTGGTCCTTCTTTTCGCCTTTATCGGAGGGCTTTCTGTCTACTCTCTTATGAGCGCTCATGTGGACGCCATACCAGATATTGGAGAAAACCAGCAGGTGGTCTTCACTGAATGGCCAGGACGCTCGCCTAAGGACATTGAAGAACAGGTCACTTACCCTCTTAGCATACATTTACAAGGCGTTCCCGGCGTAAAAAACGTGAGAGGAATGTCGGCCTTCGGCTTTTCTGTCGTTTATATTATTTTTAAAGAAGAGATCGATTTTTATTGGAGCCGCTCAAGGGTGCTTGAAAAGCTCTCCACCGCGTCCTCCGTTTTGCCAACTGGGGTCTCTCCCAAAATGGGGCCAGACGCGACAGGGCTTGGCCAAGTCTATTGGTACACGCTTGAAAACGATCTTAGCTCTCCTCGCCCAAAGTCCCTGGGGGAATTAAGAGCGATCCAAGACTTCTATGTGAAATACCTCCTGCAAGGAACAGAGGGCGTGGCCGAAGTCGCGAGCATCGGCGGCTTTGTGAAAGAGTACCAAATAGACGTTGATCCAAAAAAACTCTTCGCTTTTGACGTGCATCTAAGCGCGCTTATAAAGGCCATTCAAAACAGCAATGTGGACGTGGGAGCTGAAGTCATTGAGGAAGGCGAGCGGGAATTTATCGTTCGCGGAAAGGGCTTTTTCAAAAGCCTCGCGGACATTGAAAACGTGGTGATCGCGGTAAAAGACAAAGCTCCCGTCAGGGTGAAAGACGTGGCCGATGTGGGCGTGGGCCCCGCCTTTAGAAGAGGGGCCTTGGACACAAACGGCAAGGCCTCCGTGGGAGGCGTTGTCACCATGCGCTTTGGAGAGAATCCAAAAGAAGTCATAGAGAAAGTTAAGGAGCGCCTGGAGGCGGTGAGAAAGGGCCTTCCTGAAGGGGTGCGGCTTGAGCCTTTTTATGACCGAACAGAGCTGATTGAAAGGACCATTGGCACCGTTTATAGGGCACTCACCGAAGAGATCATCATCACAGTCTTGGTGGTGGGCCTCTTTCTTCTGCATTTCAGGTCCTCTCTTCTGGTCTCTCTGACACTTCCTTTTGGAGTGGGAATCAGTTTTATTCTTATGAAGTGGATCGGTGTCGAGTCAAACGTTATGAGCCTTGCGGGGCTTGTCATCGCCATTGGGACCATGGTCGATATGGGCATTATAATGACGGAGAACATCTATTCAGGGCTAAGTGAAAGTCCTGAAGCAAACAAAGAGGAGAAGCTCAAGATTATTATCAGCTCCGCTCGGGAAGTCGGGCCCGCTATTTTGACCGCCGTCCTCACAACGATTGTGACCTTTCTTCCTGTCTTTGCGCTTATTGGGAGCGAAGGCAAGCTCTTTGGCCCGCTTGCTTGGGCGAAGACGCTTGCGATGATTGGAGCGGTCATTGTGGCGGTGATTCTCATTCCGGCGATCTCTCTCCTTTTTTCTGAAAGGAAAGCTTAGGCCCATTGAAGATAATAAGCTTGGCTCCTTTATTGTCTCAAGCTACCGCCCCGCCCTTTCTTGGCTTCTCGATCATAAAAAAGTCTTCTATATCGCCGCAATCGCTATTCTCGCAAGCGGCGCCTTTGCTTATAAAAAGCTTGGAAGAGAATTCATGCCGTCTTTGAATGAGGGCGATATCATGTACATGCCCACAACGACTCCGGACGTGAGCATGACCCAGGCTCGGGAGCTTCTCGCCTACACAGACAGGGTCTTAAATGAGCACCCGCTTGTGGAGCGAGCCGTGGGGAAGCTTGGGCGAGCTGAAACGGCGATTGACCCCGCGCCTGTCGCCATGTTTGAAACGATAGTCAAACTTGTTCCAGAAGAGCAGTGGCCTGAAGGCATGAGCATCTATGATGTGATGCAAGAGCTCGATAAGTCTTTGCAGGTGCCGGGGCTTGTGAATAGCTGGGACTTTCCCATTCAAATTAGAATAGGAATGATATCGACAGGCATAAAGACCCAGGTGGGCGTCAAGATTTTTGGCGAGGACGTGCATGTTCTTGAGAAGCTCGCAGCGAAGGTGGGGAAAGTTCTGGAGGAGGTGAGAGGCGCTTATGGCGTCTACGCCGAGCAGATCACCGGCAAGCCTTATATTGAATTTGAAGTCGACCGGGTCGCTGCCTCACGCTATGGGATCAATTCTGGAACGATCAACCAAATTCTTCAGACGGCCGTGGGCGGCATGCCCATAGGCCAGTTCTATGAGGGGCGCGAGCGTTATCCGATTCGCGTGCGCTATAAAAAAGAGCTTAGAGACCGCATAGACGAATTAAAGCGCGTTTTGGTTCCAAGTCCTCTTGGTTATCATATTCCCATCGAGCAATTGGCCGACATAAAGACGGTGATCGGCCCCGCGGCGATTCAGTCCGAAAATGGTCTTTTAAGGTCGATGGTTCTCCTGAACGTGAGAGACCGCGATCTTATTGGCTTTGTGGAGGAGGCGAAGAAAGTCGTTGACGAAAAGATCGAGCTTCCGGCGGGCTACTCTATTGAATGGGCCGGGCAGTTTGAAAATGAGACGCGGGCCAATAGAAGGCTTATGATTCTCGTGCCGTTGTCTCTTATGATTAATCTTCTCATCATTTATCTTGGAATTGGCAATCTTAGAAATAGCGCCATTATCTTCACCGCCATACCGCTTGCCATGGCGGGAGGGCTAATCTTTTTATGGCTTGGGGGCTTTAACGCCTCAGTCGCCGTTTGGGTGGGCTTTATCGCTCTCTTTGGGATCGCCGTAGACGATGGGGTGGTGATGATGACTTATCTGCAAGAGTCTTTAAAGGCCACAGGCCCAAGAGCTGGAGCGAGTTAAAAGAGGCGATCATCGAAGCGGGCTCAAGAAGAATAAGGCCTCTCGTAATGACCACGTGCACGACCATCTTCGCTCTGTTCCCTGTCATGTGGGCGACCAGCTCGGGAAGCGAGGTGATTAAGCCCATGGCGATCCCTGTCCTTGGGGGAATGATCTTCGAATTTATTACGCTCTTTATGGTCCCATTGACCTTTGCTTATTTTGAAAAAAAGAAACTTAATACCAATAACTAAGGAGAGAACATGTTTAAAACACTTATTTTAGGAATTCTTTTAATGGCAGGCCAGGCGTTTGCGGGCCTTAACCGAGGCCGATCAAAAAACCGTAAACCAGGCCTTTGAGCAATACGAAAAATTGCATCATTCCTTCTTTCAGTACGACGGTGAAAAGGCGCAAAAAGAGGCGAAAGAGCTGGCGGCCGTTCTAAGCAGAATCGAGGACAAAGAGCTTTCAAAAAAGCTTAAGTTCTCGCAAGAAAAGCTTAGGGAAATCGCCAAGGACGCTCCACGCAAAGAGAACAATCAAAGGTTGCACCTCGTTTCTATGGCCTTAATACACGTCATGAAAGACAACGCTCCAAAGGGCGAGTACAAGGCCTTTCAATGCCCGATGGTCAAAAAGAAATGGATCCAAAACACCAAAGAGGTGAAGGTGGCGCAAAACCCTTATGCGCCTGAAATGCCCAATTGTGGAGGCCTTGACAAATAAGGCGCGTCTAAGGCGTGAAGTTGGGTGAAAGGGGCGATGGCCTCAGACAGCAGCAACGGGCAGCTCGAAATAAAAGGTCGAGCCTTTGCCCGGGGAGCTTGAAACGGTGATTTTTCCATTATGGCCGTCCACAATGCTTTTGCAGATATAAAGTCCTAGGCCAAGCCCTGAAAAATCTGCGTGCTCTAGGGAGCGCTCAAAACGTTCAAAGATTTTCTTTTGTCCGCTTTCGCTGATCCCGACGCCGTGGTCTGTGAATGAGGCCCACACTTTTTGCTTATCTGAGCCAACTGAAATTTCAATCTTTCCTCCCTTTCCATACTTCATCGCATTGGTCAGCAAGTTTGTGCATAAAGTATCGATTTGCTTGGGGTCAAAAAGAGCGTTCGCTTCATCAGGGAGGTCAAGGGAAAGTTCGCTGCCACTCTGTTTTAATTGTTCACTAAAGCGCCTGGTCACACGCTCGACGCTTTTCACTAAATCGGCCGGCCCTTTCTTTGTCTCAAATTTGCCGGCCTTATATTTGACCGCCGAAACAAGGTCTTCGATTAGGTCGTTCATTTTTTGCAGGTTTTCTGAGAAAAGGCGCAGAGCTCTGAGTATCTCTTCTTTGTCCCAGTCCTCTTGAGGGCGATTCAAAGTGAAGTCCTCTAGCATCTCAACTTGAAGGGCCATAGGAGTCAATGGAGTCCTTAGCTCATGGGACGCTATCGACAAAAATTCGTCCCTGGCCTTGAGCGCCTCTTCAAGACCGGCCAATAAAAATTTCTTTTCTTCTTCCGCTTTTTTTCTATTGGTCACATCGTTCATTGTTATGAGCACTTCGGCCCGTTGACTTTCGGAAACAGAGGACATCGAGACCATGGTCCATAGGGCGTTTCCATTGGGCAAGCAAAATTTAAAGTCTTTATCAGAGATCTTTTCCTTGTCCCGGTAGGCCTTTTTGAAGAAGATCCACAAAATGCTGTTTTTCCTTTTGAGGATCGATGAATCTGAGAATGTCGAGCTCTGAGGACTCGGACTCATCGCCTCCAAAAAGCTCGCGCATTCTTCCATTGGCAAACAGAATCCTGCCGCTCGGAGACCAAAGGGAGACCCCCTCATGCGCCGTCTCCACTATTTGTCTGTAGCGGTCTTGCGCTTCTCGCTTTTCTTTTTCGTTTAGGACTTCTTTTAATTCCCTGCTGATGACTGGAACAAGACGACTTAGCTGGTTCTTGAACACAAAGTCGCTGACACCTGACCTCATCATTGATATGGCCCGGTCTTCCCCGATAGTGCCACTGACGACTATAAAAGGAGCGTCGACATTCGCCTCTTTAAGACAGGCGAAAGCGTCCGGTCCCGAAAAGCGGGGAAGGGTATAGTCGGAAAGAACCACATCGACTTTTTTATTCGAAAGAGCGGCCATCATCTCGCTTTTCGTTTCCACACGGGTCGTTTTTACTTCCCAGTCGGCGCTCTCCATTTGGAGCTTCATAAGCTCGGCGTCGTCTTCATTGTCTTCGACAATGAGAACATGAATGTGATTGAGACGTTCTTTCATTTTAGTCCTAGCTTTGGGGAGCTTTTTTATTCCATAAAATCCAATAGACGCCTAATTCTTTCACGGCCTTGTTGAATTGTTCAAAATCGATGGGCTTTTGCACATAGGAATTGGCGCCGAGGTCATAGCTTTCCACAAGGTCTTTTTCCTCCTTGGAGGAAGTGAAAATAACGATGGGCAAGTTTTTTGTTTTTGGTTCAGACCGAAGCTTTTTTAAAACATCCAGCCCGTTTAGCTTTGGAAGTTTAAGGTCCAGAAGCACCACCTGAGGAAGGTGAGAAGGGTCACGATCTTTGTGCTTTCCTTTGGCGAATACAAAGTCCAGGGCCTCCGCGCCATCTCTTGCGACGACGATTTCATTTCCAATTTTATTCTCTTTAAGGGCCATTAGAGTCAGCTCCTCGTCATTTGGATCGTCTTCCACCAAAAGAATTAACATTTTTTCTCCTTTATAAGCTCTCGCTATTTCCAAGCGTAAAATAAATAGTGGCCCCTTTTTCAGGCTCGCCTTCGGCCCAAACTTTGCCGCCATGACGATGAATGACCCTTGCTATTAAAGCAAGGCCGATGCCAGTGCCCGAAAATTCATGGTTGGCATGAAGGCGCTGAAAAGGGACAAAAAGTTTGTCCACATATTCCATCTCGAACCCAGCTCCATCATCTCGGACAAAGTAAGTCAGACCTTCGGCGCTCTGTAGGTGGCCGAATTCTATTTTAGCTTTTTCGTGATGAGAAGTGAACTTCCAAGCGTTCTCCAGGAGATTATGAAAGACGACTCTCATTAATTGGGGGTCGGCCATGGCCCTCAAATCGCTTTCTATCACCAAATTGACATTGCGCTCAGGGTGGTTTTCCAAGAGCTCTTGCCCTTTTTCTTGGGCAAGTTGGCTTAAATTGATATGTTGTTTTGTCAAAGCTGTCCGACCAAGTCGGGAAAAGTTTAAAAGATCGTCAATTAATTGGGCCATTCGCTTGGTGGAAGTGACCATTCTCTTAAGGTAGCCAATTCCTTGCTCATCAAGCAGCTGCGCCTTCTTTTCCAAGAGATTTGATCCAAAGCCGTCAATCGCCCTCAGAGGCGCTCTCAAATCGTGGGAAACTGAGTAGCTAAATGATTCTAGCTCTTTATTGGTTTCAATTAGCTCGCGGTTCTTTTGTTGCAGTTTTGATTTCAGATTGTCCAGCTCAGAGATGTCTTTAATGACATAAATGAAAATGCTTTCTTCATCTTTGACGCTTTCATTGCCGTAAAGGGGGCCTACAGAGCCCGTGATAGGGACGGGGGAGGCGTTTTCTATGAGCAGTTTAGTTTCAAAGGTCTTTGACTCGGATGTCGCAGTGGAAAAGTTCTTAGGGCCTCTTTTAAGTAATCGGTAATTTTGCGCCCTTTGATGATCTCCTGCGGAGTATGGCAAAGTCGGGACATCGCTTTATTCGATCGAATGATTTTTCCCTCGGCATCGGTCAATATTAATGGGTCTGGAAGGGACTCCACAATCGCTTCTACGTAGGCCCTTGAAACAGTCGTGTCGAGAAGATTTTTGGTCATTAGGTTGAAAGTCTGGGTCAATTCGCCTAACTCGTCTGAGCTTAAAATGGGGGCGGAATAATCGAGGTCCCCATGAGCGACGTTTTGGGCCGCGACTTTTAGATTGCTGATTGAGCGATAGAGTCCTCTGAAGAAGGCCAGTCCGCCCAAAAGAGTAAGGCCCAAAAAAATGGAGGTTATGGCTCCTCCCACGTAAAGGGGGTCATATTTACGTTCGTAAAGCTTTCTGACTAGCTCATTAGAAAGCTCGCCCAAGGCGATATTTACTTTGGAGGCCATGTCCTTGAGGTCGCGCGATATTGCTGGGCCAGGACTTTTTCCGTCTGTAGCAATGGCCGCGAATCTTCGTCCTTTAGCTGATATTCAAAAATTTGATTAATCGCCCTCCAGTAGCCCTCGAGGGAAGCGTCCGCCTCGCTCAAAAGTTCAGGATTGTGCTTTAGCGAGCTCATGTCGGTTTGAAGCGACTTCAAATAGCCTGATAAGAGAGAAAAGTTTTGTCGGTTGAGTTCAAGAGAGGCCTTGATATCTGATTTTTCCTCAGGCAAATTGCCGGCGAATTTAAATATGGTGTCAATTAGTTCGTCCATCTTATCGGCCTTGGTGGAGGCCCTTTGAATGCTATCTATTTCATTTAGTCTTTCGACGTTTTCTCTATTAGAGAAAAAAATGCCCAATAATTGGAGGAGGAGAAATAGCGACGCTAGCGAGACACCGATGATGATTTTTTTGAGTATTGAGGCCTTTTCAAAGAAGTTCATCATTGCAGGCCTTCTAATCATTGACCTTGAGAACTTTGACCTTGAAGCCTTTTAGCGCGTCAGCTTTTTCCACAAAGGTGACCGCCCATGGGAGTTTCTCCACAAGTCGCAAGGCCATACGGGCCGATTTTGCCTGTATAGGAGCGCTGTCTCCCGCGTAAAGTTTTTTTCCGACCCAGTGCTGGTCGAGCTCTCTTTGAGACATTCTCAGCACATTTTCAAGCATCTTCTTGCGAGCTGGATTTCCCCTCTCGAGATCGATAAACCTGACGGTCTTTCCATTCGGCCAATGACGGGACTTTTTTAGAAAAAGATTGACCAAGTCAGCTCTATCAATGGAAGTTACTGGGTTGTTTTCATTGACCACAAAGATTTGACCGTAGGAAGGCATAGCGAAGGCCCAGAGAGAAAGTCCTAGCGCCAAAATAATGAATGATTTTAAGTCTTTCATAATTGACCTGCCCTTTAAAATGCGAGACCCAGTGAGAGGTCAAATGATTGATAGTCCCTATTCTGTCCATCTATAACGGCGGACCCGCCGACATAGTCATGCCAAGAAAGCCCCGCTCTGTAGCGGATATAGGGCTCGGGCAGCCAGTTCATGCCGACGGCATAAATCCATTTTCGAAAAGGGTCTTGCAGAACGCCTGAGCCAAATGTTTGTCCTAGAGGGTCGCTTAAATAATCGAGGGCGACATAGTAGAGTTTTTTATCTTCATCAAGGGAGTAGTAAGGCTCCAGGTAGAATGACCATGGATTTTCTCCGCCCTCATTGAAGTTCGCCGCGGCCTCAGCAATGAGTCCAAAGGAGTCCTTTTGAAGGTCGATGTCCACGCCCACGGCCTGAAACGCTCCTTGTTCTCTTCTTCCGTTTTGAAAAGAAACTCCAACGGTACTGTCCGAATCCTTTAGGTCTTTTGAAATTCTGCCTCCTACGCCCAGAGTGTCCGTTTTGGACAAAGGGGTAAAAGTGTAAAGGTTGTAGTTGAGATCAAATTTTTTGGAGAGCTCTCCGTAGAGATGGACTCCTGACCAAATGGCCGAAGCTATAGTGACGCCGTCACCGCCCGTGGCGTTCAGAAGTTGAGGACCGTTTCTTCTTTTAAAAAGAACGAGCTCTCTTTGCTGTAGAGCGTAGCCAAAGGGAGCATAGCCCAGGCCCGCCTGCAAGTTAAACTTTTCGCTGTTTCTCACTTCCAAGTAGCCCTGAGGGACCACAGCTCCAAAATTTATAGGGCCATAATCACGAGACTCGGGCAGTCCGACATCGCCTGCGCGAGGGTTATTATGGGGGTTAAGCAATGGGAAGGTGAGGCCTGTCAAAATTTGGGTATTAAAAAAGTATTTGCTTCCGAGTTGGGCCCCAATATTCAGTCCTAAAACATGCGAGGAAGCGGTGAGAGAGCGGTCCGTGTCCTCGCCTTGAAAATACTCAATGCCAGTTTCGAAAAAACCGCCAATCAGAATAACATCATTCAGGTAGCTTTTGACCGTTCCAGTGCCCAAAGTTTGTTTTAATTCAATATCATCAATTTTGTCATTGAGCTCTTGAAGTCGCGTCTTAAGCGCTTGAAGCTCGTCCTTGTTTTGTTCCCCATTCTGAGCAAAAGAGGAAAAGGCGAAAAAAAGGCCAAACGCTGTAACTAGAGTTTTCAAAAGTCATCTCCTTAATATGTCTGGGCAAAGAGCCTATCAGCTCTTAAGTTGTAAGTATAGAGATTGGAAGGTCAACGCTTGATGGGCGTCGCGTCAGCGAGTTCTTTGGAGAGCGGCTCCTAAAGACCTAAAGTTTATCTAGGCCTTGCGCTTGACTGGTTTCCCGCTGCTGACTAGCCTTGCCCCTTCATGGGGCCTATTTATGCAAGATTGTCTTACATCGTTTCTTAACTTAAGACCCACTGAGGTGAATAGAAGGCGCTTTCTTAAACAGGCTGGGCTAGGAGTCTTTGTGACAGGCATGAGCGGCTCCCTTCCTCTTGCTGCATGGGCAAAAAAGGGAATTCTTGACCACTCCCACGATAAGATCTTCAATCTTGAATATAAGAACACTCCCATCACAATTGACGGCAAAAAGGACATGGCAACGGCCATAAACGGAACCGTGCCGGCCCCGCTACTGCGCTGGAAAGAAGGGGAGCGGGTGCGCATGAACGTGAAAAATAGCATGCCTGACACCGAGCACGCCTCCATCCACTGGCATGGTGTCTTGGTGCCGTTTAGGATGGACGGCGTCCCCGGAATTAATTTTAACGGGATTAAACCTAATGAGACCTATGAATATCATTTTCTAGTGAAGCAATACGGCACGTACTGGTATCATAGCCACTCATTTTTTCAGGAGCAGACGGGCTCTTACGGGCCAATCATTATCGACCCTAAAGACGAAGACCCGATCAAATATGACCGCGAGCACGTGATTGTTCTCTCAGACTGGGCCTTTGAAAACCCTGACGATATTTTTAGAAATCTGCACAAGGTCGAGGGCTATTATAATTATCAAAAAAGGACGATCTTTGACCTGATAGAAAACATGAAAAAAGAGGGCAAAGAAAAGGCCTTAAGAGAGTGGCTTTCTTGGGACAAAATGCGGATGAGCCCGGTGGACATTCTCGATGTCACGGGCTTTGCCTACACCTATCTTGTGAATGGCCACTCGCCTGATATGAATTGGTTTGGAAAATTTAAACCTGGCGAGACCGTGAGGCTTCGGGTCATCAACTCAAGCTCTATGACCAACTTTGACGTGCGCATTCCGGGCCTTGATGTGGAAGTGGTCATGGCCGACGGTAAGCCGGTAAAACCTGTGAAGGTCCACGAGTTTAGAATCGGTGTGGCCGAGACTTATGACGTTCTTATTCGCCCCACAAAAGAGAAGGCCTATACCTTTTTTGCGGAGGCGGAAGACAGAAGCGGCCATGCGCGCGGGACCCTTGCGCCTGACAAGGAAATGAAGGCCGAAGTTCCAGACAGAAGGCCCAGGCCCGTTCGGGAATTTAAAAAGATCGGCATGGGCATGATGCCACAAAACGTTTTTGGCGGCATGGACGAGAAAAAAAAGAAAAAGAAGATGGCCAAAATGAAGGCCAAAAGGTCCTTTAAAGAAGAAAACCCCAGTGTGAAAGGCACCATCGGCCCCGAGCCTTTTAGGCCAGACAAGGACGCGCCTGAAGTCGTGATGGTGGTGGAAAATCCAAGATATCGGCTTGACGAGCCGGGGCTTGGGCTTGGAAAGGACGGCTGGAAGGTCCTAAAATATTCAGACCTAAAAAGCGCCGCTCCGCAGCCCTACAGTCCTGTGGTGGACCGGGAGATGACGATCAATCTCACCGCCAATATGGAGAGGTATATGTTCTCTCTTGATGGTAGGCGCCTAAGCGACCAGCCTGGGCCCTACCTCTTTAAGCATAATGAAAGGCTAAGGCTTTGGATGGTCAATCACACCATGATGGACCATCCCATGCATCTGCACGGCATGTGGATGCAGCTAGAAAATAAGAGTCCCCATGATGAGATTCCCTTTAAACACACGGTGCTGGTGAAGCCTGGCGAGGCGGTGTCAGTTCTTATTACGCCAATTGAAAAGGGCGACTGGGCCTTTCATTGCCATTTCCTCTATCATCTCGAGGCCGGGATGTTTCAAGTCGTAAGGGTGAAATAATGAAAGCGTTACTGATATTTTTAATCACACTTTCCGCTTTCGCTCAGCAGCCTTGGGAGAGGGGATTTCCTGAGTACTTTTATAAAGGCCCAAAAAAGAAAGCGCAGGGCCTGCAAAAATACGCCATCGACGAGCCGGGAAAAGGGCCTAGCAACTTTGGCGTGAATGTGGTCCATGATGATCCCGTTTTTGGCTTTCTCTATTTTGACCGGCTTGAAGAGCGTTTTGAGGACAAAAATGACAAGCTTTTATGGGACGTGACGGGCATGCTAGGCCCCATTAAAGACAAGCTTTTTATTGAAAGCGAGGGGACCTATAATACGGAAAAAGGAAAAGACGCGAAATCTCGAAACGAGATCCTTTATGGGCATCTCGTTGACTCCTTTTGGTTTGCGCAAGTCGGCTATAGAAGAGACTTTATGCCAAAAAAAGACGACAGAGAATTTCTCGTCGTCAGCGCTCAGGGGATGACGCCTTTTGAGTTTGAAATTGACGTTGCCGGCTATCTTGATGACTATGGCAACGCTTCGACGATCCTAGAGGCGGAATACTCCTTTATGCTCTCTCAGAGAGGCCAGCTGATTCCCAGATTTGAGACGGAAGTGGCGGCGCAGAAGGTGAAAGACTATAACGTGGGAGCGGGGATCAATAGCTTTGAGTTAGGCCTTAGACTTACTCATCAATTCACAAGAGAGTTTGCGCCTTATATAGGCGGAAGCTGGGAGAAAAAAGTCTTTGAAACAAAAGATCTTCTTCAGGACGCGGGAAAGGACACAAGCGAGGGGACATTTGTGGCTGGGCTTAGGCTTATTTTTTAGATAGCATAAAAGCATGCATATAAGATTTGATCCAAACACCAAAGCCGAATCAGTTATTGAGTTCAGCGATTTTATGAAAGTCGATATTAGGGCAGGGGAGATTATTGAAGTTCTCGATTTCCCTGAAGCGAGAAAACCTGCTTACAAGCTTAAAATTTATTTTGGAGAGGGCATCGGGACTAAAAAGTCTTCCGCTCAGATCACGGGGCGATACGCTAAAGAAGAGCTCTTAGGAAAGCAGGTCTGCGCTGTGGTGAACTTTCCTTCCCGGCAGATTGGGAAATTTATGAGCGAGGTTTTGGTCATTGGCCTTGGTGACGAAGCGGGGGAGATTAGTCTTATTTCAGCGGACCATAAAGTCCCGAATGGGGCGAGGCTATTATAGCCCCGCCTGTTTTGATTATTTATTCACACAAACAATATGATCAAATTGGGGAGAAAAAGAGAAGTCTCTGCCTTTTTTCTCATACACGGAAAAGCTAAGTCCTGATCTCGTGGCGCTTGAGCTTATTAGCATGTAGATATTAGCGTACTCAACGCCTCCTTTTTTTGTGATGACTTTTATCCTCATATTTCTTTTGCTTGAGGGAGCATACTCGGAAGAGATTTTTGTCATGTCCATATCAAAAAGATTGATATAGAGGGAACTCGTGATTTTTATGCCGGCCGGGTCGTCGACCTCCAGCGATTTTCTCATCTCAGAGAGCTGATAGCCTTGGCCGTCTCCAAGACCTGAAAATTGATAGCAAGTGTCGCTTGCAGCGAAAGTAGAGAAGGCGAGAGTGAGAGTGATTAGAACCGTTTTCATGATGTGCTCCTTAGTTAGTGAAGCACTTCTAGACTTTGGGACTTTGGCCGGCAACTAAAGTTAAAGTAAAGCTTAGGCGCTATTTAGACAGGCGGGGCATTTTTGGCGCCTCGAGATAAAGGCGCCATGAAATAATAAGTCTTACGAGGCAATTTTCTCAAGCGCGCTTTTCTTGCATTCATTGAACTCTTCTTCAGATATTGCGCCTGACTCTTTTAGCTTATAGAGTTTTTCCAAATTGGAAATTTGTTCAGTCTTATTTTCCTTGGGTTGGAATAATTTAGTGACAGAGCTTCCCACCTGCTCCGTTTTGCCCTGATGATCCGCCATTCGCTCGCCTTTGCCGCTAGTGATTTTGCCTTCAATAAATAACAAAACAAGCTGAGGGACGAAGCCGACATAAGGAATCATGGAGGATCCAAATAAAAGTGATCTGTAGAGTGTCTCGTCTTTTAGCGTGCCTCGAATATCTCTTAATCTTTTAAAAAGATTCATCCAGCCATAGTAAGCGAGAGGAAGAATTGCTCCTAAAGAGATTAGGCCGCAAATGACCGTTGCAGGACCGCTCTTGGTGGATAGTCCCACAAGAAACGGAATCGCTCCAAGCACTATCATTAAAGTAAGCGCTATGGCGTTTACAAAACAGTCCCATCTCCCAATTACGCCCTGCGTTTCCCACATGGACTTTTGAATAGAAAAGGGGCCAGCGCCATTTTCCTGCTCGTCACTCTTATGCTGCCTTTTGCTCTCAGTTTGTTGCGCGATTTCTTTTTCTTCCACCATTCTTCTCTCCTGCTAGTTTAGTAATGTAGTAGGCCTGTCGGCATCCAGAGTCGGTTCTTGAGATCGGCATGGCAGACTTTAGACAAATTTAGGGGCCACGATAAAGTGGACAGAAACACTCACGTAGGTGGACGTCTGTGGTAAGTTTCTTGCTTTATCGCGCCGTGATACGTTATAATGATATATTCAATTCATGGGGGTGCTCTGGTTTCGACAGGGACTCACGACGGATTGAGCGCGTGTCTAGGTTGATCGACCGGCCTAGTAAAAAGTCGATCATCTCTTATTCGGCAACGAACAAGAATTCGCAATGGCTGCCTAATCTCTTAAGATTACGCGCCTGCTGAGGGGCCTGCACCGATAACAAAAAGCAGGTAAAGACCTTGTGGGGGAAGGTCGAAAAACTAAACTCCCGCTGCTAGCCGGGACCGCAGTTAAAACTTTCACCGGGTTTTGTGTTTTTGACAAAAAACGCACAGCCGTCGCTTGCTCTAATGCGACTACACACGTAGTGCTCTCTACCTGACGCGTTCCTGGACGCGGGTTCGATTCCCGCCACCTCCACCAGAAGCCCAAAATCGGCGCTGGTGGAAGCATACCCCATAAAGACGAGGGCTTACTAAATGCCAAAGCTTTATGAATATTTAGGCCTTGTTATATTCTTCTATTCAAATGAACACGAACCCGTTCATGTTCATGCTCGATACCAAGGTCACGAATCAAAGATTGAGATTATTATCATTGATGGAAAGATTTCTACTATCCGAGTTGCGGACGTTAAGGGCAAGCCATCTCTCCCACCTAAACAATTAAAAGACTTTGAAGAGCTTGTCACAAAACTCGGCGATGAAATTGTCCAGCATTGGGTAAACTACTTCGTATATCATAAAAAGATCACTCCTAAGAAAATCCAAGGGAAGTTATAATGCAAGTGACTATTAAGAAAGCTATTTACAAAAGCGATTACAAAATTGAAATTGAGTTTAGCGATGGCAAAGTTCACGTTGTCGACTTTGGCCCATTTCTTAAGTCTGCAAAGCACCCTGAGATTCAAAAGTATCTCGAACTTGAAGAGTTCAAGCAGTTCCAAGTTGTCGACGGCGATCTCGATTGGAAAGATTTCGATTTGACCTTCCCCATCTGGGACCTTTATACCGGAAAAATTTCAAAAGACGGTGAGGAAGACCAAGAGGCTTCGTAATTCGGGCAAAGAACTTCTAAGTGGCCTTGAAAGGGACGGGGCTATTCACTGCTTGAAGTATACCATTGAGGTTGCGCAAAAAGTCTACAAGGCTAGCAAGGAGTTTGCGAAGGCCTGCAAAGACTTGGTCGCTATTCTCAAGGACAAGCCCAAATAGCGGCCATCGCGAATATAGCGATATCGATCATGTGAAAACAGGTGCTTGGAGGGGTTGTTGAGTAGTTTTATTACTCTTTTAAGTAATAAAATTATTGATATAAGTAAAGACTTTACCGATAATAAATACATGCTAGATAAAATATTTGGAAATGAAACCTTAGCGATGATCCTCTTAAACCTTTACCACTACGGTGAGGTCTACTCAGCTATGATAGAGAAGAACACCGGCACGGGCAGTAGGGCAGTCCTTAATCAATTGGACAAAATGGAAGAGGCTGGAGTGCTCGTTTCTAGAACTAGGGGGAGAACAAGGCTTTATACGTTTAATCCCAAAAGCCCATTTGTGAGACCTATCAAAGATATCATCGCCATTGTTTACTCCAACATGAGCATTGCCCAAAAAGAGGAAATGTTTAATGAGAGATTGCGACCGAGGGCCAAGGGCAAAGAAGTTATAAAATGAGTTTTAATTACCATTCCTGCACTGAAGAAGAGCTTTGGAAATATGTCGCGAGCGAACTCGAAAAGAGCGGCGTTGATGTCGTCTTGGTGGGCGGAGCTGTTGTGTCAGTATATACGGAAGGAGCCTACAAGTCAGGAGACCTTGATTTTGTTTTGAATGACTTTTCCCGAGTTAAGCTTAATGAAGTAATGGCGGGGCTCGGCTTTAGCCAGAGAGGTCGGTATTATAGACATCCAGATTGTAAGCATCTATTCATAGAGTTTTCCTCTTTCCCTGTGGGGATCGGAGACGATTATAAAATAGAGCCCAGGGAGGTCGAGCATAAAGGTCACACCTTGAAAATCTTTTCACCAACAGATTGTGTGCGAGACCGGATTGCAAGTTACGCGTACTTTCAGGCCCGAGAGTGTTTGGACCAGGCGGTGATGGTCGCAAAGAGACATCCTGTAAATTTTAATAGAATAAAGATCTGGTGTGAGAAAGAAAGAATTATTGATAAGTATGACGACTTTATTAGAGAGTTGAAAAACTAACAAATTGGAGTTTATATGAAAATGTTCATTAATTATATTATTTATTGCAAATATTGCGCTGGCCAATTCCATTAGTGGAGTTGTGAAAATCAAAGGCGAAGCGCCCAAGGGAGTTCTTTACATCTTTGCCAAAAAACACGATGGATCAGTCAGAATGCCTCTTGCGGTAAAAAAAGTAGAATCACCTAAGTATCCCTTATAAGTTTTCTCTTTCCGCTTCTGATAGCATGGTCAAAGGAGTCCCTTTCGAAGGGCCATTTAAAGTGACTGCGCGTATTAGTCCCTCAGGAGGGGTCATGGACAAAAGCGGTATTGAAGCGGAAACAAAAAAGCCCATAAAGATTGGAGATAAGGACATTGAGATTATTTTGAATGGCCCCAAATAAATATGAAGTTCGATAATTCTTACCTCAAACTTTCTCCGTTTTTCTATGAATTGACTCTACCTGAAAGAATCACTCCAAAGAAGATCCTTATGTATAATAAAGACCTTGCTAAAGAGCTTGGCATTAGGGATCTCAGTGATGCGGACATTTTAGATTACTTTAGCGGGCAAAAAGTAATGGATAAAAGCAGACCATTTGCCATGGCCTATTCTGGACATCAATTTGGCCATTTTAATCCTACAATGGGAGATGGAAGGGCCCATATCCTAGGTGAACTCGTTAATAATGGTTCTCGCTATGATGTTCAATTAAAAGGATCTGGAAGAACACGCTTTTCTAGAAGAGGCGATGGTCGATCCTGGGTCGGTCCTGTTGTTAGGGAGTATATTGTCAGTGAGGCCATGCATAAGCTCAAGTTCCTACCACACGCGCTTTAAGTGCTGTGGAAACGGAAGAAACAATATATAGAGAAGAGGACTATCCTGGGGGCATCCTTACTAGAGTCGCTAAAAGTCATCTCAGAGTGGGTACTTTTGAATATGCTGCTCAAGATATTGATAAATTAAAAGAGCTTGTGGATTATGCAATCAAACGTCATTATCCTGAATTAAATAAGGTCGAGAAACCGTATTTTGTCTTTCTTTCAAAGTGTTTCCAAAAGTTTTCTAAGACTTGTGGCCTCCTGGATGCGTATTGGATTTATTCATGGAGTTATGAATACTGACAATACTTCAATTTGTGGGATCACTTTAGACTATGGCCCAAGTGCTTTTATGGACAATTATAGAAAGGACAAGGTGTTTAGCTCTATTGATCGCAATGGCCGTTATCGCTATAGCAATCAGCACCAAATAGCTCTATGGAACATGTCTGCTCTTGCGAGCGCCCTTTATGAATTAATCAAAGAGGAGCTGGATTTAAGCGAAGATGAGCTGAAAGTTAGGTTTATTAAAGAGTTTAATGAACTTGAAAAGTTCTCTAAGCAACTTACCTGAGGAGATGGGCAAAAAATTTGGTCTAGCTTCCATTAAAGAAGGCGACGAAGAGTTAATTGAAGAATATTTAAACTATCTGGAAGACCATCAGCTTGATTTCACCAATAGCTTTCGAGCACTGTCCAGCCTCGAGTCGGACAATGATAGCTTCTTAAAAAAGCTAATTAACAGACTAGGAAAGGAAGATGGCGGGGTAGAAGGCGCTAAAAAGCTTATGCTTTCAAATAATCCTTATCTCGTTCCGAGAAATCATCAGAGTACAAAGGGCCATAGACCATGTTTTAAAGGGTGACTCTTCTTATATGGAGCATTTAGTTAAAGCGTATGAAAGGCCATATGAAGAAAATGAGGAGTTTAGAGACCTCACTAAAGCTCCTGAGGCAGATGAGATCGTTTATCAAACATTTTGCGGGACCTGATTGCCCCTGCACTATGAAAGCATATGGTAGAACTCAGGTACTCTCAAGTATTTGCTCTGCCCGATAAATTTAAATAAGATAATAGAATATGACAAAACCTTTTGCCGTTATTCTCTTCTTCTTTGCTTCTGCTTACAGGCAAGTGTTAAGCTTAAAAATTTAGCTCAGCTCGCTCTCCAATCAAAGGCCAGATCTGCAATAAAGTAATTAAAAGGGCCGCGATGATGGGCCCTAAAAAGACTCCTGGCACTCCAAAAGTCTCAATTCCCCCAATTATAGAAAGCAAGGCCACAAAAGGATGCATTTCATTTCGGCCTTTAAGTATCCAAGGTCTTACCACGTTATCAATAGAGGCGGTGAATATGCCAAGACCGAGCATTAAGCGCTAAGCGTTCATCCCGCTTCCATCATGTTTGCCGATTATCCAGACGCCGCTTAGTTAAAAAGCTATTGGTTGGCAATTAAAAGAATAGAACGAAAACATTCTGACGTTACACTTTTGGGTAGGTGGCGCCTTTATGACTCGATACCTTTGGAAGAAAAAGAAAAAGAAAAATGTTTGGTGAAAGAAGAAGACCTTCGGCTGGCAAGTTATACATTAAGAAAATAAATTTCTCTCCCCAATAAGCCAACAAAGTTACGATAGCTTAGGACGTCTACCTCCGCAAAGTTTAAAGGTTCTTTCTTAACATCGCGATATGTCACTTATTACATTGGCCAATTTTATTGCCACGTGAAGTCTAGCGTACAGAGAGCTAGGTATATGAAACTTAGCATCTTTGGGCGCTTAATAGTTTTAAAAGTAAACATAAGGTTAATATTTAAGAGTAGCTTATTTATTAAAGAAGGACGACTTATGACCACTCTCAAAGGCCATTTTCAAACCTCTTGGAAACTCTCTTGTTTTCTCTTGATGGTGTCATCTTTATTTCTGGGCCCTTTGAAGCAGCTGTCGCAAGAGAGAACTTATTGGTCGAACTGGACATGGAGTCGTCTTCACTTGATGGGGCCTATTTCGAAGGCTGTTGTGGGCATTCCTCGTCATTTGTTTCATCTCCTGTGAGGGCAGGAAGTTTCGCCCACCGATCTGAATTGCGCAAGAGTGATCCAAATGTTGAATCAAGTAAGAGGACTGAGTATTCCTTTTTTCATGAGAAAGTCGGCAACTTGGGAGACACGAGATGGTTTGGGTTTAGCTATTATGTCCCTAGCGATTGGGTGGACGACAATTCTGGCCAGTCAGAGTCCGTTTGGCAGATGCACCCAAAGATGGACGACTGTAGCACGAACCGAAACCCAATTGGGGCTTTGCTCATTTCTGAAGACTACTATCAATACGTGATAAGAACCGACTCTAAAAGATGTTCAACTCCAACGAGGCAGACGACAAAATCATTCAACCTGGGGAAAATTAAAAAAGGACAGTGGAATGATTTTGTTATTCATACCAAATGGTCTTATGGCCCAGATGGATTTACAAAAATATGGCTCAATGGAAAGGTGGTTCTTGATTACAAGGGGCCAAACCACTTTAATATCGAAAGAAAGTACCCTTTCGCAAAATTTGGCCTTTATAAATGGGGCTGGGCGGAAAATCCAAACGCCTCAAAGGTAAGTAAGAGAGTCATATACCAAGATGAAATTCGTATAGGTGACGAAAACGCCACTTATGCTGACGTGGCGCCTGGAGATTCGGCTGCGCGCACCAGAGCCGACGCCAACTCCAACTGAGGCAACGCCAAACCTTCAGACAATATTTTATTAATGGGGACTTTGAGAACAAGCTAGATTCCTGGGACGATTGGGGCGGAATCAGAGTCGCAGGCAGAGGAGGGTCGACCGCTCCAAAGGCGTTCGCTTGAGCCTCGATGGTGGTCTTGGTCAGGAGTTTAAATTCGGCCATTCTAAAAATTACAAACTTTCCTTTAGTGGGAGAAGAAATCATTCTGAAGTCGAAATGGAATGCGGCCTGATTGGGTTTGATTCAAATAATACTAAGCTTAAAGGTCTTCCTATTATAAACATTGATTCTAACCCTTATAAGACTTATGAAATGGAATTCACTGTTCCGAAGGAGGCGTCAAAAGCTATAATCTTTTGCTACCGCTATGGAGGTCCTGCTACTCGCTACGCCTTTGTGGACAATATTAAGCTTATAGAAGTGGCGAGCGAGGCGCCCGCTCCAGCGCCAGTGATCTCAGCGATCTCTAGTGGCGACATAGGGCAAACAAGCGCCAAAGTTAGTTACACGACGGACATTGATGCTGATAGTAAGATTGAATATGGCGAATCGAAAAACTATGGCCTCGTTAAAACCAATTCAAGTTTGCAAAAGGGCCATAGTCACACAATTAGCGCTTTAAGGCCGGACACTTTGTACCATTTCCGCGTTCGAAGCGTGAGCGCTTACGGACGTGAAAGTGTTTCTGAAGATAAGACCTTTAAAACTCTTGCGCCTGAGCCGCCAGCTCCCACAGCAGATGGCAATCTTGTTCTCAACTCAAGTTTTGAGTCGGGATGGACCATTGGGAGATTTGGAACAATGGAAGCGCTGTTTTAGGAAACGCCAAAACTGGAAGCAAGTCATTAAAATAGAGGCCGCGGGTGGTGGGACAGGACAGAGACTTAAGAAAATAGAAAGTCTAGCTGGCCGCTCATTCACCTTTCGGGCGTCTGGAAAATTGGCCGTAAACGGTGATTCGACTTGGGCGGAGGCCGGAGTTATTTTCTTGTCCAATGGAGGCAAGCTCAACAAAATAAAGATCGTAACGTTTGACTCAGGCGACATGGAGGACAAGTCGTTTGAATTTACGTCCCGAGTGGGGTCGATCAACTTTCAGTATATGTTTGGAAGAGCGCTTCAAGCGGGGCCCTGTATGTGGACGATATTCAACTAGTTGAAAAACAAGTGGAGCCAGCTCTCGCGATCACGAGTAAAAAAGCTCAATCGATAACGCAGGACAGCGCCTTGATTAATTTTACCGTGAACCAACCTGGCAGCGGCGTCGTTGAGTACGGAGAGTCCAGTTTATTAGTGGAAACATCGACTAAGGTGAACACTGCTAAAACAGAACATAATATTAGCTTAAGCAATCTTGAAAGCAATACCACTTATTATTACCGAGTGCGCTCTGAGACGCGGCCGGGCATGAAGCAGTGTCTTCGGTCGGGAGTTTTAAGACCTTACAAGCTCCAGCGCCAGTCATCTCTAGGAATCTCCAGCGGTGGCATAAGTGAAACAAGCGCCAAATTAGTTACACGACAGATATTAATGCTGATAGCAAGATCGAGTATGGCGAGTCGGGGAGTTACGGGCTCGCAAGGACAGTTCAAGTATGCAAAAGTACTCATGTCCACACACTTAGTGGTCTGAAGGCGGATACTTTGTACCATTACAGAGTTCGTAGCGTGAGCGCTTACGGACGTGAAAGTGTTTCTGAAGATAAGACTTTCAAAACTCTAGCGCCTGAGCCGCCAGCTCCGACGACAAACGGCAATCTTGTTCTCAACTCGAGCTTTGAGTCAGGAATGGACCATTGGGAGAGCTGGGACAATACTTATATCGACAGGCCAATGCCCGAAGCGGGGATCATTCAATGGAAGTCGGGACCGAGCGCTGGCGGGTTTGGCCAATACCTAGATCTGGACCCAAGCTCGGCGGGGCGCGCGTTTGACCTTTACGCTTCAGGAAAATTAGAAAGGGCGGACGATGCCTCATGGTTTGGAGCGGGAGTGCAGTTCTTTGCCAATGGAGTCAAAGGTGGACCAAAAATATGTTGTTTTTGATTCAACGACTATGAAAGGAAAACGATGACCTTCACCATTCCTGACGGGGCCGATATGGTCATTGCCGCGGTCTGGAAAGACGGCTCCAACGGTGCTGGATTCGTTGATGATATTGAGATCTTTGAAAAGACGCAGACGCCTGAGAAGCCGACCGCTCCTGTGACCGCCGGAAATGAACTTGGTGCGACTATTTTTAGCAGTGATTTTGAGGAGGGAACTCTTCGCCAATTTGATCGAGATGCAGGAGGGATGTTTTATTCATCAGGAAAATCTGATGTCGCTTTGTCCAGTGAACAGGCGCAATCTGGAAATTACTCCGTAAAGTTGCACATCAATACTGAGTCCACTAATGGCAACGGCATTAGGCAAACAAGGTGGAGAGAGCCATCTGATGGGCACAAAGACTTAATTTATACTGTCTATATGTATTTCCCTCAGAGGATTGGTTTAGATCCAAAAAATGATTGGTTCAATATTGCCAATATGAAAGGGGTGAAATTTGCTCCTGGCGGCCGGGAACAGGCCCAGATCAGATAAATGCGACTCATTGGATGTTTGGGCTGGGAGAGCGAGGTGGAGCAGGTAGCGGCGGAGCGAACTATTTTACAGTTGCGGACTTGAAAAGCCAGTTTGGGGCAGGGGAGAGTAATGTCTCGTACAGTCCACTAAAGAAGCTGGATGTGCCACTCAACAAATGGGTCAAGTTTCAAGTCCGTTATGTGACTGATAGAGAGACAATGGTCGCATAAGGGTTTGGCAAGATAACACGCTTATTTACGATATAAAAAATGTGAACACTTTCCACCCCATTGCGGACCAAAATATGTGGGCATGGAATTTTTATGCTGATCGTACGGAGCCTAAAGATGTGTACCTTTATGATGACGATCACTCAATAAACCTTCCTGCTAACCCTTTGGATTAAAAAAAAACAAAGGGGGGAGCAGATTGTTCCTCCTCTTAAGTTTTATTTAAGGTCGATTCCTGGAGCTCCCCTAAATAAAACCTCTTCTCTGACCGATAATGACTTATACTACTGGATAGTTCTAAGGGGTTGGGTATCAGACTTACAAGCTTTAGGCATTTAGCGAGCTTTTTTACGCTGGTCTATCTAAGCGCCTCCTGTGATTACGCAAAATTTGATCTCACCAAAAGAGACTTAAAAAGTAGTATAGCATCGCCCGACTTCAATTCGCTGGCCCTTATAAATTCTTTAAATGAATCAAATTACTCACTTAGTGGATCTTGCTACGGCGAGGGAGAGGTTAGGGTCAAGGTCGTTGATGTTGAGTCGAGCTTTCCTTGCGTGGGCGGAGTTTGGTCGGGCAGTATGGATTTAAGCTCCTTGCGCGACTCGTCATCTTTAGTTTTTCTGTCCTTCAGATGGACGGGAAACAAGCAGACAGAGAAAAGTTTTGGGGTCGCTAGAAGGACACAACGCCTCCTCCTGCGCCTTCAGTGGCCTTAACGAGCTCGACCACCTCTTCTGCGACCAACACCAATCAACCGAACTTGGATTTAGCAATTACTGCTGACGGTGATGCCGTGAAGTGGTGTGTGATCGAGAGCCTAGACACCGATCCAGACCCTGCGGCTCCGATGAATAATGATGCTTGTTTTGTTAGCTCAAGACCAACAGGTCATATTCTGAGCGGGCGGGAGGTTAGAAGGATTAGTATTTGGCTCCAAGACTCCGTTGGGAACGTGTCTTTGTCTCCTGGCGTCGACACTATCGATTTTCCTCTTCCAAGCGTGATCGAGGTCACAGGGCCTACTGAAATCGATCAATACGGTTGTAGTGAGGCGATAAAACTTAATTATAAGGACGCATATGGACTTGCGTCTTATCCGGAGTCTAACGAGACCATAAGTCTTAGCGGAGAAAGCTCTGGCGCTTTTTATTCGGACGCGGGCTGTATCACGGCCGTTTCGACCGTGACAATGAACGCTGGAGAGACTTCTTTGAAGTATTATTTTAAGTCTTCAACTCTAGAGCCACTTACTTTAATGGCAAGCTGCTCTAGCGCAAATGATTCACTATCCACTGCAAGTCATCCCTGTTTATAAGGTAGATGCGGGAAGGGGCAATGGCAACTGCGCCGTCCTTGCCGGCGCAGACCAGTGCTGGGGCAATAATAATGTTGGGCAATTGGGAGAGGGAACCACAATGAGCTCTTCAGTTGCTCGACTTGTTGATCCTGGAAGTTTGAGCGCTAAGGTCACCTCGATATTCGATGGGCGTATCTCATGCCTGCGGCAGTTGAGAACGGAAGCATAAATGTTGGGGAAATAGCTATTGGGCGGGGCCCTTGGTAATGGGCCCGCAGGAGATAGCAGCTTCACCCACGTAACAGTTGCTTGGACCAGGCGACACTGGGGCCCGAAGGTCAGGGCAGGAGAAGCTATTACAGCTGCGCTGTGATTGGAGAGGGAGCGTATTGTTGGGGCGCTGGAAGTGATGGAACAGCTAGGCAATGGCAGGTAATTCCAACTCTGATTCTCCCGTGGCCGTCAGCGGGACTCAGTAGCGGAGTGACAGATATTGATGTGGCCGTAATCATGTTTGCGCGATTCAAGATGGAAAAGTTAAATGTTGGGGAAATAATAGCATGGAAAATTAGGCGACAATTCGAATGACTTCAAGCAATGTGCCAGTGGACGTTATTGGGCTTCCTGACGGGAAAGCGACTTATATGAGGCGGGCCTTTCTCATAGCTGCGCCGTCGCCAATGATGCTATGTACTGCTGGGGACAAAACTACGCCGGGGCGTTAGGCGACGGAACGACCACCGATAGCTATACTGCCGTAGAAGTTTCTGGACTGCCTTCGGGCAGTTGAGTCCATTGCCGTTGGCAAGAATTTTACTTGCGCCTTGGCCAATTCAAAGGTGTATTGCTGGGGCAATAATAGGGTCGGGCAACTTGGAAGTGGCAGCGCCACGCTCAGGGGACAATCCAGCTCCCGATCGAAATGACGGGCCTAATAAATGTCAAAGAAATTTCAGCAGGGGACGCATCATGCGTGCGCGATGCTTGATTCAGGAGCGGGCGGCAAATGCTGGGGCAAACAATATGGGCCGGACTTGGCAATGCAAATATCAGCCATTATCCAATTCCAGTAAAAGTGGGCTCCATTGGAGCGGCCACCACATTTTCCGTGGGCGAAAAATTCTATGTGCGCGGCCAATAGTCCAAGCGGGTATGCTGAGTGTTGGGGCGATGGTAGCGAGGGGCAGATTGGAGATTGGGACTATCTTCTTAGGTCTTTTCCTACCGCGCTTTATGGTCTTACTGGGCCTGAGCAAATTGCGGTCGGCAATGACACAGCTTGCGCTATTAAGTCTGGCGCGGCCTATTGCTGGGGATCGAACTGGAAAGGCCAGCAGGGCTCGGGCGATTATAATTATTATTCTTATCCTTATCCGGTCTCTGGGTTAAGTTCTAATGTCACACAAATCGCTCCAAGCGCTAGGGGCTACACGACCTGCGCTGTGGTCAATGGCGGAGCTAAATGTTGGGGAGACAATCAATATGGCCAAATTGGCAACGGAACTATAACTGAGCTTCAGAGCCAGGCCCCCAGACTGTCTCGGGGCTCGGAGCGTCTTCCGGGGTCACAAAAATTGCTGCCGGTCATTCTCATACCTGCGCGCTGGTTAATGACACCGTTGAGTGCTGGGGAGACAATGGAGTCGGCCAGCTAGGAGATGGCACCAATACTAATCGCTCCTCGCCTGTGACTGTTATTTCCTCGGGGGCCAGCCGATGTCGCCGTGGGCGACTACTACACATGCGCGGTAGTGAGCGGCCAAATTTACTGTTGGGGCGCAAATTGGAGCAATGTGACTCAACAAGGTTCGAGCGTGAATTCTCCAACATTAGTGAGCACTGTCCCAGCGGGGGTCGATAAGATCACTTTGGAGAGACGACTGCCTGCGCCTTGATGAACTCAGGCGGCGTCAAGTGTTGGGGCGAAGGGACCCACGGCGAACTAGGAGATGGAAGCTCGGGCTGGTCAGGTCACCTGTGGACGTCCTGGGAATCACTGCCGCAACAGAACTGAGCCTTGGGAATCACACGGCCTGCGCCTTGGAAGGAGGCGATATCAAATGCTGGGGATCGGGAAATTATGGCTTTTTTAATGATGGCGCGCTCTTGCAAGAGGCGGCGCCTACGTCGGTCATTTTGGCCGGTCAAGCGGCGCAGCTCTCCGTTTCAGGCCCAGCGAGCGCTTCCACAGGGGTCTGTTCATCATTTACTATCACCTTGGAGGACTCCACTGGAGCGGCGGTGAACGCAAGCGCTAACACAACCTTAAATTTGTCCAATGGCGGTACTGGTAGTTTCTATGACACTGCTGGGTGCGGGGGTGCGAGCGTTAGTTCTGTGACTCTCAATTCTGGCAGCAGCTCGGCGACTTTCTATTACTATGGCCGCTAGCGCGCAAAAGCTTGGGCTTCTCATTAGCGCGGACGGTGTCCTTAACGCTATGATTGCTCATGAGGTCAATTGATGAACCCAATGAGATATCGAGCCTTTTCTTCTTGCGTCCAAAATCAGCTTATAGACGATTTTACCCAAGACGCGAATGTCGAAGAGTATTTTCGGGCCGCGTACCTGCTTCTTAGCCACCAAAGGCAAATGTTGCGATCGTTTATTGTTAATTTGCATGGAACTTCTTTTAGAGAGTCATTTTGGAGCTGCCTGGCCACCAGAATTCGAGGGACCAAGCTCCAACCAAGACCTGCGCAAACGGCCGACCTTATTCCCACCAGATGATTAATCCGAACTCCTGACTCAGTAAGCTCATTCAATCCAGGGACAAAGAGGTCTAGGTTGATATCTGAGTGTCTTATGAAGGGCCTTGATTTGAGATCCTCCAATGATCTGACTTTGCCCCAACTAGGGGGGGCGACGAGGACCCACTTTTCTTTTGCGATTTGCTTATGAGCTATTTCAGGGCTTTCTGGAGGATGACAGACAACTACGTAATCAAGGCCTCCATCGAGGAGTGAAAGTTCAAATCCTCTTCTTGGGAAAGAAATGGAGACTGATGCCTCTTCTCCAAGGGACCCGAGTAGAAGGCCTAAGTTAGGAACGAGAATTTCCTCCGCAAACCACATGGTGCTGGCGATTCTAAAACTGCCTTTTTGAGACATAAATCGGTTCTGAGACTGAATGGCCGATTCGGTCCAGGCCATAAGTCTAGGCCCTTTGAGGTTACATGCCATTTATTATTTATTTTTTGCAAAAGCCCGTGCTCATCAGCTATGCGGCGGGCCTTTCGGGCAAAGCCTGCTGGGTCGCAGTTCAGTAATTGGGCGGCGTCTCGAAGAGATTGAGACTCTTTAAAGGCCCTTAAAATGAGGCAATCATTAGGATCTATTAAGAATTCGTTCATGTTGTTAAGATTACGGTTCTTCGTTGATATTTGTCAACGGCAGCTGTCGAATTAGCAACAGGCGGGACGTTTTAAATAGAATAGAAATAAGCCAATACTTTAATGGAGGTAAAGATGAAATTTTCCCTAGCTCTCGTTTGCGCTCTTTTCACATCTATGGTGTTTGGTCAGATTTTGCGCCCAGATATGCCAACTGGCGGCGAGCCCACGAGAGGCTCAAATTATAGTGATAGAACGAGCATCGGCGCAGGCTCTACTTTCGGGCAGGATGAAGGATTGTCGAGAGCAGGAAACCGTTGGCCTAGCTCTGGCTCAAATTATAGCGACAATTCAAAAGAAAAGGAAAGGACTGCGACAGGCATTGCGCTAGACGCTCCTTGGAAAAAAAAGCTAAACGCCTTCGCTTTGGAAAATGTTGTTCACGCCTCTTGGGGCTATTCTCATAGCGAGCGCAACTTCCATTTAGCAAAGGAAATAGCGCAGAGAGAGGGAGTTTATGTGGACGAAGACATACTTTTTGCCGCTTCATTCTTGCATGACCTGGGCGGCCTAAAAGAATACGAGAGATCTGGTGTGGGCCATGGCGTTCGTTCTGCGCAACTTGCTGGGCCCCTCTTAAGGTCTATTGGCTTTCCTGAGAACAAAATTAATTGGGTAAAAGAAGTTATTATAGGTCATGTGTATGACCGTCCGGGCCCTTCTAGTGAACTTGCTTGGGCGTTTAGAGACGCTGATCTTTTGGATTTCTTGGCCCAATGGGAATTTCGAGACTCTTGGCCGCAAACCATGAACTGTCAGAGGAAGGGAACATAAAAGTGTCAATTGAAATCGCTCAAAGGTACATGGCCTCATTGCCAAAAAAGCTTTATTTTTCGATAAGTAAACAAATAGGGGCGTCTAAAAACTCTATGGCGAAGAGATTTTTTAAGAGCTTGAAGAAAGAGAGTCTCGGCGGGCTCGCTTATTAAGCGGGCCATTAGTAAAATTATGTTCTTGGAGGAAAATTGAAATAGGGGCCTTCCTCACACTATTCGTATCGGAAGCTTTAATCTGCCTGCCGGCGAATATTCGCTATCCATCAAAACGATTGAAGGCAAAGAGACAGCAGAGCATGTTTGGAAGACTTTTAAAGTTTACCCAAAGCGGAGCCAATTGCTTAATTTAAACGTAATGTAGTTTTTATAGGCGGGTGAGGGCCTCTTCATCCGCTTTTTTCCCCCTGATAGCTTTGTGACACGTTTTGTCCGTTCCCCGCATGATGATGTTTTAATGATCGGAGGTTGTATGGATTACGAAGAAATGTACAAGAAAATGAAGCAAGATCAGATTGACGGAAAGAATTTTGATAATTTAGATGAGATCACCTTTTTCGATGTCATAGGATTCACGCTGACGGGGATCTTTTTCTACTTGATTTGGACGAATTCGAAGTTGCCTGAGGTTTGGCAAAAAATTACGAGTTTCTTTTAAGTCTTTTTCTGAACAGGCAGCTTCCATCATTCAGTATAAGCACCTTCATTCATGCTCTTATCTTTTTAAGACCTTTTATATATTGGTAAGAATCTCTTTTCTGTTAAAATCCGCTCTAACTATAACCAAGAGGTTTATTGGAAGAATTTTGATACCTGCATTATTATCGCTTACAATATTTTTTAGGAGCACTGATGAGATATTTATTCCTATTACTAACTATATTTACTAACAACATTGCATTCACGCATCCTGGCGGCCGAGCTGGTGATGGCTGCCATTACTGCCGATCAAATTGTGAAAGGTATGGCTATACCTCTGGTACACGTCACTCTCATAATGGTGAAGTATGTGACCCTGCAAAAGGGCCTTTTACCCTAAACAGGGCCAGGACAGAATCGAAACAACGACAAAGACGAAAGATGTAAAGGCCTACGACAGAAAATACTTTAAGCATTGGGTTGACCTGGATGGTGATTGCAGAAACCTGAGGGCCGAACTTCTAAAAGTGTAATGTGTAACAAAACTCTTTCCGCTTCTAATTCATTCACAGCTAATTCCAGACTGCCTCCGTCAGATAACAAAGGAGGCATCATGACGAAAAGAAGAAGAAAATTTTGCCCAGCAGCAGAAAAGAGAAATTGTATCTGATTTCCTGGACTCGGGCAGATCGGCAAAACGGTACTTTAGAGGAAGGTCCTATTGCTCCTGGAACCCTTGGCGAAGTGGGTCAAGGGAGTTTGGAGATACTTCTCAAGCACAAAGGCCATCCCACTATTCACCTGAACAGCGTCGTTTAGCAGTGACCGAATTTATGCGATCGGGAGCAACACAAAAGGACTTCGCGAGGATTTGGGGAATAGATCAGAAAACACTGTCCCTTGGCTTGCCATTACCAGAGAAGGTCCCCAGGGACTAGAGAGCGGGTAACTTC
Organism: uncultured Bacteriovoracaceae bacterium; assembly: GCA_963747475.1. GTDB lineage: Bacteria > Bdellovibrionota > Bacteriovoracia > Bacteriovoracales > Bacteriovoracaceae > UBA845. Next base: position 30,450 of record CAVVFE010000010.1, read on the forward strand.
TATGGAAAGGGACGGAAACGTGGCCTAAGGGAATCAAAGCTGTCATCAGGCAGGAAATTTTGAAGACCAGCGAGAAACTTCCGGACTTTGGAATCAAAAAACTCCAAAATTTTCTCTACAGGTTTGAGGGAGTAAAAGTCTCTCCAAACACAATCAAAAAAGTCCTCACAGAGGAAGCAGATTATCAGCCGAAGGTCGAAGTCAAAAAGAAGAAAGCTGCTCCAGCGATTAGGAGATTCGAGCGAGCAAAGCCTATGCAGATGTGGCAGACCGACATCACAAGTTACGTTCTTCCAAGATCCAAGCAGAGAGTTTATCTGGTGGTTTTTATGGACGATAACAGCCGCTATATCGTCTCTTGGTCTCTTGCTTTAAAGCAAACAGGGGCTTTTGTGATGGAGTGCCTGATGAATGGTGTGGATCGTTTTGGAAAGCCTGAAGAAGTGCTTTCTGATCAGGGCAGACAATACTTTAGTTGGCGTGGAAAAAGCGAGTTTCAAAAACTTCTTCACCAAGAAGGCATCCAGCATGTGGTCTCTCGTAGCCATCACCCTCAGACTCTTGGGAAGTGCGAGAGGTTCTGGAAAACTGTAGGAAAGGAGTTCTGGGACAGAACAAGTCCAAACACATTAGATGATGCTACGAGCGAGGTTTTCTCATTATGTGAATCACTACAATCACTTTACGGCCACATCAAGGAATTGATGGAATGACTCCTGCTGATAGGTTCTTCGAGCTTGCAGATGAAATTAGAGCGTCAATCGAGAAAACATTTACTGAAAATGAATTAGAACAGCTCTTGATAAAGCTCCCACGGAAGCCTTTCTTTTTTTATTGGGCAAGTTGGAGAGCAAAAAATCTCCATGCACGGAGAGAAGGGGAAGATAGTCGTGCAAACTCCGTCAGGAGAATATCAAAAGGTGAATTATGAAGAGTTCGGAAAACAAAACACTGGAAGAATCGAAAGAGAAATTGGAAACTATAAAGAAGAAGAGAAGATTGAGCCGCAAGAGAGCAACATTCAAGATGCCGCGTCCAGCAGTGCCAGTGAGAGGGCTCTGGGAGGCAGCGAGCGAAGAGCAGAGGAACCAGGCCCAGTCCCATGCGACAGCGATCATCGAATACTGGACAGGACTGAAGACGAAGAACGAGACGGCAAAGAAACTTGGAGTGAGTCCTCTTCGAGTGTGGCAGATGAGCCAGCAGGCAGTGTCTGGGATGTGCGCGGGGCTTTTGAAACAACCAAGGATGAGGAAGAATATGATCCCGAAAGAAGACGATCCGAAGTACCTGAAAAAGAAGATCAAAGAATTGGAGCAGACGATAGAGACGCAAGATCGCCTTATTGCGATTCTAAGATCGATGCCAGGCTGTCGAGAAGTCGGAATGAAGGACGTGAAGAAGACCTCGAAAACAGGAGGGAAGAAACGTGGCAGGAAGCCAAAGGTACAGCAGAAGACTCAAGCTGGAAGTCGGAAAGTGGCTGGTTCAAGAAGGAAGAAGAGTGAACCAGAAGGAGCTAGCAAAAAGGCTTGAAATAAGCTCTAGGTCACTTCGAAATTGGAAGAAAGTTCGCCATGGATGGCGACTTTCCAAAAGTAGGAAGACCAGCGTTAGATCAAAATCTAGAGCGGATCTCAGATTAAAAATCAAAAATGAATGGATCCTCTCAAGGGAGGCCTGGGTGGAGAGCAGTAAAAGCTGCTCTTCCTTCGTTGCCGACGAGGGAAATTCAATCGGCATCTAAAAGAGCTTAATGAAGAAGCTCGATTCTAGATATTATAAATTGAAAAGTAATGAACTACAGCGAGAGTTGAGGTTAAAAAGGCCAACGCTATTTGGGCGCAGGACACGACCTTTACCGAGGGCGGAAGCGGTGCTGTAGAGGTCATAAAGGACCGTGGAAGCCTGAACTTAATATGTGCTGAACCTGTGAAAGGGCCTGATTCGCAATCGCTTGTTGGAGTGCTTGAAAATGGCGAGCAAAAAGCATGACCTCCCGTTAGTTTTAATGACTGATAACGGCAGCGGTTACAAGTCTGAATGCGTTTGAAGAATTATCTTCGAATGAACAGAATCGTGCACCTGAAGTCTCTTCCAAGATGCCCACAACATAATGGATCTGTTGAGCGCGGCATAAGGGAGTTTAAAAAAGTTCTAAAGCAAACTAAAGATATTAAATGAAAGTTTAAACATTCTTAACAATCAAAGAAGGCACGGAAGTAAAAACTACCAAACTTCCGAGGAACTATTGTTATGTGATAAAATTGAAATAAGGGATGAGCTACGTAAAAAGTTTTACGTGAGCTACGAGAATAATCTTTCAAGATTAGAAATAGAAATACCGAGCTTACGAAAGAGAAAACTTGCTGAGCGAAAAATGGTCTTCGATATGTTGGAAGACTTAGGACTACTAAAACAAACTAAGGGCAGTCTGAAACTATGATGGAGAAGCGGAAGTTTTTTTGTGAACACTACAAAAGCAAACCACAGGCAGTCTGAAACTATGATGGAGAAGCGGAAGTTTTTTTGTGAACACTACACGGACCAAGGACATCTTGATAGACAACAAACTTTCACCAATAAATACATTTATGGTTTAAGTAATCCGATAAACTTCTCAGATCCGTATGGGCTGAGTCCTGAGGGGGATGGTGTTATTAGTACCTGCTGCAGTGATTCAAGTGGTGGCAATGGAGGTGGTAGCTCGAGTAATTCAGGAGGTAGTGGTTATCAAGATATGTTTGAATCATGGATAGAAGATTCTTTTGAGTGGATGGTTGGCATGATGAGGGATGGATATATTCGTTCCATGATGCAACAACATAGAGCTATGAATTTACAGGTGCCACTTTCTCATGAAGCACACGTGGCAGAGATCGTTAGAGTCCTGAACGTAGATAGGCCAGGTAGTGATATTCACCCTGAAATGTATGTCCTAGGGGGTGGTATTATTGGCAGAGGTACGACATGGGCAGCAAGAGGTGGTGTCGCAGCTATTCGATTTGTAGAAGGTAGTAGAACTGCCTCCAAGATTGCTTATAGGACATTAAATACAAGAGCTGGGAAAAGGCTTTTTGAGTTTGCCGCGACGGTGCTCCAGGTGGCCTTCTTAATCAAAAGACCGGCAACCTAAGAATAGGAGAAAGCTTTGCAAGGAAGGGAAACCCCCAAGTTTCCTCGAGAGTATTTAGAATGAAATATAGAGGTAAGGAAATGTTCGATCTACCAATTCCTTATAGGAAAAGACCTAACGCAGGAAGTTTTAAAAATATTCCTCCAAAAGGATGGAAATGATGAAAGAAGACAAGGAACTCGATTCTTATAAAGTACCTACTGATCAGATGCAGTTCATTGATCAAAAATTAAAAGAGTTTTTGAGGGAAAACGAAATAGAGTTTGATCGCGAAGTAGAAGACTTTGAAACAACAGGAGCACCTGTTGTCTTTGCTTATCATTTTTGTGGTTTCTATGTGAACACAATGTTCTGTTTTGTCTGGCTTGGAGATTATAATCGTGTAAGAAGTGGACTTCGTGAGCTTTGGCAGGCTGAGTATGAAGGCGGGACCCATGAATTTAAAACCATGGAGGAGGTCTGGAGTTACCTTGAGTCTGATTTGAAAACCTTGCTATTTTGTAAAGACACCAAACTGAGTTAGAATCTTTTTTTGAGTATCATAAAATTACAAAAGGTCTTCTCAGTTCCTTAAGGCATCTTTGGAAAAGAAATCGTATGAAAAATGATAAAAAAAGGTAAAGATGGTAAAGGTCGTATAGGAAGTCTCTGTTGCTTTTGGAGAACTAAAACTTGAGGATTGAGAATGGAATTTATCCACGAAAATAAATTGTAGTGACCACGACTTGATCTGACAGTTCCTCCTTCCGAGCGCGCTGTCAGATTAACTATCAGCTTGCAACTTTTCTTCTCTTATCACTGATTCTTTTTCGTTAAAATCCTCCTTTGTAAATTCTCCATTGATTATTTTATTATTAACAATTTCTTTTCCTGCCAAGAAGGTCTGCCAAGGCGTTCTTCCGCAGCACATCTTGCCCTGATGGGTCCTTTCGTAATTGTATTTGTTCAGATACTTGTCGAGGTCCTCTTGAAGATGCTCTAGGCTGTTATAGATCTTTTTCCGAAAAGCCACATTATAAAATTCCTCTAGGATTGTTCTGTGGAAACGCTCTACAATCCCGTTTGTCTGCGGATGCCTTGCCTTCGTCTTGGTATGGTCAATATCTTTGACGGCCAAATAGAGTTGATAATCGTGCTGGTCGATCTTCCCACAGTATTCAGTTCCTCGATCGGTTAGTATTCTAAGCATCGGAACTTTATGCTCCTCAAAGAACGGCAAAACTTTATCATTAAGCATGTCAGCTGCAGTAATCGGCGTTTTCATGTTGTAGAGTTTCGCGAAGGCCACCTTTGAATAAGTATCCACAAAGGTTTGCTGATAGATCCGTCCAACACCCTTTAGAGTTCCAACGTAAAAAGTATCTTGGGAACCTAAGTAGCCTGGATGTTCTGTTTCTATCTCGCCGTGAGCCTCTTTTTCAGCCTCACGCTTCTCCATTGCCTTGAGCTGGGATTCAGTTAATACAATGCCTTCCTTTGCCACTTTCGCTTCAAGTGCCTTCAGACGCTTTTTCATGTTCTCTAGATCATGACGAAGCCATACACAGCGAACTCCTGCAGGAGAGATGGAAAGACCTTTTTCCCGAAGCTGATTTGAAACTCTCGTTTGACCCCAAGCTGGCTCTTCGAGGGCTAGCTCTACTATTGCCTCTTCGATTTCCTCTGCAATTCTATTTCTAAGGTTTGGTTTCTTGCGAGACTCATTTACTAGGGCCTCAACTCCGCCGTCTTCTACGGCCTTTTGATAGCGATAAAACGTGTCCCTGGAGAAGCCCATGACCTTGCAGGCCTTGGAAATATTTCCAAGCTCCTGAGCTAGGTTCAAAAGACCCGCTTTATTTTTAATAATTGTGTTGTTAGTCTGTAAGTAAGACATCGTGTTCCTCCTGTTTTCTTAAATTGTTTTGTCGTAATTACATTTTAAGAAGGAGGAACACCGATGTTTATCCGGAATATTTGTCCTATTGATTTTGTCGGAATGTCAGATCAAATCGTAGCTATTACATATTATGCAATGAACTCAGTGGTTTTGTTTGATATAAGATATTCTATTAAAAGAAGCATATTAAGCTGTCTTTCTCAATGGGAGTAAACTTAAAAGATAATATCAAATCTTTTAAAATTGCATAAAAAGTCTCTATAAATCTTCTCAAATCTCTGTGGTTGGCTTGAACTGACTAAAACAAATTGTAAGTCATAGGGATTATTCGGTTAACGGATAATCCACCATTTTTTCTTTTAGGGTCTTTTTCAAGGCCTTTTTTTGTGCCCGAAAATTCCGTTAACCACATTCATACTTATAATATTAATCACCTTGCCTGCGTGTGCTTCATAAATATTAAGATTTCTTTAATTAATAATATCAAGTGGTTAGGGACTTTTATGCCGCATTTACTCACTTCCTTGTTCTTTGTAGATTAAGAAAAATTATGCACCGCGACACATGGAGTGATTATCGTGAAGTTTTTGAGTCTTTTACTTTTTTTATTATCAAGTTTTTCCTTTATCAGCTGCTCTGGAAGCTCAGAGAGCGACACCCAAAACCTAAGACCGAAATCTGGACCAAGCTCCACTTCTTCAGAAAATGTTTCTTCTCTTTGGCCATTAAGCCGCTTTCCGTTGAATCTCTATGTGTCCGACGCATTTCATAACGACGAGGCTCAAGTCATAAGAGACATGAGTGAGGCCTGGAGCTCGAGTATTGCTGACAAGATCAGCTTTATAGATTCTTCCTTTACCACTGGAGAGAAAGGCACACCGATTTTAAACGATTACATAGACGCTCGGATTGGCATTTATCGTCTTCAGGAATGGCCTGAAGAATTGCCTAAGAGTGTTCTTGGTGTCACTCGGATTACCGGATACAGAAGAAATTCTGGCGGCGAAAACGAGTATATTGAGATAGATCATGCTGACATTTTTGTGAATTATGAAATCTTTCAATTCACTTTAGATGATAGCTGGGGGTATAGCCTTCAGAGTTTGGTCCTTCATGAGGTGGGGCATTTACTGGGTCTTGATCATGATTTCTCTTCAAGTGAAGAAACGGTAATGTACCCCTATTTAAGCAGGCATACAAAACATCACTTCCCCACAACCAGGGACATCGCTGCAATCAAGACGAAATATGGCGTCGGTTCCCTCGCTGCTAACCCATCCATTGAAGACGATAATGAGGTGAGGGACAAGGTCATTTTAATTCATGAAATTAGGCCAGATGGATGCGATAGAGTTTAGGACTCTAAAGGAAAACCAATTTAGTCTTTTAAAGTAACTTAATTAGATTTTATAAAGGTTTATGCCCTGACAAAATTTATTGTCAAAAAAAACGATAATGAAGATAAATTAATCAAAGTCCTTAAACCTTAACAGGACTAAAATTTCAGGCCAATGGGGCTTTACGCGCTTGATATCCCTGATAAGGTTAAGGCTAATTAATTCAATTTTGTTTAAATATTCTCCGAATACTCAGGTGTCACTTACACTTATGGCAGGGAGAATTTTAAAAATGGAAAAAGAAAGCTTAAAGCCTTTTGTTCGCAAAGCCTTTCAAATTTCAGGTTCACTTGCATTAATTGCTTTAGGTGTGTTTTTTCTCAGAGGCCAAGAAGAGAAAAAATCAGAGCAAGAAGTTGTTATCGTATCTCCCACCATTAATTCAAAAAAAATGAGAGAAGGCTCTAATGAGCTCCCTATAAAAGAAAATAGCAACGTTTACTCTGACGGCGCTTCTAGAAGGAGCTTTAATAATATTGACCGGTATCCAGCATCTGGTTCATCTAATTTCTTTGGTTCCACTTCTTCTTATAGCAAGGACGCCTCTTTGAGTAGGTTTGATAAGCCCAGCGCTAAAAAGAAAAGTAAGGGCAGCAATGACTTGCTTGATACTAAAAAAATAATCGCCTCAAAAATTACCTCCAATGAAGGCCATTCAAAGTTTGCAAGTGACAGCAAAACACCAAGACGATTCATTGGTGGTGGCGCGAATGCTTGGAAAAGAAAAAATAACCAAGGTGAAACCATAGGTGAGCCCGAGCGAGAGCTTGGCAATTTTAATTCTGGTAAGAAAAAGACCTTCGCGGATAAAAATGGCCCAAAAATTCTAAAAGTTTCTTCTCTTAGCGGTGATGGAGAGTTTGGGCTCAGCCGAATAATCGAAATAGAGGTCGAGTTTGATGAAGAAGTTTACACTTCCTCTATGCAGCTTGACCTTAGCGGAGGAGGTAAGGCCGTTTATAAAAGTGGTTCAGGATCTAAAAAAATCAGCTTTGAGTATGAGGTCAAACCAGGTGACTACGCTGAAGATCTTGACGTGATTGCTGTTATAGCTAGTGATGCTAAAGATCGAAGAGGCAATAAAGCACAAGATGAGGTGCCTACCACCAATAATCTTGCTGAAGTTAATGATGTAAAAGTCGACTCGGAAAGTCCAACTGTGGTCGAGGTGGCGACATCAAAAGGGGATGGCGCCTATAGCGCTGGCGAAGTTATTGATTTACAAGTCATCATGTCGGAACCGGTGGTCATAACTGGCGCGCCAATCCTAAATCTGAACTCAGGTGGACTCGCCACATTTCTTTCTCCTCTGATTCGGAGACGTTAATTTTCCGATATACAGTCCAAACAGCGGAAAATAGCGCTCTTTTAGATTATATTGACTCTGACTCATTGGCCTTAAGCGGCGGACAGTTAGAGGACACGGCCGGAAATACGGCCAATCTTTCTTTGGCCTTGCCGGGCGAAACCAATTCTTTGTCCGATGATCAGGCGATCGAGATCGACACAATTGCTCCGAGCGTCTCATTTAACAGTTTAAGTATTATAAACCTCTCTAATGTATCAGTTTACAACATCAGCGGGTCTTGTTCGGAAGAGGGACAGGACGTTGATTATGTGATTGGAACTCTTAATGGAACTGTTGTGTGCTCAAGCTCTGCTTGGAGCGTGACTTTAAACGCAAGCTCAATTCCAGATAATGCTTCTGTCGCCATCACGGCCGATCATTCAGACGTTGCCGGAAACGCGGCGACTCAAGCGTCCACTTCAGTTTTAAAAGACACCGTTCGTCCAAGTCCTCTTGCTTTAACAAGACCAACAAGTCGGATCTTACTTGGAAGCGCTAGTCAAACTCTAGATGGAACTTGTGAGACAGGAGCGACCGTTTCTATAAGCGGCGATCTTGTAAGTTCCGCAAGCGGAGTGTGCGCTTCAGGAAACTACTCAATTGCTGTAAGTCTATCAAGTGGCGATGGCCTAAAAAATATCACAATTGATCAAACTGACCCTGCTGGAAACTCCATGTCTCCAGCGTTGAGCGCGAACTTTACTTTAGACACGGCCGTGCCAACGATCAGCATCGATTCAAGTCCGATTATTAATATTGCAAATGTTGCAAGCTATACTTTTAGCGGTTCTTGTTCGGAAGACGGACAGGACGTTGATTATGTGATTGGAACTCTTAATGGAACTGTTGTGTGTTCAAGCTCCGCTTGGAGTGTGACTTTAAACGCAAGCACAATCGGGGACAGCTCCGCTGTCGCGATAACGGCCGATCATTCAGACGTTGCCGGAAACGCTGCGACTCAGGCGACCACTTCAGTTTTAAAAGACACAGTGAGGCCTAGTCCACTGGCGCTGACAAGCCCAACAAGTGGCTCTTATCTAGGCAGCGCTTCTCAAACATTAGACGGAACTTGTGAGACAGGAGCGACCGTTTCTATCAGCGGCGATCTTGTAAGTTCAGCAAGCGGAGTGTGTTCTTCAGGAAACTACTCAATTGCTATAAATCTAACAAGTGGCGACGGCCTAAAAAATATCACAATTGATCAAACTGATCCTGCTGGAAACTCCATGTCTCCAGCGCTGAGCGCGAACTTTACTTTAGACACGGCCGTGCCAACGATCAGCATCGATTCCACTCCGATTATTAATATTGCAAATGTTGCAAGCTATACTTTTAGCGGCTCTTGTTCGGAAGAAGGGCAGGACGTTGATTATGTGATTGGAACTCTTAATGGAACTGTTGTGTGTTCAAGCTCCGCTTGGAGTGTGACTTTAAACGCAAGCACAATTCCAGAGAATGCTTCTGTCGCCATCACGGCCGATCATTCAGACGTTGCCGGAAACGCGGCGACTCAAGCGTGCACTTCAGTTTTAAAAGATACAGTTCGTCCAAGTCCTCTGGCGCTGACAAGCCCAACAAGTGGCTCTTATCTAGGCAGCGCTTCTCAAACATTAGACGGCACTTGTGAAGACGGGAGCGACCGTTTCTATCAGCGGGGATCTTGTGAGCTCCGCAAGCGGAGTATGCGCTTCAGGAAACTACTCAATTGCTGTGAATCTAACAAGTGGCGACGGCCTAAAAAATATCACAATTGATCAAACTGATCCTGCTGGAAACTCCATGTCTCCAGCGCTGAGCGCGAACTTTACTTTAGACACGGCCGTGCCAACGATCAGCATTGATTCCACTCCGATCATTAATATTGCAAATGTTGCAAGCTATACTTTTAGCG
>CAVVFE010000011.1:0-110218 GCA_963747475.1 uncultured Bacteriovoracaceae bacterium
GTCACTTTAAATTCATTTATTTTATAGCCTTGGTCTTTAAGCTTTTGCTGAAAGGTCTCCTTGTTTTGCCATTCGTTTTTGGGCGCCTGGGTGCATTCAGTTTTCGAGCAAGAAGCAATTGCCAACAAAGAAATTAAAGTCAATAGAACCTTTTTCATGATGTTCTCCTAATATTAAGTTTACAGAAAGCTTAACCAAAACGTCCTTAAAAGCAACTCTGGCGCTTAAATTTCTGGGCGCAAAAAGGAAGAAAGAGGCAGTGTTTTTTTAAGGTAAAAGGCCCGCATTTGTTTGACCCGGGCCATAAAAAAGGAAAGAGCTCCCCATGCAATCAGTAATTTTAATAGGTTACCTTGTCCAATTAATTCTTCGAAAGAAAAATGAAGAAAGAACAACTTCGCTAGATGATTTCAATAAGCAAGGCCGCCCAAACTCTCTTTTTTTAAGTTATCAAGAAATCTCTTCGCCATAGAATTTTTCGACGCCCCTATTCGTTTGCTAGTTGGGAAGTAAAGTTTATTCGGCAGCGAGTTCATGAAGTTCTTTGCGATTTCAATGGACACTTTTATGCTCCCCTCTTTAGACAGTTCATGGTTTGCGGCCAAGAGTCTTGTGATTCCCATAGGGCCCAAGAAATCAAGAAGGTCAGCGTCCCTAAACGCCCAAGCAAGTTCGCTCGAAGGGCCTGGACGGTCATATACATGGCCAACGATGGCTTCTTTTACAGAGTTAATTTTGCCCTCAGGAAAGCCAAAGGACCTTAAAAGAGGGCCAGCGAGTTGCGCAGAGCGAACTCCATGGTCCACACCAGGTTTCTCATATGCTTTAAGGCCGCCAAGGTCATGCAAGAATGAAACGGCGAAAAGTATGTCTTCGTCCACGTACACTCCCTCATCCTGCGCTATTGCCTTTGCCACATGAAAGTTGCGCTCGCTATGAGAATAGCCCCAAGCGGCATGGACAACATTCTTCAAAGCGAAGGCGTTTAGCCTTTTTTTCCATGGAGCGTCCAGCGCAATGCCTGTCGCAGTCGTTTCCTGATCTTTTGCATTGTCGCTATAGTTTGAACCGGAGCTAGGCCAATGACCTCGTCTTCTGGGAAGATTCAAATCATTGCTTTGATCAGAATAAGAACCTCCGCCAATGCTCGTCCTATCGCTATAATTCGAACCTCTCGTAGGCTCGCCGCCTGCTGGCGCATCTGGGCGCAGTATCTGACCAAAGGCCAGAGACATAAAAAAAACGCAAAAGAGAGTTAGTGAAAATTTCATGGTTACCTCCATTAAAGTACTGTCTTCTTTCTATTCTATCTACTCCCTCCAGACTGTTGCTAATTCGGGAACTTTTGTTGACAATTATCAACAAGAGGCTTTAACCTTCACAACATGAATAATTTCTCCATAGACCCTAATGATTGCCTCATTTTAAAGGCCTTTAAAGAGTCCCAATCACTTCGAGACGCTGCCCAATTGCTAAATTGCGATCCTGCAGGACTTGCCCGAAAGGCCCGCCGCATAGCTGATGATCATGGGCTTTTGCAAAAGATAAATAATAAGTGGCATGTAACTTCTAAGGGCCTGGACTTAGTGGCCTGGACCGAATCGGCCATTCAGTCCCAAAATAGGTTTATGTCTCAGAAAGGAAGCTTCAGAATCGCGAGCACGATGTGGTTTGCAGAGGAAATTCTGGCGCCCAACTTGAGGCCCCTAATCGAGAGCCTTGGAGAGGAAGCTTCGGTCTCCATTTCGTTTCCAAGGAAAAATTTCGAACTCTCACTGCTCGATGGAAGCTTTGACTATGTCGTTGTCTGTCATCCTCCAGAGAGCCCTGAAATAGCTCATAAAAAAATCGCAAAAGAAAAGTGGGTCCTCGTCGCTCCCCCTAGTTGGCGCAAAGTCAGATCTTTGGACGAACTAAAATCAAGGCCCTTCATAAGACATAGTGATATCAACCTAGACCTCTTTATTCCTGGATTGAATAATCTCACAGAGTCAGGAATTCGGATCAATCATTTGGTGGGGATTAGGTCGGCCGTTAGCGCGGGTCTTGGCTGGAGTTTGGTTCCTCAAATCTTGGTGGAAAGACAGCTACAAAATGGGGCCTTAAAAGAAGTTCCATGCAAATTAACAATAAATGATCGCAATATCTGCCTTTGGTGGCTAAGAAGCAGGTACGAGGCCCGAAAACATTCTGCGACATTCGCCTCTTGGCTGAAAGCGAATATAAACTGATTTGGGGCGCGAGACTTTTTAGGAGAAACAAAAAAGCCTCCCGTAAGGAGGCTTTAAAATGGAGGAGACGACCGGATTTGAACCGGTGGTTGTACGGTTTTGCAAACCGTTCCCTTGGACCACTCGGGCACGTCTCCTCTTAGCATTCTGAAAAGAATGTCTAAGCATAATCAACTATTTAATGGTCTTTGTCAACGCTCTAGCGGCGAATGAGCCTATCAAGCGCATACTTTCCACCGCCGGTGAAGCAAAGCATCAAGCTACTTAGAAGGAAGACAAAGGCCAGCTCTTTCACCTGCCATGGATCATTGGCGTGATAGACCACGGCGGCCATAAAGAAGTGGATCGTCAAGAATATCGAGGCCGTTCTCGTTTGAAGGCCTAGCGCCACAAGAATACCTCCGCCAAATTCAACAATGGCCGCCAGCCATGCGAAGAGAGCTGGCGCCGGAAGTCCCATGCTGTCCACCATCCCCACAAATTGGTCCGTGACAGGAATTTTGTCGATGCCGTGACCGAAAGCCACAGTGATCCCGAAGAGGACCCTAAAAAAGAGAAGGCCAATGCTTGCCATCTTGTCGCGCACATTAGTGCCGTAAATAAAATCCAACATAACTCCGTCCTTTGGTTTTATATGAGTTTTATTAATTTTGTCGCTTTAATTATAGGTATAAAAAAAGCGGACGCTAAGGTCCGCTAATGAGAATTCAAATATTGTCTAAGATTTACTTTCTAATCATCTTATCGACACTGAATTTGCCGGCCCCCACAAACCAAATCACGACGCAAGAAGCGAGGTAAGCAAGAGCTAGCTCTTTTTTCTGAAAGGGGTCGCTTGCGTGGACGATAAAGACCGCCACGGCCATGGTGGCGCCTAGAAGAGTGGTCGAGAGCCTGGTCATAAGTCCAAGCGCGATAAAAAGCCCACCTCCAAACTCAGCTACTGCCGCCAGCCAAGACATTAGCTCCGGAGCGGGAAGGCCCATTGATCCAAGCCATCCTGTTAATTTGTCCGGTTCTTGAATTTTTCCTAGCCCATGAACAAATGCCATCGTAAGCCCAATATAAAGTCTGAAAATAAGAAGGCCAAAATTGGCCGAGAGTGAGTGATTTTCCGCATGAAAAATTATTGATTTCATAGATCCCCTTATGAATACATGGTCTTTTAAGCATTGTCGCAAATGGCATAAAAAAAAGGAAGCCCGTAGGCCTCCTTCTTTATAATATGAATGTTGAGCTGTGATTAGGCCTCGCGGATAACGTATTTGTCTTTGCCCGCGTCGACCATCTCTTTAAGCTCTTTTCCCACCTTAAAGAAAGGCACCTTCTTGGGATCGACCTTCACGACTTTTCCCGTCTTGGGGTTTCTCCCCTCATAGGCCTTGTAGTTTCTGTTGGCAAAAGAACCAAAGCCTCTAATCTCAATTCTTTCGTCATCATAAAGGGCCTGAATCATGGTGTCGAAAGCGATGTTAACTACCTTCTCCGCCTGTTTGGGATTAAGGTTTGCCTGTTTTTCGATAACAGCAATTAAATCCGCTTTTGTCATAATATACTCCTTGTTGCTTTTAAGCCTTATTATGCATGTGTTCTCTTATACTTATATCGGTCACTTTACTTAAAAACATTAGCTTGCCCGTTTTCTTGGCAGCAAAATCCAATAAAAAGTCCTTAAAGTATCCCAATTATATGAAATCACTAAGATTTCCATTCCCGTTCTAATTACTAAGTTAAAATATTAAGTAAGTTGCTTTCCTGGTCGATAAGCCAGTGAAGACTTTTTAATAATTCGGAGTCATTACCAAGGTGTTATGAGGACAAACGTAAAATTACTCGCCCTATTCATTTTGACGAGCATGCTCGTGACTTCATGTCTCGAAGCGGCCCCTCGTAATAGGCCGACTATATCTCCATTCAAGGCCGTAGTTGACGATGGCGAAGACAACGCGGACAAGGAGTTTGAGATTCCCACTCGCCCGGACGGCGCGGTCTATCTGCAATCAGGCGGATGTGGCTGCAAGGGCGGCGAGCCTATTACACTTGGCAATTGCGCTTCTGTTTGCTCCACAAAACCAAACACAGATGAGGAAATATTTTATCTCGATGTGAAAGTGGGAGAAGAGATTTCGACTTCAAGCTTCACTAACCTCTATGGTTGGTGCAAAAATCCCATAACTTATATAGATCCTGAAACAGGCAATCCCACGACAGTAGACGGCAGCAACCAGGCCGAATGCGCGGTCACTTTTAAGGACGAATACGGCTCGGTGGGACAGATCAATATCGACCCTTCAGATGTTGGAGCGGACAAAATCCGATTTAAAATTAGCCAATTGCAGCCAGACAAGACCTATCGAGTCCAGCTTAAAGGAAGTCACCAGCGGCGCCTCTTCTGACGTGATCCAAATAAGAAAGACTTCAGAGCGAATTGGTGATCCTGTGGGAGGGCCTCTATGGCTGGAGCAGGCGAAGCAATACTCCTGTCTCACGAGAACCACTTCCACCGATCAGAATACTGGAGAATCATTTTTTGAGACAGCAAGCAGAAGCCATTATTATTTTATCGACGAGGACAGGCCTGAGCCTCTTCCCCAATCATACGCGAATATTTTTTGCCATGACTATATGATTTACGGAACTACGCCGATTAATCGGCCTCTTCTTGAGGAGGACTTTCCATTTTTCCGTTTGGGACAAGTGGGACCCCGAGGTTCTGGCCGACTTATGACGATCCGGCGGACAAAGAGATGCTTATTCACAAGCTCCTAGGTCAAAAGATCAGAGACTTGGGATTTTCTGACTCGTCAAACCCAGAAGTCTTTTTTCCCTTAGAGTATTACAATGGCCCGCCTATTTCAGACTCGGAAGGCGAAACTTCGACCCCGCAAAAGAAAAAACTTGGCTATTATATGCTGCCCTTTATCGATAAGGACACGTACAAGGCCTATTGCCCCACTGCCGATCACTATAATTCCAGCAACCCTCTCTTCCAGGCGATGAGAGAGATTGTGGGAGTGGACACAGAAGGGCTATATATCGCGAAACAAAATAATGTCTGCGATATCATGCTGATTCGCGAAACGCAGCTAAAGAAGATATGGTTTTATATTGAAAACAACCAGCATATCGAGCCCAATGCTCAGACAGTTCAAGGCAAGCAGATCCAGTTCTACTGGCCGCCGGACGAAAACTCTCCTTACGTGAAAAAATCGCACCAGAGAGTTTATACTGTGAAGCTTCCCACCGACAATCTCTGCGGTGAAAGCAATGTGCAGGACGCTGCCGAACAGCAAGGATATTACCCCGCCCATGACAAAAGAATTGGATGTGTGCCGGCTCTTGAAGAGTGATTAAAAGTGGAAATATTTAAAGAAGATATTGAGCCCGGGCCTTAAATTTTCCTGAAAAATAAAATAGAAGGCGCCGATGTTAACTGAAAAGGCCGCAAGACCTATCAACAGCTTTTTAAAGATTCGTCTTAAAAAGATTTCCTCTCGAATTCAGAAGATTGAACAAGAAGGTGGCGATAAAAACGCAGACAACGATGACGCCGTATTTCTTCACTTTGTCTGGCCTCGTTCACAATTTTAATAAATGAAGGGAATCGCCTCTTTGTCTCTCACAAGCTCTATAAAAAACTCCATTCTTTTTGGATCATTTTCAAGAAATGATCCCAAGGGGCGTGCCTTGAAAGCGAGACTGTATAAGGGTCTTTAATTGATCTTTTGAGACCTTCGCAAAAGGGTTTTCAGCCAAAAACTCTGAGAGAAATTTTTTAGAGGCCGAGTCCATAAACTTGGTGAGATAGGAGTCTTTAACATTACCTTTAACATTGCCTAGCTGACCGCCGCTAGCGTTCATGCCGCCGAGGTTAGCAAGCGACTCTGTGGACTTTTCAATTTCTCGGTCAAGGTCATGGTACGTTCCGGTCGCCGCTTTGAGAAAAGGCCGGAAGCTGATTGAAAATAAAAAGGCGCCGATAATGACGACGCCTATAAGAGAATTTTTTAAGCACTGGCCTTTTTCCCGCTAAACTTGTCTAGGAAAAGGATGGTCGGCGCGGCGACAAAAATTGAAGAGTAAGTCCCCACAATAACGCCGATGCAGATGGCGAAAAAGAAGTCTTGAATAATTCCGCCGCCCATAAAGTACATCACCGCCGCCACCATAAGAGTCGTAAGTGAAGTCAGAGTGGTCCTGCTCAGAGGTTTGGTTCAAGGCCGCGTTGATTTGGTCTTTAACGAGGAGCCCACCATATGGTCTTCCTGCTCCCTAACTCGGTCATACACAACGACGGTGTCGTTGACGGAGTAACCAATGACGGCCAGAAGCGCGCCCACAATCTGCAGCGAAAACTCCTTATTCATCAGGACAAATAGCCCAATAATGATGATGACGTCATGGGTAAGAGCCACAATCGCTCCAGGGGAGTATTTATAATCAAACCTAAGAGCTATATAGATCATAATCATGAGCAGGGCCCATGCCATCGCCTGGAACCCTGAAACTCTCAACTGCTCGCCGGCCTTGGGGCCAACGATATCAGTTTTAAGTATTTCAGCTCCAAAATCTTTGAAGTTTTCTTGCAGCATCCCCGTGATAGAGTCTGTGACTTTGTTGAGATTTTCCTCGTCGGCCGCGACCTTAATCAGAAACTCATTGTCACTCTCGTCCCCTATTCTTTGAACTGTGGAGGAATCAAACTTATTCGACTTCAAGGGCGCCTCGTAGATCTTTGAGCTCTAAGGTCTTCTCGAATCCGATCTGTATTTCCGCCCCCCCTCTAAAATCTACGCCGTAGTTTAGCCCTTTAGTGAATAGAAGAGCGATGGAGCCAATCACCAACGCAAGCGATACGACGACTGCGATTGGAAACTTGGAAACAAAATTAAAATTATATTTTTTCATTATCAAATCCTTTCAATTGTCAGTCTTAAATGCTTAGCGGTTTCGCCTTGCCTCTATTTCTCTCCATGTACCACTCAAAATAAAGCTTCGTCACAAAGTAGGCCGTATAGACGGTGCAGACAATGCCAATAAGCAGAGTCACGGCGAAACCTCTAATAGGCCCGTGCCAAAGTTGAGAAGCATAAGGCCCGCCACAGCTGTTGTAAGGTTCGCGTCGAGGATGGTCCAGAAAGGCCTTTGCAAAATCCGGTCTCCACCGCCTCTCGAGCTGGAGTGCCAGCGTCTATTTCTTCTTTTATCCGCTCAAAAATAATGATATTCCCGTCAATCGCCATGCCCACAGTGAGAACGATTCCCGCAATGCCCGGAAGAGTCAAGGTGGCCTCAAATCCCACTAGGCAGGCGAGCACAAAAAGAATGTTTAGGAAAAGCGCCTTCAGAGCCAACACACCTGAAACCTTGTAATAGAAGAGAATGAAAAGAAGACCAAGGCGGCGCCCATAAGGCCAGCTGTTTCGGCCTTGTCTATCGAGTCCGCTCCAAGCGATGGACCGACAATTCTTTGCTCTTGAAACTGAAGCTCGACTGGCAAAGCGCCCGCTCTTAGAACAAGGGAGAGGTCCCTCGCCTCTTTCAACAGGTCGTTATAATTGCCCTGTCCAAGTGTGATCTGCGCGTTTCCTCCGCCGATTCTCGGCCTGAATGACAGGGTCAGAGTAAACATTATTATCGAGTATAATCGCGAGTCTTTTCCCCACATTGTCGCCCGTCACTTTTTCAAACATCTCAGCGCCCTGAGTTTTGAAAGTGATGGACACATAAGGAAGATTGTCCTGCTGGTCAATCCTCACGGTGGCGTCTTGAACCTCTTCGCCGGTAACACTCGCGGTGGACTCTACCACATAAGGTTTCAGGTCCTGAACCTCATTGGTCGCCTTATTAAGGACCTTCTTGAAGACTAGTTGGTAGCCTTTGGGTATCTCCTCTTTAAATTTCTGGTTCATTTCATAGGCGTAGTCGGAAAAACGCTGGCCGCGTTTGTACTCAAGCCCATCGGCCTTTGCCTTCTGCATCCATCCAGCAAGAGTCGCCGGACTGACTTCCTCGTTAACAAGCCTAAAAGACAGCTTCGCTGTCTTGCCAATCAAGTCCTTGGCCCTTTCGATGTCCTTGACACCAGGAAGCTGAACAACGATGCGGTCATCGCCTTGGGAAACTATCTCTGGCTCGGTGACTCCGAACTCGTCGATTCTATTGCGGATGACCTCAATGGACTTTTTGACCGCGTTCTCTTCAATGTCTGTTCTGAAATCTCTGCCGAGAGCGTAAGTGAGAGTGTTGCCCTCGCTTTTCACAAGCCTTAAAGGATAGCCAAAAAACTCTTTAATTTTGGCCATGGCGCCTTCAAGCGCTTGAGGATCAGAAATCACCAGTGAGTGCCATGGGTCTTCAGGGTCCGTGACCGTCACCTCTCCCATCTCAGAAGCGATTCCTTCGTCCTTTAAGAGATCAGTGGCCTTTTTGATATAGTTCTTAACTTCATCTCTATAGACTTTATTAAAGTCAATTCCAAGAACCATATAAAGCCCGCCTTGAAGGTCAAGGCCCAGGTTTATTTTTGATTTGACTGGAAAAGAAGATTTCTCCTCATCAAGATTTAAGAAAGTTGGAATAACTGACATGATCGCGACGACCGACAGAAATACCAACAAACTTACACGATACCACCAACTGCGAGTCATTAAATTCACCTTTTATTTAGCGTTATAACGTTAATTATTTTGGAATACTTGAAAATGGTAATCAATTTTAAGCGTTAGAGCAAGGAGGTTGGTCTAGCAAGTTGTTAAAAAAATTGGAGTTTTCTGGCCGAGTCTGGGTTCTCGGCCAGCAAGATTACTAGGAATTATGTTTTTTATTCAAGTCTTGGTTTTGGTCCTGCTCCTTATTGATGTCCTCAATAGAGACAAACTCTTCTCCATGGTCTTCGCTGTCCTGCTTGACATGCAGCTCTTCGACGATCGGGAGGTTGATCTAGCGGAGCGGAAGAAGCTCTAGACTGACTTTCCTCCGGCTGGTCCATGACTTGTTTTTTCACCTCTTCAACAGGGTTTCGCAAATTGTCACCTAGACCACGCGCGGCATTTTGAAACTCCCTCATTCCTTTACCAAGTCCCCTCGCAAGCTCAGGAAGCTTCTTCGGTCCGATAAAAATCAGAGCGATAAAAAGAATGACAACTATTTCACCTACACCTAGTCCAAACACTTTAGACTCTCCTTGTTATGCCACTATTAAGATGGCTTGTTGGCCTTAGTCGCCTTAGAGGCGTCGGGCTCAAAAATCGTTTTGGCCGATCCGCCAATTTGGCTTCTAAGGTATTTGACCTTTTGCCCGCCTTCGAGCTCAAGGGTCACAATCTTATCGGTCATTCCCACGATTTTCCCAATAAGTCCTGATTTGGTAAAGATCTCATCGCCTTTTTGTAGTTGAGTGATGAATTTTTGTTCTTCTTCCATTTTTTTCTTTTGAGGACGAATCATTAGAAAGTAAAGCACCCCAAAAACGAGAATGATCGGCACAAACGACATGATTGGGTTCTGCTGTTGCGGGGCCTGAGCAAAGGCAGGGGCCGAAATAAGGGCTAGAGATAAAATTTTTAACATGAGATTCCTTTTTTTTTATATTGGGACAATTATTTCCACTGGTTAGAAGTATATTTCTTATAGAATTCTTTATAATAATCGTCAAACTGCCCTTTAAGAATCGCCTCGCGGGCCTCGCCGACCATCTTAAGGTAAAAATGCAGGTTGTGATAACTAATCATCTGGCCTGCAAGATACTCACCGACCGTGAAAAGATGCCGTATATAGGAGCGGCTATGATTTGAGCAGACCTTGCAATCGCACTCAGGGTCAGGAGGAAGCGAGTCCTCTATAAATCTGGCCTTCTTGATATTAAGAGGGCCATGGGCAGTCAAGAACTGGCCGTTTCTCGCGTTTCTGGTGGGCAAAACGCAGTCAAACATATCAATCCCGGCCCTGATTCCATTCAAAATGTCTAGGGGCTTTCCTACTCCCATAAGATAGCGGGGCTTTTTTTCGGGCATAGTGGGAGCAAAGTCATTCAGGAACTCGACCATCTCCTCATTTTTTTCTCCCACACTCAGCCCTCCAAGAGCAAGGCCTGGAAGATCGAGCTCCTCAAGCCTTTGCATGCACTCGGACCTAAGGTCTCGGTGGAGCCCCCCCTGAACGATGCCAAAAAGGCTTTGGTGGTCTTGCAGAGGATAGTCTGCGCAGCGCTTGGCCCATCTCAGTGTGAGCTCCATGCTCTCACGCAATCTCTCTTTTGTGGCCGGAAGCGAGGGGCACTCATCAAAAATCATCACAATATCAGAGCCCAGCGCCTTTTGAATCTCCATGGACTTTTCAGGAGAGAGCATATGATAAGAGCCGTCGAGATGAGACTGAAATTTCACGCCCTCCTCAGTGACCTTATTTAGGTCCCCAAGGGAAAACACCTGGAAGCCGCCTGAGTCGGTGAGAATTGGGCGGTCCCAATTCATAAATTTATGCAGTCCTCCCATCTTTCCAATAAGCTCATGCCCTGGCCTTAAATAAAGATGATAGGTATTGCCTAAAATAATTTGGGCCTCTATCTCCTTTAGCTCATGATGCCATATCGCCTTCACAGCTGCGCGAGTTCCTACCGGCATGAATATAGGAGTTTTAATTTCCCCGTGAGCGGTCGTTATCGTGGTCGCTCTGGCGTTCTTGGAAACACCATCGACTTGAAATTCAAGCGTCATTTATAGGTCCCTCAAGATGGCCATGGAGTCGCCATAAGAAAAGAAGCGGTACTTCTCCTCCACGGCCTTTTTATAGAGCTCAAGCGTTTTCTCTCTTCCGATAAGGCTAGAAACAAGCATGAGCAGGGTGGACTTTGGCAGATGAAAATTGGTGATAAGGCCTCTAATTGATTTGACCTCAACGCCGGGACGAAGAAAAATATCGGTGGACCTTTTTTCAGGCAATTCAAACTTCCCGTCCTTGTAGCAGCTCTCAAGAACTCTGAGCGAAGTCGTTCCGACTGCGATGATATTTTTCGAGTTATTTAATTTCTTTAAATCTTCTTCTTCGATGTCAAAGCGCTCGCTATGCATTTTATGCTCGGTGATCTTGTCCGCGTTCACAGGCTTAAATGTGCCGGCCCCCACGTGAAGGGTGACCTTGGCGATCTCGATCCCCTTTTCTTTTAAGGCGTCAAAGACATCATTTGTGAAGTGAAGGCCCGCAGTCGGAGCGGCGACACTTCCCGCGTGCTTAGCGTAGACTGTTTGGTAGTCATGTTCTGTCAGATTCATCGCTCACGCCCTCTCTGATATAAGGGGGGATGGGCACCCGAGCCTTTTCTTCGAGATAATCAAGAAGATCGCCGCCTTCCAAACTGCATTGAACATAATAAGAGCCGTCTTCTTGAACTCTTTCAATTTTGACTTTGAGTTCCCCAAAAAGAAAAATGTCCCCGACCTGCTTCTTTCCTCCAGAGCGAATCATTGCCGGATAAAGGCCGCCCTCTTCTAGAATGGACAGAAAAAGAATTTCGGCCTTGCCGCCAGTGGGCTTCTTTCCCAGCAGTCGGCATGGGAAGACCTTGGACTGATTGACCACTAATAAAGTCCCCTCAGGCAGAATCTCTGGAAGCTCGTGAAATTTGCGGTGCTCGACCCTGTCGCTCTTGGCGAAATAAGCGAGAAGCTTTGAGTGGTCCCTTTTTTCGGCGGGTCTTTGGGCGATCAGCTCTTCGGGCAGCTCATAATCATAGTTCTCAGTTATAAGATCTTCAGGGGCGCTTTTCATAGAACAACACCTATCATAGAATAAGCGCTATGAGAATTCTAATACTTGCCCTATTTGGCCTAAATACTCTAAGCTTCGCGTCCCTTCCTCCAAGGGAAAGGCTTCAAAGCGAAATGGACTTCTTAAGAAAAGAGGCCTTCAAAGAAGGCCTGAAAGATGAGCTCCAAACAGAAGACCAGAGCTCTGATCTCGCTCTTGACGAGCAATATTTCTCAGACTCAGTCTCCACTGGCATGTCCGCTCCGACCGAAGGGGAAATTAGGGAAAAGAAGTTTAAGGCCCGCGGCCGTTAGGCGAAAGAAAAGTTCCTAAAAAGAGCAAACCTCGCGACGACCATGTCCACGAAATCGTGAACGGCCTTTAGCTTTGGATAAGTGTCCACCTGATCGAGAAGCATTTGAAAAACAAGTTTAAGAAAGTCGATTAAAGGCTGAAGGTTAAGCTTTTTGACAAGCATGTCCAAAAGCCCGGTCGCCTCTTCAACGTCCTTTCCTTTGACTACGTATAAGGGGTTCTTATTTTTCATGATCGTCCTTATTTTCACTCTTAATTCAATTGGCTTTCAATCTCATTGGCCATGGTCATAAACTGGCCTTGTAGCTCCTTATAGTCCTTTGCCTGGAAATCGAAAACCGATTTTTTATTTGACATGGACTTCGCAAAGCTCGCTTTGTTTACAAATGGGGCGAACACGCGAGCGTCCGGAAACTCAGTCTTGATGGAAGCAAAGTCCTCGTTGGCCTGCTTTCTTCGGGCCTCAAATAGGTTTGGAATATAGCCCAGGTTTTTTGGGACATTCACAATTCCCATGTCTTCGATATCAAGCATGACATTTTGAATATTGCGAAGACCTTGCTCGCTAAAAGAGTCCGGAATAAACGGAAAGAGCACTCCGTCCGCAGCGCAGAGGATATTCACGACCAAAAGACCTAGGGTCGGAGGCCCGTCAATCACCACGTAGTCATAAAAATGCGAAAGGTCGTTCTTCTCGATAAACTTTTTAAGAATCAGCTGCCTGGGAGCGTTGATGCCCGCCACAGTGAGCTCAAAGCCCGAGAGCTCTTGGCCCGATGGAATCAGGTCAATGCCCGACTCTGTCCGAACAAGCGCCTCTGAAAGCATGGCGCCTGAGTGAAGCGCCTTGAGCTCTCTCACACTTTCCACCATTAAATGAAAAATATTTGGTCTGTCGGAGGGCTCATGCCCAAAAAGCGAGCTAAAATTGAACTGAGGGTCCATATCGAGACAGAGGACCTTCTTTCCTGACTCTGCAAGAGCTCTGGCCGTGTTATAGGCCATGGTGGTTTTTCCAACTCCGCCTTTCTGATTCATAAAGGCGATCACTTTCCCAGTGGGCCCGCTCTTGAACGCTTTCTCGTCAGTGTTTTGAGAGTTCTTGAAAAACTTAAGCATATGTCCTCCGTCTCCCTAAAATGTACAAGGTGCCAGGAGACTTGTCCACTATGCAGTCCTCAAAAGCTTGAAATTAGGTGCTTATTCCGCTGATTTAAATAAGTTGCGCAAAAAACCGAATAGAGTCCGGGGGTAAACTCTGAAAAGTATTTTGATGCTTCTTATTTTCTCAGGCCTTGTGGCCTGCAATGTCGCCGAACAGACCGGCGAAGTTGGACGCAACACGGCCTCAGTGGAAGCGCCGCCTGCCCCCTATTTTCGTTTCCCCTCCCAGGGTGTCAGCATCGAAGAAGGACAGCCTCTCAGCTTCACCATACAGCGTGGCGGTAGCCCACAAACTGATAAAGAAGAAAGACTTTTCGTGCGCATTAGCGGCAGCGCAGACTCCAGCGACTATTCAGCGATCACCCAAGGGGGAAGCCTATTGCCCGTCTCTTCTGGCCTCTTCGAGGTGGTGTTTCCAGAAAATATTAGAAATATAGACCTTCAGATTGCCGTCACCGACGACGCTCTCTATGAAGAGACCGAGCACATCTTTTTGGCCTTGGCGCCTGAACTCACTGGGGACAATTACGAAGTCAAAAGCCATTCTGGCTTTAATATTGAGATTAGAAATAATGACCCAGCTCCTAAACCGACCTTTCAAACATCAAGCTCGACAGTGATGGAGGGCTCAACGAGAGCCATTCAACTAAACCTCTCGAATCCCTCTTATAGGGAAACTCGTAGCTTAGTAAAGATTATGGGCGGAGGCGCAAATTCTTCCGACCATAACTTCGTCAATCAATATGTCACTTTCGCGCCCGGATCGACTTCGGCCCAGATAAGTGTGACGGCCTTTAATGAAGGCTATAATGAGCTCAATGAAGATCTGCTTTTGCGGGTGTATCCCGCTCTTGGGCAAGATTATCCCACGGCAAATAACCAGCACACTCTGACCATTCAGGAGGCTGGCGCCACGCCAAGTTTCGAGTGGAGTGTGGCCACTGACACGGTGGCGGAAAATGGGGCCATTACAGCCACTGTCAATTTCACCGGGAATCTTTGAAGGCGATCTATTGGTGCCTATTGTGCCCACAGGCTCGGCCACTTTTGGCGTCGATTATAAACTCTCTCAGCAATACATCTATCTTCCTCTAGGGGACAGCTCAGCGACAGTGGATATCATCCCACTGAATGATGATATTTACGAAGGAAGTGAAGACATCGTCCTCACTCTTACCTCCAGTCTTTCGCTATCGCCGGGAACAAATAGACGCTCTCACAGTGACCCTCACATGACGACGAAGCGGCTCCGACCTTGGACATTCCACTTTCTTCCTACCAAACAGAAGAGGGAAAGCTTGTTTATCTTCCCATAACGATGACTGCACCGGCGCAAGACCATATTGACGTTAATTTCAGCGTTCTAGGCAGCTCTAGCGCGACGGACACAGACGATTATGTGTTGGCCTATAGCGGGTCTTTTACCATTTACGCGGGCTCTCGTTATTTTCATTTTCCGATAAGGATCAAGGAGGACGCGCTATTTGAAGGCGTCGAGACATTAAATATCTCCCTAGATTCGGCCAGCTTTCAAAACCTTCCAGCGGCAGTGGGACTCGCTAATAGCAGTGTGAGTCTTTTCATTAAAGAGACGGCCAATCAGCCGACAATCAACTTTCAAAGCGCGCAATGAACACAAACGAAAGCGCTGGAAGCTTTGATGTCACGGTCGAAATTGATAGGGCCTCAGAAGTTCCCTTGGACTTTTCCTTTAGGATTGCGGGCGAGGCCGACGCTCCAGGAGACTACACGGCGCCAGCGATGACCCACACGATTCCAGCAGGGAGTGCAAGCTTCACCTTTAATGTGCCAATGAATAATGACACTACAGACGAGCCTCGTGAGAGCATTATTTTCTATCTCCTTCAGCCTGGTCAAATGAACCTTGGGCCCAAATAAGGAGCTCATTGTTCAGATTACTGACGACGATCTCCCTAAGCATAGTTACTGTCACTCCTGACTTGTTTCTCAGCAAGAGGGCGGAAGCATTACCTTTACCGCCTCCTTGAACCAATTAAGTGAGTATGACATTCGCGTCCCTGTGAGCTTCTCTGGGGCCGCAACGAAAGGCAAAGATTATACTGTAAGCTCTGAAGAGTTCTTTATACCTGCCGGAAGTCCAGATGCAAGATAGTTGTCTACACCATTGAGGACGAGATGCATGATAATGGCGATGAGGACGTCCAACTGGATATGACAACGGGGGCCCTTTATTCCTTGTCCTCCCCGTCATCTTCAAGCTTGATCACCCAAGCGGCCCCTTATGATGCTGTCCCGGAAGTTTTTTGGGCGCCCCTCTCTCCCACTCTAAATGCCCTTGAAGGCGCGACTTCAAACGCCACATTATACCTAGAACATGCGACTTATAAAGACGTGGAGATTTCGATTTTCGTGGAAGATGATTATAATGCAAACTCCTGCGCTGGAAACTGCGCGACCATTGTCCCGCGCTCCACTCCGCCCCTACCTGGCAGTGAAAACTATGACACAAATTTGCGCTCTCTTATATCAGGAGGCCAGATCGACCTTGTGATTCCTCAGGGAGAGACCTCTGTTCAATTGCCTATTGGACCAATTCAGGATGGTATCAGTGACTCCAATGAAAGCTTTCGCCTCACTATAACCAATATCGATGATGTCAGCGCCACAACAATAGACGCTTCTGACAATGTCCTAGAAGTCATAATTCTCGACTAGAAAGTCTTTTAGACGCTTTGACTGCCCATATTTCGGGCCTAAGTTTCATCTCTAAAACCGTCATTTCCCACTCTAAGTCCTATAAATACGTCATATTAAAAGACCGAGTAAAAGGTCCTTTAAAATAGTCCATGTAAATTGTTTTTAAAGTAAGGAAATGGAAATCCGATAAAGTACACGGGACAAGGATTAATGAAACTGAAAATTGTAAACAAACTATTTATTCTTTTGGCTGGAGCGCTGCTTTTAAGCGGTTGTTTGCCTGCTGAAAAGACCACTCAATGCGGGAAAAACGAAGCGTTCAACGCCACGAGAAGAACTTGTGTTCCCACTCTTGGCGGGGCGAGCACAAATACGGTTTTTATTAAATCAAAGCTTCCGACTAATTCATACACCACTTCCCTTAACGGGGCGCCAGTCACCCACTCTATATCAGTAAGTGACGTTTACAACTATGGCTTTGACTCTAAATGGTTTCTCCATTTTTCTGGCGGCGGCTGCAATATTTCTTCAATGGTGGCGTCAAACGCCCAAACATACTCCTTTAATCCTGGTTTTTCCTACGGGGCAGGAAGCTATGTTCTCGAAGCGGTCATTTATGATGACGAAGGAGAAATGCTTGATTCTGTTTCTTGGAATATTTCGATCAACGGTCAAAGCGCTCCTCAGCTTGTTCAGCCGATTCCAAACGCTGGCTCTTTTACTTACGCCTCAAGCATGACCAGCGCAAGCTTAAGCATTGATCTTAGATAATGCCGATGGCCTTAATGGCATAGCAACGTGGCTGGTGGACGGCGTGCAGACCACTTCATCTAATTTTAACGCTTCAACGCCCGGCTTCTCCACGAGCATCAATCCTCAAGCGCTTGGGGTCGGAATCCATACAGTGGAAATAAAAATCTCTCATCAGTCCAACACCGCCAATATTTATGACTCTTATGTTTGGATAATCAACGTGGTCGACCCTGACCTGCCAATCATAAACATGGCGGCGACAGATCCTGGCTTCAGCCACACAATTATTGCAGTGGACGGCATTGGTTTTTCCGCCGGCGGCTATCTCTATGACCACGACAGCAATCCACAGACGCCTTTGGAAAGAATGGACACGAAGCCACTTAGCGGCGGCGCTCCAGGGCTTTGCTTAACTGGTTGATGACTGGGACAAGAATAATGACGGAATCCTGACATTGAAGTAAAATTTGACATTAATGGCAGCCAGCAAGGCGCGAAGCGGCCTATGACCTCAAATACCTATTGTCTCACCACAGATCTTTCGACTCAAATTTTACGAACTCTCAGATTGGGGTGTCAAAGAATTTAAACGTCACAACCTATAAAACTGGCACAAATAACATGGTCGAGCAGATGAGCTGGGCCCTCAATGTGATTCCCAAGAACTCGGCTCCCCTTATTCGAATCAGCTCCAACACAGACTCTTTTGGGTGCTCGGCCCAAGCGATATTAGTTGACTGGCTGCTCTTGACACAAAGCGTGGACGACAATCTTAACGGGGACTACACTGACGCGACAGACTTAGAATAATGTCGCAAAATTCGCGATCGATGTGACTCAAGACTTTGAAACTGATTATGCCAACCCCACAGCTCCCAATGATGGCGAGGACAGATCTGCTGTTCATTTCCAAATTCAAAAGGTAGGCGCAGGAGACTTTCAAGAGATAAACGGCTCCAGCGATTACACCCAGGCAAGCTGTTCAGTGGCCTCTGGATCTTCCAAGGCCTCCATCACAGACAGCCCCACTCCCAGCGGAGCTGTCACCACTTATTACTGTGACCTAAGTTTTGACGCCTTTAACGCCAATGGGCCTATTCCATCAGGAGATTATATCGTAAGAGCTTATGTCACAGACGCTGGCTCGGACTGGGGGGGCGGAAATACCGGCATTCCACGCGACTCTAATATGGTGACATGGGAAGTGACTGTAAATGAATATCAGAGCGCTCCCGTCATTCAGCCGCAGAACTTCGCGACCGGCTCTATCGCCTCTAATGAGTCTTATATAACAACGACTACAGACGGAGCGGGATGTACTCCTTCCGCAACTGTGCTCTCGTCTGGCAGCGCCGCAATCGATGAAGGCGAGTACATCGTTCTTCACACTGTGGTGAAAGATCTTGAAAGAGATCATCTAAATGTTTCCGTTGAAATGGAGAATTTCGCGGGCAGCGCCTCCTCCGGCATCGGGCTTTTCCCCTGTGTCGCCTTTTCAAACTGTGACAGTGACAAATGGAGCTCCAGATTATCTTTATGTGGTCGCAGTCATGCTTTAAAATACCTGAATGGGCCAATGACTCTGGCGTAAAGCCGTCTGAGACTTTATTCCACTGTTGTGGATAGACCAGATAATGCCGGACTGGCCGAGACTGTTAACAATAATAATGCGAATGTCTTTCAAGTGAATGTCCAAAACGTGAATCCGGCCCCAGTCTTTGCGGATTACGCAGGCCCAGCTGAAAATATCAGGGACCTCGCTCAGGACACTAGCGGTGGCCCTAGAGAAGACCTATGTCGTCCCAGGACACCCTTTTTCCATCACGCCTCCTGCTTATACTGACGCAAGTGTGTATGATGGCAATATCGTTAAATGGCAATGGCAAATTTGTGTGGGCCTTGCCGCGAGTTGCGATCCTTCTTCGCCCACTCCGTGGGCAAATATTCCCGGAGCTTCTTCCAGCGACCACCCGACAGCTTCCCTCGTCTGGACACCTAGTATAGACCTTGCGACAGGAAGCCTCGTTCATTTAAGGCTTTGCCTGGGCGACAATGGAGACGGCAATCCGGCCGACTGCTCAAAACAACAATCAAGAAAAGCGTATACTAATATTGAAGTCAATAACAATAGCGTGTTGGCGAACACCACAGGGACACATACGCCCACCGGCTCAGGCATAGCAAGCTGGTATGACCGGACCAATAAGCGCCTTTACACAATTATTGGCTCCGGCTCAAACTTTATTGTGGAAAAGAAAAGCCTCGATCAGTATGGCGTCTGGACTTCTGAGCACGAGATAGTCATTACAAGCGAGGCCTCTGGCGTCTCTTACCCTATTTCGGAAGTCTCTATCACGGGAGAAGATGGAACGGCAGTATTGGTCTCTTATAAAATTGTTGAAAATGGGGCTCCTCAACCAAGGGTGAGACGAATAGACATTTCTAATGATCGATTTTCTTTTAATTATGTGGGCGTCTTTGATTCAGGTGAAACAGGAACAGACGCAGACATGATAGAAGGCCTTGGCAAAACGGGAGCTGAAACACGAAGCCCCCAAACGATCTTCACAGAGACCGCAAATGGTCAAGTCGATATACAAGTAGTCGGCGTTCCGAGCGCTGGAGACAAAGTGGGACTAAAGATGTCCGACCTTCCTCGAACAACTTATGATTTAACCTACGGCGCTGACTGGTGTAGCTCAAGCTGTGGCGTTGACGTCAATGCGATCGCCCAGTCTCTTGCCGACGAAATAAATAGTCACCCTGAACTCGCTAAAGAATATGAGGCCACCTGGTCCGGCGGGGACACAGTCTCTATAAGAGGCGCCCTCGAGAGCGACTTTGTGGACATCGACTCAGCATACGCGGTCTCTCTGGGAAATATTATTTCCCAGGCAGGATCTTGGTATCTTCCCTTCTGCGATGCTGGCAATAATAATAAAGCAAGCGTTGTGGTGGGCAATACGATTGCCACTGATCTATCTTCTTACATTGCGATGAGAAAGTTTTTAAACACAAAACAAAACTGCTCTGAAGTTCGAATAGCGGCCCGCAGCACGAGCGATTTCGCGCTGACAATGGTGGCCGACGGAAATCTTCACGCCTACCTTCTCGACTCAGGGGTAAATGTGACAAGCTTTCTTGAAAATGCTCATAACTTGAACTCCTCTGGCTTCGCGCTGGTGAAAAATCATAGCTTAAGCGTGGACTCTAGTGGCGTTATTTATACTGCCGGCGTTAGCGAAACTTCAGGCGGGGAGACCTATCTCAACGCGGCAGTGTTCGCAAGCGACCTTAGTGAAGTCTCAGCAAGCGCTTGGTTTACAGGCACAACAAACGAGTTGACTCAAGCAGGGATTGAGCAGGTGGAAATCGCCGCCAATAACACAGCTGACGGCGGAGCGCTCATCGCGCTCACAACGAGCTCGGCCCACGCGACAATGCCCAATCAGGCGCACCTGGCCCTTATTTCTCAAAACACGGGAGATTTCACAGAGAGTATTAGATTCTATGATTATCAGATGAGCTCAATTGCCTCTTCTCCAAAGCTCAATATCAACTCGATCTATAGCGGCTCTGACATCAGCCTCTCCCCTATGATCGATCTGACAATTGGTCACAAGGACACAAGCGATAGCGTCGCCGCCGACAGCTCGCGGCCAAGTGTGTTCATTGGTTTTCATGAAGACAATGCGGGAAGCGCCGAGGCCCGCATCGGCACCTATAACGCGAGCCCTGAAAACATCTCCGCAAATGATATCGGGCCTAGCGGCTCTTATCCGGCATTTATCTCCCAGTAGACCGATTAAATTAATTTATAAGGTAGAATAAAACCATGCGGTATTTATTCTGCCTATTCCTACTCATTGGCTCAGGCTTATATTCTAAGCTCGCTTACTCCTATGAGCTCACTATCATTCAGACCGTGTCCAATACGGGCAGGACTTTTATCACAAGAGGCGGCAAAAAAGATGGCATCATCATTGGCAAACGGGCCACTTTCACAAGCGATAATGTGAGCATTATCGCCAAGGCGATCAGCATCAGCCGAGGCTTCACCCAATGGAAAGTGGAAAGCCCCTACACCAACGCTCCCTTTAAAAGAAAACAGGTCGTCACTATGTATGACGCCAAAGAATATCTCTGGGCCCTAAGCCCCGCCGAAGTCGCAAGAAAATATATCAAGACAGAACTATGGGAGCCTCGCTTTTCTCTTGGGGCCCACCTCTCCCTCTCACGTGGTCTTAGCGCTTCCGTTTCTGACGCCGCCAACCTCCCTGAGGAGAGAGGAGGCTTTATCTTTGAGGGAATGGCCGAGCAAGAGCTCAATCGAAACTGGGCCGTCGCTGGCGGGCTTCGCTTTTCACGAGAGATTATTAATGTCTCTGCGGCCTCCCTGAATAACACACAGCTTTTGGGACTTGCCGAGCTTCGCTATTACTTTGAGCAGATGAAAAGCTTTTATAACTCTCGCCTCGCTCTCGCCCTGGGCCTAGGCTACGGCCAATCGCAGACACGCACGAGCGGACAAACGAGCTCTGGCACGGCCCTCATTCTTCCCATTACCAAGGTCATGTTAACAGTGCCTATGAATCGGCTAACTGATCTTGTGATAGAGTCTGGGTTTGAGTCCTCCAGAGTTGAGGAAGAGTTCGCTGACGGAAACTCCCAAACCACTAATGCGAGCTCTTTCAAGTATGGCTTCGCTTTAAAGCGCTAT
This sequence comes from uncultured Bacteriovoracaceae bacterium, assembly GCA_963747475.1. Taxonomy (GTDB): domain Bacteria; phylum Bdellovibrionota; class Bacteriovoracia; order Bacteriovoracales; family Bacteriovoracaceae; genus UBA845. Next base: position 21,610 of record CAVVFE010000011.1, read on the forward strand.
TTCGATTAAGTGTCTAGAAACTAGACATAAGAGAAATTTCTACAACTCCCCTTCACTCCAATGGGCCTTTCCCGAGACAATACTGGAATGAAAAAGTTATTCTTAACGCTATTTGGACTTACCACTCTCACAGCTTACGCGACCGGTTACGATCGCGCCTTCCCTTATAGCTTTGAGTACTGCGCAGCGACCCAGTTAAAATACCAAGACGCCTATTTCGATGGCGCAGTGGGCGGCGTTGGAGGCCATGCGACAATTTATATTCAGGGGCTATGCAAAGACTATTCAAAGGCCTACCCGACTGTTATTCCTTGCTACAAGGTAAAAGACATCCACAAAAACGCGTATCCTCATGACGGCGTTGGAATAAGCCTAGATAGCGATTTTTCTAATATTATGTGGGTCGCTGTTCCAGGAAGGGAGCTTTTCTACTCTGGAAATGTGGAGTCTAAAACAGCTCCGATAGAGAGCGATTTAGATCAACTGATATCAGACGCAAGAAGATTGAGAGTCTTTGAAGGCGCAAAATTCAAAACGGACTATGTTAATAGGTTCCCAGATGACAGTGAAGAGTATTTGGACGCCGCCGCCCTCTGGTCGACGGGAACGGACATCGCCCTAAACTGGGGACGCCAATTGAGATGCGCAAAAACCCCTATAAAAGAAGAATCTTTGCAAAAAGTGGCGGACTTCCTTAACTCTGAAAATGAAAAGTACCGGGCCGATTCCAAGGAGTATAATTGGAGCTTCTTTTATAATAATTGCACGCACCTCGCTGTGAATGCCGCGCATGCGGCGGGGCTAAGCAAGGGGATCAAGACAGACAGGGCCCTTCCTGTTCAGCTATTCAATATCGCCGTGCCCGCAAATGTTTTTATGCTCTTTGCGGACGACTGGGTCTTGGGGAAATTCAATAGGTCCTATGTGAGAAGAAAGAGAGAAAAGATGGAAAACGGCGAAACTGTCCCTCTGCAGATGGGCTCACTTATCGCCTTTAGGGACGCGCTCCCCACAAATTTTATGTTTAAGAACGAAAAGCTAAACGGCCTGACGATACCAAGAAAGAAAATTTTCAAAATGTTCCACTCAACAGAGCGCTACGATAAGCGCTTCGAAGAGCCAAAGTACACGGAGCTCGGACGGAGCCTGGTCGTTTGGGAAAAAAAATACATTGAAATGAAAGAAAGTCTGGAAAGCAGAGGCCGCGAGAAGGACCTGCCGGCCGTAGACTACCTCAACTCAAAACTCAAAGAGATGGGACTTCTTAAGGACCGCGCCCTTCAGTCTTCAAACAAATAAAAAAAGGCCAGCAAATCGCTGGCCTTATTTATGGGAAAACTACTTAAGCACTTCGCCGTTAAGCCTAAAGTTGCTGTCTGTTCTAAAGCAAGCGCTATAGTCCGGTCTGAGGATTTCAAACGCCCCTTTACGCCTTTAAAGATTTCACTATAAAGGTGGCAGTTGCCATGGCTTCTAAAGTTGATCGCCTCATAAGCGCCTTCTTCGCTGCCGTCATCGCTGACTCTCTTCACATTAAAGCTAAGGTTTAAATAAGCAGGTCCAGACCATCCGCCCCAAGGTCTAATGCCTCCATGACATTTGGCCTTAACATCGGAAGCTCCGAGCTTGCTTAGTAGCTCCTCAGCTGCGTCTTCTACGCTATCGCAAGCGTAAAATATTGAGCCACCAAAAGTGGTTCTTTCGTTGATTCTAAAGTTTCTCTTCTCCAGAACAGTGACGGTGTTGATCGTTTGAGCGAAGACCGCTCCAGTAAGCATTAATCCAGCTAATAATAGTTTCATTGGAACCTCCATTAAGTGAACGAAAAATACTTGATCAAAGAACTTCCCGTCAAGCTCTATGAAATAAAAACGCCCTCTTTCGAGGGCGTCTAATAAGTAATTAATTTTTAAGATTTTAAGCTTTTAGTCTTTCTTAAGTCCAATTTCGACAAGACGCTTCATTAGTGCGTCATGAGCTGAAATAGGAGGGTATTTCGCCCCTTCCCCCTCGCAAGAAGCAATGCATTCGAGCATGGCCTCAGGATGGGGATGGACAAAGAAAGGCATGGAATATCTTTCGCTTCCACTGTCGTCCGGATTGATAACTCTGTGGATGGTCGCCGGAATCACGTCATTTGTGATCCGAGAAAGCATGTCACCAGAGTCGACAACGAGTTGCCCTTCTTTCGGTCTCGACATCAAGCCATTGCCCATCGCGATCAAGAAGTTGGAGTCCGCTCGCGGTGGCGCCCATGAGAATTGTTATCAAGTTTATGTCCCCATGGGCGGCCGCTCTAATAGAGCCTGCTGGAGGAGCGTCTCCTACTGGAGGGTAGTGAATAGCTCTCAATACAGAGTTCCCAGTATCGATCATCTTGCTAAAGTAGTCAGACGGCACGTCAAGCGCTCTGCCTAAGAGCTTCGAGCAGCACATGAGAGGTCTGGTCCAAAGCATTATAGAGCTCAAGCAGATTTTCCTTAAATCCCTCCACTTCATCTGGCCAAACGTTTTCCGGGTAGTAATCGTAAAAGTTGTGGCCCTTGGGCACTTCTCTTCCCACATGCCAAAACTCCTTAAGGTCCATATGGGGATTGTCCTTCGCATGTTCGGTGCCAAAGGCCGTATATCCACGCTGGCCGCCGCCTTTCGAGCAGATATATTGTTTCTTCTCCTCCTCGCTAAGCTCAAAGAAGCGCTTTACCGAGTCATAGCCATTTTTAATGGTGGCGTCTTTCACGATATGGTCCACTAAAATGATAAAACCATAGTCCTTGATCCCTGAATAAAGATTATCGACAAATTTGACTTGGTCATTGGAGGACCCCTCCACATAGCTTAAAAGACTAAGTTCTGGAACCTTTCTTTCGTTTGAGCTCATGACTTTTACCTCTTTCTATTTTTAATGCGGCTTATGCCTTTTTTATTTAGGTTTTACCTGTCCTTGGCCTTCGGCGCCAATCAATCTGAATAGACCCTGAATTTTTTTCAATTTGAGGGCTGCTGAGGACCTCTTTCCAAAAATTCTGCTCCCAATCCTCACCCAGTCGGCGCCATTCGAATGGCAATAGGAAAGTCTTGGCTCATCCCCATAGAGAGCTCAAGCTCACGGTCTATACTGTCTCGAAGCTCAACAAGCGATTAAAGGAGCGCTTGGCGGCCTGCTCAAAATCGGAGCTCCGAATAGATCCTATAGTCATCAGCCCTTGAAGCCTGAAGGTCTTGCTTTCCTTATAAGAGAGACGGCCTCCTTAATATTTATGGATCTTCAAATCCGCCTTTTCCTTTTCATCAGACGTGTTCACCTGCAAAAAAAGCCCTAAGCTATCTATATCAAGCTGTTTTGATAAAAGCTTATTCAATAATTTGATGCTGTCTATGGAATGAATAGATACTAGGTTAGGGCATTTAAGAAGCATATTGACCTTATTTGACTGCAAATGTCCTATAAAGTGCCATTTAATGTCTTTTAGATCGTGAAGCTCCGTCGGCCTTTTCCAGAAGCTCCTGGACCTTGTTTTCGCCAAAGTCTCTTTGCCCCGCCTTATAGGCCAGCCGGACATCTTCAACTGGCCAGGTCTTGCTGACCGCAACAAGCTTGGACTTGCTTCCCAAGCTCTTCTTTGATTTCTTTTAAGTTCTTTTTAATTTCCTCCGAGCCGGGACAGGTCATTTTGAGGAGCTCGATGATTTTTTTCCTACTGGGCTTTTTCTTGAACTTGATATTCGCCTTGATTTCCAGATCGTAATTCTCCAGGACCCTGTCCACCTCCTTGGAGAGATCAAGGCGGTCCAAGTAGGACTTGAGTTCCTTTTTGGCGTTTACGATTATCTCCGCCTTCGTCTGCTTTGCGTTTGCTAGCAGCCCATTGATCACGTCCTTAGGAAGAGGAAGGTCCTGCACTAAATTTCTGATGCTCTCCTCGGTCATAAAAGCGGCCGAGATCCCAGTGCTGAAGACCTTTTTGACTATATCTGAAAGCTTTTTTTCTTCTTTGTCTTCCATTCCCGGGCCTTATTGTTTTTTTGCTTTCTTCTCAACTGCCTTCATCATTCCAGGAAGATTGCTTGAGACAAGCTTCTTGCTGATCATGCCTGGCACCATGACTTTAAAGTCCACATCAATTTTATAAGAGACTTCGGTCTTTCCGTCTCCAAGATCTTTTAAGGTCCAGGACCCATCGCTCTTTTTTAGGAGGTCTCCCGAATCTAGCGTCCAACTGATTTATTAGGCTCTTCAATCACGTGATCAAGGGTATAGGCAAACTTCTTCACCAAATTCAGATCATACCTGGCCTTAATCTGATTGCCATTTTTGCTCATGACCTCGACATTTTCCACTCCCGTCATAAAGTCAGGGTAAGACTCCAAGTCGCTCAATACTTTAAATACTTTGTCGATAGCGACGTCGAAAACTTCCGTTTTTTCTGCACTGGCCATGTTTTTTCCTTTTCTATAAACGCTTTTTAATAACGAGGTTTTTTATCAAAATGATGTTCAGCTGTAATATGCCTTAATCGTTCCCGATTCAGATCTCATAACGATGGAGTGAGTGGTCGCTCCCCATGACTTAAAGTTGACGCCTTGTAAGAAGCTGTCCAGTGGTGACTGCCTGTGGCGACAAACATCACATTGCCACTCGCGAGATCATTAATAGTCAGAACTTTGTTGATATCGTCCACGCCCATCTGCTTTCGCCCTTTCCACTTCTTCATCGTTTCTAGGCTTAAAGACTCCTTGGAAAGTCTCCGCCCATGCATCTTAAGGCCGCCGCGGCGATGACGCCTTCCGGGGCCCCGCCCGTTCCAAAGAGGATGTCCACTCCGCCAGTGGGGCTCGCGCAGGCGATCGCAGCTGAAACGTCACCGTCTCCAATAAGATTGATTCGACAGCCTGTCTGTCTAAGCTCAGCGATAAGCTCAGCGTGTCTGCGGCCTGTCTAACACCACGGCAGTCAAGTCCTGTGGACGGCATTTTTTTATGTCCGCCACTCTTCTTATGTTTTCTGTCGCGCTTTGGGTGATATCAATCGCCCCCTTGGCCTCAGGTCCGACTGCAATCTTGTCCATATAAGTGTCTGGAGCTCTTAGAAGTCCGCCTTTCTCGCCAATCGCCATAACAGATATGGAGTTTGGGCCGCCATTAGCGCAAATAGTGGTGCCTTCTAGCGGATCTACCGCGATTTCTAAATCTGGGCAGCCGTCTTTTCCCCCGCCAACTTGCTCCCCAATATAAAGCATGGGGGCTTCGTCTCTTTCGCCCTCTCCAATAACGATGGTGGCCCTACAGTCCACGCTGTCCAACATAGATCTCATCGCGTCCACTGCGGCCTGGTCTGCCGCCTTTTCATCTCCCCTTCCCATCATACGGGCGGAAGCAATGGCGGCCATTTCAGTTACTCTCACAAATTCAAGGGCTAAGTTTCTGTTCACTGGATTTTCCTTTTAAAATATTATTTAAATCTCTTTTACTGCAGATATGAAAGTTTATAGCACAGGCAAACCAAATTGCTCAAGATCTAGGACTATTGTCCAAGCTTCATTAAAAGAAAATCTCGCGCCTCTTCAGGCAGCTGACTTTCATCAACATTAGAAACCAGCTCTCTTGCCAATGAAACTCTGTCATCATCTATCGAAGGATCGAGCTTGAAAACGAACTCATCTTCGTTGATAAGCGGAGTATCAATATCTCTTTTGCTAATGACTCTCCCCGTCTTAAGGCCCTTTGGTGTCCTTCCATTCAATAAAGTTTTCCATAATAAGAACTTGAAATTTAGAAAGCTCTCCGTCGCTATGCCGCCAGATGAACACCTCCACAGGCCCATCAGAGCGCAACCAATATTTAAGCTTTACCGGCAAATCTAGTCCCAATTCGGCCTTGTGTAGTGGTTTAGAGACTGAGAAAAATGCTCAATCTCCAGGAACTGGTCCACTTCTTTCCTTAGCTTTGGAAGATTGGCGAATTCCACGCCCAGCCTCTTTTCCTTTGACCACTTCACAGTGCCCGCGACCCTAAGACTTTTCCCATGCCAATGGATCTCTCCCTTCATATCATCGCCCTGCTTTGCCTCAGAGCTTTCGGCCCTCAAGGCCAATTGCATGCCGCTATGACTAATATCTTTCACTTCAAAAACTCTGCTGGAGCTGTTTTCTGATTTAAAGGTAAGGTAACAAAAGGGAAATCTTGGTAGAACGCGCTTTTCCAATTTTTCGAAATCACTTTCGACCAAGTTGAGATGTCTGGCCATTATTCCTCCTGAATTCTGAGCCTAATTTAATTATTATTATACTTTAACATAAGATGCGTTCTGAGTAGGAAAAATCTAATGACACATGTCTGAATATTTACCTGAATTTTATTAAGCAGATTAAGCATTCATCTCGATTAAAGACTTATAATCCGTCCTTAATTCTGATATATTTTTTGAGGACCTTTTTTTATTTCACGGGGACAAAATGTCAGATCAAAATCCAGCGCCAACTGAGTCAATTAGCGACCTTGAAATTGACAACCTCCCCAACCGCCTGACTATTTTCAGAATGGTGCTCATTCCAGTGGTGATTGTTTGCCTCTATGGAGCTCAGCTGGAAAGCGGAAACCCTTGGGCGAGAGACTTTGGTTGGGCCGCCGCTTGGATCTTCACCGTGGCCTCGATCACTGATTTTTTTGACGGCTATATCGCAAGAAAAAGAAATATAGTGACAGTCTTTGGAAGCTTTATTGATCCCATCGCCGACAAATTTCTAACAGTGTCCTCCCTCATTATGCTCCAGGCCTTGGGCAGAGTTCCGGCCTTTATCGTCATCGTCCTGGTGCTAAGAGAAATGTATATGACCTCCCTGCGCTTGCTTGCGAAAAATGAGGGCCTCAGTGTCCCCGTTAATAACATGGGAAAGTGGAAGACCGCCCTTCAGATGATGGCGATACCAATGCTTATGGCAAATGAAGAGTGGTGGATTTTCCCTTTTCCGCTTATGGGCATGGCCCTGATCTACGCCGCTACCATTCTGTCTTTATGGTCTGCCGCCGGCTATTCCTATAACACCATTCAAAAGCTAAAGCAGAAGCGCCAAGAGCGCAAGGCCATAAAGTATCGTCCTCGGAGGAAGAAGAATGAAAGAGCTTGTGCTCGTCACGATAAGCGGCCCCGACCATCCAGGCATCACGGCCGAGTTGATGAATTGTATCTGCAAGGCGAAAGGCAAGATTGAAGACATGGGACAGTCCATCACTCACGGGCTCCTCTCCCTTAGCATATTAATCGACGTCTCCACCACAGAAGACCGCGATTCCTCTTCTCTTGTGAAAGATCTTCTCTTTACCGCCAAAAAAATGGGCGTCGAGCTAGAGTTTGAGGTCATAGAAGACAAGAGAAAAATAGCTGAGCCTGGGGACAAGTACATTCTCTCGTGTGTAAGCTTGGCCGGGATCACGCCGAACTTTCTTTATGATATTTCTAAGACCCTCGCGCGCAACAACATCAATATTCAGCGAATTGATAACATCACCGAGCGAGAGTTCAAAAGCCTTGAGATCGCCACCAAGGCGGAAAACACCAGTGTTAATTGGGACAAAGTCAAAAAGGAGCTGATTAATCTTTCAAACAAACATGAGACCGACCTGGCCCTTTTAAAGGACGACGTTTGGAGAAGAAACAAACGCCTTATCGTTTTTGATATGGACTCCACCCTCATTCAGTCAGAGGTCATCGTGGAAATGGCCAAGGTCCATGGCGTCGGCGAAAAAGTTCATGAAATAACCGAAAGGGCGATGGAAGGAGAGCTAAACTTTGATCAGTCTCTTGAGGAGAGAGTGAGGCTTCTCCAGGGGCTGCGCGAAGACCTTCTCAAAGAAATCATCGAAGAGATAAAGCTCACAGACGGCGTTGTTGAGTTTGTGAAAACGGTAAAGGCCCTTGGCTATAAGGTCGCCATCATCTCTGGCGGCTTCACCTACTTCGCCAATTATTTTAAAGAAAAGCTTGGCATCGACTACGCCTTTGCAAACGACCTTCATATTGAAAACGGCGTTCTCACGGGGGAAGTTAAAGGGTCCATCGTTAACGCCGAAAAAAAGGCGATGCTTGTTGATATGCTCGCTCAGCAAGAGGGCATTCGTCTCGAGCAAGTCGTCGCTATTGGCGATGGCGCCAATGATCTTCAAATGCTCGCGAAAGCGGGGCTTGGAATCGCCTTTCACGCGAAAGAAATTGTAAAACAGAGCGCCAAGCAGCATATGAGCCATGGCCCAATGACTTCTATCCTCTACTTTCTAGGGATCCCGGGGGCCCAAGACTAATGGCCCTTTTTAAGTCCTTAAAAAAAGCTCTCTCCGACATAGATAATGCGACAGCATTAAAATTAAAGGTAAAGGAAGAAAGACTTCCAGCTGAGCTTTTTGATTTAAAAAACCTGAACCAACTTTTTATCAACTCCGACTCCCTTTCAGAGGTAAGTAATGATATCTCCAAGCTTGAAAACCTCGAAAGTGTGACAATCCAATCTAAGAAACTAGGGGAAGCTCCAAGGGAACTTCTTGAGCTGCCAAAATTGAAATCTTTAAACCTCTCTCTTTGCTCGATCAGGAAGTTCGCTCCCATGGTTGCCGGAAGCTCATTTGTTGAAATGCTAAATCTCTCAAGTAACGGGCTCACAGAGTTGCCTCAGAACATCGAGGGCCTTGAGAACTTAAAGGAGTTCAATCTTTCCGGAAATGAGCTTGAAGAAATTGACGACCGCATTTATTTTTTAATGAGACTCAGAAGGCTAAACCTGAACTCAAACAAGCTTAAAAAGCTGAATCTCAAGACGAGTCAACTTAAATATCTCAAGATTCTTTCCATCGACAATAATCAATTCTCAGAAGAAGAAAAGGCCCGAATTCAGAGCGAACTCGGGCTTTGGTTTGAACAATTCGGATAAGTCTCCTGGCACCTTGTCCGGGCACCTTGTCCGTTAGACCTGCGTCAGCGCTAATTGTCCGTCTTTTAATGTGACGCTAATGGCGTCAGTCGTTTTCTCCCCTTTAAGTATTATCTTAGAAAGAGGTCTAATCACGACACGATTGAAAACGGCCTGAAGCGGTCTGGCCCCGAATTTTTCATCGTAGCCAATATTGGCCAGGTGTTTTTTTGCTTCTTCGCTAAATTCGATCTCCATTTTGCTGGCCTTCAGTCTTCCTCTAAGGAGCCTAATTTGCTTCTCAACAAGATCGATCATCACGTCTTTAGAGAGAGCATTATAAGTCAGCTTGCCGTCCAAGCGGCCTAGCACCTCTGGTTTGAAGTCAAGCTCAGGGCTCTTGGAGTTTGTGGTGAGGAGGATAATCGTGTTTTTGAAGTTGATTGTCCTCCCCTTATTGTCACTGAGTCGCCCGTCATCGAGTATCTGCAACAAGATATCGGCGAAATCGGGATGCGCCTTCTCTATCTCGTCAAACAGCACTACAGAATAAGGATGACGTCTGACGGCCTCGGTCAGGACGCCGCCCTCATCGTAACCCACATAGCCGGCAGGAGCTCCAATAAGTTTGGCAACACTATGCTTCTCGCTGAATTCACTCATATCAAGGCGAATCATATTTTTTTCATCGTCAAACAAGTACTGAGCAAGCGCTTTTGCGGTCTCGGTCTTTCCCACGCCTGTGGGTCCCATTAAAAGAAACGATCCCATAGGCCTCGTCTCGTCAGTCAGGCCCGCATAGCTTGCAAGAAGCGTCTCGCTTATCTCATGAAGCGCTTCTTTTTGCCCAAAAACTCTTTGGGTGAGCACATCTTCGAGCTTTAAAAGCTCCTCTTGTTTTGATTTTAGGATCTTCTCCACAGGAATGCCTGTGTGTCTTGCTATGACTGAGGCGATGTTTTCCTCGTTAAGAATCCAGTCGTGGCTAAAGCTTTCCATTTCCTTTTCGGCCTCGGGAAGCAAGTGATACTTTATCTTAGAGGCCTCTTCATAGTTTTGCTCTCTTTCCGCGACATCGAGATCGAATTTTAATTTTTCAACGCGACCTCTAATCTCCGAGACTTTTTTAAGAGCGCCCGACGCGGCCCTCCCATTCAATGTACTCTTCATCAAATTTTTCCTGAAGCCTTTCAATTTCTTTTGGAAGGTCCTCATTGTCTTTTTCCACTTGAAGCAGAATTTTCTTATTTCTAATCTCCGACTTAAGTATTTCAAGCTCAGTGGGCATCGCCTCCGCTGAAAGCTTTAAGGCGGACGCCGATTCATCAATCAAGTCAATCGCCTTATCAGGAAGATTCTTATCGGTGATGTACTGGTCAGAAAGCATCACCGCGCTATAGACAGCTTCGTCTGAAATTTTTATGCCGTGGTGGGCCTCAAACTTTTCTTTAAGTCCCATAAGAATCTCAATAGAGTCCTCCTTGCTTGGCTCCCAGACAGGCACTTGCCTAAATCTTCTCTCTAAAGCGGGATCTTTAAGAATGTATTTTTGAAATTCGTCCTCTGTCGTGGCCCCAATGCAGTGAAGCTCCCCTCTCGCAAGCGCAGGCTTTAGGAGGTTGGCCGCGTCCATGGCGCCTTCGGTTTTGCCGGCCCCAATAAGTTGGTGAATTTCGTCAATAAAGATGATGTATTGGCCCGCCCCTTCTTTGGCAAATTTGAGAAGGTTCTGCACCCTCTCTTCAAACTCGCCTCTAAATTTTGTGCCGGCCAATAGCGAGCCTAGCTCCATGCTATAGACGGTCTTGCCTGCGAGAACATCAGGCACTTGCTCTTTGACAATCGCGTCAGCGAGCCCTTCCACGATTGCCGTTTTACCGACACCGGCGGGCCCGACAAGGACTGGGTTATTTTTTCCACGTCTGCCTAAAATCTCCATGACAGCGCGAATTTCTTTGGTTCTTCCTATGACAGGATCAAGCTTGCCTTCTTTGGCGAGATCATTGAGATTGATGAGAAATGAGGGAACTTCCGACTCCTCTTCTTCGGCGCTGTCTAGTTTTGAATAGTCTAAGTCTAGGCTTGGGAATGTTTGGGGAAGAAACTTTATGAGGTCTCTTTCGCTCATTTCTTGTCTGCCGGCCTTGGCGGCGTTGCCTGAGGCCTGAGTCAACCAACTGCTCAGAGCGCCTGATGGGCGTATCTGTTCAGGGTTGAGATGGGAAGTGGTCGGCAGATGTCCTAGAAGGTTTTCCACCTTGACCATATCGTTTTTGAAGACCTTTGAGATGTAACTCGAAGGGTTAGAAATAAGTCCATATAAAACATGCGCTGGAGCAAGCTCTGTGTTCTTTAGCTCAATCGCTTTGGACTGAGCGATATCAAGGGCCCCTGCTACAACTTTATCGAATTGGTTCATAATTCCTCCGTCTTAGGCATAAGATGGTGCGGATTTGACCAATGTCAAGGGTCAAGCGCCTAGTTTAAAAGGATGCAAACTTCGCGCTCTAAAAGGTGACAAATTTAATTTTGCTTTCTACACTTGTTATATATCTGAAATTAATGAGGTTTTATGAAGCTACTTAGTCTACTCTTGTTATTGTCTTTTCCCACTTTGGCAAATCTTGAGACTCCAAGAGACACCTTTAAAACTTTTCTTAAATCAATGGTGAAAGTCAAAGAGGGCGAAAAAGTCACAGAGTCATTCGACAAGGCAATCACCACTTTTGATTTAAGCAGCATCGACCCGGCGGCCCAGAGGGAGGCCGGCATAAGGCTAAGCGAAGGCCTTATCAACGTATTTGATCGACTCGAGAAAATTGATTATGGGGACATTCCCCTTAAGGCCGAGGGCGGCTATTGGATCTATGACAAACGCTCCTTTTCTGAGGGCAACGAGGACAAGCAAATAGAAATTAGTTTGCGACAAGTCGATGGACGGTGGAAGTTTGGAAAAGAGACGATAGAGTCCATACCTCTTTATAAAAGGCTCCTCGCAAATAAGGCCGTAGTGGAAGGCGTTGAAAGGCTAAGAACATGGCGGGACATGCTGAGAGGAAAGCTTCCCGCTTGGTCACAAAAAGGTTTTTTAGGCGTCGAGTTCTGGCAATATATTGGCCTAGTACTCATGCTTCTTGCCGGCTATATTGTGGAAAAGATAATAAGCTTTGGCATACAGGCCCTCCTAAATAAGAACATTCCCATTTTTAAAAGGGCGCCTGAAGACACGCTCAATAAAGCGACCGTTCCCTTTGGCCAAATTGTGTTGCTCTATATCGTTTACGCGAATCTCTATTGGCTCGACCTTGAGCCGACCCAACTCGCTTTCATTAAGAGGTCAATTTTCGTGATCACGGCCATTGAAGCGGTCTGGTTGGGGCATAGGATTGTGCAAATTGCCGCGTACTATCTAAGAGAGAGGGCCGCCAATACCGTCTCCAAATTTGACGATATTATGATCCCCCTTATCTCTAAAACTTCCTTTGTTCTCGTCTACCTCTTTGGGGCGGTGCTTGTGTTAAGCGCTCTTACTGTCGATGTGACAGGGCTCCTTGCAGGCCTTGGCATTGGAGGGCTCGCTTTCGCATTTGCCGCCAAGGACACGCTAGCGAACTTTTTTGGCTCCATTATGCTAGTTCTCGATAGGCCTTTTGATATCGGTGACGTCATCACAACAGGCGATATTGAGGGGGTGGTCGTTGAAGTGGGCTTTCGCTCCACGAGAATTAGGACCTTTTATGACTCTTTAATCACCGTCTCTAATGGGGACCTAGTCAATAGGCCCATCGATAATAAAGGCAAGCGGCGCTACCGAAGACTTAGCACGACCTTGGGACTTGAGTACGACACCCCGCCAGAGAAAATTGAGGCCTTTTGCGAAGGAATTAGACAGTTGATCCTGTCGCATAAGTTCACAAGAAAAGACAATTTTAATGTTTATTTTGTGGGCTATGGCGCGAGCAGCCTGGACGTCCAATTGATGGTCTTCTGGGAAACAGGCGATTATGCTCGAGAGCAAGCAGAAAAACACCGTCTAAATATTGATATCCTTCGTCTTGCGGCCGACCTGGAGGTCAACTTCGCCTTTCCCACCACCACTGTGCACCTTTTCAACGAGACAGAGAGGCCTGCGCATAAAGCTCTTGAAAAGTATCTGGACGAGGGAATCGGCAAAGCGAAAGAGCTTCAAAAAAGGCCGCTCTCGCTTAAAAATCCCAGAAGCAATGCTAATGATGAAGAGCAATTTGGAAGGAACGATATTGGGGTCTAATAACTAGACCCCAAGTCTCCCGCGAGATCAGCTGAGTGAATCGCCTCTTCCACCGAAGCGAAGCTCACGATGATGGAAAAGCTTGGAACACTTCCTTTAGAGTTTTCAAACATAAAGACCCTTCCCTCTTGCTGAGAAAGAGAAATCTCAAGCTCGTTCCATAGGTCGCCTAAGGTTCCGACTTCATTTTGATTCAAAAAAGTCTCTTGAGACATATTAATCGATTCGGCCTTAAGACCTCTGATATTGACCTGTATTGCCTTTCTTCCCTTCTGGCTTTCGACCGCGAACGAAACTTTTGGAGCAGTGACGTCCTTTGCCATTTGGTAAGCAAGATAGACAATCCGATCAAGCGCTTGAACTTCCTTTTCAGTTTGGACTAAGTCCTCGGTCCTTTGCTCCACCGAAACTGCGATACTGCTAGCGCTATAAAGATAATTGTGCTTTTCAAGCGCCTCGAGAAGGCCTGAGCCAATTGGCAGGCTCTCTTCGGTGAGACGATAATTTTTTGCCCCCCCGACCTTTGAGGTCTTGATAAACATTAGCATTTGAAATCTTTCTCCATTCAAGCGAGTTGGCCGCTTTTCAACTAGATAGCGATACCCTTTTTCGTCTTGAAAGTGTCCGCACTGGCCTTCTTCGTCCTCTCTTAGCTCTTGACCAAAATAAAAAGAGCTTCCTTGCGTCAACTCCAGCTCCTTTGAGGCCGCCGTGTTCGCCCAGTGAATATGCTCCTCTTCATTCACAAAAATGACAGGAGTAGAAGCGTCCTTAAACATCTTAAGCTGAAGAGCCCCATTGCCTCCGCTTTGCTCTGGCTTTTTAGCAAACCAACTTCGCGCCCATAGACCTAAAAATAGTGCGAATAGGCCCATCCAGCAATGCCGGTAAGGTCAGTAGTGGAGATTCTATCGATTTTCCTTTTTACAGGAAGCTTATTTCGGACTTTGATAGCGTTTTTGAATTTTTGCTGTCTTGTATGCGAGACCGCTTTCTCAGTTCTAGTCTTTCCGTCGGCCTGAACAATAAGCACCAACTCCTCATTACGAGGCCTTCTCAATTCCTTGGAGACCTGCCTGGAAGAGGTCTTTTGTGACTCGGCTTTGATGAGGCCAGTAAGACCTTTTTTGATATAGGCCTTTGACGAAGAATTAACATTCATTTCTTCAACTGATGATAATAAGTACTTAAAAAAGGACTTATTCTTAATGAAAGCGTTTCTTTTTTCCTGAGCGTTTTTAGCGTTTTCGGCCTGAACAATGGCCCTTTTCACCTGATGCCTCAAAAGCAGATGCCTTTCCTCTAGACCTTGGTGAAAATCTTTGAGCTGGTTTATATAGGAGGTTCCGGCCGAAAAGGCCAGTTGGGAAATAAAGAGAACAAATAAAACAACCTTAAGCATCAACTCCCCCGTTAACATTTTTTCCAACTACAGCGTCTGGTCTGTCGCCATGGGCCTCAACTTCATTTTTATTGGACTCAAGAAGTCCAATTCTATTATTATGCTTAGAGAAGACCATTTTTAAGCTGCTTTCCTCCTCCAACTCTTTTTTAACGCTTAAAAGCAGCTCGGCCTCACTTTCACTAAGGGCATTTAACATTTGGAAAAAGACTTTGGTCTTTTCCCCCGTCTGCACTTCAACTTTGCATCCACTAAAAAGATAAACTTTTTTTAATGAGCTGCGAGTCAAATGAAAGCTCCTTAAAAAAGAGCTGAGCGCGTCTCTTAGTTCTTTTCCAGGCGCCATACTATAAGTGAAAAGTGGCTTAATCCCTATATCGAACAATTCCGAAGATATCACCTTCTCAAAATGACTTAGCATTGTTTGAGAATCAAAATATTCCCTGTGCTCAGTTTTTTGAGCAGAAAATCGTTTCTTCAAATAATTTGCGCTAACTTTTCCCAACTAAACAACTCCTCGCCCTTTATTATATCCTTTTTGGCCAGGCGAAACCAAGGGCGCAAGAAACTCCCTTAAGCGGCTTTAGTGGCCGTTTCCTTAAGAGAATCCACCCATTCGGACACTAGAGACTCCAGCTCTCCTCGATACTCCTGGTCTTGTCGGACCGCTTCACGCACAAAGAGAGAAATTCCTTCCAAATACCTGAGCTTTGAGATTGGACTCTCTTATATTGGAGCTCGTCTTCCATCACGGCCTCAAGCTCCATGGAAATCATCTCTTTTGCGTTTGAGCCTTCTTCAAGAAATGAGTTCATCAATTCTTCCCTTTGCTCAGTCTCAAGACTTGCAAGAAGATTTATTTTCTTCTCCATAGGATAATTTTGCATTGAGATTTTCAAAAATCCCTTTGGCATCTTAAACACGAGATCACTTGGAAAAGACCTCTTGGCCACGGCAATCAGTTCGCCTCTCGAGCATTCTGTTGCCATATGCTTATAGAGAAGCGTTTCTTTATCAGGCCCCACTTCTGAGATGACTTGAAGAAGCTTATTATTGAATGGCTTGGCGCCAGCGTTTTGGCAGAACTCTGCCAAGTCTTTTTTAAAGTCCTCTGAGTGCTCTTTGAGATCAGAGAATTTAAAGTCCATACTCTGGCTTATCACTTTGTCCATGTCCTCCACTGAAAGCTCTTCCAGAATTTCAGAGATGACCTCTGGATTTAAAAGGTTTGCCAGCATTTTGCCATATGGCCCGTCCCTTATAATATAGGACTTTACTGCATTTGAGTTCATACTCAATATAAGGTCGACAATTTCATGGTCATCAACAAAAGATCCGCCAACTAGCTCTTTCATGACCCCTTCAGAGATAAGAGCGTTCGCTTTGTCTAGACTTTCTTATCAAGGTATCCGTTGATGCCAGTGTTCCATTTTTCTCTTTCTTGAGCGTTTATTTCCCCAAATAGGCTTTCAAGTCCTTCTGGCTCCAATTGCTGAGCAACAGCAGTAAGCATCATAGAGGCCTCTTCGTCTTCTCGTTTTAGCCATCGCTTTAATAAGATACCGGCCTGTTTAGAGTTGAGAGCAAGCAATCTCTCAAAGCGCTCAAAACTAGGTGACTCGGTCTCGACTTCCTCTTCAGTCTCCGTTTCATCTTCGTTATTAGATTGCTGTTCCATAGACATGACAGGCTTCTCTTCCTCGTCCATTTCGGACTTGGGCTCCTCCATCGCCTTGAGCTTTTCCATAAACTCCATCCACTTCTTAAGGAGTTTAAAGGCCGAGAAATCCAAAAAGAGCAACAGCGAGTATAAGACCAATAGCATTTCCAAATTTACCTATAAAGTCCATGATGTCTTTAAGGTTAATCCCTTCATCCACGGGCTCGGCGAATTCGGGCTCTATCTTTTCAGGCGCCTCTATTTTACCGGACTTCACTTCAACAACGGGAGTGAATCCCGCAACTGTAAACTCTAAGCTTTTAACGATATTTTTGACGACCACAAGCTTATCAGCGCCCACCTTTTCACTCACTGTGATGAGAACGTCCACCGATTGAATGTTTTTGAACAAGTCAAAAGACTCGTTATAACGATATAATTCTTTTAACTTTTTCTGATGCTCCTGGTGCATCTTGCCCACGACCGGGACCTCAAGACCAACTTTAGCAAAGGCAATATAATCTCCTTTTGACTCATCAAAAGGGAGGTCCGATATCTTGAAGTCTGCCTTGTTTAAGTCCTGAAAGTCCGGCATTCCAGGATCATTATATTTGACCTGAGACTTTACAATAAATTCTTGATTTTTGAGAGCGCCTCTAATTGCTGTGGCATACTTTGTGTTAATAGTCTCTTCCAGCTCGATCCTCTGCCACTCTAAACTTTTTGAAAAAGCGCTAGTGCTCCCCATAAAAATGATGAATGCGAAAATTAGCGTTATTGTCTTCATTTACTTCGCCTCCGCATCTAGACCGAGTTTTTTCTCCAGATAGACTTTCATTTTATAGGCGTCTCTATTTTTCGTATTTTTGCTAAAAGCAATTCTAAACATGGAAAGGGCGTTATTTAAGTCTTTCTGCATGTAATAAGCGATGCCTTTCATTTCTGTGATTATTGAAAATTCTTTATAGTCTTTTTCAAGCTCTGTAAGCTTATTTAGAGCGTCTCCGAAATTGCTCGCCCTGATCATTCGTTGGGCCTTAAAAAGTTCTGCCATTAATAAGTCATGCTTTTTAATGGTGGTGATCTCCTTACTTATATTGAGGAGTATTTCCATCTTATAGTCCACACCAGGCGTTTTAATCATCATTACCCTAAAAGGATCAAAACCTTCTTTCTTAATGGTCACAAGAATGGACTTGTTTTGCCCTGTTTGATTAAAAACGTCTTCGGAGGGCATTTTTAGCGGCGTATTGCCTAGCTTCGTTTCCTTCTTGCCCGGTCCAGCGGAAATGAATACTTCCGCCTCATCGGGCGTTGTCTTAATCTCAAATTCCTCAGCGAAAACAATGCCAGAGAATAAGAACATAAAAAGGAATGTTTTAAAAAGCTTTGCCATTAAAGACTCTCCTAACCTTCTTATCGTGCTAGGAGGACGTTTAATTACTCTTAATACTCTTAAGTGAAAAATCTGCCGCTAGAAGGGCAGGCTTAGATATCAAGAAAATAGATGACTGAGGCGAAGAACTTGATGTTAAAAGTCGAGGTAATAACTCCAACTCCCCTTCCGACCACTGCTGAGGCTCGCAATCCCCAATCTTCCAAATTGCCTCCAAAAGAATAAGAAAGCCCCCCTCCTGCACCAAGCTCGATATTCACATCGTTTTTCTTCGGATGTTTCAGTCAGGTATGAAAGATACACAACATTGACTTCCCCAATCAGATAATAGCGAAGCTTTGGGTCCACTGAAAGCCTAAAGCCCTCAGAGCTCTCCTTTAGCCGGTGATTTTCTCTAGAGAAGTACCATTCTGCTCCTAGTCCCCCTGAGACAAGCGAATTATCAGCAGAACCAAGAAGAGGAAAAACTGTAGTTAAATAGAGATCATAGGACTCCCTATGAAAGAATTTCCAGTAGAGTGAGCCAGAAATTTGAGAAGCGCTTCCAGAGGCAGGCTCCTCGATATTTTCACCTTGTAGGGACGACTCTTGCTCTGCAAAACTTGCCATGACCATGCCCACTCCGAAGCCAATTTCATCGGCGACTTTGGCCTGCAGCGGACTAAGTAAAACAAAAGTTCACCAATAATATAAAAAGACAACGCATATATTAAATGATATCAGGAATCTAAGAAAGGGAAAGTTTATTTCTTATTCAAAAGAGGTCTTATGACTAGCCTCATGCCCGCCTTGGAGAAAGTGAAAAGTTTCTGCTTATCGAATATCGGACTTTGAGACCTTTCTTTACCATTTTTTTGGCCTTCTCATCAAAAAGGGTAAAGACCAAATTGGCCTTTTCATTTAGAACAATTTCGAGCCTTAGATAATACAGCTCCTTAAAACCATTATCTAAAGTCTTGCCCTGCCCTTCACTGAGCATGATGAAATGCGCCTTTTTTATCAAGGACAATTGAAGCAGCAGCTCTTTCATGATGCGGCTCTGCAGTAGCTCATCGCCATTTGTCACGTCTAGGGACACATAGATCATCTTTTCGCTGGGGCTCTCCTCAGAGTTCGCCAGACCAATTAGAGCTAAGACAGAGAGCAATGAGGGCGATTAAAAGGAAACGTCTAAAAAGCATCTTGCATGTCCTAAGGCCACACTTTCTCCGACCCACATTTCATAGTTTTGAAAACTTTGAGCATAGAAACCTCCGCCCATTTGTCGATCATACTCGCATCCATCATCACATCTAAAATAAAATTTTTCCTCCAAGTCAAAGGTTTGAGAAGTCTCAAAAGAGCTATATCCAGTGTATCCAGAAAAGATACTCTCAATATTGCCTGTAGATCCGCTTAGCCAGTGAGGGACCCTTGTATAGTCCTCTCCACCTTCATAAACAGTGTACTCAGGGTATTTCGACAAGAACATTAAAAATACTTCTCGTTAACAGTTTATGAAACCTTGTCCCTTTGGAGCTAGATGGGTCTGATATGCTTACCCCCGCCAATGAGCTGCACTTCGCCGCCGCTTGTTGATAAGTAAAAGGACCTGCAGGCGACCCATTGTCTCTCTCAAGGTCCTTTTTGATCATGGCGTTCAGATCATGAACGTACGCATAGCCCGCCTTGGGAACGACCACTCTAAGAGTCGGAAGGTCGCCGTCAGAAAGATATTGCCCAGAAGCAAGGCCAGGAAAGCCTCCTGCCGTGTAGTCTGGATTTGATCTAATAGCCAAAACTTTGAAATAAAAGGCCTTGCCTCGAGAAAGCTCAGGCACATTGCTGGTGTTTAAATAAACCTCATTGAGCCCGTCGCTCATCATAATATCTCCGCTCACAAAGTTCGCCCCATTTGCGAGAACGTCATTTAGAGAGCTCAAAGTATCGGAGTAGAATATTCTATAACCCACAAGAGATCCCACTCCTGGTGTATTGGGAGAAACATCTTCAAAGAGAAAGGAGATATTTTTCATGTCGTCTGACAAGACGCCATAGATGTCCGTATTTTTTGTGTATTTATCAGGTCTTACATTGCCCTTGAGGTAAAAGCTAAGATAACCGTCCTCGACCCGATCAAAGCTATAATAGAAAAGCTTAAAATAATTGTCTTTCATAATTTCATAGCTTGCGCGGTTATTAAGGGAACTATTGATATAATTAGCGTTCATTCTCAACTGAACCTCTATCGAGCATCCAGTGTAGCCTCCGCCCAGAAAACCTCTTTCATTATGTTCATAGTCAGAAAAGTTTGGGTGGCCCGGAGGAATTTCTCCATAGATGCATCCTTCAGAAGCGAAAACAGTGAGCCTAGGCGAGTTGTCCGGGTAGAGAGTCTGGTAAATGGGCACCTGAAGCTTGCCGCTCACATTGATCCACTCTCCAGCACTCGGATAGATCGATTGATCAACTATGCCATTTTGCAACTGATAAGATTTCAAAAAGCTAGCTCTAAGGTCCGCGCTGCTATTTTCCATCACAATATTTTGGAATTTTATGACCTTGTTGTTTTGGTCATACACAGAGTTTCCGAAATCGAGAGCGATAGCAAGTGGATCATTCAGAGCGTCCACACCGCCATAAGTTTCTTGATATTGCGCCGCCACTGGTGAGACCGTTCCCGGAGTCTTCAGGGAGCAGTTCAATCGCGACATTTTGGGTCATCATCTGATTGCTCGCGATCTCATATGCAAAGGTAAGAATGGGCTGAGATGAAAGCGAAAACTCGTTGGGCTGATAGCTTAGGTCCACAACACAGGTGGGGCTTGCCACAGTAAGGGTCGTTCCTACGCAGTTGTTCGTGACAGTAAGGCCTGCAAAATCGTCAAGGGACGTTTGGGCCGCATCATTCTCTGAATACTTAAAGTAGACTTCATTATGGCCACGTCCTTTAGTTCTCTTTGAACCACCACCCGTTTTTTCATATAACCGGAAGAAATATCGGCCTCTGGGTTTTCTCTTTTGACCATCTCAAGCTTGAGGCTATTTACCGACTTGTTGGGAATTGCGTCCAAATTGTAGCTGTCCACCAAGGGGTAAAGGCCAGGCTCCAAGGACTCGGTTGGCGCGCTGCCCTCATAGGTTGTCACTTGGTATTTTTGATAATCAAAGCTTAGCTCAGGATAGCTGTTGACGACCTCTGCGACAAACTCAATTTTATAGTTCCAAACACGATTTGGCGCCGAAATCTTATCAATCGCGATCTGTGAGTCGACTGAATATTCTATCACTCCTTGGAAAACGCCTGAATCTCCAGATAGAGGGGAAAAGCTCAACTGGACAGGAACGTTTGCGCTGCTTTGAAGAGGCTCATTTACGAGCAATGAGTTTGCGTCAATGGAAAAGCGATCAGAAGTTCCTGCGTCCAAAGTAAGCCCAGTAACAACGCCCAAAGACTGTCCCATATTTTCTAAAAGAAACTCAAGATCATAGGAAGCGCCGTCTTTATACGTCCCGAAATGAATGTAATAATCGCAGTCAGAGCAGTTATAGGGGAAAACACTTTTGGCCCGTTCTATGGTCTTATAGGCATATAGGGCCGTGTCTGTATCGCTTGCGTGACGAACTGGCCCTAGGCTTACTTCACTGTCTTCCAAGTCATAATTAAGGTCCGAATAAAACCAAGTTTTAGGCACTGTTTCACCGGAGTAGAGAAGGTTTCCCCCAAGATATAAATCGCTCTTATTAAACGCTGGACGCATGGAGATGCCATACATCGCCGGAAAAACTGAATAAGGCAAAATATTCGGAGGCGTAAGGAATGGCCCAGGGCCAACTGGATTATTCACCTTCGATCTGTCCCCTTGAGTGGCGGAAAAAGTCCCGTTTTTGTCTGGGTTGCTGATGTCACCATCGTAGTAAACGAGCCGCATGTCGGCATTGAATTGAAGAAGTCCTGCGTCCCACTCCCATAAATCGTCCCCTAGAGATAGCGCGATTAAACCAGCGTTTTGTTTCTTTAAAAGAGGTAGAGTATAAAATCGCGGGGTCGGCCTTTTGCTCATTAGTCACTTCATAATATACTGTGAGATAGCACTGTTCAGCGGACTCTAGCTGCCCTGGAGGCGTCACGGGAGGGGCCGCCGGCGGGCTCCAATCAATTATATTATTGCAGTCTTTCACGTCCATAGGAAGAGGAGTGGAGTCGACGACTTTTGCGTTATCGTCCAGACCTGATCCGTTATCATGAATATAAGTTATTGGCCCTGTGCCAATATTTCTATAGGAGAGCACAACTTTATTATATTCCCCCGCAACGGCCTGGGTGTCGGAAGGGATTTCGACATTATGTTTTGATAATAGCCCTTTATTGACCAAGAAGGCATGAAGTCTTGCCTCAATGCTTTCTGCGCCAAAATCGAGCTCGGGACTCGTTTTATTGGAGTCAAGATACTTTTCGCCTGTGGTATAGGTGACATTAAATGCCTTGTAATTCTCAAATAAGTGTCTCCAATATGGTCAAACATACTATCATGTGACTGCGCGACAGAGTCTTCTTCCCTCTTTATGGGCGCGAAATTAAAACTGATTGCGCAAGTAAACTCCAACGTCTCTGTGGAAGGGGCGAGAGAAGTGCATGTAAAGCTTACATTTTGATAGAAATAGCAGGGGTCAGTATCGGTGGAGGAACAATTATTTTCTCCCCCTCCAAGGTTTATTGGCACTCCGCTTGGGACGATATTTCCCTCTCCGTCCTTAAGAACGATGTTTTTTGCAGGGCTGCCCCCTATATTCTTTATCCTAATTTGAACATTGCTCGTTTCATAAAACTCATACAATTGCATCGCAAGGCGTCCTAGGTCTTCCCAGCTCACCATTCGGCACTCAGAGAAGTCAATCTTGGTGCCATTTTTTATAGCTCCTGCCCCGCAGGAATCAATAACAATGCCTTTTCCTTGACCTTGATAATTTGTAAATATCCTTCCAGAAACAGAGCCGCTTGCGGTGTTCGTAAAACTTACTGGCGTTCCTAACTCCATATTATTTTCATCCACTACAGGCTCACACGCGTTAAGGAAATCGACATGAGTCAAGGGGATGTCCGCCTGCCCTATCTCTCCAAGGGTATAAAACTGGCCATCGTCCAAGCTTAGGTTTGCCCCCATGCCCTCGACAGAGACCAAGCTGTCCATTGATTTAAGGCTTCCGTCTCCAAATTTATATCTTTCCACACAAGCCTAGCCGCGGCCTTCCATTCTCCGCTTAAGTTAAGCATGACTTCATAGGACTCAGTAAGATGCTCTTGCCCTAGCCAACGCGTGTCATAATCAAGTTTTATATCGTAATCAAAGCTGCCATTTTCAAGGTGCTTCACACTTGGCTGAAAAGTGACGTCAAAGATGCAACTTGTGTCAATGGGAAAGTCCTTGTCCATTGTGGATTCATACAGCCTTGAGTGTCTGTAAAAAGATAGGAAGTTTTTCTAACGTGGCGGGCTCTCCGTCAGCTTCAAAACAGTCCAATATTGGTTCATCGCCCTTCTGACAGTAAAATGCCAGGGTGCCGCTTTCATTATCATAAATATTGAATCTTCTAAAGTAGCCTTCTCGATAGCCCGTATTTTTGACCCTAAACGACTTTTTGGCCCTGTTCCCAACGACCAGGGCGTCTTCAAACTCAAGCGTATTTAAGGAAGTCTCTAAATAGGCCTCAATATTTGCTGAGGTGGACTTAAAATACGCGTTGAGACCCGCCAGAGACTTATGAGGGTCCCGCTCATACCCTATTTTATAAATGGAGCTATAGTTAACGTCTTTTAATACTAGGATCTGAGCCCTGATTTCTATTGGTGTACTTCATCGTAAACGAGCAAGTCTCTTCCCTATGAAGCTCTTTTGGACAATTATATTCACCACCTCGAAAGCGCTTCCTGCCCATCTGGACAGGAGCCATCGAGCTTAGATGAGCAGTTTTGAGAAAGTTGGTTTTTTAAGTCTCTTGCTCTTAGTTCACCAGCATTTATGACGGTGAGTGTTTGAGACCTAGTGGGCGTTTCGTCCCTTTCCACCAGAGGTGTTTGGGCCGCTCCTGTAAGCTCTCCGAAATAATAATTGAGGGTGTCAGGCGCAAAAACCAGCGAAGCGGGATCGCCAGAAAAAACCGTAAGTTCAAAAGTCTCGTCCCCAGGCTCTACTATATTCTTATATCGAAGCCTAATCTTCTGAGATATTTGGGCAGTGACAAGAGAGGTAAACTGCAGGTTAATCACACAAGATTGCCCAGAAGAAAGCACGTCCTCTGGACAAGTTCCGTCCATGCCAGGGAATTCTTTTTGCCCTATTTCGTTAGTGGCAAAGTCATAGTTTGACACATTCACATCGAGAAAATCGACTCTAATGTCCATAACAGGATAGCCGCTTCGGTTTACAATTTGGATGGGGATTATGCGAGCGTCGCCGCCTTTCACAAACTCATCAAGGTCATGAAGGGCCTTGAGAGCGCTTCCGTCGACCGTCACCTCAACAGGATCATAGATCCCCTTTGTGGTCACTTCCACAGGATTTTTAGCTTTTTCGAAGCATGCTCCAAAAAGCAAAAGAAAATTTAAGAGCAGCAAACGTACGGCCAAACTTTCTCCTAATATCCTTCGTTGATCATGACAGCGCATCTCCCTCCAAGGTAGCTGCTTCCATTATAAGTGGTGGCATCTACATCTAGAGAATAAGCGCCCGAAGCAGTTCCTGTATAGGCCCCGCCAGAGTACAAATTTAAAATGGTCCCTCTTCTTAATTGCCATCGATATCGATATCCGAGCTCAACGCCATTTTGAGGCCCATTTACAGGGATCACGCTGCCATCAGCAGCCTTGATAAATCCCCTAGTGAAGCTATACCCTCCCCCAGTAGAGGACTCATTGACAGTTTTAGCGCTTGGCGTGTCTCTGGTGTCAGACAAACCAACATTGCTTATTGCTGAATTGCCAACAGGGAAGCTACTAATGGGAAGCCCTGGGTCTGTTCCAGTGCTATTATGATTGTCCCACAGACTTGAAACAGTAATGTCCTTGTTATCGCTTGCAGAAACGCCGCAACTCTCTCGTCCGCCATAACTGGCGCATGTTAACGGAATGCCGGTGACACTATTAAAGTATTTTGCCTTGTCGCCATTGAGGTCCATACCTCCTCCGAACTTAAAGCTCGGTCCGAGGTTTGATTCACCGAAGTTCAAAAAGTATGCGTCGCCATTTCTCATGCGGTTAACTGATCCCTGGTCATTGTCATACCTCTTTCCAATAGTAATTGGCCCAGGGTTGAGAGTGCCGTCCGGATTAAAAAGAGGCTCAAAAGTTTGAGAAAGATCTCTAAAGTTAAGAGGGTCGTCCACTTTAGTTGAACTATTATCTACTATCGAGCAATAACCAGCGTATGATGTGACCCTTTTCCATGGTTTAAGTGTCCCGGTCATATCGCACCAAAGAAAGTTTCCATCCCCATCTATGTCTTCGTACGTGCAATCTGGGCATGCGGCGGGGGCCGGAGTTGGAGGATATTCCTCATAACATATCCAGGCAGTTTTGGAGATATAGCTGTCATTGGCGGAATCAACCCCAGCATAGGGAGAAACGACTGAATTGACAGGTTCATTTTCCTTTCCAAAATAAATCCCCATGGCCTCTGCGCTATAATCGCAATAAACTTCATCTGTATTAATTTCTTTAATATTGCCAGGCAGGTCTTGAACTCCAAATCTTGAAACACAGGCCTCAGAATAGTCAAGTCCGTCAAGCGCGCCTGTGCCGGTAAGTATTGGGCCTCTGGTTGCTGTCGCAGCGGTGGGCATCCTTCCATTCAGAAGACTTCCAACAATATCTGCAGGAGTGTCCTGAAGACTATAACTAGTTCCATTGCAGGCGTTATCAGATCTTCCATTTACAGGGGAGGCAAGAGTCGCCCCCTGCTCAATGTCCTGGACAGAGTCCGAGTCAAGTGACTCAGGATAACGCCCGGCCGCAATAAACTCGCTTCTTCTCATAATTCGTTTCGACTTTGGAGCGTCAAAAGGCTGGAAGCTCCCTCCATCATCTCCTAGTCCGACTTGCACTTGATAGGTGTTGCAGACTTTATTAAGCTCGCGCTTTCCTATGCCAGTAAGAGGAGGAAGCTTTGCGGAGTTGCTGGAGTAAACCCTCCCAAGAGGCATATCTTTATGAAGTCTGTCTGAATTCCATAGGGGCTCCGCGGGCTTTTTAAAATTTTTGTCTGCGTCCACGGACCGCCAATCGTCATATAAAGTATGGACGCTAGTCACTTCGTCAAGGGTGTAGTCAGTTATGTCGTCCAAAGCTCCGTCAACGTCTCCAACTTGGGAGCTGTCCTTTGTGATTGTTCTTTTGAGGGCGTTGGCCGCGACCCATCTCGATTTCCAAAGGTTCCCATCAGCGCTATTTCCTATAGAGGCGAGGTTAATAAAGCACTTTTGAACTTGTCCATAATCAGTTTTTAAAATAGGACCGCCATTAACAGAAAGGTCATGCCCAGGACCATAAGGGCTAATAACTTGGCCTCCAATTTGAGATGAGTTGTAGTAGACGGCCGCAAACTCCCCTTGGCTGGTGCTATGATCAATTAATTTCTTTCCATAAAGTCCAGGCCTTGTGGCGTCATAGTCCCTAGCAAACTGAGGGTTCCATGGGTCAGAATCAATGGTCTCATCATACCCAGATTGACCTCCGGTGTTACGAGAACCAGGTAATTGAATCGTATAGCCTTCGGAGCCATATTGGTCGCTAGGATTATCATCAAATGAGCCAGGTATTTGATGCTCATGAAGGCCAGTGCAATCTCCATAAATCATTTGGTCATATTTTGGATTCTGTGATCCATATGGATTATTATTGTCCATTAAAGCTGTGCCATAGTTTACATTACTCACGAAATCGGGAGGTCGGCATCCTTTAAAGACGGAGCCGTTATTTGCGAAGCCTGTAAAGACGGAGTTTACGCTAAATACTCCTGGGCCACTTACACCGTCTGGGTCGAAAAAGCTCGCTCCAGTGGTATACTCATTGCCCATACCGCCCGTGAGCTCACCACGAGTGTAATTACACCCAAGCTCAAATCGGTCTACTAAGAGGTCGCCGCCAAGATCGACGACTGTTTGGTTGAGTTGCCATGGATTGCCTCTAGGTCTTGCGCCCAGGCCGTTATATTCGCAAACATAATTAAAAAGAGGCTCGATATCTTTGTCCATTTCTAAACAGAGAGTTCTGTTGGCCATTTTTCTATGAACGAGCGCCATATTAGGCGGAGGCAAGGTGACTCTGATAGTTGAATGAGGATTTGCTCCCTCTCCTTGATAGACAAGCTCTTTACCGCCATAAACAGGCACAATTTTATAAAGATATATTCTGGCCCGTTCAATTCCATTCAACTGATAAAGATGCTTTACAGAGTAGTCGGTAAAAAACACCATGCGTTCGGTCGTATCACCAGAATTAGATCTGCGCTTATAAGTATAGTCTGTGGCATTTAGCAGATTTCCGCCTGTCACATCTGTCCAAGAGCTGCCGTAATCATGAGAACGATAGACCCTATAACCAAAGGAGCGGCTTGAGCGATCATTAACTTCGGAGTCTTGAGAGGCTCTAAAGCTTGCCTCGAGAAACTCTAGCTCAACGTCCTTCCATGCGAGAGATATAATTCCCGTATTGCTTGCGGCGACTCCAGTCTCCCCTAAGGCGCCGTCAAACGACGTTGGGCTAGAGGGCGCGAAATCGCCATTGCTCTCGCCTGGAGGATTTGTAAAATAATTATTTATATTAGCAAGATCGTTAGCAGGGATTTCATAAGGAATGCCCTCCGTGCTAATCGCCTCAAATATCCGAGACTCAGGGTCTGATGGACTAAAGTCAGGAGTTCTGATACTCGGCCAGTCGCTATCATCTGTTGCGTAGTCCTTGGTCGGAATTCTACCGTCCACTTTCGGTCCGACCGCAAAGACTCGCGTCCATTCAACGAATGTCGCCTTCGGAAGGGGCACATAACACTCCTGGATATTAATATTGGCCTCGGAGTATAGGTCCGAACCACCAACTGCTAGAGCGGCAAGAACACCAAACTGATAGCTATATCCTGGCTCAAGAGATGATACGACCCTAGATAAGGCGGCGATGTCGCCTATCGTGGTATAATCACTTGAGCCGGCCTTCGCGTCAGAAAAACTAAAAGGCGTGGTGCCTCTTTTGCGATAGAACACAGTGAAGTCATCAAAAAGCCCTCCTGTAGGGGCCGACCAAGAAATAGAAACATTGTCTTCGCTCACTGAGCACTGGCCCTGAAGCCCTGGAAACTCTTCTATAGTCGGTAGTTGCAACTCGGGCTGAATGCAGCGGACCACCCAGTCTCCGGGGAGCATACGTGATGTCGCCTTCGGGCGCGTCTGTTGGCCCAGTGATTGCGGGACTTATCGCAAAACAGTAGCTAGCAGATGGGTCCACGTTTGTAGTGGTGATGCCCTTGATTTTTAGTTTCGTGGCGCTAGATATTTGTCCATAACTATTAATTGCAGAAAGGTCATAACCAGTAGGAGTCTGCACTTTCGCGCCGTCGCAATGAGTGCCCGTGCCACTCAGCGCCCCGCCATTAGCGTCCATTAGAAAGTAATTATTATGGTTGTCAGGGTCGACACAATAAACTTCGAGTGTATTAGCGTAGCCTTGGCTAGTAACGACCGCGTTGAAGTTTATATTAATCGCGTCGACTTCAGTAGTCGGCTGAGTGATCGTGTTAATCCCATCAAAGGGCGCCAATTGTGGTGTCGTTCTTTCATAACGCACATTACTTAGAATGGCCTGATTGGGAGCCCCGTCCTGAACCTGGCAGTCAGAGTCTCTGCAGAGCGCGACTTTTAACTGATAATTTGTGTACTTAATAAGATTATTGATCTGAACGTTCGTGACGGTGGTGGGAATATCAAAGCATCCGATCAAGGTCGGATCATCTTTGACTGATGGAGAAAGGTTTATAGGCACAATACCTGGCGCCTCGGAGACTGTGGAACATGGATACTCAAGAGAGGTCGGAGCACAATACTTAGAGAGGCCTTGTCCAGCTGGTCTTCATTATTTACGTCTCCTCCAGTGAACTCTTTTATAAATAACCTATAATGAGTGTAGACGCCCTTCACCCACTTCCCAAGTTGCTCTTAGACCTGTAAACGCCTGCTGTCCAGGGGACTTTGAAACTTTGAGAGAGTCCTTATCAAAGTCTACCGCTCCGCCCGGAGGATCAGTCTTATGAGTGACATAGATCGTATTGAGCTCGGGCTTGATAGGAATGTCATTAGGGTTGATGTTATAATAATCTCTGTAGGTTTTATGTATCGCCCTTACTTGGAAGTAATAAGTTGTGTCAGGCGCAAGAGAACTGATTTTAACTTCCGTTGGATGGTTGGAAGGCCCAATCTGGCCAGAGCTTGGCACCTTCACCTCAAATTTGTCACTTCCGCCGTAGTTAGGATTATTTAAATTTTCAGGTCCTCCAGCCTCGGAGATAAATGTCACAATATAGTGGACCGGATCATAGGCAGTGGCAGAAATGGCGCCGATAAACTTGGCGGGGTTCCAGTCCACTTTAACGCTAGTCGAAGTCGCGCCTGGAATAGGAATAATTTGAGAAACGCCTTGAAAGTCGGCAGTGGTGTTATCGAAGGTCTTTACGACCTTTTCGTTCTCCCCCTCGCTCACCGCGCCTGTTTCTTTATTAAGGGCGGAGATTTTAATTTTATAGCTAGTGTTGATTGATCGGTCCTTCAGTATATAGCGATAAAGTCCGCCCCTAAGAACCTTGATTGTTTCTAGTTGAAGCTCCACTGGCTTGGCCGAATCATTTATATAAAGCAGGTGAGTAAAAGTCTCACTGTCGCCTGCGGGGAAAAAATCAATTTCGATTTTATCGTGGGAAATAGCCCGCGCATCGGCCACACCTTGATAAACGAAGAAGGTCTTCTGAGGATCCAAGAAGTCTGTTTTCTCAGGGACGGCTTTGTCAACAGTCCCCACGCACGCAAGCGAGCTTAGAAGAATGAATATTAAGGTTAAGCCTTTTAACATGAGCTTCCTGATTAAAGTTTCCTTTATTCCTATCGGAATATCAGTGCTATGAATCAACTTAGCTATTATAGTCGGCAAAATATTACGCATCGTAATCAACTGAAAAGACGTGACTTATTAAGGACTGGGTTATATTTAGATAGATAAATGCCAGATAGTAGTGGCAGGAGGACTAAAGAATGCTTAAGTTACTGAAACTAAAAGTCTTTTTCCAAAAAGAAGCCGACGGAAAAACGATTTCCTTCAGTGCCAAAACCAAACTGATTAACAAAGTCTAAGCTAGAAATTTCTCCTTTAAAACGAGACTGTTTCCATATCCATGAGCTATCAAGAGTCACTCCCCCTTGGAATTTAGCCGCCTCGAAGTCTTGAGGATTTGAGAACTCGTTTCCCGACTGGGCGCTGATTAAGTAGGAGCCGCCAACAAAAAAACTCCAGTTTCTGCCCAATTCAATGCCCCCTTCAAAACCCGCCCAATAAAGATCGTAGATGGCCAATTCGAGGCCTCCTCCAACGACCGGCAAACTTCCAAACATCAGGGACTCTTTTTCAAAAAGTAGCCCCAGTCTGGCGGGGACGCTTTTTAATAATATTGAATTCCAAGCCCCAGATTGAGAGCGCTCTCGCCTGCGACTTGGTCGTCTTCTTGAATTGGGACTAAGTACTCTGCCCATCCATGCATAAGGAGATTAGGAAGGTGGCGGGACTTGGCGGCAAGAGAGCCCCCTAAAGCGGCATAGACCATGTTTGTTCTAATTTGAACTTCGGCGACGGATCCTTTCTGATCAGTCGTTTCAAAGTTCTGAGAGTCAAGGCCAAAGTACGCTCGATAAGAGAACTGCCAGTTCTTGCGTGGATCATATGGCCTTCTTCTCGTCCTCTTCCTCTTTCTTTTTCATAGAGCTCGCCACCGCCGCTGTCGATTGATTTTTCTTTTTTTCGAGTTCGCGCTTTCACTGTCTTTGCTTGCTTCCGTTTGTTTTTTCTTTTCAGACCTTTTCCCAAATTCTTTTTTTATGTCCCCTTTATGGAAAGAATTCTTTCTCGAAAGGCAATAACATTTTCATTTTTTGGCGGCACGGGGGCTATGGCATTCGTTCTTTTGACAGGCTTTGGCCGTTTTGGGCGGTTAAGGAGCTTGTCTGGTTTTAAATTAAAAAGGACTTCTAAGGCCAATTCGCTAGTGCGCA
This sequence comes from uncultured Bacteriovoracaceae bacterium, assembly GCA_963747475.1. GTDB lineage: Bacteria > Bdellovibrionota > Bacteriovoracia > Bacteriovoracales > Bacteriovoracaceae > UBA845. Next base: position 52,516 of record CAVVFE010000011.1, read on the forward strand.
GAAGCTCTCTTTTATGAAACTCATTTTTAAACACTCTCTTGATTTTTTTGCCCGTTTTTAAGTCAATAATGCTGGCCTCAATCCTGAGCCTATCCCTACCAATTCGAGTATAATCGAGATCAATAGAGCGCAAATTTTCCGATTTAGAAGACAACTCTCCGTCCTGTAGAAGAAGATGATAGATTTGTTGCTTCGCGCTAACTCTTAGCAAAACACTTCGAAGCTGTTCATTGGCCAGAGGGGTAAAAAGATTGGAGTCGAAATTTGGCAAAACAAGTCGTTCTTTTGCTTCCACCTCTTGGGCCTGAAGCTTTCCACTCATAGGAAAGCAAGAGCAAATAAGAAAAAAAATAACAACCAATGCATGTCATATGGTCTCATAACCCGCTGAATATCAAAATAGGGAAAAAGATCAGATTTTTTGGCAGTCAACGACTCCGCTTGAGCCAGAGATATAACACTGGTAAATTTCATTATTGAGCTCGCTGCGCTTCACATTATTAATGCCCCCATTAAAATATGTCAAAACTCCAATGAGATAATACCCGTCAGCGAGATTGCTTATGGAGTGGGCGCTTAATATTAATGGCGCTCCATTGCCGTCCACTCCGTTGTCAGACCCTAGAACGACTCGCTGGTAATTATCAAAATAAAAGTTTTGTGTGGTGTCTTGTATCGCTTGGAAGAAATCAAAATTTAAGTCTCCTGATCCTGAGGCCTTTCTATAAAAGATTTCAAAGTGGCTATATATGCCTTTGGACGGCGGGTTCCAACCTAGTTCTAAATCGTTCTCGATTGTGTAAGCGAATGTTATGCCTGCAAACTCGACTTTGTCTGGCGCGACCACTTCAACCTTCTTGCATTGCCAAACAGGATTTTCATTATAAAAGAGTTTGCCTCCCGGCTGTGAAGAGTCATAATTAAAAGGATAGACCGCAAAGCAATAATCTTTTTCTTCAACATAATTGAGCCCACGAATAATAATTCGATTATCTTCTTGATAGTCAAAGTAATCATGCACAAGATTGTGGTCCGAAGACTCGTCCTCCTCTATCATATAAGTTTGCGGCATGTCTCCATCGCCATTTAAAAAGGCCATCAAATCATTTTTTTCAGTAGTGAACTCTATGGCGAGGCCGTCAAAATAGCCTGTCGCAAAATTAATGGAGGGATAGCGAAGCGAAAGAGAGCCTATTTCATTTATGTCCTTAGCCAGCTCAATACTGGCAACGCCTGTGAAGCTCGCAAGAGCAGTGGCCGTCTTAACAGTTTGGACGGGCAGGGCAATATAGTCCTCACAAAAAGCGTTCAAACAAGCAAGGAGCTGTCCTTGATATTCGACTTGAGGAGGCAAGTCTCCCACGATAGAGCTCGTCTCCTCGATATTGATTTTTTTGCAGAACGTGTCCCCTGCCAATAAGTCTCCATCTGACTGAGAGCAGGTCGCCGTATTAACGGCCAAGATTGGGAGACTTCGCGTAATAAAGTCTAAAGTGGTCAAATACCCCGACAAACTCTCCCCACGTGGCCACAAAAGAGCTCGTGGCATACTCTCCTATATTATTATTCAACAAAAATGAGCTCGGATCATACTCAATGCTGGCCGCGTCTTGGGAGAGCGTCTTTATTTGAAGGTAGCGATGATTTTTCTCGCCCCTAAGTTTGGGATTAGTCGGATCGTCCACACTTCCTTCGTGAAGGCAGCGAACATTAACATAAAATTGAGTGTCTTCTCTCAGCCCGCTATCATAGTCTCCGTGACTAAAGGGTCGTATTGAATAGTTCGAGTGATCCTTCCATCAGACGGACCTATCGTCGAATCGTCAAAAGCGTCAGGAGTCAATTTTGTCGAGTCGACAATAATGATTTCATAGGTCTCCGGCTTGTCGCCGTTATTAAAAATCCCTCCAGGAACGGCCGCGTGCGCCCAACGAACATTTATTGAGTCAAGAGCTTGAACACCAGAAGCATTAGTGACAGAGCTTATGCCGGAGAAGTCTGCCACATAGTTATTAAAAGTGTAGACGGCCTTGCTTACTTTGGTGGACTCAACAAGACCGCTTTTCACGTCCTTGACGTCAACTTTTATAGAGTACTGAGTTCCGATAGAGAGCCCATTTAAAGTGTAACGAAATAAGCCCCTATAGTCCTTCTCGAGAACTTCTTCACTAACGCTCACAGGGTCTGGCTGGTTGCCAACGTAAATTTGATAAGAATACTGCTGACTTCCGCCCTTCGCAGGATAAAAATAGACCTCAATTTTGTCATTAGCGGTGGGAACAGCGGAGTGGATTCCCATCAAACTCAAGGTCCGACTCGGGCACTTCAGTGGTGCTTATGGTGGTGTCTTTAGCGGCATTTTGCACTTCCCCAACACAGCCGATGATGGCCGTTCCAAAAAAGAGAAAGAACAAAATGCTTCTCATAGTTCTCCATTTATTTTTCGCTCGCCTATGGCCCTATTTTATCTCTCTTCATCCTAGGTATCCTAAGATGTCGAAACTTCGACAAGCGAACGTCAGTACTGCTAGCTCAAGCCAATATTTTCTGGCATTTACTCAATCTCAAACTCATCTTCATGAGTATCATTTAAAGTTGATTCGTCGACCTCTTCTGTGGCGTCCTTAAAATAAACTCCCAGTCCAAATTTAACTTTCTTTTTCTCGCGCGGTTCTAAGAGCCTAATCACGACCCTTCTATTCATCTTGGCCTTAAGTGGGTCTTTTGAACCGTCTTTCGCCTTACTATCAACGAGAGGGCTTCCGTCTCCCCTGCCAATAGGAACAATCCGGTCGGCGGGAAAACCAAAGTATTCAAAGCGCTCTGCCACCCTGGCGGCCCTTGCTGAAGACACCGCCCATTGTGATTCATAACGGCTTCCGGCCAGATCGTCATCAGAGTGGCCCTCTACTAAAATTCTATAATTAAGATTGGCGACTTTTATAATATCGATTAGAGAGTCAAGGGTTTGCAAGACTTCTGGTTTGAGTTCAGTTTTTCCGTTATCAAACATAACGCTACTAGAAAACTTGATGACAAGTTCTCCGTCTTTAACTGAGACTTTGCTTCTGTCCTCTAGTTCGTGTTTAGCGACCTCTTCAGTAATCTCCGTAAACTTCATCGTGGACGATTTGTTCTTGTCCTTTCTAAAGTGCTTGGAAAGCTCCTCCGCCTTCACGTTAAACCCGACAGGGTCGTAGTTTGCGAAGGCCATCATAAGAATAAAGAAGCAGGCAATAAGAGTCATGAGGTCAGCGTAGCTGACTAGCCAATCTTCTCCTCCGCCATCATCATCGTCTAAGTGGTCCATATGCTCCTCTGTCCGCTTTAATTAAGCGGCCTTTTTTGCTCCGCCGCCGCCTAAAAGGTCTTTCCAATTGACTCGATTCCCAGGATTGAGAAAAGAGTTCAGCCTCTCTGCCGCGAGAATGGGGTTTGCCTTCTCTAAAATAAGCTTTGCCCCTTCTATGACTATTTCATTTTTAGCGTAAATTTCTTTCGTGTTATCGCTTAGATTCTCGGCCATAGGAACGATAAAAATGTTCGCCAAGGCCGAACCATAAAGAGTCGTGATAATACAAACGCCCATGGCCGGACCAATCATTTTCATTGCGTCCTCTCCTCCCAAGTTGGCAAGGAGGACGATCATCCCTGTCGTTGTTCCGATCATTCCGAAGGCCGGCGGGAACTTCCCAATTGATCTCATTTTATCAACGTCTGTCTTGTAATTAGCTGTGAGCTTGTGGTTTCTTAGGCTTAATACTTCAACAACTTCTTCCTTTCCCAGCAGGCCGTCTTGAATGAGCTCAAGCGACTCTTTAAAGAAGAGATCTTGAGCGCCGTCAGCGACTTCTTTTAAAGACTTTCCTTTTTTGATTTGATCAACCGCAAGGATAATCTCTTCAACAAGTTTCGTGTTGTTAACGGAGCTGCCTTTAAACACTCTTCCTAGGAACACTTTGGTCAAAGCAAAGATATTATTTAATTTAAATGAGATCGCTGTCGCCGCAAATGTTCCACCAAAGACAATGAACATACTTGGGTAGTCCACAAAAAGACCCAGGTCTGAACTGGAAAGCATAAAGCCGCCAATCAAAACGCCAATGGCCATTAATAAACTTATAATCGCAAATACATTCATTTTTATCTCCTTGCCACCTCTTATCGGTCTCATGAAAAAAGAATTAATAATCTAAATAAAATTAAAGCTTTAGGTAAATTAAGGCTTTAAATAACTCTAAGCTGACCGATAAGCCCTCTAGACTAATCCGTGTAACCAATAGGAAGCATCAAATGGGAAAGAAACAAAAAAAGCACCAAGCGCTCGAGGGACCAAGGTCATTTGACCAAGTAGCTCCACTACCTGACGCGAACAGGCCTGCCCTTTCCTTGGCGACCCCTCCGAGTGAGGTTTCAGAGCATAGGGCCCCCATTGAAATAGAGGACAGGCTTATTCGCCTTTCCGAAAGACTGAATGAAATAAACAAAAAGCTTCCATCTCAGAAAGAGAAAGTGTCGAAACTCATATTCAAGGCCTTTCTGGAAGGCACACGCACAGTGGCGATTTGCGCCGTTATTTTTTACGCCCTCTCATTTGACCTCACTCAAAGAGGCGTGAGCAAAGCGTTCGAATACTTAAACTTTGGCCAAGGCTCACGAACAAACTTTGCTCTTCATCTGATCGCCTCCCAGAGGGACCACGACCAATTTAACCGGGCGATCAACCTGGTAAATGAGAGATTGGACAATATACTCAACTCTCATTTCACCTTAGAGGACGGGGCCATCATGACAAACGCCTCCTTTCAAAGATTAGAAGAGCTGAGGTCTTATAAGCATTCAGCGAAAGAATTTGAACTTGATAAAAAAGTAAAAGTTCTCAGCAAACAGTACTTGGAACGAGAGCTTGCTCTCTTCGAAAAACAGTTGCAGTTTTCAAAGGCAAAAAACAGGCACGGCTATCAGGGGAACAAGGCCTTGGAGGAGTGAGAGCGGTCCTTAAAATCAAAAGATTATAAGAAGGCGCTTCAGCAAACTATTGCATTGCCAAGTTACATTTACCCTCGACTATCCACGCAAAGAGAATCGCGTTCTATGGACTGCATTCCACTAATAGGACCGAGCTTCAAACAGCATTAGCTGAGCGCAAGATTAAAAAGTAGGACAAGGACAAAAATGTTAAGCTCTAAGAAAAAACCAAGCAAAAAAGAAAAAGACCTTTCCGTAAAGACCAAAGGCAAAGTGCTTAAATTCCCTCATGGCCTTCAAATTGAAAAACGCCGTCTAAGAGAGGAGGCGATTAAGCGCTGGGACCAAATAACAGTCAAAATAAGAAAAGACCTGCGGGCCAAAAAAGGCGCCCAATTTGTGAAAAATATAAGCCGTCTGCTTACGGAGGAGGACTTAAGAAGGTTGCGGGGAGAGCTTGATCCCGAAGAGGTGTCAACCCTCAATTCAACTATAGAAGACACTCGCTCCAAGGCCTTAGATTCCCATGAAATTAGGGACGTCGCCTTTCAGCTTAAAAAAGCTTATATAGAGATTTCATCTGAGCTCAGGGGAGCAGTCAAGGTGGCGATCGAGGCGATGGAGCTTAAAAGACCATCTTGGATTTATTGAGGAAAACCCCGCTTACGCTTCACTGCATCTTCAGAACCTCTCTCCCCTCCAATTAAGCAATATTTTAAATGAGATGGAAGCTGAGGAAGCGGCCAGGTTTCTGGATAAGGGAAAAGAGACAGGCCAGTGGCGACATTGAAAGCTACGAGAACGAAGTGCTTAAATTTAAAAAGGGAGAAGTGTCTCCGTTTGCCCGCTCATTAGCTTCCGCGCTTGAAAAAGTCGGGCCGTCCAAAGGAAAAGGCCATTTTCGATAGTTTATTGGGCAAAGAATGACCGGCCACGGCGAAGACCCTAGCGGAGCGAAAGCTTTCCTTCCTTTTTGCTTCTAAATCTTCCTCCTGAAAAATTAAAAGAGCCGTTAAAGAAGTCTGCCAGCGCAAGAGCTCGCCTCATTTATTCTCTGCCAAGACGGGGAGGCGAAAGAAAGGTGGACAAATATTATTGCTGAGGAAGGATCCAAGCTTAAAGAGATGCTTACAATGGAAATAGAAGGCATTGAGGGCAGCGAATCGGAAAGGGCGAGAGTTCTTGCTAGAAAAGAGGAAATTCTTAAAAAGGTCTACTCGCTTATTAAGTCTTCTCTTAAAGGGGAGGAAAATAAGTCTCTTACTGAGAGCATTATTCGTGACTGGGCCCAGTCCGCTGCCTAGTGATAGTTGTCTGTAAGGCAGTCCATGCACTGAGAAGCGTAAGGCATGGCCTTCAGCCTTTTCTCGAGATATCTTCCCCGCAAGAAAGGCACTTGCCATAGTCCCCTCTTTCGATTCTTTTTAAAGCGGCATCGATCTTTTCTAGCTCGTTTCGTTCCGTCAGGTCTAACCTCTCGAGAGCGATTTTGTACTGAGTTTGGGAAGCTCTTTCGGCGGAGTCCTCTGAAAGGGCAAGGTCCTTCTCCTTTAGCTCGTTTTCAATTTCGTTAATTCTTGCGATAATCGTCTCTTTCGCCTCGAGAAGAGACCTCTCAAAAGACTCTGGGTTTTCGGTGACAAATCTCATACTTACTCCCTTTGTGACCAAAAGGGTAACTTCTAAGGGAACTCAGTACCAAGTTTTCGCCGGTTGAACTTGCTTTCAACAAAGCTTTATTTTGAAAGACAGGGAATATTTAATGCCCTAATTCGAGTTTTGCCTTCAAGCGCCTTAGAGACCTCGTACTCCACTTCCTCGCCGGCCATAATCTCCTGCGCCTCTTTTATCTGCCTTTTAGAAAGCCCGCGCTTGGGGACCTCAACGTCAAACACCTGATTCGAGCTTTCATTGGCCTCGCAGAGCTGCCATTCAAGACTATGCTTTGTCGGCCTCTTCACTCTCACAAGCCTGGCCTTTGAACTGTCAAGAGTTGCTTCTGAGCGAGTATATAGCTGAACAGTGAGAGGAAGCAGTCTGCGATTGCGGTGAAGTTTTTGGGTCATGCTTTCCACGTCATCGGCCTGCTTAACTTGTATAAATTGGTGGCACCAGTCCTCTTCCAGATTGAGCGGACAGGGACCATTTGAAAAGCAGGGGTACTGGACATTCATGCCGGAATCGATGCAAAACTTTCTAAGCTCAAGGACCCTAGAGAAGACCTCTTTTGTTCCGGGCTCTATAAGGAGAATCGCTTTAGGCCTGACCTTCTCGATATAATTGGCCGCGCTTTCGAGAGGCATTTCGTTTAAGGAGTGAGTAAAAATAAGAAGCGTTTCATCTCCCTCCTGACGAGGGGAGACGTGTTTTCCAAGCTTAAATTCTCTACCAGGCGCAAGGCCTTCAAGAATTCTTGCCGCCTGATCAAGCATGGTCTGAGAGATGTCCACTCCCTCAAGCCTTGAGCTTTCATCGCATATCTTGTCCAGGGCCAAAAGAAAGGTGCCAGGACCTGTGCCAATATCAATAATTCTGTTGAAGTCCTCAAAGCGCAGTTTTCCACCGAGAAGCTTTTCGACCTCAAAAAGCTTGGGATAATTTGTGGTGAGATAATAGGCGCAATAGGCGCTCACCAGTTCAGGGTCTTCTCTATAATCTGAAAGGTTTTCCCGGTAATGATTAAAGAGTTTGCCCACCCGCTCAATGGCCTTGAGCATCTGTGACTCATTTTTAAATTCATGCGCTAAATATGGCCGCAGGGCCTCAAAACTAATGGTTTCATAGTCCATACCCTCTTATACCTCGAAGCGCCTGAAATTGCGAAAATCGAGTAAAAATTCAGTGGGTAAATATTGGTCACCAGCAACTTTTGTTTTGCACCTCAAACAAGCGTATGCTATAAAGAAGGTATGTATATCTGCATCTGCAAAGGCGTAACAGAACAAGACATTAAAGAAGCGGCCAAAACGGCGACCACCTCACTAGAGGTGATGAAGGTTCTTGGTGTCGCCAGCGACTGTGGGCGTTGCCTTCAGACCGCAATAGACAAGTACCTAGAAGCTACGAGTCAAGTTCCTGTAGCGGCCAAAGAAAGTGGTCGCCGACCAACCCAAAGTTAAAAACTTTCCCTTGAAGCCCTGCTAAATAATTGATTTAATTGTCCTGTAATTACGCATCAGGAGAACTCAATGAAAGGCAGTAAAAAAATTATAGAGGCCCTAAACGAGAGCCTTACTCGAGAACTAACAGCAATCAATCAATACTTTCTTCATTCTAGAATGCTTGAGGACTGGGGCTTTGAAAAACTCGCAAAACTTGAATATGCGGCCTCAATTGATGAAATGAAGCACGCTGACGCCCTTATTAAAAGAATTCTATTTCTGGAAGGCCTTCCCAACCTCCAAAGACTTGGCACTCTTAAAATTGGTCAAAATATAAAAGAACTTCTAGAGGCCGACTTGGCCGTTGAGTATGACGCCGTTCCAAACCTAAAAAAGGCGATCAAGCTTTCTGAGGACGAGCAGGACTACGTTTCAAGAGACCTCTTTAGAGCGATCTTGGACTCCGAAGAGCATCATATTGATTGGCTTGAAACTCAGCTTGGCCTTCTTGAAAAAGTCGGCGAGCAAAACTACATTCAATCACAAATGGACCCAGACAAATCTCCTGAATAAGAAAAGAAGATTTGCGACTTTTTCTTTTCTCATCATTCTTTCTCTTCGCCTCTTTAGGAATCTCTAAAGAGGCACGCCCAAAATAACAAAAAGACATTTGAGATTGTCAGCTTTCCTATTCCAGGTCTTCATGGAAAGAGCGCCATGCAGAAAAACCCGGGGCTGATAATCTTGAAAAGGGCCTTTGATGGTGTGGAAGAAGAAACAGGCTTGAAGCTGAATTTAAAGATTCTCCCTCCCTTAAGAGCGCATGAAAAGTTCAAAGAAAATTCTGTTGATTCCATATTTCCAGCTTTTGAAGAAGAGATGATCGGCGACTATGACCATTCAGTTTGCCTTGCCAAAAAGCGAGACTTCTATTTTTATCTGAGGCCTTTTCCTCCAGACAGAGTCATGCGGCAAAAGAGCTATAAGATAGGCATCGTCAGGGGCTATTATCACCCTTCTAAAACCTTAAGAAAGTTCGGCCCAAACACTGTAAAGGTCGACAATACAAGCGCCGGCATGAAAATGCTCTCCACTGGAAGGATTGGGCTTTTTCTTGTGGACAATATCTCCGCAGTGACAAGCCTTCTTAAAGAGGACCATCCAGAGATAACTTTCGACCCGAAAAGTCCGGTGGACGAAAGTTGCGGCTATTTTTGGACGAGAAAAACAAAGAAGGGCCTTAGGTTTTTAAGGTCGCTCAATAAGCATATTGAAGTTCAGAAATTAGAGAGAGTGTTCGCGAAAGAGTTTGATGATAAAGTCAGGGAACTTCAAAGAAAAAGAAGTTCCCTGTAGTTTTTTGTGTTATTTCTTTTCTGTTAAGGTGCCTTCAATATTAATAAGACCATACGTCTCGTCTTGATATTGACCGACAAAGTTAAAGCCGCCATCGGCCCTTCTATTAAAGACCATAAAGTCCTTGTCTTGCTCGATAATAAAGCCTTGGTAATTAATCTCGCCAATCTCTTCGCCCGTTTTGGAGTCGATGATTTTTCCGTCCACAATATCTTGAGGATCCGCGGCCACAGGATAATTGACCCGAGTGATTCCCATGTCCACGTCCACCGTGCCCATAAAGCCAATAGTGTCCCCTTCGAGAACATGGTAGATATTGACCGCGGCCTTGCAGGACTGGCTAGTAATGCCCAGAGCTTTGACCACGCAATCACCAGTGTAATTGCCTCCAAAGTCATAGGGCTCACTAGGGTCGAGACCATCAATGCCCCCTATCGGTGGCGGGTCTGTTGGCGTGCTGGGCGTTCTGGTGACCGTTCGATCGCCCGAGTCCGAATTTCCCCCTGAGCTTGATCCTCCGCAAGCGACGGCGATTAAAAGAGAAAGTATAAGAATAAAATTGCGTTTCATTTGTCCTCCCTGACAGATAGATGTAAGCGCTTAAGCCAAACTTACACACCGCATCATACCTATATCTGAGGACACTTTGGCAAGAAAAAAGCCCCGAGTTTCGGGGCCTATTACTTAAAGTTTTTCGTCTGTTTTACCAGTGTAGACCTGTCTAGGGCGAGTGATTCTCATGCCTTTGGCCTCAATCATCTCTTTCCACTGAGCTAGCCAGCCCGGCTGCCGACCGAGAGCAAACATTACGGTGAACATATTAGTCGGAATACCCAAGGCCTTGTAGATAATGCCTGAGTAAAAATCCACATTCGGAAAGAGCTTTCTTTTGGCAAAGTACTCATCGCTTAGCGCTGTCTTCTCAAGGCCCTTGGCTATATCGAGGAGCGGATCTTCGACACTGAGTTTTTCAAGGACAACATCACAGTAATTTTTAATAACTTTCGCTCTAGGGTCAAAGTTCTTGTATACACGGTGGCCAAATCCCATAAGACGGAACGGATCTTCTTTGTCTTTTGCTTTTGCGATAAACTTCTCATAACCGCCTCCATCTTTTTGAATCTCCCCTAGCATCTCAAGAACGGCCTGGTTTGCTCCGCCGTGAAGCGGTCCCCAAAGAGCGTCGATCCCGGCAGAGATTGAAGCAAACAAATTCGCCTTAGATGAGCCGACAACTCTAACAGTTGAGGCCGAGCAGTTTTGCTCGTGATCGGCGTGAAGAATAAGAAGAACGTCGAGGGCCTTTGCCACGTCCTCGTTAGGCCTCTCGCCATTCATCATATAAAGAAAATCTGATGTGTAATCGAGATCAGAGTTGGAATCAATAAACTCTTTTCCCTGTCCATGACGATAGACGGCGGCAGAAATCGCTTTTAGCTGTCCCATAAGAAGTGGGAAAACGGATTTCTTTTTGTCATCGCTTAGGTCTTGGTCCAAATAGTCTGGGAAAAACCCCGAAAGAGCCACCATAGCTGAAGAAGTGATCCCCATTGGATGAGCGTCTTTAGGAAAAGCACTTGATAAGGTTTTTCACACCTTCGGGAAGCTTGGAATGCTCTTTAATTTTTGCTTTAAGGTCTTTAATTCAGACTCGCTTGGCATAGCCCCAAAGTACACAAGATAGCTCACTTCAAGAAAAGAGCTCTTTTCGGCCAAGGTTCTCAATAGTGTAACCGCGATGCTTAAGGATGCCCTTCTCTCCGTCAATAAAAGTGATATCAGAAAGACACGAGCCCGTATTGCCAAGGCCATTGTCATAAGTGATGTATCCCGTTTGAGCGCGAAGCTTAGAAATATCTACCGCTTTCTCCCCTTCGGTTCCCTCAATTACTGGAAGCTCGATGGAGCTTTCGCCCAACTCTAATTTTGCCGTTTTAGACATAAACTCTCCTTATAAGAATCTCTATTGGAATATTATTTAGTTATTCGTTTGTCGTAGCTAACAGAGTTTCCCTTCGGTCAAACGCCAGGGTCACTTTATCCATTTTTAAGATTGGTCTCGGGATAAAGTGGCACCAACTCGGAAAAGTGGGGTCATTTTGCACGCGTCCTTTTCCACTCTGAATCTGCCTTATTTATACATGATTTTAGCCATTTAGCCTATGACAAAGATCAAGGAAACACTGCCAAAAATAATTGGCACGTTCTTTGCTCAACTAATATTCAAGCCACACAGAACAAGGATTGTTCGCATATAACTCACTGGTATCAAATCCAGTAAAAAGGGGAATCTATGCACGTTTTAAAGCTTTCGAGCTATGTTTTATCTGTATCCATGCTTGCTCTTGCGCCAATCCAGAGCGCCAAAGCTCAAAGACATGGCCAATATGGGCAATCACCAAGTCAGGCTTGCGAGCAAAAAGTTGAAACCGTATTTGCGAACACATACCTAAGTGGCAGTGACAAAATCAATCTCACAAGAATTTTGAAGTTGGCTCCCGGCGAGACCTTAAAAAAGGTGAAGGTGACTGCAAGCTCATCAAGCTATGGCGCTAAGCTTGTTATGAAGGTGAATGGACAGAGAGTGGACGCGGTACAGCTGTTGACTACTACTCCACTCAAAGAGTTTTGCAGATGCCCATGCGAGACAAGCGCTGCTGACAAGTTGTTCTCACTGGCAATAAAGGCCAGGTGTATGTGGGAAAGATCGAAGCGACAATTTCAAGCGCTTACTCCCAGGGCGCAGATGAAGTGGACGTTTTAAAGGCCAGAGTAAATGAGGTCGTAAGAGGTCATAGCATTATCAAAGTGCTTAAAGAAGTGAAAAGTCAGAACCAAGTGATGCTTAAAGGAATTGAAGTTAAAGAAAGTTGTGATGAAGGCGCAAGAGCTTGGTCGCGGGAGAGTCGCAACAGCGCAGCTTTTGGTGAACGGCATGCCGATGGGAGCTCCAGAGATGATCACTAACGGCAAAATCGCCTTCAAGCTTCCTAACTACGGAGCTCAAACAATCGGTCGCGAGATCAAGAAGCTTCAAATCGCTGTGACAGGAAAAGCGGAAGTGCAAATGGTCGGCATAAAAGTAGAAGATCAAATGCCAAGCTACCCACAAGTCATCAGCTCCCGAGTTCACAAAGTGGTCTACGGAAGCGAGAGAATCATCTCTAAGCGAGCTCATGGGCCATCAACAGTTGCCGATGGGCGCCAAAGTTCAAAGTGTGACAATAATGGCCCAGGGAAATGGCAAGATCATGATGACTGGAGCTGGAATGGTAATGGGAAGCATGGACTTCAACTACTACACGAGCTCTCAAACAGTCCAGGCCCCCTATGGGACACCTGCCGCAAGCATCAAGCTGCGAGCGCGAGGCCCACTCACCATCAAATCAGTTGAGGTGAAGTTAATGTACTAGATAGTGAACACAGCGTTCATTAATAATATCTCCCCCACCCAAGGCCCCCGCATAAGCGGGGGCTTTATTTTGTCTTTTCAGGGGCTTGCGCTTCAGACAAGTATGTAAATTCTACTGTTTAGCCATTTTCTGGCCGGAGCTTGCGCGACTAATGATATACCGCATTAGATGCTTAGAAATACCGCTCGACTCCTTTTAGTGGGAGCCTTCCTATTCATCCAATCCGCCAGCGCTGCCAAAGTAAGCATTGCTCTTGATTCAATGGACCTGAACACGGCCCCTGCGCAAGATCTTATTTATAGAGGCGAGCGAATCGATGGCTCACAGGCGCTCCAATTAAAACGAGATGGAGTGGACCTCTCTGAGCTCTCGCCGCGAAAAAGCAGGCTTTATGTGGGCCGAAAACTGGAAGCTTCCAACCAGTCTGAGCTTGGCTATCCAGACGAAAATGAGGTTCTGCGCCTTAGAGACTATAAGACCTCTCCGACGGAAATATTTCGGGCGCGCGTTTCAGGGGCCGGGAAAGATTTCACCCTTACAGGGAGCCTCGATAACCATACCAATATTCTACGCGCGACCATTTTGAGAAGCATGGGCTATGACGTGGACGTGCCACGCTACTACCCTTCTCTCACCCTGTCCTTTGAGAGCAAAAGCGAAGCTGAGGAGTTTATCAATAAACTTGGCGAGCAAACTCTGACGGACAGAGATCGGTGGATCGCTCAAAAACTGACGGACACCACGGTGGAATTTAAAGGCCTTACTTTAGAGCCCGCTAATCTCAGAAACGTGAATATTTATCTGCCCGTCATGAGCCGCTCCCGACAAGAATCAAGAAGGGTTTTTAGGGCCTTGCTCGCTCTCTATGTCGTAAGCGACTTTCCTCAAAAGGCCAATTCCGCGTCCTGGACAAAAGGCAGGGAATTCAATGGCTCGCTTATCTTCAATCATCCTTACGCCAGCGCTTTTAGCAATGTCACTATTGACGACCTTAGATGGTCACTTAGAAAATTAAGCGATCTCACAAAGTCGAGTTTCACAAGGCCATGGACTTAACAGGAGTCCCTGCAGACATTGCGGCCCTTTATACTGAGAAATTAGTCAGCAGACTTAATCATTTTAACAAACTCGCAAGGCTTTCAGTCCCTGCTTACGAGGTCGATCAAAAAATCACGATAGGCAATGTCTTTGAAGGCAAGCTGACCTCCGAGCCAGACTCTGGCCATGCTGTCCAATTTTTTAAAGAAAATGAACTTTCGCCCTATCGCTTTAGAGAGCTTTTTCGACTTTTTAGAACTCAAATGACTTTTAACGCTTTGAGCTCGCTTCTCGATAAGGGCATTGAGAGATTTGTGCCAGGGCTTCAGAATTCAGGACGCGGCGCAGGCCATTCAAGAACAAATAAATGACTACCGCTCCTCTGGTCCGCAGGCGCAAGGGGCGCTTCCCATCAAGGCCTTCACAAGGCCTATCGCAAACGGCCGCGTGTTTAGCAATCGAAATGTTGTTTTTGGACAGTATCTTGGCTCCAGCGCTCCCATTCAATTAGTGGACTCCGCGGGAGCAGAGGTAAACCTTGGCGCCTTTTCTCAGCTTGCTGGCCTTACAAATAACGCCCTTCCAAGTGTCACGGCCAATGCGGCCTTGGGAAGAACCTATACCCATGTTCGCGCCATGCCAGACCTTAAAAGCGCCACAAAGCAACATATAAAAAAGCTCCTCGTGCCTCATCATTTTAAGGCGCTTGGAAAAGTCATCAAGGCCCAGTATGAATGCTCAGTCCCTAAAGGGCCCTTTGTTGAGGAATCAAGTTTTGGCGGAAGCAAAATCTATTATGTAAAATACGACCCTAGCTTGGGAGGACGCGAGGAAAAACGCGCTAAAAAAACGCCAGGAGCTTATCGACTCAGGTGTTGAGGCAAGCATTTTGCTTGTTAAAATTGAGCGCTCTTCCCTGTGCGCTGAAGAGATCGAGACAAATAAAAAAGAGTCTCTGACCGAGTTTATAAAGCAGTTCGCTCTTAATGAAATGTTTCTTGTGACGGACACCCTTCGCCTCACGGCCGGGGCAAAAGCTCCAGTGCCGCTTCTTCCTGTTTTGGGCGGCTCAGTGAATCTTAATCTTTCAGGGGACACAAGCGTTTCGCTTCTGCGCTCCACCATGATCAGAAAGACCGAGGAAGGGCTTGAGCTCACCGTTCAGGGGCAAAGGGACAAAAAAGGCTCTCTTTCAGAAGGCCTTAGTTTTTTTATGGAGCTCGCCTCCAATACCACCTCATGGACAAAGGGGAAACTGGAGTCAAAAGTCTATAAGGTGAAGCTTGAAAACTTAAGCGCGCGAAAAGACCTCTGAGGTTCTGCGCATTCTTCGCTCTCTCTTTGTGAATAACGACCGCTTCCCTCTGGAGAGAGCTTATAGTCCAGTGGAACTAGACCATGACGTGAGCGCAAGGCTAAACACCTTGCGCCTCCTTTTCTTTAAAAATGAAAAGTTTAAAATGGACCATGAAGTGGAAGTCATTATCCCCAATAGACCTGGCGAGACCTATTCAAAAGAGGCCCGAACGAAAATGCTTTACTCCATTGGCGACTTTAAGCGCTCGGGAGCTGACTTTTATGGCTTTATAAACAGGGCCCTCACAAGTGTGAGCGGCTTTCTAGGACTTGGGGCCGGAAATAACGACCCAGGGAAAACGCTCTTTGGCTCCTCAAAGAAAAAATTCATCATTACTGAAACGGACATCACACCAGGCCAAAACTCTAGTCCGATCACTCGCATTGAGTACGCCTGGAGTGGATGGAGCAAAAGGCCTAAAAAACTCTATAAGATCTTTGACCAAGTAAAAGCGCTTTACGGCAAACTTTTGCAAGGCCCTCTCTTAGATAGAAGCCTGCTCCACGGCGTCAAAAGACTTAAGTCCTATGACGTAAAGACGTCCCTTATAATCTACCCTGGGGCCATGTCCAAAATAAAGCGCGCCCTCTTTGAGGTGAACGATCTCGCGGCCGTCAATTACCTGCGTTTTCTTTATGGAACTAAGAGATGGGAAGACTATTGCAAGCGGGCCTTTGAATTTTTCGGAGAAACATGGACCGCATCTTTTGCGCCTCGAGGGGAATAAGAGAGTCTGCGCTCCAAATTCTGCCGCAAAGCTGATGAGACTTAGAAAATTAGAAAGGCCTTCAGGGGCCCAAGAGGCCGCCAAACTTGACAACATGCTTGCGAAGGCCCTTTTTAATCATTTCAATACAGGCAGAGTCCTAAGCTTTATGGGAGAGGAAAACTTCTTCTCCACCACCCGAGTGACAGGGTACAGAGAAGGCCATCCAGACGGCATGCTTGAGCATATTTCAAACTCGATAGGAACCTATAGCCGCGATTATGGAACAGGCGTATTTGACTCAGTGGCGCAGGCGGCGGGAGTCAGCGCCTATGAACTAAGAGCAATGATGTATACGCCCACAATGTGATGAAAAAATTAAACCTGACGATCCTATTCACTGTCCTCTTAGGCCTCAGTCATGCGGTCATGGCCGAATCATACCTCGTTTATAGCGCGCCAAAGGAAACAAAATGGGATCTTATCAAAAACAGGTCCGCCTTAAGCGTTTTTACGGACAAAGAAAAAGAGCTTCTCGCCAACTCCCCTGTTCTAAGCGATGTCCTCAAGGTGGAGCTCACCAAAGAGCAGGCAAAAGAGCTTAGAGAGAACGGAGTGACTCTTGAAAGAAACCACGCCCAAGAGCTTTATTCGGAGCCATTTTCCTCCCTTCAGTGGAACCTCGACAATAAGGGGGAAGATCTCTTGCAATGGACAAGCGATATCGACGCGGTCACGATCGAAGGGAGGCCTGGAGAGGACATAGATTCAAAAGAGGCCAAAGAAGACGTTCAAAAGGAAATAATTGTGGCCGTGGTCGACAGCGGGGTTGATATTAATCATCCAGACTTAAAGGACGCGATTTTAGTGAAGGACAATGAGTGCAAGGCCCAAAAAGAGTATAAAAAATGCCTCGCCACCAATTCTGATCGCGCTTCTTGCCATAAAAAATACGCCAATTTCGACAGCGACAAAAATGGATACCCCATGGACTGCGCAGGATGGAGCGTAGGGGCCAAGTCCATACCAGGATCGAAAGTGGACGGCGCAAGTGACGTAAGCGATAATCAAGGCCATGGCACCCATGTTGCGGGCATCATCGCCGCGAGAAAGAATAATTATGGCATAGAGGGCGTCTCCCAGAGCGCCAAAATCTTGCCGGTAAAGGTGGCCGTTGCCAGCTAACGCCGGCGGGGCCCAGGCCGCTACCGACTCTATAGCAAAGGGCATCCTCTACGCCATTCAAAGCCAGGCCGACATTATAAACCTCTCTCTTGGCTGGAGGTTTGATCAAGACTCTCTTCTTATGAGGCAGATGATTGAGCACGCTTTATCAAAAGACATCTTGATAGTGGCGGCCGCCGGCAATGACTCCCATGCGGCCCCTGTTTATCCCTGCTCTTATGAGGGCGTCATTTGCGTCGCCTCTCACACAGTCAATGGGGAGCTCTCAGACTTTAGCAACTTTGGAGCTCATATTGATGTGGTGGCGCCGGGAACAAAAATTTTAAGCAGCTGGCCTCTCACTAAAAGGTCCCGCTCTTTTACCGAGTCCGACACCCATGAATACTTGTCCGGGACATCACAAGCTGCCCCCCATGTGGCGGGAGTTCTCGCGAGGCTTTTGAACGCGGGACTCGATCCCTTAAGCGCAAAGGTCGCGCTATTAAAAGGCGCGAGGCCAAAAAAAGAAGTCCTCCAAACTAGTCCGACACGGAAATATAAGCCTCAAAAGGTCACTTAAGGCCTCTAAGGGCTCATTTATTTATCCCATAAACAAAAGCCCGGCGCTCATAAAATGGAAAAGATACGGTGATCCAAATTTCTTATTAAAACTTGAGAACCTTGGCAGCAAGGCCACAGACCTCAAAATAAAAATCTCTCTTCAGAGTGGAGATGCCCTTGAAGAAGTTGCCTCCTTTACCTTTAAAAGCCTAGAGCGAGGGGAAAAAATTGAAGAACGCGTCCACTTCAAAGCTCCCTACGATTCCTCTAGAGACTTTATTTTTCAAGTGCTCATACAGTCAAACGATGAAAATAAGACCTACGCCGTCCAAGGCCAAGCGGTAAGCCTCGTTTCTAAAAACAGCGCAATGCCTGGACTGGTCAGTATGGACATATTGAACGGGAAAAATTTAAGCGATCTTAGGGCCCGTCCATTTAATAATGTTACTGACATGACTGGAGATGATCTCCTGGGTCTAAAGACGGTCAATAATCAGACTTTTTTCACTCTGCTTAAAGACGAGGGCGATGGCTATAAGCAGGAAGCTTGGGCAAAAATCGGCCTAAAGTCCCCTATGATAATCAATCTCTCAAAGGTGGACATTGATCAAGACGGACGCGTGGAATACGTTATCGCCGCCATTGACTCTCAAGACGAAAAAAGAATCACTCATTTTTATGTTTTTGACAGCAAATTTGAGCCTTCGCATATAAAAATCGGAGCCCGATGGAGTCTATGACAATAAGCTCTCTGTCATGCCGGGCTCTTTTCAATGGGCCAAATACGAGGGAGGCCTTGCGCCCGCATGGATAGGCTTTGGAGAGAGGCCAGCGGCCGAAAGAGAAATTCAAGGGCCTTTTGATCCGACTCCAGTAGAAATGAAAATAAACAGGCTCTACCTTTTGACTAATAGTGGGCCCAAAACGATTCCCTTCCCTCATAAAGACACGATGCCTCTTCACCTTCTTTATCAAGACCAAACAAGCAAGGCGTCAGGCGAGCTTTCAATTGTCGCAGGAGACTCCCTAGGCTATTACAAAAAGTATTCGCTATTTAGCTTCAAAGAAAAGCTGGAGGAAATTGCGGCCTTTGAGCTTTTCCCTTATATCGACCTCCTCAATGCCAAGGGCCTTCCAGTGGCAGGCGCCCTTGGTAGCAACTCCTTTTTCCATGAAACGAGCCTGGGGGGCGCGAGAATGGTCGCGATCGAAAGGACAGGAAGCCAGGTCTCTATTGTGTCGAGAAGGATCGACAAGCAGTCAAAAGAGCCTATTTTGCGCATTCTCTCCTTTCGATGGCGAAAACACCATTTACCAGACACAAAACACCATCGGGCTCAAAGGGAGCGTCATCCCAAGTGAAACGCGCCCAGACCGCATTCGCTTTAAAATTCTGCGCTCCAAAAGCGCTCTTTACTTAGATAGCTTTGAATCTCCAGGCCTAGGGAGCGCGCTTATCTCCATCAAGGACGGCCAGCTTATTAGGCCCGCCAGTAAAAGTCTGCTTGCCGTGGACAACTGCAAAGAAGTGGGCATTGGCGGAAACGAGCGCCAGGAAAGACTAATTTACCTCTGCTCTGGCGACGAGAATGAAACCGAAAAAATACTTAAGCTCGCTCTATAGCGCGGTAGTTTTTACAACGCCGCTACTCAAAAAAAGTTTTGAATTATAGAAATTTACAAAGGCCGCCCTGGAGCCCTTTTGACACCAGGTTTGAGTGAGATATTATCGCCTAGGCATTGCCGCGGCAAACAGGCCTCAATGACTCTGCGCACGGAGACAAAACGGCTCCAAGAAAACGCGCCAAAAAGCTCTCGCAGGCCCATTTCAGCGGATTTTAGCGCAAGTAAAAGTTTGCAAATATCGCATGTCTTTTGGCCTGCCGATAGCTTAAAAATAAAAGAAATAACAAGTGTAGGAAACACATACCAATCATTCGAACCAACGAATAGGAGAAGATTATGAAAAAAGCGCTAAGCATTCTTTTTATTGCCCTAGGACTAATGAGCTTCACGTCATGTAACACAACTGTTAGCACTGGCGTACTACCAGCCACAGTGGTGGTACAATTGTTACCCTATTTACGACTACTGGGGCTACTACATGTACGACGAGTGCTACTGGGAGTACTACAACCAAGATGGCTCTCTTGCTCAAGAGCTGGACATCTCAGGGGAAGTTGCTGACAGAGAAGCGCTTGTTCTTTCTAAAACGCTGAACGTTTACGCTGAGAAGTTCTCCCTTAGCGCGGACCAAGCGATGAAAATCGCGAAAAACGTAAAAGACTTCGGCGCCCTTCAAGACAGAAGCGAAGCTGACATCGCTGACTTCGCTCAAAAGCTTTACGGCGTTAACCCAAGCGAAATCGTAAGCGCAGTGGCCAACGCTCAAGTTGGAAACAACGCGAAATGGAGTCTGTTATCAGCAAGGCCGCCAAAAACTTCAACACCAATGAAGAGACAATGAAGGCCATCGTCAAAGAGCTTCACGGCAAGGCCCTAGAGGCCAACGGCATTCAGCTTTAAGCTTAATAAAAAATTAAATTTTCTCTAAAAGGGCCAAGCTAAAGCTTGGCCTTTTTTATTCAAAAAATCTTATACAAGTCCCGGGTCTAAGACCTTTAAAGCTTCTGCCCAATGTCATTGAAAGTTTTTTTTTTATAAGAATGCGCTCTAGAGAAAAAATCTTTTTTAGGAGACTTTTATGAGAAAAACAATGTCCGCTCTGCTGCTAGGTATAAGCTTAATGGGCTTCGTTTCCTGCGAAACCACAACGACCACCGGCTATTACTATCCAGGCACTTATTATCGTTGCTATGACTATTACGATTATTATTATGGCTACTGGTACACAGACTGCGGTTATTACTATTATAACGAAGATGGCGGATACACTCATGAGTTGGACATTAGTGGCGAAGTCGCCGACAGAGAAAAACTCGAGTTAAAGAAGACGGCCGAGATTTACGCGGAAAAATTCAGTTTAAGCAACGACCAGGCGATGAAAATAGCCAAAAATGTTCAAAACTACCAAGCTTTACAGGACCGAAGCGCTGAAGACATCGCCGACTTCGCTCAAAAACTTTACGGTGTTAACCCTAGCGAAATCGCAAGCGCCGTCGCCAATGCTCAAGTGGGAAACAATGCGCAGATGGAGTCTGTGATCAGCAAGGCCGCAAAGAACTTCAACACCAATGAAGAAACGATGAAGGCCATCGTTAAAGAGCTTCACGGCAAGGCGCTTGAGGCAAACGGCATCCAGACTTTAATTACACAATTCTCGATATAAAAAGAGGCCTTCCGTTAAAAGGAGGCCTTTTTTTCAAAAATTCCGCCCTAGCCAAATCCCGCCAAAACTCCTAATATAGTCCAATGAAATTTGAAAAAAGAACAAGCACTGGAATCATCCATAAAAGATATAAACGCTTTCTCTCAGACATAGAAATTGATGGCGAAATAATCAACGCTCATGTGCCTAATACAGGCTCAATGAAAGAATGCTGGGCCCCAGAATGGAAGTGCCTGGTCACTCACGCGGACGATCCTAAAAGAAAGCTCCAATACACGCTTGAGATGACCCATAATGGGAACACCTGGATTTGCGTCAACACTGGCATGACTAATAAGCTCGTTCATGAGGCCTTGGAAAATGAAGGTGTTATAAAAGAGCTTCAAGACTATCAAACGATTAAGCCTGAGCAAAAATACAAGGCCTCACGAATTGATTTTTTTTTAAGCGATGGAGAAAAAGAAGACTGCTTCGTTGAGGTCAAGAATGTGACACTTATCGACGGTGACCAAGCGACCTTTCCAGACGCGGTGTCTACTCGAGGGCAAAAACATCTAAAAGACCTGATGGAAATTAAAGCGTCGGGACTTCGAGCTTGCATGCTCTATGTGATAAACCGTGAGGACGCGACAAGCTTTCGCGCCAGCGGAAGATATCGACCCTGAATACGCGAAACTCTTGAGAGAGGCCGCTGAAAAAGGCGTTGAGGTCCTCGCCTACCAATGCAGCCTTAACGATCAAGAGATCAAGATCACAAGTCCTCTTGCGGTGATGATATGAGCCTAATAAAGTTTATAAAAGAACATAAAGAGCTAACTGAAGCAAAGGAGATCGTTTTTTTTGGCGGTAGTTTCCATCCTTGGCATCCAGGTCATAAAGCTTGCGTGAAACTGATGCCGACCAACGTTGCGCTGGTAATCGCTCCAGACCACAACCCCTATAAAGAGTTTGTGGCAGATAAGAAAAATCCAACTCAGACAATAATTGCGGACATTAGCGAATTAAAAGGACCGAAGTTCGTGTACGACGGTTTTCTCAGCGCTAGCGAAAAAAACCCTACGACAAGATGGGTTTTGGAACTCAAAAAAGCTTTCCCCGACAAGGGAATTTCTCTTCTCATTGGTTTTGATTCGTTTATGTCTATTGACAGATGGATTGACGGAAAAGGCCTGCTGCGAACCCTAGACGGGCTTTACGTAGCATCAAGATTGGAAGGGTCTATAGAGAAAAAGGAACAAACCCAGAGGGTCAAAAAGATTGCTCCAGAACTAAAAATTAAATTTTTGGGTCATCACCCTTTTGAGGACCTGAGTAGCACTAAGCTTAGAGAAGCAGAGCTAAGTAAAAAGTAGATCTCTATCTATTTTTAACGGTGTCCCAGAGTTTTTTCTTCGTCTGGTACCAATCTTCACCTGGACTTCTCCAAAACTTCTCCGCCTGCTCATTCCAATCATCACCAAGAGAGCGAACTTTGCTTGAGCACCAGCCTTTTGTGTCCATATTTAATGACTCAAACGTCTTCCCCACAAAACAGGCCCCCTTCTTCATTGGGTCCGAGTCTTTCATGTATTGCTTTAGCTCTTGAACGCTGAGTTCTCCGGGAGGTTCAGACCGAGAGGAAGTGACTCTCCAAGTCACATCATATTCATCGCGCGTAAGAGAGCTGACAGGCCCCTCGTTTGCCAAGATGTAAAAACGCGTAATATCGCCATTAAACGACACCACTTCTATGTCTGTGGCCGAGGCCTCTTTGCGACTGGACATGCAATTATTATAAAGGACGTAGGCCCTTTCAGACTTATAAACACAGGTCCTATTTTGGTCGCTCCCAGGAAATAGGTCCCTTCCCAGATACTTCAGGTGGCCAGAATTAATGTCTTTAATGGCCTCTTGAGGGGTATAAAGCGGTCTTTCTTGAAATTGATTTTCGATCTGCCCGCAGGTTTGAACAGGAGCATTTAATGGGATTTGGTTTATTTCTTCTAGGTAATAGACCACCTCTTGGTACCTATTGGCGTTGGCGCTGAGAGATATGAATATAACAGTCAAACCAAAGATATTTTTCATATCAATCTTATCGGCCAATTTAGAGCATGGCCTTAGCTTTGTTTAAAGAAGCTCCAAGACGTTCTCTGGAGGCCTTCCTAACACCGCCTTTTCTTCAGCAATGACGATGGGACGCTCCAGAATTTTTGGCCACTTTAGGATGGCCGCTTTTACCGCCTCGTCGTCCTGCAGGTCTAACTCAAGGGCCTTAAATTCCTCTTCCTTCTTTCTCAAAATGTCACAAGGCCTCTTTCCAAGTTTTTTGATCGCCTCATCTAAAAGATCTTTAGTGAGCTCCCCATTAAGATATTCTATTATCTCAGGGTCCTCTCCATGAGAAAAAAGAATTTCCAAGGTCTGTCTGCTTTTTGAGCAGCGGGGGTTGTGAATAATCTTCATCGCATTTCCTTTTTAAGATTTAACGCATTAAAGGTCGGCAAGCACGACCTTCACGGTCCTCTCGATTTCTTGCCGAAACTCTTTTGGTCCAACGGGATGTCCAAGCTCTTGTTTCTTTTGCACGCAAACGCTGCATGAGGCCAGGGCCTTATGGATCACAACGGTGAAAATGGTCCTTACGGCCCAGACAATATCCTCTTTTTTCGCGGCAGGCTTTTCGGACTTAATGCAGTCAAAAATAAACCTTCCGCCTGGAGGGCCTATAAAGTCCTCGTCTCCTATCGCCTCATGAGGGAAAAGATGAGTGTCCATCATAAACATCTTAAATGAAAGTTTGAGGGACTCTGAGTTCTTCACAAAATAGTCATAGAGGCTAAGCGCCAAGTCCACCGTCCTGCAGTTTTCACTTTCTTCATACAGGCTTTTGACTGTGTCGCGCATGCGATTAGTAGTGGAAAGAATAGTCGCCTGAAAAAGATTCTCTTTATTTTCAAAGTGGTAGTTAATGGCGGAGATATTTACGTCGGCCGCTTTGGAAATTTCTCTAACACTTACGCTATCAAAGCCCTTCTGCCCAAAAAGACGATGCGCCACTTTTAGAATTTTTTCTTTGGTGCTGAGGTCTTTCATTAAAGCTCCTCCCATATTGGCGGCGACAGAATCGACCTCTTCGTCGGCAGAGGTGGCAAACCTATTAAGCAGGGGCAGCCTTCTAAGAAAGCGGTTCCAGTCTTCTAAAAGAGCGTAAGCGCAAGGCACCCAAATAAGCGTAAGCACTGTCCCAGATGTCAGGCCCCAGGCCATCGCAAGGGTCATAGGAACAAGCATGGAGTCGCTCCCTCCTATTCCATAGGCAGTCGGCAGAAGCCCTGAAATGGTGGTCAAACTGGTCACAAGGACCGCCCTTAGTCGCATGCCACTGGCCTTGACTAGAATTTCATTGAGCTCCATTTTTCCTTCTGCGCGCAACTGCTCAATAAAGCTTATGAGAACGATGCCTGAGTTAACGATAATGCCGGCAAGACCAATAATCCCAATAAGGGCCATAAAAGACACCGGGCGATCATGGAAGAAAAAGGCGACGCTAAAACCAATGAGCCCAAGCGGTATTGTCGACATGATAATCACAGGCCTTAGATAGGAGCCAAATAAGAAGACAAGCAGCCCAAATATGCCAAGCAAGGCCAAGATCCCAGCTTGTCCCAAACTCTGAAGGGACTCTTTGGTGGACTCCGCCCTGCCTCCATAGACCATAGAGACGTCAGGAAACTCGCTATGATATTTCTCAAAGAGCGTTTGAACCTTGGTGTTCAGAGCCTGAGAGGTGATTATATCGTCATCCACGCCTGCGGTAAGAGTCTTTGAGCGCTTAAAATCATAGCGCTTGATTTCATACTGGCCGTTGGTCAGTTCAGTCTTAGCGACAGTGCTCACCGGCACGAGGTTTCCTCTAGCGTCCATGACATCAATATCGGAGATGTCAGTTTCATCTTTTCTAAATTTGTCCTGATAGCGAACGTTAAGGTCGACCTCTTTATTATTAAGAACCACTTGGCTGGCCATGGTGCCGCTCAAGGCGGTCCTTATTGAGGAGCCAATGTCATTGACAGAAAGTCCTAGTTGATCGGCCTTTTCGTAGTCGATTAGAACTTTAACTTCCTGCTCTCCTAGAACGTCATTGACTTGAAGGTCCCGAACGCCTTTGGTCGAGCTTAGGTCGCCCATGACTTTGCCGAGCATGCCATTAAGGGCCTTGACGTCGTTTGAACGGAAGGTCACATTTAGCGCCTCGCCCACTGGAGGGCCGCGGACCTCTGCCTCAAAAGTGAGATTGTTGATTTCTGGCATTTTCACTTGTCCTTAGTTTTTTAAGAAATACCGGATCTTCAATATTATAAATGGCGTAATCAGAGGCATAGATAAGAACAAGTCCATGAACGTCTCCTGTGGCGCCTTGAGCGTCAAATGGACGCTGTCTTTGAAATGCCGGCCCTCGCCGTGACATATTTTTGCCATGTCTCCCATCTGCTCTCTAATTTTTTCGGAAAGCTTGGCAAGCACTTCTTGGTTTTTTCAAGCGTAGTGCCTCTGGGCATTTCTGTCCTCGCGACATAAATTTCTGTTTGTTCGGCGGGAAAAAGCACAAACTTATTGCCGAGGGCCATGAGAAGAAAAGAGCCAATTATAATGCCCATAAAGGCGAAAAAAACGACACCCCTTCTTCGGACCATGACTTCCATAAAGTTTTCAAATTTAGAATGAATTATGAAACCAGTCTTTTTAACTTCCTCAGGATTGCCACCTCGCCTTTTCCAGCGAATCGAAGACGCATGGGAAGAAGAAAAAATCCTTCCCCAAGGCTAAGCATAAGCGAAATACACACAACAATCGGGATCCACATAATGAATTGGCCCATCATCCCCTTTGTGACAAGCATCGGGATAAAAGCGGCGACTGTTGTGAAAGCGGTGCAGGTGATGGGAAGCCATAACTGCTAACAGACTCAAAGGCCGCGTCGAAGGGCTCATGCCCTCCTCATTTTTTAGCCTCACGAAATTTTCAGAAATGACGACCGAATTATCGACCATCATCCCCAAAGCGATGACCAGGGCCAAAATAGTGATGGCGTCCAAATTCATGCCAAATACGGGCATAAACCCTATAGTTGCCCATGACCGCCAGTGGAAGCGAAAAACTGGCGACAATCCCTATTTTTCCTGGAAGAAAGAGGAACAAAAAGAAAACGACAAGAGCAAGACCTGTCAGAGCGTTTGAGGAGAGAATGTCTAGTTTCTTTTTACCTTCAGCGCCTCATTACTATAGACATGAATAGAGAAGCCTTCGTCTAATTGCCTCTTAAATCGATCAAGAATTTCATTCACCTCTTTCACAAGCGCGATGGTGTCGGCGCCGGCCTTTTTATTGACGATCAAAAAGACGGCCGGTTTGCCGTTAAAGTTTGCGAGGACGGTGGGATCATTCGCTCCGTCTTCAATGATCGCTATGTCTTTGAGCTTAATAGTGACGCCGCTAAAGTTTGAGCGAACGACCAAGCTCTTCAAGCTCTTTTACGCTTGAGACTTTGCCTTCCACCCTGATGAGCTTTTTGTTTCCATCGGCCTTAAGCTCTCCGCCCGGCACGTCGACATTTCTCATTCTAATTTTATTAAGAACTTCTGACAGCCCGATATGCATATCGGCCATTTTGGCCTGGTCAAGCCTGATATTAAATTGCCTTTCAGTCCATCCCACAAGCCGGACGTCTTTCACCTTTTTGGAGTCTTCAAGCTCCTCTTTGAGATGATCAGCTAGCTCGTCCCTCTCCCTATGGCCGTTGGGTCCCGTGACCGCAAGCTCGACGGCGGGAAACTCTTCCGAGTTTAACTCGGTGTATTCCGGATCTTCTCTAAGGTCCGCTGGCAAATCATTGACCTTGTCCACCGCTTTTTGCAGCTCGTCCAAGACCTCTTCCTCGTCCTCATTGTCCATGTCCACCCTGACGAAGATGGAGGAAAAACCGGACTTTGATACAGACCTGACGTCTTTAAGTCCCGAGACTTCTCGAATTTTTTCCTCAATGGGCTTGGTGATTTTAGTCCGCACGTCTTCGGCCGTGGCGCCTTCATAGCGCGTTTCAATAGTGACAGATGCGAAGTTGACTGAAGGATAGCTTTCAGCGTTGAGAGTGAAAAGCCCCATAAGCCCAAAGATGATGAACATCACGGAAAGAATGATCGTCAGTTTATGATTCTGTAAAAAGAACTTAACAAGTGAAATCATTATTGAATCCTATTAAATGAGCAAGGTGTTTCTGTGAAGACAGCAAAGTAATCAAAAAGAGTGTTTAAAACTGAGAGCTGGGTGTCCACCAAGGAGAGAGAGCTATTGGCGAGATCGTCCTCGTCCTGAATAAGGGCGTTTACTGAAATCCTTGCTTGTCGATACTGCTTTCTCATCTCCCTTACTCTGATTCCAAGCTGCTGATTGTTTTGCTTCTGGGCCTGAATCACGTCATTAAGGATTTTGACTGAGTCAGAAATTTGCCTGTGAGTGGTCGCCACGTTGGTCTCGGTATTTTTAATTTCGGCCGCGAGCCTTTTTTCATTATATTTTTCGATGACCTCTTCAGTATTAGCGGCCTTTTTGCCAATGGGAATGTTCACAAAAAGTCCGGCCACAAAGCCAGAGCGGTTATTGTTTCGAATGTCATTAAGGGAGCCGCTATACGAACCCTCGTAAAAATCGTCGCGAAGTTTTTTGCTTCCGACACCTGTTTGCTTGTAAGTGGCGCTTAAGCTCACGTCAATATCGTCATATGTCTGATCGATGCTTTTTTGATTGGACTGAACAGTTCTCAAAAGTTTTGCGACCTCGTCATACTGAGTGAAGTTATAAGGAACGTCCTTCTGGGTGTTGATTACTGCCGCGCACTGGACCACATTATTTAAAGTTTGATCAAGATTATATTTTCCAAGCTTAAAGCCTTCCAGCAAGAGTCGGTAAAAGGTCTTTTAAGGACTTTAAAAGTTGCTCTCTTTCATACTGAAAATAAAGAAGAGCTCCCGTTTCTTTGCGCAACCTGCGCATTATAGCGGGCGACTTCTCCAGGGTCGGCGATCGAGGCCTTCTGTCTTTTCGCGGCGTCTTTTGCCTGAACTCTCGAAGCGCCCAAAAGCTGCTTAGATATTTTAATTTTTTCGTTGTTCGCGACAAGGCCCCAGTAAAGTCTTCTCACCGTGACTTCAAAGGCCTTTTTTTCTATTTTTTGCTGGAGATTGGCGCTTTCCATCGCCACCTTGGCGTTTTCCAATTTTTTCTGTGTGAGCTTTCCGAAAAGATCCTTCCAGAGGTCAAAATTAAGGGTCAACGCATAGATAGTGGTGTGAATGTCTTTAAATGTTTGAACATCACTTGAGCCTGATCTTTGATCCACTGATGCGCTGAGGTCCGCGCTCACACCAACTTTGTGGCTTTTTTTACGCCGGCCTTGTACTGGTTAACAGGAGAATAAATCGGAAAAAAGGGGTTAATTGCCCTTTCTTTGGTGGTCTGGTGGTTATAGGCCCATAGGCCTGCAGTCCCAAGACCGTCCAAGGCCTTTTGATAATTGGCCTTGCTCTCAAGCATTCTCGACTCAATTTCATCCAGAGCCAGGCACATCTTTTTGAGCAAAATTAACAAGATTTTCTTCTGTAATTTCAAGAGCATAGGCAGAAAAAGCCAAGCTCATAGATCCATTAAATAATAAAAGCCGCATAAATTCCTTTTTTCAAACAAACGTTTGAATGAGGATAACACGGCTCTTAAATTATTTTCAAACAATTGTTTGAAAATAAAATGCCCAGTTTTAATATAGATTTTCAATCGCTTGAGCGACGGCCTCTCCTTGCGAGCAATAGGTCTTCCCTAGAGCGGTTTCTACGATTTCTGAAGCGGAATATTCCTAATGCTTTCATGAGTAAGCGCGTGAAGATTATAGTGATTGATCAAAACAATTCTAGACATTCCAGGATCTCCATTAGAGAGAATGAAGCTTCCCTTTTGCCAAGGATCATAGGCGCCAAGCTCGTCAATGAACTTTTGTTGAAGATCATAGAAAGAGTCTCCTCTATACCCTCTGTCCACTCTATAGATAAAATCTTCCCTAAATGAGCCATGCATATCAAGAGCGATCACGACATTTTTAGCTTTTTTAAAGCGCTCCTTAGATGCCCATGAATGACTCCAATTTCGTCTTCGCCAGAAGTGGAGGTCCAAGAGCGATTTAGATCGCGGCCTTATTATTATAGCGACGCTGGGCCATGGCTCCGTCTGGATTTATCATAGGATAAAGGACTAACTGAAAGCGCTCCTTTAAGCTCCGCCGAGCCTAAAAATCTCTTAAAGAACCCCTCAATGATCCAGTTTGCGGTCCCTTCATCTCCATGGTGACGGCCGAACATGACAATCGTTTTTTTGGTCAAATCCATCTCTTTCGGTCCGACATAAAACAAGTCCCTGCCCTCAAGGCTCTCACCGACCTTTTCAAGTCCGTAGCCAGACTCCTCGAAAGAGTCCTTTTCAGAGTTCTAAAAATTCCATCATGCGTGGATAAGTGTAGTACTTGATGTACTTTCTTATTATAGCGAGCAAAGGGGTCGCTGGATTTAAAGTTCGCTTTTTCGGCCTTAGGAAGGATTTGGGCATGATAGGCCATGAAAGGAATGACCTTCTTATCAATGGCCTTATAGGTCCCGTCCTCTTGGCGAAGAAAAACGTCTTTTGACTTCGCGATTTCTAAGAGTTCGCCTCCAAGCATGAGCTCTCTCATCAACACAGGCGCCATGACGCAGAAACCGCAAGGAGAGAAGGACAAAAGAAGATAGCATGTGTTTCATAGGAGTTCCTTTTATTTAAGCTATCATTAAAAACAAAAAAGGGGGCCTCGGGCCCCCTTGATTTAACTTGGACTATTCAGAAAATTCAGAAGTTGTTTTCTTTTCAGCTTCTTCTTTTTTCAGCCGCTTTTGAACAGGGGCCTTCGTGCCGTGGTAATGATCATACATTTCTTTATGACCATGCGATTTTTTCATAGCGATATGCGGAGCGATGATAAGGGAAACGATCGCTGTTAGCTTAATCAGAATATTCATAGACGGTCCTGAAGTGTCTTTGAACGGGTCGCCTACAGTGTCGCCAGTGACACTGATGCTTTGTGGGCGTCGCTGCCTTTGTATTCCATTTTGCCGTTAATCATAACGCCTTTTTCAAAAGACTTCTTAGCATTGTCCCAAGCGCCGCCAGCGTTGTTTTGGAACATGCCCATAAGAACGCCTGACACAGTGATACCAGCAAGAGTTCCGCCAAGAACCTCTGGGCCAAAAGCAAATCCAACCACAACAGGAGTGATAATGGCGATGGCGCCTGGAAGGATCATTTCTCTAATAGAAGCTTGAGTCGATATGGCGACACACTTCTCATATTCTGGCTTAGTTTTTCCTTCCATAATTCCTGGAAGCTCTTTGAATTGTCTTCTTACTTCTTTGACCATCTCCATGGCCGCTCTACCAACCGCAGCGATTGCAAGCGAAGAGAAAATGAAAGGAATCATGCCGCCAACAAAAAGGCCCGCTAGCACGTCCGCTTTATAGATATCGATTGAGCTAATGCCGGAAAGCCAACAAAGGCGGCAAAAAGAGCAAGAGCTGTCAAGGCCGCCGAAGCGATCGCAAAACCTTTCCCAGTGGCAGCAGTGGTGTTTCCAACAGCGTCTAGAATATCAGTTCTGCCTCTAACTTCTTCTGGAAGACCGCTCATTTCAGCGATACCGCCAGCGTTGTCTGCGATCGGTCCAAAAGCGTCAATCGCAAGTTGCATGGCAGTTGTTGCCATCATGCCTGAAGCGGCGATAGCGACACCATAAAGACCAGCAAAGTGGTGTGAAAGATAAATGCCAGCGGCAAGCACGATGATTGGAGCGACAGTAGACTCCATACCAACAGAAAGTCCGCCGATAATATTGGTCGCATGCCCTGTGTCTGATTGTTGAATGATTGAGTTAACTGGCTTTTTCCCCATGGAAGTATAGTACTCAGTGATCATACTCATCAATGCGCCAACAACAGAGCCAACAAGGATCGCGTAGAAAACGCCCATTCTTGTAAATTCAAAACCTCTTAGATTCATGTTCTCTGGAAGCATCCAACGAACAATAAAAAAGAAGCGATAACGGTAAGAATAATTGAGACCCAGTTTCCAAGGTTTAAGAGCGGCTTGAACGTTTCCGTTGTCGTCTTTGATTTTAACCAGCGAGCAGCCAATGATTGAAAAAACAATTCCAAGGCCAGCGATCAGCATTGGAAGAAGGATCGGAGCAAGACCGCCAAAGTTGTCAGCAGCAGTGATTTCTCTTCCAAGAACCATCGTCGCAAGAATTGTCGCAACGTAAGAGCCAAAAAGGTCAGCTCCCATTCCGGCAACGTCCCCAACGTTATCACCAACATTGTCAGCGATAGTTGCGGGGTTTCTCGGATCGTCCTCAGGGATGCCCGCTTCGACTTTACCAACAAGGTCAGCTCCAACGTCCGCGGCTTTGTGTAGATCCCGCCGCCTACTCTAGCAAAAAGAGCGATAGATTCTGCTCCAAGAGAGAATCCAGCAAGAACTTCAATAGCTCTTTCCATTTCGATCCCATAAACGGATCCGCCAACAGAGGCCACATACATATTATAGAAAATAATAAAAAGAGAGCCCATGCCAAGAACGGCAAGTCCAGCAACTCCAAGACCCATGACCGTTCCGCCAGTGAAAGAGACCTTTAAGAGCGTGAGCAAGACTTGTTCTTGCCGCGTGAGTGGTTCTTACGTTTGCTTTGGTGGCGATCTTCATTCCA
This sequence comes from uncultured Bacteriovoracaceae bacterium, assembly GCA_963747475.1. Lineage (GTDB taxonomy): Bacteria > Bdellovibrionota > Bacteriovoracia > Bacteriovoracales > Bacteriovoracaceae > UBA845. The sequence goes on from CAVVFE010000011.1 coordinate 84,285, forward strand.
AAGTAACCGGCAGTCGCCGAGAAAACGGCCCCAATGAAAAATGAGATGGCGATCACCCAGTCGCTTGTCTCAACAAGTGTGCCTGACCAGCCAAGAAGCAAAGCAGTGATAACAGCAAAGTATCCTAGCACTTTCCATTCTGCTTTAAGAAAGGCCATTGCGCCTTCAGCAATGTGTTGGGCCAATTCGACCATGTTTGCTTCGCCCTGCTCTTGCTTGTTTACCCAAGCTGACTTGATGGCCATAACGATCAGGCCAAGAACCCCTAGAGCGGGAATGAGATAAATCACGTAAGATTCCATTCGGTTTTTCCCCTATGTTTGAAAACGGTTAAGTAGGTGTAAATAAAAGTAAAACTGAGCGAAATAGTACGTTTGAGGCCAAACCTTGTCAAAGAGTTTGTGAAGGGAATATTAAGGGATATAAAGGCAATGTTTCACTGCGGCGAAGCCTCGCAAGTAGAGGAAATTCAAATTGAAATGCAATTACCAATCACGTCCATTTCCGTCCCATCACTCACAAGCTTTCCGCTTTGTATCATATTCTTCATGTCGAGGTGGAGATCGAAATAGCCAGGGTAATCATTAAAATGTTTTGGTCTAAAGTGTAGAGAAGTCGCAGTAGAGTCATGCAGTCTGAGCTGAAATTCGTCGTCAGCGCTTTCTAAAGGCTCGCCAGCAAAGCCAATCATAAGTCGATCGCTTCTCTTTTCGTATACAGAAAAGAACATATCAACGCCATTTGTTCTTATCGCGCAGACAATCTTTCTCTCCCTCGCTTGCCGCATATATTTGCAGTGAGAAAAGAGAAAGAATTAAGGCGATAAGGGTTTGTTTCATGAGTCTCCGAGTTCTTGGAAACTGTACTGGAGAGCCTGACACGCCGCAATCAAGCGTGGCCTATTCTGTAATAATTACATACTTATGGCGGCGCCATCTCTTCGGTAGTACAAAAGCACGAAATAATTTAGGAGGACCTCATGAAATTAATTATTGCCTCACTCACCTTACTTTCGCTTCACGCAAGCGCTGTTGAAATGATCGGCCTATGCTCCAATCCAGAAAGCAACGTGATAATCTCAAAGACAGCTGAGAATTTTGACCTTGAGATCATGGACCAAACGAATGCGCCTCTAGAAGGCGAATGGTACGACAATACTTTTCTATTAAGCGGGAAATCAACCGGAAAGATAATCAACAGCGGCGTTTTCGAGGGTTGTGTTGAGCTGACTTCACTTGCTGAGGACGTCTCTGATCCAGGCCTTGGCTACGCGCTTTGGGAAATGATCATATGCATGGGAGAAGACGGAAGAGACACAGCTTTTTTTGACGCCACCCAGTTTCAGCCTAGTGATTATGTCTATAAGTGCTCATCTGAAGACGCTTTTAAAAAGCTTAAATCCATTCTTAAATAATAACTAAAAAGAGGGCCTTCGGCCCTCTTCCTCTGAGGAGATATCTATCCTCTTCTTCCACCGCGTCCGCGACTTCTTGAAGAATTAGATCTTGAGCTACTTCCGCGTGAACGAGAAGGTCTCGCGCTGCCTGAGCCTCTGCTCGGCCTTGAAGGACGAGTCGATGGACGACTTGGTCTCGACGGTCTCGAAGGTCTAGTAGTAGGACGACTTGGTCTTGATGGCCTAGTGCTTGGACGGCTTGGCCTTGATGGTCTTGTTGTTGGCCTAGACGGTCTGTCCGGTCTAGTGGTCGGCCTGCTTGGCCTAGATGGTGTTGGTCTCGTTGTTGGACGAGAAGGCCTATCAGGTCTGGTTGTCGGACGGTTTGGTCTCGTAGTCGGTCTCGTTGGACGAGTCGGACGATGAGGTCTTGTCGTCGGTCTCGTTGGACGCGGACGGTGAGGTCTGTGATGCGGTCTTCTAGGTCTTGGTCTAGGACGGTTATTGCGAACCACTCTATATCTTACACAGCCTCTGCTAGCGCTCGAGTAGCGGTAACCTACTGAACAGCTTCTGCTCGCATAAACATTCCTTCTCACACAACGATGGCTTGAGTAGGAATAATAGCTCCCTGGGCGACAGGATCTATACACGCTTCTTGAGCGGCATGAATGATAAACGGGGTCCCAGTAATTTCCATACGAACAACTTCTTATGGTTCTTCTGCACTGATTGTCCATTCCAATATTCGCCAGCTCTGCAAAAACGGAAGCTGCTCACACATCTGCCAGCATATGATGAGTAATGTGAGCCGATAGAACACTTCTTTGTCCCATATATACACAGCTATTTGATAGGTGAGAATATCTAAGGCCGATCGAACAGGTGTAAGGAAGTCTCTGACAGCGATTATAGTATGGGTCCCATTCGTAGTTATAAGGGCATCTATTATAAGTGTTGTTTACGCAACGATAGAGAAAGTGGTCATAGTACTGGCCAGGTCCACATTGCGTGTTTGAAGGATAGGCCACACACTCGTTTCTTTCGGGATCATAAAAAGTTCCCTCTCCGCAGAGATCGCCCGCGTTTTGAACGCAGTAGCCTACAGTGCTGTCATAATAGTACCCTGTCGGACATTGATAGCCCTGCTGGTCTTGATCAATAACTTCCAGAACAAACTGCTTGTAAACAAACACGTTTCTTCCTTCGTCTTCGGACATGACCACAAATTCGTAGACGCCTTTTTCTTCCGCGTCGCCTTTGATCAGCATTTCACCATTTGAGACATCTAGCTCAAGGCCTTTCGAGATCGCTCCCAAGACAAACATTGGCCTGATATTCGAGCCTTTATCATCGAGCTCAATCTTGGCGCTTCCGTAATTGAGCTTCTGAAGCGGAGCAAGGTTCCTATCTGTCACAAAACCTGGATAATAAAGCCCCTCGTTTTTCTCCGCAAAAATGCAGATTCTTTCGCTCGCCTCTTTTTGAGAGATTTTAGATTTCGCAAACACGGTAAAGCAGAACTCGTCAATAAATTCTGGGGTCCCGCCAAGAAGAGCGACATTAGTCGCAATTGACTGAAACTGAAGTCCCACAGGATACATATCTTCGCCTAAGCTAAATTCGACCTCTTCATTTACATTGGCCGTAAACTCAATCTCAGCATATTGGCCGTAGCGCATATTGAGATCATTCTGCTCAAACTCAATTTCAAAGTCGTTAAGACCACGATCTCGGTCCTTAAAAGATTCCAGACCATTGGAAATCCCCTCAGAGATCTCACTGGCGATGGCGGGAGAGGTCAAACTCCCCAACATGAGAAATGTAACGGCAAAACTAGTCCACCGCCTTAGTAGGCCTGGATACATGCGCTCCTCCTTATTTATAGCTCACTTACTATGGCTGTTAGGTAACGCGGCCTAGAGGAGCAAGGATTGTGCCATGGTTTTACTCAAGAATTTAATTTGATTTCGAAGGGTTAGAAACTGAAACAAGCGCCATAACGCCCCTCGCGAGGCGTTAGTGGTGGCGCACAACATTATTCAAATGTCCCAATTAAGAGTCACTGTGGTCCCAATAGTGTTTCGAACAAACTCCGGATCATCGTTGGCGGAACTTACAATGTGGCTAATTCGCCTCCAGAAGACCTCTCCAGAAAGACCAAGAGTTTTGGTGAAGGAGTAGGACCCATTGATGCCTGCCAAAAGACCAAAGCTTTCCAAAGTCTCGTCCCCCTCTCTGGTGTTGACTTCGTCCTCTCCGAAAATCAAGGCCTGAGCGTTAGCGCCAAGGCTAAAACTCTCCCAGCTCTTAATATCGTAAACCGCTCCCAAAGTGATGAAGGTGAGGTTTGAAGAGATCACATAAGGATTAGAGACAGGATCACCATTACTTCCATCATTGCCTGGAATCACAAAATAAAATGGCCTATTTGTCAGCGCAACTTGGCCAGTCCACTTCTCAGCAAAACGGTAATTTCCTTGCAGAGAGACGATGCCATCATCATCGCTCCCTGGCCCGTCTTCAAACTTCCTTTGGTCTTCGAACTCGTATTCGACCCCTCCAATTTTTAGATCAGTAGAAAAATTTTCGTTCCAAATTTGAGACCAAACGAAAAGAGTGTCTGAGGCGTTTTCTGAGTAGAACTCGCTATCTTTGTCTCCTCCATTGTCCATTAGGTCTAAAGACTCTGAATAGGGCGTGACCTGCAAGCTTAGGACATGGGACTTGGGGCTATACCAAGCTCTCTTTTTACTGGAGCTAGCGGCGATTTTATTGGCCGCCACGGGAGTTTTCTTCACCTGGGTTTTAACTTCCTCATTAACTGATTGCACGTTAGCGATGGCCTTTTGAACGGCCTCTCGGTCGCCAGAGCTGGCGATTTTAGCGACCTCTTCTTGGTCCACCACGAATCCTTTTTTCGCGTCAAGAGTCACGCCTTTTGGAGGAATATAATCACCAGTGTCTTTGTCGACCCCCCCCATGTCTTTTGCAGTGAAGGTCGCTGTTTTCTCGTCTAGCTTCGCTTCTTTTGGAGGGGGAACATAAATGCCTGTGTCAAAGTCAACATATCCGCCAGGCCTTGGAGCGTCGGCAAGCTCCTCAACTTCAGCTTCAGCGTCCACTGACTTCATGACCTCCTCGGCCTTTTTGTCGCTGCCCATGGACTTGGCGATCGCTTCATACTGAACAGGAGCGATCTTAACAGGAGTGCTGGGCGCCTTGGCGGCCTGTTGCACGCCGGAAAACTTGCCAGCATCGACTTCAACAACTTTGGAATCTTCTTTAATTGTCTTATCGATAAGGTCCAATTCCTTTGAGGAGTCGACGACGGGCTCTCTGGGCGAGATCACGTCCTCTTTTTTCATCATGGCGACTCTTCCCTCTACCGTCACAAGACCAGTGTTCTGATTGACGGGGTTGAAGGTCGCTTGAAACTTGGTCCCTCTAATGCCCATGACCGCAGAGCGGGTCTTGATGATCATCTTGTTTTTATTTTCTTTATTGTCTTTTTTGTCGACTTCCGCTTTGATGGCGCCGGTAAGAAGATTAATCATATTTGGCCTCTTTTCCGGCATCTTGCTGATAACGACTTTAGATTTGGGGCCCAAGTTCATCGTGGAATTGTCTTTAAATTTAAGTCGCACAATGCTCTTTTCTGAAGTCAAAACAGAAGTGTCCTCCGGCAGAGTCTCTCCCCTCTTGACCGGGCTGGCCTTCAATTTTCCCGGCAAAAGCTTTGTGACTTCCCCTTTTACGAGAAGAACTTTGGCGCTTTGGGCCGCGATGGCGGCGAATGGCTGGGCCGAAATACTAAGGGCCAGGGTCGTGGTGATGATTCTTTTCATCTTTGTTTTCTCCATCATGGACTATTTTTGATTTTTCTCAGTTATAAGAGACAGGTTTTCTAGTTTATATTTTTGAAGCAGATCCAAAACTTTAACGAGACGCTGATATTTCACTTCTCCGTCGACCCTCAGATTGACTAAGCTCTTTTTGGAGACGTCCTCTAGCTGACCACTAAGTTCCTCAAGAGTTGTGTCCTTTCCATTATAGGCGATCTTCTCCCCAGTCAGCTCGATAGTGAGGTTTTCTTTGGCGGAGCTTTCGCTTTTGCCTTCTTCTGTTTTAGGAAGGTTAAGCAAAAGAGCGAGCTCTTCCTTTTTAAAAACAGAGGAGACCATAAAGAAAATAAGCAGAAGGAACACAACGTCTATAAGCGGCGTAAGCTCTGGTGTTAAAGGCTCTCTTCTTGACTTGCGTGACATTAGGCCTTCCTACCAAAGATTTCTCTAACGGCGCTTTTTTCAAGCCTAATTTCAAGATCGTCCAAAAGGCCAGTCAGATAGTTATAGCCAACAAAGTGAGGAATAGCGACGATAAGCCCCCCAACAGTTGTCAGAAGGGCCATACTTATCCCTCCCGCAAACATGGAAGGATTTGCGAGCCCCTGCTCGCTAATGACCTGGAAGGCGCTTAGAATACCGATGACCGTTCCGAGAAGGCCCAGGAGCGGAGCGACAGAAGCGATAATCTTAATCGTGGTCAGACCGCTTTCAAGATTGTGCACCTTTGTCTGAACTTCGTCTTTGAGGATTTGCACTGACATGGACGAGTCGCTGATTTGCCCCATGCTTTGAAACTTCTCTTTGATCTCACCAAGCAGACGGTCCATATTTTTCTTTGCGTCGAACACGACAAAAAGTTTCCAGAATAAGATTCCGAAACCAATAATGTTCGCGAGAAGCAATACATACATAATCGCTCCGCCTTGCTCGATATAATCAAATAATCTCATTTTTTCTCCAAATTATAATGAATGAAAGCATTTTAAGCTACTCACCTATTCTACAAAAGGAACACGGGAACACAAGAAAGATGCAGGGGCCGAAGCTAGTCTCTGGCCCTTTTAGTTGAAAAAAGTTGGTAAACTCTGCGAAGTATCCAAAATAGGAGAATGACAAGGATAACGCCGCCGAGCGCCAATTTGAACTCCCTTATTTTGGAAAGAATGACTTCTCCGTAATAGGCCACAAGAAGAACCTGGGTGGGAACAGAAATCAACGCGGCGCTACCATCAATAAGAATAAACTTCCACAAGGGAACGCCCATAAGCCCGCAACTAAGATGCCCAGGAAAGCGGACTCCTGGAGTGAATCTAAAAAGCCCACAGGCCCAATGGCTGTACTTATTAAAGACATTGTTTATTTTATTGAATCGCTCCTGACTTATCCTTTTATTAAAGAATTTTGACTGCACAATCCGCCTGCCAAAAACTTTGCCTAAAAAATAAATAAGAATGTCGCTCCCCAAGACGGCAAAAAAGCAAACTATGGCCAGGACCACGAGGTTCACGCCCTCCGCATCTGGAGTCGGAGGCGGCCACTTGTCAGGGTGCCCGGCCATATACGCCACGATGCCGGCGCTAACAAGAGTCATTTCTTCAGGGATGGGAAGACCAAAGGAGCTTGCCGTCATAAACAAACAAATGAACCCATAAACAAACATGGGCTGATACGCGTATTGAGATATAAAGGTCACGACAAAAGATTCTTCCACTGGCTTTAATCCATTTTTTAAAAATACTAGCCTATCTTACCTCAAGAGGCTTCTAACTTTAAGCGAGTAAAATGTTTTTCCGGCTGCCGCGGCAAGGAGTCCTGTCACTCCAATGACGCCTATGGCGACCTGGGCCATAAAGAGAAAATCAATTCTCCACACTCCGTCAAAAAACATGACTGAAATGGTCTGTCCCAAGGCCAAGCTGAAACCAAGTCCGATAGAGCACGCAATAAAGGCCATGATGAAATACTCTCTCAAAAGCGCTCCCATAAGTTGAGAGGAACGCATGCCGAAGACCTTCTGGATTCCGGCCTCGAAGCGCTTTTTCTTCAATTGATTTTGGATGATGGCAAATAACACAAAGAATCCGACCATAAGGCAGAGCCCCGCCATTACACTCAGCGCCAGCGCCATCGCTTTGAAGATGACCATGACTTTATCGATTAGCTCACTCACATTCACCATGGAAATATTGGGGAATTTTTCCACGATGGCGTCTTGAGCGTTGGCGCTCTTTTCAAGGTCCATCTCCCCCAACGCGGCCAAATAAGTTTTTGGGGCCATATCGATGGCTCCTGGCTGGAACAAGATAAAAAAGTTTGGAAGAAAGCTGGTCCACCTGACTTTTCTAAAATTCACCACCCTTCCTGTGACTTCAATGCCAAGGACATCAAAAGCCATTGTGTCCCCAATCTCAAGGTCCAACCTTTCAGCATACCTCTTTTCTAAGGAAATCTCAGGAAGTTTTTTATTTGAATCTTCATACGTCCCGCGAAATGGCCTGCCTTCGACTATGGTCTCAGAAGAATTTGTCTCCGCCCTATAGCTAAGATTGACTCCCCTATTTCTAAACCGCTGATTGCGCTCCTCTTCTCTAGTGGTGAACCCCTCCGTGTCCTGGCCTCTTTCAAACTTTTTGCCATTCACCTTCAAAATTCGAGAGCGGATCATAGGGGCAAAATCCAAGATGGGGTACTGGTTTTCTCTAGAAAGCTCTTCAAGGCCCTCTTTTTGTTCCTCCTGAATGTCAAAAAGAAAGAGGCTTGGCTTTCCGTTAGGACTTTCGAGCAACTCTCCTCTAAGAGAGGTCTCAAGTTGGCCAATAACTGAAAGTAGCATCACACCGATTGTCAGGGCGCAGATGGAAAGTGTTGAAGAAAGCCGGTCTCGAGCGAAATAGCGAAGGGCAAGGCCTAAGCTCCAGCGATCCTGGGCGGTCGAGATTTTTTCTTCTTAAGGACATGAGCGTCGACCCAAGCAAGGCCCGTCGGAAAAACTAAAGCGATAAAAATGACAACAACTAATAAGAGCGGCAGTAAAAACAGAGCCTATGGTGAAAGAATGCGCTTGTATGACCGCAAGGGCCCACATAAATAATAAAAGAGGCAGATAAAGAAGAAGGTCTCGTTTTTTAAAATCAAAGCGAAAGAATTGTCCGCCCTCGAAAAGATTCTTGGTCCTCTTGCCGAGCATTTTGAGAAGCACAGGAAAACAAATAAGCAAACTTGCGCCTAAAGACACCCCCATAGAAAGCCACAGGGTGTATTGGGTGAGGACCAATTCCCATCAAGCTTTATCCATTTAAAGAAAGCGTGACTAAAGGCCGGCAGCGCCAGATAGGCGATTCCATTGGCAAGCGGCCACGGCGATCACATTTAAGACCGTAAGTTGAAAAAGATAGACGAAAAATATAGATCCAAGCCCCATACCGACGCTTTTTAAGAATCGCCACATCTTGAAGTTTTTCAAAGAGATAGTTTTGGAAGAGATAGCCTGCTCCGATCCCGGCAAGGAAAAGCGCCACAAGTCCCACAAGGCCCAGATAATCTGACAAGATAATTGAAGGCCCTGCCAACTTGCTCACTTGCGCTATTTGGAGCGCGAATATTAATGGCAGGGTCTTCAAGAGTTTTTTTAAGCTTCTGCTCAAGCTTTGAGAGCTGTTCCTTGGAGAGCTTTCATGTCTTAATTTATAAAGATGGGCATAAGAGACAACTGAGCCAAAAGAAATAAGTCCCGAGTCCTGGAGGTTCTTTTTAGAAATATATATTTTTGGGGCGAGCCCCACACCTCCCCAGGAGCTTCCGGAATCAGAAGCGATGGCGTCGGCAGCAATAAACTCTTTATTTCCAATTTTGACCTTGTCACCGATTTGGATCCTAAGCTGTCTTAAAAGAGCTGGATCAAGCCAGATATGACCTTTCTTTTGAAGGCCTTCCATCGCCTTTTGGTAGTTCTTCTCTGCGCGCAATTCGACCTTTCCATAAAAAGGATGACGAGGGCTCAATGCCTTTAAGCTAGCGCGAGTCGCGCGCGTCCCTCTTTGGAGAGGCCTTTTGCCATGGAGTAAAGCCCCAGAGCTGTGGCCTTTCTTTCTATTTTCCCCTGAAGGACTTCTTGAACTTGATCAAGCTCCTCATCAGTTATCTTTCGTCTTGCGCTTATGGTGAGATCGGCTGAAAGAAGCTGTTTTGCTCTTCCCTCTAAAAGTGAATTAATATTGTCTCTAAAGGTGTGAAGGCCCACAAATCCGCAAATGCCCAGGAAGAGGTTAAAGATAAAAAGAAAAGTAAAGCCCCTACTGTTTAGAAGGTCGCGGGACGCGATTTTAAGTACTGTTTTCATTTTCTAATTTGAGGCCTGTAACGTCAGGCCTTTGTCTTTGAACTCGTAGATTTTATCACAATTCATGGCCAGCTCATTGTCATGAGTGACCAATATAAGAGCGCTGTCATTTGCGCCACAGACATCAAAAATCATTTTCATGACAAATTCCCCAGTTTTTGCGTCCAAATTGCCGCTTGGCTCGTCTGCGAGAATAATCTTTGGTCTCGGCGCGATAGCGCGAGCAATGGCGACTCTTTGGCTCTCCCCTCCGCTTAGCTGATGAGGAAAATGGTCAGCTCGGTCCGCCAGTCCGACCTTGTCCAGCGCCGCCATCGCCTCTTGGCGAACATTTTCGCGTTTGAGCACCTCTAGCGGCAGCATGACATTTTCAAGAGCAGTGAAAGTTTTCATAAGATGAAACTGCTGAAAGACAATCCCAATATTTTCGGCCCTGATATTTCGCAAGAGCGCTTTCCTTCATGGGAACAATGTCTTTTCCATTCACAATAATTTGGCCTGCGTCTGCGCTATCAAGACCTCCTAAAAGGCCTAGGAGTGTTGATTTGCCGGCCCCTGATTTGCCTAAAATGGCGAGCGGTTCAGGCTTCTTCACCTTTAAGGTTCAGTCCTTTCAGAACCTCAAGTGAGTTCCTCCCCTGAGAATAACTTTTATTCACCTCAACGACGTTTAGAATCATGTCAGTCCTTAATCATTCTTTTAACAACGGTCTCAAGCTCTTGAGCAAGTTTTTGGCGATGACTTCATGGCCCTTCTCATTAGGATGAATGCCGTCTTCAATATTGAGCTCTTTCACCCCGCCACGTCTTTAAGCATAAAAGGCATCGTTGGGAGCTTGTATTTTTTTTGCAGGTCAGTGTACATACTTTTAAATGATTTCACGTACTCCTCGCCATAATTTGGAGGAAGCCTCATCCCAACCAGAAGCACTTTTATTTCGTTTTGCTTCGCAAGTTTTATGATTTCGTCCAGGTTTTCCTGAGACTGAGAAAGCTTCAGTCCACGAAGCCCATCATTCGCTCCCAAGGCCAAGACCAAAATCTCCGGGGAAGACTTTTTGAGGTACCATTGAAGCCTGGACTTGCCACTTGCCGTGGTGGAGCCAGAGACTCCGCCATTGAGCACCTTCACCTTCCTTCTCCAAGTGTTTCATTCAGCTTCTTTTCAATTAAAGAAGGATAGGCCTTGTCTTTCTCAATTCCGTAGCCAGCTGTCAGAGAGTCTCCCAGGCAAATAATCTGAATACTCTTAGATTTTTCTTTGGCGAAAGTGTTGAAACATAACAGAAATAAAAAGAAAAAGGACAGGAGTTTCATGCCTAAAACTCTACCTCTTGATATATGGTCTTTAAAGAAAAAATACACTCGATCAATTACTGCCTCATGCGCTACACTATTCGTATATTTTGAATAGAGAGAACTTCCGGGAGGCCCTATGAGCATCGCTTTAAAATCCATCGCCGCAGTAATTGTAGGACTGGCCATTGTCTTGGCCGTCATTACGACGCTTGGGATCCCAGTGGGACTATTTGTCGGAAATTAAATGTTGATTTGAATTGGGCGCCAGTGCAAATCAAGCTCCTACTTTTCAATGTTCAAGACATGTTTGTCTTTATGGACAAATATGACGAGGCCGACCCAAAGCATGACTTGGACTCCATGCGAGAGCCAGAGTGGCAAAAACTTAGCGCAAGCTTCTATCCTAATAAATCTCTTGAGAAATTATATGGCATTAAAAAGGTCATTGAGGACTTCATCGCCCGGATATCATAATGGTGGTGGAAGTCGGCGGCAGGTCCAGTCTTGCAAACTTCAACAAGCACTTTTTAAACGATCGCTATGAGGTCAGATTCGAGCGTTCCAACTCAGAGCGCGGAATTGACATCGGATACCTTTGCGCAAAGAATTCTCCCTTTGCCTATTTTTTAAAGAGCCACAATGATGAAAAGCTTGAAAAGGGACGCCGCTACGCTCAGGGGCCTTCTAGAGCTAAGAGTTCTGATGGAAGGGAAGCTTAAAGCGACGCTTCTTCTCGCCCACCTCAAGTCAAAACTTGATTTAAAAAAAGAAGACCACGAAGGAAGAGGCCAACGGGGGGCCGAGGTCAGAGGAATATTGAAGACGGCAAACAAGATAAAAGTGAAAAACCCTAAGGCCCCGCTTTTGATCTGTGGAGATCTCAATGGGGTGATCCATAAGGAAGACACTGAGGAAGAGCTACAGGCCTTTGCTCATGCCGGGTATCATGATGTCTTGGAGCACCTAGACTTGGACCTGCCAGAGACGGCACACCTATTTTTATTTTAACAAGAGAAGCGATAGAGTCCCCATGCAGCTCGATTATATTCTCGTTCACAAAAAATTCGCCGATCGCATAGCCTCAGCGCAAGTTCTTCCCATGGAAGAGGACAAGGTCCCTTGCCCACCAGAGACATTGAAACAAAGACATAAGCTTCCCAGTGACCATTTCCCGGTTTTCGCGATCTTAGAGCTGTAAGGTTATGTAAGTGGATAATTCTTACACAACTCCTCCAGATACCAAATCTTTAGGCGTATAGTCTCGCCATTCTAAAAGACAAGGAAACACTCTTTTACAGACCTTTGGGGGGATTTGATGAAGCTTTTGTCGGTAATTTTATTGGGCCTTACTTCTATTGGCGCTTTTGCTCAAGGAATCTCTTGCAGAGAGGCAGTTGTGCTTGGCAATTCCGTATTAGGCGAAAAGGTCGAAGAGAACTCATTTAGCGTTTATGCGCCAGAAGACTTCACTATGGCCCCCGCCCAGTTTAACACCCTCACAATAGAGGAGCAGGAGGCGATTTTTCTTCAGTACACCCCCATTGAGACTATGGTCCAAAAACACAAAAGGAAAGCTCGAGTCGAATATTAGCTATATAAAACGAAGTCCTCTTCTAATGGACACTTACAAAGAGGCCTTGCAAAACTTGGAAGACGCTTTAATGCTTATAAATGTCTGCCAATATCGTTAAATAAAAAGGCCCCGATCAATTTCTCGGGCCGTTCTCGTCTATATTTGTAGCTCTGCTCTTTTTCTGTCTAGGTAATATAACTCCCTATTAAGTCTTCTCTCTTTTCTGCTAGAAGGCGCGATGTCGCCGTATTCAAGGTCCTGCATGGCCATGATCGTTGGATCAAACCCAAGGTCCATGAACATGATTTGGTCGAGATAAGCGCTGACGTCCACGAAAAGCCCGATTCCATTTTGTCCGGGAGTTTTTGAGGTAAAAAGGCCTGCTGAGCCGACGGCCTTGTCGATGTGAAAGCTTGGGAAAAGGCTTGCGGAGCCCACATTCGCTCCCACTTGATCAAGAGTCCTTATAGGTATGGCCGTTCCGATTGCCACTTGGCCATTATTAAGGGTCAAATAAACTTCAGCTCCCTTAGCAACAGGGACCACAATTGTTTGATTGCTTCCGATTAAAGGCAAAGGATTGCCATTTGGAAGCCTCGCCTCCTGTCCCTGAACGTTGGCGATAGCGCTTACGTTCAGGTCAATGTCCAAAAGATTAGCGCCGTCCATTTGACTGACCATGCTCACACTTCCAATATTCTCTCCCGTGTTAGGAACAATGATGGGAAGGGAAACATTTTGCAGTGTAAGATTGCCGATGCTCAAATCAGCAGAAACAGACAAGTAAAGATCTGCGCCCTCATATCGTGGCTGAACTTGAATGTCTTTGACGGTCGGTTTGTTGCTCCCACAGGAGACAAGAGCGAACAGTAAAGGAAGGGCAAAAAACATTTTGCCAGGCTTGGTGTTGATGGATTTCATAGGGACCTCCGAGATTGGGATTTACCAAATATCTCAAGAGAGCATGGCTTATCGTTAGAGCATAAAGAGCGGGAGCGGACGTACGGCCGATAAGTTCTGCGGTGAAAAAGTTTGATGTTTGTTAGGTGCACACTAACAAGGATTGACGCGCAACCCAAGAATAGCAAAGATTTTCATATCGCACAACTAGGATTATAGTCTCATTTGGTAAATAGAGGCATATTAATGCCTTCTTCCTCGTGAATATAAATACTTAGACAGGCCTTTTTTATGGACACAATTGAGCTCTATTTTGATTTTCTTTCGCCCTACTCCTACTTTGCTTGGAAGAGCTTAAATCGAAATAAAAGGTTATTAAACGAAAACAAGTTTGCCTTTAAACCAGTCTTGATGGGAAAGCTTTTTTCGGCCCACGAAATCAAAGGCCCTGGTGAAATTCCCGCAAAGCGCTACCTGATGCTCAAGTCGTGTTTTCGCTATGCTTCAAGAAATTCAATCCCCTTTGCGCCGCCCAAGTCCCATCCATTTAACCCCCTTTACGCCCTTAGACTTGCGACAAGCTCTTGCTCAGAAGAAAGGCAGAGCGATGTTATAGACGCCCTTTGGGACTATGTTTGGCGAGAAGGCAAAGCGGCGGACGACCCTGATCAGCTAAAAGACTATTTAATTGAACGAGAACTTCCTGGAGTTGAACTTTTGGAGAAGTCTTTTTCAAGAGAGGCCAAACTGGAGCTCAAAAATAATACAAAAGAGGCCTTAAAGAATAACATCTTTGGCGTGCCGACTTTTCGGGCGCGCCATGAAAATTTCTGGGGCAATGACTCGATCGTAGATTTGCAAAGATTCTTAAACGGCGAAGAAAATTATGACGTGGAGCTTTTTAAAAGCAGGAGCGCGGACATAAGGTTTTAAAACTGCCCCCTAAGCGTGGGGACAAGCGGCAGACCCTTTAATGATTACTCGATTATAGAAATCTATAAAAAGGTCCACATGGTCTTGCAGCTTTTGAGGGTCTTTTGTCGTGCACCAGGTCTTCCTTATTAAGCGATTAATATTCGCCCGAAACATGGCGCAGGTGTGGTTGATGGCAAATAGTGGATCATACTTCACTTTTTTAAGCTCTCCCTGGCCGGCCACACAACCTCTTTCACTCTTATGGCGGACATATTCTGCTTTGGGAAAGTACCTTTGAACGAACTCCGGGTACTTTTTGTGCTCGTCCGACTTAATGATTGCATTTGGATGAACGATCGGTCTTATCTCCTGAAATAGCGCTTCAAGGCCCAAGCGGTGGTGACATTCCCTCCTTCCATATTTCTTTTTTGCGACATGAGCAAGATGCCCAAACGCTGGTATTTGTGAAACTTTGCCAGCGAGAATTAAGCGAGAGTCTGCGTCCACGGCAATGCTGATTGAAAGAGGCTTAAGTTTGCTATTTTCTTTGGTGATTAAGTCATCAAACTGCAGATGGACGATTTTCTTCCTTTCAAGGAGCTTAAGTTGCCGCACATGCCGCGCTCTGGCCTTTGCCGCAAGATAAGGAAGCCTTCTTTCAATAGTTTTTGGGTTCACACCTAGCACAAGGGCGCACCGTCGCAGACTCATTCCTGAAGAGAGCAACTTGCCTACCTGGTGATTAATTCGTCTTTTCTTTTGATAGCGCTCAAGCGTGAAGGTCGCCTTGGAGAACTTCTTTTGACAGGTTTTACACTTAAAACGTTGAATGTGGCGGGAGTCGCTTTTTCTGCGATAGTGACCGTCTTTTACGATGTTGAAAGGGCTCTTTTGGCAATTGGAATTTGGGCAGTTGTAATTCATTGTCCTAACTGCTTCAAGAGTCCAGTATTTAAAAAAGCTCTAAGCGTTCGAACTTAGAAGATTAAGTTAGGATGAGAGAGATGAAATGTCATTTTAAGAGGTCAAGGGGACCTTTAATTGTCCCCATTATCAGGGGCCAGTTTGAAAGGTTTTAAAGGAAATAAAGAAGAAAAAAAGAGCCTTCCATGGCCTGAAGCTTCATCCATAAAGTCATTGGTTTCAACATTATGCTTCCTTTGACAGAGCTTGAACAGCAGATGTAAGTTTTTGCAAGTATTTTAATACTGTGATAAGCTAGAGTGTTAAAATCATTAGGATGAAAACCTATAAAGGAATATATGAGTCAAAAGTTAGTTAAACAATTAAACGAAATTTTAGTTCAGATCATTAGCGAGACCAATGGGATCGGGATAATGCACACTATTGAGCTTGCCCTCAATTCAGATTATTGCCGAGACAATGAGCCCGTTAGAAAGAACCTATTTGAATTCAAGCGCCTCCTAGCTGGATTTCAGCAAGACGAGGTGGAAATCCAGACTCTCCTCGCCCATCCCGTGTCTGAGGCCATGAAAATCTTCTTCAAGAACTTTCCCCTTCCTTTTAGGGAAGAGCATATTCACCTGACTGGCTCGCTCACTGCGGACTTTGTTTGGCCAAGACTAAGGCCCTTCCTCGAAGGGCCTCACAAAGAAATTTATTGGAAAAAAATTCGCGACACCTACGGCGATGACATAAAGCTTGATAGCGAAAAAGACGTGGAAGAGCTGCTTTCACTTAAGGAAGACGAGAGGTTTGATCGTTATCTCAAAATTCTGCTCCTTCCAAAACTCGTTCTTACCGACCGTGAGGCCCATAAGGCCGCTGCCTACCACATGGCAAGCGAGCTCTATCATTCCTATAACGTGGGAAGCATAAGACTTAAGTTCACCTTTTCAAGAGCGACAAACGACACGAGCGAGCAAATCCCCGGGCTTGAGAACATAACGGAAGAAGACGTTGTTTTGGGACTCTATGACGGCTTTATGGAGTTTAAAAATAAAGTGCGGGACTTTAACTTTGTCCTGTCCCCCTGCTTTAGAAAAGAGGCGGACTTCTTTGACGGCAGTAGATTCGACAGCAAGAAGGACCACTTTGATCATCAAATCGATCAGATTTTGGAGATCCTTGAAAGAAACCCTCAGCTTCGCGATTACATGACGGACGTGGACACAGTGGGAAACGAGAAAGACCTTTACAGAAAAGGCCATTTTCAGGACATGAAACTTGGCTTTAGGAAACTTCACTACAAAGGCTTCTCCATTCGCTCCCACCACGGTGAGACGTTTCATACCCTTAAAAAAGGCGTGCAGGCCGTGGACAACGCGATGAATATTTGGCACATCGATGTTCTTGAGCACGGAATTTCCCTTGGGATCAATCCCAACTATTATTATCACTTCCTCTATCAAAAGGTGTGCTCTTGGAACGAGCAAGGCATTCCTGTGAAAGAAGGGACCAAGGAGTACGCTGAGCTCGAGGAAATGCACTGGAGAGACGAAGGCCGTGTCCTCGATAAACTTGTCCGCGGCATCCCTTTATCTCCCGAAGAGAAAACCACTTTTGTGAAGACCAAATTTCATACAGCAAGAGAGGTGGAGCACTACCAACACGACGTTTTAAATAGAATGCTCAACAAGGGCGTTTCACTGATCGCTCTTCCTTCCTCGAACAAGCGCCTAACTGGCTCATTCAAGGACTATAAAGATCATCCATTCTCTTGGTGGGAGAAAAAGGGCGTCGCTTTAGGAATCGGGACTGACAACTACATCACTCTTTGCACAAATTATTTGCAAGAGCTTTTGATTATTCTCTACACGGACCCAGAAGACCTAAAACTCACAAAATTATTGATGGTGGCGACGGGCGAAACGAGAAGGCCTTACCTTTCTCAGCTTTTTTGGCAGATGAGAAAACGCTAATTGGCCCTAAGAAGCAGATTGTCCTCGAAGTACTTGATTGAGAACTTCATGCGCCTGACAAGGCGCTCGGCGTCTTCCTCCCCTAGGTATGAGCGAAATTCAGTTTGAAGCTTTTCAAAGTCGGCGCCTCGAAGGCGCTCTATCATTTCTTTTCCCTCTTCGCTCTTAAGATACCTGTCGATCTGTTTTCTTCGTCTGAAAAAGCTTCTTTGGTTGAAGCCAAGCCCGGTGAAGCTTAGACCGTTGTCAATTGCGATGACTTCGTCACCGCTCGGGCTCGCCAAATAATTTCCAGCATGGCGATCGCGGTTATCTATAATAAAATCAAAGAAGCTTTGCTTATCTAGCTGAGACTGGTGAAGCATCCCATTGTCGGTAGAGTCCATGAAGAGCTGTAATGAGCCCTTTTGTCCATTGATCTCTCTTTCTACGGTGACTGGAACCATGTCAAAACTAAATTTGGCGTCTATTTCATACGCCAAAACCTCGGCCCTATAATTCGATGACCATGTTTCGTAATGCGGCTTCCATACGGCCCTGGTTCCGTCTGAGAGCTCTACAATAGAAGTCGAATTCACTCCGCCGCCTAAAGGGCTTATATGCTCCACTTCTTTTTCTTTTAGAATTTTCTCAAGCCTTGATATATTTCGCCCCTCAAGAGGCTCAAGCCTGCTGTAAGCAAGCTGACTCTTTCTAAGAGTCCCATAGACGTCGCCCTCAGGAATGATCTCAGTGGCGATCATGCTGGGGCGGACAGATCTGTTCTTTCTTGGCAAAAACTGCTCATAACAACTGGGATCAGCGCCATAAGCGAGCTGGGAAATGAATAAAAATAAAAGAAAGCAGAATCTCATGCAGAGCTTATCGGACCCAACAAGCTAATATGTGAGGAAAATCTGGCTAGTTTCTACGGGCCTCTGGGAGCCTATAAGGGCTGACAGAAAGGACCCTCTCGCCATCTTTGACCAATTCGACCTGGTTTATAGTCAGCCCGCTCGAAATATTGAGGTATATGCCGTCTATCAGAGCGTCTTTAAAAAAGGTCTCATTGTATTCAGTGGAATAATTCAATACAAGCTCGCGCACGTCTGCGCTGGAAAAGCCTCGACGAGGGTTTCTTAAAAATTTAGCGCTGAGTTGATATTCATGCCCCCCATTAGGAGATTTCCGCTCTTTCAATATTTTGAGGGTAAGCGCGTCTTCGTTTCTCATGACCCATCGGGCGGCGGCAGGAAAATCGTTTCGCCCAAAGAAGACTGTGTCCTTTTGTTTTAGCTCTTTTCTGGTTTTATAGACCTTCGTGCCTTGGGAGTCCCTATAGTGAATTCTTTCTAAGCGCTCTCCCTTGAGGCCCACGCATAACGCCCCGGTCACGTCAGCGTAAGGGGAATTGACCTCGTACACCGCGGCCTTTTGCCAGTTTAAGAGCCTGTATCTCAAATCGTCGGGATGCTTTCCGCAGGCAGCGAAAGACTGGACGCTCACTATCATAATTGACGTGATAAAAATGAAAGGTCTAAGCACTTTTGACTCCTATAGGACGAAATTCATTATGCGCTAGAAGGACCTGGCCCTTCAAGATTACTACTTAAAAGTGAAAGAATTACATTGTCTAACCAGTCGTCATCATCCCGCAGGCGACGCCTGTCACTGTCTCTCGCAATAGCTCAGAATCGCTTCTTTTCAAAGCTTCAAGCTGAGCCAGATTAAGCGGGTGAATCATCGAGGAGCGGTAATACACGCTCTGGCTAAGCCAGGGCCTAAACCAAAGCAGCTCGCTCTGCCCGGTCACCCAATGAAAACACCTTAGGGCCTTCTCATACTCCTCCTCAAACCTTTCAACGATCTCCAGGGCCCTGTCCCTGCCGTGAGATTGACGGAGGTACATTTCAAATATCGAGAGCTCCACCTTCCTAAGCGTGAAGCCAAGAGCTTTGAAATAAGAGCTGATAAGATTGTCTTTTTGAAAGAGAGCTTTTAGCTCGTCTTTCTCTTTCGCGCTCAAGGCCTCGAAAGAGCTTCCCACTCCCCACCATGTGGGCATAAGCACTCTAGTTTGAGTCCAACAAAGAACCCAAGGTATGGCGCGCAGTCTGGCCCCGGGAGTTTGTCTTTTAGAAGGCCTTGAGCCTATTTTTAAGGCGTCGAGGTATTGATATGGAGTAGAGTCCAAGATGTCTTCTCGAAAATGCTCTTCCCCAAGAAGCCCTTGGTAGCGCTTCTGGATCTCTCTGCAAAATTTGTCAGCGACTTTAGAGCGGGCCCTGTTCTTTCTCCCTTTGTAGTTTAAGACTTCAATAATCTTTTCGACTTGAGACTCCATAATCATGTCGCTTTGAAAGTTTCTCGCGACCATCTCGCCCTGGGTCGTGGCCTTAAAGATATTGAGGGCCGATTTCGGCCACCACTCAGTCTGCTCCCTTACGCTGCCTCCACCTCTTTCAACGCTTCCCCCAGAGCCATGAAAAAAGACCGGGGTCAGCTTTTCTTTTTTAAAGTAGGCGTCCATTTTATTCAACGCGCTGGAGATGAGAAATCTGCTGGGAAAAACTCCCGACTCCTTGGAGGAATCTGAGTAGCCCAACATCACCTCGAATCGCCCATTCATGCTTTTTATGTGATCGGCCTTTATTGCGGGCCTCTTTTGGAAGTACTCCTCTAAAATCTGGACCGAATTTTCCAGCGCCTGAGCAGTTTCGAATAAAGGAACGACGGGAATTCTATAAGGGCCTATGGTCTTTTTTTGAAGCTCGAGACCATTCATAATGTCTGAGGCCTGCTCGCTCATGCTTAAAATAAATCCGCGGGCGTACCATTTAGGCTTATAGCCCTCAGAGATTTCTTTGATAGTTTTTAGCATTTTGAAGATGGCAAGGTCCTCATTTTTGAGGGCCTCTTCCACGACTTCAGCGTCCTCTCTCACTTCCAGAGGCAAAACAATCGCAGGATATAGCCATAAAAGCATAGAAAGGTCCCGCATATCAGGGAAGCCAATTCGTGTTTTCTCAAGGGAGCTTGAGAGTTCTTTGGCCTTTTTCTTAAAGGCGACAACTTTCTTTCCGTCACCTGGTCTTATTTTTCTTAGCCCTTTCATAAGCGATTTTAATTCATCACATAGCTTAATCTGGCTCTGAACGTTACTTAAGAACTTCAGGTCGCTTTTAATTCGACCAAGGCGAACCTCTGTCCAATCAAGAAGCTTTTCCCTAGATAAATTTAAGCTGGCCAACATGGCCCTCTCGTCCACCCCAGGATGCCCGTCCTTGTCCCCTCCGACCCAGCTCCTAAAGCTTACATGGCTTCCCTCTTTAGCGAATTGAATCTGTTGAGATATGATTTCGTCTCGAAGAACGTAGGAATAAAGGTAATGGGCCTCGTCCGCCACTGTCGGCCTAGAGGACCTGGCCATCGATGTGTTGAGCGAAAGACCAAGATAAAACTTTAGCCTGTCCTGCGCGTGGTCCTTCCCTTTAGTCAGAGCGAGAATTAAAAGCCGGTAGACCTCTTGAAAAAGCTCCAAGATTTCTGGGGAGCGGGCCTCAGTGGGATGCGCGGTGAAGACAAAAATGACTCCATGAGGCCTTCTCTCATATGACCTTTTCTCCCTCCCCTGCAATCGAGTATGTCTATAGGCGCTTTCGCATCGGTTAATGAGCTCTAGCATTAATGAAAACGAATGGGCGAGCTCTTTCAACCTTTCATCGCTCATGCCTTGAATTCTTTTTTGAGTTTTAAGAAGAGAGCTTACCGACTCTTTCCTTCCAGAGGATCTAATCCTTTTCATCTCTCGGCGCGTTTTCTCGATAGCGTCGAATGACTCCTTTCCAAACTGTTCCTTGATCGTTTCGCCTAGAAGCTTTGTCGCCCAATAGACTAAAGACTGTAGCTCATCTGGTATACTCTGCATGATGCCTCCGCGATATAAGATGATGATACTATCTTAAAAGCGGGCCATTTACTTGGCCAGACATGTTATCTTGCCGCTCTCTATGAGTTCGAGAACTGTTTGATAATCCGGGCCGGAAATCGTGCCCACATTTCGCTCTCTTTCCACTGTTTTCTCTGTGACTTCGTGGATTTCGTCTATGCGCACTCCACTGGGGTCGACGACAAAGTCCACCTGTCTAACGCTCCTATAAGAGCTCTCTCTGGCGACAATTATTTCAGTGGACTCATTTCTTATTTCAATTCCCACTTCTGGATCAAGCACCCAAGTGGACAAGCTGGACAAATAAAGGGAAAGCCTCGTTTCGTTAAATTCAGAGGGAAAGCTGTCGCCCTTGCAATCATACTCAGTGACTAATAAGGCGTCTGAGAGAGCGCGTTTGACTCTACTTTCGCGCTCAGAGTTAGGGTCCAATAGCTGCGCCAAGGCTCCATTGGAAAACATAATAGCGATAGCGGTGATGGCAAAAAACTTCATAAACTCCTCCCAATTAATTCTGACAAAAATACACTGTCATAATTGCGAGCAGAAATTTATGAGCTTTACCTAGATTAGATAAGGCCCTGTCAGCCCTTTTTCTCAATGGCCTTTTTGCGCTTTGGATAGAGAGTTCTGCAAATCTCGCACTTTAGCCCTTTGCAACCTCTTGCGGTGCAGTGCTCTCTCCCATAGAAAATGATCTGAAGATGAAGTTTATTCCAACTCTCCTTAGGGAAAAGACGCTTAAGGTCCTTTTCAGTCTGCTCAACACTCTTTCCATCTGTAAGTTTCCAGTTTTGGGCCAGCCTGTGGATGTGAGTGTCCACGGGAAAGGCCGGCTCCCCAAACGCTTGAGCGACAACCACTGACGCCGTCTTATGGCCTACTCCTGGGAGCTCCTCCAAAGCGGCCATATCATGGGGAACTTTTCCTCCATGCTTGTCCATAAGAATCTTGGAAAGGTTCCAAATGGCCTTGGACTTCCGTGGAGAGAGGCCGCATGGCCTTATGATCTCCTGGATTTCTTCAACTGTAAGATCGAGCATGTCCTTCGGATTATCGGCCCGCTCAAAAAGGGCGGGGGTGATTTTATTGACCCTCTCGTCCGTGCACTGCGCGGACAAAAGAACGGCAATGAGAAGTGTGTAGGGGTCCTTGTGGTCAAGGGGCACCGGAGTCTCTGGATAAAGCTCTTCGAGTTTTTTAAAAACAAACTCCGCTCTTCTTTTTTTTGAAGTGGTGTAATCGATTGGCTTTTTCATCATTATTTTTTCTTTTTAAAAGTCCTATAAATCTCGTTGGCCGCCTCAAGGGCGCTCTTTTTTTGCTCGCTCACTTCCTTGTGATTCCTTTCCATCGCAAGCTTTATGACTTCATCGTTGTCAAAATCGTCCTGAATTCTCTCAAGCACCATTTCTTTTATCCACGAAGCTAGCTGCTTTGAGCGCTTTTCTTGGAGCGCGTCTTTTTGATCTTTATAGAGTCTCTGAGTCTCCTCCCAGATCTCATCTAGCCCACGTTTTTCGGCGGCGGAACACAAAAGGACCTTAGGACGGTTATGGCCTCTAAGAATGCTCACCGCATTTTCAAGGTGATTTTTTGCGAGTTTTGCCTGCCTCAGCTGGTCGCCATCAGCTTTATTTATGCAAATAAGATCGGCCATCTCCATGATGCCTCTTTTAATCCCTTGGAGGTCGTCCCCGCCTCCAGGCCGCATAAGGAGAAGAAAGAAGTCAGTGATCCTAGCGACAGCGGTCTCAGACTGTCCCACTCCCACGGTCTCCACGATGATCACATCAAAACCAAAGGCCTCGCAAAGAAGCATGCTCTCCCAGGTCTTGGAGGTCACTCCCCCGAGGGAGCTTCCGCTAGGGCTTGGCCTAATAAAGCTCAGAGGATCGATAGCGAGTTCATTCATTCTTGTCTTATCGCCTAAGATGGAGCCGCCGGTGATTTGGCTTGAGGGATCCACCGCTAGAACAGCGACTTTAAGGCCCTGGGAAGTGAGAAGCTTTCCAAAGCTTTCTATAAATGTGCTTTTGCCAACGCCGGGCGTCCCGCTAATACCGAGGCGGACAGCTCGCCCCGTCTTGGGCAGGATTTCTCTTATGAGGTCCCTTGCAAGCTTCTGATGGTCCTGATTTTTGCTTTCCACTAGAGTGATCGCGCGAGAAAGAATGGAGATATCTCCCTCTTCTATTCCTTTAATATAATCTTCTAATGAAAGCTTCTTTCTCATTTAATAACCGAGCTTCTCGTTGAGTTTGTTAATGAGGTCTTTCGCGGCCTCATCAATCGCCGTTCCTGGCCCAAAGATTCCCGCAACGCCCATCTTATAAAGCTCATCATAGTCTTGAGGCGGAACAACTCCCCCCACGACGATTAAAATGTCTTCTCTTCCGAGCTTTTTAAGGGCCTCTTTGAGAGCGGGCACCAAGGTCAGGTGCCCCGCCGCAAGCGAGCTCACCCCAATGATATGAGCGTCATTCTCTACCGCTTGCTTGGCGCTCTCCTCGGGGGTTTGGAAAAGCGGGCCTACGTCCACATCAAATCCAAGATCGGCAAAAGCGGTGGAGATGACCTTCTGCCCTCTATCGTGACCGTCCTGCCCCATCTTGGCGATGAGAATTCTTGGCCTTCTCCCCTCTTTTTTCTCGAACTCTTCGACCATTGCCTCAATTGTTTTCACTCTGTCCTTGTCCTTTTCAAATGAAGATTTATAGACCCCTTGAATGGTCGCGACTTTCGCCTGATGCCTTCCATAAACTTCCTCAAGCGCTGAGCTCATCTCTCCCACCGTCGCCTTCGCTTCAGCGGCGGAGACACAGAGGTCGAGCAAATTTCCTTTTCCATCTCTGGCGGCCTCGGTGATCGCGCTCAGGGCCTTCTCAACTTGTTTGCCGTCTCTAGAGGACTTGAGCTCATTGAGCTTGGCGATCTGCTGCTCCCGCACCGATTTATTGTCCACTTTCAACACAGGTATATCTTCTTTAAAGTTCGGCCTATATTTATTAACGCCAATGATGGTCTGCTCGCCTGAATCAATACGGGCCTGGGTCCTTGCCGCGGCCTCTTCAATTCTCATCTTGGGCACGCCCGACTCAATCGCCTTCGCCATGCCACCAAGCTCTTTGATTTCTTTGAGATGGCCTCTCGCCTTTTCGGCCAGCTCATCGGTCAACTTCTCCACAAAAAAGCTTCCCCCCCATGGGTCCACAATTTTGCAGGTGTCGGTCTCGTCCTGAATAAAGAGTTGGGTGTTCCTGGCGATGCGAGCGCTGAAATCGGTCGGAAGCGCCAAGGCCTCATCGAGAGAGTTGGTGTGAAGTGATTGAGTGTGTCCATGAGTGGCGGCCATGGCCTCGACGCAAGTTCGGGTCACATTATTATAAACGTCCGTGGCCGTAAGAGACCAGCCGCTTGTTTGGCAATGGGCCCTCAAACTTTTGGACTTCGCGTTTTTAGGCCCAAATTCTTCCATTAGCTCAGACCACAGAAGCCTTCCCGCCCGAAGCTTCGCGACCTCCATAAAATAATTCATCCCCACCGCCCAAAAGAAGGACAAACGCGGAGCGAATTTATCGACGTCAATACCGGCCTCGATTCCCGTCTTCACATACTCAAGCCCATCGGCCAGAGTGTAAGCAAGCTCTAAGTCCTGGGTCGCTCCGGCCTCTTGCATATGATAGCCGGAAATGGAAATGGAGTTGAACTTCGGCATATGATTTGAGGTGTACTCAAAAATGTCAGCGATGATTTTCATAGAAGGTCTGGGAGGATATATATAGGTGTTCCTCACCATAAATTCTTTTAGGATATCGTTTTGGATGGTCCCTGAAAGCTGCTCGTCTTTGACCCCCTGCTCTCTCGCGGCCGCAATATAGAGGGCCATAATAGGGAGCACAGCGCCGTTCATTGTCATAGAAACGCTCATTTTATCTAGCGGGATTCCGTCAAAAAGAATGCGCATATCAAGTATAGAGTCGATGGCGACGCCCGCCATGCCGACGTCGCCCATCACTCTCGGATGATCTGAGTCGTAGCCTCTATGCGTGGCCAAGTCAAAGGCTATGGAGAGCCCTTTCTGCCCTTTTGCCAAGTTTCTTCTGTAGAAGGCATTGCTCTCTTGAGCGGTCGAGAACCCCGCGTACTGGCGGATCGTCCAAGGCCTGGAATTATACATGGTGGGATAAGGTCCTCGCATAAAAGGAGCAACGCCCGGGCAAGAATTTACGGCCTTAAGATCTTTGATCTCTTTTTCAGTGTATTCCTTTTTGACTGAAATCCCTTCTGGAGTGAGCATTGAGCCTTCAGCGCTTTGTGTGGACTCCCTCTTTTTGAAAATATCTACTGAGCGCAAGTCTTTCATTAGATGGCCCCCTGATTTTTTAGCATGGTGTGAAGGGACTCATAAATATTCTGCCCTTTATAGATATAAGAGAATTTTTCATCAAGCCCAGGATTCGCCTCCGGTTTTCCGGCCACAAAAAAGCTTTTAAAGTCTGCCCCTTTCTTCGCCCAGCCGGAATATTCCCCATCGGAAGAAACGAAGGCGATCGTTTGGGCCCGCATTTCCTTGGCGCTCTTGTAAGCTTCCTCGATGTCTTCGCCGACCTCAATCTCTTGAATTTCGGCCCTATAATTTCAAAAACGTTTCGCGTAAAGTTTATACGAGCTGAGAGGGCCGCAAGATTTCCCTTCCAGAGCATGGCCACCTTTGGTTTCTCTGGCGAGCTTTCTGCCGCAATGCGGAGGCTCTCAAACTCATAAGAGCTTCTTCTGAGGGGAAAATGGCCAGAGGTGAGCTCAACAGGCCTCCATGGTTTTTTATAGATCGACTCAAGAGTCTCTTCTGGA
>CAVVFE010000012.1:0-353271 GCA_963747475.1 uncultured Bacteriovoracaceae bacterium
ATTTAACGCGAGATTCTACGGCCTGCTGGAGCACGCTGCCAAGCCAAAATCGAAGGCTCGGTTCGTTCCGCTGGTATGAAGTTGGACTACAAATAAGTAATCGGAAGACGTAACGTCGTGTCCCCTGATCGGGAGGAAAACATGAAAAAAGTGAATAAAAAAAGAAAAGAAGCATTTGAAAAAGTTGATAAAAATAAGACTTACGCTGTAAGCGGTGGCCTTTGGTCTTGCTAAAGAGGTGGCATACGCAAACTTTGACGAGAGTTTCAAAGTGGCGTTTAGATTAGGCGTCGATCCAAGAGGCTGCTCCCTTATCAAATTTATCAGAGGCGTGATTGTTATGCCTGCTGGGGACTGGCAAGAAAGTAGACCGTCGTCGTCATCACTTCTGGCTGAAAACATCAAAAAGCTGCCGAAGCGGCGGGAGCTGACAAAGTTGGCGGAGACGATATTATCCAAGAAATCCAAGGTGGATGGATGGACTTCGAGAGAACCATCGCCACTCCTAGATATAATACGGAGAAATCGGTAGACTCGAAAGGATCCGAGCGCGAAGCGGCCTTATGCCTAACCCAAAGCTGGGCACTGTCACTACTGACGTTGAAAAAGCTGTTAAAGAGCAAAAAGCCGGAAAAGTTGAATATAGAACTGAGAAAAACGGTATCGTTCACGTGCCATTCGGGAAAAAATCTTTTTCTGAAGAGCAATTGATGGAAAACTTCAAGGCGATAGCGGGAGCCATCGTTAGAGCGAAGCCAGCAAGCGTGAAAGGCACTTATTTGAAAATCAGTGACTGTATCAACATCAATGGGTCCAGGGATTAAATTGTATTCGGCTGAAGTAGGCACTTACGAATATTAATTAACAACAGGGGTTGATGAAAGTCGGTTCGTCACAATAGGACGTGTAAAGCCTGCCCAAATCCCCCTCCAAACTTTTATAGGAGGTTCCGTATGATGACTAGAGCTGAGAAAGACGTAGTCATTAAAGACCTCAAAGAGAAGATTGAACGCGCCAATGGCCTTTTTCTCACGAACTTAATCGGTATCCCAGCGATGACGCTGTGGAATCCGTAAAAAGATTCGTGAATCAGAAGGCGCCGTTGTCGTTACTAGAAACACTCTTTTTGGTAAAGCGTCAGAAGGCACGTATGCTGAAAACTGCTTAATGGCCTTAAAGGCACAAACGCAGTTGCATTCGCGTTCCAAGATGCTCCAGGTGTTGCGAAAGCAATATATGAAGCATCAAAAGAACTAGAGCACGTAACTCTATTAGATGGTATCCTCGGACAAAAGCCGCTTCCTGCGAAGGAAGTTGAAGCTCTTGCCAAACTGCCAGGTAGAGATGAAATGCTCGGCACACTACTTGCGACATTCAACGCGCCAATTTCGGCGTTCGCTAGGTTGATGAACTCAGTCAAAGACGAAGTTGAGTCACAAGGAGTAGAGAGGCCAGGCGAATTGAAAGTCGAGGCTAAAGAAGAAGCAGCTGAAACTGCTGAATAAATAACATAAGTTTTTAAATTAAAAGGATAAAATTATGGCTATCACAAACGAAGATCTAATTGAGCACATCTCTGGAATGTCAGTTCTTGACCTTGCTAACCTAGTTAAAGAACTAGAAGAAAAATTTGGCGTTTCTGCTGCGCCTGTTGTTGTTGCTGGCGGCGGCGGTGGAGAAGCTGCTGAAGAGAAAACTGAATTTGACGTAGTTCTTGCTGAAGCAGGCGCTAAGAAAATCAACGTTATTAAAGAAGTTAGAGGAATCACTGGCTAAGCCTTAAAGAAGCTAAGGAAATCGTAGAAAGCGCTCCAAAACTCTTAAGGAAGCAGTTAGCAAAGAAGAAGCTGACGAAATGAAGAAGAAGCTCGAAGCTGCCGGCGCCAAGGTAGAGCTTAAGTAATTCAGCAAAGCGTTAAATTAAATTAAATTTTTTCGTGGCAAACTGCTTTGCGGGCTTCAGTTGCGTTTACGCGTGTAGATTGCGCATACACAGGTAAGCATTAAATTTTAAGTAAAAAAATAAAAAAAAATACATATATAACAGTATTTTTAACTGCAAGTTTTAATATTAGGAGTCAGTCCAATGGCAAAGGTTTTTTGAGCCTAACGAGTGGTTCAGGGGCATGCTTTAGCCGAAGCGAGCATGTAATGGAACCGCCGTCTCTCATGAGACTTCAAATCAAATCCAGCCAAGATTTTTTGCAAAGAGATATCCCTCCCGCAAGGCGAGAGGAAAAAGGGCTTCAGGCGGTCTTTAAAGTCCCTTTTCCCTATCTTTGACTTCAATAAGACTGTCTCTCTCGAGTTCGTAAGCTACTCTCTAGAAGAGCCGAAGTACTCAGAGCAAGAGTGTAAGGCGAGAGACCTTCCTTTTGAAATCCTCCGCTTAAGGTGACTGTTCGTCTCGTTTTCTTTGACGTGGACGAAGAGGACGAAGAAAACAGAAACAATTTCTTCAATTAAAGAGCAGGAAGTTTATCTAGGAAATATTCCTTTAATGACTGACACTGGCTCTTTCATCTACAATGAAACTGAAAGAGTAATTGTATCTCAGCTTCATAGATCTCCAGGCATCATTTTCCCCACGATAGCGGAAAGAAGAAATACTTCTGGCAAGCTTCTTTATAGCTCAAGAATCATTCCTCATAGAGGTTCATGGCTAGACTTTGAATTTGATCATAAAAACGTGCTTTACGTCGTATAGATAGAAAAAGAAAGCTTCACGCGACAGTTATCCTTGAAGGCCCTTGGCTACACTGTTCCGCAATCTTCTGGACCTTTTCTTCAAAAAAGAAACTCTTCACCTTTCTGAAAAGAAATTTGAAAGAGAGCTTGATTTTGCCCTTATGCAAGGTGCTCGCGCTGATGAGGACATTCTTGACAAGAGCTGGAAAAGCCGATCGTAAAGAAAGGCAAAAAAATCACTAAAGTTCACTAGTAAAGAAGTTAAAATAAGCTGGTCTTAAGAAGCTTCCCTGCGAAACTCTCTAAGAAAATCGTCGGCAAAGTCATCGCTGACGATATCTACGACGAGGGACCGGCGAGGTCATCGCGGCCAGTAATGGGCTGCCCTTACTGAGCAAAAAATTTACGACCTTATCAATGCTGGAATCAAAACTGTTGAAGTTCTGTACATCGATAATGTTAACTACTCAACAACCAACCAAGAAACACTCTTCACCAGAGTTTGTTTTGTCTAGGAGAAGAGTGTTTCTAATTTGGTCTGAGTAATTAACGTTATCAATATAAAGAACTTCAACAGTTTTTATTCCAGCATTGATAAGGTCGTAGATCTTTTGCTCAGTCGGGCCTCGTTGCTGGCCGCGATAACTTCGCCGGTCTCTTCGTCGTAGATATCGTCAGCAATGACTTTTCCAACGATCTCTTCAAGAGTGGCGGCCAGCTTCTTAAGCCCAGCTTCCTTGAACTTCTTGACGTGAACTTTAGTGATCTTTTTGCCTTTCTTAACGATCGGCTTGCCGCTCTTGTCAAGAATGTCCTCATCAGCGCGAGCGCCTTGCATAAGGGCAAAATCGAGCTCTCTTTCAAACTTTTTTTCAGAAAGGTGAAGAGTCTCTTTTTCGTAGAAAAGGTCAAGAAGTTGAGGAACAGTGTACCCAAGAGCTTTAAGGATAACAGTCGCGTGAAGCTTTCTTTTCCTATCGATACGGGCATAAAGCACGTTTTTGTGGTCAAATTCAAAGTCTAGCCACGAACCTCTGTGAGGAATAATTCTTGAGCTATAGAGAAGCTTGCCAGAAGAGTGCTTCTTGCCGCTGTCGTGCTCAAAAATGATGCCCGGAGATCTGTGTAGCTGAGATACGATTACTCTTTCAGTTCCGTTATAGATGAAAGAGCCAGTGTCAGTCATTAGAGGAATATTTCCCAGGTAAACTTCTTGCTCTTTGATCGAAGAAATAGTTCTGTTTTCTTCGTCCTCCTCGTCCACGTCAAAGAACACGAGACGAACAGTTACCTTAAGCGGAGACTCAAAAGAAAGACCTCTGCGCCTTGCACTCTTGCTCAGAGTATTTAGGCTCTTCAAGTGAGTAGCTTACGAACTCAAGAGAGACAGTCTTATTGAAGTCAAAGATAGGGAAACACGGACTTAAAGACCGCTTGAAGCCCTTTGTCCTCTCGCCTTGCGGGCGGGATATCTCTTTGCAAAAAATCTTCGTAGGATTTAATTTGAAGTCTCATGAGAGACGGCGGGTCCATTACATGCTCGCTTCGGCTAAAGCTGCGTCTGAACCACTCGTTAGGGCTAAAAACCTTTGCCATTGGACTGACTCCTAATATTAAAACTTGCAGTTAAAAATACTGTTATATATGTATTTTCTTTTGTTTTTTTACTTAAAATTTAATGCTTACATGTGTATGCGCAATCTACACGCGTAAACGCAAAAATGGAAGCCCGCAAAGCGGACTCCCATCCAAAAAATTTAGTTTAATTTAACGCTTTGCTCAATTACTTAAGCTCAACCTTAGCGCCAGCAGCTTCAAGCTTCTTCTTCATTTCGTCAGCTTCTTCTTTGCTAACTGCTTCTTTAAGAGTTTTCGGAGCGCTTTCTACGATTTCCTTAGCTTCTTTAAGTCCTAGACCAGTGATGCCTCTAACTTCTTTAATAACGTTGATTTTCTTAGCGCCTGCTTCAGCAAGAACTACGTCAAATTCAGTTTTCTCTTCAGCAGCTTCACCACCGCCGCCGCCAGCGACAGCAACAGGAGCGGCAGAAACGCCAAATTTTTCTTCTAGTTCTTTAACCAGGTTAGCAAGGTCAAGAACTGACATTTTAGAGATGTGCTCAATTAGATCTTCGTTTGTGATAGCCATAATTTTATCCTTTTAATTTAAAAATATGTTATTTATTCAGCAGTTTCAGCTGCTTCTTCTTTAGCCTCGACTTTCAATTCGCCTGGCCTCTCTACTCCTTGGGACTCAACTTCGTCTTTGACTGAGTTCATCAACCTAGCGAATGCCGAAATTGGCGCGTTGAATGTCGCAAGTAGTGTGCCTAGCATTTCGTCTCTACCTGGCAATTTGGCAAGGGCTTCAACTTCCTTCGCAGGAAGCGGCTTTTGTCCAAGATAGCCATCTAATAGAGTTACGTGCTCTAGTTCTTTTGATGCTTCATATATTGCTTTCGCAACACCTGGAGCATCTTCGAACGCGAATGCGACTGCGTTTGTGCCTTTAAGGCCTTTAAGCAGTTCTTCAGCGTACGTGCCTTCTGACGCTTTACCAAAAAGAGTGTTTCTAGTAACGACAACAGCGCCTTTTGATTCACGAATCTTTTTACGGATTCCAACAGCGTCATTCGCAGGGATACCGATTAAGTTCGTAAGAAAAAGGCCATTGGCGCTTTCAATTTTCTCTTTGAGGTCTTTAATGACTACGTCTTTCTCAGCTCTAGTCATCATACGGAACCTCCTATAAAAGTTTGGAGGGGGATTTGGGCAGGCTTTACACGTCCTATTGTGACGAACCGACTTTCATCAACCCCTGTTGTTAATTAATATTAGTAAGTGGCTATTTCAGCGGAGTCCAATTTAATCCCTGGACCCATTGATGTTGATACAGTCACTGATTTCAAATAAGTGCCTTTGGCGCTTGCTGGCTTCGCTCTAACGATGGCTCCCGCTATCGCCTTGAAGTTTTCCATCAATTGCTCTTCAGAGAAAGATTTCTTTCCCGAATGGAACGTGAACGATACCGTTTTTCTCAGTTCTATATTCAACTTTACCGGCTTTTTGCTCTTTAACGGCTTTTTCAACGTCAGTAGTGACTGTTCCAAGCTTCGGGTTCGGCATAAGGCCTCTTGGCCCTAGGATCCTAGCGATTCTACCGATTTTGCCCATCATGTCTGGAGTGGCGATGACTCTGTCGAAGTCCATCCATCCGCCTTGGATTTCTTGGATAATGTCGTCTCCGCCAACTTTGTCAGCTCCCGCCTCTTCGGCCTTCTTGATGTTTTCGCCAGAAGTGATGACAACAACATTTACTTTCTTGCCAGTTCCAGCAGGCATAACAATCGCGCCTCTGATCATTTGATCAGCGTGTCTTGGGTCAACGCCTAAGTCTAAACGCCACTTCAAAAGTCTCGTCAAAGTTTGCATAAGCGGCTTCTTTAGCAAGACCAAAGGCCTCGCTTACAGCGTAAGTCTTATTCTTATCAACTTTTTCAAATGCTTCTTTTCTTTTTGAATTCACTTTTTTCATGTTTTCCTCCGATCGGTAATAACGACGTTACGTCTTCCGAATTCCTTATTTGTAGTCCAACTTCATACCAGCGGAACGAACCGAGCCTTCGATTGTTCGCTTGGCGGCGTCCATATCAGCGGCCGTCAAGTCTGGCATTTTAGCTTTCGCTACGTCTTCAACAGTCGTCTTCTTTAACTGTCGCCACAACTTCATGCCCAGGCTTTTTAGCGCCAGACTTAAGCTTTAGCTCATTTTTAAGAAGAGAAAGTTGCTGGAGGTGTCTTGGTGATGAAAGTGAAAGAACGATCAGAGTAGACAGTGATAATTGTCGGAAGGATTGTTCCCGCTTCTTTCTGAGTTCTTGCGTTGAACGCCTTACAGAACTCCATAATGTTCACGCCCTTTTGACCAAGTGCTGGACCAATTGGTGGTGCTGGGTTTGCTTTGCCTGCTTCAATTTGCAGTTTAATAAAACCTGATACTTTCTTAGCCATACCTTTCTCCTCGGTTCAAACGACTTTCGTCTCCCGTGTTTAGGTTTATTATTATTACTACGCTTTTTCGACTTGAGTGTCGTCCAACTCGACTGGAGTCGGGCGACCAAAGATCGAAACGTTTACTTTCAGTTTTCCGTTCGGATTGACCGCTTCTACCGTTCCCACAAAGGAAGCGAAAGGGCCTTCGATAACTTTTACACTATCGCCCGAAGAGTAACTTGCGGCGGATCTTGGCTTCTTGAAGTCGCCTTGGGCCTGACCAAGCATGAATGAGGCCTCTTCATCAGTGATTGGCTGAGGCTTGCCTTTAATGCCGCCGACGAAACCAGTGATTTTGTCTGTGTCCTTAACTAGGTGCCATGTCTGCTCGTTCATGATCATTTTAACGAGGACATAGCCCGGGAAGAATTTCTTTTTAATATTTCTTTTCTTGCCATTCACATTGGAGACGACAGTCTCCTCAGGAACGATAATGTCTGCGAATTGCTCCGCCATATTGTGATTTAAGATTCTCTCTTTAAGAGTTTTAGTCACGCGGTTTTCATAGCCGCTTAGAACGTGAGCCACATACCACTTAAAGTCTGGGCTATCGCCCTTTGCAAGGCCATTGTCCTCTTTCTGAGACTCCTCAGCTGGTCTCTTCAGTACTCTCTCCCGTCGTCTCTTCGGCAGCAGTTTCGATTTTTTCGTTTTCTTCAGTCATTACGCAATCCTTCCACGTATTACTAATTAATGAGGCTTAAAAGCCAAGTGGCAGTGAAGTCAAAAAATCCGAGAATAAATCCGACAATTGTCACGCCAATAATAATTCCGATCGTATGCCTAACCGTTTGATTTTTATCAGGCCAGACCACTTTAGCGGTCTCTTGATAAACCTCAGTAAGAAAGGTCGAGATCTTTGGGTTTTTCATAATATAAACAAAAACGCCCAAAGCGATCAAAACAGCGAGTATTTGCGAGCTTGCGACAAAGTTAGGTATCTTTGATTCAAGCTCAAACCACTCGCCTAAGGTCTCGAAAAAACTAATGAGAATGTACCCAAGCAGCATGCAAGTGATTGCAACACTCGTTTGAATCCATTTTTTTCCGCTTTCAGAAACAGAAGCCATATATAACCTTTGTAAATTAAGAGTTCACAATTTATGCGAAATATTGCGCATTTTGTCTATAAAAAAATAGAGTTTAACCCAAGATTTTTTAGGCATTTAACTCTGTGACTGGGGCATATTGAAATTGGACTTTTAAGGTGGCGGGTGCAGAGGGATTCGAACCCCCAACCTACTGATTTGGAATCAGCCGCTCTACCAATTGGAGCTATACACCCATTCAAGCAAAAAAAAGGACTGGCGCTAGGCCAGTCCCTATTTGATATCGATTATTACTCGATGATTTCAGAAACTGTACCAGCACCGATAGTTCTACCACCTTCACGGATAGCAAAACGAAGACCTTTTTCCATCGCAACTGGAGTGATTAGCTCAACTGCGAAACCAGTGTTGTCACCTGGCATGATCATTTCAGTACCTTCAGCAAGAGTGATTGCTCCAGTAACGTCAGTAGTTCTGAAGTAGAACTGTGGACGGTAACCTTTGAAGATTGGAGTGTGACGTCCACCTTCTTCTTTTGTAAGGATATAAACTTCACACTTGAATTTAGCGTGTGGCTTAACTGTTCCTGGCTTGATTAGACACTGACCACGTTCAACGTCTTCTCTCTTAGTACCACGAAGAAGAAGACCAACGTTATCGCCAGCTTCACCTCTATCAAGAAGCTTACGGAACATCTCAACACCAGTGATAGTTGTTTTATTGGCTTCTCTGATACCAACGATTTCGATTTCTTCACCAACGTTGATAATACCTCGCTCGATACGACCAGTAACAACTGTACCACGACCAGAGATAGAGAAAACGTCCTCTACTGGCATCAAGAAATCCTTATCGATGTCACTTTCTGGAGTTGGGATATACTCATCAACTCTTTCCATAAGCTCAAGAAGCTTTCTCACGACCAATGTTCGCGTCTCTGTTCTCAACAGCAGCAAGAGCTGAACCATCAACGATAGGAATATCATCACCAGGGAATTCGTAAGAAGAAAGAAGCTCTCTAATTTCCATTTCAACAAGCTCAAGAAGCTCTGCATCGTCAACCTGGTCAACTTTGTTAAGGAAAACACACAATTGCTGGAACACCAACCTGACGAGCAAGAAGGATGTGCTCACG
Source organism: uncultured Bacteriovoracaceae bacterium (assembly GCA_963747475.1). GTDB lineage: Bacteria > Bdellovibrionota > Bacteriovoracia > Bacteriovoracales > Bacteriovoracaceae > UBA845. The sequence continues at coordinate 8,926 of CAVVFE010000012.1, forward strand.
AGTTTGTGGCATTGGGCCGTCAGCGGCAGAACAAACAAGAATAGCGCCATCCATCTGTGCAGCACCAGTGATCATGTTCTTAACATAGTCGGCGTGACCTGGACAATCTACGTGAGCGTAGTGACGTTTATCAGTTTCGTACTCAACGTGAGCTGTGTTGATAGTGATCCCTCTAGCTTTTTCCTCTGGAGCAGAGTCGATCTCAGCGTAATCTCTAGCAGCGCCACCAAATTTCTCAGCAAGAGTCATAGTGATCGCAGCAGTCAAAGTTGTTTTACCGTGATCGACGTGACCGATAGTGCCGATGTTTACGTGCGGCTTTGAACGGTCAAATTTTTCCTTAGCCATAATGTTTCTCCTTACAAGTTATCGCATTTAAAGGCTTTCTAATAACCTAAAATATACAGTTATATTTGCTTATATTTAGCCCAATTAGTTTACTATTCTTTTAAAAACTCCATGAGTATGCGCGAAGCGTGCCAAACTGACAACACTTTTTAATTAGCGTCCAAAACCAGAAGCTTTTGCCTGCGTTTGACCGCTTTTTGCTTAATGGAGCTCACGCCGGGATTTGAACCCGGGACCTCTTCCTTACCAAGGAAGTGCTCTACCCCTGAGCCACGTGAGCATCGTCATTAAACTGATTTGAGCAGCATCTTATTTATATTAATAAGAGCCTCAGATCAATCAAAAACTTAAGGAAAATAGGAATTTAAATACGATTTTGAAAAAAAAGAAGGGAAAGAAAAATGGAGCGGGCGAAGGGGTTCGAACCCTCGACCCCCAGCTTGGAAGGCTGGTGCTCTACCAACTGAGCTACACCCGCTTAATAGTCCATTTCAAAGAGCACAAAGTAAGAGATGGTGGCGCGGGAAGGATTCGAACCTTCGAAGGTATACACCGGCAGATTTACAGTCTGCTCCCTTTGGCCGCTCGGGAACCACGCCATGGAGCTGCTCACAGGAGTCGAACCTGCGACCGTCGGTTTACAAAACCGATGCTCTACCAACTGAGCTAGAGCAGCCTATTCATCTCTTAAGATGAGCTTATGTTTATAATCGGGAATGCTAGCAAAATCAAGTGTTTTTTAGGATTCTCCAAAACATTTTTCCATAGATACGGCCGCAGCAACGGACACATTTAGGGACTTGATTTGACCTTGCGTGGCGATGGACATCTTGTGCTCGATGACTCTCATGACGGCATGAGAAATGCCTGTTTCTTCCTTGCCAAGTATTAGCGCCACGCCGCCTGGATTGGACTTTACCGTCTGAGTGTCAAGTGTTTCGTCCGCATGTTCTGAAAGGCCGATCGTCATGACGCCGATCTCTTTAAGCTTGGTCACTGTCTTTGCGAGGTTATTGACTTTGACGAGGTTGAGATATTCATGGGCGCCGGAGGCGATTCTAAAATAAGTGGGAGTTTCTCCAAAGCTGTTCTTGCCAGGAAGCACCACAGTGTTGACGCCGTAAAAAGCGGCCGTGCGCAAAATGGCGGCGCCGTTATGAACGTCTGTTATTTGGTCAAGGCAAAGAATTCTCTGATCGCCAGTGGCGGCCAAGTCATAAAGAAATTTCTGGTCTTTTTCAGGAAGCTTCTCAGCGACCAAAAAAGCGCCAGAAGGGATTCTTGTGAACTCGCTTTTTAAGGCCTTAAAGCGCTGCTTGCCCTCTTCTTGAAGCTTGTGAGGGCCCACCAAGGTGGGCGTTATTCTTCTCAGGTCGCAGCGCTTCTTCAGCTCCGGTAGAGCGTCTTCAGTGCAGATGAGCTCCAGGAGCTCGCGCTCGGGATTATCGATAGCGGCGGCGATGCTGTGAACGCCGATGATTAGGTCTGTGTCGCTCACTTGAGGCCCTTTAACAGTTCTTGGACCTTTGAGATGAGATCTTCTTTTTTGACTTTAAAAGACTCTCCCGTGGCCCTTATTTTAATTTCGAGCTCCCCGGTCTTCTCGTAGTCCCTCTCGCCTAGAAGCACTCTAAAAGGAAGGCCAAGAAGGTCAGAGTCTTTAAACATGGGCCCTGGCCCCATTCCGCGGTCATCGAAAAGAGTTTCTATACTGGTCTCATTGAGCTCTTTATAGATCTCCTCCGCTAGGGACTTGGTCTCGTCTTTTTTGCCAATAACGGCAAAGTAGACCTGAAAAGGCGCTATGGGAGCGGGCCAGATGATGCCGTTCTCATCATGATTCTGCTCAATCGCGGCGGCAAGGGTCCTTGTGACCCCTATGCCATAGCAGCCCATCAGAGGAAACTGCTTTTTGCCGCTTTGAGCGAGAACAGACGCGTCCATTGATTTTGTGTATTTGTCGCCAAGCTGGAAGATGTGTCCGACCTCAATGCCTTTTCTAAATTCAACCGGTGTTTTGCCGTCTAGGGCAAAGTCGCCAATTTTCGCGAGCCTAAGGTCCATAGTTTTTGAGCTTTCAAGATCGCGGGCGGGAGAGAACCCTTTGATGTGGTAATTTTCTTCGTTCGCTCCGACCACATAAGACTTCTCAGGATCAATCGCTTTGTCGAGCAAAACGGACGCCCTGCCTTGCATTTGGTAGGGGCTCATATAGCCTTTCACTAGCCCGAGCTCCTCAAGAACGCTCTCCTTTGCGGGAGCGATGGAGTTTGCCTTTAACGTTGCCTTGAGTTTTAGCTCATTAAGCTGATCGTCCCCAAGGAGAAGAAGCACGTAATGCGCCTCTTTTTTTCCATAGTTCGCGGTATAAACGAGAGTTTTCAAGGTCTGATGCAATGGAATGTTCAAAAGTTTTGCCACTTGTTCGCAAGTGGGCATCTCTTTAGTCTCCACCTTTTCAATTTCACTTTGAGAAGCGAAATCAAGCTCTCCTCTGAGCGTCACCGCCTTTTCAAGATTAGCTGCATAATTGCAGGCCTTTGCTTGAACAACAGTGTCCTCGCCAGAGTCGGCGACCACCTGAAACTCGTGAGTCTTGGCGTCTGGATTGGCCATGGCGCCTGGATCGGCCTCGACGATGATAAATTCAAGCCCCATGCGCTTAAAAATATTGGCATAGGCCTTGTAGTAAAGATCGTATTGCTCGTCCAAGCACGCCTTGTCCATGCTAAAGGTGTAGGCGTCCTTCATGGTGAACTCTTTGCCCCTCATGAGCCCAAAGCGGGGACGGATTTCATCTCTAAACTTGGTGGTGATTTGGTAGAGGTTCACGGGAAGCTGCTTATAAGAAGACGCGAGCTTCTTAAATACGTCTGTGACGGTCTCTTCGTTGGTCGGGCTCAGGCAAAAGTCGTTATTTTTGCGGTCTTTCACTCTCAGCATTTCGGGGCCCATGGAGTCCCACCGCCCTGATTCTTTCCATAGCTCGGCGGGAGTCACAAAAGACATGCGCGTCTCGAGGCCTCCGATTTTGTCGAGCTCTTCTCTTATGATGTTTTCGATTTTTCGAAGGGATCTTACGGCAAAAGGCAGTGAAGTGTAGATTCCTGCCGCCGTTTTGTGAATAAGGCCTGCTCTGATTAAAAGTTTATGGGAAGCGATTTCGGCATCGCTGGGCGCTTCTTTATAGGTTTGCCATACGGCGCGTGAAAGCCTCATCGTTATCCTATTTAAACATGCTAAGGGCGTAATAGTCCTTATTTTCGAGGAACACTTCTAGCACGCATTTTTCGGCCATGTCCACGCCAACAGCTACTGCTTGGGCGCTAGGCTGATCTATTTCCACAATTATCATATCGCTAGCAAACGAATCGTCTTTGCAATCGATGACTTTAAACTCCGCCAAGAAGACATTGATCATCGGCAGTGGCTTGAAGTCTGCCAAGCGCATTTCGGTCCCCGCCTTGATTACAAGGCTTGATTCAGCGGAGCTTAGAGAAAATTCTCTGTCGGTCTTATAAATTCTACTCTCCACTAGGTCGGCCCAGTGAATACTTTGTGACTTAGCTTGGGCAGCGGGAAGAGCGACAAGGCAGTTTATTGCGAAAATAGCAGCGAGAAATCTAACAGCGCGGTACATAGGGTTCCTTTTTGAGAATAAGACCCACTATTACACGATTTCTCAATGTTTGAAAAGGCATTGATTTTAAAAGGAAATCTTATTTAGCTTGTGACTGATATCATTTGCGGAAGCCGATGAGCTTCTCTCGCCTCTTGAGAAAGAGAGCTTGCAGAAACGATTTCGTAGCTTGAAGGAGTGTCCAACACCTTGCGGCAAAGTTGATTATGCAAGTAATGCCCAGATTTATACGTCGTAATTTTTCCAGCGACCTCGTATCCAAGAAGAGCGATGTCCCCGATTGTGTCGAGGATTTTATGTCTTACAAACTCGTCACCGAAACGAAGACCTTCGGGATTGACGACTTTAAAATCGTCCAAAACGATGGCGTTATCAAGAGAACCGCCTTTTACAAGGCCTTTTCTTTTGAGCATGTCCACGTCTTTAAGCATGCCAAAGGTCCTGGCGCGGCTGATTTCGCTGATGAAATTCTCGCAGCTAAACTCAAAAATCTGGTTTTGCGATTTAATGACTGGATGGGCAAAAACGATGGTGGAATCAATGACCAAGTTCTTCGCAGGCTCGATCTCGGCCCAAGTGCCGTTATTTTCGACTCGGACCTTTTCTGTGATGACCATAAATTTTTTGGAGGCGTTCAGGTTCTGAATGCCTGTTTCTTTTAAAATAAAAACAAAAGAAGCGCTTGAGCCGTCCATGATGGGGATTTCAGGGCCGTCGATTTCACAATACACATTGTTGACGCCTAGGCCGTAAAGGGCCGAGATTAAGTGCTCAACTGTGTGCACGGCCTCAGGCCCTTCGCCCAAGGTGGTGTTATTTTCAGTGGCGCCTACAGTTCTCGCGTCTGCGCGCATGGCCTTAGAGTTCTTTATGTCCACCCGACGAAACACAATGCCCGTGTCCGCTTGCGCAGGAAACAGTTTGAGGGTGACTTTTTTGCCCGAGTGCAGGCCAATTCCTGTGACTGCGACTTCTTTGGCTAAGGTTCTTTGATAAATCATAAAGCATGCTTCCTTGAAGTTTTGCCTGTGCGGGCCAGCCTCTCGGGAATTAAATTATATTAGTTGTTTTGCATAACGTCTTTTAAGTATAAATAAAGTTTAGAAAAATACACGACAGAAAAATTTTCGACGTGATTCTAACGTTATACAGCCTAAAAGTGATCTATTTGATCAAATTTTCAGCCTAGCACCTAGTATACCACTATTTGAACTTAAAAACAGTCCTTAAGTGACTGGTATTAGGCATATCTAAAATTATCTTAAGGGTTTACCAGCTAGTGGTGTCTAGCACAAGCCCATAATGAAGACCGGGATCAATTTATATGCTTTATGGCCTTCTCAGACAGCGCTCTGCCGCGAGGTGTGCGCAAAAGCAGCCCTTCCTTTAAAAGATACGGCTCATAAACTTCCTCAATGGTCTGTTTGTCTTCGCCTAGGGTGGCGCTCAAAGCGTCAATTCCCACGGGCCGATTGGAGTAGAAATCTTTTATAACGGTCAGGATTTTTCTGTCCATGGAGTCGAGCCCCATCTGGTCAATATCGAGAAGCTTCAAGGCCTTTTGAACATCAGAGACGGCGACAGTGTCGTGGTTTTCCACCAGAGCAAAGTCTCGAACGCGCCTAAGAATCCTATTGGCGATCCGTGGAGTGCCACGGCTGCGTCTTGCGATTTCAGCTTTGGCCTCGTCTTCCATATAGACGCCCATCTTGCGGGCGTTGTTCTTCAGAATTTGAGCGAGCTCGCCAGCTCCATAGTAATCAAAATGAAGGTGGGCCATAAAGCGGTCCCGCAAAGGATTTGAAAGGAGGCCGCTTCGAGTAGTGGCGCCGACCAATGTGAAAGGCACAAGGTCTATTTGCATGGTGCGAGCGCTCGCTCCCTGCCCAATGAGAATGTCCAGCCGATAGTCCTCCATCGCGGAATAGAGGATCTCCTCGACACTTATATGCATGCGATGAATTTCATCGATGAATAGAACGTCCCGGGGATTTAGGTTTGTGAGGACGGCCGCAAGATCGCCCTTTTTTTCGATGGCGGGGCCTGAAATCACGTGCAGTTCGCTTCCTATATTTTTTGCGATCAGCATCGCAAGCGAGGTCTTGCCCAGCCCAGGAGGCCCTGACAAAAGGGCGTGGTCCATGGCGGCATTTCTTTTCACCGCCGACTTGACCATGAGTTCGACGTTTTCCACGACTCTCTTCTGGCCTATATATTCAACAAAATTCTCAGGTCGAAGACGAGTGTCATGCTCGACTTCGGAACCTTTTATTTCGTGGCTTAAAAACCTATCTTTCTCTTCGCTCATAGCTCCCTCAACACGAGTTTTATAAGCTCTTCGCTGGTGCTTATTTCAGGGCCTATTTTGTCACTGAGAAGGCCCACCACGTGCTTGTCCTTATAGCCCAAGCTCTCCAAGGCCTGCAGCGCCTCTTGGAATAGGCCGCTGTCCATTTGGGGCGAGGCATCTGTTTCAGGGGCAGAGCCTGTCTTTGCGAGGTCTTGAGCTTTAAAGACTTGAAATTTATCGATTTTGTCTTTTAGGCTCAAGATGATTTGCTCTGCCATCTTCTTTCCAATGCCGGGGGCCTGAGTGAGGACTTCAGACTGCTCAAATGTGATGGCGCTGATAAGGTTTTTGACTCCCAATTGCACCAGAGGATAGGCCTTGGAGGAGCCGACTTTATTCACAGACTTTAGGAGCTCAAACATTTTTTTCTCTTCTAAAGTGCTAAAGCCCCACAGGCTTTCGTCATTTTCCGAGACGTGATGATGAACGAAGACCTCGATCTCGCTCCCCATGGGAGCGAATTTTCCGTAATTGATCTCGTAGCCCACGCCGCTCTCAGTGAGAAGAATGGTCTTTTTTTCGTCAGAATAAACGACCTTGCCTTTTAAATATCCAATCATGATTTTCCTATTTTAATTTATGCGCTAGCGCCTTCGCAAGCGAGCCTCTCGCAGCGGTCTTTTTTAAGGGCGCCCCTTTTTTGTTTTGCAGTATATGGCAAAGGGCTATGGCCACCGCGTCGCTTTCATCGTGCGTCTTATAGTCCCTCTTTCCAAGGGTCATATCCAAAAATTTCCGAACGCTCTCTTTATTGGCGTGCCCATGGCCCACGGCCGAAGACTTCACTAGGTTTGGGGAATACTCGTAGATCCTGCCATGATGGCGCTCCAAGCAGGCGGCAAGAATAACTCCCCTTGTCTGGGCCAGCTTAATGAGGGCCTGGGGACTTTTGACATATATCAGAGACTCGAGAGCGATGGCGTCTGGAGACAGTTCTTTAACTAATGATTTTGATTTAATTCTAATGTCTTCAAGCCGCTCTAGAAAGTCCGTCTTTCCGTCAAATTCCAAAACCCCCGAGCTTACACAATGAATTTTTGAACCGCTTGATTTTAATAAGGCCCAGCCGGTAGTCACCGAGCCTGGGTCAATGCCTAATACTAACAATGAAATGCCCCTTTGAGTTTAGGGTACGCTCAAAATCCGCGTCCGTCCACTGAACGCGGACCTAGGAGATCTTGTCTAGATTGGACCTGACCGTTCGTTGCAATAATTCGAGAAACTTTGTTTCATCGGAGGCGATCAGGTCCTGCAGAATTTTATGGTGCGAGAGCAAAAACTTTTTCTGTCCTTTTTGAAAGAGCTGCACTGAATGGCTTCTGCATAAATTAACGGGCACAGGATTGCCACTTTCATCAAAAAGATTGGCCTTTTCGAGTCCCTGAGAGCTATCGGTCGCCCGTCCATAGTGCTTACAAATAGTGCATTCGCGTTTCTTGCTCATTTTGCCTCTTAATTAGAACTTAAGGGCTATTCTAAGGCCGATCTTAATTTATGAAAAAAGCTTTTTTTAGAGGCCTCAAACACCTGAAATTTAATGGCGATTTTGCCTATTAAATATCGGACAAATAAGCTATTTTTCATTAATGACAACAATTCTTAGCACCCAATCTATAATAGACGAGAAAATTCAATTGCTTAGGTCAAAAGTAGAGGGCCTCACCGCGGCGGGCCTACCACCTAAAATGCGTGTCATTTTGGTGGGAAATGATCCGGCCAGCCGCATATATGTCTCTCGCAAGGAAAAGCTCTGCCACGAACTTGGTTGCCATTTCGAGTTAGTGGAAATGAGCGAAAAAGTCACTGAGGAAGAATTTTTGATGGCGATTAAAAGCATGAACACTGACCCAAGTGTCACAGGGTGCTTTGTGCAATTGCCTGTTCCTAAGCACCTCTCTCATATAGATGTTACTCAAATCATCAATCCTGACAAAGACGTGGACGGGTTTGGCGCCCAAAGCATTCTCGACCTCTATAAGGGAAAGGACCCATTCTTTATTCCCTGCACGCCAAAAGGCATCCTGACCTTGCTGGAAAGTCAGAAAGTTACTGTGCGAGGAAAGAACGTCGCTATCGTGGGCAGAAGCCTTATTGTTGGAAAGCCCCTGTCTCTTCTTTTAAAAAACCGCGGCGCCACGGTGACCGTCTGCCACAAGGACACGCAGGACATTCCCTTTTACACACGCCACGCTGACATCATCATTACGGCCATCGGAATCCCAAAATATTTCGGGAAAAACTATTTTAGAGACGACAAGAGCCAGATTGTGATCGATGTCGGGATATCAAAAGATGAAAACGGAACCATTAGCGGAGACATCGACTTTGAGGGCGTGGCGCCTATGGTAAAAGCGATCACACCTGTGCCTGGAGGCGTGGGCCCCTTGACCGTGTTTTCTTTGATGGAGAATTTGATAAAAGCGACTGAAAGAGAAGTGAGAAAGAGAAAAAAGGACAAGCAATGAAAAAGACCGCCCTCTACCAACAGCATATCGACCTTGGGGCCAAGATGGTCGAATTTGCAGGTCATGAAATGCCCATACAGTATTCAAACCTCAAACAAGAGGCCCTGGCCGTCAGAGAAGGCGCTGGCATGTTTGACGTGAGCCATATGGGCGAATTTTTTATAGAAGGAAAAGACGCCACCCGCTTTGTTGATTTGTTAATCACAAATGATTTCGCTGGCGCGCCAGAGCTTAAGGCCGTTTATTCGCCCCTTTGCCGGGAGGACGGCACTGTTATAGATGATCTTATTTCCTATAAATTGAGCGAGACTCGTGTCCTTATCTGCGTCAACGCCGCAAACATTCAGAAGGACTGGAATTGGATTAATTCACAGGCCCGCGACTTTGACGTCAAAATAACTGATTGCTCAGAGAAGTACTCCTTGTTAGCCCTGCAGGGCCCAAAGGCCTTTGAAATATTCTCTGAGGTGGACTCGGGCCTCAAAGACATCGATTATTATTCCGTTCAAATAAGAGAGGACGGCGAGATTCCTGTCATTTATGCGAGAACCGGATATACAGGGGAAGACGGCTTTGAAATCTTCGCTCCCCACGACGAAATTGTGGGTCTTTGGAAGAAGCTTTTAAACCATGACGTCACTCCCTGCGGCCTTGGAGCAAGAGATGTGTTGCGTTTGGAAGTTTGTTACCCTCTTATATGGCCAAGAGATCGACGACAAGGTGACTCCTCTGGAGAGCGGGCTCAAATGGACAGTGAAATTTAAAAAAGAGGATTTCGTCGGAAAAGAGGCCCTCCAGGAATCGGCCCCGAGGTATCTTAATCTGAAGCTGATGCTCGAAAAGGGCGTCCCAAGAAACGGGTACCCTGTTGAAAATGAGAATGGTGAGCAGATAGGGCATGTGACCTCCGGGAGCATGTCGGTCGTTCTAAACCAAGGCGTGGCCATGGCCAGAGTTGAAAAACAAAAATATAATCGAGAGTCGAAACTGTTTGTTAATATTAGAAATAAAAAATATCCGGCCGTGAAAAAAAGCGGCCCTTTCGTTACCGGAGGACATAAGTAATGAGCAAAATCCCTGAGAACCTACTATACACAGAAGAGCATGAATGGGTGTCTATTGAAGGTGATGTCGCAACAATAGGAATCACTGACTTCGCTCAGTCTTCTCTTGGGGACATCGTTTTTGTGGAGCTTCCAGAGAGTGAAACCAAGTTTGACAAAGGCGATAGCTTTGGCGTCGTAGAAAGTATTAAGTCTGTCAGTGACCTCTACACTCCTCTTTCAGGGTCTGTTTTGGAAAAAAACGAGGAGATCGAAGACTCTCCTGAAAAACTAAATGAAAACGCTTTTGCCTCGTGGCTATTAAAAATAAAAATGTCGGACGCGAGTCAAGCAGATTCTTTAATGAACGCGGAAAAATATAAGTCTTTCTGCGAAGACAACGCCTAGAAACTACCAGGGGCCAATCCAGCGAGTATTGGCCCTTTTCAATGATTCTGCGCTCAACAAAAAATTTCATTTATCAAAGTTGGTCCGCCACTTAATTTTTTTCACACACCGGAAAAATCGCTTTACTGGTTTTGAGTTTCGGCGCATACTCCCCACACCGCAGACACACACGCGAGCCACTAAAACCAAATGCTGTCAGTTAACTGCCACTAGCTAAAAATACAAAGGGTGAAAATGGAATCTATTCAGCTTCTCAATACCGCCATCATCAAAAGCAAAGAAAAAAAGATTGATAACGGCTATGAGGAACGACTGAGTAAGATCAATAAGTCGCCCGCTATTGACGCAATCAACAGAAGCATTTCACTTCTCGCTGAATCCCAAAAAATATCCAGAGACCAGGCCGCTCTTCAAGTTATCGAAGCTCTTAGGGAACTTGACTCGATTTGGACCGACTACGTGACAATGGAAGGCATTGACCGTCTTAAAGTCGCTTCTTCGCGGAGAGGACACTAAACATTAATTATCTTTAATTAGACTCCACGGCAAAGCCCCACTGAATGGTGGCCAGCCCGTTTTTCATCATGCCTTTAGGCGGATTGGGAAAAGGGCCGGCCTGGTTAAAAGAGTCAATCGCCACTTGGTCCAGTTCTTTTATGCCACTTGTGGACTTCAGTTGGATTTTTACGATTTCGCCCGCTTCATTCATTTTAATGATTAGCGAAGTGAGCAAGACTGCTTCCTGAGGCGATGCTTCGGCCGGATTTATGGATTTTTTCCACTTCTTCCTGCAAGTTTCGCTCCCCAAAATTGCTCGAGCTTTTGCCTTATTCGGTGATAAAAGCCATAAAACTCAAACTCTTGGGTGTTAAGTCGGGTGAAATCTCCTAAGAGGGATTTCCTCTAAATAGTCACTTGAGCGACTAAGACCAGCTTTGTCCTTTTTTCCATTTTTTAGGCCCTTGGCCGCGGAGGTCACACTGACTTTCTTTTTCTTAACAGCGTGTCTTTTAAAAGACGCTTGCGCTGCGAGGTCCGAGAATCTTAGATCTTTAGGGCCTGCTTCTTTAAGGACTTTTCCAGTTCTTGCGCCGCTCTTTTTTCGCCCGTTTTTGTTTCCAAGCCCCGCTTCTTTAAAGCTTCCGCTATTGGCGGCCTTGGTCTGGCGGGCAAAGGTGGTGGTCTTTTTTCCAAGAAAGGCCTTGTCGGCCTTATCTAGCTTTTGCTTGTTGATGAGAGTCTCAACAACTTGTCGTTTAACTTTTGCCCTTTCTAAATTAACGAGCTTAATGATGATCTTCTCTTCTTTTTTCTCCCTTGCGGCCTCGCTCAATTTTAAAAGCGGGAAGCTTGGAGACTCAGAAAGCAAGAATGCGCGATGATGGAAAAGGCCAGAAAGCCCCAGAACCAAAACTTGAATCTTTGATTAGGGTTTTGCGCTGTAAGAATTTTGGTGGTTGTCCCTTCCATATTTGACCTCAATGAATTATCGGTCCTTTTATGGAAGGGATTTTAATCAAATTGGTCTACTGGGAAATATAGTACTCTTCGTCCTCGAGAAAGGTCTCAGTAAAGCCCTTTTCCGCGCCCGAGTCGGCATTTTTTGCCGACTCCGAGCCCGGCTCAGTGCCTTCGACAAAGGCCTCCATAAGAACATTCGAGTGCACCGGCGCCGGCGAGCTTCCCTGTTTCAGGGTCGATTGCCACATTGACTATGCCGGCGGGCACTGGAAAATCATGTTCGCCATATTTTCTGATGCCGAGGTCCATATAAGATTTCCATATAGGAAGGGCCGCTTTGGCGCCGGTCTCTCCCCACCCAAGAGTTTGGTTGTCGTCAAAGCCAGTCCATACCCCGGTCACAATTTTGGAGGAAAATCCAAGAAACCAAGCGTCCACATAATTATTTGTGGTGCCTGTTTTCCCGCCAATAAAAGAGCTTATGTCTTTTGCCGAGCGGCCTGTGCCATGTTGAACTACGCCTCTAAGAAGATTTGTCATTAAATAAGCGAGCCTAGGGTCATACGACTTGCTCTTCATCAAGACCCACAAGAAAAGGGTTCTCTATTTTCTTTTCCTCATTATTCTCTTCCTGACTCGGCGACGTTCTCCTCTGAAGTCGGCTGCTTTGCTTGGTCCTGCGCTCTCTTCCTTTTCGTTCTTGCCGTCTTCCGCAAGCTCCTGTTTTCCTCTTTGAGGCCAGGGTCTTGCTTCGAGTCTTCCAAATACTCCACTTTCCCGTTTCTGTCCTTAATGGAGACAATCGATTTCAATCTCACTTTTTTCCCGCCATTGGGAAAGACCGCATAAGTTTTCACAAGGCCTAGAAGATTAATTCCAAAGGAGCCAAGGGAGACGCTAAGGTCAGGAGGGAGTTCAGCGTCCACTTTTATTCTTTCAACAAAGTTTTTAATCCTCGAGACTCCCACGTCTTGGGTCAAGCGAATGGTGGGTATATTTCGGCTGGTCTCCAGAGCTCGCCTAAAAGAAATCTCTCCTTTAAATTTTCCGTCATAATTTCTTGGCTTCCAGCTTAGGCTGTCGTCCACCCCTCCCAAGGCCTGAGGTGAATCAAGCAGCATTGAAGCGGGAGTGAACCCATTTTCAAGCCCGACCGCGTAGATAATGGGCTTAAACGCGCTTCCTGGCTGGCGGTTAGACTGCACCGCCCGATTAAATTGTGACTCCATAAAATCGCTTCCGCCCACCATGGATATAATCTCTCCGGTTTGTGGGGAAATGGCGACCAAGGCGCCTTGGGCGTCTGGTTTCTGGTCCAAATCCAAAAGAAAGAAGTTTTGGCTTTTGAAGATCTTAGCGTCTGAGATCGCCTTCGATCTGAAATCGGAGTGGAGATGCTCCCATAAAGAGCGCGGGCTCCCCTTGACCCGAACGTTGACCAAGTCGCCCTTTTTCAAGATCGTTTCCGGCCTTGTGACATAGCTCCAATAGTGGCGGTCCTCTGTGATGTTTCGCTCATGGGCCCATCGGAAACCTTCATAAGGTATCATGCCCTTTGCCCCGCCAATGCTCACGTAGATCATGCGCTGGCTATTGCTGACCTTGGTGACTACCGCCTTATAGTTTTTTCCTATTTCTATAAAGTTATTAAACTGGTCATCAGGCCTAAGCCCTATCTCCAAATAGTTCTTCCATCTGGACTTGATTTTCTTGAACTCTTCTTCTTCCCATTTTAAAAGCTCTTCGAGCTCTCCTTCAGGATAGGCGAATTCAGGCCTTGTCGTTCCATCAGAGTAAAAGGTGAAGTATAGGGAGGATTCGTCGTAAATTTCCTTTCTTTGGGCCTCAAGCGCCTCGAAAACTTTTTCCCTTTCATTTAACGAGCCAAGCGGCCCTTTGTAACCTTGTCTCTTGTCAATCGCTCGGACGCCCTCCTTGATCTCTTCTTCCGCCTTCTTTTGAAGGCCCCAATCTAGCGTTGTCACAACTTCATAGCCATTTGTCAGAAATTGCTCCTCTCCAAATCGCTCCAGGAGCCTCTGGCGTATCCAATCGGTGAAATAGCCGGCCTTCATTAGGTTTGGCTCGCGAAGCTTCATCCTTATATCTTCTTTTAGCGCCGCCTGATACTCCTCTTGAGTGATCTTGCCAGTCTCCACCATTCGCTTTAAGACGTATTCTTGGCGAGTCTTCGCGTAATTCGGGTTGACATAAGGGGAATACTTCCCAGGCGCGACAAGAAGGCCCGCCACCAAGGGCCGCTTCCGCCGCCGTGGCCTCAGAAAGCTCTTTTTCGAAGTAGCCTTTAAAGGCGGACTTCACTCCATAGTAGCCTCCGCCGAGATAGACTTGATTCAGATATAGAAAGAGGATCTCTTCTTTTGTGAACTTCTCCTCTATTCGCTTGGCGAGAAGAAGGTCCTTTATTTTTCTCGTGTATGTTCTCTCATTGGAGAGCAAAAGCGACTTTGCCACCTGCTGGGTGATTGTCGAAGCGCCCTGAACAATTCTTCCGGCCTTGATATTTTTAAGCATCGCTCTTGCGATGCCTATATAGTCGACTCCTCCGTGATTAAAAAAGTTGTCGTCTTCGGCCGCGAGAAAAGCGTCCACCACCCTTTGCGGGATTTCATCAAATTGCGCGATTTCTCTTCTCTCTTTTGCGAGCTCTAAAAGAAGTTCCCCGTCTTTTGAGTAAATACGGGACGGAATTGGAGGGTTATAATCAGCGAGCGAGTTAATCTGAGGCAGGTCAAACGAAATGGTAATGACGATGCCCAGAACAAATAGGCCCGCAAGAAATCCTAGCGCTCCTATGGCCAATAAAAACTTTATAAATGATTTCAAAATCAAGTCCTTTTGCTTTTTGAAGTATTATATAAGAAAGCCTTTCCAAGAACTAGGCTCAATTCTTTCCGGAGTCCTTCTCTAGTGTTTGCTTTATTTTCTTTGCGAAAAGCTCAGAGTCCTCCCGCGAAAGATAGACGCTATCGGACAGGTTTTGAAAGGCGTCGATATTGCCCTTTATGGCGTCAGAAAATATATAAGGGCCTCGCGCCCTGCCCGAAAGCTTGGAATAGACTCCATAAATAAACCCGTCCGGTCTTTTTAAAGAAATCCGCTTTGGCAAGAAGGAGACCCGGTAGACCTGGTCCGCCCCAAACCTGTTAATCTTTGACAAGTAATCAAGCCTTCCGGCCAAGAGGGCATTGCTTTCGCTCTTTAAGTCAATGGCGCTCATTAAGGCGTCTACGATTCTTTCATTGGAATTAAACACGGTTTTTCCCTCGACTTGCTTGGGAACAAAAAACAGCTTTTTGAGCCGCCCTGTCCTTTCATCTCCGAACTCCTCGGTCAAGAAATCTTCATATTTTTCACTCCACTCTTCAGAGAAGGGTCGGCTTTCGCCCAAGGCCTGATAGAGAGCAAACGCCTTCCACTCCACAAGATTGGCGGTCTCATATTTTGCGTAAAGGGCCCCGAACACAGCGCTAAAGCCTTGGGACGTGATAATACTGACTTTTATTTTTTCCCTTTCAAGCTCAGAGAACAGCGAAATAAATCCTAAGGAATTGTAAAGAGAGGGATACAAGTCAAGCGCTATGACTTGGGACTGAGCCGTCCCCTCTTCAGAGGGAGCGTCGTCCGTCTCGCCTGACAGGGGCGCAGGCCCATAGTCAGTGCTGGCTTTTTCGGAGATGGTTATGTCCTCGCTCTGAGCGTCCTGCGAAAAGTCGACTACGTTTAGAACTTCACCATGCGATTCGCTCTTTTGATGGGCGCAGGAGAAGCTTAAAAACAGGGCCAGGCAAAGTGTGAATGGCCTGACCGCGCGGTAAAGGGTCTTCATGCCTCTTCCTGGTAGTCCTCTTCTTTGAGATTTTTGGTAAGAATAGAGATTTTTTTCTCAGCGTCTTTTAAAAGATCTCGGCATTCCTGATACATTTTAAGTCCGTCCTCAAACCTTTTAATGCTCTTATCTAGACCGAGCTCGCCGCTCTCAAGTTCTTCAACAATTTGTTCTAATTTTTCAAGGGTCCCCTCAAAATTCTTTGAGCTTTTTTTAGAGGTCTTATTAGAGGTCTTATTCGCTCATGGTCTTGGAATTTTTTAGTTCACTCATTTCAATACTGCTCCGCGCATCAGGTCATTTTTTTGACATGGGAAAATATATTTTTTGTCACATTGGTTTAAGGAAAAATTATCATAGATATTGTGGATATTAAATCTAAGGAGCTGAAAAGACTGATTTTTTCCCTTCATTCTAAGTGGATCATTTTTGACCGGTGCGATATGACGCAGCACGTGGAGTCAAAAATATATCACCCTTATTTTGTTTACACCTAATAATTTCAACAGCTTAACTATGGTGGTGTTTTTTTCCCCCAGCTGATTTTTTGGCACATGGATTGCTAAAATTAATAAGTAAATGAGTTGCTTGGATTTAGGATGAATCTTTGCTGCTCACCAAGCGCTTAGGACGAGCGTTTGAAATTCATAAGCTGTCAGGAGGACACTTTGAAGAATATCTGGGTTCCGCTATCGGGGCAAATAGCTCAGCAAAGGAAGGTTGAGACGATTGCCAATAATATAGCGAACGCGAACACCGCTGGCTTCAAGAAGGACCGGTTGGCGTTTAAAGAGCATTTAACTGCCTTAACTAAAGGAATGGACGATATCGACATTCCCAATAAGGAGTTTGGCCCAGACGACTTCTACCACACCCAGGGCGCCGAAAACGCCATGGTGGAAGTGGACGGAAGCTACACCGTCTTCGAACAAGGGAGCCTTCAGCCCACAAATAACCCGCTTGATATGGCGTTGTTTGGAAAAGGGTTTTTTGAAGTGCTGACCCCTGCCGGAGTCAGGTACACAAGACAAGGCAATTTTACGGTCTCCAAGGACGGGGACCTGGTGACGGCCCAGGGGTTTAAACTTTTCGGCCCGGCCCAAGGTAAGCGATTCTCAAGGAGGAGATGACGCTGCCTCAATTTCTGATGGCCTCGAAAAAGACCCGGCCGATCGAGCGATCAAAATCCCAGCGGGCACCAAACTTTCAATTTCAAAAGAAGGAGAGATTTTTACCAAGGACGGGCTCCTCGGAAAAATCTCTGTCGTCGAGTTCAAGGACAATCACGCGCTAAGGAAACAGGGCAGCTCTCTTTTCATGAACAATGACAAAGGCAATATTAAAAGAGAAGAAATCGCGACCTCGGTCAATCAAGGCTTCATGGAAGGCTCTAACGTCAACGCTGTTCAGGAGATGTCAGAGCTCATCAGGGCCCACCGCCACTTTGAAAACATTCAAAAAGCGATAAACACATACGACAGCATATCAGGCAAAGCGGCCAACGATATTTCAAAATTCTAGGAGAAAGAATGAACAGGACTAAAAATATTCTCGCAGCGCTCTTCACCGTCGCTATTCCACTGCAGGGAAGCGCCATGATCCGCGCTCTAAACACCGCGGCGACCGGAATGGCCGCCCAAGAGTCGCATGTCAACGCTATCTCCAACAATATCGCCAACGTCAACACCACAGGCTATAAGGCCCAAAGAACAGAGTTTGAGGACCTGACCTATGAGACTGTAGAAGAGGCCGGTGGACGCTCGTCAAGCAACACCCAGTACACCGTGGGCCATCAGGTGGGCTCGGGGGCAAAGGTCTCCGCCACAAGAAGAATCCACCAGATGGGCAGCCCCCAAATAACAAATCGTCCTTACGATCTTATGATTATGGGAGACGGCTTCTTCGGCGTTAAAGTTGGGGAGCAAATTATGTACACAAGAGACGGGTCATTCACAGTGGACGCGCAAGGAACGCTCAAAACGAGAAATGGGCATCCGCTTATGCCGGGAATCACCGTTCCTCCCAACACAAAAAGCTTAAATATATCTGAGGACGGAAAGGTCGAGGCCTTTCTCACCAATCAAACGGCCCCCATTGAGCTTGGGCAAATTCCTGTCTTTGTATTTGTAAACCCAGCAGGCCTTTCTGACAAAGGAGGCAACATCGCAAGGGCCACGACAGCGAGCGGCCAGGCGATCCAGCATATCGCGGGAACAGAGAACGCTGGGGCGATTCAACAAGGAGCGCTTGAGTCCTCGAACGTGAGCATCATGACAGAAATGACAGGCATGATCAAGGCCCAAAGGGCCTATGAGATGAACTCGAAGGTCATGGGCATTGCGGACCAAATGCTCCAAACGGTAAATAATATTCGATAAGGGGCAAAGATTAACACGTTTATAGCTTTTACATTTTCTTTTCTTTTTATCGCCTCCGCTTTCGGGGGCGAGCGCTGTTTCATTGAAACGTATTCTAGAGTCCTAAAGATAAACAAGACTTTGGACCCAAGCTGCATTAAAGAGACAAATTGCGATCCCAAAGTGACAAGAGGCTTTATTCGCTTCATCAGCGGCGCCAGCGGAAAGCTCAAGGCGCGCCATTTAGAAAGAATGTTTAAGGCCGAGTACAATGTTTCAATCGACTTTAGAAATGACTTTGAAGTGCAGGAGCTGAAGGACTTTATCTGCGAAGACCTAAAGCTAGAGGAAGCGGTCATAACCAGGCTCACTTCCTTGTATGGCCAGGCAAGCCTCAACCTCACAGGAGACGAGCAAATTAGCGCCCAATGCTCGACTTGCGACGAGGCCGGCGAAAAAAACCTTAAAGTATTGGTGAATGAAAAGACAATCTGGTTTAGCGCCGAGCTCAAAATGAAAAGGATCGGCTATAAGCTTTTAAAAGACGTTTCCCCTTTTGGGGAGGGGCTTAACAAAGGCCTCATAGAGAAAAGCGCCGCCCTGGACGATGGAAAGAGCGGAATCTTTACTGACATTGAAAGGATTCATTTTTATAGGCCCAACCGGCCACTTTCCAAGGGCAAGACTCTTCGCATGGGAGACCTCCTTCCGCGCGCTCTTGTAAAGCTCAACCGGCCTGTTGAGCTTCTTTTGAGGGGGGACAATATCTCCCTCAAGACCAAGGCCCTTGCTCGCCAAAGCGGAAAATATGGGCAAACAATAAAAGTGTATAACCCCAAGACAAAAAAACACCTTCAAGCGAAGGTGATAGATTTCAATACAGTGATGGTAGAACTATGAAAATAACGGGACGCTTACTCATCCTTTTTTTTGCGACAACGCTCTTTAGCTCATGCGCAAATTATGTGCGGGCGCTCCATAGCCAGATTGACCGGGGCGAGAGGGCCAAACAAGGCAGAGCGGCCCAGTCCCCTCAACGCTATCAAGACCCCTACCACCGCTATTCTCGAGACGGAGACAAAAGGCCGATCAATAATCCAAAGACTCTCGGCGGCTACCCTGTCAAACAGTCCAATGGCGTTCCCCCAAGCGTCTCAAGAAACTATGGAAAAAAGCGCTATACGGCCGAGGACCTAAAAGACAATAGCAGCGATGGAAGCCTCTGGTCTGGAAAAAATTCTGAAAGCTTTCTCTTTGTGACCAATAATATTAAAAAGCGCGGAGACATCGTGATCATCGACGTGCTTTCAAAACTCAAGGACGACATTCAAGAGGAGCTCAAACGGGCCTATCCGGACCCCGTCAGAAAGAGCGCCAAGAATGACGAGGACAAAAAAGAAGAGACGAAGGAAGAGCCGCAAACAGCGCAAAACTCTCCAAACGAAAAAGAAAACGATAAAAAAGTTCACGACAAGATTTCCACCCAGGTCGTTGACTCCATTAATAAGGACTACCTCATGCTTCGAGGGCGAAAGGAAGTCATTTTTAAAAAGGCAAAAAGATACATAGAAGTGCAGGCCCTTGTTTCACGCAGGGACATAACGGATAATGACACAGTGGCATCTGACCGCATTCTAGAGCCAAAAATTCGCGTATTGAGGTATTAATGAAATTTTTTGTAGCACTTATTCTTTTGACTCTTTCCGCCCAAAGCTTTGCGGACAATCGGATAAAAGACATCGCTAGCATCAAAGGCGTAAGGGAAAACCCCCTCGTTGGCTATGGTCTGGTAATCGGACTTAATGGAACAGGCGATAGCGGCGGAGAGATCACCAATAACTCAATGAAGAAGATGTTTCAGACTTTGGGGCTAGACGCCGTTCAAGAAGTCAGCTCGGCCAATGTCGCAAGCGTAATTGTCACGGCAAAGCTTCCACCTTTTGCGAGAAGCGGCCAAAAAGTCGACATCACCATTTCCTCTATTGGAGACGCAAGCAGTCTTGCTGGAGGCACTCTCTTAGTCACGCCTCTTAAAGGCGGCGACGGCCAAGTCTATGCCATCGCCAGCGGAGCAGTCAGCATCGGCGGCATGAAGCAAGGGGCGAAATTTGCGACCACGGCGGCCATTCCCAATGGCGCCACAGTCGAACAAGAGATCTCCCATAGCTTTAACGACAAAAAGTCCATCAGACTTGCTCTTAACAACCCGGACTTCACAACAGCGGCCAGGGCCGTCAAGACCATCAATGAAAACCTGGGCGGTAAATTCGCCAGCGCCTCCGATTCAGCGACGATTGATCTGATCATTCCGCCAAACTACCAGCGCCGAGTCGTTGACCTCATCGCCATTTTAGAAAACTACCGAGTGAATCCTGATCAGAAAGCTAAGATAGTCATCAACGAAAAGACCGGCACAATCGTCGCCGGCGGGGACATTACTTTAGGCCAAGTGGCCATCAGCCATGGCGATCTCACCATCAATGTCGGCGGCGAAGGCGCCGAGGGCGGCAAAAATGGCTCTCTTTACTTAATCGAGAAAAAAACCACCTTGAAGGATCTGGTACAGGCCCTTAATGCTATTGGCACCACTCCAGATGATTTAATCTCTATTTTCCAGACCTTAAAGCAGAATGGGGCATTAATTGCCGACCTGGAGCTGATCTAGCGTCATTTTTTCGACTTAAACACCATTTTTTTATGGAATGGCGCGCAGGGTTAATGTTATACTGAACAAAGAAGATCTTTTAGGATGAAAGATCATGAAACGAAAACTAGGAAGGTTTGATGTCCGAAAAAATCAATTCACTTTCAAACATCTCCGCAATGAAGGCCCGAGCAAACGCAAAGGCCTCCAAGTACGCGAACATTCCTAAAGAATATATGGAGGTGGCCGAGGGCATGGAAACTCAGTTCATCAACCATATGCTCAAAGAAATGAGAAACACAATTAATACTGCTGAAAAAGACAGCAATGCGAACAATTACTATAAATCTCTAATGGACTATGAACGGTCAAAGATTATGACTAAGACTGAAAATGGAATCGGACTTAAAGACATGATCCTCGACCAGATATACCCTAAACACATGAGAGTCGGCATGCCAGCCAAGCATGCCATGAACACCTATAGACAACAGGAAGTTGACTCCAACCAAGGAGATGGCAATGAACAATAATATCGACACTAGATCGCCGTTCTTTCCAAATTCGAGAACAGCTCAGAAGCAAAAAGCCGACGCCGCGGCCAGAGCGAAAAAAGCTGCCGCAAGGAACACCTTTGAGCGCGCTTCAGAGCTGAAGTCTAAAACGGCAAAGGACGCCAAAGTCTCCATCCCAGAGACGATCAAAGACTTCTCTCGCATTAAAAAGGCGGCGGACTCCGCCCCGGAAGTCGACAATAGCTCGAAGATCGCCGACTTAAAGGCGAGAATTCAGGCCGGCACCTACGAGGTGGACTACGACGCCATCGCAGACAGGATGCTAGAAAGCGAATTCTAAAAACACTAAATTCTAAATAGAGGTAACCATGGAAGGCGCCCTAAATCTTGAACTTAAGCTTAAAGCGCAGACAATCGCGGACCTGTGGCAAACACAATGTTCGCTGCACACCGAATTATTTGAGCTCACTTGCGACGAGTACATTCATCTCCTTGCAAGCGACATGGACAAACTTGACGAGGCGATCGAGTCAAAGCTCGAGCTCATTGAAAAAATCAACAAAAACGAAGACAGAAGAAAGCTTTGGGCCCAAGAGATAAATGAGGAGTTCCCCGAAGCGACCATCACTAAGCTTTCAGAGACGGTCAGCTTTCTCAAAGAGAAAGGCCTCAACAACGACGCAATGAGGCTGGAAAAGCTCAACCTTGTGCTTATGGACATCATAGACAAGATCCAGGAGCAAAACAAAAAGAACCAACTCTTTCTCAACAAGGCCTTGGTGTCTCTTAAAGAGCTTAAGCAGAGCTTCGGCAATGGAAAGAAAAATTACGAAACTTATGGCTCAAATGGGGCCACAAGAAGCACGCTAGGCAGATAAGGATATATTTTGGGCTCTGACCTATTTAGCATTGGACGATCAGCGCTTTCGACTTCGAAGAAGTCCATGGCGACCACGTCGCATAATATTGCCAATGCGAATAATGAGAACTTTTCCCGCCAGCGCGTGACAACTGAAACGAACATCCCCATCGCCGAGGGCGACTACGTCGTCGGAAGCGGCGTCAATATCAGAAGCATTAAAAGGTCTCATGACTCGCTGGCCGAGAAGAAGCTCAACCACTCTATTTCAAATCATAGTTTTCACGAAGAGCGGACGTTCCAGCTTGGTCAAGTTGAAGAGATTTTTAACGAAATAAACAGCGACGGCATGAACAAAGTCCTGAACCGTTTTTTTAACGGCTTTAGAGAGCTCGCTAACCAGCCTGAAAACGAAGTCGTCCGCTCCATGGTGAGAGACAACGCTCGTCTGGTCGTGAACGACTTCAAGCGCATCGACAACTCCATCACTGACGCCAAAGAGGCGATGGACAGAAAAATCTCCAAGTCTGTTGAAGACGTCAATTTGGCGGCCGAAAATATCGCAAGACTTAACAAGGAAATTATTCGCCTTGAAAACGCCGGCGGCGAGACCGGCGATCTTCGCGACCAGAGAGACGAGTCTGTGCGGCTCATCTCAGAGTATTTTCAGGTGCAAACTTATGAGGACGAAAAAGGCCAATACACGGTCAACATCTCAAATACAGGATCGCTCGTTTCCGGCGGATCGGTCAATAGGCTCAAGGCCGCGCAAAACAAGGGCGACAGCAGTGACGCAAGGCCGGAAGAGGGCAAAGTGGAAGTCTTCTTCGAGGCGCAAACAAACTTAAGCGTCAGCAAGAACGTTAAAAAAGGCAAAATAGCCGCAATGGTGCAGACTCGAAATGAGGAAGTGAACATTCTTCGAAAGCAGCTCGATGAGCTTGCCTATGGCCTCGCCAAGGCGACCAACGCCGTTCACCGCAGAGGCTTTGCCAACAAAGAAATACCGACCGACTCCCAAGGCAACCTTGTCGACAACGGACGACTTGGAAAAGTCACTGGCATAAACTTTTTCGAAGAGCCAACGGAGCAAACGGGGGCCGCGGAGAATATCGCCCTTTCTCATGATGTTGAGGACGACCTCAATAACATCTCCACTGGGCTCTCCCCCAACGCTCCCGGCGACAACCGAGTCGCGATTGGGATCTCCAAGCTTCAGCATGAAAAAGTCCTCGCCAAAGGCGATAAGACTTTTGAAGAGGGATACTTGCAGGCGGTGGGAAAGATCGGACTCACCACGGCCAAAAGCAAAATTGACACCGAACAGGCCAGCGGCATACTCGCTCAGGCCAAATCAATAAAGCAGAGAATATCCGGCGTTTCTTTGGACGAAGAGACCGCTAACTTAGTTAAATTTCAGCACTCCTACGACGCGTCGGCGCGAGTGATTAGGGCCGCGGACGAAATGTTTGACAGTGTTCTTGGAATGATGAGGTGATAAATGACTAGAGTTAGCGAGCAAAGTTCATTCCACGCCATCAACCACGCCGTCAACAAGACCAAGTCCAAGCTTGAGGACTTGCAGATTAAAGGCTCGAATCTTAAAGAGAATTCAAAGCCCCTCGGACGATCCGATCGGAAACACCGAGCTTCTCGCAATCAGGTCTCAAGACGTCGACAATAATCAGTACAGCAGAAACATCAGCTTTGCCAAGGCCCAGTTGAGCTTCGTCGAAAACGCCGTCGAAGAGCTCACTAATATTGTCGTGAAGGCGAAAGAGCTTGCCATCGGTCAGGCCTCCAATTTTTATGAGGCGGACATTCGAAAAGGCGTCGCAAAAGAAATTGAGCAACTCAAAAAGCAAATGATCAGCGTCGGCAATAGACGAATGGGAAATAAGTATATTTTCGGGGGCCATAAAAACCTCACTCGCCCTTTTGACGGGAAAGGCAATTATTTTGGAGATGATAACGTCACAAAGATCGAGGTCTCAAAAGACTTCTTTGTTCCGATCAATTTTAGCGGCAAATCGGTCTTCTTTCCTAAGACCGACACAGCGGAAGACGTCTCTGACCCAGAGCTTCCTATGAAGACGCCTGAAATCTTAGAAGAGAGCGAGCAAGGGCCGCAAATTAACCGCTCTCTCGCGTCGCATCAGCAAGAACCTGCAGCGTTGAGCCCACGCAAAAAAGCATTATTCATCACCTTCAGGCCTTCGAAGACGCTTTAAACACCAATAACCCAGAGATCATTCAGGGGCTTTTGCCCGTGCTTGACCAAGACATGGAGCAACTCGTCCAGTTGAGGACCAAAATTGGCTCGACCATCAACTCAATCGACAGCGCGTCTGAAAACATAGAAAAGACCACGCTCCTAAACGCAGAGTATAAGAGCAAGATTGAAGACGCGGACGTGGCCGAGCTTTTTACCGACCTAGCTCGCCAACAAAACACCCTCCAGGCCACCTATAAAGCCAGCGCCCAACTTATGAATAAGTCCCTTATGGACTTTATGCGCTGATTTCACTTAATTTTTTCTTAAAGTGGTATCCATTATCTTTGACTATTCAAAATAAGCTAGACAAGAGTTTGAGGCATATCAGTGTAATTTCAATTAGTTATGATGATTCACACTGAATAGTCATATTAAATGCGTGAAATTAGGTTTTTCCTATTAACATTGTAAGTTTTACTTATCGATGAGAACGGTTTAATAAATAACTTGCATTTTTACTGGTGCAATATTATATGAAAAATCCATTTGAGGGATATAAACTAAGTTAATCGAGGAAAACCGATGCTAGTTCTAACAAGGAAGCTTGGAGAAAGCATAGCCATTGACGACCATATTAAGATTGTTGTTGTGCAAATCAAGGGCAAGCAAGTCCGTTTGGGCATCAAGGCTCCCAAAGAGACCAAGATTCACCGTGAAGAAGTCTACCAGGCCATCCAGGATCAGAACACCGAAGCTGCGAAATCTATCCCTGCGGACTTAATGCGCCTCAGCGAAGATCTAAAAAAGAAGTAGAAGAACGATCAAGAAATAAATTCCCGCTTGCGAATCTATATAATTGACTGATACCATCATCAAAGGTAGAGATGAAGCTACCTGCTTTTACTTTCGGAGGGAGATGTGAAGGTCAACACTACAAGATTCGGCGAGCTTCAAGTCAATAAAGAAGATATCATAACATTTTCAGAAGGCGTTTTAGGCTTCGAAAAACTCAATCAGTTTTTTGTCGTAGATCCAGGCGATAGCACCTTGATCCTATGGCTACAGTCCATTGACGATTCAGAGATCGCTTTTCCAATCATCGAGCCAAAGATTTTTAAGCCTGACTATGTCGCTAAGCTTTTGCCTGCTGACATGGCGAGTGTTTCACTGGACTCACTAAGTGACGCAAAAATTTATAGCATTTTGACTATTCCTTCTCAGATCACAGAAATGTCTGCCAATCTCAAGGCGCCAATCGTGATCAATAATAAAAAGAAAGTCGCCAAGCAAATCGTTCTTCAGGACAGCAAACTAAGCGTGAAGTACGAAATGTACAAAGACCTTAAGAGCTATATCGTCTCGTACGCTTCTGATGACAGCAAAAGAACGACTGTCGCAGGACCCCAAGCGGCCGATCTTAGCTCCAACGAAACGCCAGTTGAGCTTAAAGAGACTCGCAGAGAAAAAGAACTGTAATCCGAAATTACCAATAATTAAAAAAGCCTCCATTCGGAGGCTTTTTTTTTGCCAAATATTTAAAACTGATTACATAGGAGTGCTGAGACTTGTCTCTGTCGCGCTCTTAGAAAGATTGAGGTACATCTGTAGCTCCTCATTGGTCGGGTCCTTAGAGAGGGCATTCTGCCACTCTGTTTGGGCCTCAAGAACATTGCCGCTGCCATAGTGCAGAAGCCCAAGAGCAACTCTGCCCGGAATATAGCCAGGGCTTTCAGATTTGAGCTTTTTGAGCGTTTCAATCGCTTTATTAACATAGCCTTTTTTAGAGTACACTTTGGCCGTCTTGATTCGAATTTCCAAATTGTCAGGGTCCAAAGTGGCCGCTTTGTTATACTCGAAGAGAGCTTCCTCATAACGGTTATAGGAGAAATACATTTCCGCCAACTCATAGTGTTTTTGGGAAAACTTTTTATTGATGTGAGGGTCTTGAATTCCGCTTGACTCTTTTTTGACTTGGTTATTGGCCTTTTCAAAAATGTTCTGGGCCTCTTCATATTTTCCAATATCGTTTAAGATGACTGAGAGGCTTATCGCCGCGTCAGTGTGATTTGAGTCCAGCTCCAAAGTCCTATTAAAGGCCTTTACAGCTTTTCCAAGCAGGCCTTTGATGTGGAAGATATTCCCTATATAGAAGTAGGCCTCAGCGTTCGCGGGATTAAGCTCTATCACTTCTTCTAAAAGCTTTTCCGCCTTTCCTAGAGAGTTCTTTTTAAAAAGTTCCTTAGACTGCTCTAAAAGCTGGCTTTCTCTTTTATTTTCCACAGACTTACTCCCTATTAAATCAAATATTATTTAGTCTTTTTTTCGCAAATCTTGATCGCGTCCGCTAATTTGCTACTCTTTTCTTTAAGCGCTGGCGAATATTTTTTCGCAAAGAGGTCACATTTTTCATAGTCTTTCATCTTGTAGGAGCTAAGAATAATTCTTTCCATAGAATGTTTGACAAGGTCATCTTCCTTGAAGTTTTCAAGAATATTTAGATAACGCCACCTTGCGGCCTCGAAGACCTCAGTTTTGAAATAGAAGTCAGCGATATATTGTTCTTTGTCGCGAATCATCCCTTCGGCCTTGGCTATTTTTTTCTTTGCGTCTTTGGCGTGGTCAGAATTGGATATCTAAGAAGAAGCTCTTCATAGTACTTGATCGCCTCGAAGGCCGGCTGGAGGTCTCTGTCATATGTGTCAGGGAATTTGCTCGAAATAAGACTCCGCGGTCATAAAAATCACATAAGGCATCTTCTCATGTTTTGGATGAAAGTCTTTGAACAACAAATAGGCCGCCGCCGCTTCGACAAAGCTTTCTTGTTTATAGAGGATGTCCGCCTGCATCAATTCAGCGGGAGTCGCGTAGAAACTATAGGGAAACTGGTTTTTTAATTGATTTAAGCTTTTCTGTCGCGAGAATGTAGCGGCCGTCGTCCACAAGACTATTCGCTTCTTTAAAAAGAACTTCTGCTTGTGTTTTGCCCTTAGGCCTTTCAGTGGAGCAAGCAATGACAGCGATGAAACAGACGAGATTCAAAAGAAGAGATTTCATTGTCACAAAGTACCACTTATAAGGCCAGAAGGTCAAAGTCAAAGCTGCTCTAAAACGCTTGAATGAGCGCCTCTAAAGCGGCCTAAATCCGCCTTACCTGACCCAGCCCTGGTGGGAACTTGGAGATGCGATATAGCGCCATGGCCCCCTCTGCGCTGAAAGAATGACCACCATCCCTGGGACCACTTCTTGTTTCACCTCAAAAATTTTTGAAGGCCCGGTCAGCACTTCTTTTCTTTCGAGCGGCAGACCGCTCGCGTATAAGAGTTTTTAACATAGTACTGGCCAGCAAGGGGAAGCAGGCACACGAGAATAAGAGCGAATTTGATGGCGTTCCTAGGTATTTTCCTTCTGAAATATATCAGGCCGATGAAAAGAAGAAAGGTGATATTGGCCCCGGTGAATAGAGAGCTTTGAAGCGTATAGTCCAACGCGTAATCCCGGTAGCCGCTCTTTGCTTCAAGCGCCGCGGCGCCAGGTCATCTCTTTCACAAGTTTCAGGCCTTGCCTAAGTTCAGGGGAGTTCAGCCCTTTGCCTCGCGCAAGCTCGAGATGGTACCTCGCCTCAACAAGCTTTTCCGCCTTGGCGTAATTGACCCCTTGATTGAAATGATAGGTTGAAGGCTCAAAAAGGCCTTGATTTTCTTTGAGTAACTTTGTCGCTTCCTGATATTTTTCAGCGCGAAACAACTCCTGGTATCTTTTCTCGACAGCTTTAATGCTCCATAAGAGGCCTTTTAATTAGGGGCTTAAGCGTAGATTTTATTATCATCGTCGGGTATAAATCAAGGCATAGCCCTAAAAGAAAAGTGGACAGGCCCCATGCGCGCAAAAGAAGAATTTACGAAAGAAATCAAGAAGGCCGACGCGATGGCGCAAGAGAAAGTCACGCGCCTCACAAACACCCGTCCATCGACGGCGCGGGGGCCTTGGCGGTGAACGAGCTTGGTGAATTTGGCTACGATTTGCGGCCGCCCCAAATAAAAGGCGTGCTTTCTCCTCGGCATCCCGTTAGGCTCGCCGCCATTCTAGGCCCAAAAGACCGTCTTGACTCAGAGCTTGGTGATCATTGCGGCGGCCTACGGGGCAAAGAAGGTCGCTCTTAGAAAACATGCGGGCTCCCTGATGGAAGGCTTTACCGCTGCCCGTACGGGCCTTTTCCCCGCCGGCTCTCCCAATGAGGTCCCCCTGGAAAGAGGAATAGTTCTCAAGCTTGGAGGAGAGGAGCTTGTTCAAGAAAAGCTGGAGGACGCCGCCTTTTTCTCCATGTTTCTGGAATATGCGCGCCTTGTGCTTTTCAACGAAGGCCACGGTCAAATAGCGCGCCTAGAGGCGCTCGCAAAGTCCGCTCTTCCTGCGGGATGGAAGGTCGAAGGAAGCTGGGCGAAGGCCCCGAGAATTGTCCCGATCAAAGTCGACTTTTAGAGCTTGGCATACTGGCGACCGAAGAGCAGGCGCAAAAAGGGCTTTTTTGTCTTCCCAATAGCGGGTTCGACGATCAATACGAAGATATGCTAACTAGGCTGGTAAAGGCAGGTGTATAAAATGCGAATTCTTAGAAACGCCACAATGGACGATTTGGACGACCTTTATGAGCTTAGCGGAAAGGTCAAATTTATAAATCTTCCGCACGACAAAAACATCATTGAGGAAAAGATTAAAAAGTCTATTGTCTCATTTAAAAAACCAAGCCCTAAGCTAAGCGAGAACTACTACATTTTCGTCATAGAAGACAGGAGCAAAAGAAAAGTCATAGGCGTTTCCATGATTCATGCCCAACATGGAACGGAAGAGGAGCCCCATTTTTATCTTTCTGTCTCGCTTGAGAGAAAGTTTTCAGAAACGATCAACACTGGCTTTACCCATGGAATGCTAAAGCTCGGTCTCGACTCTGACGGGCCTACTGAAATTGGAGGACTTGTGATCCATCCGGAGTATAGAAGCACCGGAGAAAAGCTCGGAAAGCAGATCTCCTTTGTGCGCTTCCTTTACATGGCCATGCATCCTTCGCGCTTCAAGCCCACTATTCACTCGGAGCTTATGCCTCCCTTTGATGAGGAAGGCCGATCTCCCCTATGGGAGGCCATTGGCAGGCGCTTTATGAATATGGAGTATGATGAAGCGGACATTCTTTCTCGAAATAACAAAGAGTTCATTCTCAGTCTCTTTCCTTCTGAGAACATTTACATGACGCTGCTTCCATTGGAGGCCAGAAATTCCATAGGAAAAGTGGGAAAAGACACGATGCCCGTCAAGGCCATGCTGGAAAAAATCGGCTTTAAATATATAAATGAAGTCGACCCTTTTGACGGCGGCCCTCACTACCGTTGCGACTTAAAAGACATCGCTCCTGTGAAGGAGAGAGTTCTTTTGCCAATTCGATTTGGAGACGCGTCTGAAGCTGGCGAGTGGCTTTTGGAGCTAAGGGACAAAAATTACGATTTTCTCGCGACCAAGGTGAAAGCGCGAGTCGAAGGCGGGGCTCTCCTGGTGGACACCTCATACAAATGCGACTTAATCAGGGAAGGCGAGGACAAGTTCCACGCCATTCCCTTTTAGTAGTGTTTTTTATTTATCAGAATGCCTTTTGAGCCATGACTTGTTTCTTGGTCGGGTCCTCCAGATCGACTTCAGTCTGGGTCATGTCAGCGTGGGCCGTTTCCGCGTAGGTCTTTAAGGCGGTGTTGCCAATCATACGCACATTTGTCTCTTTGAGCTTTGCTCGCTGCTTTATTAAAAACACTGAACTCGAGTCCTCCGCCGCCTTGGCGATGTCTTCAGCTCGATTTTTCATGTCTTGAATTTTTTTTCCTGAAAAAATTCCGACGCTTTCAAGCTCCTCATCAGATCGATTAGAATGGGGCGGATCCTTTGAGCTCTGGCCTTCTGGTGGCGGTCCTCCCTTTTCATTTTGTTCCGGTCTGATAGGTATGATTTCGGCCTCTGTCATTTTTTTGAATGAGCCAGAGTGAGGGTTTCCTGTTTGAGAGTCTTCTAGATCAAAGTCCTCCGCGCCGGCCGCCACGGCAGTCGGTCTGCGTTTCTCTGATGCGCGAGCATAGCGGTCAATTTCGGAGGGGGTCATGACTTTCAGCACAGACATGATATGTGCCCCTATAGGACCTAACATAAAACTCCTTTGATCACTTATCGGCAGAAACCACGAAGAACTTGAGTATAAAAGTCAGAAAATAATCAGATGGATTTCAAAGGCTTAAGGGCAAAAAAGGACTGGACAGTTAAGGAATTTATAATTATAAATGGCTTTACGCAGTTTTAATGGGGTATAGCTCAGTCGGTAGAGCAGTAGACTGTTAATCTATTTGTCCGCGGTTCGAGCCCGCGTACCCCAGCCATTTTTAATTGCTATTAAAAGCCCAAACTTTGTTTGGGCTTTTTTTTTGCCTATCTTAACAGATATTTCTCTCATCAAAATATTCGTTAAATGAAAATTATTATACTCGATAAAATCAAAAATAATTGTTTGCGGCCCTATTACTCAATTAGAACTTGACCGATAGATTCTCTGAAACCGCCGTGAGGGAAGTAAATGAAGCAAGTATTAGCCATTCAAAAAAAATCGCCCATCTTAGACTATATGGAGCTTGTTCTTGGCGCCAATGAGGACATCATTTGAGCTCCACAGAAAGCGCCTCGGCCGCCATGGAGATCCTTGACAGCTCTCCTTCTTTGGACTGCATTTTCATTGGGTCCAATTTGACCTGGACAAAGACATAAAAGAGCTCACAGGCAAAATAACGGGCTATCTTTCCAATCGTCCAGCTCTTCTAATAGGCTCAAATAACGGCATAAAAAAACTTAATGAAGCAAACTACATTCATCCTAAGGCCCCAATAGATAAGAATCTTGGCCATGTTAACCAGCAAGCTTGGTTTTAGCCAATAGCTCGTTTTCATCGAAAGATTTTATTCCTCTTCCCACTAAGCTTTGCATGTCTATGCAAGTTCCGCCCTGCGACATCCACGTAAAAATTGGCGCAGGGCGAGACGCTAAATATTTAAAGCGCTTTCAGCGGACAAGCGAGGAATTTGAATTTATGACATAGAGACTTATCTTCAAAAAAATATGGCAAGCGTCTATGTGCATAAAAGCGATGTGAGCACTATAAACGCGTTTTTTAAAAATAAGCTCAACGAAGAGAAACAGGCCAGGAACCGATGACGAGCTTGAGGGCTCCCGTTCAAAGGCATTTTTTAATCCATTAAAGAATCAATGGACTATGTAAACTTCATGAGAAAAGACTTGGGCCTGCAAGACCTCTCCCCCGTGGCAGCGGAGGCGTTGCTGGTAATCTTCAAGAAAGCCATTCAGTCCCTGTCCATAGAAAATAAAAAGCCCTTAAGAGATTATTTCCAAGGCTGCTTCAATGCAGAGGACGACTTCACAACAAAGCATGTGTCTTTGACCTCCATAATCGCGGCCAATATGGTGGAAGACTCAAATGGGGCACCAGAGAGATGGTCGAGAAGGTAGTGTGCGCCGCCGCCTTTCAAGACTTCTCTCTTAAGGGTGATCCAGCGCTAATGAAAGTGTTGAGCTAAAGAAGAGCCGAGGCCCTTCCTTCCGAGCTGGCGAAAAAGGCCATCAATCACGCGAAAGATTCGGCAACTTTTTGCAATTCAAAGATCAAACCTGCCCCACGGAGTGGACCAACTCATCCTAGAGCAGCATGGCAGCCGAATGGGGGCATCGGATATCCGGCCGATAAGACCCACTCTTCCAAGCTTTCTGCCGTTCTAAGGGTGGCAAGCGAATTTTCGATAAAGCTATTGAGCGATATGAGAGCAACGCGACGGACTTTGAGATCCAGACATTGATAAGAGAGGAATTTGAGAGAGGAGGAGAAGGGCTTAAGGACGTCTTTGAGTTGCTTCAGGATAATATTATCTCTTAGACCTAGACCGCGCTTCATTTAATAGGCGCTGCATTTCGTTGGCGGGCATAAGATCGCCATTTTTGCTTGCGATGGCAATTCCATTTTTAAAAGTTTCAATGCTTTCATCAGTGTTTCCACTTTCGAGCTGTGATTTTCCCAGAGCGAGCCACGCCACGGAATAATTTTTTTTCCTCTCTATCGCGCGTTTTAAAAGAGCGATCGCTTCTTGATGACGCCCTTTTTCTCTTTCAATTTCTCCGAGACCATAGTTTGCCAGAGTGTCCTCAGGATCAATCTCCAACACCTCCCTGTACATGCCTTCTCGCTTGGAGAGCTCTTCTCTTTTTGTGTTTTTCAGCTTCTTGCGCCTTCTTTTTCGCCTCCGCCTCATCGCCGAGCTGCTGAAATTGCTTCACCGTCGCTTGAGACTTTTGCTCTTCGGCCTTCTCAATTTCTCCCACCCTCATATAATAAAGGGACATATTTGTGTGGGCCATGACGGACTTAGGATTCAGCTTAGAGAGTTTTTGCATGTACTCTATCGCTTCCTCATATCTTTCCTGTCTTCCATACAAGACCCCCAAACTCTCATAGGCCTCTTCAAAAACAGGATCGCAATCGATCGCTTTTAAAAAGTAGATCTCTGCCGCGTTTTCGTCGCCTTCGCCAAAGAGCTCCACTCCATAGTGGTAGTAATCAGAGCGCCTTTTGATCTTTTGACCAAAGGGGAAGGTGGCGCACCGTATGGGGGCCATCTTGATCATCAAAACTGATCGCAAGCCCATCGATTCGAGATTCCCTATTGAGAGAGGCCAGAGACACCTCTCTAGTCGAGGCGACAAGCTTGCCTATTTTTTTATCATGGGATCTGAGGGCGCCGTCTTGGGTCTTAATGCCAGGGCCAATCAAGCGCCACAGGCTTATAGGCCGCGCCTCTTCTTGTCTCTATTTTGGCCACCGTCTCTTGTCCAAGAAAACAGCCCTTGTCCTTCTTGTACGCAAACTCCGTGAGCATGGTATTGTTAAAAAGCTCAAGCTCGTGAAGCGTTTTTTTCCACACTGGATAGCCTGTCAAAACTAAAAGCTGTAAGAATAATTCTTCGTCGACTTCATTTAGATTCGGCTCTTTAAAAGACAAGGCCAACCTCTTCGCCCGCAAGCTTTCCTCTATGCCCCTCAGGAAATCGTTTCAGGGACTTGTTACCGATAACTCCATACACTCTTAGATCGCTATCAATGATCTCCACATCTTCAGCGATGAGGTATTTTTCAAGCCTCGCTTTTAGCCCGTCATAAAGCTCCGTATGAGTAAGAAGGTGCAGCTTGTCCTCGCTGTCTTTCAGCACTTGAAAAAAAGCGATGACTTTTGCGGAAATGTCCAAAACAGCATTTAAATGGAAGCGGCCTGGAGCGAGGGAGTTAAGTTATTGGTCGTCTGATTGTTTAGAAAGGTCTCGGCATCACTTCCCTCTAAAGTTAAGATCCTATAATCTCGAAAATTAAGTTTGCCTCCCGTATACACGAGATTTTCAAGACTTAGAGAAAAAGACTCATTATACAGAGAAAGACTCCCCACAACCGCAAGTATTTGTGGCATTCGGATTATTAAAAACAAAGCCCTTTCCGTTCAGTCCGTCCTTGAAATCGAGGACTATGCCTTTGAGGTAAATAGATGATTTTGGGTCGATTAAAACGTCAATGCCATCGAGATCAATAATGCGGTCTTTGTCTTTTTTCGGCGAAAATTCAATCTTATACTGCAAACCAGAGCATCCTCCGCCCACGACGGCCAATCTCAGGCCTTTTCCGTTATTGTCGTTCTCCTGAGCGAAGATGGCCTTGATTTGCTCGCTGGCCTTATCTGTAATGGTTATGAGCTCGTTATTTTTCATTCGTTTCTCCGTTATTTTGCCTCTCTATATTATAATAAAGATGGGCCTTTGTTAATAATAACCGGGTTCTTGACCAATTCTGGCTGGAACCAGACTTTTAATGGGTTTATACTTAAGAAAACTAAAATGGAAACCGAAACTAAACAGGAAAAGAGTGAAAATGTGAAGGTATATGTAAACATCATATCCCCTCGCGGAAGCGTGAAGCGTTTTCCCGTGGAGAAGAGGCCAATTTACATTGGAAGAGAGCCTGGAATTCAGGTTCAAGTGAGCGACGGCCTCTGCAGCGCCAAACACGCTATGCTCTATAC
Source organism: uncultured Bacteriovoracaceae bacterium (assembly GCA_963747475.1). Classification (GTDB taxonomy): domain Bacteria; phylum Bdellovibrionota; class Bacteriovoracia; order Bacteriovoracales; family Bacteriovoracaceae; genus UBA845. The sequence continues at coordinate 43,235 of CAVVFE010000012.1, forward strand.
CCGTGACGATGAGATCTTTATCGAAGACATCAAGTCCAAAAATGGAGTTCTTCTGAATGGCGTCAAAGTCCTTAAGCAAAGATTTTTTTTAAACGACCTTCTGGTCATCGGTGAAACAAGAATTGAAATTGATCGCCAGAAAAACACGCCGGACGTGATTGAGGCCTTGACCCCAAGGAAGTCAGGCAAAATGGAAACATCACCCTTGAACTGGAAACTTTAAATATTGCTAAAGAAAATGAGGCGATCGGGGAGGCTCAAAGGCAATTTGTGCGTCAAATCCAAGCTTTATCAAGGAGCGGGAGAAGCAGTGAATGCTCGCTCTGATAATGCGTGTTGGGGAAAAGCTTAAGGACTGGCTCGCCCTTACCATAGACTTGTTTGTGAGCTTAATAGTTCTTGGCCTGACCCACATGGCCCTTAAGAACACCATGCCGAGACATACTCCGCTTGTTTTCTTTCTTGCCGGAGCATTGGCGGGGTTTTTATTTTTTAAATGGAACAGAGGCCTCTCCTCTGGAAGCATTGGAGAAAGACTTATTGGCCACACCTAGGCCTTCCAGATAGTCTCTTTTACACCCTCAGCCTTATTTACATATCTTGCTAGCGCAAATAGATAATCAGAAAGCCTGTTTAGAAACTCCTGAGAAAACTCAGGCATGTCTTCTGGCTTTTCAGAGACCGAAAGTCACAAGCCTTCTCTCCGCTCTTCTGCAAGTGACCTTGCCGACTGCGCTGTGGCAGCGGCCTTGGAGCCATTTGGAAGGATAAAGTTTTTTAGAGGCTCCAGTGCTCTCATCATAGCCGTCTATCTTTTTTTCAAGGAAGTTGATGATCTCTTCCTTAAGCTTAGGAAGCTTATATTGTTCTCTTGCGTCTTTTTCGCTAGCGAGGTTGGATCCAAGAGTGAAAAGAGCGTGCTGCGACTTTCTCCACCGCCTCAATTTCAGAGCGCGCCTTGGAGTTTTCAAGCTCAGAAACAAGGAGTCCTAGACAAGAGTTGAGCTCGTCAACCTCGCCATAGGCCTCTAAGCGCCGGTCCGCTTTGGAAACACGAAGTCCCCCAACAAGACCAGTTTCGCCTTTGTCCCCTGTCTTTGTGTAGATTTTCATCTTACATATTCCTTCTGTACTTGCCGCCCACCTCATAGAGGACATTAGTGATTTCACCAAGCGAGCAGTAATTCACCGTTTCAAGCAGTTGCTCAAAGATGTTTCCGTTTTGAAGCGCGACGTCTTTAAGCTTTTCAAGCTGGGCTTTGGACTCGCCGGAGTGAGAGTCCTTAAAGCTTTAAGTCTGTTGATTTGTTCTTCTTTTTCCTCTTGGCTCGCTCTTGTGAGCTCAATTTCTTTATTAAGCTGGTCGTCGATATTATCAGCCACGTAAGTGTTAACCCCAATAATCGGAAATTCTCCGCTGTCTTTCAAAGACTCATAATAAAGCGACTCTTCTTGAATTTGAGCTCTTTGATACATGCTCTCCATCGCGCCTAGGACGCCGCCTTTGTCCGAAATTCGTTCAAACTCTTGAAGCACGGCCTCTTCCACAAGATCAGAAAGTTCATCCACAATAAATGATCCCTGAAGAGGATTGTCCGTTTTATTCAGCCCAAACTCTCTATTGATAATCATTTGAATCGCCATCGCTCTTCTCACTGACTCTTCAGTTGGAGTTGTGATCGCCTCGTCATAGGCGTTTGTGTGAAGAGAGTTGCAATTGTCACTCAAGGCCAAGAAGGCCTGCAGCGTCGTTCTAATGTCATTAAAGTCGATTTCTTGCGCGTGCAAAGAGCGTCCTGAAGTCTGGATATGGTACTTTAATTTTTGCGACTTGATGCTCGCTCCATAACGGTCTCTCATGGCGATGGCCCAAATTTTTCGAGCGACTCGTGCCAATCACCGTGTATTCAGGATCAAGTCCATTGCTAAAAAAGAAAGAAAGATTTTCAGCAAAGTCGTCAATCTTCATTCCGCGGGAGAAATAATATTCAACATAAGTAAAGCCATTTGAAAGCGTCAAGCGCCAATTGCGTGATCGGGTTCGCTCCCGCCTCGGCGATATGATAGCCGCTAATGGAGACAGCGTAGTAGTTTTTGATAAGATTTTGGCTAAAGTACTGCTGAACGTCTCCCATGAGTTTCAAAGCGAAGTCGAGAGAGAAGATGCAGGTGTTTTGCGCCTGGTCCTCTTTTAGGATATCCGCCTGGACCGTGCCGCGCACCTGTCGCATGACTTCGATTCTCTTTTGCCTCATCTTTCCTGTCATCTGCCCTTAAGCTTTTGCTTGATCGCCGTGTTCATAAACATCGCAAGGATGATCGGAGCGGGCCCGTTGATTGTCATGGAGACAGAAGTTCTCGGGCTTGAAAGATCAAAGCCGTCAAAGAGGTCTTGCATGTCTTGCAAGCGTCGCAATCGATACGCCGGACTCTCCCACTTTGCCATAGATATCGGGTCTATGGGCGGGATCTTCTCCGTAAAGAGTGACTGAATCAAACGCGGTTGAAAGCCGCTTTCGAAGGATCGTCTTTAGAGAGATAGTGAAATCTTTTATTGGTTCTCTTTGGGCCGCCTTCGCCAGCGAACATTCTCTTAGGCTCTTCGTCTTTTCTTTTAAAAGGAAAAATTCCCGCCGCATAAGGAAAAAAGCCAGGCAAGTTTTGGTTTCTTAGAAACTTCACCTTCTCGCCCATATTGATGAACTTTGGAAAGCCCACCCGTGAAATCACCTTTTTGGAAAGAGAGATGTAAGTGGTGTCCACTTCAATGTCTTTTCCGCGAACAGAATATTTATAATTGCCTTCTTGGTACTGAGAGACAGTGTCGTCATAGACCTCAAGCTCTTTCCATTGCTCGCTTGAAGGTTTGGCGCTGTGCTCTTCAAGAATGGACTTCAGCTCTTTTTTAACCTCTTCGCTTTTGGCGAGCTTAAAGAAGTTTTAAGCGCGTCGATATTATTAAAGGTCCAAAGAAGCTCTTCAGTTTCTTTATTATATTTTCTCACCGTTTCGCTTATGTCGCGAAGATATTGGACTTGTTTTGCGGGGATAATGGAGTTTTTGATTTGAGGGAACTTCTCTTTCGGAAGATCATCCAGCTCGTCCTTCCAACCAAGATCAAAGACCTTTACGAGATCGGCGAAGAACGCGTTCACTCCCACATCATTAAACTTCGAGGCCATGGTGCCATAGACAGGAAGCTCCTCATCGCTCGGGCTTCCCGGATGACCCGCAAAAAGTGCGTGGTTTCTTCTATACTGCTTTCGAACGTCTCTTAATGCGTCCTCACTTCTTGGCTTTTCATATTTATTGATGGCGATAAAGTCCGCCACCTCAAGCATTTCGATTTTTTCTAGCTGTGAGGCCGCCCCATATTCTGGAGTCATCACATAAGCGCATTTATCAGCCACTTTGGTGATCTCGTCGCTCGCCTGTCCAATGCCGGAAGTTTCGACAAAGATAAGATCAAAGTCCAAAGACTTCATATAGCTCACGACTTTTTCAATTTGCGGAGAAAGCTCTGTTTTGGAGTTTCTGGTCGCAAGACTCCTTACGAATATATTTTCAAAAGAAGCGCTGCCGAGCCGGATTCTGTCCCCTAAAAGAGCGCCTTGGGTCTTGCTTTTGTTGGGATCCACAGAGATAAGAGCGACTTTCTTTTCAGGATAGTGCCTATGAAAACGAAGCAGAAGCTCGTCGATCAAAGAAGACTTGCCCGCCCCGCCAGTGCCGGTGATGCCGAACACTGGCACGTTTTTTTCGTTGGTGGCAAAAGGAAGCTCCCCTTTGTCCTCGATATGACTGATGACTTTCGCGACTTCTCTAAAGCTTGGCGCGCTCATTGCCAGCGAGTTCGGAAAATCAAAGCCTTCAATGGTGGAGTAAGTCGCCTTCTGAATCATGTCGTCGATGATTCCCTCAAGACCGAGTTTCATCCCGTCTTGTGGGCTATAGATTTTTGTGATGCCGTCGGCCTCTAGGGACTTGATTTCTTTGGGAGTGATGACGCCTCCGCCCCCTCCAAAAATTTTAACGTTTTCAGCGCCTCTTTCTTTAAGCAGGTCTTTTATATAGCGGAAGTATTCGTTATGCCCGCCCTGATAGGAGCTAATGGCGATGGCATTGGCGTCCTCGCTTATGGCGGCGTCCACCACTTCCAGGGCCGAACGATTATGGCCAAGGTGGACCACCTCCACGCCTTTTGACTGCAAGTAGCCTTCTCATAATATTGATTGAGACGTCATGGCCATCAAAGAGGCTGGCCGCTGTGACAAAACGTAATTTAGTTTCCATATTTTCCACCATCAATAGCTGTTAAGTTAATGAAATTCTTTACCACAACTTAAGAGCGGGAGCAAAGCTTGGGGACGCCGCGCAACACAAACAAAGCGCAAAGGCTTAATGCGATCGCTATAATCTGAGAGGTCGAAAGCCCAAGCAGCATAGATCCCCCTGATATGGTCCCCTCGAATAAATTCAATCAAAAAGCGAAAGCCAGCATAGGCAAGAAAATACCACCAAACAGCGTTTTTGCTCCTTAAAAGAGGCTTTTTTGAAAAAATAAAGGCCAGCCCAAAAAGAAATAACGCCTCATAAATTTGAGTTGGGTGACGATGCGCCCCCCAAAGCTTAATTGAAAGAGGAGAATCTGTTTTGCTCCCATAGCAGCAGCCGGCAAGCAAACAGCCAAGGCGTCCTATGCCGTGGCCTAGGGCCAGCGCCGGCAAGAATATATTAAATCTCTTGAGGCCCTGTTTGGTTTTGACAGCGAAAAACAGGCTGAACAGCAGCCCAAAGATGAGCCCTCCATAAAAGACGAAACCACCTCCAAGCCAGAAACTGGAACTCGAAGCGCCGCCATCGGCCTTTCCCGAAAAGTCGGCCGTCATGAGATAAAAAAGCTTTGCGCCGACCCAGTAAAGAAGAAAGACTCCTAAAATATAGAGCTTGGGGTTTAGGAAAGGAGTATCACTTTTTTGATTTAACTTGAGGGCGAAGTTTACGGCCGCCCCCCACGCCGCTCCCATAAGAAGCGGGTATGAGTAGAGCCAGTGGCCAAAAATTTCAAACTTGGGGAAACATGCCTAGGCGTCAGATGAGACGCCTTCAACTTCAGCTTTCTGCTTTTTATTGATGAAATAATCGATAATTAAGAAGACCTGCGGCGACAGTGATGGCGCTGTCAGCGATATTGAACGTCGCGAAGTGGGCGTCCTTATGATAAAAATCAATAAAGTCCACTACATAATCAAGCCTAAAGCGGTCAATCAAATTTCCGATGGCGCCGCCAAGAATGAGCGCATAGGCCCAGCTTAAAATGCGCGGGCCTTGAAAGGACTTCACCAGCAAGTAGAAAAGCCAGACACAGGCGATGACGGGCAGCGCAAGAAACAGAAGATAGCGAAAGCCGTCATGAAAATCCCCGCCAAAACTAAATGCCGCGCCAGAGTTTCTCGCGTAGGTGAAATTCATAAGCCCGTCAATGACGGTCACGGACTCTCCAATGTAGAAATTCTGAGCGACCACCATTTTTGACCACTGGTCTAACACGATAATCGCGAGAATGACCCCTAAATATAGGAACAAGTGCTTTTTCATAGGCTATAGGTAGAAGTCCTTGGGATTAATTTCGTACTTTTCGATTTTCCTAAGAAGAGTTTTCTTCGGGATGTTCGCGTTTAGGGCGGTCTGATTAATTTTGCCCTTGTTCACCTTGAGGGCCTGCTCGATAAACTCCTGCTCAAACTTGTCCTTCGCGGCCTGAAAGTCCATCTTCACTTCCCCGTCCTCTCTTTTCGCGAAGGTGAACTGAAACTGGGAGTTGTCCACTCTCTCTTGGGTCCTTGTCCAGAACGGAGTTTTGGATGCCCTTAAAGTCGATGACAGCGTCTTCAGTCTCGCTGTCCTCGATCTTGTCTTGCTTTCCTCCGTCTTTTATCTTGGAAGGGAGGGCCTGCTCGCTAATAACGTCGCCGGCCTCCATAATAAAGCAATGTTCGATAGTGTTTCTCAGCTCTCTAATGTTCCCAGGCCATGAGTACTCTTGCATGATCTTGGTCGCCTCAGGAGTGATCCCTCCCACCTCTAGGTTGTGAACATTATTAAAGTAGTCGATATAATAATTCACGAGATGGGGAATGTCCGACTTTCTCTCCCTTAAACGGGGGGAGGTAGACAGGAAGAACATTGAGCCTATAAAAAAGGTCTTCCCTAAATTCGCCAGTCTTGATCATTTCCTCAAAGGGCTTATGAGAGGCCGCGATGATTCTCACATCGGCGGAGATTTCTCTATTTGAGCCCACTGGGGTAAATTTCTTTTCCTGCAGGATCCTAAGAAGCTTCACCTGCATCGCGGGAGAAATGTCTCCGATCTCGTCCAAAAATAGCGTTCCTCCTTCGGCGTATTGAAATTTGCCAATCTTTCTTTGATCGGCGCCTGTGAAGGCGCCCTTTTCGTGGCCGAAGAGCTCCGACTCAATAAGATTTTCGCTAATGGCCCCGCAATTGACCGCCACAAATTTATTGTCCTTTCTCGGGCCATTATAGTGGATCGCTTTAGCGACAAGCTCTTTGCCCGTTCCGGACTCTCCGCGAATAAGAACAGGAGTCTTGACTTTGGCGAGCTTGCCAATAACGTCAAAAACTTTTTGCATGGAATTTGACTCGCCCACAAACTTGTCGTCAGTGTTCCCTTCTCCAAGGGACAGAGTTGGCGCGGAGAACGCGGTCGTTTCCACCATGCTCCTCGCCTTAAGGGCCCTTTTTATCAGGGCGACAAGGTTTTCAGAGGTGATGGGCTTTTCTAAGTAATTAAAGGCGCCCTCTTTGACCGCCTTCACCGCGTCGGAGACATTGGAATAAGCGGTCAAGATCAGGACTATGATGGAGGGGTCGTGTTTTTTAATTTCGACGAGAGCTTCAAGGCCGTCCATCTCGGGCATGTTCACGTCCATTACAACAAGGTCATACTTGTCCCTATAGACAGCGGCCACCGCCTCCTTTCCATTGTCCGCCACCTCAACGTTGAAGTGATGGAAATCAAGAGCTTGTTTTACCGATTGTTGTAAAACCTTGTCGTCGTCAACTACCAGTACCTTATGCATGGACTTGTCCCCTATTCTATTTCCTATTTAATTTAATATCTTATTCGTTTTTCAGCTTTATAGTAAATGTCGTGCCTTCTCCCACCTTTGAAGCGACCGAAATGGCCCCATGGTGCAGCTCGATAAAGTATTTTACCAAATAAAGCCCTAGTCCTGAACCTTTAATTTTATGGCTATCGTCATTCTTTACCCGATAAAACTTGTCAAAGATGTACTCAAGGTCCTCTTCCTTCATTCCTTTTCCGTTGTCTCTTATTTCAACGTGGACCCATTCCGGATCGTCCCACGAGCGAACAGTCACGACGCTCCCTTCGCCAGCGTACTTAATGGCGTTTCCAATCAAATTGGAGAGGACGCGATTGATAAGCACGGGGTCAATATTGATGGGATAAAGAGGGTCGAGATCTTTGTCAATTTTCATATTCTGTTCGTTGGCCTCAAACTTCAATTTGTCCACTGAACTCTCTATGAGATTGTTAATGTCCTTGCTTTGCAGCCTCAAGGTGATGTTTCTGGACTCAATTTTCGTTAGGTCCAATATCGAGGTGATGAAATTATTTAGCTCTTTTGTGGAGCTTACGATGTCATTCAAAAGCTCTTTCTGGCGCGGCTCGTTTGGATATTGAACGCTAAGAATGTCAGCAATGCCCGCGATTTTAGCGACGGGCGTTTTTAGATCGTGGCTCATAAGACTAATAAAGTTTTGTTTGAGCCGATCCACTTTCTTGAGCATCTTCGCTTCTTCTTGAATGGCGTATCTGGTTTGGTACTCCCCGATCGCCCTGAAAGGGCACCCAGATATAATAGACCACAAAGATGCTTAGAATGACATGTGAGAGCTTTATCCAAACGCCCGCCCCGATAAAAAGAAAGTAGGCGAGAACAAACATGCCCGCCATGATAGACATTGTGATCAGAAGACCTTTTGTCGGCTGAACTTTTGAAATAATGAAAGACAAGAGCACCGCCAAAAGAATGGACAAGAAGTCCGTAAACCAGTCAGGCACAGAAGCGACAGTCATATCTTGTGCGAGCGCCTGAATGATTTGGGCGTGAACATTAATTTGAGGGGCTTTATTGTCCTCTTTTCCAAAAGGAGTGTTAACGAAGTCTCCACTATTAGATAGGTATTGGCTTCCGATCAGAACGACTTTGTCTTTAAAGTAGCCTTTAGGAAAGTTTCCCACCACTACTCTATGAAAAGGAATGGAGTTGACCGCCTCATAAGTTTTTCGGATTATCGCCATAGCGAAATAAGCTAAAGGTGGCGTCGGCCTCGCGGGAGTAATAGGCTCCTTGATACTCAGAGGCCTCCTTTTTCCTAAGCCCCATAGATTCGCGAAGTTTATTTGCGGTCCACAGATGGAGGGAGTCCTCTCCGCTAATGTTCAAGAATGACTCTTCTCGTGACATCGTCTCTTGCGAATGAGTTCCCGTCCTTGTTGATTAGCGCCAGTGAATAGCCCAAGTCCTGAAGGTTCTCGGGAGGAACTTGCTCTCCCCAGGCGTCTTTGTCCGTGCCAAAGCGAAAATGTCCGTCGCTTTGCTTGAAGGCCAGGAGCTTGTCGTGAAATTCTTCAGCGTAGCGACGCTCCCCTTCTGTCTCGGGATCGAGAAAAGGTATTAAGTAATTAATCACCTTTGGATCGTCTGCCAGCACTTTGTCCAAAAACCTCAAGTGCGTCGCATAAGTATAAGGATAGATTTCCCCTAAGGAATTGGTCGCTTTCCTCGTCCATGGTGACGACGACAATTTTATCACTTGAGGGGGCGACAAAGTCCCCTCTGGCCCAAAGGTCATAAAAAAGAGCGTCCAAGGAATTGAAGGAATATTGGATTAAAATAAGAATGAAAATGATGGTGAAGAATAGCGGGTACAAATTATTGTACTCGATATTTTTAAACCGATCTTTGATTTTTTCTACAAAGCTCTTCATCAAATTAGGCTCTTAATTTTAGCTTGCTCCAGGGCGGGATATTGCTCCAAGCGCCTTACCAACAGGTCCCGAGTGGAGCCTCCCTCTTTGATACCAAAAAATAAAAACTCATTATGACCCAAGGTCTGGCTCAAGTTCCCCCCTAGATTGATGATGGACTCAAGCGACGGGCGCGGCCTCGATTTTAAGGCTCATCTTTCCAGGGGCCAACAGCGCCTCAAAAAATGGTTTCAATAGCGCCAAAGCGACAAAGTTTGTGACCTTGTAGGCGTTTGAGCCCTCTTTCATAAAAAAGACTCTCGTCCACAGAAGATGGTTCAAACTTAACATAAGCGAACAAAGCCCATAAGACTTGGTCAGCCTCCAAGCGACGCCCTCTTTATGAAAGCTCATTAAGAATTGCGCAAGGTCTCGTTCTTGCTCGGGGCTCAAGCGTCTCATTAAGATTTCGGTCTATAACAATGGACCATTCTGTGCGAGACGCAGAGCACAAAACATTTCAAGTGAGTTTCCGGGATACAGGATAGACTTTCGGAAAAGAGGAAAAGTTCTTATAGGACTCATTTTTTAAATGTTGAAAAAACTCTTGGCTGTCTTGATCAATGATTTCTCTTGCTCCCAAAGTGAACAAGATAAGCTTGTCCAAGTAGATGTAGGCGAGACACCAAAGTCCCATCCAAACGGCCAATGCCACATGACGCACAGTGACCATCTAATAAAAGAAACATCGCCAAACAGGGCAAAAGATTGGAGATTATAAAGTGGTAAAGAAAGATTAATAATTTCATCAACTTACCTAAGAATATAGCGGCAACGCCCGCGGCGCAGCGTCCACAAAACAGAAACAGGTTTCCTTATGTATATTTTAACAAGATTCTTAAGATTTCCTATCATTATTACACTATTGCGCCCCTACCCTCGACTTTTATTCTGCGAAGGGCTATATATCGGGGGCCGACGCAGGAACGCGCCGTATGGCCAGCAGGGAATCCTATGGATCATGACGAGCTGGAGGCTCTTCGGGAGCTTCGAGACTTTCAACTTCGCAAAAAGTCAGATAGCTCCTCGTGGGGAGATCAAGAGCTTATTTGCGAATGCAAGTGCTTGAGCGTCGAAGACATTAGATCAGAAATTATTGATAAGTTTGATAAAGAAGCGTTAACAACAGGGAAAATAGAAACCGTTCATTTAAGTTATTTGAAAGAGCGTCTCGGATTGGGGTCCGGATGTTCCTCTTGTCTTAAAAGTTTTGACGACTGGAAAGACAAGATCTTTCAAGAGCGAAAATGACGGGCAATTAGGAAGGAGTGCGTAATGGCGTTTGATACCCTATTATTCGGAACAGCAGGCGTGCCAAACAGTACCGCTAAGAAAAACAGCCCAGTCGATGGTGTTGAAAGAGTTCATGAGCTTGGTCTTGATTGCATGCAATTGGAGTTTGCTCATGGCGTGAGAATGAAGGAAGAAGTCTCTTCCGCTCTTAGAAAGGCCTCCTATGAACTAGGCGTTCCTCTCACATCTCATGGACCTTACTACATTAACCTTAACGCAAGAGAGCAGGACAAGATCGACTCTTCCGTTGAGAGAATTATTCAGACCGCCAAGATTTCAGATCTGTGCGGCGCGGAGTCCATGACGTTCCATGCGGCCTTCTACATGAAAGACTCTCCTTATGACGTCTTTGATCTCGTCGAAAAGTCCATGAACGTTATTGAAGAGAGACTAAATAGACTCGACATCGAAATCGAGCTTAGACCAGAACTCACTGGCAAGACCTCTCAATTTGGCTCTCTTGAGGAGCTTATCACCCTTACCAAGAACGTAATGAGCGTTAAACCTTGTATGGACTTTTCCCACCTTTACGCGAGAACGGGCGAATACAACTCTTACGACGAAATGCTTGGAGTGTTGAACAAGCTCGAAGCAGAGCTTGGAGCTGACGCTCTTAAAAATATGCACATTCACGTTTCAGGCATTAGCTCAAACTCAAAAGGCGACTTGAAGCATCTCAACCTTGAGAAGTCCGACTTCAACTGGAAGGACATGCTAAGAGCGCTTAAAGACAAGAATTGCGGTGGATACATGGTCTCCAACTCGCCAAATCTTGAAGACGACGCTCTTATGCTAAAAAATTATTACGCAGCTATGTAAATATAAAACGGCCCCTCATTGAGGGGCCTTTTTTATCGAACACAGTCCAAATCGTTCTTAAATTTCTTATCAAATTTTTCTTTCCAGCCGCTTTTTTTCAAAAGCCCCTCAAGCTCTTTTTTAAGCTTCGACCTTTGGCGCTTTTCTTCACGGCCAGGCCGACCGCCAAAGGGCGAGAGGGAAAAGTTTTTCTTTTTAGATTCGGAATTTTTACTTTTTTAAGATAGTGATTTAAAACTGGCCGTCCAAACCAGACCGCGTCCACTCTTTTGTTTTTTAACATCTTTAAAAGGGCCTGTCATTTCCACATGCTCAAATATGTCGTAGTCCTGCATGCCTTTAAAGCTTTCCAAAAAGTCTTTGTTTCCTGTGAGAGTGCCGACAACAGGCCTGTGATCGAGGCCTTTTAAGTTCTTCAGTGTAAAGGAACTCTGCGCAAACGGGATAACTCCAATCAAGCTCAGCGGCATCTTTATAAAATGAAGGCACTTCGTCCTCGATAGGGAGTGTGCCCAATAAGATCGAAATTTTCCCTTCACAAGGCCCTCCTTCAGTCTTCTATAGGGGGCCACAGTAAAAACAAACTCATAAGGACTTTTCTTTTCAATGTTTCTTTAGCATTTCCACGGTGAGACCTCCGCCCTCCTCTGTGATCATGGGAGGAAAAGCCTCAAGACCGACATGGACCTTTTCCCTAGTCAGCGCTTTGGGCGCACAGAGATGAAGAAAAAGAATAAAGTGAAGAGCAATATCTTTGGCATATTCCCTATTTTCAGAGCTTGCATAGTGAAGCGCAACTAAAGTCCTTCGTTTTCAGGGAATATATGTGAAATAAAACTTGAGTGAAATCGTTCTAAAAGGTCACTTTTCACCAATGAACGCCTCAACAGTGGCATAAGTTTCAGCGCTCATGCCACACGGACTAATTTTGCCAATTCAGAGAACATTTCCCGGTCTTCATGAAGATTGAGGGCGATTCCATGCTCGGTCACAAAACGGCTCACGCCCACGCCAATGGAAGCGAGTTTTTTGCGGTCCTTCCACACGCCCATAAGTTTTTTAGCGGTCATCGCCCCCTCAGCCCGAAATCCTTTCTGAAGCACTTTTGCGACGGATTTTAAGAACCAGCACATATGATCATCCAGTGTGTAGCTTGGACCAATTTTCACAATAGGGATAGAAAATCCATTGCCCAGGATAGTGAAAAGTGATTCCTCCACCTCGATGAATTTTCTCAACTGGATATTTCAAGCATAAGACAGCGACTCAGAAAAATCCACGAGCTGTTCTTCTCCTCTTTCATTGCCCCGCCCAAAGTGAAGACATGCGGGATGATTGCAGAAGATGTAGATCTTAAGACCTTTATGAGAACGAACATGGTCCTGAGCATTTTTTTGAAAATCCAAGCAGTCACTGATAGTCCCAGTTCCACTTCTTAATGAAAAGAGCGTTTTGATCAATTTTGACTTCCGCCCCATTAGGGAGGGCAAGCTGTCAAAAGGGCGTATTGTTTAGGCCTTCCAATCTATGTCCTTGCCTTCTTTCTTGTTTAAAAAGTCAAGATAGTCGCCCGCTTTATAGGAACTCCTCACCATCGGGCCAGAAGCGACAAAGTCAAAGCCAATGTCATAGGCGATCTTTTTCAGATGATCAAATTCTTCCGGCTCATAATACCTTTGCACTTCCAGGTGGGCCAAAGTGGGCCTAAGATACTGGCCAAATGTGATGATATTGACTCCGCGCCTTTCGCAAATCTGTCATGGCCTCCACAAGCTCTTCTTTGGTCTCGCCAAGGCCCACCATTAACGAGCTCTTGGTGTGAATATGAGGATGATTGTCCTTATAGTACTTAAGGGCCTTAAGCGTCTGCTCATAGCCGGCTCTTCTGTCTCGAACTTGACGAGTAAGTCTTTTGACGGTCTCAAGATTCTGAGCGACCACAAATGGATTTGATTTGGCAAGCGTGTCCATATGTTCAGGGATAGCGTTAAAGTCAGGAACTAATACTTCGACCTTGGCCTGGGGATGGTCGGCATTCACTCTTTCGACAATTTTGGCGAACTGTCCGGCGCCTAGATCTGGCAAATCATCGCGATCGACGCTTGTGATGACGAGATACTTAAGCCCCATCATGCCCACCATCTCAGAGGCCTTGCGAGGCTCGTCTTGGTCGACTACTCCTTTTGGATTTCCAGTCTTCACATTGCAAAACTTGCACGCTCTCGTGCACGTGTCTCCAAGCACCATCATTGTGGCCGTTTTTGCGTCCCAGCACTCGCCTAGGTTCGGGCACATCGCCTCTTCACAAACAGTGTAAAGATTTCTTTCGCGCAAGGACTTTTTAACGGAAAGATAATTGCCGCCTTTGGGGATTTTCGCCTTGAGATGACGGGGCTTTCCCTTGAGGTTCTTATGGCCATATTTCTTAAAGACTGTTTTTTCCATGAATATTATTTAGCATTTAATTGGCGGATCGGAAAGGTTTAAGCCGCTTGCTGGAAGGCATTTGCAAAGCGAGCATCGAGCTTGAGACCGCCCTCTGCAGCGTAGATTTCCATAGACTCAAGAGGCCTATTTAAATGGGCGGAAAGAACCTCTATCAGCTTCTCAGGGTCCTTATGCAAGCTGACATAAAGATGGGCCTGATCTGACTCAAAGTCCACTTGGGACAAGGGGCCGAAATTCGCGGGCAGCTCCACTCGCTCGCCCTCAAGCTCCAAAACCAGACAGCGCCTTTCTTTGTCATAAATCGCCCTCGTGGGGGAAAAGTCCATCTCAATTTGAGAGCACTCTTCCTTTTCAGGGAGCTTAAACTCAAGCACATTGTCTTGGGCCCCGCCAAAAGTCTCCGTCACCATTTGTGAAATATAATCAGTTTTTCCACTCATACCGAACAGATCGGTCAGTTATTTAAAAAACTTTAGCATTTTCTCCTAAGTTCCTGAAATATTATTCCATGGGCGAAATAGGCTCTTTGGCCTCAAAGAATGTTTTTAGATTGGTGACGCTTGAAATCTTCCATTCCTCGTCTTCTTTCACAAACTCGGCCAATTTTTTCGTTTCGGCGGCAAAGGTGGACTTCTTTCCGTCCTTGGTCTCGTATTTAACGACATAAGTGAGAACGCATTTTTTCTCTCTGCAGTTCTCGTTTATGATATCGACTTTTGTGTTGGAGACATTGTCTAGATAGGACCTCTTTTCCAACTCGTCCTCATCAATCGCCTCCACGTCCGACAGCAAATCTCCCGCCGTGTATTTAAGATAATAGTCCTTCCCCACCTTTTTTGTGGTGACATCATGAACATACATGCGCAAAAGACCTTCAGGTGTTTTGGGACTTGGGCTGCAGGCGGCAAGCCCGAGAAGAAAAACGGTCAAAAGTAAACGATTCATCATTTTAAATACTCCACATTATAGCCCATCTGATCGACGATCGAATGGTAGTCTCTCCATCCAAACTCCTCATTGGGGGCGTTATCCAATTTAAGTCCAATGCCCTTGCCGTCCTTAGTCTTGCTGGCAAGTCCTGCCTTTGAAGAAAATGGGCGCCCAAAAAGGGTCATTTTCAAAATAGGCTCTTCTTGTCCATTTCGGTCTCGGAATTATTTAAATAAACAAAGCAGCCATTTTCGTTCCAATTAGTCAGCCAACCAGTGGCCAAATTTCCTTTCTCGTCCACCAACTCGCACTCAAGACGCTTCAGCATCGGAGGAAAAAGATCGTCTTCATTATAAAGCGGATTATAATAAGACTCCGCCACTTCAATCGAGAGGAACTGGTAAAAGTAGTAAGTTATCAACGTGTATAAGAATAAGGCGATTATAATAAGTTTCGAGAAGTCGACCGACAGATTCTTTATGGTCGCCCGAGTCACCGCCAAGCGCCGTTAAAACAAATAGCGACCGAGAAGAACTTTTTAGAAAAAAAATCGAAACAACGTCACAAGAATCAGCGCGATGATAGGGGCATAGTCCAGCACAAAGCTCTTTAAAAAAGACTTTTCGAAAACACTTTTAGTCGCCAGTAGCCCTCTTGAAAGTAGAGAAAGAAGAAACCCAATAGAGTGAAGAGAATAATGTTCCACACCGTGGCGCTTCTATATAAAATTCGCACATTCATAGTATAATTACCTTAGGTAATATTATGGTCAAAAACCTGGAAATAAACAACACATGCATATCTTGCGACGCTTGCAGAATTATTTGCCCTGAGAACGCCGTGCTTAGCGACGGAAAGGATTTTGCAATTGATCAATGGAGCTGCACCTTATGCCACTTATGCGTCAAAATCTGTCCCGTTGAATGCATAAAGGAGGAAAACTAGGGACCCTGACGGCAAGTCCTTCATAGACGATGCAATCGCCCTCCAACTCTGTGGCCTCGCCTGACTCTTTTAATACAATTTTATTTTTTCTCCCTGCCAGCGGAGTTGTATCAAGGTTTATCACCATTGGATCATCGACCCCATAAGAGTTCCCTTTTGCTTTTTCCTCTATAAAGGCGCTTGGTTCTGATTAAAAATCGCACAAAGGGCTCATCTTTCTGGCCCCATGCGCTGAAGAACATTGAAAGAGCTGTCCCAATAGCGCCTAAGACGTGCCAAAGTCCCAGTAGGGACTCTTCATCTATGCTTTGCACCGACACCTTAAGCTTCTGCTGGGTTCGCCACGCTTTCAAAAAATTTGCTGGGCCCTTCCTGTGGCTCAAGTTTATCGAGTTTATAAGCGCCATGCCTGTATAAGTCAGCATGCTTTCTCCGTCAGCATAGCTCGCGTTTGGCCTGATGCCGGCGAGCCGATCTCCGAGACCCGAGCCCATTGTAGTCTGTCCTCTTTTCTGACCTCATAAGCAAAAAGAAGAGCGTCGCATTGGCCAAAAGTCTTCAAGGCCTTTTTCCAGTCTACTGAGCTTAAAAAAATAAATTGGTCGCTATTAAGAACGAGAAGCTCTCCTTTATAGCCGGTTTTTCCCGCAAGATTATGGACCGCGCCTCCGATATCGATGGGCTCGTCTTCCACAAGCATTTCCACGCCCGTAAAACTGGGGTCGTTTTTCTACAAAGGACAATAGCTCGTCGGTGTAGTGGTGGGAATTGATATAGATGTTCTCTGCGCCGAGCTCTTTAGCGTAGGCGACTTCAAGCTCTAGGGCGCTTTTTTCAAAAATTGGCCAGAGCACCTTTGGAAGTCTCTTTCCGATTTCGCCCATTCTAGTGCCCTTACCAGCGGCAAGTATAAGCGCGTTTTTAACTTGCATAATAAACTTTGAACAACTTTTCTTTAAGGCCACTAAGCTCTTCGCAATCGACCAGAGCGTTCTTTATTTTCTCCATCGCAAAACCTATGTATTTGACATATCGGACGTCTTTTCGGTGGTGGTATATATAAGCAAAGCTTCCGACCGCCTTGAACACCCTCTGCAATAACATGTCCCTATAAAGCGACTTAAATCTCTCATAACTCCCTTGCCCATGGACGGCCTCGGGCAGGCTCTCGTAGTAGCGTCTAAGAAGCTTCTCGCGATTGGCCGGCGCCAGGTCGTAATAGCAGTCCTCCAATAAAGAGGCCAAGTCGTACTGGGGAATGCCAAGACGCGCGTCCTGAAAATCTATGATGACATACTCTCCCTTTTTGACCATGACATTTCTGCTGTGAAAGTCCCTATGGGTGCAGACCATTTTTTCCGAGCTTAGGCGCCGGCAAATGGGGTAAAACTCCTCGATCACAGAGCGCTTAAACGCCTCGTCTTGAACTCCAAGAAATTTCTCGAGGAAGTAGTCGGCGGTGAAGTCAATCTCATTGATGAGCTTTTCGAAGTCAAATTTTTGGTCGCTAATATGGGCCTTCTCAAGGTCGTTCATCTCTATGGAGTGAATCTTTATCAGCTCGTCCATGATTTGCTCGTAGACTTTTAGCTCCTCGGTGGAACTGTTGAGATTGGCCAATTCCTTTAAGAGCGTCACGTCCCCAAGGTCTTCTTCAAGGATGTAGCCCTTCTTCACGTCCTTGTCCAAGACCTTCGGAACTCTCACGCCTTTTCTAGAGAAAAACGACTGGGTCTCCACAAAGGCGTTGAACCCGTCCTGGGCGGGATTGTCCAAGCACACCACAAAGGAGTCCTTAGGACAGGTCACGCGATAGTACCTGCGGGTGGAAGCGTCTCCAGTTAGCCTTTCTATATTTGAAATGCTCGAGCAGGCGACGTCCTTGCTTTCCACCGACCTTTTAAAAAGCTCTTCTATAAAAAGCCTCTCTGAAACTTCGGGCTTCATAATTACCTCTTGATTCTGTTTACGAACGCGTAAAACGCCCTCGAAGAGCGCTCATACTTAGAGCCTCCGGTTTTCTTTTTAGCGTTTTGTATAATAAAGGCCTTAAAGAGAGACTCCTCCCTTGAAATAGAGCTTGTGTCCCCCAATTGCAGAGCGAAGTCTGCAGAGTTTCTATTTTGAATTTGAAGCCAAGACAAATATATGTCCGCGTCAACCCCCACTCGCTTTAATGTGTAGTAGGCCCATTTATGAGTCTCCACCTTCTCTTCAGTGCTCAGCCGTAGCAATGCTAGCGCCCGCGAGGTCGGCATGAAGCCAGTGGGAACAATATGATTCTTTTTATATATTTTTTTCTCGCTCCTAATCAATTCATAAGCGATCACTGAATACAGGAGCTTCTCATTCTTAAGATACTTAGAGACGAGGCCAGTCGAGAGAAAAATTTTCAGGCCAGGCAGGGAAAAATGAAAAGGCACCTCGCTGTCGATTATCATGAATTGAGGCGATAGGCCGCTTGTAAAAAAGAGCTCATTATTTCGGACGATCTCCTCCCCGACCGAGCGCAGGTATTCCCTCTCGGAAGCAAGGAGTGGTCGCACGGAAACGCTAGGCGACTGAATGTAAAAGTCTTCAAAGGCCTTAAGGTGGTCAGAGTAGTCCCTGCTTGTCATCGGCTCGTATTTTAAAAGGCCTATTTCTTTTTGCTTGGCGTCCTCGCCTCTATGGGGGAGAAAAGAGCAAGAAGAGAAGAGATGAATAGAGATGAGAATCGCAATATACTTCATGGTTTGAAAAAAAAGAGCAGGCCACAAGGCCTGCTCCTCAGTTTAATTCTTTTAAGTTACCTCTATAGCCCGTCAAAGGCAACGTCTCTGCCTTCGATCACTGGGGTATAGATTGTGAAGCCAGCAAAGATGATATTCGGATCTTTAATAAGCGGCCTGTTATTGTCCCAAATATCTTTCCAAAAACGGTGTCTGCCGTAAGTTTTTTGCGAGATAAGGCCGAGCGTGTCGCCTTTCATGATGAGATACGGGTTTCCGCTTGGGCTGAAAGTGAACGGCTGAGCTGGGGCGTCGTAGCTTAGCAGCATCCCCGGTGTCACAGTCGTTGAGCCTTGAAGCTTGTCTTGGTTCATTGAAGCGATTTCTCTCCACTTGGCGTAGTCGCCATAGATGTTGAAAGCGATCATCATAAGGGTTTCGTTTTCTTTGACCGTATAAGTCGCTGTCTCGCCGCTCATAGCGACGGGAGCGCTTTGCGCAGGATCGATCTGAACAGGGGCCTCTTCAACAGGAGCCGCGTCCGCCATCATAGGATCTTGGCCGATTGGCTCTTCGCTTGGGACCGCGAGAGGGTCAGCCACCGGCTCTTCAAAGGCCATTGCGTCTTCAGGCATGGCCTCAGGAAGCTCCTCAGCGAAAACGTCGCCGGAATCCTCAGTGAACTCAACAGCATCAGCAAGCTCGATGCCTACATCTTCACCCTCTGGCGCTGATTTCCCGCCTGAACATGAGGCGAGCATAATTGATAGGGGAATAAAAAGTAGAAATTTCATGTTATCTCCTTGCCGATATTAAATTCACTTCCAATAAATAATTGTGATTATCGTGGCCGATTTAAATAACTTGTCGGCAAGGATTATTATAACCTAAATATTTTCTGGCTAAACCTCTCCCTTGGGGGGAAAAATTGTTCTGCTAAGAAATCTTAATACTGAAAAAACATTTCTTGCTGATCGATTGAGTCGTGTATTTTATGCACGAGACGATCAAAATGTTGCTTCATTCTCTAGAAAGTCCAAGTCGTCAGTGTCGACCACAAGAGACTTGCCGAGATCGTAATTATCATACCAATCGTCATAATATTGGTTGAGCTTAGTAAGATAGTCGACAGGTATGGTTTGCTCGTAATCACGGCCCCTCATAGTGATTCTTTCCACAAGTTTTGGAACTGATCTTTTCAAAAAGATCATAAGAGTCGGGGCGCTAAGATAATGAATCATCGACTCATAGAGACTGCAGTAGTTTTCATAATCGCGCTTGTCCATGTCGCCTTGCTCAAAAATGGCGCGAGCAAAGATATTGGCGTCTTCATAGATAGAACGGTCTTGGATAGCGCTTCCTTGGCCTACCTCAATATTTTTATGAGTATTGAACCTGTGATTGAGAAAGTAAACTTGAAGAGGGAAACTCCACCGGGCCATATCTTTATAGAAGTCAGCAAGGTAAGGGTTGTCTTGCACAGACTCAAAATGCGGCTTCCATCCTAGTCTCTCGGATAGTTTTTTAGTTAGAGTCGTTTTTCCGCTTCCGATATTTCCGGCCACAACCACAAAATGTCTATTGTCACCACTAGATAGCTGCCTATAAGCGTTTTCTAACATCATTTCCCCCAATATATTGTGTGTCTAAGCATTGCTATCAAAACCTTACCAGAACAGTCAATCTTAAGCTTCCCAACATCTCTGTGTAAGCGGTTTACTTGGTTAATTAAAAGCCTTAAAATTATGTTAGACAATGGAGTTAACTTGCCGAAAATATATAAAGTAATTTTTTTGGCCCTAGTGGTTTTTTTCGCGCCTGGCATAAATAAATCTAGCGCGCAAAGCTTGGTGGAAGACCTTGGTTCTTCCATTGAGCTTGGAGACAGCTCGGAGATTTTTACCGAAACCATCCGAATTATTGGGCGGTCTCAAAAAATCTTTATCATCACCAACACCAATCAAATGCTAAACAAGGGCGACTTCATCACCATCCTTCTGAATGAGAAAAGTCCTGTGGCCAGGGCCCTGGTAGGAAAAACACATGACGGTCTAGCGGGGATTAAAGTGTTAAAGGTCTACTCCCTTAAAAGATGGGCCCTGCTTCGCAAGGGGCTCGACGTCCAGATCTTAAAGGGCGACGACTCTTACCTTTTTGCCCCTAAGCCAAAGACCAGCGCTCCTGATGAGAATGAAATTGAGTCTGAAGAAGACCTTTATAGCCTGGAGAACAGCATTGAAGAAGACATCGCCTTTCTCGAAAAAGACTCTCGGCATATAAAGCCCGATAACTTGGTCGGCGTCGCTTATAATCAGTTTTCTTTCGAGCACAATCTCGAGCCCGACACACAAAGAGTGGTGAGCGGCCAAATCGCTTTCAATTGGGGCTATCAGTTTAGCGACAATTATTGGTTTGAGGGGCTTTACGGCAGGACCCTGATCAATGATTTTCCTGGAAAAGGAGCGCAAACGGCGATCGATAATCTCACCTTCAGACTTAAGTACACTTTCAAGGCCCCGCTGTATTCCTACATCATGCCCTATATCGGCTACCAACTTTATTCTGTCACAAGTCCTGACGCTGAAAAGTCTGGCGACCCTCAACAAAATGTTCTTGAAGCTGACGCCATAAATGATTTAGGCCAAGACAAACCCATTATAGGTGTGACATTATTAAGGCGCTTAGTTCCTGGCTGGTTTTTAAAGGGCGACCTTGGAAATGATATTTTAAGTATTGGAGTGGCCATTGAGTTTTAACAATCATTCAAAAGTTCTTATCCCTCTCGCTTTGCTCATTTTGTTTTTAATGACCGCGGCCTGCGGCCTTAAAAAGGCCCCCACAGCGCCTAGAAATTCCGCTCTGCCTTCCGTGCCCAGCGCCTATATGTATAAGAAACCGTCCAATATTAAAGAAAAAGACTCAGACAAAGCTGAGAAACCTGATCTAGAACAAAAAAAATCCTCTTAACATATGTTAACATTCCAGCATGAGCTTAATCATCGCTACAGGATCGAACCTTGGAGACAAAGCCGCTAACTTGGCCAGGGCCAAGTCGCTTTTAAGCGAGCGGTTTGATTTTATCTCTGAAAGTTCCCCTATTCTTCCAAGGCCTACGGCAACGAAGACCAGCCTAGTTTTTACAACCAAGTGCTGGAATTTTATGTCCCTGATCAAGCGCTGAAGACGTCATGGCAAACTCCTTTCGATTGAAAAGACCATGGGAAGGGAGCGGGACTGAAAAGTGGGGCCCGCGTATTATAGATTTAGACATAATTTTTTGGGGCCTGAAAAGATTGAAACGAAGTCAGTTGTGGTGCCTCATCCACGATGGCAAGAGCGCGCCTTTGTCGCGCTGCCTCTGGCCGAGTTGCCCTTCTTTCAAGTTTTAGAAAAATCGTTTAAAATCCCTAATGATTTCGATAACCAAGCCGTGATTGTGTCCCCCCTAACGAGCGCCATGAACCAATAAAGGAAGTGTAAAAATGGACTTTAAGCTCTCTCCTGAACAACAAGAAATGAAAGATATGGCGATGAAGTTCGCCAAAAATGAAATGATACCCAAAGCTCAAAAATATGACGATGAAGGGACTTACCCCATGGAAGAGTTTAAAAAGGCGTGGGAGCTTGGGCTCGTGAACACTTGCGTTCCCGCCGAATTCGGCGGAGCGGGCTTCAGCGCCCTCGACTCAGTGATCATTGGCGAGGCTCTCGCCTATGGCTGCATGGGGATGAACACCTCTTTTATGGCGAACGATCTGGCCCTTCTCCCTATCGCGATTGCGGGAACAAAGGAGCAAAAAGAAAAGTTTTTAAGGCCTTTTATGGAAGAGTTTAAAATCGCCTCCTTTTGTCTCACCGAACCTGGCAATGGCTCTGACGCGGCGGGCATTAAAACGACCATCAAAGACGGCGGAGACCATTGGGTCATTAACGGCTCAAAAATGTGGATCACCAACGCAAGCTATGCTCACCAGTTTGTGGTCTATGGAACCATCGATCCGCCAAAGAAGCACAAAGGCATTAGCGCTGTCGTTGTTCCCGCGGACACTGACGGGATCGTTATCGGGAAAAAAGAGGACAAGATGGGCCACCGCTCTTCGGACACTCGCGGCATCCAATTTGACAACGTCAAAGTGCCAAAAGAAAACATGCTGGGAGAGCCTGGAGAGGGCTGGTCCATCGCCATGAAGACCCTTGACCATTCAAGACCACTTAGTCGCCTCTAGCGCCGTGGGCGGGTCTCAAAGGGCCCTTGACTGCTCCATCGAATACGCAAATCAAAGAAATCAATTTGGCGTTCCCATCGCCAAACACCAAGCGATTCAATTTATGATCGCTGATATGGCCATGAAAACGGAGGCCTCAAGGCTTCTTGTCCATAAAGCGGCCTGGCTGCTTGATAACGGCCAAAGGAACACTGAAATCGCCTCTTATGCCAAGGCCTTTGCGGCCGACTCGTGCATGCAAAACACAACAGACGCCGTTCAAATATATGGCGGCTATGGCTATAGCAAAGAGTATCCCGTCGAAAAGCTTATGCGAGACGCAAAGCTTATTCAGATCTACGAAGGCACAAGCCAAATTCAAAGGCTGGTCATCGCTCGCGAGGTCTTAGGAAGATAACTTTTAAAACGTGGAAAATATAAAGCAGAAAACTTGAAGGAGTTTAGGAATGAACATTTTTGTCTGTGTAAAACAAGTTCCTGATACCGAAACAAAGGTACAGCCAAATGGTGACGGAACTTTTATTGAAACATCATCAATCAAATGGATCATGAACCCATATGATGAGTTCGCTGTTGAGCAAGCTCTGCTTGTGAAGGCGGACAATCCTGGATCAACTGTCACAGTTGTGAGGGTGGGGGGAGTTCAGGACACTGAAGCGCTAAGAACGGCCCTTGCAATGGGAGCTGACGACGCGATTCTTGTCGAGGCCGATGATAATCTTGACTCTTACACAATTTCAAAGGCCCTTAAAGGGGCCATCGAAAAAAGCGGCAAGCAGCCGGACCTTATTTTCGCCGGCAAACAAGGCATTGACGACGACTGTCTTCAAGTGCCGCAAGTTCTTTCTCAAATGATGGAGCTTCCAGCGGTCACCGTCATCGTTGGCTACGAAGGCGGCGACGGCAAAGTGACAGTCAAAAGAGAGATTGAAGGCGGGGCGATTGAAGATTTATGAAGTAACCACTCCATGCGTTCTTGCGACCAACAAAGGCATCAACACTCCACGCTACGCTTCCCTTCCTGGGATTATGAAAGCGAAAAGAAAGCCAATGCAACAACTTAGCCTTTCAGACGTGGGCGTTAGCGAAGACGACAGAAGAGTGAAGTACAGCGACTTTCAACTTCCGCCAGAGAAGCCGCCAGGAAAGAAGTTTGACGCGATGGACGAGTCTAAGCAAAAAGAAGTCGTTCAAGAGGTTGTCAAGCTTCTTAGAGACGAAGCGAAAGTGCTTTAATTAAAAGACGAATAATTTAAAGGACATAATATTATGGCAAAAGTATTAATATTTTCAGAAGTTAATAAAGACAAAATCAAGCCGGTCACTCTCGAGATCCTAGGAAAGCTCTCAGGGCAAGAGGCGGAAGTCGCCGTGGTCGGCGACCTTCCAGAAGACCAAGCGAAAGTTCTTGGCGAGTATGGAGCGAAAAAAGTTCATAAGCTTAAAGGCGACAAATTAGACAAATACTCTCCGGAAGGATACGCAAACGCTCTTAAAGGCTTCATCGAAGCTGGCGGTTATGATTACGTTTTCGCTGGAGCGACTTCAGTTGGCAAAGACATGATGCCTCGCCTTGCCACAAGTTTCGACGCCGGGCATGGCCAGCGACGTTGTGAACTTCCTTTTTGAAGGGGACACCTTTAGGGGCACAAGACCTCTATTCGCCGGCAAGTGCTTGGCAAAAGTTGAGATACAAGGCCCTAAGCCGCATTTTGTGACCGATTCGTCCCAACGCTCTTGGGATGCCTGAATCGCCTGCTGGCGGTTCTGCCGAGACAAACGAAGCAAGCGTTGATGCGGGAGAAATTAGAGCGGCGATTAAAGAAATCGTCGCAAGCGCCAACGAAAAAGTGGACCTTACTGAGGCGAATATCATCATCTCTGGCGGCAGAGCGATGAAGAACTCTGAGAACTTCTCAATTCTTCAAGAGGCGGCGGACGCTATTGGCGCCACTGTTGGCGCTTCAAGGGCCGCTGTTGATTCTGGCTACGCAAGCCCTGATATGCAAGTGGGACAAACAGGAAAAACCGTTTCTCCCTCTCTTTATATCGCTTGCGGCATTTCCGGAGCAATTCAGCACCTTGCCGGGATGAGAACTTCAAAGGTGATTGTTGCGATCAACACCGATCCAGACGCTCCCATCTTTACCAAGGCCGACTATGGCATCGTTGGGGACCTTTTCCAAATCGTTCCCATCCTTACCGAGGAATTCAAAAAGATTAATAGCTAAATTGATATCTTTAGGGGAGGGCCTTGGCCTTCCCCTTTTACTATGAAACAAAAACTTATCGCCGCCTTGGCCACTCTCATCGTAAAAGTTATCGGCTGGACCTGCAGGTTCAAGCTCCATTTTCCCGATGACGAGACCAAGCTTCTTTTCTCTCAAAGTGTTCTTAGAAAAAGACGCTCAAGTCCTTCTCGGTTTTTTTCACCAAGACGAGCTGTGCTTGATGCCTTTTTTCCAGCACAAGCGATTTGCCGTTTTAGTCTCCCTTTCAAGAGACGGCGAGTTGATGACAAAAATCGCGAATAATCTTAGGAATTCAGACCGTCAGAGGCTCCTCATCGCGAGGGCCGCAAGAGGTCTCTTGGCGGCGATAAAAAAGGTCAAAGAAGGCTTTAATTTCGCCATCGCCGTCGATGGTCCGCGAGGTCCTATTTTCAAGGTCAAAGAGGGTCTTCCGGCCATCTCGAAAAAGTCCCAAGTGCCCATTCTGCCCGCCAGGGCCTATCCTAAAACAGCAAAAATTTTCCGTAAATCTTGGAATCAAGGCCAAGCTTCCGCTTCCCTTTCACTAAGATCGATATTAAATTTGCCAAAGCCGGCATTTACAGCGCTGATGAGCTTGAAACTAAGTTACTCAAGCTTTAGCGAATATTAGCTGACTTTCTTTACAAGCATAAGGTATTTAGGATTTAAAGTTAGATACAAAAAAGTCGATTAGCTAATATGGCAAAAGAAAGTATGAATAAAGACAGTGAAACCGAGAGTTCAAAAATAGACTTTCAATGGTCTGAAAATGGCAATGCAGGAGCTCGGAGCGCTCGGGCCAGAACTCCCCACCCGAAAAAATCTTCAACTTGTGCGAAGACTATTCCACATGGGAGCGGGGATCACCATAGCGTCCCTCTACTGGTTCACCTTTTCTCACCAAGCGGCCATTCACACTCTTGGGCTTGTGGCCTGTCTTTTATATGTTATGGAGCAAGTCAGAATCAATTATCCAGAAATGGCGGCCCGCTTCTTGCCACTCTCAAAATTTGTCATGCGGGCCGAAGAGCAGCTTAAAGAATCAGCAATGGTGCCTTATGTTTTCGCTGTCCTTTTAACAATCATCACTTTTCCAAAGCCTTTGGCCTTGATAGCGATTTACACCCTTGCTATTGCGGACCCTCTTAGCGCCATTATTGGAATTCGTTTTGGAAAGCACAAGATTGTGTCGCATAAAAGTATTGAAGGCTCATTGGCCTTTTTCGTCCACATTTTTGATCTCATTGGGGATTTTCTCTTTGACACTCGGGGGAGTGAACGCTCTCACACTTTCGCTGGCCTTTCTTTTGGCCTTCATTGGCAGCGCTTTTGAAATGATTCCTATCCGGCTTGACGACAATCTTACCATTCCGCTCTTTACAGCAGTCACGGCGTGGGTTCTTTGCGGATTTTTTGGGGTCGCTCTTTAAAAAGCTTCCCCGAGAAATTACGATTGAAAGTTGAACCCATATTGGACTTCGGCCTGCTGCCCGGACTCCTAGGTTCCCCCTACTTCCTTGGTCTTGCTCGGCCCAATAGTCCTTTTCCTCAGCGACTTCGTCTTTAAGATTTTGCTTATCATTTTTCCAACTGACTTCATTTTTATAAGAGCTTTCAACCTTATTTTGAGCGACCTCGATTCCGTTTTTGACAGAAGTGGTGAATTCCATTCTCACACCTGCGTACTTAGAATCGTTCGTAAGGTTAATCATATAAGTTCCTTCTTTAACTTCATAAAAGATGCCGCTCTTTCTCTCTCTTGTTTCAGCGTCTTCGTAGGTAAACACATTGCCCGCCATTCTTTCTCTAGTGTTAATATTGATGACATTGCCATCAGGAAGATTGACATTAATCTCTTCGATGACTCCGTCGACCGCGACAGCTGATCCAGAAAACGCGCCTTTTCTCCAATGGCTTCTTATGGAAGACATTGCTAAGGCTTAGCTCAAGATCATCAGTGATGGCCGGAGCTGGAGTTTCAGCGACTTCAGCAACTTCCTCTCTCACTTCTTGTTTTTGAGGTTTGATTATTTGTTCTTTGATTTCCGCCACCTTTTTAGGGGCCTGCATTTGATGCCATGTGGTCGATGCTGCCATCCTTCCCACGACGACCTTGCCATTTATTTCGTCCAAGCGCTTTGCAAACTTTATCTCTGAGACCTCTGTCATAAAAGAGTCGTCACTCATTACCATAGAGTTATAAGCTCCGCTCGCCATAAGGGCCATGGCCGCCACGCTCAAAGATGCTAATGTCATTTTCTTAAACGCTTTCATTAAATTACTCCTTCACGAGTATTTAATGCAACGCACATGCCAATATCTTACTATCTTAGTTTAGTCTGTAAGCTACTGAAATCAATCAAGTTTGGAGGGAAACCAAAGAGTGGAGTGTAAAGTCTGCTTAGGGCCGTCTATTTTTTAGACGATAAGAGGAGCGAGTGAGGAAAGGCCGAGGGCACCTAAAAGTGCCCTGAGAAGCGCTCTTTAAGGGTAGTCAAGATCCATGCCCATATAGTCAGCATGGCTAGAGCGAAAGCGCTTAATTGCAATTGCGACAAGTTCCTCCAGAGGAAGGCCGCTGTTTTTGGCCATCAGCTCAAGGTCGGAAATCAGCTGCGCCTCGATCTCAACTTTCAGTTCTTTTGTTTCGCCATCATTATGCTTTTGAGTTTTCATAAGCTTCCTTTTAAACCTATTTTCACTTTATTCTAACTTGCTTGCCTTTAACAGTCGTAATCGCCTGTTTTTTGCGAAGAGATATTAGGCCATTGGTTATCTGATAATCAGGCAATTGAGAGTTTTTGTAAATGTCTTTGACTCGACTGAAGTCAGATATTGTCCGAAGAAGCTCAAACTCCTCTCCAGTCACTGCGTCTCCGGCCTCTATAAAGGAGGCCCTTATGAGAAGCTTGAGGTCGTCAGGCGGCCTCAGGGCCTTATTTTCCTTATAAATCGAGATGACCTCTGAGACCTTCCTTCTCAATACACTATAGGGATAATGAATTTTAAACGGAGAGGCCACGCGCTCTGGTTCCACAATATAATCATGAGCATATTCGTCATCGAAGGCCTCGACGCAGGCGTTGAAGAAGGCCTTCATTGCCGCTTGCGCCTTTATAGCTCGCGTTGACAATCGCCCCGTCGCATAAAAATATTGAGCCCTCCAGTCCTCGGTCACTGGCGCGTAGAACGTTCACTTTGCCAGTGAATCCCACCGCGACTTGTTCATCTAGAACGGGAATGAGCTCGGTATTCGCCATATTTTATTGCTCTTTTTTGCCAAAGATTTTGGACATCAGCCCTTGCTTTTTAGTATCTGACGGATTGAAATAGCTGTCCAGACGGGAGGCAATTTCCTGATATCCCTTCCAGACCTTGGAGCCTTCGTATTTGTTTTGAGTCATATAAGGCGTGCCAAAATCTGAGCCCTTTCTAAGGTTCATCTCCATGGGAATTGAGCCTAAAAACCCGACTCCAAGCTCGCTGCAAGCGGAGCGGACACCGCCAGTGCCGTATAAGAAATGCTCTTTTCCACAATCATCGCAGACGAACGAACTCATATTTTCGACCATACCAATGACGTGGACGTTTAGCTTGTCGAACATGTGGAGAGCTTTTCTCGCGTCCAAAAGAGCGATGTCTTGCGGAGTGGAAATGATGATTGAGCCATCGAGTTCAAGGTTTTGAACCATGGAAAGCTGCACGTCCCCAGTTCCCGGAGGAAGGTCGAGTAGAAGATAGTCGAGCTCGCCCCACTCTGTGTCAAAAAAGAACTGGTTTAGCACTCCTCCAAGCATAGGGCCTCTCCAAACGACCGGCTCGTCTTCATGAACAAAGTTTCCAAAGCTTATAAACTTCATTCCATAGGACTCAAGCGGCAAGATCTTTTTATTGTCGCTTGCCTCTGGCTTCTCTCCTCTCTTATTTAGGAGCATGGGCATGCTTGGCCCATAAATATCAGCGTCAATAATCCCGACCTTATTGCCCATAGAGCTGAGGGTCGAAGCGAGGTTCGCGGTGAAAGTCGATTTGCCTACACCGCCCTTTCCAGAGCCGATAGCGATCACCTTTTTGACACCAGGTATAGACTTTTTTTCAGCGACAGGACCGTGACCCACGCGAAGCTCTGCTGGCTTCTTTACTTCTTTTTTTGTTTCAAGCCCTGCGGACTTGTAAATATCGTCGCTTTTAGTGGACTCGCTAAGAACGAAAATATCGTCCTCTTGCGCCTCTCCTTTAAGAGCTTCGATGATTTCATCTTCAATCGTTCTTTTGTCTTCAGGGCTTATCCCGTCCCTTTGAAGAGTGACGCAAAGAGCTTCTCCTTTGAATTCAATTTTCTTAATCCTCTCTTCCTCCACTAGGGGCTTTTGGGTCTTAGGATTTTTAATATGAGCGAGTTTTTGTTTAAGATCTTCCATTGAGGTCCTTCCTTATCGTTTTTTTTTACAATTCAAAGGTTTACCATAATAATATTAAGATATTAACCAAATATAATAGGAGCCAAGGACGTGGCGGTTTATAAAAGACGGATCTTTCTCATCAATCCCAAATTCCAGTACAAAGTGACTTTTTTTATCGTCATTTTTGCCCTGCTTGCGACGGCCATTTACCCCTTCATCATTTCCGATCTTTTCGAAAAAATGGCGGTCGCTCTCCCCTGAGAAGTCGGTTTCTCTACTAGAGGCCAAACGTGAGCTGCTTAAGGTTCTTTTATTAATCGAGGCCGTCATTATCGGCTTTCTCTTTATTTTCAGCATCTTTCTTACGCATAAAATGGCCGGGCCAATGTACAAGCTCAAGACGCATCTAAAGACTATCCGCCAAGGTGGCGAAATAAGAAACGTCTTCTTTAGAAAAGGCGACTATTTTCAAGACGTAGCAGACGAAGTGAATCTCACACTTGAGCATTTTGATCTCCAAAGAGAGGAGGATTTTGAGACTCTGCAGGAGGTTTCTTCCTATATAGCCAATCTTGCCTTGGTGGTGCCGGAGGACAAGAAAGCCTGTCTTGGGAGAGATTCAGGCCAAGTTAGCAGAAATACGTACGAGAAATAAACCAATTTAGTTGACGCGCTTCCCCTGAAGCCGGAGTAGCGCTACCATATACTTAGACTTCAAGCTGCAGGAGGCACTTTGCAAGATCTGATTAAGAAAGTACGGAATACGTTTCTCTTTGCTCTTCTCACGCTGCCGTTATTCACCGCTCATAGCTCTGTCATTATTGAGAACAAAAACATTAAAAAGGCCCTTAACGACGGCGCCTTGGCAATTAGCAAGGGCGAGTCTCGCTTGGGCAATAATTTGGCCAAAGTGTATGAGATTACGGAGAAAGGCTATATTAATGTTGCCGCTCACAAAAAAGGTGCTTAAGTCCGCTCGAAGCTATTCAGCATTTCATGTCTATGTGGACTGGCTGCAGTCTATCATTGATATGCATAGCAAGAAGAGCGAAGCGGCCATAAGATCTTCCTGCGCCAAGCTAAGCAACAAAAATCAGGATGAGTTTTTAAAGCAAAAGCTACGCGAGAGAAGTTTGATCATGTGCTTTAATCAGTACCTCAAGCTTGCCTCCAAAAAGGCGACTGAGCTGCCCAAAGCAAGCCAGGACTTCTTCAAGGCCCACGCAAATTTTATCACCCATCCCAATAATAAAGAGTCCCTAAGTTATTTTTTGAGCCGATTTGAAAGCGATTCTCAAGGACTAAAGGCCTTTTCTGAAATTCTCTCGGACTATTATGTGGCGACCAAAACAACGCCTCCGAAGAAGCTTCTTCAGTACATGCACATTACGCCAGAGCTTACCCGCTTTGTCCAAGTGAAAGGCCTTGAGGACCATGATTCGAAATGGATCTTGGACGCCGAGCTCAAAAAGCTCATTCGAAGGGCCTACGATCTTGCTAATGACGAAAAGCCCGCAAATGAAATTAAAAAGCCGCTAAAAGAGGCCCTCACCTATTATGGCCTGAGCTACCCTCACCTGCCTCAATCAAAGGCCGATCAAAGGCTTCTAGGCCTTGGAAAGTCCTTTGGGAGAAGAGGGTACTTTCAAGAAGCGAGAATGGCATATGACGCTATTATTGAGCAAAATCCTACCGATGAGGACGCCATCTTTGAAAAGATGTGGACATGGATCACGCAAAATAAGTACAAACAAGCTTATAAAGAGGTCATCAAAAAGAAGGGGCTAGACGATAACTTCCAGACCATTCAGGACGACAGGCTTCAGTTTTGGACGGCCTATACGCTTAGAGAAATTGAGAGCGAAAAGGCCCGTCCTATATTTGAAGATCTGATTTCAAAGTCCGCCCTCAACTACTACTCTATTTTGTCCTCTAAGCTTTTAAGCGAGCATTATGACATTCCAAGCGAGAAAATTTATTACAAACTCGCAAACGAAAACACCGTCAAACTCGACAAGTTCCCGACGCTCGATCAAAAGACGCTTCTTTCAATTAAGCGCTTTAAGATCTGGGGCGATATTGATTTTAAGCCGCTTTTAGACCTTGAAAACCAAAACGCGTTCCATAGCGTGAATCGTTACGCCGCTTCTCTAGGCGCGAAAAGAGGCAAGGAAGTAAAGTCGGCGTTTATCCTTCTGGCGGCGATGGCCCTTAAGGAGGAAAAGAACTATCTTGAAAGCTTTAAGCTTATTTATAGAGGTCTGAATAAGCACCTGATCAGCCTCGATAAATCTGTGATGAACATCCTCTTTCCAAGGCCCTATTATCGCGAGGTGGCAAGCGCCATAAAAAAAGATGTGGACCCATTGGTCGCGATGTCTCTTATTCGTCAGGAGTCGGGATTTAACCGCAAAGCGAGAAGCTGGGTGGGAGCGAGAGGGCTGATGCAACTGATGCCAGCGACGGCGAGACGTTATTGGAGAGGGATAAAGACAAGGCATCTTTATAACCCAAATATAAATATTAAAATTGGAAGTAAGTACCTTTCCATACTCTTAAATAAGTATGACCAAAATCTTGTTTACGCTCTGAGCGCCTATAACGCCGGAGAGACGAGAGTGAAAAGGTGGAGAAGAGAGTACCTCAATCACGAGAACACTATTCTTCACAATATCGAGAACATCCCTTTTCTTGAGACGCGCAAGTACGTGAAGCTTATTTTTAGAAATCTATTTTTCTATAAGATGATGGACAAGAAAGTCGAAGTGGCGGACTCCGAAAAAGTGAATCAGATCTTTGATGTGAAGCTTGGGTTTAATCAGCAATAAGAAAAGGCCGAAAAACCGGCCTTATTTTTTAAACATTAAATCTAAAATGAACGACGTCCCCGTCTTTCATGACATACTCTTTGCCTTCCACCCTCAGCTTTCCGTTTTCTTTTAATTTAGCTTCTGAGCCAAGCTCAAAGAGATCAGCGCAGTGGTAGACTTCGGCCTTGATAAAGCCTCTTTCAAAGTCGGTGTGGATGATGCCCGCGCACTGGGGGGCCTTCATGCCTTTATGAAAGGTCCATGCGCGAACTTCTTTTTCACCGGCGGTGAAATAGGTCTGAAGACCAAGCATATTATAGCCAGCGCTTACGAGCAGATCGAGACCTGATTGCTCAAGGCCCATATCAGCTAGGAATTCTTTTTTCTCTTCTTCCGTTTCAAGCTGAGAAATTTCGCTCTCCATCTTGCCGCAGATCGTGATGACTTGAGAGCCCTCTTTTTCAGCAAGCTCTCTAACAGCTTTGACGTGATCGTTGTCTTCAAGCATGCCGTCTTCATCAACATTACAAACGTAAAGAACGTCTTTCATGGTGATGAGGTGAAGATCTTGGACCGCTTCTTTTTCTTCGTCATCAAGATCAAGGCTTCTCGCGGGACGCCCGTCTTCCAAAGCTTCTTTAAGCTTTTCAAGAACCGGCTTTGCGATCATGGCCTGTTTTTTAACCTTTTGATCATGGGACTTTAAAACTTTCCCAAGATTATTTAGCCTTTTCTCCACTGTTTCAAGGTCAGCAAACGCCAGCTCGATATTAATGACTTCAATATCGGCCGTCGGATCGACTTTTCCGTCCACGTGAACGACGTCGCTGTCTTCAAAGCATCTCACGACATGGGCGATGGCGCTGACTTGCCTGATATGGCCTAAAAATTGGTTGCCAAGGCCCTCGCCTTTTGAGGCCCCTTTAACAAGGCCCGCGATGTCCACGAATTCCATGACGGCCCTAATGACTTTTTGAGGCTTGATGAACTCGGTAATTTTTTCGATTCTTTCGTCCGGCACTTGAACGATGCCCACATTTGGTTCGATGGTGCAGAACGGGTAGTTTGCCGCCTCGGCGGGAGCGCTTGTGATTGCTTGAAAAATTGTGGACTTGCCCACATTAGGAAGGCCAACGATGCCAACGTTTAAACTCATTATGTCTCCGAAATTATTTGATCTCTAAAAAGTTCTTCTTATTAAATTTATTTCCCGCTTTTTGCAGACCGCTTTTAAGAGCGAAGTCCAAGGCCTCGGCGCTTTTGTCTAAAACGATCCCAAGCTCTGTGTCCTGTTCGGCGGGAAATTTTCCCAGCACCCAACTCGACATGCTTCCATGCGCTGGACGGCCAATTCCAATCCTGAGACGGTGAAAGTTGGGAGTTCCAAGCATTTGAGCGGTGGACTTTAGGCCGTTATGGCCCGCAAAGCCGCCTCCTTTTTTAAATTGAATTTGACCAAAAGGCAAATCAACTTCGTCATGAACGACCAGCACCTCTTCAGGTTCTATCTTAAAAAAGGCGCAAAGAGGCTGAATGCTCTCTCCGCTCAGATTCATATAGGTCATAGGCTTTAAAAAATAGACTTTTTCTCCGCCTATACTAGCGTCAGTATACTCGCCCTTGAATTTGCTCTTCCACATGGCGTTTTCAGTGGGGCCAAAGCAGCTGAACACAAGCCAGCCAATATTATGGCGTGTGAGCTCGTACTCGGCCCCGGGATTTCCTAATGCGGCCACTAATTTTATCATACGAAAAGAGAGCTTACAGAGTCGTGGTTAAAGGTTCGATGAATGGCCTTGGAGAGAATTTCAGCGGTGGAAAGAACTTTTATTTTCTCCACTTTTTGACATTCTTCACTCAGAGGAAGGGTGTCCGTCACGACCACCGCCTCAAGTTCCTTGCAATTTTTCATTCTTTCGGCCGCGGGGCCGGAGAACACTCCATGCGTGGCAAAAGCGTAAATTTTCATGGCCCCATCGGCCTTAAGCGTTTTTGCGGCCTCGACAAGCGTTCCCGCGGTGTCGATCATATCGTCCACAACGATCACGTCCTTGCCCTTTACGTCCCCCACTATATTCATCGCTTTTGCGACATTGGGCCCTGTGCGTCTCTTGTCGATCATGGCGATGTCGGTATGAAGCCTTTTGGCGTACCAGCGGCAGCGCTCGACTCCGCCAGCGTCAGGGGACACAAGCGTGAGGTTTGCAAGGTCAATATTCTCCTTGATGTAATCGAGAATGACTGGCGAGGCGAAAAGATTATCAAATGGGATATTGAAAAAGCCCTGGATCTGGCCCGCATGCAAGTCCATCGTGATGACCCGACTCGCTCCAGCGACAGTCAGCAGATCGGCCACAAGCTTCGCAGAAATAGGCGTTCTTGGCGAGGCCTTGCGGTCTTGCCTCGAGTAGCCATAGTAAGGAATCAGCGCCGTCACGGACTCGGCGCTCGCTCTCTTGAGAGCGTCCATCATAATGAGAAGCTCCATCAAATTGTCATTCACTGGATGACAAAGGGTTTGCATCAGAAACACGTCCGCTCCCCTCACGTTTTTTTCAATTTCACAGAAGATCTCCCCATTGGCGAAGCGGCGCAATTGGGGGTCCACTAGGGAGACATCGAGAAACTGAGAAATTTTGTTTGCGAGTGGTTGATTAGACGAGCCTGAGACTAGAACAATACGTCTCACGTTAAGCTCCTCAATTTATGGAAAAAAGAAATGGCAGGGGTGGCAGGGATCGAACCTGCGCATGTCAGAATCAAAATCTGATGTCTTACCACTTGACGACACCCCTCTACGAGTTATTGGAATTGACTATACTAGATATGTCGGGATTTTGGCAAGGGCAAAGCTATACATTTCTTATGCAAGGCCCTGAAATTTGGCGACTATTTGGGTCGGTCACTCGCAAACAAACTCTGAGACCTGTTTTCCGCGATACTGAATAAAGTTCTGAAAGATTCGAAAAGCGGAGTTGGACCCGTAGAGGCGGAGCTTTTTGCCTGCACGCTGCGAGTCGACGCCAAACCACGTGGCGTAAAAATTCTGTCCATCAAAAGCTATATACCAATTATCAAGACCGTTATTAGTGGTGCCCGTCTTGCCAAAGATCAATGAGCTTTTGATCACGTCCCCCGCCACCCGGCTGATAGTCGTCTCTTCGGCCTTGGCGAGAAAATAAAGAAGACTCTCTTCATAAGAGGACTTCCCGCTTTTAAAATCTGAGCATTGCCGCTCAAGAAACATGAGATAGGCGGTGCTCAATTCATTCAAGCTTAGCTCGATAGCTCCCAGCAGTTGAGCAGGATATTCCCCTAAAGGCGTCAGGAGATTTGGAAAGTAAGGAAGCAAACGACTCTCAAGCTTGTCAAAGCCCACTTGGCTGGCGGCGCGAATAAGCGGCGTATTGCGGGACTTTTGAATCGCATACTTAAGGGTGACTTCCTCGAGCCCATTATAATCACCATCATTAGGCGTCCAATCGCCCGACTTGAGTTTTAAGGTGATGGGCCGGGTGGAAACGAAGTCGTCCAAGCTTCTGCCTTCTTCCAAAAGCTGTTGATAAATGATCGGCTTTAAAACGCTTCCCACTTGGTGGCGCTCTTCAAACAGCGCTATTCTTCTGTCCCTTTCGGTCTTGCTATAAAATGTGAACGAGTCTGGGCAGTCAAGACTTTGGCATTTCGATGAGACAATGGCCGTCTTCACAGCAATGTCGGCCCCCTCTGTTCGATCGCTCAGCGCCGCCCTGGCCCGAGCGACGGACTCGTAATAAATAAATTTCTCAAAGGGCTCAAGGCCCTCTTGGTCATTTTGACTGACAAGATACACGCTCCTCATCAAGCTCGACTTGTTCTTCCTTTTTAACTGCTTAGACCAGACCTTCCATTTCTTGTCCGACCACGCAAGAGTCTCGTCCGAGGAGACCAATCTCAGCTCCCTTAGTCTATTAAAAACAATATTTGTGCGGCTTTTTAGCCGCTCAGGGTGATTGAGCGGATGATAATAGTAAGGTCCTTTTAAAAGGCCTATCAGCATGCTGGCCTCAAAGTCATCCAGTTCGCTTGGCGTTTTTCCAAAGTAAACACGCGAGGCCATGTCCACGCCTTTGATATAAATCCCTCCAATCGCGCCCCAAAAAATTTCATTGAAGTACATGGTGAGGATTTCTTCCTTGCTATAGGCCCGCTCCAAATAAAGAGCATAAACGACCTCTCTGAGCTTTCGCTCAAAGCGCTTCTCATTTGTAAGAAAAAGGTTTTTCGCTAATTGCTGCGTGAGAGTCGAGCCGCCTTGAACGAGGCTCATGGCCTTGATGTCGGCGACAAGGGCCCTCAGGATGGAGACGGGGTCAACTCCTTGGTGCTGTAAGAAACGGTAGTCTTCTATCCCTAGAAGGCCCTTTCCAAAGCGAGCTAGGAATTTCTTTAAAAGAGACCCGATTCTGAAAACAGCGATAGCGCTCGCATTGATTGGAGAAGACAGGCGGCGCCTCAATGTCTTCTTTTATCAGAATACGCGAACCTCGTCGCTCCAAGGCCTTAGACTCTAAGAGCTCCTCCACAGGAAGCGGTTTTTGAGCGAAATCGCTATAGACATAAAGAGCGTCAGTCCAGGTATAGCTGCCCTTCTCCAAGCAAGGAAGTCATTTTTTTGCGCCTCTTCGGGCCTGATCTCGTAAGCGCTGAGTTTGAGCTTAAGCTCTCTCACAACAGTGAAAACGTAGAGTATTCCCAACGCGACACACAAGAGGGCCAGACCAAGCTCCACTTTGAGAATCGTCTTAAATGTGAACTTTGGAAATGCTACGCCCATTTGTTTGCCAGTTTAGTCAAGAATGCTTATTATTTTCTCCACTTATAATACATCACTCTAAGCATACAGCCTATAAGCTTTAAGGAGATTTTGTGCAATCGAGAATCAGTTCGAAAATTAATCTTTTCATCACAGGCCTCTTGGCGGGGTTATTCACCATCGGCCAGGCTCAGGCCCTTCCCATAGATTGGAATGGTCAGTTTGGTTATGACACTAACCTTATAAAAAACGTAAGACGCACAACTGACAACTGCTCCAAGCGCGCCAGAAGCAACACCTATTGCCCCGGAAACGACGAAGACAACGCCCGTTACCAGTCCTATATTTTCAAACTAAAGCCAACTATTGTTGTTAATGATAGCGCCACTATTAAAGGCGAGCTTTCTACTGGTTCAGTTCGTGGCGGCATCGCTGGCGAAGACGTGACAGGTCGAAACTCCTACTTTGCTCAGTCTCCTAATGGCAAGTCCACGATCACTTTAAATCAATTCTATGCTGAGCTCTACGGCGACACGGCCATGATCAAAGTCGGAAAGTTTGCAAAAAACTTTGGCCTCGGCGCTGTCGTAAATGATGGAAGCGATATTTGGGACCGCTACTTTTCTGTGTATAATGGATTTGAGCTGCGCTTTGATCTTGGAAAGTTTAGCGTGGCCCCGACTTTTGCAAAGATCTCTTCGCCTGCTATTGGAGACGGCCAAATTAACGGCTCTCAAGACGCAAACGAAACCGGCATCACCGCCTCGTATAATGATCCGACCAATAACTTTGAGTTTGCTGTTTACTACGCTCTGAGAAGCGTTGAGACAGATAATGACATGTATGATTCAGATGCAAACTCCAATAACTCCAGTTCAAGTGACGTGACTCTTATCGATGTCTTTTTCTCCAAAAGATGGGAGAAGTTCAAAATCGCCATGGAAGTTCCCATGCTCTCAGGAGAAATCGGAAATAACTACGGCGGATCAAATCAAGACCTCGACACCAATGCTTATATCCTTGAGAGCTCTTACGACCTCAATGAGAGATGGACCGTGGGCCTAAACGGCGGGATGGTCAAAGGCGAGGACGGACAAGACGACTTCACCGGTCTCTACCTGCATCCTAACTATAAAATCGCCAAGCTCATGTTCGCTTACAACTACGCGGCCTTTCAAGGCAAGGGCGATATTTTTAACGGAAGCGTCACTAACGCCAATTTCGCCAAGCTTTACGCCAATTACGAAAGCGAAGCGTGGCGATGGTACCTAGGACTTGTCATGGCCATGGCCAATCAAACGGCGCAAGAAGGCGATACTTTTTATAACCAAGACGCAGGAGCTCAGAGTTCAACACCAGCAGCGAGCGACCAATCAGACGAGCTAGGGATGGAGCTTGACGTTGAATTTGATTATAAATGGAACCCTAACGTGACAGTTAGCGGCTATCTCGCCTATTGGCAGGTCGGCGACTTCTACGCCTTCGACAATTCTGGTGAAGATTTAGAGACCAATGACGTGACCGCCACTGGCCTTACGGTTTCCTTAGATTTCTAAAAACCAAAACTAAAGCCTGCCCCACCACCGGCGCCACCACCTGGCGCCATGGGGCTATAGGCCGGCATATAAGGCCGCGGTCCCATCATAGGCAGCTGTCCACCACCTCCCAGTCCTAGATTAAATTGTCCGCCAAACTGAGACATATTCTGGCCATAATAACTCATCGGTCCGCCCGTCATGCCGCCGCCATACATCGATGAATAGGCCGGTGTTCTTCCATAGGGACTCATGCCATTCATGCTCATGCCATTCATTCCCAGGCCGCCATTGAGGCTTAAGGTTT
This sequence comes from uncultured Bacteriovoracaceae bacterium, assembly GCA_963747475.1. Classification (GTDB taxonomy): domain Bacteria; phylum Bdellovibrionota; class Bacteriovoracia; order Bacteriovoracales; family Bacteriovoracaceae; genus UBA845. Next base: position 81,788 of record CAVVFE010000012.1, read on the forward strand.
AGGCCCATCCCGCGGCTCTGCCATGGTGATTGCATCGATTGCTGCTGTTGCATCATCATCTGCATTTGCATTTGTTGCATATACTGACTGTACTGGTTTTGCATATTTGGGCTTCCGCCCGGCCGGCCTTGAGCGTTCGCTGAAGGGCTTATAGGATTAAAATCAAACCTTCCTCCGTTTGGAAGCTCCGAAGTCGAAGCAGTTGCCGTCACAGCGCCGCCCGCTCCCTTTTTAGCTTCGTTCCAATCGGCGATCATGCCGTCATATTTTCTTATGACCTGCTCTCTTTGGGCTATCAGCGCCTCAAGAGATCCGCCGCAGGCCTCAAGCTGCTCTTGCGCGTCTCTTACGCAGGCCTGTTGGTTGATCCAATATTTCTGCTGTTTTTCCTGCATGCACTGAGTTCTGACTTTAAAAGCAAGCTTCGCGAGCTTTTGCTTGACCTCAAGAATCTCTTTGTCTATGCCAGCGATCACCGTCTGCTTAGTCTGCTCAGTTCTCGCTGCGTAGTCGACGTCGGGATTTTTGGCCGACTTGGCCACTCTCCCAAGCTTTTCTTTCTTATTTTCAAGCCTAGCGGTGATCATCGTGTTGAGGTCCGCTCCGCTGGCGAATCGATCGGCGTCCTCTTGACCTGGCTTGTCCTCATAATGAGACTCCCAAAAATCGTTTGAGTAGCGGCCGTAATGAAAGGCCGTGGACTGCGCCTCGTAGAGATCGAGCACAGAGCTCATCCAAGTGTCGCTCGAAAGCGGGGCCTTGCTCTTTACTGAGGTCATTTTCTTGAAATCGTCGCTTGTGAGATAGGGCTCCCTTGCGTAGCTCACAAGTTCGCTCGCTTTAATATCAAGCTCTTTTTTAACGATGTCCTTAAGCTCCGCGGGCCCCTTGCCTAAGTAGGGCCTTGGCCTTTTCCGGGCCAAACACGCTTTTTAGAATATTTTCTTTTTGGCTATGACCTGGGTTGGCGTAAAGCCTTTGCAGTTGGGCGAGGTCATTTTTCATAGGCTTTATCACGTGCTCAAGAAAGTCAGAAGTGACTTCCTTAAACTTGGCCGTGTCCACCTCTGAAAGATCTTCGGACTCAGTGACAATTTCGTGAAGGTTTTTTGACCTCTTCCATGATGAGCTCGTTTCTTATTTGCTCAAGCGAGCTTTGAAAAGGGGCCAGTTGGTCGAAGTCAGCGATATGATTATTGATGAGTTTGTAATTTCCCGAATTACAGACCTTTTGATAAAGCCTTTCAAGCTCATAAGTCTGCATGTCGTCTACGGAGTAAGTTTTAAATCCGCCCTTTTGAACGTCTTCAAAGTAATAGCAGCCAGGATACTCCGGAAGCTTGTTGCCGCTATACCTGCCGTTATAGCGCGCGCCCTTGAGTCCTCTATTGGCGTATACAAGCTCGCTCGTTTTTGTGATGTCTCGTTCTTGATGAACATATTCTCTAGGAGCTATTTTGCTTTTTACAATCTTTCCGTCCTTAAAGACGCCTGTCGCTTTTAAGCAATTAACAAAGCCCTCAAAAGTCGGTTTGAAGCTGCCTTTAACGCCTTGATTTTCTCCATTTTCAATTTTGGTCACGTCATATAGACATTTTCCCTCCGAGCATTCCGAAGGTTTTTTCACCGCCACTTGATAAGTGTAAAAAGGAACGCTCTCGTTTGGCTTTAGAGACGATTGTGTCCAGCATGGCGTTACAATTGCCAATCATCACGCCGCCTTTAAGGCTTAAAATGCCGCTATGCGGATCGTGAGAGATTGTCATTTTTTTATTGGCCAAAAGCCCAGATAAGAACTTGTAGGGGACAGTGTTTCTCTCCGAGCTGTCATTGCAATTGAGCTCTTCAGAGGTGCGATTGCCCTGATCTTGCGGGTCGACCGGATCGCTATCAATGTCCGGAACATCATTGGAGCTGGTGAAGTCTGAGCCCCATGCGGCGTCGCCCAAAGCGTGGAGCAGGTCACCCTCAAGCTCTTGAGCGTGAACGGCCATGAGGCGAGTAGTAATAAAGATAAAACTGTCTTCATAAGCGACCTTGTTAGAAATTTTCCTAACTCCATATCGGTCGCTAAACACTCAAGCTTTAGCCGTTTATTGCCTAGAAGTAATTGAATTTACATAATTTAAAGAGCAAAGCTCGGTTTCAAAGGGCTTTCCTTATTAAGAGATTCTGCCAAGTTTTTCTTTATAATTGCTCACTCTTTTTAGTGAACTTTTCAGGGGTGTCAGTGAAGTTTGTGACCTTTTTCATATTGAGGAGGTACTCGTCTCCGGCCAGGTCTTTAAGAATGACCAGCTCTGGAAACTGCATGTCATGGCCATAAAGAATATAGTTAAAACACTTCACAGACATTGAGCCTTGCGGGGTCTTCACTTTCATCTCCATAAGCTTGTGATTGTCATGAGAAAATTTCGCGTAAAAAGTGTCCGATTCGCGCCACCCAAAAGAAGTCGCTTCCCTCTCTTTTCTCGCCTAATAAAATTGGAGCGAGTGAGAAAGGGCCGCTTAAAAACTTCGTCAATCTTCTTAGCGCTTTCTTCGTCCTTTGGCTCCATGGGGTTCTTGAGCCTCCCGGGCCTCGTCTTCAAGCTTTAGATACTTCACATACTTGCCTAGATAATAGAGTTGCTCTTTATCGATAAGCTCAGAGTTTTTTCTTACAGGGGCGCCCATGTCTTTTAAGAACTCGATCATCATGTCGCCGTTATTATTTACCAGGCTAGCGAGAAGCGAGTAGAAAAACTTTTTTTCCGCGTCCTCATTAGTGAGTCTCATGGTCGAAAAGTTTGAGGTTTGGAAAATAGCGGACATCACTCATCGCCTTGGCGTTTGCGTCGTTTCCAACATACCTCACCTGCGTCAACCTCGAGTTTTCGGAATCATTGGAAAAAAGCAGCTTATAAGTAAATTCCATGGGAAGGCTTTGATTGACCTCCGGATCGGCCTCAGTTGCGGCTTTTTGTTTTTTTCGAAGAACAAAAATCGCCATTGCCGTGTTTTGACCGATATTTCCGTTGTTGCCGTTTCTAAAAAGGCTTTCCAAACTAGGCGAATAAGAAAACGCTTTTAGGGGCAGGACGAAAGCGAGGGTCAAAAGCAATAGAGAGTGTTTCATAGCGAACCTTATTTAGAGTATTTTTCTAATTTTTCTCGCATTAACTCCAATGCGTAGTCTCTTAGGGAAGCGTCTCTTAGCGCGAAGTCCATTGTAGCATTTAAATAGCCCTTCACACTACCCGTATCAAATCTTTCACCTTCAAATATATACGAGTAAACATCTTTTCTGCCGGCAAGCACATTGATGGCGTCAGTGAGTTGATACTCTCCGCCAGCTCCGCGCGGGATCTCCTCCAGAATATGAAAGATTTCATCGCTCAAGAATATAGCGCCCTGGCGTGGCGAGATTGGTGGGGGCGTTTTTGGGCTCTGGTTTCTCTACCATTTTAGTCATCTTTAGGGTGCGCTCATCGAGATGAGTGCCGGCCACAATGCCATACTTGCTTGTGTCCTCATTAGGAACTTCCATCACGGCAATAACCGAGCTATTGCCTCTCGCCTTTGAGACCTCCATTAGTTGTTTGGTGGCGGGGACTTCTCCCATAATCAAGTCGTCGCCCAAAAGGACGGCAAACTGCTCGCCAGTATTGATCCCGCTTTTCCCCATTAAGACCGCATGTCCAAGACCGAGCTGCTCTTTTTGCCTCACCGTGCGCACACTCACCATGTCCCCGATATTTTGGACCATTTCAAGGTAGTCCGTTTTGCCCGCCCTCTCCAAAAAGGCCTCGAGGGCAAAGTTGCTGTCAAAATAATTTTCAATCGACTCTTTTCCGCTGCCAGTGACAAAGATGATCTCCTCAATTCCGCTATCGACAGCTTCTTTGACAACGTGATGAATCATCGGAATATTTAGAACTGGAAGCATTTCTTTTGGCGTCTCTTTTGTCGCCGGCAAAAAGCGGGTTCCTTTTCCCGCAACAGGAATAATTGCTTTAGTGATTTTCATTACTTTTTCCTTCACCTATAATCAAAGGTCTATGAACATATTTTTATTTAAAAAGCCAATTTATAAATTCTCTATTATTTTAAGTTTTCTGACCCTTTTGACAACTCCGGCCAGCGCAAAGCTAAGAAAAATGGTCTCCACCAGGCTTATGTCCACATCAGGCGCGGGAATTGGGGCGGTGCTCTTAAATGAGTCCGCCTTCCTCAATCCGGCCTCGACTTATTTTTTTAAAGAGTCCAGCTTTTACTACCAAAAGGGCTCTTCCAAGCTCCAAGAGGCGTCAGAAAAAAGAGTTGATGGTTACGGAGACGGAAGCAATGAGGCCTTCTTGATCACTGACACTTCGTCCGCGCTCAAGGGCTCTTTTAGCTACCAGCATCAAAGAGAAAATGGAGAAAGGAGAAAACGCCTCACAAGCTCGGCCTCCACTCATATGAGCAAAAATTCTTCTTTTGGCGTCCTCTACCGCTACACTCAAGATGACACGTTTAGAGGGCCATAAAGTCTATCACCAAGCTGTGTTTGGGATGACATATGTGGTCGACCCAACGCTTGACTCTAGGCGCTATATTAGAAGATCCTTTTTTGGCCAATAAAGAGGACACAAAGGTCGCGGGCGGTTTTCAGTTCACGCTGACCAAAAACTTTTTGATTCTGGGAGACATAGGAGCAAAGTACAATGATGAGCCGGAAGATAATAATTTTTGGAAGGCCGCGGCGCAGGCGCAATTCTTTAAGCGCTTTTATCTAAAATATGGAAGGTTTGAAGACAAAATAGAAAAATTAAGAGGCAATTCCTGGGGCCTTTCTTGGATTGGGCCTAAACTGGGTCTTGAGTACGCCTTTAGAAAGTCAAAGGCGTTTGAAGACTCAGAAAACTTCTTTGACCATGAAGAGATTGAAGAACATTCATTCGCTCTCTCCTTAGTTTTTTAAACAGCGGTGTAATATATGGCCAAAAAAGACAGGGACGAAAAAGAGCGCAAAAGACTGAGGGAGGCGATTAGGGCCAAGTATAATCAGCGCATCACTATCGCAAAGAATGGCCGAGAAATGTTTCTCGCCAAGGACTATACCGGCGCCGCCAAAAAATACAACGAGTACCTGGCCATCCTAAGCGAGATTCAAGAAGTTGAGGACATCTATAGCATCACCCCGCAAAATTTGATCAAAAGTCCGATGTGACGGAAATGCTTCTGATTTCGCATGTGTACTGGGAGCTTTCTAGGGTCTATGAGATGACCCCCAAGCTGCAAGTCGCTTTTGACAAATGCCTCAAGCAGTTCGTTCGATTCACTATCAATCAGCCCTATCAAGTTCTAAACTCAGAGGTGCTGAGAAAATACATAAAAAAGAACAAGCACGTTTCACAGGCAGATATTGGCGCTGGAAAAGGCATATAGCCAAATCCAAGTCCAATCCAAAAAGTGCTTTATCGCCACGTTGTCTCTTGGCGAGGCCCACTCCGGCACGATTGCTCTAAGGCAATTTAAAGATCAAAGGCTGCGAGGGAGAAATGGGGTCACGATTTGTCGGTTTTTACTACAAAATTTCCCATCCCTTGGTAGAATATTTGGAAAGAAGACCTTTAATGAGGAGATCTATTTATTATGACGTCCTCTCCTTTTTTGAAGCTTGTCTCCTATTTGATTAATAAGTTTCTATCGAGATAATTAAAGAGCGCTCATGTACTTACTCTCAAAAGTTATAGCAAAAGAATGGTTTAAGGCCCTTGCGGGATCCTTGATAGTCCTTTTTATGCTTGTCACCGTTGGAGACATCATCAATGGCTTTATGAGAAACTACTCCGCCCAAAGAGTGGCCCTCGAATATGTGCTTAAAATGCCCGATCTAATGGGAAAAATGCTTCCCATATCCGCTCTTCTCGCAAGTCTTTTTGCCGTCAACAAGCTCAAAGGCCATAGCGAACTCATGGCCATTTTGGCCGGTGGCTACGGGGCGGGCAGAATTTACGCTTTGGTCATTGGCTGCTCAATCACGGTCGCCTTGTTGCAGTTTCTAAACTTAGGGTTTGCGCTTCCCAAGGCGAATAAAGTCAAACGCCAAGAGTTTGAAAAAAGCCGCAAAAGCGAAAGCAAATACTTGGCAAGAAGCCAGATCGGTAGAACGGGGCTTTTATGGTACAAGTCCAATAATTACTTCACCTCCTTCACCGCTTACGACACAAAGCTCAAAGAGCTAAAAAACGTGAGCGTCTATTATCAAAATGAAAACGGAAAACTTGAGCGAGTTCTCAAAGGCACTAGCGCAAGATATTTAGGCCCGCAAAAATGGGAGCTCTCCCAAGTCCAAGAGTTCTCAGCGCTTGATGGAGACAAGTTTCCCAGCGCAGATAACGAGCGCTCCCTAATTGTTCCTCTTGCCGAGGAGCCCCAGGACTTTAATCAGTTTGAGGCCGACATCACGACCCTTAATTTTTTTGATCTGGCGGGCTTTATTTCCAGGCTCGAAAGGACGGGCATTAACTCCTCGGAGTACAAGATCATGCTCTATGAAAAGGTGTCTTTGGCCTTGATTTGCGCTGTTTTTGCCTTTTTCCCCTATCGAGCATATTTACTCCCAATCGACGGGCAAGCGGTTTTGGCAAAAGCGTCGTTGTCACGCTGGCTTTTAGCATCTTGTTTTGGCTGGTTTACAGCTCAGTGGTCTCTTTAGGCAATTCTGGCAAAATTCCTCCATTAATAGCGACAATGGGAATACCCGCCTTTTTTATTCTCTTTATCGCTTTTGTCTTCCGAAAAAACCGCTCCCTTTAGGCCTCTTGACGCCCTCTTCGCGGTTCGCAAGGCGTAAAATTTGCGCTATAAATGAAGCATGGAAAAAGTAACAGAAAATTATATTTATGAAGGCAAAGAGCTTGATATCATCACCTACCCGGACCCTGTTCTGACCACTGTCGGCGACTGAAGTCGCTCCGGACGAGTTTAACGACGAGCTCAAAGAGCTTTGCAAAAATATGCTCTATACCATGTATAACGCTCCAGGAATCGGGCTCGCGGCCCCCCAAATTGGCCTTAGCAAGAGAATTTTCGTCATCGACATAAACTATGATCGCGAGATGGACGAAGAAACGGGCGCCGCCGCCTTAAGCAATTTCAGTCCCCGGGTGTTTATCAATCCAAAAATAAAAGAAAAGGACGGGCAGACCACCTATCAAGAAGGTTGTCTGAGTCTTCCAGGAATTTACGAGGACGTTAAGAGGTTTGAGCGCATTGTGGTCGAATACCAAAACACAGATGGCGAGACCCTTGAGATGGAGGCAGAAGAGCTGCTTTCGATATGCGTTCAGCACGAAAACGATCACCTAGACGGAATCGTCTTTATCGACAGGCTTAGCGGCCTTAAGAAAAACTTTTTCAAGAAAAAGCTAATTAAACAAAAACAAAAAGTTCAAGCCTAATTAGGAAACTTCATGCCAAAGCTCAAAACCGTTTTCTTTGGAACGCCGGACTTCTCTGTGCCATCATTAGAGATGCTTCACAAGCATCCTGACATTGAGCTTTGCGGCCGTGGTGACGATGCCCGATAGAAAAAGCGGCAGAGGCCATCAAATGCGCTCTCCCGAGGTGGCCGTCTACGCGAAAGAAAATAAGATTCACTCTCATTCAAACCGAAAATATTAATAAAGACAAAAAGGCGCTAGAGCTTCTTGAAGCGATCGACCCGACTTATTTATCGTGCTCGCCTTCGCGCAATTTCTTGGCCCTAAGCTTCTTAAAATGCCAAAGAGGGGCTGTTTTAATATTCACACTTCCCTTCTTCCGAAATACAGAGGCGCTGCCCCTATTCAATACGCTCTTCTCAATGGAGACACTATCAACAGGCGTCAGCATTCAGAAAATGGTGAAAAAAATGGACGCCGGCGATCTTGCTTGGTCCTCTCCTGTTAATCTGTCCTCCAACGAAACGGGAGGACAGCTTTATACGAGACTCAAATTTCAGGCCGCCCTTAGCCTTAGCGATTTCATTCAGGCGCTGATTAAAGGCGAAATAGAATACCGCCCCCAAGACGAGGGACAGGTGAGCTTTGCCCCCACTCTCAAAAAAGAGGACGGTCTTCTGGACTTCAAAAATTCAAAGTCCGAGGCGATTAAAAATAGAATCAGGGCCTTCGACCCATGGCCAGGAACCTATTGCGTCATTGAATAAAAAGCGCTTGAAGGTCTTTTCCGTTTCGGACTCTGAACAAAGCTTGCCGCCTGGTGAAAGCGCCTCTGTAGAGTGGACAAATTTTAGTCGGATGCCAAGGACGCGACCCTTCGCTTAGATGACGTGCAACTCGAGGGAAAAAAGCGATGCTCCGACTCCGCTCTTCTTAATGGCTATAAAGAACCAATAAACTATTAATCCGGAATAAAATATGAATATCGTATCTCCTAGCATTCTCTCTGCCGACTTCCTCAATTTGGAAAAGGAAATAAAGAGATTTGAAAACTGCGAAGACCTTTGGTTTCATCTCGATGTTATGGACGGCCACTATGTGCCAAATCTCACTTTTGGGAAAACGGTATTAAAAAATATTCACAAAATAACGAAGCATCCTTTGGACGCTCACCTCATGGTCTCAAATCCGGAAGCTTTTATTAAAGACTATCTCCGAGCTAGGGCTGCATAACCTGACTTTTCATTGGGAGGCCTGCGATCATCACGACAGCATGGTCTCTGAGATTAAAAACCTCTACCCAAGCTGCGGCATATCGCTCAACCCCGGCACCTCCCTTGACGTGATACCGGACTACATCCTCAAGAAGATTGACCTTCTTCTTATCATGAGCGTCAACCCAGGCTTTGGAGGCCAGTCCTTCATCCCCTCCAGCGTTGACAAAATCAAGGCGGCCGCCAAAAAGCGCGAGGAGCTTGGGGCCAAGTTTTTGATTCAAGTCGACGGGGGCGTGAGTGATAAGAACGCGAAAAAGCTTCGCGACGTCCGGCGCCGACATCCTTGTTGCCGGCTCTTATATTTTTTCCGGCGCTTCTAATGATTACCAAAGAAAAATTGAGGAACTCAGATAATGAAGATTATTGAAATTGATGGAAACAGTCTGACCATTGATCAGATCCACCTTGTCGCAAACTCCAAGCAAGGACAAGTCAAAGTCGTTCTCACAGAAGAGTCGAGCGCAAAAATCATCAAGGCGAGAGACTATGTGGACAATATAGTGAAAAAGGGAGAGCCCGTTTACGGAATCAACACAGGTTTTGGCGCCCTTTCAAACAAGTTCATTGAGACCAAAGACCTTGAGACGCTTCAGTACAATTTAATCCGCTCCCACTGCACCGGAGTGGGAAGACCTTTCTCTAGGGCGGTGACCAGGGCCATTATGCTTTTGCGAGCCAATTGCCTCGCCTCTGGTTTTTCTGGAGTCAGCAAGCCATGCATTGATATGCTTCTCGATTTTATTAACGAGGACATCACTCCTGTTGTTCCTGAAAAAGGCTCTGTTGGGGCCTCCGGCGACTTGGCGCCTCTAAGTCATATCGCTTTATGCCTTATCGGAGAGGGCGAAGTTGTCCAAAAGGGAAAGACCGTCCACTCCAAATTTGCCATTGATCAAATAGGAAAAGAGCCCGTCACCCTCAAGGCCAAGGACGGACTGGCCCTAATCAATGGCACGGCCGTCATGGCCGCGCTCGGGTCCTTGGCGCTTTTTGAAGCGCAGAGGGTGGCCAAGATGGCCGACATCGCCACCGCCATGACTTTAGAGGCGGTCAGGGGCACCAAAAGAGCCTATGACGCCGACATCAGCTCCCTTAAAGCCGCATCCAGGCCAGCTGCATTCAAGCTCAAACCTTTTAAGCTTTTAGAGGGGCGAAAGCGAGATCGCCTCCTCCCACGAGGACTGTGGTAAGGTGCAAGATCCCTACTCCCTCAGATGCGTTCCTCAAGTTCACGGGGCCGTAAGGCAAACGCTAAGGCATACTGAGGAAGTGCTCAATTTCGAGCTCAATTCGGTCACGGACAACCCCCTTATTTTTGTCGATAAAGACAAAGTCGTCTCAGGCGGGAATTTTCATGGGGAGGCCATCGCCCTTTCCATGGACTATTTGGCGATGGGCCTTGCGGAGCTAGCAAATATCGCCGAAAGACGAGTCGAAAAAATGATGAACCCAGCTTTAGCGACCTGCCCGCTTTTTTGATCAAGGAGTCTGGGCTAAACTCCGGCCTGATGATCGCCCATGTCACTATGGCGGCGCTCGCGAGCGAAAACAAATATCTTTGTCACCCCGCTTCAATCGATTCAATCCCCACCTCCACAGATAAAGAGGACCATGTTTCCATGGGCGTCACCTCGGGAAGGAAGCTTCATGAAGTCTTGGAGAATGTTAAGAAATGCTTAGCGATAGAGTTTCTTTGCAACACGCAAGGCATGCATCTCCTTCGTCCCCTCAAATCAAACGCCGCTTTGGAAAGGGCGTACGCCCTTGTGCGCAGTCACGTTAAAGCGATAGACCAGGACAGGGTGTTCTCTCCAGACATAGAAAGTATTTACAGGCTGATCGACAAGTTTGAAATTCTTTCGGTCGTCGAAGAGGAATTGGGCGAGCTCGATTAGCAAAACATTATATTGGCTTTGTCGTGTATTGTTCTATAGAATTCTGGCATGAGAATATTCCTTATTCTTTTCATCGCCGCTGGCTCTGTCTGGGGTTATCCTAACTTTGTAAGTAAAGGCTATACGAATTGCCTTACTTGCCATTATAATCCCTATGGCAATGGGCCGCTAAACGACTATGGACGGGCGGTCGCCGCCAGCGCCATTGCGGGAAGGCTCTTTGTTTCCGACAGCACAAGTGATGATGAGCTTGCGGACCGCTCCGGTTTTCTTTTTAGCACTCCTAAAAATAAATGGTTTAGGCCCGCTCTCGATTATAGAAGCTTGTATTTGGCCGCTGGCCTAAATAATGAAGGCGGAGCAAAAGAGGCCTTCGATAACGCCAAGTGGATCAATATGCAGATGGACGCCAATATCACTCTGCAATTTGGCAAAAGAAATAATTTTATCATCAGCGGCACATACGGCGTGGTCCCTCACAACTCTGGTCTTGGGAGAGAAGATCAGCCGGAGTATATTAGCCGAGAGCATTATATAGGCTATAGACCCTTTAAAGAGCTCGGCGTTTACGTTGGGAAAATGGACAAGATTTTCGGCATACGAGTTCCGGACCATAACGCTATTTCAAAGCGCTACACAAACACAAACTTGTCTCCCACTCATGGCGTAATGCTGCATTACCTTGAAAAGGAATACGAGCTTGGGGGCTCAAGTCTTTGACGGCGACAAAGATCTGCCTGAGGACGAGCAAACTCAGGGCTTTGCCGCTCGAGGTGAATACAATGTTTTTGACACAGTTAGAGTCGGCCTGAATTATATGCAAGATGGCGACGATGATTCCACAAAGTATATGAAGGCGTTTTTGACAAAGGCGAAAGTTGGAGAAGCGTCAAGCATCATGGTTGAAGCCGGTCTTGTTGACAAGAGAATCAAAGGGCGGCGAAACCACTACTTCTCAGTATCTTTTTATGCAGAATCACATCTACATCAAAAGAGGTCTTTATTATCTCACAACATTCGAAAGGGCGATTCCGGACACCTCGGACAGCCAAGAGACACTACGTATATCTCCCGGAATTCAGTATTTTCCTTTTCAGAGTTTGGAAGTGCGGGCCGAGCTTCAAAACCAGCGCACCTCCAGCGAAGACGGAAATATCGAGGACTCTTGGAGCTTTTTAGGGCAGCTGCACTTATGGTTTTAAGAGGAATTATTTTTTTACTCCTTATAAGCGGAATCTGCCATGCGCGCAGAGGAAGCGCCCTACGCCTTCTCTCTTAAGAGTCGCCCAAAAGCAACTTTCAAAAAGGCAGTATGAGAAAGCGCTCTCGACGACTTCGAAAAGGGCCTATGACTTGGACAGGCCGGCCAAGGTCCCTTTGCCCGCTCTGAATATGGCGGCGCTTATTTTTCAAAGGCAAAGAGAGTTCTCAAAGTCGTCAAAGTACTTTCACTACATCATCAAGAAGGGCTTTGCTAAAGAGCATGTTCGGGCCATAAAGGCCTATAAAGCGGGGGCGATTAAAAGAGTCAAAGTTCCAAAGAAGCTTCTTGTTATTTATTACTACATGGGACAAAACTATTATTATCTCTACTCAGACACCAAACAGAGCGCTTACTTCAAGGCCTCTTACACTTATCTCGACATAGTTGACCAGAAGGGCAACCTAGGCTCTCGGGCGTCAAAATACCTCGCTAGTCTCAAGGCGAAAAAGAAATACGTGGCGAAGCTTGAGAAAAAATGGTCTTGGTACGCGAGCGCGGGCTGGATCACATGGCAGGAAAGCATCACACTTGCCGAAAAGACAAATAGCGACAACACAAGCAAAGTACTGGCGAGCAATAGCGGCTATTGCGTCGGAGGCGGCTTTCGCTACGCCAATGTGAGGCATGGCTTCAACGTCAATGGATGCGGTTTCGCAGGCTCCGCAAATCTCTACGAAAAGCCTGGCGCGAGCTATCAATATAGGCAAAATAATGTGCCAGTAAATGGGCTTTACCTTTCCACCGGCTATTTTTACAGGCCCATGGACGATAAAAATAGCATAGGAATATCCCTTCCGATGTTCTTTCGGCAAGGCCAATACAGCGAAACCGACACTAGAAAAGTAATTGGCTCAGGGACTCTTAGCGCGGGCGGAATAGCCCTAGACGCCGAATTCGAGATATACAAGGGCCTTAGTCTCTACACCAATCTCGCGAGCGTCAACTCCACAAACCTCCTGCTTATGCAGGCCAAATACGAGTTCTAGATCCCTTCTAGACTCTTTCCCCTTAAGACTTTATAGTTCAATCTCAATAGGAGATTACTATGACAAATCGCGAAATACCTCTACCTCCCACCGGAGAAAAACTCAACTGCAAAGGCTGGCATCAAGAGGCCGCTCTAAGGTGCATGCTTAATAATCTTCACCCTGAAGTGGCCGAGGACAGGGACAACCTGATCGTCTATGGCGGCAACGGCCAAGCGGCAAGAAACCACAAGGCCCTATTTCGATATTATTGAGACCCTAAAGACTATGGAAAACGACGAGACGCTCCTCGTCCAGTCGGGAAAGCCCGTCGCCGTTTTTCCAAGTAATCCTCACGGGCCCAGGGTCCTGATCGCAAACTCCAATCTCGTTCCTCATTGGGCGAACTGGGAGCATTTTAACAAGCTTAAAGAAGAGGGTAAAATGATGTACGGCCAGATGACGGCCGGATCGTGGATTTACATTGGATCTCAAGGAATTCTTCAAGGCACTTATGAGACCTTTATGGCCGCCGCCAAAAAGCACTGGGGCGCCGACGACCTAACGGGCAGACTCGCCCTCTCAGCTGGCATCGGCGGTATGGGAGGGGCTCAACCCCTGGCCGTAAAGATGGCCGGCGGCGTTTTCCTTGGATGCGACGTTGACCCAAAGAGAATCCAAAAACGGCTCGATTCGAAATATGCTGATGTCGCTCGCTAAAGACTTCGACGACGCGATAGATATGGCCTTGAAGGCCAAAGAAAATAAAGAGGCCGATCTCCATCTGCGTGGTCGGCAATGCCGCAGACTTTTTCTCCTATGTTCATAAAAAGGGAATCGTGCCCGACCTTGTGACGGACCAGACCAGCGCCCACGATCCCCTCAACGGGTATGTTCCCATGGGCATGACTCTTGAAGAAGCGCTCAAGCTAAGAGAAGGCGCTCCAAAGAAGTACGAAGAAAAAAGCTATGCAAACGATGAAGGCCCATGTGAAGGCCATGCTTGATTTACAAGAACGCTGGCTCTCACGCTTTTGACTATGGAAATAACCTAAGAGAAGGGGCCAAGATCGCGGGCCTTAAAAACGCATTTGATTTTCCAGGCTTTGTTCCCGCCTATATACGCCCGCTTTTTTGCGAGGGCTCAGGGCCATTTAGGTGGGTGGCCCTTTCGGGGGACCCTGAAGACATTAGGAAAACGGACGAAGCTCTTATGGAATTATTTCCCTGAAAATAAAGCCCTTAAAAATTGGCTCACCAAAGCGCAAGAAATGATTCAGTTCCAAGGCCTTCCTTCAAGGATTTGCTGGCTAAAATACGGCGAACGCGAAAAAGCGGCCCTTAAATTTAATGAAATGGTCAGAAAGGGCGAGCTTAAGGCGCCCGTCGTGATCGGGAGAGACCATCTAGATTGCGGAAGTGTCGCTTCGCCTAACAGAGAGACGGAAGGCATGAAAGACGGCACAGACGCCGTCAGCGATTGGGCCATTTTAAACGCCATGATCAATATTAATAACGGCGCTAGCTGGATTAGCTTCCACCACGGAGGCGGCGTCGGGATGGGTTACTCCCAGCACTCTGGCATGGTCATCTGCGCCGACGGATCTGAGGAGATGGACAAAAGACTTTCAAGAGTTCTCAACTCCGACCCTGGCATGGGCATTGCTCGCCACGCGGACGCGGGCTATGAAAGCGCTATTAATGTCGCGAAAGATAAAAACACAAAAATAAGGTTTCCTTCTCTATGAAGAACTATCACGATTTTAGGCAACTATTGACCTTACCGCTGCTCATAGAAAAGACGGAAGACACCTCGCTCCTGAAGATATTTCCGTCATCGACAAGGCGAGCTTTAATTGTTGAAGACGGAGAAATTATTTGGGTCGGGAAAAGCGATTGCCTTGCCTGAGAAACACAAACATGTGGAAAGAGTCGATTGCTCGAAATATGTGGCGAACGCCGGAGATCGTGGACTCCCACACTCATCTTGGTTTTTGGAGGCAATAGGGCCTTTGAATACACCATGAGGCTTAACGGGGCCGACTACCAAGAAATAGCCAATGCGGGCGGGGGCATCCTCGCCACCATGGAGAAGACAAAAAACGAAAAGCGAGATGTTCTTTTTCACACCGCCAAAGAAAGAATTGAGAGGCTCTACTCCTATGGAGTGGGCTCCATAGAAATCAAAAGTGGTTACGCCCTAGTGAAAGAAAAGGAGAGAGAGATCTCCCATCTCATCAACGATCTTAAAAAGGAATTTAAGGGAAAGGTCCAAATTTTTAACACTTGCCTTGCCGCCCATGCCGTCCCTAAGAGCCACAGATCTTCCAAGGCCTATATGGACGATGTGGCGCTGCCCCTTCTTGAAGAGCTAGCAGAGGACAAGGCGATTGACGCCGCCGACATCTTTCACGAAAAAGGCTATTTCAATGAGGAGGACACCCGCCGCCTTTTTGAGAGGGCCAAGAGCTTAGGAGTTAATCTTAAAATTCACGCAGATGAGTTCAATGACAATAAAGGCGCCGTCATCGCTTCGGAGTACGGCGCCTTAAGCGCCGACCACTTGCTTGCGACAGGCAAAGACGGCATAGAAGCGCTTTCGAAATCAAAAACTGTGGCCACCCTCTTGCCCGGAACGGCCTTCTTTCTTGGAAAGCCCCTGGCGAACGCTAAATCTTTTCTTGATGCTGGATGCAAGGTCGCCCTTGCAAGTGATTACAACCCCGGCTCATGTCACTGCGACAATCTTCTTCTACTTGCCTCGCTTGCGGGCAAGAACCTTGGGTTAAACGCCGCTCAATTATGGGCGTCCATCACTCTTAACGCCGCCTCCGCGCTTGGCTATTATGATCAAGGGCACTTGAGCCAAGGGGCCAAGGCCAGGCTCAGTTTTTTTGAGTGTGAAAGTTTTGATGAGATAGTTTATAGCTGGGGAAGAAACTTCGCAGTAAAGGCGGACCGAATTCTCTAGTTCTTAGAGCTCTTGATTAGCTTTTTAATTGTCGCTTGAAACTCCTCGTTCATAAAATCCATTTCGCTATTTTTATGAAGAATCAACTTTCCTTTATAAAAAACAAAGGTGGTAGGGATTTCGTCCACTAGAAACTTTTCGGCCAAGAGATTGTCAGGGTCCAATATCGAGTCAAAATTAAGATCATGTTCATCGTAGGTCTTTTTGACCGCGATAGAGGGACTTTCTGTGTCGCTATTAATTCCCAGGACCTTCACACTGTCACCATATTTAGAGATCAACTTTCTAAGGGACTTAAATTCAGAAAGGCAAGGGCGGCACCAACTCGCCCAAAAATTGAGTATAACAATGGGCTTAATTTCTGAGCTAAAGTCAAAAGTGTTGCCCTGAAAGCTTTTCACTTTAAGGTTAGAAAATGCATTTTCAAATACCTGAGCTTTCTCATTTCCCTCAGTAAGCTTGCTTGCGGCAGAATCAGCGCCATGAATGGCCATTTGGGCCACCATGAGAGCGCAAAATCCTAAAAGGGCGGCAATTAAGGGCAAAAATTTCTTTAAGTTAGTTATCATGCTCATAGCTCATATAATTATACGTGAAGAGTATACAGAACTAAAAACCATAAACCAAAGGCGAATTTCTGCCCATGTTGATTATGACAATCTCAAAAATGCGCCCTTTATTTTCAAGGCTCAGAAAAGAGGCCATCAAGAAAAAGCTATCTCTGGGCGAGAAAGGCCAAAGTCTTGTTGAGTTTGTGCTGCTCCTTACAATGGTCATGATTATCTCCCTCGCCTTTTTAAAACTCGTTAACGGCAAGGTCGCTGACTACTGGCTGGCCATGGGAAATATGCTCACAGAAGATCCGAGCATTCAATTGGAGCTTAAGTAATGAAAAAATATATTCTTTCAATCGATCAAGGAACCACCGGATCCACCGCCCTTTTAATAGACTCCAATTCAAGGGAGCTTGTGGTGCAAGTCAATCAAGAGTTCCAACAAATTTATCCAAGGCCGAGCTGGGTCGAGCATAATTTATCAGACATATTCGAGTCCGTTTCAAGGTGCGTCAAAGCGGTCATGAAAAAGGCGAACGTTGGCGGTGAACAGATCGAGTGCATAGGCATCACAAATCAACGAGAAACAGTTTGCGCCTACAATAAAAAGGGCGAACCTCTTTGCAACGCCATTGTCTGGCAGGACCGGTAGGACTTCCGAGTATTGCAAGTTAAACAGAAAGGCCTATGAGCCTTTTCAGGAAAAGACAGGGCTTCCCCTTGACCCCTACTTTAGCGGCACAAAAATGAATTGGCTCTTGTTCAATGAGGGCAAAGTTGAGTCAGCTCTCAAAAAAGATGACCTCTTGCTCTCCACCATAGACACCTTTCTTCTTTACCGTCTAAGCGCAATGGAATGCTTCAAGACCGAGCCCTCAAACGCCAGCAGGACCCTTTTAATGGACCTTGATAGCTGCCAATGGGACGATGAACTCTGCGAGTTCTTTGGCGTACCAAAAGAGTGTCTTCCTGAAATAGCGGACTCCTTCGGAGAATTTGCAAAAACTAAGGGGCTAGATTTTCTGCCCGATGGGATACCTATTAGCTGTGTGCTCGGCGATCAGCAGGCCGCTTTATTTGGCCAAGCGGGACATAGAGAGGGAGAACTTAAAACCACTTATGGAACCGGGGCCTTCATCGTTCTGAATACGGGAGAGCGAAAGGTGAAAAGCTCCAATGGGCTTCTCACGACAGTGGCCTACAGGCATAATGGGAAGACTGTATTTGCCCTTGAAGGCTCAAGCTACATCGCAGGCGCCGCGGTTCAGTGGTTGAGAGACAATCTAAAGATTATAGAAAAGGCCTCGGACGTCGAGGCGCTGGCAAGAAAGGCAGATGAAGAGAAAATGGGGTCCGTAATGTTTCTTCCTTTCTTCACCGGCATAGGCTCCCCTTACTGGAACCCTGACGCGAGGGCCGCCATAGTCGGCCTCACGAGAGACACCGCGAATGAGCATATCGCGCGCGCTTGCCTTGAGGGCATGGCGCTTTCTATAAACGACTCTATTCAGGCTTTGCTTGAGGACAGCCCGACTCAAGTCGACTCTATTAAAGTGGACGGAGGCGCATGCGCCAATGACTTTCTTGATGGAGCTTCAGGCGAATTTTTCAACAGACCTATTGTGAGGCCTAAGGTCATTGAGACCACGGCCTATGGCGTCGCCCTCGGCGCCCAGATAGGCATAGGAAAAATGAAGATGACCGACATAGACGTCCCTTTGGAAGGAGGAAAAAATTTTTTCTCCTAAAAGCTCTCCCTACTTCGCGGGAAAGCTGGAACTCTGGAAGGACTATATAAAAAATAATTTTTAACCTATTCAGTCAGGACGTATTTATTTTTTCTAAATTGGGTCAAGGTCTCGTTGTGAATAGACTTCATCCGCTCAATTTCAATCACTGCCTCGTCCTTTAAGCTCGGAAAATAGTCTTTGGTCCTCTTTGCCGGTAAGATCGGCTTTTTAAGAATTCCTGTTGCCTTTTCTCCAACTCATTTTTTAGGCGCGACAGCTCCAACTCCTGTTTTTTTTGCAGAACGTCTTTATTTACTTCGTTATAGACCAATACCTTTTTATTTGAATGCGTAATGGAAGACGCTGGCGGGCGTCTTCTGAAAGTCTTTTGGTGGTTTTTTTCTTTCAGATAGAGAGCTTTGGCCTAATTTATTTACTTCAACTAAAAGTTCCTCTTTCAGGGCCTTGTCTCTTCCCCTCATCTCTCTTACTCTTAGAGCATGGCCTCTGTTTGCCACCGCTAGCCCAGACCTGAGACTTTTACCTCTTCGCTAAGCTCCTTAATCGCAAGCCCTGGGCCATGGACTCTGAACTTAGGCCTTCCCATAAAGTGAAGAGTCAAGGCCGCCACCCCAACCGTATACATGCTTACAGCGGCAAACCATCCAAGGCCATTAAGTTTTTTCGCCACTTTCATGGCATAGCTGGGTCTATGTAGGTCTTTTGAAAGCTTTTCCTTTACCGCCTGGGACTTTTTTTTAATCAAGTCTTTTCTCATTCTTCATAACCCCCTTGCCGCTATACTATAAGCGCCAAGGGAAATGAAGCGCATAACAAATTATAAACATTTAAAATTAGCGACTTATAGAAGGAGGCGCCTGGTGAGATAAGTTGGCGCTAAAACAACTGAGCCTTTAGACTCCCTGGCAGACTTTAGGGGAAGAGCTCAATATCAAATCTGCCTTTAAGCTCAGATGCGTTTTTTTCAGAGATGAAAGATCTTCTCAAGGCCTAAGAGATGCGCCTCTTTAATTCTTTTTTCTGCCATCGCGATTGGCCTTAGTTCTCCGGTTAGACCCACTTCGCCCTAAGAAGGCGGATTTTCAGGGCAAGGGCTTTGAGTAATAGGAACTTAAAAACTTGCAAGGACTGATAGGTCTCCTTCACTTCCTTTTAAGTTAATACCCCCGGCTATATTTAAAAATAAATCGTGCGAGGAAAGAGGGATATTAAAGTACTTTTCGCAAATGGCGGTGAGCAGGGCCAATCGATTCGCGTCAAAGCCTTGGGTGGTCCTTCGACCGTTTCCATATTTGTTTTCGACGACTAGGGCCTGGGTCTCCAAAAAGATAGGCCTATTGCCCTCAAGGACGCAGGTTATGGAGCGCCCAAATGACTCCTCCTCTCCCTCTTCCATAAAATAACTGCTGGGCTTATCAACACTTTTTAGCCCGTTTTCGACCATCTCAAAAATGCCGACCTCGCCTGTGCTCCCGAACCTATTTTTGAGGCAGCGAAGAAAACGGTATTGCCCATATTGATCGCCCTCAAAATAAAGAGTGGTGTCGACCATATGCTCAAGAAGCTTCGGCCCCGCCACATTTCCGTCTTTTGTGACATGTCCGACGATCATTACTGCGACGCCATTTTCTTTGGCGAAATTCATCGCCTCATACGTCACCTCTTTCACTTGAGAGACGGAGCCCGCAAGCGCCGGCACTTCAGAACTCTGTGTCGTTTGAATAGAGTCAACAATGAGCAGGCTTGGCCTAATTTTTCTGGCCTGTTTTTCAATGCTCTGCCAAGAGGAGGCGTTCATTAGTAAAAGATTGTCCCCTTCAATTCCTAGGCGCTTGGAGCGGCCTGCGACTTGAGAAGAGGACTCTTCTCCGGAGGCGTACAGGACCTTTTCCCCGATTCCCTTGCACACTTCCATGAGCAAAGTTGACTTGCCTATCCCGGGCTCCCCGCCAATCAAGGTCAAAGATCCTTCGGTTATTCCCCCTGAGAGGACACGGTCAAACTCAGGCACACCGGTGCTTATTTTACGTATTCGGAGAGGTCAACTTCGCTAAGCCTTTTCGCCGCCGGTCCTTGGTCAAGTTTTCCAGCTGGGTCCTTGGAGCTCTGTTCTTGAAGGGAGTTCCATGAATCGCAGCCTGGGACATTTCCCAGCCATTTTGGGACTATGGTAGGCGCACTCCAGGCAAATGAATTGCTCTTTTGACTCTTTTGTTTTTTTACAGCAGACATCAGTTCTCCAATAATTTGAGGAAACTTTCTTCGCTTATTATGGGCACCTCAAGTTGCTTCGCCTTTTTAAACTTGCTTGAAGAGCTTTCAGTGTCGTTGGTGATCAAATAGTCAGTGTTGCAGCTCACACTGCTGACGGAGATCCCGCCATTTTTCTTTATAAGTTTTTGAAGTTCAGAGCGCTTCATAGATAAGGCGCCTGTGATGCAAAACTTTTTGCCTGAGATGGCAGTGTCCGATTTAACGGCGTTCTTTTTAATTCTGAGGCCTTTTGAGAGAAGAGACTCGATCAGGGGCTTCTTAGTTTCTAACGAGGCCAAAAACTCCTCGGCCGACTTTTCAGCGAAGCCTTCTATGTCCTCAAGCTTTTCTTTTGTCAGCTGGGTAATTTTATCAATAGTATTGAATCCATTATTCACAATCTTTTCACATTTATTAAAAGCGCCGCCGCTAATGCCAAGGCTTGCCATAAAGGTCACAAGATCCACTTCTTTTGACTCGTTCGATGCTTTCCACTATTTTTGTCGCAAGCTTCTCTTTGACCTTCTCCAAGGTCATCAGTTTTTCAATGGTGAGGTCATACAGAGAGGGAATGTCCACAATGAGCCCTGCGACGATCAAGTCACTCAAACGCTTGTCGCTTAGGTTCTCAATGCCAATTTTCTTATATAGTTTAGAATATCGTCCTTGATTCGGTCAGGACATAAAGGGTTTCTGCAAAAAAGCCTTATATCGTCCACGAAAGTTTGCTCACGCGCAACTTGGGCAATTCTCAGGATAGGTAAACTCTTCATTGGAGGAGCTCACCACATCGATAAATTTGGGGATCACCTCGCCGCTTCTTATGATGTTTATCTTGTCGCCTTTTTTGAGCTTGAATTGATTCACAAGTCCAAAATTATGCAGCGTCACGCGGGACACTTGAGCTCCGCTCAATTCCACCTTTTCCACATTGGCAACCGGGGTGAGAACCCCATTTCTAGATACCTGCCAGTTGATCTTTTTTATGACTGTGGGCCTCACTTCGCCCTCAAATTTATAGGCCATTTTATAGCGGGGATGATGGCTTGTTTCTCCTAACCGATCATGCAAGTCCAAGTCATTGAAGCTAAAAACGAGCCCGTCGATAAGGTAATTGCCTTCGGCCATAAAATCGCGCGCTTCCTGCTATTCTCTGCTTCAAACTCTTTTTTTGTTTTGTTTAAAAACCACTCAGGGGTCTCAAACCCAAGCTCCTGCATGAGCTTATATTTTTGGGCCTCAGTTTTTAATTGCTCTTCGTCAGACAAGAAATTCAAAGGCCTGAAAGCTGAGAAATCGCGCAAGATCAATATTTTCCTTTCGGCCAAGAAGTCCTGCGACTATATTTCTTTGAGAGGTGGGTCTTTCCAAGTTCAATGCTTCCATTTCCTTTGCGAGGTGGACAAAGTCTTTTTCTCTGCAAAATATTTCACCTCTCACTTCAAATGACTTTTCATAACCTTTTAAAATTTTGGGAATATGCTCAATGTGTAAGACTTTCGAAGTGATCTTTTCACCAATTTTTCCGTCTCCACGGGTCTTGGCGAGGACAAGCCTGCCCTTTTCGTAGACCAGCGAGCAACTAGAGCCGTCAATTTTAAAAGTGGAAATGACTTCCTTTTTGTCCGCCCATCTCTCTAGCTCATCGACTTTATAGGTCTTATTAAGACTGAGCATTTTCTTGGGCGTGCTCGACCTTTTCGCCCTTTAGGTACTCGGAGCCCACCATGCTTAAAATAGGGCTGTGAGGGGCTAGGCTTTTAGCCTTTCCTCTATTTTATCGTATTCAAAGTCCGAGATTTCGGGTTTTCCCTGATAATATAAGATTCTTGTGTTTGATGATCTCGTACTCGAGATCCTTGATTTCCTCTTAGATTGGACATGATTGCGACCTAAAAAGTTAAAGCTTGTATTTTTGATTGTAACTTGCGAGAGCTTTCTTGACCTTGGGGGCCAACACGACAACGGCCAATATATTCGGCAGCGCCATTAAAGCGTAGCAGATATCGATCAAATTGACCACGGCCGACATTTTCAAAGTGGCGCCGACAGCAAGAGAAAGGGAATAGAAGGCCACGAATGTTTTTTCTCCGAAACCAAACCTCCCTTTAAAAAGGTAGTCCCAACATTTTTTATTATAGTTCGCCATGCCGATCATAGTGGAGAAGGAAAAGAGAAAAATGATGATTCCCAAAGCGTGTCGCCCCCACTCCCCGAGGCTATTTGTGAAAGCGTAGGCGGTGAGGTTGATGCCGTTCATCGCCACATCATCACTGACGCCATCTAGGCTTATTAGAATGACGAGGGCGGTTAGTGTGCAGACCACCAAAGTGTCGATGAAAGGGCCAAGCATCGCCACATAGCCTTCGCTTATTGGCTCGGAGGTCTTTGCGTTCCCATGGGCCATAGGGGCCGTGCCTATTCCCGCCTCGTTGGAAAAGGCGGCCCTTTTTACACCTGTTCTAATCACATGCATAATTCCGTACCCCATGGCGCCCCCTATCATCTGATCGGAGCCAAAAGCGTTTTGAAAGATGGCCAAGAAGACCTCGGCAGCTTTTGGGAGGTTGTCATTAAAAGTATGATCAGCAAAGAACGAAATAAAGAAGACTCATAAGAGGCACTACTTTAGAGGTGAAGTGAGAAATCCTCACGAGGCCCCCGCTTAGAATATAGGCCGTGACACTCGCGAAAATTAGGCCTGTCCAAAGCCCGTCCAGATGATAAGAGGTATGAATAAAGCTCGCCAGCTGATTAATTTGAAATAAGGCAAGTGTGCCCACGACTCCGAAAAAGGCGAAGGCGACCCCAGAACTTTGAACTTTTCTCCCATTCCCTTTTCAATATAGTACATTGGCCCGCCCTTGAACCTGCTTCTCATAGTCCTTTCCCCGAAACATGACGGCCAGCGTGCATTCGAAAAACTTCGTGTTCATGCCCAATAAGGCGGAGATCCACATCCAAAACACCGCTCCCGCTCCTCCTTGGTAAATGGCGACGGCGACACCTGCGATGTTTCCCAGCCCAATTGTCGCCGCCAAGGCGTTGCTTAGCGCCTGAAAATGTGAAATTTGTCCGTCAGCTTTTGCGTCAGATTCGATTTTTCCTGACACCAGCCTTAAGAGCATGGACAAATCCACGCAGGGGGATCAACTTTGAAAAGTAGAGAAGCACAAGATTTGCGACTAGCAAGTAAATCAAAAGAGGCGTTCCCCAAACAAGGCCGGAGACCTTTCCCAAGGAACTCATTTAAGGCCATCAAAAGACGAACGAGCCTCCGATCTTAATTATCGAGTCCCTATAGCTTACCTGACTGACGTTTCCGCTATTAAACTTCGCGGAGTTATTCTGAACTTCCAAGGCCGCGTCCAAGAGAGACCAGAGGGGTGTATTGATATTTTAGGCCTCCCTTGAAAACAAGAGAGCTCGAAGACTTTTCTTCTCCGAAGATATCGTCATCGTCAGTGAATTTTGAAAAAGGAATGAATTCGGCCTCTCCAAAGATGCGCAGACCTTTTTGAAGAGGCATGTTCCCTCCAACGCCAATATAAAAGCCTGAGATTGAGTTTTTTCCAAAGCCATCAACTTCACTTTCTTCCACATCATAAGTGTAGCTGGCGTAACCGGCCATCAAGTTAATTTGAGGCCCATAGAAAAATCCCAAAGGGAGGTACTTATACCCCGCACCGAGCTTATAGAGGCCGCTAGTTATGCTTACGCTATCGAGAGCAAGATCTCCCGATTGCTCTTTTAATGTCCCAAGACGCTTCGGGCGAACTCGCCAGTGATGAAGTATTCGCGGGTGATCCAGACTTCGCCTTCTGCGCTAAAGCCATAACTGATGCCGGTGGCCTTTTTATTGTCATTGGTGTTTGTGCCAACTGACGTGGAGCCGATGTCAAAATAAAGCGAGGCAAAACCAAGTTTTCCAAATTCATTGGCCTTGGCCTCATCATAACTAACATCGTTGATCGCTTGTTTCACAGAGTCTTCTTCAAGAACGATCCAATCTCCCACTCTTAGCTTTGTGTTTTTCTCATAAACTTTTATATTTCCGACCGCCTGATTATTGTCCACATTAAAGACATGCCCTCGGGCGATCATGTCCGTGTCCCACTCGACCACCTTCTTTAAAAGCGGATGCTTGCTTTTTCCTAATAAGTCTTCTAACCCGGAAGTCCTGGCCGACTTTAATATTTTCACTTCTCGGATAAGCAAAGTTATTTGGTCTCCCAATATTCCAAGAATTCGGCCGTCATAGGGGATAGAGGCCTCATAAAGCTCTAGCCAAGCCTTTGGCAGTCTGAACAATCTGCTCCGGTGAGGGATTTTCCATCGCGGCCTTTTCACTGAAGTAAACGTCTTTTCCATTTTCGCCCACGACATCAAGCTCAATATTGATGCGATTGACCTCATATTCCAGGTTAAGCCTAATTAGAGTTCCCGATCGCATTCTAGACGCGACGGTTTTTAGCACCTTTTCGTCCTGTAAATGCGCTTTCAGTCCCTCTCTGATACTTGCTAAAGACCCCAATAAGCTCGGCGCTGGATTGGTAAGAGCACCACCGAGATGATTTGAGGTAGTCTTCGAGCCCTTCAAAAACTTCATATCCCAAGGAGTTTCCCGCCGTGTCTGTGACAGGCAGTAGCACGCAATTGCGCATGCTAAAGTTTTCAGCGAGAGCGTTTGAAAAAGACGCCAAAAGGCCCAGGAGAACAAGCAGACATTTCAATCTAGCTCCTTAGTTCGGCGGGAAGTTCTGGCAAGGCGTTTCTTCTTGTGTAGGACGCCTTTTCTTCCTCGTAGAGCTTGACGAGCATTTCCAGTTCGCCCGTCTTCTCGGTAAGAGCTCGATTTTCCTTTTTAAGCCGCTCATTTTCAAGTCGAATCTCCAAAAAGTCTTTTTCAGAGGCGCCATTTGGGTCCCTATAGTTATTCACCCAAATAAAGTATTTGCCATTGTCTTCTTTGTGCTTAACTCTGTCTGCTTTGATATAACGACGAACCGTCGAGATGGACTTGCCTTTATAAGCGGCAAATTCCAATATACTAAGCCACCTACCTTCCATAGAAAAACCTTCCTTGTTTACTCGGATAAAAGGGAATCGCTATCTAAATCATAATAATTAAAAGCCAAATACGCAAAATTTTATGGATCTACTCTGTTTTTTTCTCCAGTTGGCCCTATAATAGGATCAGATGAAAAACGTGTAATCTAAATGAGTTTAAGCATAAAAAAATAGCCCTTGGTCTTATCCGGGGGCGTCGTCAAGGCGGCCGCTTGGCACTTAGGCGTGACACTTGGCGCTTGAGGAGCTCGGTTTCACCCTTAAGAGCAATAAAAACTCCGCCAAAGAGGAGTTTAATGTAAACGCTCCTTGGAAGTGAGCAGCTATGTGGGCTCAAGCGCCGGCGCCATGCTAAGCGTTTTTCTCGCTAGCGGGCTGACTTCGCAGGAAATCATCAATGGCATCTTGGGCCTTAAAAAGGGAGAAATGCGAAAGCTCTCTTACAAAGACATGTTTCACCTTCACCGCCCAAGCCTTAACCCTCTCTACAAAACAGGTCACGGCATCTTAGAAGAGTTCCCAAGGCCTTTAAGAGCCATTTTAAGCGCCCGCTAGTGAACTTTCCTGGGCTGTTTAGCACTAACGGCGTCAGGAAGTATCTCCTGGAAAACGTCTTGGAAGTCGATCATTTTGAAGACTTTATTCCAGACCTTTTCATCGTCGCCACGCAATTGGATCACTCTAGAAAAGTGATTTTTAGCAAATATAACTATCCTAATCCCACTCATGACTCCACCGCCGTGTACTACACCGGCACCAAAGTCAGCGACGCTGCCGCGGCCAGCATGTCTGTGCCGCCATTTTATGCTCCTTATCCGGTGGAAAATAAGATAACGGGAGGGACCGACTATTATATCGACGGCGAAATCAGGGAGACCCTCTCCACCCATGTTGCCGAAGACAATAATTGCGAAATCATTATTAGCTCTTGGACCCATACGCCTTATCATTTTCATGATGAAGTGGGCTCGCTTGTTAATTATGGCCTTCCAAGCATAGCCATCCAGTCCATTTACCTTCTCATTCAAAAAAAGATTGTCACCGCCAGAGCGAAAAGGGCGACCGCCATAGACATCTTAAACACCGTTTCCGAGTACATGAAGGCCGAAAAATTTAGCTCCACTCATAGAAGGGACATCCTCGCAATTCTTGGAGAGAAAGCTTAACGTCAATCCTAATGTAAAGCTTATAGACATTTATCCTGATCATCATGATTATAAATTGTTCTTTGCTAACTCATTCAGCCTCAACCCCGAAGTCGCGGCCCATGCGGTAAAAAGCGGCTATAAGAAGGCGATGCAGATTTTAAGCGAGCCAGAGTTCCTATGAATAAAAAGACCATCTCGCAGCTCTGGTGATTTCTTGCTGGCCATCCTCTGAGCTCTCTGGCCTTCACCTCTCCAGAGGCGTTTCAAAGTGGCGTGATTGAAGTTGAGGAACAGCTTTTGCGCCTTAGCCTTGGCGTTAAGGCCAAAGGCGCCGTCAGCGCGATAAAGCCCGAGCTTTTGGACACCATCTTTAAAGACAAAAAGAACAGAGTCCACGAGGACTTCGACGTCCCAGAATATTTTGAATCGGCCACAAAATTTTGGTTTTCGATCTATAGCCAATACACTAGCCAGCAAGTGGTCGTGCATGACAAGGAAAACTTGGACCTTGTTTACACGGTGCTCGATTTTGAGCCCTTTCATGACTCAAATATCAATCGTTTTGCGAAGTCAAAACTGCAGGCCGACTTGGCCTTGGAGAGGTCAAAATCTATCAAAGAGAGTTTAAGCCGCTTGCATCTTAAGCGAAAGCAAGCTGTCCATGGAGGACAAGCAGGTTCTCTCAAGCATTAAGAAGGCGGGCATGAAGATTCCCAAAGGCTCCAGGGCTAAAAAAAAGTTCTTTAAAAAACTGAGCTCTCAAATGAGGACGCAAACAGGCCAAAGAGACATGGTGCTTTCGGGCGTTCTTCGTTCGCTTCCCTATCTTCCTTTTCTTGAAGAGCAATTTGAGATGTTTGACGCTCCTAAAGAGCTTCTTGCCATTGCCTTTGTCGAGTCCAGCTTCAACCTCAAGGCAAGGTCCTACGCTGGGGCGGCGGGGATTTGGCAATTTATGCCCCGAACGGCCTCTTACTTTATGCCCAAAAGAAACAAATTTATCGACTATAGGATGAACCCGATAATTTCCACCATCAGCGCCCTTCATTTGTTAAAGCAGAATAAAATGATTTTAAAGCGCTGGGACCTCGCTATCCCGGCCTATAATTTCGGCACTTCCCATCTCGTCAAGGCCAAGAGAAAATTGGGGAAAGATGTCACCTTTGCGAAAGTTCTTAAACAATACGAGCACGATGCCGTGGGCTTTGCTTCCAAAAACTATTACGCTGAGGTGCTTGCCATGGCGCGTGTTCTCGCTTACAAGGACGCCATATTTCCCCTTTCAGGCTATGAGAAAAAAGGGCTGAATTTCAAAAAGAAAAATCTGGCCGTGTACGTGACAAAGTGCAATTTGCGGCCCGCGCACTTTTTTTGGGCTTTTGGACAAGAGCAGCCCTCACATTAAAAGATTAAACGCTCATTTTCTCGCCGACAAGACCCACTTATAGACCTAGAAAACTTGTTGTTAGCGATTTAAATCTCACCTCTAAAAAGTATAGAAGAGTCACTCCCAAGGAGCTTAGAAAGTACTATCCTAAGAATTTATGGAAGCTCGTGAGAAAGAATAGCTGCAGAAAGTGATTAGAGTTGCTCGACGACCCAGCCGCCGGCCGAGCAAAAGCTTTGAAGGTAGTCGCTCGAGCCGTCCACG
The DNA here is from genome assembly GCA_963747475.1 of uncultured Bacteriovoracaceae bacterium. Taxonomy (GTDB): domain Bacteria; phylum Bdellovibrionota; class Bacteriovoracia; order Bacteriovoracales; family Bacteriovoracaceae; genus UBA845. The sequence goes on from CAVVFE010000012.1 coordinate 109,999, forward strand.
TAATCAATTTTCACGCTCAAAGCCCCTGCGTCTCTCCCAATAAGAAGATTCTCCTCGATTGATCGCTAAGGTCTTTATAAAAGATTCCGTCAGTGTCTAAAATTCGCATTTCAGGGAACCATTGCGCCCCTTAGGCTTTTGCCTTCGTAATAGATGTTTTTGCTTGCTTCTCAATATTGATTTGAACCATGCATTGATTTCCCAACTCCTGCACTCCAAAGCTGGAGAGGGCAAAATCTCGATATTGTTGGCTAGGAACGTCCACATAGTCGGAGCTCCATCTGCCTATATAAATGGGACTGTCCATATGGCTCGAGTTCGAAGTACTTTCTAGTTCCCACAGGATAAAGAGCTCTTTTTACTTGATATCTATTAAGAGTCAATTGCTCAATTAGCGAATCAAATTGAAGATCAGTTATTTCCTTTTCTCGCAGAGACAAGACAGCGGATTCTTTTGAAAGGAGGTGGTCCTCAAAAAGCTCAAATTCGTCGTTTTTCTCAGACGCGTAGAAATTGAAATCAAAGTAGATTTCATCTTGGGCCACATGGATAATCTTGCTCGCCACTTCTCTCTTATAAGTTTTAAAGCTTATAATTTTATTTCCAGGCTCTACGCCCACAAACATAATATAGTAAAAATCAGACTCGCTTCTCTCGACGACCTTTAGGTTTCTGTCTAAGAACAACTTTTTTTCATAAACAGCGTCCGCGTCCAACTCCACGTCTTCGGTTAGCTCGTCTAGTTGAACAAGAATCTGACCGCCAAGTCCTGTTAGGCCCTGAGTTTCCAGCATTTTATAAAAGCTTTCTTCGGTTAAAAGCGGAAGCACTGAATTGACGTCCCGACCTTCGAACGTGAAATCTACAGTGGTGGGACAATGTCCTCTCGCCATAACTGTTCCTCTTCTCACAGCGTAAGAAGAATTGAGGGTTTCTCGTTAAATCGATATTTCCATCGGCGTCGGACTGTCTAATGTCATTGATATCGTCTGCAAATCTTATGTCATAGTCTTGAACTTTTGACCGCTTTGGGCTTCCAATTGAACGGCTTTGAGTACTCAGTCTATAGGTCGAATCATGGTTTTGAGTATTCATATTTTTTTCAGGAAACCCGCTCTTGTCCAAGAACTTGGTGGCGTTTTGAGTATTCATTTTTGGTCCGGGCTTCGCCTGGGCGACAGCGACTTTGTCCTCGTCTCTCCCTTTTAAAAGCGTCCCCCATATGCTTCAATATATCGTCCAAAATTATGTCTTTACTACTGGCGGGAGACTTCGACTTCGCGACCGCTTGAGCAAGAATCTCATTTGGCCTCGGCCGGTCGATCTTTTTAAAGCTCTTGTTTTTTGGACCACTGTCCTTAAGACTCTCAGATTTTGAGTAGTCAAAAAATACAAGTTCTTCGCCAGTCGCCTTAGAATTTTTTGGGTGGACTTTATTGAAGACGATATCCTTGCCGATTTTTTCCGGGACTGACTTTTCAGTGGCCGCAAGGCCGGTAGAAATTCTGTCGCTAGTCGAATCGGCTGGCTTATCATGATCATTATTAATGTTATTGTTATTTTGCGATTAGTTTGGGAGCTTTTTCAGTGGGACTGAAATCTAAATCGATTGGTCGAAAATTTGCGGCCAAAGAGGTCTGCTTTATTTTTGGTCCTTTACTGAAGCCGTAAAGTTTTACGGGCTCTGAGCCGTCTATTGTGACCTGCTTATTTATCAGCCGCTCCTCGCGCCCTCTGGCCTTCCCTGTTTATACCAGCGCTCACGTCGAGATCTAGCTCTTTAAGCTCCGATTCTTTTTTACAGTAGAAATTTTACCTCAATCTCGCTGTTTAATGCGTTCGCGAAAGAGTCCTCCGCAGGAATAAAGTCCGCTTCTGTAAGCTCCTCCACTTCGATGGAGGGGCGGTCGCAACTTGAGGATGCTGGCTTTAAAGAGCTTTTGGCGAGACAATCGTTTTGCTCGCAGTTTTGGCCTGGGCTTTTTTCTTGCTCTGCGCAATTCGCTAATGACGGCCACGACGGCGCTTGAGAGGGCTACGAGCCTCTATTTTTTCAGGCGCAAAGCCGCGGTCCACCAAGTAATTGGCGCTCGTTACCATTAAGGCGGCAAGACTAATGAATGAAAAAATAGCTTTTAACATTAATTAATAGTTTAAAGCATTTTGGTTTTTTTTAAACACGAGGAAGCGATTTTGCCCCATTTTGTGGCTAAGCAGCTTCACTTTGTGAATATTCAGGAGGTGAGTTTTGTGACTAGTCAGCACTAATCAGTTTTAATAGGATTTTCAGGCAATAAAAAAGGCCTCTAAAAAGAGGCCTGTAGATTTACTTGTTTAAGTCTGCAAGTTTTAAGCGCACATTGGCCCTTTCCAATTTCGCCTGAAACTTTAAGAAGTCGGCGTCGGTCAAGGTCTCCGTTTTTTTTAATCTGCTTTCCGCTTTGGCCTTGGCAGATTTGGCTCTTTCCACATCAATTTCTTCAGCTTTTTCCGAAGTGGAGGAAAGTATAGTCACTTCATCGCCCAAAACTTTTGCGAGTCCAGAGGTCACAGAAAAATGCCTATTCCTGAAGAGCTTTTTGCGACCAACATCCCGTGCTTAATTCGCTAATCAAGTGAGTGTGGTCTTTGAGTACGTTAATTTCGCCAGTTTTGGTCGGGATAATGAGCTCGTCACATGCGAGCTCCTTAACCACAACACCATTAGGCGTAAAAATGTTCAATTTAAAATTGCTCATTTAATTTCCTTAAATCTTTTTTGCCTTTTCGTGGACCATATCTAGTCCGCCAACAAGGTAAAATGCTTGCTCTGGAAGATCGTCAACTTTTCCGTCAAGAATGGCCTTAAAGCCTTCGATAGTGTCTTCAATCTTAACAAATTGACCTTTAAGGCCTGTAAACTGCTCGGCAACAAAGAAAGGCTGAGAAAGGAATTTTTGGATCTTTCTAGCTCTAGCAACAACTTGCTTGTCTTCTTCAGAAAGCTCGTCCATACCAAGAATCGCGATAATATCTTGAAGCTCTTTATATTTTTGAAGAACTTGCTGAACGCGTCTTGCTGTATTGTAGTGATCGTCTCCAAGAATGTCTGGAGAAAGGATCGTTGAAGAAGAGCTTAGCGGATCGACCGCAGGGTAAATCCCAAGAGAGGCAATCGCTCTTGAAAGTTCAGTAGTCGCGTCCAAGTGAGCAAATGTCGTGGCAGGGGCCGGGTCAGTATAGTCGTCCGCAGGAACATAAACAGCCTGAATGGACGTAATTGATCCGTCTTTCGTTGAAGTAATACGCTCCTGAAGCGCGCCCATTTCAGTTCCTAGAGTTGGCTGGTAACCGACAGCGGAAGGAATACGGCCAAGAAGGGCGGAAACCTCTGAACCAGCCTGGGTAAAACGGAAGATATTGTCTACAAAGAAAAGAACGTCTTGCTTTTCTTCATCTCTAAAATATTCAGCAACAGAAAGACCTGTAAGCGCGACTCGCGCTCTTGCTCCTGGTGGCTCGTTCATCTGTCCGTAAACCAGGGCAGTCTTATCGATAACGCCAGACTCGCTCATTTCGTCAAAAAGGTCACGTCCTTCTCTTGTTCTCTCTCCAACGCCCGCGAAAACTGAAAGACCGCCGTGTTGTTGAGCAATATTGTTGATAAGCTCCATAATAAGAACTGTCTTACCAACACCGGCGCCGCCGAAGAGACCAATCTTTCCGCCCTTAAGATAAGGAGCAAGCAGATCGATAACTTTAATTCCAGTGTAAAATGGCTCAAGCTTAGTGGATTGATCAGAGAACTTTGGAGCTGCTCTGTGAATTGGATAAGTTTTCTTGGCGTTAACTGGGCCAGCTTCGTCTACTGGCTCGCCAGTTACATTGATGATTCTGCCAAGAACTTCTCTACCAACTGGCGCTTGAATGGGAGCGCCAGTGTCTTGAACGTCTTGACCTCTAGCCAAGGCCTTCAGTCGAGTCCATAGCGATAGTTCTGACCATGTTATTGCCAAGGTGAGAAGCGACTTCAACAACAAGGTTCCAATCGCTATCGTTGATAGACTTATTAGTGATTTTTAGCGCGTTATTAAGCGCAGGCAATTTTCCGTCAGCAAATTCGACGTCGATTACCGGCCCCATTACCTGTTTAATTGTTCCTACGTTTACTCCAGACATTCCAGATGCTCCTTAAGAGTTAAGAGATTCCGCGCCCGATACAATCTCCGTCAATTCGGTTGTAATGGCTGCTTGTCTCAATTTATTTGCTGTTAATGTTAAACTTCTAATCATATCCTTGCTATTTGTGGTCGCGTTGTCCATTGCGGTCATTCGAGCTCCGTGCTCGGCCGCGATAGCGTCCAAAATGCTAGTGAATACGCTCGTGGTAAACACTTCAGGAATGAGTTTATCTAAAATCACTTCCGCGCTTGGCTCGTATTTAAAGTCAATCGGGTAAGATTCCATCAATTTTTCTTTTTCCTCTGTGGACAAAGTCATTGGCAGAATTTGATTAACTCTAGAGTCGAACTCAATAGCTGAAACAAATGAGTTAAAAGCGATATACACTTTTGAAACTTGTTCGGTAGTGAAAAGGGTCGCAAGTTCCTTCGCGATTTTTTTAACTTCCTCGAACTTTGGTTCGCTTGTTTCAAACTCAAATTTCTTTTCGCCTTTAATGCCCTCTCTTTGGAGAAGCTCTTTTACCTTTCTGCCGATAAAATAAAATTTTAAATTTGCATCTTTATTTTCGGCAATAAAGCCTTTGACCCTCTTCATAAGCTGGGAGTTATAGCCGCCGCAAAGCCCTTTATCAGACGAGATAACGAGGACCGCGGCGTTCTTGCCGGATGTTTCATTTAAAAATTCATGGCTGTAGTCTTGCGCCAGAGTGGACGCGACCTTCACGGTCTTTTCCAGCTCGTTAGAATATGGCTTAAAGCCTTGAATTCTTCCCTGGGCCTTGGACAATTTAGCAGCCGATACCAGCTTCATGGCGCTCGTGATTTTTAAAGTACTTTTAGTACTTTTGATCCGCTGATTTAATTCTTTTATATTCGCCATTTAAAAGCCTTTTTATATTTAACTTTTAGTTCTTCTTACTGATAGTTTGCCGAAATGAAGCTCTGTAGCGCCTCATTAAGTTTAGCTTCGTTGTCAGCAGTCATTTGCTTTTCAGTTCTGATAGACTCTAAAATCGCAGGGTGCTTTGACTTAAGGAAGTCAAGCATTTCCCCTTCAGCTTTTTGGATTTTAGTCTTCTCGATCCCGTCAAAGTAGCCTTTGTTGGCAGCGTATATTGAAACGACTTGCTCCTCAACTTGCATTGGGTCGTATTGTTTTTGCTTAAGAAGCTCAACAAGTCTCTCCCCTCTTTCAAGTTGTCTTCTAGTCGCTTCATCAAGGTCGGAAGCAAACTGAGAGAAGGCCGCAAGCTCTCTATATTGGGCAAGGTCAAGTCTTAATGTGCCGGAGACTTTTTTCATCGCTTTGACTTGGGCGGAGCCACCGACCCTTGAAACGGAGATACCGACGTTTACGGCAGGTCTAACACCCGCGTTAAAAAGGTCCGACTCAAGGTAGATCTGACCGTCAGTAATGGAAATAACGTTTGTGGGAATATAAGCGGAAACATCGCCTTCTTGAGTTTCAATAACTGGAAGAGCAGTAAGAGAACCAGCTCCTTCCTCATCGCTCATTTTTGCCGCTCTCTCTAGAAGTCTAGAGTGAACATAAAAAACGTCCCCAGGGAAAGCTTCACGGCCTGGAGGTCTTCTTAAAAGAAGGGAAAGCTGTCTATAAGCTTGTGATTGTTTTGTAAGGTCATCATAAACGATAAGAGCGTGCTTTCCACTATCTCTGTAAAACTCGCCCATAGTGCAGCCAGAGTAAGGAGCAATGTACTGAAGTGGAGCCGAGTGAGAGGCCGTGGCGGAAACAATGATTGTGTAATCTAGCGCTCCGGCCTCTTTAAGTTTTTGGTAAACTTGTCTAACTGTTGATTGTTTCTGGCCAATGGCGACGTAGATACAGACAACGTCTTTGCCTTTTTGGTTGATGATAGTGTCGATAGCGACTGCGGTCTTGCCGGTCTTTCTATCGCCAATAATAAGTTCTCTTTGCCCTCTACCAATTGGAATCATGGAGTCGATCGCTTTAATCCCAGTTTGCATTGGCTCGTGTACCGGCTTTCTTTTAATGATGCCAGGAGCTTTGATTTCAATATTTCTAAATTCGTTAGTTTTAATTTCGCCCTGACCATCGATTGGCTCCCCAATGGAGTTCACAACACGACCTAAAAGCGCGTCACCTACTGGAACCTGGACGATTTTTTCAGTTCTTTTTACTGTTGAACCTTCTTTGATTTCGCTGTCGTCGCCTAGAACAACAATACCAACATTATTTGTCTCAAGGTTAAGAACCATTCCCTTTAACCCCGCCTTCGAACTCAACAAGCTCGCCGGCCAGTACATTTTTAAGACCGAAAACCCTGGCAACACCGTCACCAATGGTCAAAACTGTCCCCACTTCGCTAACATCAAGCCTTGACTCAAAGTTGGCGATTCTTTCCTTGATTATTCCCGTAATTTCTTCAGGTCTCATTGTGGTGCTCATTCATCTTTCCTTTATTAGTTATTCGCCTATTATGGATTCTTTAAAGTGTTTAAGTTCATTGTCTACAGTCGCGTCTAATTGAAGGTCCTCAATAGTGACCTTATAACCAGCGGTGACGTCGTCTGTTTTTTTGTAAGTCAAAATTGGTTTTTTGTCCCCAATGTACTTCTTCATGGCGCTAAGAAGTTTTTCTTTGTGATCGTCAGAAATGTCGTTGGCGCTGCCTACAATAGTGCCTCTTAGAAAGCCCTTCTCTAGATCGTCCTTCACAATAATCTCTTTGAAAATCAATGGAAAAAGTCCGATTCTTTTTTCTTGGATCAGATATTTGATTGCTGAAATGAGAAGCGGGGAAAGACCCAATTTTTTTGAGACTTCCTCAAAAACGGCCACTTTTTCGTCCACAGTGAAAACGTCCAGAAACAAAACGTTTTCCAACTCGTTGGAGGAGTTGATTGTCTCTGTAAGCTTAGTCATTTCTTCGGCCACGTTCACATTTTGCTCTTTACCGAGTTGAATAAAAGAGTCAGCGTAAACTTTTGCGATATTTTGATCTTTCATTACTTAATGCCTTTTAGCGCTTTATTTGTAGCTTCGTTTGAAAGCTCTGGATTTGACTTGATGGTCGACTTTGCTTTGGCGATGACCTCGTCAAGAAAACTACTATTAAGCTTGTTAATTTGCTCAGTTTTTTCCGCTTCGATTTTGCTCGCAGCGTCTTCTTTCATTTTAGCGATTCTCTCGTCCACCTCGGCAGCGTATTCCACTTTGTATTTAGCAATTGACTCATCTGTGTCCTGATACATTTTATCAATTTCACTTGCCACGCCGTCGATTTTTTTCTGTTGGGCCTGCATCATCATTTCAGCCTCCTTGGCCTTAACACTGGCTCTTTCCAAAACGTTTTTGACCGCGTCAGACTTCGCTTCATAATGCTCCTTGACAGGCTTTTTCAAAACGTAAATAAGAAGCACCACTAAGATCGACAAGTTGATAAAAGCGGGGACCAAATCAGTGGCGCTTGCATGGCCGTTTTCGGAAGCATAAGCAAAACCGCTTGCGAGTAAAACTCCGCTAAGCAATAAAACTCTCATTTTTATCCTTTGGTTATTTTTTGAACTAGTGAACTTGCGAGTTGGTCAGCTTCGGCCATGACTTCGTTCTTTTTAGATTGAAGCTCGTTTACGACTTCATTTCTCGACTTTTCGATGTACTCGCTGATTTCTTTTTCGTGCTTGCGATAACGAGATTCCTCGTTCTTTTCGATAATGGATTTTTCTTGGTCGAATTTCTCTCTCGCCTCTTTGTTGGCCGAATGAATTCTTTCTTTATACTCGCTCGCAAGTTTGCTCACTTCCTCAAACTTAGCGTCAGCGTTTCCTTCCAGCTTCACGGTTTTTTCTTCTCTTGTTTCGAGAACATTTTGAAGATGGTTAAAGAACCCAAACTTGGCGATTATAAACACCACAACAAAAACAATGAATTGATAAAGAAGAGATTGATCTGCTCCCAACTGGCGAAAAATAGCGACTACCGCATCCATAGATGAACCTTAATGAAATTTAGTTTTTGACAATGCTATTGAATATTCTGAAGGCGAAAAATAGTCAAGACAAACCTTACTTTTTATCCTTCATTTTAGTGATGCCGTGAAAGATTACTCCTTCTTCGACAATTAGACTCGGAGAAGTTACCGTGCCCTCAAATCGCGCGGGCTTTCTTATCTCCACTCTCGATGTGGCCTTGATATTGCCTTTGACTGTTCCCGAGATAAGAATCACGTTCGCGTTAATATCGGCATTAATAACAGCGCCCTCAGAGACGATAAGTGTGTCGTTCGAAAAAATACTGCCAGTGACGACGCCCGAGATGCGAACGATTCCATTAAAAGAAAGGTTGCCTTCAAAGCGACAACCCTCTTCAATTATGGCGCAAATTTCATTGCTCGCTTTCATGAGACTTCCCTGCTCAAAAAGATAGGTAAACTAAAATTTATTTCCTAACTAAGAATTCAAACACGTCATTGAATTCGGCTTCATTGCTATATTTAATAGTAATTGTACCAGCGCCATTAGATTTTGTCTTGAGGTCAAAATGGTAGCCAGTTTTTTCCTCTAGTTTGCGCTTGAGTGAGTCCAATTTTTCATCAAAATAAGGATTCGTTTTTTCACGAGCTACTGAAGGCTTTTTTGCCTTGATATTTTTTTCTAGCTCACGAACAGACCATTTGCCGTCGATGGCCTCTCTGGCCATTCTTTTGCTTTTCTCATCGTCCTTTAAGGGCGGCCAACACTTTCGCATGTCCAAAGCTAAGCTCTTCTCTTTGAAGATGGTGGATGACTTCTCTAGGAAGCTTTAGAATTCTCAGAAAATTGGCTATAGTTGAGCGCTCTTTACCTATTTTTTTTGCCACTTCTTCTTGGGTGAGACCAAATTCATTCATCAATTGATAATAGGCCAAAGCTTCTTCAACACAATTTAAGATCTGATCTTTGAACGTTTTCAATGATGGCCATTGCCACAACATCTTTCTTAGTGGCTTTCTTAATTACTACAGGAACTGACTCAAGTCCTGCGAGCTTTGCCGCGCGAAGCCTTCTCTCGCCAGCGATGAAAAGAAAGTTTCCTTCATCATCGACCTGGGCCGTTAGAGGTTGAATGATTCCATTCTCTTTAATGGAGGCCGCAAGTTCGGCAATCTCCTTATCTTTAAAAATCTTTCTTGGTTGGTCCTTATTCGCCTTAATTCTTGAAACAGGAATTAGAGCTGGTCCAGCGCTCGATTCGAGCTTTTGATTATAGTCTCTCTTGGAGGGAGCGGCTCCAGCTCCCAAGCAGAGCTCCCATTCCTTTTCCAAGTGCTGTCTTATTTTTACTTTGCGTTGTCATAGTCTCTCTCCCTATTAAACCTGGTAATCTTCAAAACTTGGTATTTCAAACTCAGCACTTCCTTGTTTCTTATCGATAACCCTGTCCATTAGCGAGACATCTTGCTTCGCTTTGTCCATTCTCTCTTTTTCTTTCTGAATGATTTCTTTGGTCAGATTCATATACGCATCACTTCCCTTGGACGTGATATCGTAAATGATAATTGGTTTCCCATGACTCGGACACTCTGAAAGCTTAACGTTTCTCGGTATAATTGTTTTAAATGTGTCTTCTGGAAAATGGTTTTTAACTTCTTGAGCCACGGCCTTGGCAAGATTATTTCGGCCATCATACATAGTAAGGAGCACACCTTCACGCTCAAGCTTCGGGTTAAGATTTTGCTTGATTAGTTTGGCAGTATTCACTAATTGAGCAAGCCCTTCCATAGCATAGTATTCCGTTTGAAGGGGAACAATATAAGAGTCTGAAGCTGTGAGCCCATTGACAGTAAGAAGACTTAAGGACGGAGGGCAGTCGATAAGGATATAATCATAGGACTGCTTAATTCCTTCTAAAGCAGAATCTAATTTTTTCTCCCTGGCAAAAGCCTGCATCAACTCTACTTCCGCTCCAATAAGGTTATTATCCGAAGGACAAATGTCTAAACAATCTAGATCAGTTTTATAGATGCAGTTTTCGATATTCTCCTCGCCTATCATGGCGTGATAAATATTTGCTTCTGTGAAACTTGAGCTGTCTAGACCCAAGCCAACACTAGCATTACCCTGAGGATCTAGGTCAATTATTAGAGTTTTTCTTTCGGCCGCCGCCAAGCATGCAGCAAGATTAACCGTAGTGGTTGTTTTACCGACGCCACCCTTTTGGTTTGCAATCGCAATTACTCTAGCCATGTATATAACCTCTCGATGTATGGTGTATTTCCAATCGTTGTCTAAGCCGGAGCTAAGATATCAGAAATGGCCACCAATTGTTTACCTTTTTTTGTTCCACATGGAACATTTTTAGGCTCAAAACCAACTAAAAATCGTTTATCTGTCCCTGGAATTATGGATTTCTGTTTCCTCGACCTAGACTCCAAGTCTTACTTATCTTTCCAAGCTATCTTCTTCCAATTGATGAAAATTGGGCCCTTTATAAAAATAGACTCTGGTCCTATAGGGGCAATTTATCCTGGAAAGAAAATCATCCACCTTTCCTACTGCTTTAAGGGAGCAAACGGCAGGTTTATCTATTAAGACATTTTCAATGCGCTCATGATGTAATTTTACATTTTTTAGCCCAAGCTTATGAGCAATCTCCGCTACCACCCTCACCTTTTTATTGCGGGTTTCAATTCCAAGAAATTGAACCTCGGGAAGACAGAAGCCAGAGGCAAAATAGGAAATCCCCCCCCAAAGCCAATGTCGATAAAAAGGCCTGTGGATTTGATTTCCTTTTTAAATTCATGGCTCTGCTCAAGCGGCTGAATGGAGTCGAGGATTTGTTTATTATAGAAACTCTTCAAAGTCAACAATTCGTGTGAGATTTATTCCCTTGTATTCACCCACCAATAAGTCGAAGTATTCTTTAGCAAAATCTTTCATTTATAAAGTCTTTCCAGCGACAGCAGCAAGTGTGGCAGGCCTTATGCCTTCTATTAGCTTTAACTGTCCAAAAGAGATGGGCTTAATTCTTTCAATCCTACGTTTACACTCAAAGGATATATTTTCGCTTTTAATAAGCTTTTCCCACTGCACCGGCATGTATCGAGATTTGAGAGTTTCGCTTGGTGTTCATTAGCCTTAGCAATATAACCTTGATACTTATTTGAAATGGCAAGACAGTGGACCAAGAGCTTCATCACACTTTACCCCCATGAAAGCAAAAAATACTTTAGAACGATCACAGGGTCTAAATTTGCCTGTTTCAATAACTCGGACAGGCTCATCCGCCTGGCGGGAATAAACCCACTTTTCTCGCAAAAGGATGTTTTTCATCCAAGAAAATAATTATCAAGGAGAGAAAAGATACTCATCAAATTGCTGGTTAAACTTTTATTGTACGATCTATAGGATCATTCAACCCAAGGCAGCTCTATAAGGAGCCATCCTAAGGTGGCATTGTCTTCCCTGATATAGAGACGATTTTCACTGCGGCGGTAAATAGTCGGTAAGGCTCATCTCTTAGATTACTAATCAGATCTTCGATCATTACGCCTATATAAGAAATATTCCGAGGAAGGTGAGCCTTTCTTCCACGTGGAACAAGGAAAGAGCCGCATTCGCTCCTGCAATTAGACCTTGACCAGCTGCCTCTTCATAACCACTGGTGCCATTCACCTGTCCAGCAAAATAAAGACCAGGCAATGTCTTATACTCAAGCGTATAGATTAAGTTCAGTTGTGTCCACCACATCATACTCAACGGCATAACCATAAACTGCAAATCTCCGCTTTCTCTAGACCATGTTATGCTATTAATCATTTGATCCTGAACATCCCTAGGCAAAGAGGAAGAGATACCGCTTGGATACATAGTATCTATATTTAAGCCCTCTGGCTCCACAAAGACATGGTGATCAGACTTGTCAGGGTAACGACTAACTTTGTCCTCAATACTAGGACAATAGCTGGCTCCAACTGCATTGATTTGGCCATTATACATGGGTGATTGATGTAAATTAGAGGAGATGATATCCATCGTCTTTCTATTTGTTCTCGCTAAATAACAAGATACCTGTCGGTTCCTCTTATAGGCGTCATTCAGGCAGTGAAAATTTCTTACTGCATCGTCACTTGGTTGCTCTTCAAGGGCGCTATAGTCTATGGTATTTCGCTTAAGCCTAGGTGGTGTGCCGGTTTTAAATCGTTTTGGAGCGGTTTTAACCTTTGAAAAAAGACTAATAAGATCTTCGCTTGAGTCGCAATCATACCTGCCTCCAACCTTCTTTTCAGAACCTAAATGAAGTTTTCCGTTTAGAAAGGTCCCCACGGTAACAATCAATTTTTGAGAGTTCCACGTGGAACATGATCGTTTGAACAATATACCCCTCATTTTGCTCTATATGAGTGACTTTTTCACGGATCACCTTAATATTAGGTATATTGCTTATTTCGTCTTCAGCATAAGCAGAATAGAGCTCCTTATCGATTTGGACTCGGGTAGAGCGAACTGCATAACCTTTACTTTCGTTTAATGTCCTAAATTGAATGCCGGCTCTATCAGCTAGTCTTGGCATAAGCCCGCCGAGGGCGTCAAGTTCTCTTACGACCTGGCCTTTGCCCACCCCCCCTATACTTGGGTTACAAGGCGCAGAGCCAAGCCCTACGCCAGGTAATGTAATAATGGCAATTTTTAGGTTTTTAAATTGACTGGCGATATATGCGGCCTCAAGACCAGCGTGGCCACCACCTATAATTATGATATCAAAATTGAAAGTTTTCATGCCCGTGTTCCACGTAGAACAATTTTTTCTTATTTTCCGATGCAAAAATTATCAAAAATATTATGCAAGACGTCGTCGGGCGACACTATACCAACAAGCTCTGAAATACAATGGCCTATGTTATTTAATTCAGAGCTGATTATGGAGATATCGTGTTCTTGAGCTGAAAGTTCTTCATATAATTCTAATAGCTTACAAAGTTTAAATACTTCCTGTTTATGCCTTTGTAAAAGAATGGGTTCGTTAGCGATCAGAGATAAATATTTATTATTTACGACAGACTCGAAATGATCTAATAACTCACTGTTTTCACATGTGAGAGAGCATAACCATATAAAATCATTTATTATTTTAAATGCCCCCATAGGACCACTTTTATCTGCCCCTATAGAACCACTTTTATCTGCCCCCATAGGACCACTTTTATCTGCCCCCATAGGACCATTATTCCCATGACAAATTTTTGCCCCCATAGGACCATCCAAAAATTCAAAAAGCTTATCGTTAAAGCCGTCTAAATCGGAATGAGTAAAAATAATAAGATCAAATTCAAGTCCTTCTAGTTGAACAAAGTATTCTTCATTTACTTGAAAAGGATTAACGGTCAAGAACCTTTAAAAAGGCCTGCTGGCAACTGCGATAGATCGCCTTACGCCTTCCATTTCGATATCATCTTTAGATTCTCGAACGCCTGCGGTGTCAATAAGCTTATAGTGCACGTCTTGGATATTTATATTTTCACTAACATAATCCCTAGTGGTGCCTGCAATTGAGGTCACAATGCTTCTTTCTTCTTCAACAAGCAGATTAAATAATGAACTTTTCCCGGCGTTTGGCTGACCAATAAGAGCTATTTCAGGGATTGATAATTTTGAGCTATCAACGCTCATGCGTTTTTTAAGTTTCATGACAGCGCTTTTTAGTTCTTTAAAAGTTTGATTAAATTCTCTATTCGGCCCGCTCCTCCCCCATATCTTCAAGAAAATCAATGTTCATCTCCACTGCGTGAACGATGGTTGAGATATTTTGCATAAAGGCCCTTATAGCTTTCTTGGAGTTGACCATTTAAAAGGGAAAAGCCCTGTTCAAGGGCGAAATTAGAGGAGGCGTTTAGGAGAAGGTCTAAGCCCTTCCACTTGTGAAAGGTTCAGCTTTCCATTTTTTAGCGCTCTATAGGAAAATTCCCCAGGATGAGCGTGCCGCACTAGTCCCGGTCTTAATAAAGGCCTCGATAATTCGGTCAACATTCACAACGCTTCCATGAACTGAAAGCTCAACGATATTTTCCCCATTATAGCTTTTGGGCCCTTTAAAGAATACAGCAACAATATCGTCAAAGAATTTTCCTCCAAAGGAGAGCTTGCAATAATAGGCCTTTCTAGGGACCAGAAGTTGAAAATTTAAGATTAAGGTATGGGGCCAATTAATCAAAAGAACTTGACCCCCGAAATTCGGACTACGGCGATGGCGCTGTTGCTAGTGTTCCCAGTGCTGCAAGCGATAATTGGTTCTTCGCTATAGAGATAGTCCATCGCAATTAGGTTTTAGGTTCGTTTATAAACAAAAAGTTGTTGTCCCATGCCCATAAGAGTCGAGACAAAAATATAAAGTGTCAGGCCTGCTGGAAAGTCCTTCATGAAAACAGCAAAAATTAGCGGCATAAAAAGCATTACTTTTTTCTGGACAGGATCACTAACGGTGAGGGCATGAGTCTTTGGTTTAAAACCATGGCAAGTCCCATTAGAACAGGAAGAACATAGTATGGATCTTTTTGAGACAAATCGTGGATCCAACCAAAAAATGGGGCGTCAACAAGCTCAACGGAAGAATAAAGAACCTTATAAAAAGCGAAGAAAATCGGCATTTGAAGGATCATGGGAAGACATCCGCCCAGCGGGTTCGCGCCTGCCTTTTTAAAAAGCCCCATGGTCTCTTGCTGCATTCTTTGCGGATCGCTTTTGTATTTTTCCTTGATCTTAGTGAGTTCGGGTTGAATTTCTTGCATCTTCTTCATGCTCTTAAAAGATTTGAATTGAAGAGGAAATGTGAGCATCCGAATGATGATGGTCAAAAGAATAATGGATATGCCGTAGTTAGGAATTACTGAATAGAAAAACTGAAGCCCTCTCAAAATAGGGACCGCAATGAGCCCCCAAAGTCCGAAGTCAATGGACTTATTCAAGTGGTGACCTAAGGGCGCCCAGTTGATCATACTCTTTACGGGCAAAGATTTGCTTAAATTGAAGTGAGGAGACGGCATCAGGGGATTTAAGTTCAAAGCCTCCTGACTCCTTGCCTGTGTATAAAAGTAGCTGCTTGTCATCAAAGACGTTGGCGAAAATATGATAGTCATTATCGACACTCGCCCATTGAATTTTGGCCTCGCCTCTTTCATCACTGCTCACATCAACTTGATTATATTCGTCAGTAAAATATCCATAATGCTTTTTTGAAACGCCGGACCGCATGGACAAGAACCCGCCACCATCTTCGTCTTTAATGGATTCTTGAAAGTTTAAGCGATAAGTAAAAGGTTTTTCTGAGCTGATTTTATAGTCAAGAAAGCCTTTGGCATTTAAGACGACGCTTCCTTTAATGCCCAATTGGGCGTCAGAAAAGACCGCTTCATGATCGCTCACTTTTTCAAGTTTAAAGTTAACTGGCTTAAAAACGTCTCCCACTAAAAATTGGATTCCGTTATTTTTAGGAGTGAAAAACTGACCCATATGAGAGCCAGTGGGCTTAAAGATTCCGTCAGTTACAATAAGTTGGCTATTGATGACATATTCTCTTTTGTCATTTCCAAGTGAGACTTGTGAAATAGAGCGCTTTTCAGTCTTTGCCCCCATAGGGGCAGAAGTCATCGGAGCCTTCGCTAATTTGACCGGGCCTTAGCTTTAGACGCCTCCCGGGGCTGTTAGAAACTTCTTTAGTTTGAGAAACATTTGGCTTGAGGTGTCCCAGCGTTTTGAGTTGGGCCGTAAAAATATTGCCACCCAAATAAAATTAATCCACTTAATACTACGGCAAACAAGGCCCGCTTCTGGTCATTACCCATTATTTTATCCTTCTTGAAATTTACGAGTTTTTTATCAGACTTTTAATAAAAAGTCATGGATTGCACACCTTTTGAAGCCCTTCAAGAAGATCTTTTTCTAACTTATTAAGGGCGTAGGACATGTCTTTAAAACGTTTACGGTTGACGACAATGTTGATGTCTCGTTGACAGTCCCTATAGGAACTATTTCTAAAGACCTCGCGAACTCTTCTTTTAAGAAGATTTCGATCCACGGCCCGTTTGGAAATTTTTTTAGATACGCTGATGCCGATGCGGGTTCGATGTTGGCCGCTTGGACGAGGCATATGGAAAAACAAAAAAAGACCGCTGGTTGTGAAGGAGGGATTTGGCCTTAACCGGCTAAAGTCCCCTTCGCTCAGCAGTCTTGCTTCTTTGGGAAATGATTTGTCCAATCGTTATTTGGTGCCGGTAGTAACCGTCAAACGCTTTCTACCTTTCTTTCTTCTGGCCTTAATAACGTTTTTTCCGCCTGGAGTGCTCATTCTAGACAAAAATCCGTGTTTCTTTAGTCTTTTAACTTTCTTTGGCTGCCAAGTTCTTTTACTCATAACGCCGATCCTATTTGTTCGAGATTTTTAAGTATTACAAAGGTGCATATATGTATAAAAGAAAGCGCTATGGGTCAATAGGAATAGTTGAAATAATCTTAAAAAATATGACATCGTTGAAATAGACTTTTCCACATGCTACTTTTTCCGACCACACAACACAAGAATTCAGAGAGAGAAAGAGAGACGCACATGACAGAGAATTTTCCTATCAGCCACTTTTTCACGCCCCAAAAAGGCAATAATTCAGGCAACTTAGATTCCAGTGATGCCCTACCTGGCCAGGCGACGAGTCCACTAAATGGAATGTTGAAAACTCCTGAACAGAATGACGGTTTTTTGACAAACCCAGAAAATCACAACCCTGACAGCGATGATTTTGAGCTTGAGGAGCTAAAGAGCATCACCGAAGAAATTCTTGAGAATTTAAAAGCGTCCATTCCCGCAAAGAAGTTCGCCACATTCTTCGAGAGCCAATTCACAGTCTCTGCAATAGATGATGGAGTCATCACCTTTTCTGTGACGACCAATTTTATAAAGAAAATGATCAAAAACTTCTATATTAGCGCTTTAAGGCAAGTCGTTTCTGATCTTCTTGGAGCCCAATTTCAAATTGAAATCAATGTGATGAACTCTAAAGGCGGGCAGAATGGTTCATCAAATGGGGCTAGCGCTTCTTTCAATTCTGAGGAGCTATTTGTGGGGCTAGATAGTTCTCCTGCGAGCAGCCCTAAGGAGGGCAGAGGCCAGGGAGCGACCGCCACATCATTTAGACTAGACTCAAGTGATCAAACAAAAGAGGAAATAAACGACCAAATTAGAAGCCAAGAGCTAAAGGCACTTGCGCCGACCAACTTCGGTCGCAAGTTTGACGAGTCAAAAACCTTTTCAAACTTTATTGTGGGCCAATCAAACGCGTACACAAGAGCATTTGCCCTCGCCGTGGCAAAAGATCCAGGCGGAAAGTACCCACAACTCTATATCTACGGCAACTCAGGGCTTGGAAAGACCCATCTTCTTCACGCCATTTGCAATTACATCAAGGCAGAAAATCCACGGTTTAGAATAGCTTTGACCACCGCCACAGACTTTATGGCCGAAATGGTCATGGCCATTCAAAATAATAATAAAGACGGCCAAGACACCATTGCCGAATTTAGAAGAAAATACACCGACCTTGTGGACGTTTTAATTATAGACGATATCCACGAGCTTGCAGGCAAATCTAGAACTCAGTCGGAATTTTTCTATATCTTCAATGAGCTTCAGGCGAAGAAAAAGCAGCTTATTTTCACTTCTGATAAAACTCCAAAAGAAATCGACAAGCTTGAGGACAGAATTAGAACGAGACTCAACTCTACTCTTCTGACTGATATTCAACAGCCGGACTTCGAAACAAGAATCGCCATTCTCAAAAAGAAAGCGATGGAAAAAGACATATTCCTCGATGACGAAGTCATTAATCTCATCGCTAGTTCCGTTAAAACTAATGTTAGAGAGCTTGAAGGACACCTTATAAAGCTTGGGGCCTATTCGGAGCTCGCCAAGGTAGATGTGGACCTAGAGATCGCCAAACAACAGCTTAACCTCTCTGAGCTTGGCAGCGACAGGCCTCTCAATATAGAAATGATCACCAAGGCCGTAGCGAACTACTTCTCCATTCCTCTCGGCGATATCAGAGGCAAGACTCGCAAGAAGGACGTCGCCATGTCTCGTCATATAGCCATGTACATGAGCCATAAAAGGCTTAAAAACACGCTTGAGGAGATCGGCCTTTACTTTGCCAAGCGTGACCACTCGACGGTCATTCATGGCGTAAAAAAGATTGAGGACCTCATTAAAAAGGACTCGACGAGTTTCTCAACAAATTTATGAGATTGAGTCCACACTTTAAAATCTGTCCTTATATATTGAGCAATAAGTTTACGGGTCCGTTCAGGGCCCGTTTTTTTTGGCTAAAACATAGGGTTATGCGCATTTAAACAGAATGTGGAAAAAGAAAACTCCTTTTTTGAGTTGCGCTTATCAACAAAAGGAAAACTTTGGGGAAAACTGTCGCATAAATAGCTTTTGCAACCGCGCAAAATTAAAGAGTATTTGTTTTCTGTGGAAAAGGCCGTGGAGAGAAGTTTCATAAACTGAAAAAATAAAAAAAAATGATTTGAATATACGCGCGAACTTTAGACAAACGCTAGATTTATCCAAGACGGCCCTAATAACTTCATTAGCGGCTAAACTTTGAAAATGATTAGATTTTATGAGTTTTTCCCCAATCCACACCTTATATAATAACTATATATTATAAATATATATATCTATATAGAATAACTCTTCAGAATCCATCCTTGGCAATCCAGACCTTTTCGGACTATAACCAAAAAAAAAATTAATGGGCGAGAGAGATTATGAAAATAAGCATTAACGCAAACGTATTACGAGACGGCCTCACCAAGGTTTTGACGGTAATTGACAAGAAAAATGCTAGACCGATCTTGACCAATTGCCTGATCAACGCTGAGAACGGAAGGCTTGAGCTAGTGGCGACTGACCTGGAAGTCACGGCGAAGGTGATACTAGATTCGGACATTAGCGAGGACGGAAGCTTTTGCATTAATACAAAAAACTTTCACGATATTCTCAGAGAACTTCCTGACGCCCAGGTACAATTGGACATTGATCAAGAAAAAAATGTTCTTGAGCTTAATTGCCAAAAAATAAATTATTCACTTCTCATCACAAGCTCAGACGAATATCCACAAGTTAACTTCGAAAACAGTGGAAAACCTTTTCAGTTAAAAGCGAAAGACTTTTCTAATATAATTTCTAAAACTTCCCACGCCATTTCCACTGACGAAACACGAATAAATCTTAACGGGATCTACGCTCAAGCGATCGACGGGAAAGCTTAGAACTGTCGCGATCGATGGGCACAGACTGGCCCTCTTGACGTGCATAACTTCCACTCTGAAAATCAGAGTCTGAATGACGGAGTGATCATTCCCAAGAAAGGCATCGTGGAAATTAAAAAAATTGCGGACGCATATCCCGATTCAGAGCTTACAGTCTCGCTTGACGAGTCTTTTCTTGTATCTCAGCGCCAATGATCAATATTTCCTCTCTGTGAGGCTTATCGCAAGAGAATATCCAAAATACCAAACAGTCATTCCTTCAAAACAAGCTATTCAATGATCGTGGAGAAGAATGCTGTTCTAAACGCCGTTAAGAGAATTAAAATTCTCTCGAATGAAAAAACCAATGGCGTTAAATTTGGAATCTCAAACGGTCAACTGACTGTTTCCGCTAATCATCCCTCTCTAGGCCACGCCACAGAGACAATTCCAGTGGAATATGAGGGCGACGAGATGGAGATTGGTTTTAACGCGAAATACGTCATGGACTCGCTAATGGTCCTTGAGTCGGACGAGATCATTTATGAGTTTAACAATGAGCTTAGCCCAGTGATTGTGCGCTCAAATTCGGAGCCAGACTTTCTAGGCATTATTATGCCGCTTAAGCTTTGATGGAATTTTATAAACTCGATAAGCTTCTAGTTGAAAATTTTCAGAAATTTAAAGGCCGAGCCCATCTCATTTTTGCCAGGGATAAATTGCATCTTTGGTGAAAATGGAAACGGAAAAACAAATGTCCTTGAGGCCGTTTATTTTCTTTGCTCAAAAAAATCATTTCGTAAAAACGCCACTTTTCCGCAAATGATTAGCGTTGAGTCTGAAAAGCCGGAATTATTATTCAGTTCCGTTCTGTTCGCGGAAAACGGTCAAAAAATTTCTTTAAGCGGAAAGCACTCTTCTAAAGAGAGCCATTGGAGCCTGAATGGAAGACCTGTGAAAAGCAGGCCAAAGATCGCGTCGGTCTTTATCAATCCTTTTGACTCGTACTCATTCCATACTATTCCGGCCTTTAGAAGAGGTTGGGTGGACCAGTATCTTTCTCTTATTTCAAAAGAATACAAAGGGCGCCTTTTCGAAGTACAATCAGGCGCTTGAAGTTCAGAAATAGCTTGCTCGCCAAAAAGCCCGAGCGCTATCTTGATCAAATAGAGGCCATTGATGATCAGATGGCGCATTACTCGAAAATTTGCACAGACCTGAGACTGGAGTTCATTGAGCAGATAAGACCATATTGCAAAATGACCTTCAAAATCATATTTGAAGAAGGCCCACGATTTAGAGCTCAGGCTCGACTCCAAATTCGCCAATGCGACGCAAGAAGAAATAAAGAATTTTTATCGCGAGAACCTTCAAAAGGACGACATTATAGGGCGAACTTCCTACGGTATTCACCGGGACGATTACGTCTTTTTATTTGACGGTTTCAACTCTTTTGATTTCTGTTCTTTAGGCCAGCAAAAAATGAGCTATTTGAGCCTCATATTTGCCTATATAGAGCTTTTTAGATATAAATTTAGCTCCTACCCTATCGTGCTTATTGACGACGTTTCAGGGGAATTAGACAGCCGCCGTTGGAGGAATCTAATTGACTACCTTGAAGCGAAGAATTTTCAGGTGATGATAACCACCGCCAATGAAAATTTTAAGAGGGAATTGGAGAAGATTGAAGAGTCGAACAAATTTTATGTCGATAGCGGAGGGGTCAGTTACCTTTAGTCCGCATAGAGAGGGAGCTCAACCAAATGGATCAAACGCCTGAATCAATTTCAAAGGTAAATTCGGATTACGGTGCAGACAAAATTAAAGTCCTTGAAGGGCTTGAGGCTGTACGAAAAAGACCGGGGATGTATATAGGTGACACCGGAATGAGAGGTTTTCATCACTGCGTCTACGAGATCGTGGACAACGCTGTCGATGAGGCCCTGGCCGGTTTCTGTAGTGAAATTAAGGTCATCATTCACGTCGATAATTCTGTCACAGTTGTCGATGATGGCAGAGGAATTCCTGTTGATATCCACAAAGGCGAAGGGGTTTCTGCCGCGGAAATCGTTTACACTAAGCTTCACGCTGGAGGAAAGTTTAACGAGGAAGGCGGAGCTTATAAAGTTTCCGGCGGCCTTCACGGAGTTGGCGCGGCCGTCGTAAACGCGATGTCCGCTCATCTTAAGCTTGAAGTTAAGAAACACGGAAAAGTTCATCAAGTTGAATTTAACAGAGGCGTTGTGAAGGCTCCCCTGAAAGTTATTGGCGAGTGCGATGAAAATGACACAGGATCCGCGGTCACTTTCAAGCTTGATCCCGAGCTATTCGAAGTTCAGGAGTTTGACTACGATAGACTGTCCAATCGTTTTAGAGAGATGGCCTTCCTCAATAGAGGCCTAAAGATATTTGATCAAAGACGAAAGAAACGACAAAAAAGATACCTTTCACTTTGAAGGCGGCCTTGCTGAGTTCGTTCTTTATTTAAATAGAGCAAAAACGGCCATTCATAAAAAGCCAATTTACTTTTTTCCACTCAAAAGAAGACTACGAAGTTGAGATCGCCATGCAGTGGACTGATAGCTATTCAGAAACGCTCACTGGCTATGCGAACAACATCAACACCCCTGGCGGCGGGACTCACGTCTCAGGCTTTAAAACGGCCCTCACAAGAGTCCTCAATGCTTACGCTAAAGAGAACAATCTCATCAAAGGCAAACTAAGCCTTACCGGCGATGACATGAGAGAAGGCCTGACAGCTATTATTTCCGCAAAGCTCGCCAATCCTCAGTTTGAAGGCCAGACAAAAGACAAACTTGGCTCCTCTGAAGTGGAAGGAATTGTTAACTCACTCGTTGGTGAAAAATTCAAGATCTATCTTGGAAGAAAATCCAGGTGTGGCAAAAACAATTATTAGAAAAACCGCCGACGCCGCCGCGGCAAGAGAAGCGGCAAGGAAAGCCAGAGAACTTACTAGAAGAAAGTCCGCCCTTGATTTTGCTGGTCTTCCAGGAAAGATGGCGGATTGCCAGGAGAAAAATCCTGAGCTTTGTGAAATTTATATTGTCGAGGGCGACTCCGCGGGCGGATCTGCCAAACAAGGTCGAGACAGAAAACACCAGGCCGTTCTTCCATTAAAGGGAAAGATCCTCAACGTTGAAAAGGCCCGTTACGATAAAATGTTAGGAAACGATGAAATTAAAATGCTTGTGCAGGCGATGGGAACGGGCATTGGCAAAGACAATTTTGACGTCTCCAAACTTCGTTACCACAAAGTCGTTATCATGACCGACGCCGACGTCGACGGGTCGCATATTAGGACGCTTCTTTTGACGCTTTTCTATAGACAATTTCCTGAGCTTATTGAAAGAGGCCATATTTACATCGCTCAACCTCCCCTATTTAAATATAAAAAGGGAAAGGCCGAGAGATATCTAAAAGATGAAAAGGTCCTCGAAAAATACCTTATAGCTGTGGCGCTCGATGACGCTGAAACTAAGATTGACGGCAAAGAAGAGGAAGATTGAGGAAGTTAAAAAATTCTGAATAAGTACAAATCTTATTTTTCGAACCTAAGCGCCTATGACCGTCATTTTGACAGGGACTTTCTGCGCAAGATTATTGAGCAAAAAACTTTGGACAAGCAGTCTATGAAGTCCAAGGAAATGCTTCAAAAAATTGTCAATGAATTGGACGAGCACTTTAAAAATGATGAAAACTCAAAATTAAAAGAGTACAAGTTTGACATCGAAGAGGACCCTAAACACGACTCTCATATTTTAAGAGTGACAGTTAAGACCACTTTGAGAACCAAGAAGTTCAAGATCACATCTAGCTTTGTGGACTCCCCTGAGTATCAAGATTTAGTCAATCACTACGAAGGCATATTCAAAGTTCTTAGATTCAACTTTCGAAATCACGACTGATAAAGAAGAAGAAAAATTCGATAATCTTCACGCCTTTTCAGAGTATGTTCTTTCGATGGCCAAGAAAGGCGCCTATATTCAGCGCTATAAAGGTCTTGGGAGAGATGAACCCTGATCAGTTATGGGAGACCACAATGAATCCCGACAATAGAACATTAATGCAGGTCAAAATTGAGGACACCATTGACGCTGACCAAGTTTTTTCTGTCCTTATGGGCGACAATGTAGAGCCGCGTAGAGAGTTTGTGGAAAACAACGCGTTGAATGTTAGAAACTTGGATATTTAATTTAGGGAAAAATTATAATGAGCGACGAAAACAACAACACACCAGAGCATAACCACGGAAACGTATCTCCCCTCTTGATTCAAGATGAAATGAGAGAGTGTTTTTTAGATTACGCTATGTCTGTAATCGTAAGCCGGGCCTTGCCTGATGTTAAGGACGGGCTAAAGCCCGTTCACAGAAGAGTTCTGTATGCGATGCATATGCTTAATAATTACCATAATAAGCCGTTTTCTAAAATCAGCAAGAGTCGTTGGCGACGTTATCGGAAAGTATCACCCGCACGGCGACTCGGCCGTTTATGGCGCCATCGTAAGGCTCGCTCAAGAATTTTCTATGCGCTACCCAGTCGTTGATGGCCAAGGAAATTTTGGCTCTATTGACGGCGATAACGCTGCGGCGATGAGGTACACCGAGGTGAGAATGAAAAAGCTCGCCGAGGAAATGCTGAGAGACATTGACAAAGAGACTGTTGATTGGCAGCCAAACTATGACGACTCATTGCAAGAGCCGAGAGTTCTGCCGACAAAAATACCCAATCTTCTTGTGAACGGTTCGGCCGGCATTGCTGTTGGCATGGCGACGAATATTCCGCCTCATAACCTTACCGAAGTCATGACTGGGCTTATGTCCCTTATTGATAATCCAGAAACAAGTATTGATGAGCTTATGGAAATAATTCCAGGTCCGGACTTTCCGACCGCTGGCGCGATTCATGGCACGGCCGGAATAAAGTCCGCATATCATACTGGGAAAGGTGTTATTCAAATTCGCGCCAAGGCCGATATTGAAATTCACGGAAAGCAAGAGCGTGAAAGAATCGTCATTAATGAAATCCCTTATCAAGTAAACAAAGCAAAACTCATTGAGAAAATTGCTAAGCTTGTCAGTGACAAGGAAATTGCGGGCATTTCCGATATCAGAGACGAGTCCAGCAAATTGGGATAAGAATCGTCATTGATGTTAAGCGTGGCGAGCCTGCGAATATCATTCTCAATAAATTATACAAAGCGACTCAACTGCAGGTGTCTTTTGGCATAATCTTCCTCTCAATTCACAACGGTCAGCCGAAGGTCATGAACCTTAAAGAGCAGCTTCAATGCTTTATTGATCATCGAAGAGAAGTTGTCATTCGCCGCACGATGTATGAGCTTAAAAAGGCCAAGGCCCGAGCTCATATCCTAGAAGGCCTCAAAGTGGCGGTTGAAAATATCGACGAAATCGTTGAGATGATTAAAAAGTCGGAAGGCCCTTCTCAGGCAAAGGAGAAGTTAATTGCTGGCTATAGCCTCTCCGATATCCAGGCCCAAGCGATTCTTGGACATGCGTCTTCAAAGACTAACAGGTCTTGAAAGAGACAAAATCATTGCTGACTATGAGGCCATCATGAAAGAGATCACTCGCCTCGAGGAGATTCTTGCTAGTGAAGACCTATTAAAGGAATCGTAAAAGAGGAGTTCACTGAAATTAATGAAACATACGGCGATGAAAGAAGAACTGAAATTATTGCCAAGGCGGACGAGATTCAGATTGAGGACCTGATCGCTAATGAGGAAGTGATCGTTACGATCACACATAAGGGCTACTTAAAGCGCATGCCGCTTGACACTTATAAGGCCCAAAAACGAGGAGGCAAAGGCGTCAAGGGAGCTGGCTCAGAAGACGATTTTTTCACCAGCATCTTTACAGCTGAGACCCATGATCAATTGATGTTTTTCACGGACAAGGGGACAGTTTACACTCTTAAGGTCTACCAAATTCCTGAAGGCAGCAGAACATCGAAGGGAAGAAATATCGTCAACCTTATTCCGATGAAGTCTGATGAAAAAGTGAGAGAAATTGCTTCTGTTCCTAAGGACTTTGAACACTATTACTTGATCATGGCCACAGAGAAAGGACTGATTAAAAAATCAAAACTTTCTGACTACGGTAACGTAAAGCAATCAGGCATTAGGGCGATTAAGATCCAAGAAGGCGACGCTCTTCTAAGCGTTAGGGTCACTGACGGCAAAAAAGACGTATTAATGTGCTCTTCTAACGGCAAAATAATTCGCTTTGCTGAATCAGATTGCCGCCCTATGGGTCGGGTGTCTCAAGGGGTAAAGGGCATCACCATAACTGACGATGAAAAAGTGATAGGAATGGAGATTATCGATGATGGCGTTGAGATCTTAAGCGTCACTGAAAAAGGCTATGGTAAGCGCTCTTCCACCACTGAGTACAGAAAACAATCTCGCGGCGGGAAAGGCATAATTGCCATGAAGCTAAATGACAAAACTGGCGATATTATAGAGATCAAGCCTGTTAGCGAAAGCGATGATCTAATGATTATCACCAATAACGGCCAGGTGATTAGGACCAAAATATCGGGCATATCGCTTCTTGGTAGAAACACCCAAGGCGTGCGCTTGATCAATCTTAAAGAGGGCGAAGCGGTCGTCGCTGTGGAGAATATTGTCGACTCTGATGAAGAAACTGAAAGCTAATTTGCTATTATTGATCTTTTTGTTGGCCGGTTGTGATTTTACTTCCGGCCTGCATAAAGACATTCTCAAAGCTCAGGACCTGATCACTAATAGAAAGTTCTCCAAGGCGACAAGAGTCTACGAGGACATCCTTAAAAGAAAGCCCACAAAAACAATTCAGATAAAAATAAACTATCAATTGGCCGAGATTTACTCGATCTATTTGGGAAACTATAAGATGGCCTTACGCCACCTCAATACGATAATCACTTCCTCCAATGAGCCCTCTTGGCAAGTCAAGGCCTTAGAGAAAATTGGGACCATCTATTTTGAGGAATTCAAGGACTTTAAAAAATCCAAGGACGTTTACAAAAAGCTGATGGGATTTACGCCCAGGCTTTCCCGCCAGGAATTTTATTTGTTTAAACTCGCCCAAAGCGAGTTTCATCTCAAAAACTATGAAAAAGCTCAAGTCCTCTTCAGGGAGCTCACTCCCAATAACGAATTCGGGGCGGAATCTTATTATTACTTGGGACTGGGCAACTTCTTATCGTGGCAAATGGGAGCTTGCTATTGCCCAATGGTTTGAGTTTTTAAAAAGAGAGAAGAGAAAAGACAAAATTGTTCAGGTAAAATTTTTAATCGCAAACGCTTATGAAAGCGCTGAAAAACTTAAAGAGGCCTACAATATCTATTACTCGATAATTGGCGAATACCCCAATCCGAGCGTGATAGAGAGCCGCCTAAATTCCCTTTATGAGCGCCGGGTGGCGCGGAAAAGATAAAATATGGACAAAAAACTATTGGCGATCATGGGGCTTGCCATGGCCTTGCCCGCAACTGTTCTGGCCGTCGCCTATATAGTCTATAAATTAATAGAAGAAAAGATCATTTCCAACGGCCTAGGGATCACTCTTCTTGTGGCAGTCATCGCCAATTTTTTCTTTTTAATGTTTCGCTACCTAAGGAAGGAAAGAAATCGTGATAAATAAAGGTATTTACTTCGTACTTTCTGTCTGTGAATTATGCATGTCTCGTTTACTTAGCGGGACTAGATCAGGCGTTAAAGCTACTCCCCTTTTACGCTGGCGTCCTATTAAATCAGTTTTTTCTCATAAAAGGCGTCGGGGGAATGTTGCTTTCTCAGAAACGATCTGGACTGTTAATTCTTAAGTTCTTGGTCCTGGTGGCGGCCTTTGGCTATGTTTTTTATGCCTTGCCAAAATCCCTCATATTTTGCGTTCTTAGCTACATATTTCAATTGATTATTCTTGCTTTAAGTATTAAAAGAGAGAATAAAAAAATTAAGGATCCCGAAATATGAAGTTTTTAATAGCGCTTTTAGCAGGTCTATTTTCATCATCCGCCCTAGCGTCTGGCGGCTTTACTTGGTTAGGCGGCATTGCGCACAGCATTCATCTTCCTTGGCAAACAGTGACCTTTATTTTTGTTTGTCTCTTTTTCTTGTCGCCGGTTTTCTTTACAGGCCAAGACGGCCTCTGTTGATAATGCTCTTGTTCCTGATAAAGGATTCTCATTTAGAAATGTCATCGAGACCTTTGGGGACTTTCTTTTTGATCTAGCCAAAAACATCATGGGAGAAAAAGACGCCAAAAGGTATTTCACCCTCGTGATCACGACCTTTATGGTCATTTTTTGCAACAATCTTATCGGCCTTATCCCAGGTTTTTTGCCTCCTACAGAAAATTTCAATACCACTTTTGCTATGGGGATTTTTGTTTTCATCTATTACAACTACCAAGGGATAAGGGCCCAAGGCCTTGTTGGCCATATTAAACACTTTCTTGGGCCCGTCGTTTTTCTTGCTCCACTGATGCTGATTATTGAACTTATTTCCCACGCTGTAAGACCTGTTTCCCTTGGTCTGAGGCTTAAAGGGAATATGGAAGGGGACCACTTGGTCCTTTCAATTTTTTCTGATCTTGTGCCTTATGTGGTTCCCGTGCCGTTTTACGCCTTGGGAATTTTTGTAAGCTTTATTCAGGCTTTTGTATTCACACTTTTAACAATGATTTACATCGGATCAGCCGTCGAACACCACGATCATGGTGATCACTAAGCTGGCCAAATAACTTTTTAAGGAGAATAAAATGGAATCTAACGCAATGTACGCTCTTTCTGCTGCTCTTGTTCTTGGCATCGCCGCTTTCGGTGGAGCTCTAGCTCAAGGTAAAACGGCTGCTGCTGCTCTTGAGGGAATCGCAAGAAACCCTGGCGCTCAAGCAAAAATTCAAACTCCGATGATTATCGGTCTGGCTCTTATCGAGTCACTAGTTATCTACGCTCTAGTTATCGCGTTCATGCTTCAAGCAAAGATCGCTTAATAACCTTTTTTTTAAAAAAAAATCAAACCCGCGAATGCGGGTTTTTTTTGCTCTGATCTCTAACTTCCATTCAAGAATTTCATTCATTAAATAAATCATGCCTTGATACTCGGCCAGGTTTTTTCCAAAAAGTCCAAAGGCCGTTCCATGGTCTACGCTTACCCTTTTAAAAGGCAGACCAAGCGTCAAATTTATCCCAATGAGGCCATTGATGAGTTTGAAAGGAGCGAGCCCTTGGTCATGCGAAGGAAAGATGAAGAGCTTGCTGGCCTCTGGCCTGTTAAAAAGCACGGTGTCGCCCGGGAGAGGCCCGTTAATTTTTAGGTTGCGAAATTCACGTGAAGCAAGCTCGCTAATCTTTGCGAAATTTTTCGTCAAATGCGCCGATCAGCCCGGCTTCTCCACAATGAGGATCGACTCCTGCGAAGAAGACTTCGTCTCAAATTGCGAATGCCTTTAAAGCCCCTGAATGGCCTCCTTGATTCTTGTTGAAGCGTCTTTCAAATCATGCTCCACTTCCTTTAAGGGGACATGGTCGGTAAGCAAAGCGGCATTTAAACTTGGAGAGACAAAGGCCATGACAATATGGGCTTTCGGAAACAGCTTTCTAAAGAGGTCTGTGTGGCCCTTGGTTGATTTGCTCCATTAGGGAGTTCTATTTGGTCCTTGGAGCTTGGAAGCGTCAGAAGAACATCGTTAGTTGAAATGTCTTTTAGGGCCTCATGAAGAGCGAGGCTTGTCCCCTTTCCGGCGCCTATCTAGCAGGGAAAGCCGCATATTAGCGCCGTAAAATGAAAGACGTTTCGTTATTGAACGGTGTAGTCAGGAAGACAGCTCATTAGCGTCGCTTCAAGGTCGCGTCTTTTGCAGTAAAGAACAAAGCTCTTCTTTGACTTGTTTGGAAGGCAGAGAAAGGCCTTGAGAGAAGAGCTCAAGTCCTACGCCTTTTTCGTGTCCTTGGGTGACACGAATCATTTTAAAGGTTCTCTAAGATGTAGTAATTGGCACGTTCTCTAGAAAACCAATTCTCAATGATCGAGCTTGATCTTTTCATGAAAAGCTCATTGTAGATTTGGTCTTTTTTGTTTAGAAACTTTTGAGACTCAGTAAGGTCTTTGGTCTTCACATAAAAAACATGAATAAGCCCATCTATTTTATACGGCTCAGAAAAGGCGCCTTCGTCCGTTTTTTTAAGCAAAGAGCTAAGCTCTTTCGGGAGATCGTCGCCTCTTATTTTCCGAGGTCATTGGTGGAAATGTCTTTATAGACTTCGGGAAGAGAGCCGGTCTTTTGATATTCTTCTAAGACCTGGGGAAGTCTTTCCGCTTCGGGAGCGGTAAGTTGGTTTTGGGCAATGGAAAAGTCCACAATCTGGTAATTGAAAGAAAGGGCCTGATTTTTTGAGCTTTCGTTGTAGTAATAGTTTTTGACTTCTTGCTCAGTGATATTGACCAACGGGGCGATAATGCGGGAATTGAAGTAATTGTACTCCATCGCCTCACGGATCAATTCAAAATATTCATTAAAAGTGAGATTTTTTGTCTCCAAAAAGTTGAGAAGGTCTTGGCGACGTAGCCCTAATCTTTGCTCGGTCTCTTTGATTCGGCTTTCCACGCTGTCATCAGAGATGACGAATCCAAGCTCTGCAAGTTTGTCTTTTATGATATAACGATGCTGGAGAATTTTTAAAATTTCTTTGTCAGTATAGTCTAATTTTTTATAGATGATTCCAGAGATTTCATTTCTAGCGGGAAGAGTCTCTTGAATGCGATTAATTTCAGAGAGCGTATAAACTTGGTCATTTACTACTCCCGCCACTTTGTCCAAAAGTTTTGGGGCGCAAAGAGCCAATTGAGAGAAAAGGGCGAGACAAAAAATAAGATATTTCATGAAACAAAAAACCTATTTTAAATCCGCCCTTGAGAGCGAATTATTGTAGTTGTTTTTTATCGATTTTTATTGTGGCCTGCTTGCGTAAGCCCTCGAAATAATTGTCGATAATCTTGTCTCTTTTAATATCATAGATGATCTTTTTGTACATGTCTTTGTTGATCTGTTCAGCTGTTTTCTTGCCCAAGAACTTTTACGATATGAATTCCATATTGAGAGCGAAAAGGCTTAACAATGGTGCCGACTTTTTTGCCTTTAATGGACTCGTAATACTCTGGAGTGAGCCTGGTGCTAGGTTGATAGCCCAGATCTCCCCCGTTCACGGCGCTGGTCGTTTGGGAATATTGCTGAGCGTAGTTGAGAAAAGTGTCTGGCTTTTTGGACACTTCGCTATAGACTTCCATTGCCTTTTTAAATGTCTTTTTAACTTCCTCTTCGTCCGGCACAGCGCGCAAGACGGAAAAGGATTTGGGCCGTCCTGTATTCAGGGTGGTCTTTGTAATATTTTTCGACTTCGCTATCGCTTACTTTTATTTTTTTCAGCTCGCCTTCAAGGTCTTTTGAAATTTGGGCATGATAGAGCACATCATTCATTTTTTTTGCCACCACAGGGTTCTTAGCAAGATTGTTTTCTTTGGCCCTGTCAATGCCGATGATTCTATTGATCAAATCTTCGAGAGAGCTTTCTAATGTGACCTTTTTAGAAGAGCGGACAAATTTAAGATT
Source organism: uncultured Bacteriovoracaceae bacterium (assembly GCA_963747475.1). Lineage (GTDB taxonomy): Bacteria > Bdellovibrionota > Bacteriovoracia > Bacteriovoracales > Bacteriovoracaceae > UBA845. Next base: position 141,056 of record CAVVFE010000012.1, read on the forward strand.
GTCTCTATGATAGCGATATAAAGTCGATTTACGAATCTTCTTTCCGTTGACGGTGGCCACCACCGGATCGTCTTGTTTCTTTTTATTTTGGGCCATTGCATTGAAGCAAAGAGCGAAATTAAAAATAAAAAGTGCTGGTAAAACTAATCTCATTTTTGATCGTCCTGTCTAAGGGTTGTACAAATCCATTGTAGTAAAAACGCTAACATTGTTCTATTTGCTGCGCAATAAAATTTGAGAAGTCCAATAAGGTCTTGGGCGTGACTTTCTCAGAAAATTTGCAGTTGACCGTCATATCAGGATTAATTTTATAAACTTTTGGACGTTGCATGAAGAGGTCGATAATTTTACCTCTTATATGATCATTTTGCTCAAGTTCTGCTTTATCAAAACCTAAAACAATCTGTTTGCTGCCGACTTTGACCGTGGAAACTAAAGCTCTGTGAAAAGAGAATCGTCGATTGCAGGATGATAAGCAGATTTTCAAGCCCTCGGGGATGCATGCCATAGAGGTCGAGAAGTTCGTCCGCAATGGCCTGCAGACTTTCATATATCGGGAGCGTTGGAGAGCTTTTTATAGTACTTCAGCCTGACCCCAGTGTCGGAATATAGGACTCAGGAATGCTGGCGTTAAATGGCGTTTGAATTTCGACAGATTTTTTAGAGCTAATAGGCTCATTCTTAATTTCCGCGATGGCCTCTTTAAGAAGCTCCATATAAAGCTCAAGCCCGATGGTGGCGATATGGCCGGACTGCTCCGCTCCTAAAATGTCCCCCGAGCCTCGAATTTCCAGGTCCGAAGTCGGCCAGGGAAAAGCCCGCCCCCATGTCCGCGTAGGTTTGAAGGCGCGCAGCCTTTTGGCGGCGACGGCGCTAAGCGTCCTATTGTTGGGCACAACAAAATAAGCATAGGCCTTGCGGTCGCTTCGTCCGATCCGGCCTCTAAGTTGATGCAGCTGAGAAAGCCCATAATTGTCGGCGCGGTCGACAATCATAGTGTTGGCCGATGGGATGTCGATCCCAGACTCAATAATGGTGGTGCTGACAAGAAGGTCATATTTTCTTTCGTAAAATTGGGTTATTCTTTTTTCAAGTTCACGCTCGGGCAGTTGCCCATGGGCATAAACAGTCTTTGCCTGAGGGCGAGAGCTTTTTAATTTTTGCTGTGTATTCCTCAATGTCTTTGACTTTGTTGTGCACAACAAAGACTTGTCCTCCCCTGCCTATTTCTTTGTCGATGGCCTTTTTAATCGTGTTTGGATCGTCTTTAATCAGGTAGGTTTTGATCGACTGCCTTTTGGGAGGCGCGGTCTGAATAAGAGACAGGTCTTTAATGCCCAAAAAGGACATTTGAAGAGTCCTTGGGATGGGCGTCGCCGTCATGGTGAGGCAGTCGATATTTTCTTTAAGGGTCTTCATTTTTTCCTTATGAGCGACGCCAAATCTTTGCTCTTCATCAATGACCATGAGGCCAAGATCATGAAATTTGACTTTCTCGCCAAGCAATTTATGGGTGCCCACAATGATGTCTATTTTTCCCTCGGCCAACCTTTCGAGGATTTCGTTAGTCTGTTTCGCAGACTTAAACCTAGAGACGAACTCGATGTTGACCGCGAAGTCTTTGAACCTAGTGATCATGGTGTTGTAGTGCTGGAATGCCAGTACGGTGGTGGGAACTAAAACGGCCACTTGTTTGTGGTCTAGCACCGCCTTGAAAGCCGCCCTCATCGCGATTTCTGTTTTGCCAAACCCTACGTCTCCGCATATTAAACGGTCCATAGGCCTCTCGCTTGTCATGTCGTCCAAGACGTCATTTATGGCTTTGAGTTGGTCTTCGGTCTCTTGGAAAGGGAATTTGGCCTCAAACTCATGATAGATGTCGTCCGGCGGAGAAAATTTAAAGCCCTTTTTTAGCTCGCGTTTTGCCTGAAGCTCAAGCAGGTCGAAGGCGAGCTTCTTGACGGACTTCGACGCCTTGGCCCTCTCCAAATCAAATCTTTTTGATTTTAAGTTTGCCACTTTGACGGTGGCCTCTGAGCTAGAGTGTTTTTGGATCAAATCGAGCTTGTACATCGGCACATAGACTTTGTCACCGTCATGATACTCAAGGGCTATGAAGTCGTCCGTTTGAGCGCCTAAGCTAATTGTTTCGATGCCCAGGTATTTGCCCACTCCGTGCTCTTTATGAATAACATAGTCATTGACTTTTAAAGAGGCCAACTGGTCAGCGAAAACGTCTTTGTTCGTTCTCCTGACCTTCTTGGCCTTGCTCACCTTATGAATAAAGAAGTCCGACTCGCTTAGCACAAAGAGCCTTTCAGACGGATAAACAAAACCAGAGGCAAGGTCAAAAGAAAGATACTGAACCTTCTTGTGGTCAGAAGCTTAAAAACGGAGTCGTTATGTTTTTAATTTGGTTGAGGGTCGATTGGTTTTTATACACGATCCATATGTGATCGCTTTTTGGGTCCTCAATTATTGTTTTTACTAGCGCTCTTATATAACCACTTCTGTCATTTTTTGATGAGATTATATTCTTGTGGCTTATATAAGTTTTAACGTCCTCAATTCCCACTGAAATGCTGCTAGAAAGACTATCTTCTAAATCGCTGGTAAAGCCCACTGTGTTTAGGTTTACTGATGGGGCCCGTATTGGACTTTTGTCAAAATCATATAGAAGGTCGGGACTTGGAAGTATCTCGTCGGCCTCAGGGTCTTTTTGATTTGAGTTATAGAGGCCACAAGCTCTTCAAATGAGAGTTCCAATGCCTTTTGAGCGTCGTCCCTGTTGAAAAAATGAAAAGCGCTGCTCCCTTCCAGGGCCTGGGCGAGCGTGGTCCACTCTGAGAAAAAAAGGGAAAAATAAAGAGGGTAATTAGGAAAAAACGTCTGTCCGTCCAGTTTCTTTAGATAGTCCTCTCTAAGAATGTTTTGGGCTCTATGATTCAGAGGAGGTCTTGGAAGGTTTTCACGAAAGTTTGTGACTCCTTCGCTTGTCAAAGCTGATCCGGACATCGGATAAACGCTCACCCTGTCTAGCGGAGAGCTTCTGTCGGTCCTAAGGTTTTCTTTATGAATAGGAAATATTTCTTCGATCATATCGTCAAAGTAATGCAATCGCACAGGACGCCCGGCGAGAGGATATATATCGAAAATTTCGCCTTTTTGCGTAAAGGAGCCTGGCTCTTCCACGGTAGGAGAATGGGTATAGCCCATCTCTGTGAGTTTAAGGGCGAGATCTGAAGGAGAGACGATGTCGCTAATTCGTATGTCCAGTCCGTTTGTTTGAAAAAAACTCTTAGGAGGGTTTTTCAAAAAAAGAGCCTGATACGAAGTGACGATATGAAAGCTTTTCTCGGAGGCGTGCAACTGGTTTAGCACCAGCAAGCGGTCATTCAAGTTTCTTTCGTTAGAGTAGACTCCTGAAAAGATATTTTGCCCTAAGTCAGGAAAGTAAAGGGTATCGTGATGCTCTTTTGCGAGTCCATAAAAGCTCTCAGCTTGGTCTTCTGTTTCAAAAACAAAAACTTGATGTTTTTTATCTGTAAAAACTTTTGATTTAGAAAGTTGGAGAATAAAAATAACCACTGCTCTTCATTGATATTGTTGATGGTGAAAGGTTCATGTGAAACCTTATCAAAATGCTCTAATAATTTTTTCTCTAAGTTCAACTGCATGCTAACTACCTATTTCAATTTTGCATTATACATTTAATTAGCTACTCTATATACCTGATACTTCATAAATATTTTGATAAAAAGTTAGAAACATGGAAGTTGCATTTTTTTTATCAGTCTTTGCGGTCGCGTTGCTACTGGCCTTTTGATTGGTTTTGCTATTTTGCGTCCTAAGAAGACCGGCTCAAGAAGTCATCACCTCTTGGTAAAAGAGCGCATTATTTTCTTTTCCCTGCTAAGCTCTTTCAATTAACAGGCTCCCTTCTGCTGTTCTCCATATTATTGTCCACAAGGCCTGACGATTATTATGGAGTGAAAATAACGGCTCTTCTGCTGATGAGCATGGATATATGGAGGAAGATTTAGCGTATGAGCTCCGTATATATAATGATAGCGGCCATGTCGCTAGCGCTGATTTTGCCCTTCCTTGTGGACTTTCTTTACATTTTAATCGCTTGGCCAATTTTTCGCCCTTAAAAAATAATATAGCCCACTCTAATCTCTACGCTTTGAAAAAGGAGCTTCGACAAATTCTTGTGCCTCAAGGCCCCGGCAGATTTAAAAGAGTACGCCCTCTACTCTCTCCTTTTGTGGTTAAATTTTTGTCTATTTTACTTTTCGCTTTCCGCTCTTAAGGGCGGATTTGAAGGGGGAAATAAACAACTATACTTTATGCTTTGGCCCTTTCTTCTGTCGTCATCGTCAAGAATTTGCTCTATGCGCTCGAGAAAAGTTGGACAAGTTTTCCTAATCTGCTTGCCGAGATGAGCTTTAAGTTGTCGTCATCTGTTCTTGTCTCATGTTTTCTGGTGATTGTTTTCCAAAAGGGAGGTCTTCATTTTTCCACCATTATATTTGGCCTCTCTTTTCTCTTTTTTCTCTACTTTGACCTTCTAAGTAAGAGCGCTCCTCGTAATGAGCTAACGCCTTTCCGCCGTCATTGTCTAAGCGGTTCGCGAATAGCTTTGTGTTTCTGTACGGCAGTGATCTTGTTGGCGTCATCTCGAATCACATTGAGGCCTGATTATAATGTGTATCTTATTTGCGCATGTCTTGCTCTTGAGCTGTTGGTTCAAGTGCTGGTAAGCGATATTCCGAATTTAGGGCCTCAGATGAAAGAAAATGGCCAAAAATTGGTTCAGTCAGGCCTGATAGTGTCCATCGCATGGAGGTTAATCCAATGACAGGGCTCATTTTGGCTCCTTTAATATTTATTGCGATTTTAACGTCACCGCAGCGGGCACCTTTGAGAAGAGTCAGGTCTTTCCTATTGATCTCGGGCATCTCAGTTTGTTTTTACCTGGCGCTGCCTATTTTAGGTCTTGCATTTTTCGCTCTAGGCGGGGCGTGTGAATTGATTAAAGAGGCGACCATCACAAAAGGAGCTCTGGCCTATTTCCCGGCAAAAGGAAAGGCCAACTGGACAAAGACTCTTTCATGCTTCTTGGTGGTTCTCGCCGCCGTTTTGATTTATAGCTTTGACACAACCTCTGCGGCCAGAGAGGTCTTTGAGATGGGGCTAAGTGAGCAAAGCCTGATTTTATACCTCTTATTGTTCTTTGGAGCGGCCTCTATCATAAAAGAAGGTGGACCATGGAAGTGATTAGTTTCTCTATAATGGGCGCAGGAATTTTAAAATTTTTAATTTACACCGATTTTGCGCAAAAGCTTGATGGCTCAATACACTTTTTTATAGGGTGCGCTCTCTTCCTTGCGCTAAAGGCAAATTTGGCCAGACCTGAAAATGGCCTCTTCCTTATTTCCCTTTTGGCCGCTGTATATTTTATTTATATTGTTCTCATTTTGCCTTTTGCTCCAGGTAGAAAAAATAGAAACACGGAGGAACTTAATGATCTTGGTGATTAGTGTTTTGCTTGCCGTTCTATTTATAATGAAAACGGAAAAGGCGAATCCATGGGCCTGCGGCTTTCTAATTGTTTTTCCCGCGCTTGCTTACTTCGACTTTAAGCTGATATTTAACATTCCTGCCCTTTCCACAGACCTTTATTTGCCTTTAAGCATTTTCGCCTTCGTCTGCGGACTGATCGGGGGCTTGGAATATTCATCAAAAAGAGGCCATTGGGTCTCCATCTTTGCGCGATCATCTGCATTTTGGCAGTGGCCTCATGGGACAGGGGGCGCCTTCATTTTAATTGCCGGCGCCGCTCCCCTTTTAGGGGAGGAGTTTAGCGTTTACAAGAAGGGGAAAAGAACGAATCCAAATAATTTTACCATTTTTCTCGTGTTGACCTTATTGTGGTTTGTGTCGACTAAGGGCTATGTTCCGGAAGGCGTCCTATCGTTAATCGCGAGTGGGGTCGGTGCTGGGCTGCTCATTTCTGTCAACTTTAACTATTTTTTGGTCGCAATTGTTTTGTTTCTTTTTTCTCTCCAGATAGACTCAGTTTTTTCAACCTTTTCAATGGTCCTTTTTTATATTTCTTTGCTTATATACTCTCTCTTGAGATTAGGCATCTTATTGGACCATCTTCGCGCGCGCGCTACCAATTTACGTTTTATAGATTGGCTACAGTGTAGACTCGTTATTGGTCACTCTGGGAGAAGGCCTCTCGACGTGGCCAAGATAGGCCCGCAGAGCCCGAGAATGGCGGAGTCAGGGACCCTATGGCCCACATGGACCTGGACCTTTCGGTCTTAGGTTATGTCTCCTACCTAGTTTTGGGGCTTGTCATTATCTTGTTCGGGAGCGGGAATGTTTAGCTTGACCTACATCCTCCCAAGCATTTATCAATTTCTAGGGAAAAGGAAAGGACCCGAGCTTGCGCTATTAATAGCTGTTTTACTGGCGTTGGGACTGACCTTCGACGGATCTGCTCTTTTGATAAATATAAATTTCCCCGCCATTAATTTAGCGATAGGAAAACCGTCGTTTTTAAATATTTTCATCTTTACTGGAGTCGTGTTCGCTCTCCTTCCATTTTTTTCGGCCTGCGGGGTGAATAACTTTTACTTGCTCGGCTTTGGACTTGTTGCCGCTAGCGGGGACACAAAATTCATTCTCGCTCTCTTGGTGGCAACGAATGTTTTCCCAAAGAGGCCCATCATGGCCTTTATTATAAGCCTTCTCGCTCTTATCGGTGAATTTACTTTGGCGGGAAGCTTGGAACTTGCGGGCCTGGGGAAAGCTTTCTTTGTCATAATGACCATTCTTTTTTTGGGGCTATATTTATCAAAGTTAAAAAGCGCCCTTTCAGAAAGAGAGAATATTCTGGACGCTGCCTCCTACCTTCTCCTTATAATCAACTACTCATCTAGGCTAAATATGAGGGGGATTATTTTATTAGCTTTAGGCCTGGTAACTCTTTGTGGTCTGACGCTTCATCTTCGCGCCATGAATCGGTCCAAGTTTCTGCCCTATTTTATGGGCCTAATTTTAATTTTGTTAAGCTCAGAAACACTCGCCTGGCCTTACGCATTTGCTTGCGCCTTGGTTTTTTTGTTGGCCATCGGAGAAAACGACTTTGAACACGAGCTGAAGGCCCTGCGCATGCCTCACGCGCCATTATTAACTCTTGCCGGTTACTATTTATTTATTTTGCTGTTTTTAAATATGGTCTTTAATTTCAATTTTGCTCTTGGATGCTTTGCTGTGGCATGCTTTCAGCTGGACCGCCTCGCCATTTCTTCATTGGGCTCAAAATTGTTGGCCTCAGCCTCTTCCGTATTGCCTTTATTGTCTGTAGGTCTAATGGGAGGCTATTTGTATTTTGTCGTATTTAAACTGCAAGGGCCTGGTCTTGGTGATCTCTTCGTATAATTTATTGCTTTTAATAAATCTTATTGTCGCAAATTTAAGCGGAAGAGGTCGCGCGCCTAGGCTGTTTCATGCAACTATTTTGGGCCTTAGCGCTTTAGGACTTTACTGGTTTAGTTATGGCCCAGATATTTTGGCGGCCCCTGTTGTCTTGTCCTCCTGTTTTTTTGGCGCCCTTAGCGCTTTTGAGAACGTCTTCCCAAAATTGAAAAGGCCTCTAAATAAGTCCCTAGTTACAGTTCTCTCCTTCATGCCTTTTCTGCTCATCACCTCTGGAAATGCGCTGAGCTTTTGTATGCTAGTCCTTCTTTACGAGGGATGTCTTTTTGCCGGCCAGATCGACTTGCGTGAAAGGAGACTGAATGGGACCGATCGGCTAAGAATGGGCCTATTGTTTAAATTGATCACGCTAGGTCTTATTGTTTTTGGAAGCGCAAGCATTCTGACCTCGGCGGAAATCAGAGACGCGGGTCCCGCCATGAGCCCTTTCGCTCCCGCGCTACCTACGCTATTGATAGTCTTAGCGCTTCAATATTTGGGAATATTTAAAAACAAAGATGCGGCCTTGCCAAGGAACGAATTCTTCGCCTATGGTGGCCCTGTCTTGGTGGAAAAAGTCTTTATTCCAACAACTTGCGTCTTGTTGGCGTTTTCTATTGGAGATCGAATAAGCTTTCAACACTATGAAGTGTTTTTGTGGACGACCTTATGCCTAATGGGCCTTTCGATTATATTCGCCGCCGCCCGTTACTCCACTGGTAATGATAATGTGGGCCATGGTCATGTAATTTACTTTACGTTAGTCTCTGCGCTCTTTTTATTTTCAAAAAAATTTGACTCTTTTGATCTTTTTATGGGACTCACTTTTTCAATTTTTGCTTTATTTCTTGCTGCGTCTTTTAAAAAAGATAAACCTATTCACAAAGCGGCCCGCTATTGTCTAGTTCCTGGGCCGCTGTCCCCCCTCTATTGGACATTAGTCTGGGAGGCATTTTCGTATAATGGAGCGTATAAGTCAATCTTGACCAGTTTTGTTTGTTGTCATCTATTGATCACACTGGTCGGTTTTAAACTTTCTTTGGCCCGCCCTGGGCAAAATTCAAAATTAGGTCAAAGCAAGGCGAGCTTTGCGATGGCAGCTATTATGTCCGTCTTTGTTCTCGCTCTGTTTATTGTTAAAATAAGGATATGAAAAAATATCGGGTCCGATTAAAGGACGGGAGAATTTTTGGTCCTTTGGACCTGGAGGGCCTCACAAATCTTGCCCGAAAAGTGGCATATGGGCCCTAATTCTCTCTATCAAGAATTTCCCGTTGGCGATTGGACGACGATTGAAAATTTTCCCGCTCTAGAGGCGGCCGATGCAAACTGGCACTGAAGACTCAAAGGAGGAGCGAGGCGACTTTCGTAAGGAAGCTCTCTGACTTTGAAAATGGTCTCCTCTCTAAAGACGAGCCAACAAGTGAGGCCACGGACAGCTTTCCCAAAGAGTTCAGCTATGAGTCACCGGAGCTTGAAGACTCGACCAGCAGCGCTTTCGAGCCTTTAGAAGATGAGGACCACACGACCGTGCTGGATGAGACGAGTGCTCAAGAAGAGAAATTTGCCTTTGTCTGAAACAGAGTTAAGAACGAGGGCGATAGAGCGGGAGCATGAAGAGTGTGGACAAGACCCAGATAAACCCCGCGACCGTAAAGTATCTTGAGGAGCTGAGGAAACAGAGAGGAAGAGGAGAGAAAACTAGCAGAAGACAGAGAGCCTGAGAAGACAGAAGAGACAGGCCTGGAAGAAAATCGGGAGGAAAACATTGAGCGAGAGTCGACTCAAATGATTTCCCTTAAGATATAAAGGACGATATCGCTAAAGAGGCGGAGAAAGCGGAAGTTGAATTGGCCATGGAGGCGGAAAAAAGAAAAGCTGAGGAGTTTCCCCTTGCGCTAAGAGCGGAGACAAGCGCACCGTGAGAAAATGCCTAAGACTCCTGAGGAAGTCAAGAAAAAGAAAAAGAAACTCGTCTATATTGCGGTCATTCTTTTGGTGGTATTTTTCATTCTTCCTGACGAAAAAGAGCCGAAGCTCAAAAGGTGACGGTCCTAAAATAATATCTGCCTCAAATCGTCTTTCCACAAAGATACGACAAACCAGACAAAAAAAAGGCCAAGGACCTCTATCAAAAGGCGCAGAAAGACCGCAGGCTGTGAAACTTATGTGTCAAAGGTCAAGGCCGCGACCATCTATCGCTCCTCTTTGGAAAATCAATGGAAGAACAATCCCTGCTGCCGCTTGGCTTATATTCACCTACGCAGACCTTTTAAAACACTCAGAAACGAAACTGCAGGACGCAAATATTTTGTTTAAGCTTGTTCAGATTTTTAATACGGCCATTTCTGAAAACTCGACAATGGCCACCGGAATCGCTTTGTTTTATCTTGAAATGGACCGCCCTGAGGCGGCAGTCAAAACCATTGAAGAGTTCAACACCATTAACAACAAGCCTTCAATCGAGCTGTTTGCTGTCTACCTTTCAAGTTTGGTCAGGGCCGGGGACTTGGTCAAGGCCGAAGCGGTCTTGGAGAAGCTGCTATCAGTAAAAAATCATAAGCTTTTTTCCTATCTCCGCATCATTGATTATTTTATTTTCAAAGGAAACTATGCCAAGGCGAGTGAGTACTTGGTGGAGGCGCTCAAGGTCAAGGGCGACAAGGTATCGCTTCTTACCAGGCAGGCTGACCTGCTTCTTTACAACCAGGACTTTGACTCTTTAAGAGTTCTGCTTCAAAAGATAAAGAAGCTTCAGGCGGGGCATTCACGCCACTATTACGCTCAGTACCTGGAAAAGCGCGGTCTGCTAGCTGTCAACGACGGAAACTCAAAGCTGGCGCTTAAGGCGTTTCGAAAAGCTCTAAAGATAGAAGAGTCCCTAGCGCTTTCGATCTAGACTCGCTAGTTTGGGCCCTGACGCCGATAAAGAGACAAACACCTTAATTAATGAGTCGAAGTCGATCGCTTTAATGGCAAAATCCAAAGTCGCATTGGAAAAAAGGAAATACTAAATTCGCTTTTAGAGACGCTTTAGAGGCCACTCGGGTCGCGCCTAATTACCTTCCGGCAAAACTTCATTTGTCTTCCCTTCAGGTCAAAAGGAGCTTTTTCAAAGAGGCGATCGAAACTTTGGAAGGTCTTTATGACAAGCACCCGCATAACCCAGAGGTCGTGTTTGGTCTTATAGACGCTTATATTGAGTCCTACAAATTTGATAAGGTCAAAAAAATGTTCAATATCTTGGCGAATTCAGACCTTCGGAGAGATCCGTCCTACTACTCCAAAATGGCCAAGTATTTTGTCTATAAGGACGAGTTTAGAGGCGCCGTTCTTTGGCTTCAGGAGTCCATTAATAAAAACCCTTTAGACGATAAAAATATATATGAGCTTGCAAAGATGTTTATTCGCTACAGAAAATATCAGCAAGCGAAAATACTTTTAAAAAAAGCGATCGATCTCGATCCGTCCGATGTGGACTACAGGGTGAGTTATGCTGATATTCTTTATGAGACTGATAGCTCGAGCGCCGCCATTGGATACTTATATGATGTCTTAAAGGACTTTCCTGACAACGCAAAAATTCTAAGCGCTATCGGCATATATTATTATCGAAGCGGACAGATCAAGATGTTCAATTCCACGAAAGAAAAGCTATTGTCTATACCTGATCAGGACCCGGCCTTGTTTGAGTTTCTGGTCAAGGCCGCAAAAATCGACCAAAAGTATGAAGACGTAATCAAGTACGCGAATAAACTTATTGAGCTCAACCCTGGCGATCTGCAAACGCGAATGTTCTTGGGGCAAATTTACCTGGAAATGTCTCGCTATGCTGAGGCGGTAAACCAATTTAATGCTGTGAAAGATCGACTAGAAACTTACCCTAAACTGCAATATTTTATGAGCAAGCTAAACCTCTTAATTGGAAAGCTAGACGAGGCCAAAGAACTCGCTCAAAAAGAAATTGATGGCAATCCTGACTCGATAGATGGCTACCTTTTAATGGCGGAGATTCTCAAAAAAGAGGAAAAGTACATTGAGGCCGAAAAGATGTATAAAAAGGCCCAAAGGATCAACCCAAAAAACGTGGACGTTCTCGTGGGCCTTGCTTATATAAGCTTTATGAAAAGCCAATATGAAATCGCTTTGGACCTTTTTCAAAAGGCCAAGCGTTTTGAGCCCAATAGGGCCGAAACGTATAAGCTTTTGGGAGATGTTTATAGGAAAATTGGACAAAGCTCTTTAGCGGTGGAGTCCTACAAAATGTTTCTTGAGCTTTCTCCCAAGACTAGATATAAGGAAAATCTTGAGAACTATATTCGAATGATGCAATGAGAGGAATCAATGCTGGACCTAAAGTATATTGAGTCAAATTTAAATGAAGTAAAAGAGAACTTAAAAATGAGAGGCTTCGACACCTCAGAGATAGATCAAATTGTGGTCTTAAACACTTCCAGAAAAGAGCTGACTTCAAAGACTGAGTCCACTCAAGCAGAAATTAAAAAACTTTCAAAAGAAGTTGGCGCAAAGAAAAGCAAAGGCGAAGACGCTTCAGAAATAATGGAGCAAGTGAAAGGCCTTAAGACCTCAATGGGAGAGATGGAACAAAAGCTTGAAGAGGTCAAGGCCGAGCTAAACGACAAGTTGTCGGGGGTCCCCAACCTCTTGGCCGAAGACACTCCCAAAGGCCTGGACGAAAATGACAATGTGGAGGTCAATAAATGGGGAGAGCCTAAAAAATTTAGCTTCGAGCCAAAAGACCACGCGGACCTGGGCGAAGAGCTTGGCATGCTCGACTTTGAAAGAGCTGCGAAGCTTACTGGTTCGCGCTTTGTGGTGTATAAAAAACAGTTGGCGAGAATGGAGAGAGCTCTAGCAAATTATATGCTCGATTTTCATTTAGAAAATGGCTATGAGGAAATTATACCTCCGTTCATCGTGAATGATCAGACCCTTTACGGAACAGGCCAGCTTCCCAAATTTGGTGAAGACCTCTTCAAAATTGACGGCAAAGACTGGTATCTGATTCCCACTGCCGAGGTACCAGTCACAAACTTAAAAGCGGGAGAGATTTTCGACCCTATTGAGTTTCCGATGAAATACTGCGCTTATACTCCTTGTTTTAGAAGCGAGGCCGGATCATACGGCCGCGACACAAGGGGGCTAATCAGAATGCACCAATTCAATAAAGTCGAGATGGTGAATATCGTTCATCCTGACAACTCAGACGCGGCACTTAGCGATATGGTGAAAAGCGCGGAGACGATTCTGCAAAACTTAGGGCTTCCGTTCAGAACTGTAAGACTCTGCTCAGGGGACATCGGCTTTGGCGCCAGAAAAACCTTTGATCTTGAAGTCTGGGTGCCAAGCCAGAGAAAATATCGTGAGATCTCATCGTGTTCAAATTGCTGGGACTTTCAAGCGAGAAGGGCGGGCATTCGCTTTAAGAAGCAGGGCGAAAAACCACAGTTTGCCCACACCCTCAATGGCTCAGGCCTTGCGGTGGGAAGAACGCTTGTGGCCATCATGGAAAATTACCAAAACGAAGACGGCAGCGTGTCCGTGCCTGCGGCGCTTAGGCCATACATGGGCGGTATGGAGCTCATAGAGAACAAATAAACTATTGATTTCTTAGCGGATAGCTATTATATTCGTTGGATACGTTTTTCGACTGGAGGTGTGTCCGAGTGGTCGAAGGAGGCAGTTTTGAAAACTGTTGAGGGTTTGCGCCCTCCGGGGGTTCGAATCCCTCCACCTCCGCCATTCTTAAAACGTGTATTCAGCGGAGACGTGGGTGAGTGGCTGAAACCAGGCCCTTGCTAAGGGTCCGAACGTTCTGCGTTCCGCGAGTTCGAATCTCGCCGTCTCCGCCATTTTAAAAGCTCTTCTTCGGAAGGGCTTTTTTTTTGGAGACGACAGTCGCTGCGGATTAAATTATTCGACTATAGATTATGACATTCACCTTGGATGCTGAACGAATCACCTAGATTGTATTTAAGTGATCCATAAGAAACCGACATGTCAGATCTCAGGTCTGGGACGCTTCGACTTACAGAAAATCCTTTAATAGGACAGTTATAGAATTTCATGTCTGATTCATGCCATTGGCCTTCGTAAACAGAGACATCGCACTCAAAGGGTTTCAATATATCGTTTTCAAGTGAGTAGGGATCAAACTTCACAACGATCTGTCGATTATAAACGCTGTTAAAAACCGCAGATAGATACTTTGTAGTCATTTTGCCATTGGTAAAGTAGGCATGAACATAGTCCATTGCGTCCTTTTCTAACTTGAGTTCTTTTTTAAGCTTAATTTTGAGGTTTGTAATACTAGATACGGGGTCCGCGCTTTTGCATTCTCTTGCGAAAGCTGAACCGGCCATTAATAAAACAAATAAACCTGTAGTAAACCTTCTCATCTGTAAAACCTCCTTAAGTCTTCATCCTCTTGCATGAATACTGCTAAAATCTTTTGCTAATTATTTCAGATATATTGGGCGGGAAGAAGGCGCTGTGTAACCCTTTCCCTGGCCGTCTATTTTTTTTACACTAAATTTAGCTTTTTAAATTGATTTTAATGCTTAAGGGAGGATTAAGTGTTTAAAATAGTCGTTACGCTGGTTCGGTGGACATTAAATATAAAAAGGCGCGCTCACACGCGCCTTCGCAAGAATCTTGAAATTATAGTTCAATTCCATTTTCTCTAAGAGCGTTTGAAGTGAAGGTGATTCACAACAGCTCTCATTGTTTCGTCGGTCGTGCCAAAGTTGCGGGCGCCTTCAGAAATGACTTCGTCCAATTTGGTGTTGTCTCCCACTTGAGCATTGGCAATGGCCTCTATGATTTTGTTGGGATTAACGCCATAGAGTCTCTGCGCATAATCGGCAACGTCTTCCATAGATCTTTCTTGGATCATTTTAAAGTCTTCAGTAAGTTTGGCCAATCGATAAGCGGCATCGGCGCTTAAGGTAAAACGTTTTTCATAAAAGCTGGCTTTTGATGCGACAATAGCGCCTTCTATGTCCGAAACTTCTTCAGCAATGTCCCTTTCCACTAAGATGGTTTGGTCAAAGCTGTTGTAGTAGGTATTGCACTCTAAGTAGTATTGTCCATAGGCGTTTTGCTCTTGATAGCATTTGTGTGTCCATGTGGTTCCGTCGGGAAATTCGCCATCTTCATTAATGACGGCCCTACAGCCGATGGTCATAATGAATAAAGCTGATAATGCGATAAGTTTCATAGGAATCCTTTGGTAAAAAGTTTATTCGGTGGACGTTTCTTATGCCCCTTGTTCTTCCTAGTCAATGACCATGAAAAAAATAAAACTAAAAATTACTTTAATTCAGTTATTGAAGCTGAGGGGGTTAAACAACCTTAATCTTGAGAAGAAGCTTATGACCTCTCGTTCTTGTTAATTGACGTTACCTCAACTTTTGTTGTTAGTTTTTCTTAAGGCCTTTTTTTCTTTTTACGATAAGGACCTTGAAAGGGAGAATATATGAAAAGACTAAATTTATTTATAATATTTATTGCTTTTCTATCTTGCGGCAAAAATGGTGGGGGCGACTCCGGTCCTACTTATCCGCAAAGCAATTCCATTGTGGCCCACTACCCTCTTGACGGTTCTGGTGAAGTCTCAGATGGCCAGACAATAGCGGCTGATATCGGCTCCTCAGCAACTGCGAAAAATAGCAATGGCGCAGGCATGAGTTTTGTAGAAGGAAAAAATGGTGAAGCGGTACAATTCGATGGATCGGACGATTATGTTTTATTAGGGGACCTGGACGCTCTGGAGATAACGGGAGAACTTACTCTTTCTCTTTGGACGAAACTCGATGCGTTTGGGAATTATGGCCTGGTCTCTTATGGGGCAAGCGGGGAAACTCAGGCCACAAACCAACTTTATTTTTTTCATACCGGGGCATCTAATACACTTATTGCTTCACATGAATACGCTGGAGGAAGCCAACCAGGAGGCGAACTTTTCTTCTGCCTCACTTGTGAGCGGCGTGTTTGGGCCCATATCATCTTTGTGAGAACAAATACATTCTATAGGCTTTATATCAATGGGACCCAAGTCGGAAGCGATATCTCCTACACCACTTCTCCAGACGGAGGCACAAGCGCTGTCGGAAGGATTGGGCCGGTCAGGTGCCTGACAAATTTTTGGACGGCACTATCGATGATATCGTTATCTGGGACAAGGCCCTCACTGCGGAAGAAGCAAAATCTCTATATGAGTCCTATGGGCAATAACTATTCGTCTGGAAAGGCTAATCGTTTATGGCGCCAATTTGCCGAGCAAGCGCAAGATTACCGACGATGCCTTTTTCATAAATTAGCTTGTGGTCTTTAAAGCGCAGTTTGGTCCTGGCGTCGACAGGAAGCGCAGAACATTAAAAAGATCCTTGGTGGAAGTACTGAAAACCATGTCCGCCAATGTCTACGAGGACAGAATAATGAGCGTTTCATATATTAGAGGCAAGGTTGATTATGACGGGAACGTGTTGGACGAGTCTTTGCGAGTTTCTAACACTTTTTAAGGCACAAACTCCAGTTTTTAGAAAGTCGTTCTCCGTATTAAAGGGAAAGGTTTAATCCTTTTCAGCTGCTCCGTTATTGTACTTTATTTCCTTAGGCAAGGTGACGCAAAAGGATGTCCCTCTCCCTTTTTGGCTTTCCATTTTGATTTTTCCCTGCAAGGCCTTGACCGCCTTGAGAACAATGCTTAGTCCCATGCCTGCGCCGCCGGCGGATTCGGACCTTCCTATTTTGAACAGTTCGGATTGTTTTTTTTCGCTAATACCAGGACCGGAATCTTCCACAATGAAACTGATCTCTTTCTTCTCTACCTTGGCTTCCACTTTAACAAAACCTTTGTCGGTATATTTTACGGCGTTGTCCACAAGGTTTCCCAGTAAGTCGGTGAATAAGTTGAGATCCGTGGTAATGCGAAGTGTGCGATTGATGCTTACTTCAAGGTCGATCTTTTTGCTTCTAGCTAAAAATTCGTGGTCCTTTAGGATTTTATCCAAGACATCGGCCGGATAAATACTGCGAGGAAAAACCGGCAGGTCTTCCGCTTTAAAGCGTTCCAGCCTCAGCACGCCATTGACCAGAAACTCGAGCCTTGAGGTA
This sequence comes from uncultured Bacteriovoracaceae bacterium, assembly GCA_963747475.1. Taxonomy (GTDB): domain Bacteria; phylum Bdellovibrionota; class Bacteriovoracia; order Bacteriovoracales; family Bacteriovoracaceae; genus UBA845. The sequence continues at coordinate 157,685 of CAVVFE010000012.1, forward strand.
TTCCGGCGTAATCTTTCTTTCTCTTCACGGTCAAGTTTGTCCTCAATCAACTCCAACTGGTTTGTAAGTACTGTTATCGGCCCGCGCATCTGATGTGCTATGCCGGCCAAATATTCACTTCTTTCATCGCTCACTTGCTGAGATTTATATTTTGTGTACCTTTTAACCGCTTCCGCGGTCAGTTCGAAAACCGCTTGGAAGAAGTAGGATGTTTCGTTGAAGCTTGCTTTGATATCCTTGTCGAAAAGCCAATTCCTAACGACATCCACGAAAATTCTATATTCTTGAACAACTTCATGAATTGGTATGTTCTGGGGCACTCGGGCCTCGGGATCGAGGCGTTCACTCACTTTCCACATATACGCAGGCTTTTCCGCTTTCTCGCCTTTTTTCAATTCGCGCGCAATGATACCTAGCTGTTTTGGAAGGCTATCTTTTAGAGCCGCTTCCGAAATCTCCGAATGGGGATGAGGCGAGTCCTTCCAACTTTTATACCCTAGATCCAAGATTTCTTGTGAATGCTCGCTAAGTTCTTCGCCTAACATAAACCTCCTCGCCTATTTTTAAGATTAGACCCTAGAGCTTGAGGCATAAAGATAGTTCATTAGACATTCTATGGTTTAAGGATTAGGTGATGTTTTGTCGAAGCTTAAGGGAGACGTTCAGGCCATCTATGCATTTTGTGTCGGAGATGCAGTTTGTTCCTAAAAAAAAAGGCCCGGATTCCCGGGCCGATCATCTTTTTTAATATTGATTATTGACTAGTCTTCCATGCTGTCTTCAGCATCTTCAACTGCTTCGTTCATTTCATCGCCAGTTTCGTCCATGGCATCGCCCATCTCGTCGCCAGCTTCTTCAGCGCTTTCTTGCACCTGATCGACAGCATTTTCAGTTGCGTCTTCAGTGTCAGATTCAAAACAACCGCTTAGGCCAAACATGGCGAGAAGTAGTACTAATCCAATAAGGCTAAATTTCTTTGAGTTCATTTTCATCTCCCTGTAGTTGAACAATTAACATGTATACAATCGCTAGATTAAGTCACCTTTAACAACAGCTAAAGTATTTAACCTATAATTTATTTAGATCAACTTCTATGTTAATTAAGTATTTTATCGAAATTGTTGAGAATAACAAATGTCTCAGAAACCGAGCTTTTAGGGGTGATTTTTGCCGCTTTCTTGGACAAACCAATTTAAGGATTGGCTTGTGAGAAGCTCCTTATTGGCGGTGGCTATCTTTGTGAGAGTCTCCGGGCTGACGCTTGAATGAGCATAAAGGTAATTGCGCTTTGTGTTGAGAATGAGCTCGCTCTTGAGACCTTTAAAAAGCTTTGGTCTAAGAGCTTTGTAATGTATTAGGGCTGGCTCACTGATGACGGCCCCGTCCGCTCTTCCACTGGCGACTAGGGAAATGGACTGGAGGTAATCATTAACAAAGACCTTTTGGATATCGCTCGCTTTGTCGAATTCTTCATCGTATTTTGCGGACCTGACGGTCGCTATTTTTTTGCCTTTAAGGTCTGATCTGCTGTTGAGCGGCCTGCTTGATCGGCTAATGATCACGTTTTTGAAACCGATGCTTTCGCCGACTTCTCTCACATTCTTCAGATCTTTTCTTTTGTATAAAAGGGTGAGGTCGACCTTGCCCTTTTGCAGAGAGGAAATCACCCTGGGATATGGCATAACTATTATTTTGAAAGGGACTTGGGCCTTTTTTAGCACGGCCGAAAGGTATTCCGCATGAAGCCCTTTCGCTTTGTCTTTTGTATACCCATAAGGCGCTACGTCGATCACCCCGACAATAAGGTCTTTGGCGCTTAAGTTAGCGCTGGAGAGGCCTAGAAATAATATGAAAAATGGCTTTCTGAAAAAGCTTAAAAACTCCATTCCCTATCATAGTCCATCGTGAAGGGAACGCAAGGCGTAAAGGTGGACTGTCTAAGATTGTTTAAATTCAACATGACTTAGCCGTATTTTTTTTCCCTTAGGTAAAAATAGGTTAGTATTTTTGTGTGAAGATATCCTTAATACATTTTTCAATTCTGATGTTCGCTCAAATTGGCATTTATGGCTTTTGCTGGCTCACCTTTTTGTACTGCGACATTGTGGCGAAGGTTAAGGGCGTGGGCGGCTTTTTAGTCCTCAGTTTGACGAACTTAGTGAGCCTCGGGCTATTGTACCCGATCTACTTAGGCCTTTTTCAGAGCTCCATCTCCACTCAATTATTTCCCTTTATCAGTGTGCTGTGGCTTCTGAGTTTCTATATTTATTTTGTATGGATGAATCAAGAGCTGAGCTTAACCCCTGGAAAGACTTTATACGCTCTAAGGGCGGCGATCTTCGTAATGGGCCTGATCACATTTTTTTTTAGATTGGAAAAATTTAGAATGGTTTTTTTCCCTGAATTGGTTTCGAAAGGGGCAGAAACTTTTATAGAGCATTCTCTTTCGTCCGTGGTCTCAAGCTGGGGAGAGGCCGTGATCCTTGCGCTTGGAGGACTGGTCATTTTCGCTCACGGAAGATTGTGTTGGGGGGTCATAAAAACTAAAAAAAGAAATAGAAGCAAATTGCTGGTCTTTAATAGTTTCCTTGGTCTCCTCATCTCAGGGTATGACGTTCTCGTTCTTATGGGCCTTATTGATTATGCGCCTCTTACTTCTCTTATTTATTTGGTTCCTATGGTTCACTTTCTGTCGCTTGCTTTTTCTGCGCCATATTTTAATATCTATGCCACAAAGGAGTTATTGAGAAGCGAGACCTCTACGGGGCCATTGCCGAAACTGAAGTTTAGACGCAAGCTAAATTCGGTCGAAATTCATGTCATGATAAATCATATTCTGTCTATTCTTAAAGAAAACTATGGCGATAAAGTCGCGCTGTCTCCCCTCCATATTGATAGGGAATTTGTTCTTAGGGGCGAAAAAACCGAATTTATCGTTCTTTTTTATAATTTGATTGAGCGGGCCTTTGATAGGGCGAGCCAGCGAAAGGCGGAAGATGGTGAAGTGGAAGTTTCCTTTTCCTGGGCAGACGGCCCTGAGGTGACCATCGTATTCAAAGAAGACTCTATCGACGAAAAATTGATGACAATGGAAAAAGACCTCTCAAAAAAAACGGGACTTGAGCTTTCTTTTAAGAGACAGGACGAGCGCAGTTATTACGTCTTGAAAGAAGGTTTATGACCTCGTTTGCTCAGGCCCTTACGGCCTATTTCTCTCTTTTTTTGGGCATTTATTCTCTTTGTGCTGGCGTTTTTTTTGTCACCTATGTGAAGACTAAAGGAAAAGAGTTCTTTTCTTTTATGGGCCTTTCATTTTCTCTTATATTTTATCTTTTAGGAGCTCTGGTATTTGTGAGGTCGGAAGACCCTTACTTTAACGCGAACTTTATCTTCCCGCTTCAAAGCCTGTTTGGTTCCTCTGCGTTTTATTTTTATTTAAGGTCGGTCAAAGAAAGGCTTTTTATCACCACCTTGGTCATAAAAGTTTATCAGGCCCTAATGGTTGTCATAATGATTTCAAGTGTGGCGGGCGCCTTGCTTTATTTTAACGCGGACTTGAGCTTGTTTGAGTCCTCCGGGAAAGGTCAGGGAATCATTTTGTGGACAGTTTTATCGCTCCCTGGACCCAAAAAAGGCTCCCGCTAGTCTTTTCGCCTTTTTATCAATGTTAGTGGTCACGTCCAATCTGTATTTGCTCTTTTATTTTTTGCGAAAGAGGCTTTCTGGTATGCAAAAGTTAATCACATTAGGGGCCCTCGCAAGCCTTATGACCAATTTGAACGACAATCTTATGGGAATAGGCAGTCTTAAATGGGCCGTGCCTATGTTGCCCATAGGGCTATATATTTGAGACTTTTTACTTTCTAGCTTACAGCCTAAGCAATATAGCGAGGCCAGGAAGGGCCGTGGATTTAAATAGCGATCAATTTTGAGGGAAGACCGGTTCTTCACTCTCAGCAGAAGACCATTTTAGAAGTTTTTCACCATGCCGCCGCTAGCGCCGCTGATAAATTTTCTCACTTGGACTTGATGGTGGAGTCTTCCTTAGATGACGATAGAGTGAATCACACAAAGGAGGAGGGGCTGGTGCTGGTTTTTTATCACCTCCTCATAAATATCTATGAGTTGATCGATCGCTCTCCCTATAGAAGAGGAAAAATAGAGATTGAGCGTGGAGAAAACAGCATTATCATTACCGAGAATTCCCCCTCCAATTACTCGCTCTCCAAGCGGCAAAGAGCTCCAAGGGTCGAGCCGTTCCGGGCAAGAAAGGTCGCCTAAATATTTGACCTCGGTCTGAGCGTCGAATCGGACGATAAATTAAATAAATATATTATTAGATTTTAGCGCTTTAGGCCAAGCTGCTTGACATTAAAGGCGCCCAAAAGTAAAAAAGGTCTACTGTGCACCCTTAGCTCAGCTGGATAGAGCGTCTGACTACGAATCAGAAGGCCGGGAGTTCGAATCTCTCAGGGTGCGCCATCTTTTGATTCTTTCATCTGTCTTTTAGGCAACTTTATTTTCATAACAGCATACTCTTTTGGCTTGCTATCTATGTCTATTTTGCCGCCATGCTGTTTGATGATTTCATAGCTTAAATAAAGACCTAGCCCGGTTCCGGAGCCTGGAGGCTTAGTGGTGTAAAAAGGCTCTAAGATTTTGTCTAAATCGTCCTCCTCAATGCCCATTCCATTGTCCGCTATTTCAAATACGATGCTATCACTATCAAGCTCCCTTGCGGTGACGCGAATTTCCCCGCGATAATCGCTTTCAATTTTGGCCTTTATTTTGTCTTGGATGGAATGCAGGGAGTTTTCGAAGACATTCAATAGCAGGCGGCCAAAGTCGTTCGCCTGGACCTCAATTTCTAGCTCAGGAGGGACTTCGTTGATAAATCTCACGTCCTCGACCCCCTGATCACTTTTTGACTTGTTTAGAATATTAAAGTTGGTGTTAATAAAGTTTCTCAGCTGAATGAGGCTGTAGTCGCTGGCCTCAAGTCTTGCCTGAATTAGCATGTTTTTAATGATGTCGTTCATTCTATTATTATTTTCGACGGCAATGTCCAAAAATTTTAATAGCTCTTTTTTAAAATCTGGGCCGATTTCGCTATTCTCTGAAATGAGGTCTTTGATCATGAGTGACGTATTTTTGCTCAAATTAAGCGGGTTTTTTAGTTCATGCGCTATGCCCGCAGAAAGAATTCCCAGCGAAGTCAATTTTTCCTGTTTAAGGATTTGCGACTGGGCCAGCTTCAGCTGATCTAAGAGGTCGTGGACTTCTTCGTTCTTTTCTTTCAGAAGCTCTGTTTTATTTTCCACAATGGCCTCAAGGACTTCCTTGTAGTTGGTCAGCTGCCGAATAAGGTCATTAAACGCGTTTTGAATCCTTGAAAATTCAATAATGTCTCTAGAGATTTCCAGGTCCACCGGTGTCGGGTTCTTGGGGTTAATGGCCGAGATGGACTTAACAAATTCCTCAAGCGGGGACTTGAGCTTATTGTTAAAAAACACAAGGAGTATGGCCCAAAGAAATATGGTCTTCAAAATGGAGTTGATGACAATAGAGAGAACGATATGAGAGAGCTGCTCAAAAATTATTTTATTTCCCGAGTAGATTCTCAATGTGCCAATCAGCTCTGATCCTAAGTCGTCCGTGGTTTTTCTCAGCTCTTTTTTGTATTTGAAAATTTCGCCCGGATCGAAAAAGGCGGAATTGTCCCTAGGGAGAGGCTCCATTTCTTTGCCCGCAGCATAGACAATCTCGTTCTTTGGGTTTTTGACTGAGACATGGATGATGGAGGGGGTTTTGCGATTCCGTCGACAATCGCCTTTGTTTGGATGTCATTGAACTCCCAAAGGGAATTTGTGAGAGATTCGGAAAAGCTTTCTTCAATTTCCAAAATTTGCAGCTCAATATCTCTTTTAATTTGAAAGTATTCTAAGACGACTTGACTTACCGTGAGGAAAATGGCCACAGAAAAATAGTAAAAGGTGATATACCGAATGACCTCAAAGGTGATTGAATTTTTCTCTTCAATTTGCGATGGCTGGTTCATATACTCGGCTTATCCACTATTTAATGACGGCTATTATTAATGTTAAGCAAAAACAGTGCGAATTTCCATGTAATAATCCTTATTTTAGGCCTCTTTGTCTTGAATCTTGCTCAGGCGTGGCCTAATGGACTTAAGCCATGACGAGGCGTATTACTGGATTTACTCATTGAAACCGGCCTGGGGCTATTACGATCATCCTCCTATGGTGGGATGGCTGATAGCTCTGTTTGGGAAGCTAGGTCGGCACGAGATGTTGGTCAGGCTTCCATTCGCTCTCCTTCAGGCCGCGACGCTTTGGATTCTATGGATTCTTGGGGGAAAGAAAAGCCCTTGGGTCTTCACAGCGAGCGTTCTCTCCTTCCCCTTGATTTTAGGCGCGGGCTTTTTGGCGCTTCCCGACACGCCGGTCTTGTTTTTCAGCGCTCTTTTTTGGTGGGCGAGCCTAGAAATATCAAAAAAGACGGCACCAAAGAGCTCATTTTTGTCGCGCTTGCCATTGCGGGGATGTTTTATTCCAAGTATCACTCAATCGTGATCGTTTTATTGACGGCCTTTTCAATGCCAGAAATTTTTAAACGAAGGAGCTTTTATAAAATAATCGCGCTAAGCGCGCTCCTCTATTTGCCCCATGTCTGGTGGCAGTATAAGCACGATTTTTTAAGCATCGTTTTTCACCTTACGGGAAGAAGTGAAAAGCATTTTGACCTCTCCAATATCGCGAATTTTGTGACGGGGCAAATCGCCTTGGGAGGCCTATTGGCTTTGCGCCGGCCTTATATTTCGCATTTAAAGGCAGGGCCAAAAACAAATTGCTTTATTTAAACTCCCTTGGCTTTTTCTGCTTTATCTTTTTGCTGTCTTTTAGAAATAAAATTGAGGCGAATTGGACGGTCACGGCCTTCGCCGCTCTGGTGCCTCTGTTATGCATGAGCGTGGAGACCAGAAGATCAAAAAAGTGGACCGCTACTTTGTTTCTACCAAGCGCTATATTGCTGCTTGGCGCTTAGAGTTCTCCTTGCCCTTCCTTATTCTGAGGGCGAATACCCCACTAAGAGACTTTCTGAGGTGAAAAATTGGAAGTATAAAACCGACCAAATATTTAAAGCGGCCGGGAATTACCCGTTGGCCGCCGATACTTACCAATTGGCCGCGAAATTGTCCTTTTATGGACCGAAAATGGTTCCCTCTTTGGCCCTCGGTTCTCGGCAAAGCCAATTTTCTCTCATGAAAGGCCTCAAGGACTTTAAAAACAATGATAGAATTTCCTATGTGGGAGACAAAAAATTGAGCGATTCAATTAAGGTCGAAGACAGCTATAGCGGTCCTTTTTATGTGATCAAAGGCCGCCTTTTAAGAGAAATTATAAAGGCCTATGAATGAAAAAGATTTTTGAAATTGACCTCAATGAAGACTATAGAAGCTCGCTGGTCACTCAGTACATCTTGACCTTTTTAACGCTGACCTTAAGCGTGATTATGCGATTGCATGAGCGCTCTATTATCGAATTTAATTTCCTGTTAGAAATCTTGATTCTTTCTTTTATTTTTAACTCTTATTTCAAGGCGCAAAAGCAAAGAAACTATTCCTTTTGGGGCATTTCATTTCTGCTTGGAATTTATCTTTTAAAGGCGATACTCAAATACACCTTCGTGGACTATCAAATTTACATTCTCTATTTCGCCTTTTTGGCGGCCTTTTTTCTGGCGATCAATTGTTATATCATGTCTTCTCCCCTCTTCTTCCCAAGGGTGCAGTGGTGGGAGTATGATTTTAGATACCGGGGCGATTTAAAGTCCTTCATAAAAGTCGGAGAAAAAATAATTGAGTCCCGTGTGACCGACTTAAGGCGTGACGCCGCATGTGTCGAGTCCTTTGAACTGCTTGATTTAGGCTCCAGAATAGACCTTGAGGTGGAGCACAACGGCGGTCTTTACATGGCCCCGGCGATTGTGAAGACCAGCAAAGAGGTGATTAAAGGGCGGCCAATTCGTTATGGAATTGTGTTTGATTTAAAGGACGAAAACTTCAAGGCCAACTATCAGACGCTCAAAAAGCTTTGGGCGAAGAACAAAAAAGTGAAAATTAGAAGAAAGTTTAGCGAACTAAAAGAGAACAATGGACCAGGAAAAAATTGACGAGTATATGAGTCTGGCCTTCACTGAGGCAAAGCTCGCCTTTCAAGAGGACGAAGTCCCTGTGGGCTGCTTGGTCGTCAGTCCGCATGGGGAAACCCTCTCCCAAACTCATAACTTAAAAGAGTCCAAAAGTGATCCCTGCGGTCATGCGGAGATTTTGGCGATCAGAGAGAGCGGAAAAAAGTACGGATGGAGGCTCACTGACTGCTCGTTATTTGTCACACTAGAGCCTTGTCCCATGTGCCTAAGCGCCATGCTTCAGGCCCGCATAGGAAGCCTTTTTTTTGGGGCCTACGACAGAAAGGGCGGCTCCATTAGTCTTGGCTATAATTTTCCCGCCGACAATACGGCTCAACCACACTTTTTCAGTGATGGGCGGCGTCAAGCATTACGAATGCTCCCGTCTCTTGTCTTCCTATTTTAGGCAAAAGCGCAATAAATCCGGCATTTAGCGTGGCATAAGATTGCCTTATAAGAAACGTCGTGTTAGATATCCGTAATGGTTCGGAGGATTGGCCGAGTGGTCGAAGGCGCACGCTTGGAAAGCGTGTAAGGGGGCAACTCCTTCGAGGGTTCGAATCCCTTGTCCTCCGCCATTTTTTCTCTTCGTAAACACTCAATAGATTTCCAGCATCATTAAATATCAACTAATTGACAGAGACAACAGCCGCGTCTATGATGGCGAGCGGTGACGTCGGCGAGTGTTTCACTGGAAACTCCGCCAGGTCCGGAAGGAAGCAACGGTACCATGTTGTTATACTGCGCCGGCGTTGCCGCTTCGTTCTTAATCCCCTATAATATCAGCTCTTGAAAAGATCGCCCCTATAGGGGCAAATGCTATTACCGTGAGGAAGTATGGTTTATCAGGTTCTGGCCAGAAAATGGCGACCAAAGACATTTAAAGAAGTCATCGGTCAGGATCACATCATACGGACTCTGCAAAACTCCATCCTAAAAGAGAAAATAGCTCACGCCTACTTGTTCACAGGAACTCGAGGCGTAGGAAAGACAACAATCGCAAGAATTTTTGCGAAGGCGATTCGTTGCGAGAAGCTGGACGATAAGGGCAATCCATGTTTGGAGTGCCCTTCTTGCAAAGCGATCGATCAGGCGAACGCTCTCGATTATGTGGAAATAGATGGCGCCTCCAATAATAGCGTCGATAACGTGCGCGAGCTGATTGAAAACGCTCAGTATCTTCCAAGCTCAGGAAAGTATAAAGTCTACGTCGTGGACGAAGTCCATATGCTTTCGACTAGCGCTTTTAACGCTCTATTGAAGACATTAGAGGAGCCGCCGGCGCATGTGGTTTTTATTTTTGCCACCACTGACCCGCATAAGCTCTTGGGCACGGTTCTTTCTCGATGCCAGCGCTTTGACTTTAAAAGCGTTTCCATGGAGCTATTGGTCTCGCATATAAAGTCCATAGCCGAAAAAGAAAACATATCTTTTGACTCCGACCGAACGGTGGAGATCCTCGCCAGACAAGGAGATGGCTCCGTCAGAGACACTCTTTCCCTGCTCGATCAGGCCTTGAGCCTTAGCTCTGGCGAGACGATCAGTGAAGAGGTGGTCCTGCGCTCGCTTGGACTTGCGAGGCCTGACGCTATCAAATCTTTGACAAGCGCCCTTCTTTCCAAGGACGCAAAGACGGCTCTCGAAGTCTTCGACGAGTTGTCGCAGGACAACCTTGAGCTTGAAAAATTTTCCAACCAAATACTTGATAGGCTTTTCGAGGTCATCGAAAACATCGACTCCCCTCAGGAGCTTATACGCTTGGTGGACGATCCCAATGCGTTCAAGAGATGAACACCGCCGAGCTTCTATGGACCTACGAAACGCTTATAAAGGACCTCGAGTGGAGCTTGGACGCTTTCGACGGTCTTCGCGCCATGAGATTTTCGCTTTTAAAGGTCTGCAAAAGAGATGAAATTGTGGGCAAGGCCCAAAAAAAAAAGCCTAAAGTAGAGGCCTCGCCCGAGGTCAAGAAAAATCCCGGTCGAAAAAGCTCCTGTCAGCTCAGAAAAATCTGTTGAAGAAAAAGATCCGAAGCCTGAGGGCGCCACTGAGGAAACTTCGATGGAAGAGACCTCCCATTCGATCAAAAAAGAGCTAAGCATTTCGGACTTCCCAAAGAACTGGGCCGGTTTCAGGGCCTATGTGAAGGAGGCCAGCGCGGGCATTAGCATGAATCTGGAGCGGGCGAATCTCCTTTCTGCTGAAGAGTCTTCCCTTATTGAGCTAGGCTTCACAGATGACCAAAAAATTTTTAGCGACTTTCTCAGTGAGGCCGACACATTCAAAAAATTGAATGACTTGGCCGTTGAGTTTTTCGCCCCCAAACATAGCTCAGTGAAAATACAGATAATTGATAGCGAAATGAAAGAGAAGAACAGCCTCTATAGCAGCTTGGAGGTTGAAGAGAAAAAGTTGTCGGACCTCAAAGAAGAAAAAGAAAAAAGGCTCAGAGAAAACAAATTTATAAAAGAGGCCGAGTCGATCTTTAACGGCAAAATATCAAAAATTTTATTAAATGATGAAGAGAACTAGGAGTTTTCATGGCGAATTTTAATAACCTAATGAAGCAGGCCCAACAAATGCAGACTAAGCTTGCCACTGTCCAAAAGGAACTGGACGCAAGAGAGTTTGAGTCCTCCGCTGGCGGGGGAATGGTCAAGGTGAAAGTCAATGGAAAGCAAGAGCTTCTTGATATCACCATCGATAAAGAATGCGTTGATCCAAACGATGTGGAGATGCTTCAAGACCTTGTGAAAACTGCAGTGAATCAAGCGATGACAGAGTCAAGCGAAACTGTTTCAAACGCAATGTCAAAAATCACTGGTGGAATGAAAATTCCTGGAATGTTTTAATGATAAAACTCCCAGAAAGCATTGAAGACGTCGTTAAAAGTTTCACCAAGCTTCCTGGCGTTGGAGAGAAGACCGCTTTTCGGCAGGCGATGTCTATGGTCGGATGGGAGAAGGAGGACCTTGACCAGTTCTCGAGCGCGGTCGAGGCGCTATCCTCTGTCGGCTCTTGTAAGGCCTGTGGAGTGTTCTCTGACGAGGAACTCTGCTCTATTTGCTCCGATCACGAGAGAAACTCTGTTGGGGCAATATGCGTTGTGGAAAATGTGGGCGATCTTCTTGCCATCGAAAAAAGCTCTCAGTTTAAGGGCGTCTATCACATCCTTGGCGGCGTATTGAACCCTCTCCTCGGCGTGGGGCCGCAGCAATTGAGGATGAACACGCTTGAAAAAAGGGTCAAAGAAATAGAAGCTAAAACTATTATCCTCGCAGTCAATCCATCGGTGGAAGGCGACGCCACTTGCTCTTATATCAAGCAAGTTTTAGGCGATGTGAATGTGGAAAGGATTGGATTTGGCGTGCCAATGGGTGGTAGTCTTGAGTATCTCGACTCTCTAACAATTTCAAAAGCTTTGGAAAACAGAAAAAAATTATGAATTTTAACGCTTTAGTTAAGGACTTCTTCGAGGAAAATGAGTTTGACCGGTTGTCGGACAAGGTGGCCGTCCTAAGAAGTGATGGCACCGTTCTGTATTGCAATTCAAAAGACTCTTTTGAGGCCTCCAATATAGGAGCTCTTGCTAGCGGCATCTGGCAGGCGGCGAGCTCTTTGTCTAATTTGGTGAATAAGAGCGACGAAGAATCTTGTTTTCGACTCGCCTTCGACACCACCTCAGAAGGCATTTATATTCTTGCCACAAATTTGGGAGGGATAGACTGTTACCTCTGCTGCATTTTCAAAGATCAATTAAACCCCGGAAAGCTTAAGCAAAATATGCGAAATATTGGGTTTCTTCTTGAGGCCTATATGAGAGAAGAGTCTTTGCGGCTTCAAAGCACAGTCAGGGCAAAAAATGTCCGCACAGGCTATTTGTTTGAGAATATTACTGACGAAGAGATGGACCGCCTATTTGGCGTGGCGGGAGTGTAACGGAAAACTTATGTCATTTGTAAATTACCATACCAAAGAAATTAACTGCAAAATCGTCTATTACGGGCCAGGTCTTGGCGGAAAGACCACAAATATTCAGCACGTCTACCAGCGCACGTCCTCTCAGTCCAAAGGTCAGATGGTGACCTTGAATACTGAAAATGAAAGAACCCTCTTTTTTGACTTTCTGCCGCTAGACTTAGGCTCAATACGCGGATTCAAAACTAGATTTCATTTATATACTGTGCCTGGACAAGTGTTTTACGAAGCGAGTCGAAAATTAATTCTTCGCGGGGTGGACGGAATTGTTTTTGTGGCGGACAGCCAAGTGGAGAGAATGGAATCTAATATCGAGAGCTTAGAAGGCCTCAAAAGAAACTTGGCCGACCAAGGTCATGATATCTCGAAGATCCCGCTTGTGATGCAGTGGAATAAAAGAGATCTGCCAAATATTGCTTCGGGCCATGACATGCAGAAAAAATTGAATACATTGGACGTACCCAGTTTTGAGGCTGTGGCGGTAAAGGGCGAGGGCGTTTTTGAGACCCTGAAAATGATAAGTAAACTCGTCCTGTTGAACATTAAGGGTGGACTGGAAGACTGAGGAGGAATCCAATGGCTTTAACTAAAAAACAATTAAGCTTTCTAAAAGACTATATCCAAGCAGAGAGAGAAAGAATTCTCAACAGCTCTCAGATCGGCGAGGATGAATTAGAGCTTAAAAGCGATGATCGAATGGACGATGTTGATCAAGCGAGCGCCGAGTACGAGCGCTCACAAATGCTTCGCTTTAGAAACCGTGATCTTCTTTACGCAAAGAAGCTTATGCACGCTCTCGAGAAAATCGAGGAAGGTGAATATGGAATTTGCGAAGAGTGCGGCGATGACATTCGTTTTGAAAGATTGAAGGCGAGGCCTACGGCAGAGCTATGCATTTCTTGCAAAGACGAGGCTGAAAGAGAAGAGTCTTCAAGCTTCCTTGGAAAGCAGTCCAAATCGATGGGCAAACAAGTAAGACTTTCTAAAGACCTAGGACTTTAATGGCGTCTCATTTTGCTTTTATAGGCGGTTCGGGCATTTATGATCTCGAGGGCGTGGAAAAGGTCGAAGAAATTAGCGTCGACACGCCCTTCGGTGGCCCGAGTGACAAAATTATAAAACTGAGCTTTGAGGGAGAGGAGTTCTTCTTTCTCCCTCGTCACGGAAAGGCGCACTCGCTTTCACCTTCCGACTTAAATTATCGAGCCAATATTTTTGCGCTTAAGAAATTGGGCGTAAAAGTTCTGGTGTCTGTTTCGGCGGTCGGCTCTCTTAAAGACGAGCACGCGCCCACCCACTTTGTTTTGGTGGACCAGTTTATAGATTGGACCAAAGGTCTGCGCGAGAGGACTTTCTTTACAGACGGAATGGTGGGGCATGTATCGTGCGCGTATCCTGTGAATGACGACTTGAGAAAGCGCTTAAAGACCTGCCTTGAAAAAACAGAAGTAAAATTCGCCGAAAAGGGCACTTATGTCTGCATCGAAGGCCCGCAGTTCTCGTCTCGAGCGGAAAGCCAAATCTATAGGTCCTTTGGCGCCGACGTTATCGGCATGACAAATGTGCCAGAGGCCTATCTCGCAAAAGAGGCCGGCATGGCCTACGCGACCATCGCCATGGTGACGGACTACGATTGTTGGAAAGACGAGCACTGCACTCTTGAAGAAATCTTAAAGTTTATGGCCAAAAACAATAAAAGCGCCCAAATGGCGGTGAAAGAAATTGTTAAGTCTCTTTCTGAGGAGCCTTTTGAGTTTGAGCCGGAAAATCAATTTGCTGTTGTGACCAAGAAAGAGGCCTTAACAAGCAAACACCAAGAAATTCTAAGCGTCCTGATAGATTAATGTCATCAAAAGAATACAAGTCACATTATTCGGTCATGCTCAGAGATTGCATGGCCTTTTTAAGCGAGGCCGCAAAGGAGAAGACTCCGAGGCGACTGGCCGATATGACTTTTGGCGCCGGCGGACATTCCCTCGCCATGGCCAAGGCCTATCCTGAGTCCATAGTTTATTCGACAGACCAAGATCCTGAGGCGCTGGCAAATGGAAAAAAGATCATAGAAAATGAAGGTCTCGAAGAGAGGCTCACCCTTTTTAATATGAATTTTGAGTCTTTTCCCAGTTTGGGCGAAAGAAAACTTGCACGAGGGACTTGATGGAGTCATCATGGACCTTGGCGTAAGCTCCCATCATTTTGATTCTTTTGAGCGAGGCTTCTCATTTAGGGAGGACGCTCCTTTGGACATGCGCATGGCCTGCGACAATGATGAAATCCCCACCGCCGCTTGGTATTTAAATAATTTGAGCGAGGAAGAAATTGCGAACATTATTTTTAATTATGGAGAAGAGCGCCTTTCGAGAAGAATCGCCAAAAAAGATTTGCGAGGAAAGGTCAAAGGCCGCAATCGAGACGACTAAGCAGCTAGAAAATATATGCTTTCACGCTTATCCGCCAAATATGCGCCATAAAAGGCCGCATCCGGCGACGCGAACTTTTCAGGCGCTTCGCATCCATGTAAATGAAGAACTTAGAGTGCTCGAAGATACCTTACCAAAACTGTATGATTTATTGGCCGAGAATGGACAGCTTATGGTGATCAGTTTTCACTCTCTCGAAGACCGAATCGTAAAAAGAACTTTTAAAGATATTTTCCAATCCGACAAAAATGCTGCTAAAATATTAACAAAACGACCACTTACGCCTTCAGCGAGAGGAACTGGAAGAAAATCCTCGCTCAAGAAGCGCTAAGCTTAGGGTCATTCAGAAAGTGAATCCAGGAGGGGTTGAGCATGGCGGCAAGAAAACCAAGGAAAAGAAAAACCGCAAAAGGTAGACAAGAAAACGAGATTAAAACGTTTTTTTCAAAATACGTCTTTACGTCCCAAACACTTCCCTTCGTCTTTGTATTCTCTGTTTTAGGCATTCTTTTTGTTCTCATTAGAATGAAGGGCATCGAGCAGGACTATAAATTCAACGAAATCGCCAAAACCCTTAAGGTCAAAAAGATTGAAAATAAGGAGCTCAAGGCCGATCAGCGCGAGGCTTCTCTCGGTAAAAAAGCTCAAAGGCTTCGCTTCACAGCACAACCTCGAAGAGCCGGACGAAAAGCACATTATTGTTATTCCTTAAATAGAGTGAGCATATGAAATCTCGGATAACTTTTACCTTCCTTACAATGTTCTTGCTGTTCGCCGCGGTGGTGGTGAAGGCCTTCTATGTTCAGATCTTAAATAGGGAAAAATTATTGACCTATTCTCATAGCCAAATCGCTCGAGAGGTCAAAGTTTATCCGCGTCGAGGACATATCCTGGACAGAAACGGCTCTCCTTTGGCCATTAATGTTCAAAAACAGAACATATTCACATTTGGAAAAGACCTGAAGACGAATCAAAAAAGAGCTGACGGTGGTGAAGGAAGTCATCCCCTCTTTGGACACGCAAAAAATCTATGCTCAAATCAAGGAGCGGCGCAAGTTCACTTGGATTGAAAGAAAGATAGAGCTCAAGTCCGCGCAGGTCGAAAAGCTCAAAGACCTCAAGGAAATTTTCGTCGAGGCCCAGCCTTCTAGAATGTATCCCAATCACGAATTGCTCTCTCAGACTCTCGGCTTTGTCGGCATGGACAATGAGGGACTGGCCGGCATTGAGTACAGCTTTAATGAAGATCTTAAGGGCGAGGCCCAAATTCACAAGTATTTTAAGGACGCCAAGGGAAGGCCTGTTAAGCTCAAAAGCGCCATCGTGGAGAGCAAGGCAAAAGATGTGACTCTTTCTATTGACAAGGACATTCAGGCCTCTCTTGAAGAGTATCTAAAAGAGGGCGTTCTCAAAAGCGAGGCCAACCTTGGCGGCGCCGCTGTGATGGACGCGGAGACAGGAGAGATTTGGGCCGTGGCAAATTACCCTTCGTATGACCCAAATAATGTGAGGTCTTCAGACCGAAATAATATCAAGTTATCATTTGCCACCGACCCTTTCGAGCCGGGCTCAATATTTAAGACCCTTACTATCGCTAGCGGCCTTAAAAACAATGTCATCAAACCAGACACGAATTATTACTGCGAAAAGGGAAAGCTTAAAATCGGAAAGCACTGGATCAATGAGTCTGATAGCAGCCATGCTCACGAATGGCTGAGTGTGAGCGATATTTTGAAGTACAGCTCCAATATTGGGACCACCAAGATCGCTTTTGACATCACATACCCCGTGCTTAAAAAGACGCTTGCCGACTTTAATATTGGCAAAAAGACCGGCGTGGAAGTTCCTGGAGAGTCCCGAGGAATCCTTGATGAAAGCGAAAAGGTAAAGCCAATAAGGCTCAGCAATATCAGCTTCGGACAAGGAGTGGCCACCACCGGCCTTCAGATGCTCGCCGCTTATGGCGCCATTGCCAACGGAGGAAATTATGTGAGGCCGACCTTTTTAAAAGTCGAAAACAAAAAAAGCGTCAAGAAAAGAAGAGTGATCAGCGAAAAAACGAGCGAGGTGCTTTCGCGCATCCTCTTGGACGCGGTCAATGACGGCACTGGGACAAACGCCCGCATCGACCATTTTGAAATCGCCGGAAAGACCTCGACGGCTCAAAGAGTTGACGGAAACGGCGGCTATCAGGGCTATGTGTCCGGCTTTATCGGCTTCCCGATGAATGTTAATCGAAGGTTTGTGGTCTTTGTTTACGTCGATAATCCTCAAAAAGGGCTACTATGGCAACACGGTCGCCGCTCCCATTTTTAAAAAAATCACAAAAAATGTTCTCTTTAAGAACAAGGAATACAATCAAATCGCAAGGTCCAATGCTGGCTCTGACAAGAAGGCGATGGACAGCCTGAGCTCTCGCTATAGCGCTAAGAGAAGCGTGCAAAGAGGAATTGTTCCCAATTTTATAGGTCTTGATAAATCAAGCGCCTCTCATATGCTCAACGTTTTAAAGGTCAAACACTCTCAAAAAGGCTTTGGCATTGTGACGGAACAACATCCTCCTGCCGGATCAAAAATCGAAAAGACCACTGTGGTGAAGCTGAAGTTCAGCGCGCCTCGCTATGAATAAGCTCGTTGAAAAACTTAAAGAGTTAAAGGCCCCCATCGGAGCTCGCTGAAGAGGCACGACGGCATGGCCTGGCTTGCCCATGAGTCCACGGACGAAGACGTTTTATTCTATCGCCTGCCAAGTGAAAGCGGGCTGCTCTTTAGAGGTTTTTCAGGAGCGAGTAAAAGGCGCAAAATATAAATGGCTTTTTGTGAACACAAACAAAGAGCTGGGCGATAGAAACTGCTCCTCATGCGGCGGGCCCTTTTACGAGGCCCGCGCGCTCTTTGCCGACAAGATCTATCCAATCAATGACAAAAAAATTCTGGCGGTGACCGGCACAAACGGAAAAACGACGACCGTCGAGTTTGTCCGCCAGCTTTTGGTGAATAAAAATATCGGCGTTTTGACTATCGGGACACTTGGCGTCTACTTAAACGAAAAGAAACAAAACGATTTCTCCCTGACCTCGCCAGATTATATTGATTTGCGCAAGGCCTTATATCATTACAGAGGCGGCTATGAGGTCTGCGCACTTGAGGCAAGCAGCCATGCAATCGAGCAGAAGAGGCTCTATGGCCTGGGCTTTGCCTCCTTGGGTTGGACAAGTTTTTCTCAAGACCACCTCGATTATCATAAAACTATGGACGCCTATTTTGAGGCCAAACTCAAGCTTGCGGGCAAAGACAAGAAGTTTGTGACCTCTCCCCGAGCAAGCGACTTGAATAAGCGATTGGGAGACAGGGCCCAGCAGAGCGAGAAGGTGGAGCTTCAAGACCCTCCTGATTTTTTAAAAGGCGCTTTTAACAAGATAAACCTAGAAGTCGCCCTGGGCTGCCTGAAAGAGGCGGGCGTTCAAATAGAGAAAGAAGAGCTGAACGTTTTGGCCCCTCCTCCCGGGCGCTTTAATATTATCGAGATCAAGGGACGCACTTTTGTGATCGACTTCGCTCACACGCCTGACGCCCTCTTAAATATAGGTGCGGAGCTAAAAAAATCTTATCCAAAAAGAGAGCTTGTCACCGTCTTTGGATGCGGAGGCGATAGAGACCGCGCAAAGAGAAAACTTATGGGAGAGGCCGCTTCAGATTTCTCTGACGCTGTGGTCGTCACAAGCGATAATCCAAGAACCGAGGGCCCCCAGCAGATAATGAACGACGTGCTCGAGGGCGTCAGCGCCCCCTATCAGGCAATAGTGGACAGGGCGGAGGCGATTAGATATTCATTCGATAAATATAAGAGCGCTGTGATTCTTGTGGCGGGAAAAGGTCATGAGCCCTATATCGATATAAACGGCGAGAAGCGGCCCTATAGCGACGAAGAGACAATACGGAGCTTAAATGATCGAGTTTAAAAAACTGCTTTCACTGCCTGGAGTTCTTGAGGCCTATGGAAAGGAGCCATCAGAGAGTGTCATTCGGTTTTCCACTGACACTAGGAGCATGACTGAGGGCGAAGGGTTCATCGCCATCGAAGGCCCAAGTTTTAAGCCTATGAAATTTGTCGATCTGCTTGAGTCCGCGCCTGTTATTGTCTATGAGAAAAATGAGCTCAATGACGAGCTTGCGGACAAGCATCAACTAAGAAACTTTTTTTTGGCCGTGGAAGATAGCGTCACTTTCTTGCAAACTGTGGCAAAGGCCATTAGCGAGGACTTTCAAAAAAGAGGCGGAAAGCTCATCGCGATCTGCGGCTCAAACGGAAAAACGACCACCAAGGAAATGCTTCATCATTTGTTGAGCTCAACTGTTGGGCGGGCCCATTGCACTCAAAAAAATAATAATAATCATATCGGTGTGCCTTTGACTCTTTTAGAGCTCAAGGAGGACACCCAGTTCTGCGTTTTGGAGCTTGGAAGTAATCACCCGGGAGAGATTAAAGTTCTTTGCGACATCGCACACGCCCGCTATGGAGTCACAACAAATATCGGCGACACGCATCTTGAATTTTTTGGAAATAGGAAGAATGTGTTTTTGGAGGAAGGCCATCTCTACCAGGCGGTAAAAGACCTAAAAGAAGACAGAAAATTCTTTTTAAATTTGGACGATGAATATCTCAAAACGTTGCCTATCAGAGACTTTGTCCACACTTATGGCTCCACTGCCGACTGCTCGACAAAAATAGTGGCGAGCCATGAAGCAGTCGAGGTTGAAAGCTCAGATGGCGGCGCTCGAGTAACTAATTCTGGCCTTACCGGAGAGCATAACTTTTTTAATATGGGCGTTGCGATGATGATCGCCTCTGAGGTGACTGGCAAGAAGCTAGCAGACTTTGAAAAGGCCGCTAGCGACTTTGTCCCCACGGCCAATAGATCTCAGTGGCTAGAGCTAAAGGGCTCAAAAGTCTTCCTGGACGCCTATAACGCGAACCCTTCTTCTATGAAGGCGGCTTTAAAGGGATTTAAGGACCAAGTCGAAAAGGACGGGCTCGGCCTTTCAGATTGTTCGGTTGTCCTAGGAGATATGAATGAGCTTGGGCCTAAATCTGAAAAATTTCATGAGGAGCTTGGACGTTACGCCAAAGAGCTTGGTTTTGAGCACCTATATTTCGTTGGGCGCTTCGCGAAGAGCTATCTAAAGGGCTCCGAAAATGTGGGCCATGGCATCAAGTCCGCCATTGATATGAGTGAGCAAGCTAAAAAAGAGCTTTTACAACGTCCTAGATGCTTTATAAAGGGCAGTCGCTCTTTACAACTAGAGTCGATAACGGATATAAATTAGCATTATCACGTAAAAACTAGGAAAATCCTCGGTGCTCTATCATTGGTTGTATCCACTTTCACCAGACTATTCTTTTTTAAATGTTTTTAAATACCTGACGTTTCGCTCTTTTTTGGCCTTTGTGCTGGCCGCGGTGATCTCCATCGTTTGGGGCAAGCGCTTTATCGCGTATATGAAGCTAAAGCAATTTGGCCAGTCCATCAGAGAGGACGGCCCTCAGTCTCACCTTAAAAAGGCGGGCACACCGACCCTTGGAGGCGTTTTCATCGTTGGTTCAGTGTTATTTTCTGTGCTGCTATGCGGAAACTTTTTTTCACTGCCCTTCCTATTATGCGTCTTCGTTATGGTCTCCTATTTCCTTCTTGGATGGCTGGACGACTATCTAAAAATCATCAAAAAAAATAGCGACGGGGTCTCCGCTAAAGGCAAGCTTCTTTGGCAATTTGCAACGGCGGCCTTGACCAGTTGGGCCATGATTCATTTCGACGTGGTGGGAACAGACTTGCACGTGCCTTTTTTCAAAGGAAGTGTGGCCGACATGGGCTGGTTTTACGGCGTTTTTGCGAGTTTTGTCATAGTGGGCTCTTCTAATGCGGTGAATCTTACAGACGGCCTTGATGGGCTCGTCACGGGGCCAGTTATCACGAGCTCTGCGACTTTGGGTCTCCTCGCCTATCTGGCCGGTCACGTAGAATTATCTAGTTATTTGTATATTCCCTATGTTGAAAATGTGGGAGAACTGGTAGTATTGTCTGCTGCCGTGGTCGGGGCAAGTGTTGGTTTTTTATGGTACAACTCTTATCCGGCCCAAATTTTTATGGGCGATGTGGGCTCCCTTTCACTAGGCGGCCTGCTTGGCGCAATGGCGGTCATGACCAAGAATGAAATTCTCTTTGTCGTGATCGGAGGAATTTTTGTGATGGAGGCGGTGTCCGTCATCCTGCAAGTTGGTTCCTATAAAATAAGAAAGAAAAGAATATTCAAAATGGCGCCTATTCACCACCATTTTGAGCTTAAAGGCTGGCCTGAGCCAAAAGTCATTGTAAGGTTTTGGATTGTGAGCATCGTGCTTTCAATCTTGGCCATCGCGACTCTTAAGCTGCGATAAAAACGGACTTAAACTGGGCGTAAAAATAGGAAGGAGTATTGATGGAAAAATATCGTGGCAAAAAAGTATTAATTGTTGGACTTGGTAAAACAGGCTTCGCTCTTTTAAACCTGTTTAATCAGTATGAGTGCCAGATAAAAGTCACTGATATAAAGCCTATCTTCGATCTCAATAAACAAGTCAAAAGGCTAAAAAAGTTCAATCCAACTCCCCAGATGACTCTTGGCGAGCATAAAGACGAGGACTTCATGGAGGCGGACGTTGTCGTCTATTCTTCTTCTGTCGATCCAAACCTTCCCCAAATAGCCAAGGCAAAAGAGCATGGGGCGGAAGTCTATAACGAGTTTGCTTTCGCTTACGCTAATTGCGACAAGCCCGTCATCGCCGTCTGTGGAAGCAAAGGCAGAACGACCATCGCTCACATGGTGGGATTTGCGCTCAAGCTCGATAAGAAGAACGTGTTTATCGGCGGCACTGCCACTGAGCCTTTTTGCAATTATCTTATGCAGCCAGATAGGGAAGAAATTGATTACGTTGTGGTCGAGGTGAGTCCGTTCCAGCTTCAGAGCATGGACAACTTTCATCCCGTTATGGCCATCTATCCAAATATTCAGGAGAGAGTCGTTGAAGGCCGCTTTAAGACCGCCGGGGAATATATTGAGAACTCTCTTAAGGTTTTAAAGAATCTAAACCAGGACAATTTCTTGGTCGTGAATTTTGACAAGCTTTCAAGCAATTCTCTTCTTAGAAACTCGGAAGCTCAAACCTTTTGGTACTCTAGGAAGTCTTTCGTAAAAATGGGAGTGATCTCTGAAATTCAGGGCACGCACTTCCACGAGAAGAGAATTCACTCAAATATTCATTATCATTCTGAGTTTCGCGTGCAAAAAATGCGAATAGTGGGACAGAACAATAGGGAAAACCTTCTCGCCGCGATCACCGCCTGCAAGGCGCTTAAGGTTTCTGACGCCTCCATTCAGACGGCCATCGAAAAGTTTCCTGGCATCCCGCATCAGAATGGAGTTTGTCATCGAAAAGAACGGCGGTAAAGTTTTACAACGACGCCAAGTCTGAGACTATGGACGATCTAAGAGAGACTCTAAGCAATCTTAAGCCGCCTATTATCCTTATCGCTGGAGGCAGGGACACTGAGCAGAACTACGAGGGCTATGCGGACGTTATCAATGAGAAAGTTCGTCTAATGGTCCTTGTCGGCGAGTGCAAAGAGAACATGAATAGGCTTATTGGCGACGCCACACAGACCTTCTTGGTGGGATCTTTTGACGAGTCAGTGCTTCTCGCCTATCAAAAGTCTCGCACTGGCGACACTGTCATTCTTTGTCCGGGCAACGAGGCCACCGATATCTTTAGAGATTATGAAGAAAAAGGCACTTATTTCAAAAAGCTTATCTTCCAACTCTAAGATTTGTTTGATTAGCCGTGCCATCGTCTGTTAAAATCTGGAAAAGGTCTTAACTATGGTGGAAAAGCTTAAAAAATACTTTCTGGTGGACGTCTCGCTTATCATGATCATTGGCATCATCATGGTGTACTCGTCCAGTTATATCTATTCCAAAGAGGTTCTTGGCTCTTCCACTCATTTTCTTTTTAAGCAACTCGGTTTCCTGGTGATTGGCGTCTTGGGGGCCTTCTTTGTCAGCCGCACGAAAGCGAGCTTTTGGTACAAGCACAGCTATAAATTGAATTGGGTCGTCCACGGCGCTCCTCGCTTTGACCTTTTCTCCCAATGGGACTGACGATCAAAGGATCTCAGCGATGGATTTCGCTTGGCGGGCTTTAGCATGCAGCCTGGCGAGTTTGTGAAGTACACCATCGCTCTCAGCGCTATTTATTATTTTAATAAGTTCGACCGCTACACCACTGAAGAAAAACTTAAAAATTTGTTGAATTTTGCCGTGCCGTTAGGCCTTCTTAATCGCTCAGCCGGACTTTGGGACTTTCACCATTTCTTGCGTGATGTTTGCCTTTGCGTGCTTTCTCTCGGACTTTCCTAGAAAGTATTTTTATTCGGCCGCCTTTTTGGGTGTCTGCGCTCTGGGTGGCATTCTTGTCGCCGCCCCATACCGTATGCAGCGATTAATGACCTTCCTTGACCCTTGGGCGGACCCTCAAAATTCAGGCTTTCAAATCATTCAATCTTATCTCGCTTTTGCCAATGGCCACTTCTTCGGCCAGGGCGTGGGAAACAGCACTGAAAAACTTTTTTATCTGCCGGAGGCGTATAACGATTTTATTTTGAGCGTTCTTGGCGAGGAGCTGGGCTTTTTGGGTGTCATAACTGTCGTGTCTTCCTATTCAGCGCGTTTGTGTTTTTTGGGTTTAAACTGGCGCTGACCGCTAGGTCTAAAATAAATCAACAAATGGTGGCCTGTTTTATTTTTTCTGTAGGACTGCAGGCCTTTCTTAATATGGGAGTGGTTCTTGGCCTGCTTCCCACAAAGGGCCTTAACCTCCCGTTTATTTCCTACGGGGGCTCCTCTCTTATAGCGAATATCATCGGAATAGGCTTTGTCTTTTCGGCCATTGCGGCGAAGTCCCAAGTCGATCCCGAGCCTGAAGAGCAGACTGAGTTTGAGTTTGGCTCAGATGAACAATTCAATTCACATGTCTATGAGTAGACGAGTGGCCATTTGCGCTGGAGGCACAGGCGGCCATATCAACGCGGCCATTAAGTCTTGGTGAGATGTTTAAGGCGCATGAGTTTGACGTGACTTATTTCTCAGGAACGCGCTATCTTGGATTATCAGCTGTTTCGCCCTCTTAACGAAAAGGTTTTTCACTCTGGACGCGAAACCTCTTCGCTCGAAAGACGCGCTGGGGACGGCTCAAAATATGGTCTTTAATTTCTTTTGTTTTTTGACAACTCTTGGCCAAGTTTCATGGTCAAAAGGACCTGACGCGGTCCTGGGCGCTGGCGGGTATATCTGCGGGCCGACCCTGATGGCCGCGAAGGCACTCGGGATCAAAACCTATATTATAGAGCAGAATGCGGTGGCCGGGCTTACCAACCGGCTTCTTTCAAAATTCTCGAAAAAAATCTTTTTGAACTTTAAACGCACTAAAGGGATTGCGCCGTCACAAAAGGTCGTGGTCACCGGCAATCCGGTGCGCTCTTCGATCACGGCCAACTGAAAATAAGCTCAGCTGATCAGCTGAAAATATTGGTGTTTGGCGGAAGCTTGGGAGCAAAACAAATAAATCAAGCGATCAAGCTTCTGGCGTCAAGGCCTTGGAACTTTCCTATTTCTTTTGTTCACCAAGTGGGCAAAGACAATTTGGAAGATGTCTCTCCAGGGACAAATGTTCGCTATGAGCAAAAAGAATATATCGACAACATGAACGAGTCTATACGCTTGGGCCGAATATTATTATCTCCAGAGCCGGCGCATCAACTGTGAGCGAGCTTCGAATCGCAAAAAGACCTTCTATATTGGTCCCTTTTCCTTTCGCCACCGACGACCATCAAAGTCTAAATGCGCAAGAATTAATGAGTGAAGGCGAGTTTTATGTTAAGGTCGCTGACAAGGGCGCGCTGCTGAGGCCTTGGCCGAAGAAATGGCGGAAAGCATTAAAGAAATAAAGACAAAGAACTTATTTTCCCCTTATAAAGAAAGCGAGGCGGCGATAGTTGCCAGTTAATTTACAAAGAAGTTCTAAAAGATGTACGGAATAAATAAATCTCTACAACTCCATTTTATTGGCATAGGTGGCATCGGCATGAGCGGCATAGCCGAAGTGCTTATCAATCTTGGATATAAAGTTTCAGGCTCTGATCTTTCGCGCTCTCCCGTCGTGGAGCGCCTTGAAAGCGCTTGGCGCCGCCATTTACCAAGGCCATAAAGAGGCGAATGTTCAAAATGCTGACATTGTCATTTACTCTTCTGCCGTGACGGAAAAAAACCCGGAGTACGCCGCCGCAAAAGAGAAAAATATTCCGATAATAAGAAGAGCGGAAATGCTGGCGGAGCTTATGCGACTTAAGTTTGGCATCGCTGTCGCGGGATCACACGGAAAGACCACCACCACAAGTTTTCTTGCCACGGCCTTGAGCTCACTCAAATTCAGACCGACTTATATCGTTGGCGGGGTGGTGAAAAATCTGGGAAGTAATGCTGGCATGGGCGAAGGAGACTATCTTGTCGCTGAGGCCGATGAGTCTGACGGATCATTCCTTTACTTGAATCCGATCATTTCTGTGATCACCAATATCGACAATGACCATCTCGATTATTACAAAACTGTGGAAACTTTGGAAAAGGCCGTTTGTGGACTTTGCCAATAAAATTCCCTTTTACGGGCATTTGGTCCTCAACGGTCACGATGAAAAGATTGGAAGAAATATCCAGAACATTAAACGGCCCTACGTCACCTTCGGCCTTAAGGGCAGGCCCATCGCAGTCGATTCTCTCGACTATACTGCGGAAAATCTCAGAAAGGACGGGGAGTTCTTGGCCTTTGA
This sequence comes from uncultured Bacteriovoracaceae bacterium, assembly GCA_963747475.1. Lineage (GTDB taxonomy): Bacteria > Bdellovibrionota > Bacteriovoracia > Bacteriovoracales > Bacteriovoracaceae > UBA845. The sequence continues at coordinate 183,210 of CAVVFE010000012.1, forward strand.
CGTCGCAAAGGACGATGAAAAGGCCACTTTTAAAATTAAAATGCACGGTGAGCATAACGCTTTAAACGCATTAGGCGCCGCTGTGGTCGCCCATAAACTCGGGGCCAGTTTGAAAGAGGCGGCGAGCGCTTTGGCCGAATTTGAAGGCGTAGGCCGAAGGTTGGAGACGCTAAAAGATAAGGGCGAATGTTTTAGTGGTCGACGATTATGGCCATCACCCGACCGAGATTGAAGCGACGCTCTCCGCCATAGAAAAAAGATACAACGATAGAGAGATCCGTCGGTCTTTGAGCCCCATCGCTACACTAGGACCGAAAATTTTTGGAGTGACTTTGTCAAGTCCTGACCCGAAAGTTTCCCGTTTACATTCTTCCAATTTATTCAGCTGGGGAGAAGCCCGTTCCTTATATAGACAGCGAGATCATGGTCAAAAACATGAACGAGAACGGGGGAAATGCTCACTACGTTGAGAACTTAAAGGACACAGGCTTGTTTGACGAAAGAGCCCAAGCACCAAGACGCTTATTCTCACATTGGGAGCGGGCTCAATCAGCCGGCAAGTAAGAGGGTTGGTTTGAGCTTTGAGTGGCTCAAGGTCCATAGAGGGCGTAGAGTATGCGCCGCATGGCGAACTTGGCCAACCACACCACTTTAAAGCTTAATGTTGAAGGGCCCTCGCCATAGTCAAAAACATGAGGCGCTCAAGGCCTTGCTTAAGACATTTAAAAGAAAAGAATCTTTCTTATAGAGCTCTTGGGTGGGGGGCAAATCAAGTCCTCTCCGGCGAAAAGGACTCTCTTTATATCAAACTTAAGTTTGACCTTGATAGCCGGATGTTCTCAAGGCCTGCAGGAAAATTATGAGTTGCCAGCAAGCGCTCCCTTGAATGTTTTCAAGGCCACGCTCAAAAGTTCGGCCTTAGTGGGTGGGAAGCGATAACAGGCATTCCTGGCTCGCTTGGGCGGCGCGATTGTCATGAATGCTGGCACCGCGCTCGGAGAAATTGGAGATTTTGTCGCGTCGGTGAAGATTATGACGCCTGAGGGGGAAATTAGAGAGCATCAAGTGAATAAAGGCTCTTTTGTTTACAGAGGGAACAGCTTTTTAAAAAAGGGCGAGATCATCGTTTCTGCTGTGTTGCGCAATTTGGGAGAAGATCCTTCCATTTCTCAGAAGATCAAAGAATACATGCGATACCGTAAAAATAGTCAGCCTCTGCGAGCTTTTACATGCGGATGCGTTTGGAAAAACAAGGATGAGCATCATAAGGCCGGTGTGATGATCGACAAGAGCTGGCCTCTCCAATCTTAGCATCGGCGGACTGGAGGTGAGTTCGACTCCATGCCAACTTCTTTGAAAATAACGGCGAGGGAACTTTTGATGACTTTCAAGAGCTTTCCGAGCTCTTAAATCGCCAAATGCAGCTTCACACCGGAATAAGGTTTGATCTTGAAGCTAAAGTTTATTAAAATTTTACTATGAAAGCGCTTTTGACCATTTTATTTTTATTTAGGCTCCTTTGGATCTCACGCCAAATTGCGAGATTATTCGGCGAGAGAAGCGCAGTACAAGACCTATTTCGGGTCTTGCCCCTCTAAAGTGGCAGGAAGGCTCACCCTAAAGCTCATGAGAAAGTTTGAGGAAACTCGCTCTCTTATGGAGGTGAAAAAACTTATCGTAAGTGAAAAACTGGATGAAAAGCATTTTCTTTCAGACTACCGCATCTCCTTTGATCCAGCATTGAATCTCGTTCGATTTAATTACGATTGCCCCAAGCCTGTTATGAAGGCTCAGATCTATAAAGAGAACGGAGAGGAGTTCTATACGGCCGTGCTTGTTGACAGCGGCGAGTTTGTGGACCCCGCCTACGAAGTGCTTTTGAGGGCGGAAAAAAAGTTGAAGCGCAAATTGCCAAGCCTTGCCTTTCCGGTCAGCATGATCGACACAAAGGCCCAAAAGCAAATGACAGACCTGGCCATGGCCTTTGACAGCGCTTTCAAAGACAAAGTTTCGGAAATAATACTTGATCAGGACAAAAAGCTCACAATGATTTTCTCGATTGATCGCCGCCCTTCTTCCGCTTTTCTTGGCACAGATTACTGGAGTGAAAAAGTCGATAAACTAGCGAAAGTTATTGATTATATGAAGAAAAAGAACACAATTCCCGCGGTAATAAATCTTACAAATTCCAAAAAAATTGTTGTCAAGTTCTCTGACACCCTCTAGGATTTAATTAATAGGGTGCAATAATTGCCCCTTCACAGAATGAATCTGTAACTATATCCGTTTTTGTCGGACGGTTATTATGGCCAAGATTAGACAAGACTTAAGTAGAACTTGGCTAAAAAAACGTTAAACACGTAAACGAATGTAGGTGAGAAAGGAATCTCTCTATGAACGAAAAAGACTACGTACTCGCTCTTGATGTAGGCACCACTAAGGTCTGCGCGATTATTGGCGCTCAAAATCCCGGTCATTCTTCGAGCAATATTGATGATCTAGAAATCATTGGTGTTGGCTCTCATCCAAGCTATGGGCTAAAGAAAGGATCTGTCGTCAATATCGACAAAACGGTTCGCTCTATTCGCTGCGCGATTGAAGAGGCCAAAATGATGGCGGGAGTGGACGACATCGATAAAGCGACGCTAGGGATCGCTGGCAATCATATTTATTGCTTTAATAGCTCAGGCGTTGTCGCCGTTAAAGGCGGAGAAATAACATCTCAAGACGTTGATAGAGTCGTCGAGGCGGCCAAGGCGGTATTGATCCCGACTGACAGAGAAGTCCTTCATGTGATCCCTCAAGAGTTTAGAGTGGACAGCACAAACGGTGTAAAAGATCCCAATAGGAATGTGCGGAAGCAGGCTTGAGGCCCATGTCCACATTGTTACGGGAAAGACCCCGCTCATTCAAAACCTCATAAATGCGTGGAAGCTAGCGGCATCAAAGCAAGAGACATCGTTCTTCAGCCTATCGCCTCTTCTCGCTCGGTTTTAACGGCAGAGGAAAAAGAGCTGGGCGTCGTGCTGATTGATATTGGCGGAGGGACAACTGACCTCGCGGTCTGGAAAGAGGGAAGTCTTGATCCACTCCCAAATCATTCCTGTCGGCGGCAATCATTTCACAAACGATTTGGCCGTCGCCCTAAAGATCCCTCATAACGAAGCGGAAAGAATAAAAGTTAATCATGGCTGTGTTCTTCCTGAAAAGGTCAACCAGTCGGCGCATATAACCGTGACAGGACTTTCCAACACCAAAGCAAAGAGAAGTGAAAGTTGGGCAGGTGGCCGAAGTCCTTGGGGCGAGGGCCGAAGAGCTTTTCACCATAGTCGCGGACATTTTGGAAGACAAAAATATTGCGGGTCTTATTAACGGCGGATTTGTCGTGACTGGCGGCGGGGCCCTAATCAAGGGTCTTCCCGGAGCTTGCGGAGTACGTGATGGAAAAGCCCGCTAAAATTGGCTACCCTAGACCTTTTGGCAGCATGACAAACGTGATGCAAAACCCAAAGTTTTCGACTGTGTTGGGACTTCTTTTGGAGTCGTTTAGGGCGCCAAAAAAGAGAAGCAAGTCGCGTGGCAAGGCCCACTCGAAAATAAAATCAAAAGAAACTAATAACGAACACGATATCTTTGGACGCTTCAGCGATTCTATCAGAAGCGTTTTTAAGGAAATTTTTTAATCGGAGGATTTATGTTTGAAATAGCCGACAACAAAGAAGTCGCAAACGGCGCAAGAATTAAAGTGATCGGCGTTGGTGGGGGCGGATGCAACGCTGTCAACACCATGATTAAATCTGGCCTGCAAGGCGTGGAGTTCATTGTCGCGAACACCGACTCTCAAGCTCTGGCGGCGAATTTGGCCCCGACAAAAATACAATTGGGCGGCGACGTGACAAAAGGCCTAGGGGCCGGCGCAAACCCAGAAATTGGAAGAAAGGCCGCTTTAGACGACTATGAAAGACTAAGCGAAGTGATTGACGGCTCTGACATGGTCTTTGTGACCGCAGGCATGGGCGGAGGGACCGGAACAGGGGCCGCGCCAGTTATAGCTAAGCTTGCGAAGGAAATGGGCGCCTTAACTGTTGGCGTTGTCACTAAGCCTTTTATGTTTGAGGGAAAAAAGAGAATGAAGTCGGCCAATCTTGGCATTCAAGCGCTTGAAGAAAGCGTCGACTCCCTTATCACGATACCTAATCAGAGATTGCTTCAAATCGCTGGAGAGAGTCTGTCTCTTATAGACACTTTCAAGAAAGCGGACGAAGTTCTTCTTCACGCAGTCCAGGGGATCTCTGATCTCATCAATAACACTGGATTTATTAACGCCGACTTTGCGGACGTCAGCACAGTAATGTCGAATAAAGGCCTCGCTCTTATGGGGACTGGCATTGCGGAAGGCGCGGACAGGGCCGTCAAGGCCGCTAATAGCGCGATCAGTTCGCCTCTTCTTGAAGACATCACAATTGATGGAGCGACAGGAATTATTGTGAACATCACAGGCAATGAGACGCTAAGCATGCACGAGGCAAATGAGGCCATGACCCTAATTATGGAGGCGGCCGATGAGGACGCTGAAATCATTTTTGGAACTGTCATTGATGAAGAAATGGCGGACGAAGTGAAAATCACTGTCATCGCCACAGGCCTTGGTGGACAAGAGAAGATCGTCAGCACTGAAGGGCTTAGAGAAACAAAAGTTCAAGAGCCGCGCGCTAGCTTTGAAAGACCGGTCGAGGCGGTCGAGAAGCTTATGACTGAAACGCCGGCAAGAGAAGAGCTTCCACAGGAAGACTTTTCTCAAGCGATTTCTAATGACACTGGCGCCCTTAATCGCTTTTTAGATGAGGACACTCGTCACGAAGTTAAAGAGACGAATATGGAAGCTCAAGAGAGCCGCTATGAAAGACAGGAGAGCGATCTTTCTGCCGAAAGACAAAGCCTTGCTCAGAGCATTAAAAACGCCGCCCACAGCTATGAAAACCACAAGGCAAGAGAAGCGGAGCTTTCAGAGGGACATAAGACCTCTTCAAATAAAGAAGAAGAAAGCAGACTGGAGCATGGCTCTTCAAAGGCCAAGTCAATCGCCGAAAAGCTTGGTTTTATGAACTTTGATGACGATGAGTTCGACACTCCGTCTTTTATGAGAAAAGACGCTAACTCGGCCGACCTAAACGAAAGAAATTAAATTTTCTCCCATGACCTGGAAAGGGCCTCGGCCTTTTCTAGGTCTTCTTTTAAGACCATCAAGACCATTTCTGTTTTGATTTCTTCGCCTTCTTGAAAATAATCGGCCTGTATATAAGAGCTCAGCTTATGAGAGTTGAGGAGCCTTTTAAATTCGTAAAGCCTTACGCCATACTCTGGATCGTGTGGAGACGCGTGCCCTTTTGTAAAGCTCTCCCACTGGCCGCTCTTGAAAAGCTCCACATGCTTTTTGCAAAGCGCCTTTCCTTCTATTATTTTGGGATCAAAGACGTCTTTGCCGCAGATGACACACTCGCCTCTTTCTTTTTTCCCTTTGCGAAGGACGAGAAGGCTCAAAGAAAAAATAATAAAAACAAGAGCAAGTTTAGTCATAGGACATGCACAAAGACCACTGGCTTATAGCCCAAAAAATTATTTAGAAGGTTTCTGGAGAAAACTCTAATCTCTTCTGAAATAGTTTCTTCGTCTTTTGCCATCAGTTTTTTGCCAAGCTGGCCTTTGATAAGGTTTGTGATCTTGCCAAGGTCGTCATTGAGAGACTCTGGAAGGCCCGAAGTGGTCAGAGAGACTCTTCTGGACTTGCTGCTAATGCTTATAAAGCAAGCGCCGTTGCAGGCGAGTTTTCTTCTCTTAGATATCGCTTCCCGCTCAATCACGGACTTATTTCCATGAATGATCAAAGGAATGTCCTCTTCAATTTTCTCTTTTTTCATCTCGCCTTTTCGGTCAAAACATAGGCGGGTGAAATTATGAATATAATGGGCATCGGCAAAGTTATTGTCCTTAATCCAATCGACGTGTTTTCTCAAAAAATAGCTCTCCCCATGAATGGGGACGATCACGTCGGGAGCTATCTCTTCGTAGAGTTTCTGTAGGTCTTCTCTTGAGGGGTGACCTGAGGCGTGAATAAGAGCGTCACTATTGGTGACGACCTCGGCCCCCGCTTCTGTGAGAACGTTGTAGATGCGATAAATCTTTTTTTCATTGCCGGGAATGGCCTTGCTGCTAAAAGCGAACAAGTCGCCTTCTGTGGGCGAGAGGTACTTATGCTCTCCTGAAGACACTCTTCTAAGCGCGCCAAAGTGGTCCCCTTGGCAGCCCGTCAAAAGGTAAACATGCCTTTTGCTGTTGGGGTCCGTCACTTCCCTCTCGTCCATTAAAACGCTTAGCTCGTCTCCAAATAGGCCGCACTCTTTGGCGATTTCAACGTAACTCTTTATTGATCGCCCGATGGTGATGACACGCTTGTTGTGGTCTTTAGCGATAGAGAATATGGTCCTAAGTCTGTGGACATTGGAGGAAAACAAAGTGATAAACACTCTTCTGTCCTGTTTGATGAGGGAGTCAAGGCCTCGCACCAGCTCTCTCTCGCTGGGCGTCCCGCCAGGATTGAGGATATTGGTCGAGTCCATCATCGCGTAGTTTTTATGTGCCTTTGAAAAGAGCGCTTTGATCTTCTTAGTGTTGAAAGGCTCTTCGTATAACGGATCGAGATCGTATTTAAAGTCGCTAATAAAAAGAATATTAAAGGCCCCCGAGCGCTCTTGGACAATAAGACCATAGGTGTCAGGGATGGAGTGGGTCACTTTAATAGGATGGACCACAAAGTTTTTAAATTCTATTTTATGATCTTCCACATAAGTCAAAATCTGGGCGGCCTGACCTTCTTCTTGAAGCTTTTTGCGCATCAACTTTTCGGCAAACTTGGGGGCGTGAATGACAGCTTTGGGAAAAACTTTATTGATATGAACTATGGCCCCAATATGATCTTCATGCCCGTGGGTGATAAAAATAGTGACTTTCTTTTCGGTGTCTTTGATGGTGTCGAGATTGGCGATAAGGTAATCGATGTCAAAGAAATCTTCATAGGGAAAGAGGATTCCGTAATCGACAATGACCATCTCCTCTTCATTTTCAAAGACAGTGCAGTTTGATCCGATCTCTCCGACTCCCCCAAGGGGAGTGACGCTAAGGTAGGGGCTATTTTTCATGAATAAGCTCCTTCATTCGGGCGGCCAATATTTTTGCGGCGACGCTTGTTTCTTCTCCCACGGTGAAGTCGGCAAACTCTTTTTGAGGCTCAAGAAACTTTTGGTACATGGGCCTTACGGTCTCGTAATATTGTGAGATGACCGACTCGAGCGAGCGGCCTCTTTCATTAACATCTCTGTGAAGACGTCTAGTGAATCTAATGTCAGCGTCCACGCGAAGAAAGCACTTGATGTCCAGCTTGTCCCGAATTTCCTTATCAAAGAGAGCGAAAATCCCCTCAAAAATGAGAATATTATTGGGAGCAATAGTGGTCATTTCTCCTGTGCGAGAATTGGTCTTGAAGTCATAGACTGGGCATTCCACGGTCTTGCCGTCTTTTAGGTGACCTATATGCTCTCTGAGAAGCTCCCAATCAAAAGAGTGGGGATGGTCGAAGTTTGGCCTGCCAGACGCAGTCTCAAGCTCTTTGGGCTGATGATCAAGGTAGTATGAGTCCATGTGAAGAACCGAGACGTTAAAGTCGCCCGTCTCCTTTAATACTTTTTTTGCAAAGGTAGTTTTTCCAGAGCCTGAACCACCAGCGATTCCTACAAGATGCACACAATCTCCTAATAATTTTAGATACCTAGCTTATAGCGCAATACGACTTCCCTTTTAAGTAAAAATTTTACAAAGCGGGAGATAATTCGGCCCCATTCATCGTATAAACCTTTAATGTTAGGGGAACTATGGGGAAATACTATTATATTGATTTAAATCTCAATGACGAATCTCAACTTGAGACGCTTGAGGCCATGGCCTTTGGTGAATACGACTGCGCTGGAGCGGAAGACTTCAGCATTGATGAGCCGAAAGTGGACGAGATTCTTGGGGAGCGCTCTTACTCAGGGGGAGACCTTCCTCTTGAAGTCATCGAAGAGGTCATTGAGGCCCTCAAGACCCAGGGCATTTCTGGAAAACGTCTGCATTTTCCTAACTTAGACTATTGCAATAAGTTCGCTCAAAAGCTCAAGGGAATGGGGCTTAGCGACGCCTATGAAATTCATGAAGGCGACATAAAGGACTGGAACGAAAACTGGAAGGAAAACTTCAAGACCATTAAAGTCACAGAAGAGCTCTCTATTGTTCCTTCGTGGGAGAAGAAGGAAGATAGCGAGAATGATATTTTTATTTATCCTGGCATGGGCTTTGGGACCGGGAGCCATGAGACCACGTTTTTGTGCCTGAAGATCATGCTTGAAAAGCTCATGAACGAGCCCTTGGAGAGTTGCTTGGACTTTGGCTGCGGCTCAGGAATTCTGGGGGTCGGGTTTAGTCAAAAGTTTTCTTCTTCTAAAGTTGTGGACTATTTGGACATTGATCAAGAGGCCTTGGACAATTGCCAAGTCAATTTGGACCTGAATCCAAGGGCGAAATTGGACGCTCGCCACCTGGTCTTGCCGGCGCAAAAGAATAAGCTTGATTCACAATATGACCTTGTTTTTGCCAACATCCTCCTAGACGCGCTTATAGCTGAAGGGAAAGAGATTGTGGAAAAGACCGGAAAATATCTTATTGTTAGCGGACTTCTCAAAGGCCAGGAAAAAGAGGCGCAGGCGGAGTATGAAAAGTTAAGACCTGATTTGAAACTTATTGAAGTTCAAACTAAAAATGATTGGGTGGCCGCGCTCTTTGAGGTCGAAAGGTGAGAGCGAGCTTTGTGGGAGGCATTAAAAAAGGCGTTGGCGAGACTGAGATTTTGCGCGGCGACTGTCTTCATCACCTTCTAAATGTCGCTCGTGTTAAAAAGGGCCAAGGTCTAAAGCTTCTAGATGGAAAGGGCAAAAGCGCCTTCGGCGTCATTGAAAGTATATCAAAAAAAAGCGTTGAGGTGAAAATTGAGCGAGTGGAGACATTTGAGCGCAGCGCAAACTCAATCAGCGTGGCATTCGCAAGGCCGAAAAAGGACGCCCTAGAGTTCTGCTTGCGGGCAAGTGTGGAAACTGGCGCTGAAAAAATATACGTGCTTCACTCGGAGCGCTCACAGACCTACCCTTCAAAGCCTGAACGTTATCAGAAGATTTTAGAGACCGCTCTGGAGCAGTCAAATAACCCATTCATGCCTGAGCTTGTGAGCTGTTCGCTCTCAGAGCTTAATATAGACGATTATGATTATTGCGCGCTAGCTAGCTTGCAGAGTTCGAGGGACCGAAAGGAAGACAAAAGGCAAAGGCCTGTTGGTTATTGGGCCTGAAGGCGGACTAACTGAGAATGAAGAGTCTCTAATCTTTGCGAACAGCAAATCGTTCGCGGTCCAGTTTAAGGGCCCGATTTTACGAACGCAAACAGCGATCCCTTTTTTCATGGGCTACTTAAGTCACGCGTATCTTGAAGCTTAAAGTAAATTGTGAGATATTTTGGCGACACACATATATAGAGAGAGATTGAGGAAAAATGAATAGAGAAGACATAGACTTTGATAAACTATTTGATGAAGACATGCCTTTTAAGCCTCTTACAGACGGCCTTGGCTTTCATCACGAGCCTCAACAAAAAAATGAAAAGAGCTTAAACACCCTTCAATCAAGACAAAAAAGCCTTGAGCAAAGTCTCAACGCTCGCGCTGGGAAAATCAAGCGCGAAAGCAAAACCCAGCCGGCCCAAAGAACTATGGGCGACCTCGCTCCCTTTTATAATGAGAAAAAGACAGAGCCAGTTGAGCTCAATATGGGCCACTCTGCTGAGACTCCTGAGCAGCTTGAAGCGTCTTCCGTCTCAAGGCTTGCGGCCTTCTTTTTGGACGAAGCAATCATTCTTTCTTCTTTGGCGTTTATCTTGATGACGGCAGCGCTGAACTCAGGCCTAAGTTTGGGCGCCATTGGCGAGCGTTTAAGCTTGAGTTTTACAGCGGCCAATCTGCTCCCTTTGCTTGGACTTTTTTACCTGTTTTATTTTAGCTTTTTTGATAAGACAAAATTTTCGACGCCAGGAAAAAGAATGATGGGCATACGGGTGGAGTCCCTCGAGGAAGGCCCTATGACGATGGGGCAATCTTTTTCAAGGGCACTCGTTCTTGCTATGAGTCTTGGATCTTTTGGGCTTATTGATCTGCATAGCAAGCTTAGCAACACCAAAGTCATAAAAAGATGAACGAGTTAAAAGCTTTTTTGGCCTCAAGCAAAGGCAAAAAAATCGTTTTTACAAACGGCTGTTTCGATATCCTTCATCGAGGCCATGTCGCCTATCTGAATGAGGCCAAATCTTTGGGCGATGTCCTTGTGATTGGTCTTAATTCAGATTCGTCTGTAAAGCGGCTCAAGGGGCCAGAGCGCCCAGTTAACTCTGAATTGGACCGCAAATTTGTCTTGGAAAACCTTAAAGCGGTCGACCATGTGGCCATCTTTGGGGAGGACACGCCACTTAACCTTATTAAAGAGGTCTCGCCCGATGTGCTCGTAAAAGGCGGAGACTGGCGGCCGGAGCAGATTGTTGGCTCTGAGTATGTCCTTTCCAAAGGGGGAAAGGTGCTTTCGCTTAATTTTATCGATGGCTTCTCAACAACAAATATTATCAATAAAATCAATAACTAAAGAAAACCAATCACATTTTTCCATTTGATCATAAGCATAAGTCATTTAAATTAGGTGGTTTTTGACTTTTTTCGTCAAGAATTATGCCAAGAGGACTCAAGGAATTCCTGAGCAAGTCGATAGGTTAAGTGTCTGATTGAATCACTAAGCTTTCAGACAGGCTTTAAGACTTATTAATTTTTAACCAGGAGTTTAAAATGGGTTTAAGAATTAGAACAAACGTTGCATCCCAAGCGGTTCAGAAGAACCTAAGAAAGGCCGACGCAAAGGCCAGTCAGAGCTTTGAAAAGTTGGCCTCAGGCAAGCGCATCACAAAGTCTGCGGACGATGCCGCCGGCCTTGCCATCGCTAAGAAGATGGAGGCCGAGTCCCGAGGCATGCAAATGGCGCAAAGAAACGCCAATAATGGGATTTCCATGATTCAAGTCGCCGAAGGCGGTCTCAACGAATCAGGAAATATTCTCACTCGAATGAGAGAGCTTTCAGTGCAGGCAGCGTCCGACACTGTGGGCGAAAAAGAAAGAGGCTATTTAGACCTCGAATATCAACAGCTGCAACAAGAAGTTGATAGGATTTCAAAAACCACAACATTCGGTGGCAGAGCGTTGCTCACCGGAGAAAGCGAGTCCGGCGTTATGGAGTTCCAAGTGGGGGCCTATGGCGGGGAACAAAATAAAATCTCCTTTGACGCGACAGAGACCAATGCGACAGCGGAAGGCCTAGGCATCTCCGGCACAGGAGTTTCCACTAAAGAGGACGCGTCCTTTAACTTAGAGGTGCTGGACGAAGCTATTGATAAAGTCTCAGGATTTAGAGCGAATTTTGGCTCCATTCAGTCAAGACTTCAATCGACCGTCTCCAACTTGGACACAGCGATTGTTAACACTGAAGACGCTAGGTCTAGAATCGAAGACGTTGACGTGGCAAAAGAATCGGCCAAGCTTGCTTCCAATAACGTGATGAAACAAGCTGGCATCTCCACGCTGTCTCAGGCAAACAACCTGCCGAACGCCGCGATGAGATTGATAGGATAATAAAGTTAGTGAGCCTGAGGGGCGAATGCCTCTCAGCGCAAATAAGGTGTAACGCAAGTTATTCCAAGTCTTAAGCCCACGCCTCCCTGAGTTTCATTCTACGGGGGAAAATCGGGGAGGCGTAAAATTAAGCAGGAATAGTAATGAATGACGCAAACAGAAAAAATTTAAAAAAGAACTACTCCCCATGGGCGATCGAGAGCATCTTGAGCAATGCTAAAGCGGAGAGCAAATCGATTGTGGCCTGGAGAATTGCGTCTGGCAAAAAGCTTACGACTAACGTCTTCATCCGTGTCATCAGAAAATCTAGATCAGAGCTCGTTTTAAAGGCCACTGACTTCAGCAGTTCAAAAATGCTGTCAACTTTAGTGTCAGGTTCTGATAAACTTAACTTCTATATGCCCGATGAAATGGTCCTCTTTCAAAGCGACATTAAGTCCTTTGACTCTTCAGGAGACTTGATCATAAAGATTCCTTCCATGATTGCCCAGATTGACCGTAGGAAAGATATGCGTTTGTTCCTGGACGACCACTGCCATGCCCAAGCTAATTTTATGAAATCGAACGGTCGCTCCCTAGAAACGCATCAGCGATTTGACAAGTCTTGCTTTGACATAAGCGCCGGCGGGCTCTCTTTTGTTGTTTCTAAGACAGAGGCCAAGTTCTTCTCCCGAGGCGACTTCATTAAGCCAATGAAGATCCTGGTGGAAAAAAAAGAGATCATGGTCTTTGCTCGAGTCGTGAACATCTTTGACGTCGAGCCTGACGCTCATAATGGACTTCATTATAGAGGAAAGAAAATCTGCGTGAATTTCGAGCGCATTGATCCTATGGCCAGAAAATTGATCGCAGACTTTGTCTTCCGGCATATCGACTTGAGTGAAGCGGTCTAATTTACTCCCACTCTATTCTGAACTATAATGACCTCATGTATATAAGCGCCATTTCCGACGTGCATGCGGGAAACACTGACCACTCCCATTACGAGACTCTTTTGAAGTTTTTGGACCATCCAAAGACGAAGTCCAGCTCTATGGTCGCCATGCTTGGTGACATCTTTGATCATTTGACTGGCGAGCATCAAGAATATGGCGGCAAGTATAAGGCCTTCTTTGACAAAGTCGCCGAGCACCTTAAAGAGGGCAGGACGGTCTTGTTTATGGAAGGGAATCATGACTTTCATTTTTCAAACACTTTCAGGAACCTGCTGGCCCAAAGAGTGGACGAGAAGGTCCTTGACCTTTTTAAATATGAAAAAGAATTTTTTACAGCTCGAGTAGGACCGCATAAAGTCGCCCTCTGTCATGGAGATCAAATGGACGAGACAGACCCTGCTTATAGAAGGTGGAAGAATATATACACCTCCAGACCTTTTGGATTCTTTATAAGCAAGGTGCTGACTTTTAATATGGTCGAGAGCATAGGTTCCAAGGCCGCGAGCAGCTCGCGCAATCGTGGCTCTATAAGCTTTGATTTGGTCAAAGAGAAGGCAAAGTATAGAGCGGCGGCGACAGATATATTGAAACAAAACCCTTGGGACTATTTGGTCGCAGGCCACACCCATATCGCTGACGAGTTTGAAAGAGAAGGAAAGACCTACCTCAACATCGGTTTTCCCCCAAGGGACCAAACTTTTCTTAGGCTTGGCCCTGAAGGCGCTGAAAGAGTTTCCTTAGCTTGAGATGGGGGCCATTTCTTGCACTCTGGCCTTGAGCTTGGTCCCTATTATTTCGGTGACGCGGCTTATGGTGCGCTCCTCTCCTTCAAAGACCTTGATTTCCTTTTTTACTTCAAGAAGCTTTTTTGCATAAGAGGCTATTTGAGGCAAATGCGTGATGGCGATCACTTGTGAGTGTTTGGCCACTTGGGCGAGAGACTTCCCTATGTGGAGGGCCGTCTCCCCTCCCATTCCGGCGTCTATTTCATCAAAAAGAAAAATGGAAACAGAGTCTCTACTGGAAAGCACTTGTCTGAGTGAGAGGAGAATTCTTGAAAGCTCCCCTCCTGACGCGATTTCTTTCACCCTGTAGTAACCTTCGCCAGGGTTTGTCTCAGCTTCAAAGCTAATCTTGCTAAAGCCAGTCGGACCTAGCTCTTTTTTGGAAATTTTTATGTCAAACGAGGCGCCGTCCATTTTAAGCTCTCGAACGGCCTTGGTGAGAAGCTTTGAAAGCTTTGTCGCGTGTGACTCTCTTGTTTCATGAAGCTTGAGAGCTAGTTGTAAAAGCTCATTTTTAAATGTCTCGCATTCTTTTTCGACCTTTTTAAGGCTAAGGTCTATGTTTTCAAGAGTTTCTTTTTCTTTTAGAAACTTTTCCATTTCCAGAACAAGCCCATCAGTGTCAACGCCAAACTTTCTATGCAACTTCCTGTATTGATCAAGCCTTTCTATGATGTTTGAAAGCTCAGCGTCCGAGATTTCATAGACTAGGGACTTGTTAAGCTGAAAATTTATGTCTTTAAGGTCCTCCCAGTTTTGTCTCAAGCGATTGAGAAGCTCGGGATCTAGGCCTTTTGCTTGAACAAAGGCCCGGTCCAATTTCGCCATAATGCTTTGAAGGCCCATGACCTCGTCGCTTCCATCGAAATAGAAGTTTATCTCCTCGAGGGCCTTCTTATTAGTTTCGACTTCAAGGCATTTTTCTTTTTGTTTCTTTAGTTCTTTTTCGTCTTCCACATCAGGGCCGAGGGCCTCTAATTCGTCGAGCTGAAAGTTGATGTAATCGAGCCTTTGCGCTGTCTCTTTCTCGCTGGCCTTTAACGCCTCCAGTTTTTCAAGGGAGCCTTGGTATTTTGACCACGAATCTTGGTACGCGGACAGAATTGGGGCATTGCCAGAAAAATTGTCCAGCAGGGAGAGTTGATATTTTTCGCTAAAAAGTTTTTGATTTTCAAACTGGCCAACAAGATCAATAAATCTTTTTCCGATTTGGGCCAAAAGAGAAACAGGACATTGCTGGAAGTTAAGATAGGCCTTGGAGCTTCCTGACTTTAAGATGATCCTCTTGATGACGATCTCCTCGTCAAAAGGGTGACCGATGTCCATAAAGTACCGCTTAATGTCTGGATCAGTTGTGGAAAAGACCGCCTCGACGCAACCGAAATCGCAGTTCTTTCTGATTATTTTCTTGTCGGCCCTTTGGCCGAGGACTAGTTGGAGAGCGTCAAGAATAAGACTTTTACCTGAGCCAGTCTCGCCGACTATGGAATTAAAACCGTCTATAAATGAAATTGTTTGGTCTTGGAAAGTCGCAAAGTTTTGAAGATTGAGTGTCGCCAGCTTAAGATTGCCAGACATGTAAGCCCTCCCGGTCGTGGTCTAGGCTTCTCTTTTACCATGAACAAACTTCTCTTTTAAAGTGCGAAAGTAAGTTCTTTCGTCGTTTTTTATAATTGAAATGTAGTTCTGCGCCTTTGCGATTGATACTTCGATCTTTTTGTCCAAGTGAAGGGCTATTTGGCCGTCGACCGTGAGTGTCACGCTATCAATATCTTCCACCAATTTGACCCTAAGTTCGCAAGAGTCTGGAATAACGAGAGGCCTATGAGTGAGGCTATGCGGGCAGATAGGGGTGAGCAATAGCGCTTTTACATCTGGGTGGACGATCGGCCCTCCAGCGGCGAGAGAGTACGCTGTTGAGCCCATTGTTGAGCTTATAATCAGCCCGTCGCCAGAAAGGTCATAGATGTGCTCTCCATCGCTATGAACACTAAGAGTGAACATGCGAGCGATTTCATTTTTGTTAAAAACGACATCGTTAAAGAAAAGCTCGTTGTCGACTTCCTTTCCTTCTTGAAAGAGCTTTGCGCAGTAAAGTCTTTTCTTGGTAATTTGTCCTTTGCCGGCAAGGACGCCTGTGAGCTTCTCGTAAAAGTCCCCTTTGCTATATTCAGTGATAAAGCCTAGGCGGCCTAAGTTGACGCCCATGACGGGAATCTCAGAAGAGACATTGCGAGCGACGCCTAAAAAAGTGCCATCGCCTCCCAAAGAGATAACTAAGTCAGTTTCGTTGAAAAAGTTTTTTTCGTCCCAGAACTCCACCTGCTTGAGGAGTTTTTGAGAAATGACGAGGTCGAACCTTGCTCTTTCTTTGTCTAGGAAAACAATCTTCTTCTTTCTTTTGGAGAGCCAACGAATGAGATTGTTTATCGCGTTAGGAAGGTCCTCAAAACCCGCAGGTTTAAGCGCAATGGCTATAACTTCAATGGTCTTGCTTGCGCTATTATTCATCGTTGGGCCTTGATTTTTGGGCCTTTATAGACATCATGGTGTCTAGCGCTTTTTGCATGTCAGAAAAAGGCTTATTAAGCACTTCACAATTGTAAGTTCTCGCTTTTTCAAGCACTTGTTCTGAGGAATACGCCGTTATGATGACGAATAAGTCGCTTATCTCTTCCAGAGAATATTTTGATTTTGACTCCTCAATAACGTCGAAACCTGTGATGTCTTGAAGCATCAGATCGCAAACCACCCTATCGTAGTCATTTTTTAAAATTTTCTCAATGGCGCCCTTGCCGTTTGAGCTGACGTCCACCTCTGCCCCTCTCTTTTGAAGAAAAATTTGGAGGGACTTTTGAATGAGGATTTCGTCTTCGACTACAAGTATTTTCATGTTTTCAATCTTAGTACAAAGTGAGCGCCTTGTCCTTGCGCGATGTATTCAATTTTTCCGCCTAGTTTTGAGGCCAAAGACTGGGAAATTGCAAGCCCAAGTCCTGTGCCTTTCTCTTTAGTGGTATAAAAGGGCCTAAAGATTTTTTCAATGGTTTCTTTGCCAGCCCCAGGCCCGTTGTCAATCACATGCAATTCAAAGGGATGTCTAAGCTTTGCCTTGACAAGAATTTCAGGGGACTTGACCTCAATTTGGTTCAAGGCCTGGGCGCTGTTGACCACTAGGTTGAACAGTATTTGGGCCAGCCATACTGAGTTTGCGTCGAGAACGAAATCTTCGTCCTTGTCGCCTATGATCGCAAATTGCTTTATGATATTGCGGCTCTGACTTTTGGTGAGTGTAAAGACCTCGTGGACCATTTTTTCGATGTCATCGGCATGGAGGCTTTCTGAAGTCGTGTAAAATTCTGTGAAGTTGGAGATTATTGACTGAGATCTTTTTATGGAGCTTGCGATTTCCTCCATGAATAGTTTAGATTCAGGGTCCTCAATCTCTTGGCAAAGGATCTCTGCAGAGAGCTGAAGTCCGAAGAGCGGATTACTCAGCTCGTGTTTTAAGGTGTTAAGTAGTTCCCCCAAAAGTCCAATTCTCTCCTGATGAAAAATGTCCGCTTTATCGAGGGAGTCCAAGGCCTCAAGCTTAAAATATTTTGCGGACGGAAGCCTATTGAAGCCTGGCCTTTTCTCTGCGAGCCATATGCACCTTATAAGGCAAGTTGTCGTAGGCCAACTTGATAAGCTGAAATTGTTGAATTTGCAGTTCCTTGTCTAAAATGATCTCGAAATATGGGGCAATCACCTTCGAAAGCGCGTTAAAAGCCTCTTTTTCTGATTCGGTCTGATTGAGAAAGTCGTTTCGAGAAACAACAAGAATGATGTTGTGGTTTCCCAAAGAGAATTCACGAGCGAGAAAAGTGCCTAAAATATCAAAAGTGAAGCCTTTTAAAACTTCCTGCCCAAAGGAGCGGTTTTTCGACTTTTTTATGGCCTGAAAGAGCTGATTAAATTCATTGACATGAAAGTCCTTTGAACTGAATGAGTCTTTATTAATTTCATGCTTTGAGGCAAAGCTTTTGCCTTTTTCGTGAATGAAGAAGTGCGCCGTTTTAAAAGACTCAAGGCCTTCATAGTTCAAAAGCTCTTGGCAGAAGGACACAGAGTCATCGCAGGACTGAGATTTCTCCCTTAGAAAGACGGCGGACTTCGTAAAGGACGAAGTCGCTGAAATTTGTTTTTTAATTTTTTGATAATTAAGAGGAGGCCTAAATTCGCTTAGACCTGAGCCGAGGCCAAAATTCGCCTCTTGATTTGTGGTATGGCCTTGATTTTCCATTGGGTGAGATTATCTTGTAATTCGTATTCGAGCAAGTCAGAGAGCATCGGAAGATCATGCGCCCTTTCGGCCGTTTGAATAGCTTTAAGGACGGAAAGCAAGTGAATTTCAACAGATTTAAGGTCCTCGAAATCTCTTTCACTGCTCTCGCATTCCCTGTGAACAAGCGTAACAATAGAGATAAGCCTGCTGATGCGGTCAGCGATCATGGCCATAGCGTCCTGACGCTCGCCCTTTTCTGTTTGTTCAATACCGTCTACGGTCGATTCGATCAGCGCTTTGAGCGAATCAACATAGGGAGAGAGCAGCTCAGAAACCTCTCTAAGGGCGTCTAGGGACGTGGCTCGTTGTTTTTCTTTTTCCATTCAGACCTCTTGGGGCTTTTTTTTTCCGCGGGGGCAGTCACGCTTGTTAAAAGATCAAAGAGAATCTTGATCAGGTTCTGGCCGTCATGCAGAGACAAAAGATTGCTTTCGGTTATGTCTATAATATTATTGCCGAGAGCATTGGCTTTGTTAACAAAAAAGAAGTCCACGATTGGCCGTAGCAAAGGGTAATTCTTTTTGGTCGCAGCGCTCAGTTGGTCAATTTCAGACAAACGTTGAATATGCTTTTGAATATTTGTTAATATTAGGACTTTCACTTTTCGCCTCTAAGAGCACATCATTTGCGGACTTCATTGCGAAGCTATAAAGCTCATAGATGTGTTCGCATCCTTCGTGATGGTCAACGAGGGCGCTAAGAGCGTCTTGGGTCAGAGCGGGCATGGCCTGATTGGCGTCAACATTTCTCAAGTAGAAGGACCATAGAATCCTATAAACAGTCTTAAATGCCTCCGTGGCGTCCGCCGGGTTTTCCGCAATATCTATAAGTTCCATTCCCGTCTCGCCAAAATAAGGGGCGTATACCGCCACATTATTTAGATAAAAGGGAGAAATAGAGTTATGAAAAAATTCTTTATTGAGGGTCTTTTCGTTTAAAATCGCGCTTAACAAGTTGGCCCACAAGTTGATGAGAGATGTCTTTATGGCAAGGCAATTGATCGCAGGCCTGGCGCCAGTCGCAAGGGAAGCAGCCTCTTTTGGGAGCGATATTAATCACGTTACTTTGATAGGGGGTCGTCTCGCTTGGCCTAACTGTGCCCATTGAGAGGACAATGGTCGGCGTTTGGGTGGTGGCCGCCAGGTGGGAGACCATGGAGTCATGACAAATAAGAAGTTTGCCTCATTTAGAAGCCTGCGGGTGTCTTTAATCGAAAAATCTCCCGTATGGTCAAGAATTCTTTCTCTGTGGGCATTGAGCGCCGGAGATGCCAAGATGGCCTCGGCGTCTTTTTTGTCCTGCGCTCCTCCGACAATTCTAATTTCCTGAGCCAGGGTTTTCCTTGAGCACTTTGTAGATGAGGTCGACCCATTTGTGCGCTCCCCAACTTTTCTTTTTATGAGAAGCAAAAGGGTGGACCACGATGATGTCCTCCCGATGCTTTTCTTCGTAGGCGGGCGAGAAAGTCTTGGCCCCAAAAGAAATTTATAGATGTCCACTAAGTTGAAAGGGTTAAGCGCCCCATTCATCACTGTCGAATATATATATTGTGACCATTTGTCCCCCACGGCCAATTGGTTCATTTCGTTGCGAGAGATGCCCATTTTGAGCTTTGCAGGGGCGAGTGAGGTGAGGTAGCTGGAGCTTTTATTGAAAGAAAGGTTAACAAAAAGGTCCAAGTCCCATTGCTTAATGGAGACAATAAGCCTTTGACATTTCTAGGACTCCTTAAGCGCCGTATTCTTGGAGGGGATAATCTCCTTAACATCCACATAGAGAATCTCCTCAAAGGTTCCCTCTAAGAGAAAATTAAGCCCCTGTGCCATGGCCTTTCTTGCGATAAGAAAAAGCCTAGCTTCAGGATGGTCAATCTTAAGGGCGCGGGCCGCTTGCCAAGTCTGAACAACGTCTCCAATTCTCGTGAGTTGGGCGATGGCGATATTTTTGGTTTGGTTATTTCTGCGCATAAGAGCCCTCCTCTTCTATTAAAGAAGTGAGCAGAAGCAAGGCCATATCGTCCTGTTGAGCGCCTTGCCCTTGTTTGCTTTCTTTTGCAATTCTTCCATGGCCGTGTGAATTTCTTCCTGAATACTCACATTGCCTCCTTTTGGCCTAAAGGCCTTGTTCAAAAAACTCGCTTGCCTGTTTATCGGCAAGAAGGCTTTCAAAGATATTTGGCGAGACCCTGGAGGTCCGCTTTTAGCTTAAATAGATGCTCTTCCATTTTCGCCAGGCTCTCGCTAGGGTCTTTGGAGTTGATGTTTTCGATGGCCGCCTCAAATAGGCATATAGGGGCCTGCGCCACGTTTGTTATTTTGCCTAAGTCCATTAATTGATCAAGATGCTGCACGAACTTGGGAGCGTTCTTTTCGCTCTGCTTGAAGGCCTGCAAGGAACGAATGGTGTTTAAAAGCGTTCTCACCGCCGACACAAGTTCTTCTTTCTCTTTGGAGCAGAAGCTTTCAATTTCTTTTTTTGAAGCGTTTTCTTTTAGGTTCTGGATCAATTTATGGTCAACAGGATATCCCAGAAGGGAGTAGTGATAGCATCTGGCCGTATGGTAGCGAAGCTCTTCTTGGACATCGATCTCTCCTCTAATAAGCGTGCGAAGGACGCCCATGTCGTCACGAACTCTGGCGTAAACTTTATTGGCGGAGTTTTTTATGGCCATGGGAAGCGGCTCTTCGAATTCTTGGGCCAGCACAAAAAGCGTGTCTTCTGAAGATGGTCCTTCTCGCTCGATAATGTGAAATGAGCCCTCGTTAAACGCGAGCGGAGGGACGTTTTCAGCGCTTACTTCAATGACTCTCGTGTCGAGAGCGTCCGCCAAGGCCGTGATCTTTGATGGCCTTGAGACGAGAAAGTCTAGGTTGCAAAGAACTGAAGGCGCAGCTGATATGTCCATGTTTATTGAGATGAGTCGATTGCCGTTCAGGGCGTTTAGCTCATCGCTTACCGCCCTTTCATGATCTGCGCCGCCAATCAGAAGCACTGGTTTGAAATTTTCGGAGTATTCCAAAGTCTCTACAAGATTTGACAGGTAATCAAAGTCAAACTCAGAGCCGTCAAGGCCTGGGCCCAGGTTGACGCCAATAATATGCGCGTTCTCGCCTTTGGAAGAACGTATCCTCGCAAAGTTCTGATTTGCGACCATAGTAAAGTCCTCTTTCATCGAGACTTTCTTTCCTTCCCTTTTATACTCTGCTCCAGAGCTGTGGTGGACAAGAGCGAGGTCTTCGATGGGAGCGAACCTGTGTTTGGAGGAGTAGAAGTTTCTGTAGCTCGCCCAGCAGTCTGAGGTGGCGGCGCTGCCATTTGTGGAAACGTAGCTTCCCAAAACTTTCTGGGCCTTGAGCATGGGCAGCAAATACGAGCTGATGTCGTCATTGGTGAAGTTGATGGCCTTGTCCCATTCAGTGTCAAGCGCAAAAGAGAAGTCTTCCATGAGGGCGTTCAGCGCAAAGGCGTCTGAATAAAGCGCGCCAGTTTTAAGGTGCTCGATTTTAAAACGATCAATAAAGCGCAAATGACCTTGGGGACAGACGACCTTTGCCGTATTTTCGAAATCTCTGAATGTCACGAGATAAACTTCGCTTGCCGGATTGTCCTTTCTTAGCGAGTTTACGAGATGAGACGCTTGGATGAGAGAAACTTCGTCTTTAAAACATGTTATAAGTGTGGGCTTCATAGTCACCTTTTCTATTGGTTTCTGCTGTGTTTTTGAGTGGACTCGACAATCGCTCTCATTAGAAAAAGAGCGTAGTCATTTTTGTTTTGAACGCGACCGCTTTTGATGACGTTTTCCAGGCCTTCGTCCAAGCTCCCCTCCCAGTGACTTAGAGCCTCTGAGCTTCTTTTTGAAAGAAGCTTTCTGTAGTCGGCCACTTTTGTGGACGCTTTATACGTAAGAAAGCCCTGAAAGTATGTCTTGCTAAGGTTGTAGCTTGGATCGTGCTTTATGATAGCGGGCTTTCTCGTGAGAAACATGATGAATTCTTCCCGCTCAAAAACCTCCTCAGGCATTGCAGAGTGAACGATGCTGATATAGGGCGCAAGCTTTTGGTATTGCTCTGTTTTTTTGAATTCTGAAATGAGCTCAGCATTTGGCTCAAGCACTGTCACTTTGAAGTCTTTTGGTGGGCGCGCGCAAGATTGATAATCTCTTGAACGTGATAGCCAAAACCAAGCCCTAGGATCAAGCGCCGAATTCTTTCTCTTTAATGACTCCTCATAGTCTCTCGCGAAGGCCTGGGCCTCTTTTGTCGGGCTATAAATAGAGTGAAGATAAATGCCTTTTACGACAGGCACCGGAGAGCCAGCGCGGGACTCTTTGACTTCAATTTTCTTATGATTTTTTAGCTGAGTGTTGAGTTCTTCCATGACCTTCCCACTTTAAAATGTTTGATGATTTGAGCAAGAAATAGGACCGCTATTTCAAATCATTTAAGTTATATCCCTTGAAATTCTCTTTGTTTTTACTCGTTTTTGCAATTTCATTTTGGGTCAGAAGCTTTTCCTCATTGAGAAACTCGTAAATAAGTTCGTCCTTCTCATTGATGGAAGTAATTAACTTGTTTACTAGGGTATTATATTCTTAGCCGACTTTTGGGCGGCCGACCTAAGCGACTCTTCCAAGTGCAAAACGATATTCACAACTCGCGTTCTGTTATCGAGAACGCGCAGGGCCTTGTCATGCTCTTTTTCCTCCAAGAGTCTAAGGCAAAGTTGAGAGAGCTCGGAGGCGGTCTCCAGAGGACTTTAGAAATATTTTTTGAGTTTTATTTAAATCCAAAGTCTATGCTTCCTTTTTCATTTGCTGCGCGGACTTCTCGCTTTTAAGAGATCGCACAGCCTGAGACCAACCATCATAAAGCGTGTTCAAAACGTTCAGGCAGCCCTCTAGAGGCTCCTTTTTCAATTTTAATATTGGCCTGTGTGCTTGAGTAGAGTAGGTAATCATAAAGAGATGAAAGCTCTCTGCCACATCACCGCCGACCTCAAAGTCCAGGCTGTTATTGAGCTCGATGACAATGTCCTGCATCTTTCCGATATAGAGGCCTTTGTCAGCAATGTTCTTATTGTCCACCGCCTCGATCGCTTTCTTGCAGTTTTTGATGGCCGCTTGATAGAGCATTAAAAGAATTTGCTCTTTGCTAGCGGTCTGAACCGATGTTTTTTTGTAAGCTCCTAATCCATAACTCATTTTCTTGCCCCTTTTACGAGTGTCCCTAAATTATTTATCCTAGTTGTTGAACAGGGTTAAATCCGCCGCCGCCTTGAAGGCCAGCGAGTCCTGAGCCCTTGAGACTTTATTTTTGATATCGTCTCTTCAAGCCGCGCAAACTTGGCCTTGAGGACCCTTTCTTTTTGCTCTATTTGTCGCTGCTTGTTCACAATCCTTCGGTCGATTTGTCTGATTTGACTGTCTAGTCCGCTTTTACGCGCGGTGAGAGTGCCTGAAGGATTTTTGAGAGCGCTTTCAACCACCCCTTCGAGATTGTCGATAAAGCCTTTGATTTTTCCATTTTCAAGCGTGTATTTTCCCGACACAACTTGTGACACTGCCTTATAGTCCCTTTCAAGGGCGACTTTAAATTTTTCAGTGTCGAGTTTCACAAGCCCATTTCTTTGAAAGCTAATGCCGATGTCGCTCACTCTCATTGGGCCGGAGTCGGTCTTGACTGTGGTAAAGACCGCGCTTCTGACCCGCGATTCAATGGTCTGAAGCGTGATGTCGCCTCCTAGAGTTCTGGAGGTGTCTGTGCTCTCGTCCATATTATTCTGTTCTTTGATGAACGTAAGGATGTCATTGATGCTTTTGATGGTGTCTTCCATCTTTGAGGCGATCTTGGCGGTGTCTTCGACAATCTCCACTGTGATCTCTTCGCCGGGCTTCGCCTTTTCAAGGTCGAGCGTCAGTCCAGGTATGATCTCCGTCGCTTGGTTTCCGGGAAGCTCTAATTCAAAGCCGTCCATTTTGATCTTAGCGTCCTGAGCGTCTCTTTGCTTCTCGAAAAACAAGTCCACCTCGCCGTCCACAAGATAGAGGTTGGGAAATGTGGCCTTTTGCTCGTCGCCTGTTTCTTCAAGGGAGAGAATTAGCTTCCAAGGCGTGTCTGACCCGTCGCCAGAATTCACAACATTTGCCCTCATGCCATTTTCAGTGTCGGCGTTGATGAGTTTGGCGATTCCTTTTAAAGAAGAGCTGTCGTGGTCGACGTAGACCTCCTTTTCCTCTCCATTAGGAAGCTCGTATTGAATATATCCCACGCCTATATAAGTCTCGTCAGGGTCCTCCACGCCATTAGACATGGCGGAGGACTTCTGGGCGAGTTGCATAACTTCAATTTGATAGGAGCCTGGCTCGGCGATGTTTTTGTCGACGTTTGCGGTGATGCCCTCACCGCTCACATTGACTGCCAGTTCACGGAAGCTTCTATCGCCTTTATTGGCGTAGATATTTCCTCTTAGCTTTTCTACTCGCTGAGTGAGATCGGACAATAAGGGCCTTCTTGCTATTGACCTTGTCCTTCTTTTCTTCCATTTTTTGCAAAGGGATTTTCTCAGCAGCGACGAGTTGCTGCACGATATCTTTGGGAAGTCCTGAATTTATAGAACCAAAAGATATGCCCAATGTTCCTCCTGGAAAGTTTCTAAAACGCTTCCTGCGTTTCCTTGAGCTAGTTCTAGGTTATCACACCAAGAACTTGATGCAATAGGGAACAAACTGGGTTAGAATACACTCTTTAGAGCGCAAACTTGGACAAAAAAAAGCCCTCCTGTTCAGAGGGCTTCGGGATTAGGATTTAGGTTTGGGATTGAGTTCCTAGGAACTGTACTTATTTTATCGGTTATTATGGAAGATTCTTTAGCAAAAAAGTCAGACTTTCTTAAAGTTAAGTCAAAATTCTTTATAAATCGATTAGTTATCTACTTCTCGTTTCTCTTGGTGCCTTTGTGGCTTCAGGAGTCGGTTAAATTAAACCTTTTCTCTCAGGCTTTGGTCCTCTTACTTTACATGTTTTTCATGGTGGGCCAGTGGTACTTGCTTGGAAAGGAAATTGACCACCGGCTTAAAGATTTATTACCGGGCAAACTCTTCCATGGACAGGATCATCTATC
This sequence comes from uncultured Bacteriovoracaceae bacterium, assembly GCA_963747475.1. Taxonomy (GTDB): domain Bacteria; phylum Bdellovibrionota; class Bacteriovoracia; order Bacteriovoracales; family Bacteriovoracaceae; genus UBA845. The sequence goes on from CAVVFE010000012.1 coordinate 208,179, forward strand.
GGCTTTTAAGCGGCAATATATTCTTAATCCTTCTGTTCAACTTTTTCTCATTGCTTCCCACTCAAGCTTCAGAAGTGTGCTTCTGGGGCTTTTTTATTTTGGTAGGGCTCTTTTACTCCTGGCCCACGCGAGGAAAAATAATCGAGGAGTCCATGGCCGGGACAGTTTGGAGAGTTTCGTTTTCTCGACAACTTTGAGCGAACTGTTGTGTTTATGATTGTTTGTTTGTTCTTAGTGAGCCTTCCCGAACTGCCGCTTTTCCAAAATATTGAGGCGCTAAAGCTCTACCTCGACCCTGGGAGAGAACATACATAATTTGATTTGGAATTTTCTTTCGATAAACTATGTGCCCTTTCAATAAGTACCCGACCCTCTTTAATTTCGCATGGAGCTTCCATTTTTACTTCTACGGACTTGGCATCTTTCTTCTTTCTTTCTACTGTCTTTTGAGGTTTTTCTTCACAAGCAGACTTGCCATCCTTGGCGTGTTTGCGGTGATCTCTTCCTGGTCTTTCTCGCGGGTGCTTTCGGCGGACTTTCTGTCATGTTTTGTGAACACCTATCCCCTTTTGTTCGTGTGGTCATTTTTGTGGTCCACTAAAAGCTCCACTTACCGTAGTGGGCTCCTTACGGGGCTTGTTTGCGCTATGGGAGCGATGATTAATGTGGCCTATTCTCTTTTGTTTCCCGTCATGCTCGTCGGGGTTCCTTTTATTTTCTCAAAAGAAAAGACAAAATGGTATAAGCGGCAGTGGCTTAAATATAATGCTCTTGGCGCTGTCATCATTTTTAGCGTGCTGCTAACTCACTCTAAAGCGCTTCTGTTTTTGACCCTTTCCAGGCAAAAGAAATCTTCCTTACTTTCGGGGACTTTATCTACCGTAAGGCCTTCTTTGCTGTGGGCTTTATTGGCGCGGCCCTCCTCGCCTTTTACTATTTTGGCAAACTTAGGTAGGCGTTTTTCACTGTTGACTCTTGATCATCAGAAGGTCGCCGAATTTGGCTATTGTCTGATGGCCCTGTTTGCTCTGTCTTTTCTCATAAGCCCCATCTTACCTTGAGAACTTTACCTCTATGTGGGTGCTCACCGTGTTTAGCCTTATCCCATTGGAGTGGATATTCCAGTCCATAAGTCGTCTAAGGTCCAAAAGAAACGCCATATATGCCCTCTATATCCTCGTGTGCCTGCTTGATAGCCATTTTGAGGGGCGGGTAAGGATTATCGGCAAGATGTTCTTGGAAGACGAAATCTTTAAGTTCATCAATCAGATTTAAATTTCACACATTTTATTTATCTTCTTGCGCCCGGTCCCTGGATCCTCTAAAATATAAGGTAACCGGATTTAATATGGCAAGGAGGTCATATTTGCTCAAATCGTCCGTTAGTTCCTGTCTGTTCGAAAACTTCGTCTCTTCTTATCAAAGATTCCAACCCGCTGACCCCTCAAACATTCCATTTGTATTTGTTGACACCACTGGAGCTGTGCGTCTTCTTACAAATGTGGTGAATGAGCACGGATCTGGCGACGGAATTTTCGCCGTTTCCATGGGCGAAGATGGTTGGATGGAGTTTCTCGCGCTGCAAGAATAGTTTTTGGGGAAAACTTTTTCGCGCGGCGAACAAATGATAAATGTTTTAGTGTCGCGCGTTGTGAGGTTCTGTAAGAACTAATTGCAAGTTACTGATTTTGCAGTGTTATTTCCTCTTAAAAATTTTTCATAAATGTGGAAAAAAACTGAAACCGTTTGTGGAAAAGAGGCCAATGCTTGTTTAAAACCAAAATCTGGATTTTATAAGTCAAGTTTAATTGAGCTTAATTTTTCTAAAGAGAAGCAGCGTCTTTTCATTCTTGAAAAGACGAGAGACTTTTATCATTAAGACAAGCCAAATGCTTTTTAAGCCCGTTATTTAGCCTATAGGGAGGAATTATGGACTTGGAAAAACTGGCAAGAACTGACAAAACAATTCTCATTACAGGCGAAACGGGAAGTGGAAAAAGTAGGCTCGCGAAGCGGTTTCATTTCCTCTCTGGCAGAAAAACCTATCTCCACGCGAATGTCTGCAACTTCTCTTCGTCCCTGATAGAAGCTGAATTGTTTGGCCATGCCAAAGGCGCTTTTACAGGAGCCCACTGCTCGCGATCGGGTTTTTTTGAAAGCGCATCTGGGGGCACACTTTTTTTAGACGAAATAGGGGAGCTGACGCTTGAGGCCCAGTCAAAGCTCTTAATGGTGCTTGAGGAAGGCATCTATCATCAAGTGGGCGCCACAAAAGAGCTAAGGTTCCAAGGTCGTCTCATCTTTGCCACCAATAGAAATCTTGCCCAAATGGTCGAAGAGGGAAGGTTTCGAGCTGATCTTTTTCAAAGAATTCGCTGTTTCGAGGTTAAGCTCAAGCGCATGAGCTGTGAAGAAAACCTCCAAACGATAATTGAAGACGCCTTTGTGAGGGCCAAGCTAGCAAATAAAAAACCGGCCCTCCTGTTGGACCGAGAGTTATTGGATTTTCTAATGAGCTATCATTGGCCTGGCAATTACAGAGAGCTCAATAATGTGTGCGAGTACTTGAGCCTATTTGGGGAAAGTGTGGCAAAAATTGAAAACTTGCCCGGGTACATGAGAGAAGACAAAAGGGGGGGCTCTCCTCCAAAAGGCCTTTATCGGGTCGACCTAGAGGCCTTTGAGAGGGACTATTTGAAGGCCAGATTAGAAGAAAGGGGGTACCGCATAAACAAAACAGCTCGGGAAATTAAAATCAGCAAGGTGACCCTTCTGTCAAAGATGAAAAAATATGGTATTAACAGAGATACAGAAAAAATCCATTTGAAGACTGTTCAAGAGGCGCTTAATTAGATGAGTTTTAAGGTAAAAGATCACTATTTTAAAAAGGCCAAAAAGGAAAATTTTGTGGCCCGCAGCATTTATAAGCTCGAGGAAATCGACGCAAAACACAAGCTCATAAAAAAAGGCGATTACGTATTTGACCTCGGCTATTATCCGGGGTCTTGGGTCCAATACACCTCCCGCATAGTGGGCGATGAAGGGAAGGTCGTTGGCATAGACATCCAAGAGGTGAACCCTAAAATAGACAAGATCCCTAATGTGGACGTTTATCAAAAAGACGTGAACGATGTGAAAGGCCTGGAAGAGTTTGGCGTGGACAAGAAATTCGACGTTCTTGTTTCTGATATGGCCCCCAACACGACCGGCATAAAGTCTGTCGACCAGGCAAGAAGCCTGAATCTTGTGGAGATGGTGTTTTATCACCTAAACACTTTTTTAAGGCCTGGCGGCAATTTCGTCATAAAGGTCTTTGATAGCAACGACGCTCAAAACTTCTTGAAGCTGCAAAGAGGTCTTTTTAAAAGCTATTCTTACCTCAAGCCCAAGTCCACTCGAAGTGTGAGCAAAGAATTTTTTGTTATAGGAAAAGGATATGTCCCTCATGAATAGATTTTCCCTAAAGCTCGCGGCCCTTTTGGCATTTTTACTCCCCCAAGTTGCCTTTGCAAACTTTAACTTCGGAAAAGACCTTAGCTTTGAGAGCTTTTCCTTGGACACTTTCAAAAAAACTTTGTCCAAAGAGGTGTTTGCCGCCGACGGCTGGCCAAATGATATAAAACACGATGAAAGGGAATATGAGGTCGAGTATACTGTTAATAGCGAACTGACTGACTATATAGTGAAGCAGCTTAAAAGATACCGTTCCGACTACACGTCGGTGGTCGTCATCGACAATAACACCGGAGAGATCCTAAGCGCCGTTGATATGCAGCGAAAAGGGAACACGGTGGGAAAATCTATGGCCTTTTCAAGCTCTCATCCGGCGGCGAGTGTTTTTAAAGTCATCACTGCCGCGGACTTGCTTGAAAATAGTGACGTCGATAAGGACACTCATTTTACCTATAACGGAAAGTCCACCACCCTTTATAAGAATCAATTAAAAGACAAGAAAAACCGTTGGACACGAGACATTAAGTTTCAAAAAGCTTTTGCTTGGTCAAATAATGTCGTCTTTGGAAAAGCTGCCATCAAAAACACGAATTTCAAAAGCATTTTCTCTACCGCCCATAAGTTTGGTTTTAACGACGATTTGATGCAGGTTCTTGAGACGGGAACCTCAAAGCTTTTTCCCGTTGAGACAGAGTACAATCTAGCAGAACTCGCAAGCGGTTTTAATAGAAAGACCATGATCAGCCCGTTGCACGGAGCTCTTATCGCTTCAGTAATCGCCAACGAGGGCCTACTTAAAAAGCCTTATGTGGTAAAGTCTATTGTGGACAAAAAGCAGGAGAGGGAAGTGTGGCGTCCTGAGCATATTATAACCAGGGCCATCTCCAGTCATGCGGCCATTGAACTAAAACACTTGATGAATATGACTGTCCGAAAGGGCACGGCCAGAGGCGCCTTTAGACCGTGGAAGACTAAAAAGATTAGAGATATTGAGATTGGCGGAAAGACGGGAACTCTCACAGGCGGGGTGCCTTACGGAAGACGAGACTGGTTTATAAGTTACGCAAAGCCCAAGGACGATCCCAACGACGCGGGAATTTCCGTCGCTGTTATGATCGTAAATCTCGAAAAGTGGTATATAAAGTCCACCTATCTTGCTAAAAAATTTATTCAATATTATTATGATTCTTTAAAAGAACACTAGTAAGAGAACTTTAGAAAAAAGGCTATTGATGAGTGATGACGAACTAGAGCGGCAATTGGCCGAGGAAGAAGGCGAGGCCGAAGGCTCTGGAAAAAAGTTCGCAAAAGAACTCAAGTCCATTGTCATTATTGTGGTCGCAGTGCTCGCCTTTCGGTCCACATTTTTTGAGCCCTTTAAGATTCCGTCTGGCTCAATGATCCCCACCCTTATGATAGGCGACTTTATTTTGGTCAATAAATTCGCATATGGTTTCAAAGTGCCTTTTAGCGACTGGTTCACAGATCCCGTGTATATCACCGGGCCTGAGAAGCCAGAGAGAGGCGACGTTATCGTTTTTAAGTATCCTAAAAACCCAGACCTTAATTATATCAAGAGGGTCATCGGACTTCCTGGCGACACTATACAGGTCATCGACAAGGTCGTTTATGTGAACGACACTCCGATTGAATCAAAGGAAATCGACGGCTCCCAGATCATGGAAGACATGGACGACAAGTTTAAGCGCTTTAACTTCAAGTTCTTCGAGACGCGCACTGGAGACCACAAACATGTGACTCAAGTTGACGAAGACAATATCTATATAGCGAATTTTAATAAAATTGTCGTGCCTGAGGGCAAGTTCTTTGTCATGGGCGACAATAGAGACTTTTCAGCTGACTCCAGAATCTGGGGATTTGTCCCTTTTGAGAACATTAAAGGCGAGGCGATTATGGTCTGGTTTTCCCTCTCTTTCCCATGGCCTTGGTCTGAGGAAGACGAGACGTTCAAGTTTCGCCCATGGCGAATCGGAAATGTTATCGACTAGCGATGACCCGCGTCTCGCCGTCGTTTCCGCTGTCACCTCTGTCCCATTCGATAGCAGAGGTGTTTTTAATATAATTCCTTAGCCAGTCCTTAAGCGTGCCATTTCCATGGCCGTGAATAAAATTGATGAACGGAACATCTCCGCTTAGAACGTCGGGAATATTCGTCTCAACAAGAGACTGAAACTCCGAAAGGCGCATGCCTCTACAGTCGTATTCGATTTTAGCGAAATTGTTCCGCATAGCGGTGACAATAACTTTTTCCTGTTTTCCCTCTGTGTTGGAAATAAAGAGAGAGGAGAAAGGAACCTTAATGTTCATGGCCCCTTTGGCCACAACTGCTTGCCCAGGCTTTTTAACTTCTTTAAGGGTCACTGTTTGGTTCACGAAAGAGCAGAAGTACCTGTTGGCCGACCTCTAAGCTGTTTAGGCCTAGGCATGCTGATCTGTGACTCTCTTTTTTTGAAGTCCTCATCTGAGCGCGCCAGAGGAGTGACGCTATCTTGAGCCTTGTTTAGGTCTTTTTCGAGCTTTCTTCTGCTGTCGTATTCGCCCTTTTTCGCCTTTTCAAAGGCGTTTCGCGCCATGGTTGTGATTTTGGTGAGCTCTTTTTTGGCCTTCTGGACTTCCTCTTCCACTTTGAGCTTGGCGACGCCTTTGGCGGACTCTTTTTGATTCTTGAGCTCTTTGAGCTTTATCTCATTTTCGCGAATGAGAGAATTAAGTCTTTGCTCTTTTTGGCCAAGCTCTGAAAGAAGCTTTTCATAATTAATCATCTTGTTATCAAGCTTTTTAGAGGCCTCTTTGTAAATTTCTTGGCACACCTCGTCCTCAATCATCATTTCTCTGAAGACCTCCAACGCCATGGACTTGCCAGGGAAGCCATAGATGAGCCTATAGGTGGGCCGATTATTGCCTAGATCGAATCCCACATGACAAGAGATATATTCTTCACTTGAATGGGCCAAGGTCTTTAAGGTCTGATGGTGAGTGGAAACAAGCACTTTGGCGCTGCCGTCCTCAGTCACTTTATTAAAGAGGCTCATTGCCAGGGCGCTGGCCTCTTCTGAGGACGTGGAGCTAAAGACCTCATCAATCACGATGAGATTGGTGCTTCCAAGTTCTCTGATAAGATTAGCATAGCTTCTTGCTTCAGCGGCAAAAGAGCTCAGACCTTCGGGAAGGCTTTGTCGGTCGTTTCCAAAATAAAAAATTTTTTCGAAGAGATGAAGGGAGGCGTTGCGGGCCGGAACAAAGAGGCCGGCCTTTGCGAAGAGACAACAGAGGGCCACTGACTTAATCGAGGCCGTTTTCCCCCCGTATTGGGGCCGGAAATCAAAAGCCCGCGCTGATCGGAGCCGAGGCGCATATTGTTTCGCACAGGATCTTCTATTAGGGGATGAAAAAAGCCATCAAGTTTAAACCCGGGCTCTTTTTTAAGTATTGGTCTCGCTAGACCTAGCTCTTGAGCAAATCTGGAGCGCGTCCAGAGATCGTCGAAGACCTTGACGAGCTGAACATACTCGTCGATTTGTCTTCCATGAACCGCCAAGCGCTGGCTAAAGTCTCGAGAGATTTGATGGATGATGTGGTCTATTTTTAAGACCGTCTCAAACCTTTTTCTGTTCAATTCCCTGACCTTTAAAGGCTCCACGTAAAGGGTGCGGCCGGACTCAGAGCGGGCCACAATATTTCCTAAATTTGAGCTATAGTTGTCGCTTTTTACAGGGAGAACGTATTTATCGTTGATGAGATCATGGCCTGAAAACTGCAAGGCCTTTTGAAAGTCTTCTTGGTTTCTTAGTCCGGTCAAACTGGATCTTATGGAGCTTTCAAGCTCCAATTGTTCTTTATATAGCTCTTTGAGCTTGGGGTGTTTGAAAAAGTCGATATCGCCTTCGGGGCTCACAAATGAGCGAAACTCTTTAAGCACATTTCTTTTAAAGTCCCGGGAAAAGGCAAGGTCTAGTTCGCTTGGCTCCTGAGAAACGCAGAGACGAAAGAGCTTGAGGCGCTTAACAACTGATTCCAAAAGGGCAATCAGCTGGGCGAGCTCCTCAAGCTCCAAGACTGCGCCCTTAGACAACTTGAGCCCATATTCAGTTTTTATGACTTCCGGGTCCAGAAGGCCTAGGGCATGTCTGGCCTCGTTAATGTCCTCGTAGGAAGACTCCCTTAAAAAGTGTTCGGTCAAGTCATAGGTCCGCTCAATGTCGGGCGCGGCAAAATCGCTTCTGAAGATGGTTTCGGCTGTGTGAGGAAAAAGAGCGTGCTTGCTCGCAAGATCTATGAATAAATCCCAGTCCAATTGATTTAAAATCGAATTTTTGTTCTGTATAGTTGTGTTCATGATTCAAACGTATAATGACATGTCCCGCCAACTTAGGCAATTTGAAAGCTCTTGGAGCGGAGACGGGCAATTGCAAAAGATATATAGTTCCGCTCGTTTTATTTGCCTATCAATGCGCTCTCAAGGCCGAACACGTTATATCTACCTCGGAAGAGGCAAGGGCTTTGAAGGCCTTTGGGAGGGCGAAAAGCAGATCCCCAGCTCTCTTAGGAAAAAAGACCAAATGCTTGAGTATATGAGAAAGCATTTAAGTGGCAGGGCGTTCTTAGGTCTAGAATTGGACCCAATCGATAGGGTGTTATGGATCCATTACCAAAGCTTCGGGAAAAAGTCCTCGTTTGGTTTTTTCTACCATGGCCGAAACCTTTATTTTGCGAACTTGGGACCTGACCCAAAAGGAAGCGAGCTTGGTTTATTTAAGTCCTGGGAAAAAGGATCTCACGCTCCGATGAAACTTAGAGATGTTTTCGATGAAGTGGGCAAGAAAGCCCAAAACACAATGATCCTGTCTCCAAGGCCCAAGTCAATCTCGATATTATTGGAGCAAGAGTTGAAGGAGGGCCTCTCCCAGAAGCGCAGGCTAAGCAAAAAGACCAAATTCCTAAAAAGAAAGAAGAAGAACATACAGGACGACTTGGAAAAGGCCAAGCTTTGGAGAAAGTTGAACACGTGGCTGGACGAGCAAGACGACCTTTCTTTGCTTAACAAAAAAATAAATGTGGAAGGCGTAAAATTAAACTTCAAAGAAAAGACCCACTTCAAAAGAAGAGACGAGGTCTACGATAAGATTAAAAAGCTAAAGAGAGGCGAAGGAATCTTGCTAAAAAGATTAGAAGAGGCGAGCTCTGGAGAGTCGCTTAGTAAAGAGCCAGAATTAAAAAGCACCCTTGAAGTGATTCGCCCAGTCTGGCCTAACTCAACAAAAGAGAGCAAGAAAGAAAAAGGAGTTCAGAACACAGAGTTGGGCTTCAAGGTCTTTAAGTTTGACGGGTTTGAGCTTGGTATTGGTGAAAGCGCTCAGGGCAATGATCAATTAAGGAAGGTCTGGGCCAAGAAGGACGATGTTTGGCTGCACCTTGACCAGGCCTCCGGCCCTCATATTGTTCTAAAGTCCGAAAGCATGGTCTTAGAACAGGACGTCCTTCAGAAGGTGGGCGAATTAATGCGCAAATATGCCCAAAGTGATGCGTCAGAACTCAATTTGATTTATACTCAGGTCAAGAACTTAAAAGGCGTTAAAGGAAAGGCCGGAGCGGTCAACTTTAAAAAAGAAAAACGAATAAGGATATTTCTTAACTAAAAAAGGGTCATATGAAAGCGCAATTACTTTGGGCCATGGCGGCCGCTCTCCTTATGGGCGTTCGGCCCGCATTTTCTAAAGAAATCAGAGACCTCGCTTTCCATGTCTCTAGCGATAAAATCAAGGACGTGGTCGAGAAAAAGGGCGCCCTTAAGAAGCTTGACGAACTTTACTGCAAGGTTTTTTGGATCAAAGACAGGTTTGCGGTGGAAGTTGTGGGAAGAGTCGACAAAGAGGTTAAGCAAATTGTGGCCGAGAACTGCCAACGCATGGGGCGGCTTGTGGTTCCTGTCGATATTAAAAACTACTTGGCCTCTTTTAAAAAAATGGAAACAAGCGGCGGATGGGACGTCTATAGAGACGACACAGGCGTGAGTCCTATCAATGAGATTCTGATCAAAAAAACTAAGAACCAAATGCGGCTCATCGAAAAGCGACCGACCGGCACCACCAAATTGAAATACATTTACAAGAGAGTGGGGGGAGCGAAAGTTCTGAAGAAGGTGGAGATGAGTAGTTATGAAGGAATTCAAAACGTGCAGACCACCTCCACTTTGCGGTATAAGAAAATTTCAGGCCACCTATTGCCGGTCAAGGCCGTCATAGACACCACTCAGAATTTGGTAAGAAAAGAGGTCGGAGACTTCACTAGGAAGCTTATTGAGACCGTAGAGTTTAAAAATTACAGCGTAAATGATTCTAAAGCCTTAATGTATTTTAATAAAAACTAAGGACAACTTTCTAAGTTCCTGAAGATACGAGAGAAGAAGTCTGTAAAAACTACCTAAGTGATTGGAAGCAGGGTCATTTCATTCCTCCAGCGCTAGTGTGAGCGCATGTTTTTTCGCTGGGCTTTTTCCACTATTTTCTGGGGCGCTTTATCGCTCTTTTTTTCTCTAGGCTGCTCCGACCAGTCCAAGGGGCTTAAAAATGAAGTCAAAACCCGGCACGACATCAACACCTCAAGGCAAGAATGCCAGCAGGTGGACTTCCATCGCGATTCCCTTAAAAAATCAAACTTGCTCCTTGGAGTGGAATGTTTAGGCTTTGGGGACAATTACGCCCCCTTAAAAAATGTGTTAGAAAACTCGCCGGGACCTCAGTTCAATGAATTGATGTCCCCTTTCAATAAGGCCTTTTTTTCCGGCACGAAGGCCCGAACACGAGCTTTAGAATTCTTCTCAAAGAATATGGGACCAGAGGTCAAGGCAGAAATCAAGGCCATGGCTCTGGAGGCGCCAAAGCTTGCTAGAGACTTTAAGCTTTTCACGCGCTTAAAAAGTTTAGGCCAAGATAATAAACAATTCATTCCCGGCAAGGAAGCAATTGAAAAATTGCATGAATTTTACAGGCTTTCCAAGAGCACAGCAAAGGCCAGAGGGCAGGTGAAAGTTTTTCTCTCAACTCTTCTGCGAGAAAATAGAGAAGGCCTAGCAGGGCTAAGCTCTGAAGCGCTCCATGGGCTGCTCGATCATGAAAAAAGAGCGCAGTTTGAGAAATTTCTAGCAGAGCTTAATTTTCTGGGAAAGAATATCAGCGTCTCTCCCGGCGACATTAAAAAACTTTTAGGCTTTGTGGCGAGACTCGAGGCCCGAGACCTTAAAAGTTTGTCCAATTTTAAGCTTTACCTTGAAGGCTCAAATGAGCTTCGCTGCATGAGGAATAGCGGCCTTGACCTGCAAGTCGAGGAGGAATTTCATCAACAAATGGACGCCCTGACTGCAGGCGACGAGGAGTTTCTGCGCGGGCTCAACGCCCTCTTTATAAAGGTAAAGTTTTTAGAAGAGCTTTGTGATGACCACCAGGAAACGGGACTTATAAGACAGGTTCTAAGTTTGGCAGGAGAGTTTTTTCAGATCAATGGTTCCACTGAACTCGTGAGAGCTTTTTCACAATCCGGCCCCGAGCAAAAAGACATATTTAATTTCTTTGAAGGAGGGCTCTTTTTAGAACTCAGGCATTTTCTTAAAGGCCTTTCCCAAGAGGAAATAGGAAAGCTTTCGACCGCTCTTCATCAGTACATGAGCTCCTATAACGCGAAAGCGAGAGCCTCTATTGCCGCGGGGCTGGCCGTGTTTGGGCGTCCTGAAGTGAGTCATCTTCTTTCCGAGCTGGGGAAAAGCCAGGGGTTCCCTGAATATTTTATGGTGAATGTTCTTGCGCACGAGGGAGCGCCGCATGGATTGGAGCTTGCAAAAAAAGTCCTCAGGAAGTGGCCAAGCATCATTTATGATCTTCAGCAGGTCATGGGCGACCCTTCCCTTTATGAGCTCCTCACTTTTTGGGGAGAGAAGCTCAATGATGCGGCAGTTTTCTCCAACATCCAGGCATTCATTCTCTCGGAAGACATGCAGAGGCTTTTTAATCTGTTTTTTGGAAAAAAACCGCCACTTCCCAGATCAGACGAAAAGCCTGAAGGCCGTCCTCCGAAAGAGCGCCCTTTAATTCTTGACCTAGTAAAGAAGAGGAAGACGCTTCAATGTCTAAGAGACCTTACGCAATCAATTAATGATCGCGGACTTTTGGATTTTTCCCAAGGGTATTCCCGCGCGTGTGAAGGCTCTTTGAAAGATGACATGAGCTCTAAACTGATAATTTACGCCAGTGAGTCAAACAGGGCCTTCAGGGCCCTCTTCAATAGAGATCTTTTCATCGGAAGCGGCGTCTTTTCGCCTGAGCTTTTAAACCTGTATGTTTCGACCCTGCTCATTTGGGCGGACCTTGAGAACGCTCAAAGCAGGGAGGCGATTCAGGCCGAACTCGTTGGCCTTAAAAAAGCGATATTGGCGCCCTCTTTTCTGTCACGTTTAGAGAAAGGCGTGAGCTTTGTCGCCAATTCTGAAAAGGCCCAGGAGCTGATAGGCGACGCCCTTCTCTATATCAGCAAGATGAGACCTGAGGACCTTCGGGCCGCGCTTAGCAGTTTTTTCTCTGCCCCACCACCTGTTGAGCGTTTGAAAGCTCCGGGAGCCACCGTCGCGTCCCCAAGAACTTTAGGCCAAGAAAACGAAACGCCTTTTGGCGAAATAGATAATAAAAAGCGCTTGGCCTCACACCTAATTGATTTTTTTAGTCCAAATGTTGGGACAGAAATCGGCGCCAAAGGAGACCTCTATAAATTTTCCTTAAAGGAGGGGCTTTTACTTGTTCACGACTTAACAGGGCCTGACTCCTTAGAAAGTGTTTACCATTATAAAAACGGAGTCGATGTCGCCTTCTTGCCCATGCATCTCTCGGAGCGCTTGGAGACGACTATATGGGACATCTCTTTTCTCAATAATTTCTATGGCGCCTATTTTATCAATAGAATCGCCATGTCAGATGATTACTTAGAAGAAGTTGCCAAGTTGAAGAAGAACGTCCGCGCCCTGGACGTAGGTGAGGGCCTTTTCAGAAGGATTGGCGTCTACCCTCAAAAAACTCTCTGGGCCTTTAAAAACATCTATAACACTTATGACTCTCTGATCGAAATTGGAAAGAAAAGATTTGGTCCTGAAAAAAGGTCGTATAAAAGGCCTGCTCAGGCCCTGTTGAAGCGCCTTGTCCTTGCATCTCCCGCAAGGTCCCGGGACTTTTCGCCCTACCGCAGACCTAATCTTGATCTGGTGCAAGGACATGCAGCTGTTTTGCTTTCAAAAATTGCTCAGGAAGGGCTTCTCACTAAAGCAAGCCTATTTCTTAGGAATAATTTCTCTGAAGAGTTTCAGGCCAGGCTAGAGGGTGAGAATTTTAAGGAAATAAATAGGCTTTACCAAGAAATAGACTTTCAGGCCTTGAAGCCCCTCATCTTAGATTTATTAACTGACGACCATTTCTACGAACTTTTGAAGGTGTCTATAGCTTCCTTTAGGGAACTTGGCCCGCTTGAGCAAGAGCTTGCCCTTTCAAGGGCCCTTAGCGCCTTAAATTCATTTCTTAAATTCACCGCTGAGGACCAAGCGGGAGCGCTACGTTTGCTAAAGGCGGCGCATCCGTTTTTTCGGGCAAATTCAAATATTGATCTAATGACTCTTTTGGAAATTGCGGACAAGTACGCAAAAATTTTATCAAGTCTTCCACATTTCTTGGCCTCCTTGAGCGAGCAATTGAGCGGGCTTATGGTCCAGCGCGAAAACGCTTATGTTCAGGTCAAATCTTTTAATTTTCAAAATGAAGTCATCAAGGGGATCATTGAGCGCCCGCAATTTCCTACTCACAGCGTAATTGAAAGCTTAAGGCGCCATCACGAAGAGAATCACCATTTCAATTATTATATAGACGTCATCAAGCTGTTAGCGAGCTCAAAAAGCGGACGCACTAACCTCGAGGCCTCCCTCCTGGCCGTGTTCAAAAATAGTGAAAGAGAAATAAGCGAGTTCTTGTTGGATATCATCAACAAAATATCGATTAGACCCCCCTATACTTTATCTGAATAGTCGGAATAATTGGCCCTATATTCAATCCTAAAGAAACTGTATAATAGTCTCTTGATTTTGGAGGCCATTTGAGAAGTATAAATCTCGCAAAAACTGGCGCAATGAAAACAAAAAGCCTTCCGGCAGACTTGCGCTTTTCGGACATTGAAACGTCCATAAAAGGATGCGTTCCGGGCGAATGGGTGCGTTTTGAAAACTAAGAAAAATAAACAAACCTTTTACGGATATGTTAATCCGATGAGCTCCCCTGCGACGCCTTGCGCTTATGCGCTGGTCTCTTCTAAGACTTCTTTCGATCCATGGGAATTTGTGAGGGAGAAAATCCATCAGTCAATACATATGAGGCTCAGACGAGACGGACTATGGAAAAGACGCAAGAATGGTCTTTGGCGCCAGCGACGGGCTTCCGGGACTTATTGTGGACTCCTTTCAAAATTGCGCCATTGCTCAAATAAACACGGCCGGCCTTGATCAATTCAGAGACAAGATCCAGGCCGAAATTGAGACGCGTCTTAGGAAAGAAAGTCTATCTTTTAGACAATCAAGAGTATCGCAAGGCCGAAGGACTGCCTAGATATGAAGACGGAGTTTTTGAAGGGCGATTTGGAGGTCAAAGAGGGGCCTTTGAGCTTTCAGCTCTCTAAAGGCAGACTGCAGAAGGTCGGGTTTTATTATGACCACAGAGAAAATAGAGAGAAGCTCTCAAGCGCCCTTTGTCGAGCGGACAAAAATTTTCTGAAGGGTCTGGACCTTTTCTGCTATGCGGGAGCGTGGGGGATGACAATGGCAAAGTCCGGAGTTGAGTCAGTGGACTTTGTTGACCAGGCCGACTTTGAAGCGGACTTTAAGAGTAATCTTAGGTTAAACGGGCTGGAGGGCGAACATATTTTCTCCGCAGTGACGGATTTGAGCACCTTAAGGGGAAAAAAGATTATTACGATATCATCGTGAGCGACCCTCCGGCCTTTTCAAAGTCTCGCCAAGGGAGCGAGGAAGGCCATCGAAGGCTATCAGAAACTGCATAGGCTTTGCATCAGGGCCCTGAGGTCTAACTCTTATTTTGCGGCCTGTTCTTGCACCCGCTATGTGGACCTAAAGGAATTTTTAAGCACGGTCGAGAGCGCCGCCAGATCGGTCGGAGCAAAAGTTACCCTGATCGATATAGGCACCCAAGGGTCTTGATCATCCGTGCTCGGGACTTGATGACAAATCAAATTATTTAAAATACGGACTATTTTTAGTGGAGAAGTTATGAGTGAAATCAGAGAAAGCGTATTAGGGGTTTTGGAGAGAGCGAAGAACGTCGTTTATGGCCAAGACGATATGCTTGAGGCGATCATTGCGGCGCTGGTGTGTGAAGGGCATTTACTTATTGAAGGCATGCCAGGGCTTGGGAAGACCCTTTCTGTGTCAATCATGAGTAAGCTCTGCGATTTGGACTTTAAAAGGATCCAATTCACGCCGGACTTGCTTCCTTCTGATCTTATAGGAACGATGATTTACAATCAGCAAACAGAAGAGTTTTCCACCAAGTTTGGGCCTATATTCACCCAACTTGTTCTTGCCGACGAGATAAATAGAAGCCCCGCAAAGGTGCAGGCGGCGCTACTGGAGGCGATGGCCGAACGACAGGTGACTATCGGAGAAAAGTCTTATCCTTTAAAATCTCCCTTTGTGGTTTTGGCGACGCAAAACCCGATCGAACAGGAGGGGACATACAACCTGCCTGAAGCTCAGCTCGACCGATTCATGATGAAGATTAATGTGGACTATCCTGATTTTGAGGCGGAGAAGTCCATACTAGAGCTCAAGCCAAGCGACTTCATGCAGATGACCCCGCTCTTGAACACTGACAACTTGACAAGGATGAAGGCGGCGGTCGAGGACATTTACGTGGACGAAAAGATAAAAAACTTGATTGTTAACATTGCCCACGCCACGCGGCCAGGCTCCAAATTTTTTAACAAAAAATATGACGGCCTTGTTCAAGCGGGGGCCTCTGCCAGGGCCTCGATATGGCTTTATAAAGTTTCAAAGTTTAAGGCCATGCTTGCTGGAAAAGACTTCGTTTCTCCAGAGCACGTCCTTAGCATCGCCAAAAGTGTCCTGGGACACAGAGTCATTCTTTCCTACGAGGCCATCATCGATAAAGTAGATGTGAATAAACTTGTGTATGAAATAGCAAGCGAAAGAGTGTAGAGAAAAAGCGAGCAAAATGGACTTAAAAGAAATCGAAAAAGCGGTGGCCAAAATACAGAACCATCTTTTTCGCAATTCAAACTCCTTTTCAATCGGAATGCTCAGGTCTCACTTTCGAGGCTCTGGTCTTCAGTTTAAAGAGCATCAAGTCTATACGCCTGGGGACGACGTTCGCTTCATCGATTGGAAGCTTTCGGCCAAGACCACAAACACTTTCGTGAAGACCTTTGAGGAAGAGCGAAACATTGAAATCGTTGTGGTCTTAGACATCAGTGAGAGTATGCTCATAGGCTACAAGAGCGTCTCCAAGCTTCAGGCCTCAATTGAAATAGCTTGTCTTCTATATTTGCTCGCCGAAAAGACAAAAGATCAAGTTAAGGTGGTGGTCTTTGAAGAAAAAGGCCAAATATTGCCGAGCGCCACCGGCCAAAAGGGCATTGTCCTGCTTGTCTCCTATCTAGAAAAATTAGGCGTTCTAAACGACAAGGGAGCTGTCGATTTGAGGTATAGATTAAGCGTCCCTTTAGAGCAGGGGAAGAAGTTGAGCCTGTTGAAATCGTTTGTGGCGCGAGACAAGGAGTTGGTCCTTCTTTCAGATTTTAATAACTATGAGGACTTTGAGACTTTAAATAAGCTCTTATACAGAAAAAATATGCATTGCTTTAAAGTTTTAAGCCCGATTGATGAGGACAAAAAGTCCCCTTTTTCGCTTTTGAGCAGGGTCAACAACAAGAAGAGGCTTGTCAGAACGAGGCGGGAAGAAGAGGAAAAACTTAAGGGAAGATTCAAAAAAATAAATGTTAAAGACCGCTATTTGGAGGAGTTCATCCGTGAAATGCTTTAAATCACTCTTTTTCATTCTGTTTTTGACCTATAGAGCGTTTGCCGCGACTTATGACGTTCTGCCCACAGATAAAACAAAGATCAAGACAGGCGATTTTATCACCATAAAGATCGCCTCGACCAACGGAGAAACGCCTGCCCTTGTGGGAAAGAGGATAGGAAATATTCTCTATGTGATGAAGCAGCGCGGAAATAAGTTGGACGTTATTGTCGCCCCACCTTCCACTGGGGAGGACGAGCTAAAGGAGGACGAAGACCGTTTCGTTCTTAAAGGCTTTGAATTCATAAACACTCAAAATGCCCGACCGATTAAAGACTACCTGACTGAAGATTTATTTTATGATCTTAAGCAATCGTCCACCCTGTGGAATATCGCTTTCCTGGCCTTGTTCCTGATGGGACTTTATTTCATCTACCAGTTCTATAAAATGAAGAAGTTAAAGGCAAAGGAGAGGAAAGTTCGCAAGGCGAGGGCCGAGGATTTGTTGCTGTGGCTGAAGTCGGCGCAGTCAAGAGAGGAGCTCGAAAAAGTCGGCGCATGAGCGAGAGGCCATAAGGGACCATCTTGACTATTCCGAGCCAGAGCTCAGCGCCTTTCTCAATAAGCTTAACAGCGTTCAGTTTAAGCGGAGCTGGACAGAAGAAGAAAAAGACAGTTTACAAGAAAAGTACTCAAAGTTTTTGAAGATGTTAAAGGTCAAAAGTGGAATTTAGATCCTGGACCCTCGCCTTGGTGGGCGGGCTATCATTTTTGGTATGGACCGTTGAATATTGGAAGGTCTTTAAAAGACCTGAGTTGGTCTCTCCTGTGAAACAAAAAAGCGGAGGGCTATTCGGCCCAAGACTCTTCTTTTTTGCCATAGGGAGCATCGCTTGGGGCCTTTGAGCTACTCGTTCGCCGGACCGAGAAGGCCTCTGGAAACGGCCCCCTCAAGTATAGAGGTCAACGACATTTTCTTTGTCGTCGATGTTTCCCGATCAATGCTCGCTGACGATATTGAGCCCAATCGATTGGAGGTCGCAAAGAACAAGTTGAGGGAATTCGCTCAGCTTCGGCCGACAGACAGGGTGGGGGTGATCATGTTTTCAGAGCGAGTCTTCACCATGCTTCCTCTAACAACTGATCCCACTTTGGTGGACAAAATTCTTTCGGACATTCGCGTGGGATTTTTGGGAAGCGGAACGAATATTGGCGACGGTCTCGCCCTGGCGGTGGCAAGAGCTCAGACGAGCAAAACTAAGAACAAAGTCGTCATTCTGCTGACTGATGGAGTCAATAATGTCGGAAATGTCACCCCTCTACAAGCGGCAAAGCTGGCAAAAGAAAGTGGCATAAAAGTTTACACCATCACCCTAGGCACCAAAGCGGACGCGAAAATTCCGGTGGGAAAAGGAATTTTTGGCACCCAATACCAAACTATTCCTGGGGGAAGTTTCGATCTTGAGACCATGCAAGAAATCTCAGATTTGACCAATGGGAAAAGCTATATGGCGGAAAGTGAAGAGTCATTAAAGGAGATTTTAGACGAAATACAAAACCTTAGAAAAGACGGAGATTGAAAGCGAAAATCAGGTGGTGTATGAGGAGCTTTTTTGGCGATATCTATTATGGGGAAGCAGCTTATTGGCCCTGGTTGAAATTGGCAGAAAGAGAGTCTTGAGGGAGGTCGTATGAGCTTTAATCGCCTGGAACTCTTGCCGCTAATTATCGCCGCTTTGACGTTGTTCTTCTTTCTTTCTTATCGAAGTGAAAAGTCTTTCTTTGCATGGGTAAAAACGCATTGGTTTTATAAAAGAACAAAAAGAAATAAAATCGCCACTATTCTGTATTATCTTGGTTTCCTATTTATCGCATTGGCCCTTCTGGACCCGAGAGGCCCCGAGAAGCGGGTGACAGGGAAGGTCGGTGATCAGAAAACAATCATATTAATAGACACCTCGGCGAGCATGCTCACGGAGGACGTGAGGCCAAATCGCTTCCAAAAGGCGGTGCTCCTAGCGAAGCATTTTATTAAGAAAGCGGTAGGACACCAATTGTCCGTGGTGGTTTTTAGTGACGGACAGAAAAGGCTTGTTCCTTTTACGTCTGACAAGGACCTTGTCGAGGCCAGGCTGAACACGCTTGAGGACTTGGATCTGGACCGCGGAGGAACAGGCCTGAGCCAGGCCATTCAAGAGTCTGTCCAATATTTTGTCAGTAGCGAAAAAAAACCGTTTGGAAATATGCTTATTTTCACTGACGCTGAGGAGACCGCTGAGGGCATGAATATTGAAGTGCCAGACGGGATAAGCGTGGCCGTGGTGGGCGTAGGAACGGCAAAAGGCGGTCCAATACCAGAAAGAAATCGCCGCGGAGTGTTCAAAGGCAATAAAAAATACAAAGGGAAGACGGTCATTTCAAAGCTTGATGAAGGCTACCTCAAGACCTTGGGAAGTAAAGTTGAACATTTTAAATACTGGGTCGCAAGCTCCTACACCATTCCAACTGAGGAGATCCTCTCCTTCTTTAATCGCTCTTTAAAAACCAAACTTTCAAAGAATGACTTTCGCGTCCGGCCAGTGCTTGCAAACTGGTTTCTTTTTCCCGGGGCGTTTCTTCTCCTATTTTCTTTTTTCTTTAAAAATTTTCGCTCCCTTTGCCCCGCCATGGCGCTCGCTCTTATTTGCTTTTCGCCTAGCGCCAAGTCTCAGGAACAACCAGAGCCGCCGCCTAAAAGCGACACGGTAATAGAGTTAGAGAAGCGCCTTTCGCAAAATGAACTTGATAGACCGGGCAAAGAAAAACTCGCCTTGGAGCTCCTGGAGGACGGCCAGCCAGATCAGGCAAAAAAATTATATGAAGAGGCGTTCCGGCCGAATTAAGTGATAATCGAAGACCTCTTATTTCAATTACGGGGCCGCCCAATTTAAAAGTGGTGATATAAAAGGAGGCATGAGGACTTATGACGAGCTGATGACTTATTTAAGGAAAGGCCTGGACGTTGAAAATTCGGAGCTCTTGGGCAAGGCCCAAAAAAATGTTTTAAAGGCCATCCAAATGGAAAATCAGAATAAAAAACAACAAAAAAAGGACCAAAAAAACCAAGAGGGCAAGAAAGGCAAAAAGGGGAAAAAGGGCGAAGGCGGCGGTCAGAGCGATCAAAAAAGCGAAGGGCCAGGGGGACCAAAAGGACCCGGTGAAAGAAAAGGCAGTCCAGAAGAGGGATGAAAAGAAGAAGAAACCGAGCGAAAAAAATAAAGAAAAAGACAAGGACGGCAAGATAAAACGAGTCTCAAAAGGGCGACGAAAATAAAGAAAAAAGAGTAAAGATCGAAGGCAAGGAGAGAGCCCTGAAGACAAAGAGGCGAGGGAGAAAATGCCCTCTATATTAAAACAACTAATGTCTGATGATAATAATTTGCAGAAAAAAGTCATAGACGCTGACACAGTGAAAAGAAAGACTAGAGAGAAAAAGGACTGGTGATGTTGAAAGGTCTATTAATTATCTTTTTAACGGCCATAAGCGGCTTCGCGGACTCGATTAATGTGAAAGTCGACCCCAAAGAGCCGCTAGTAAATGAGAACTATCGGGTGATCTTTGAGATTGAAACTGAAGATGGCACTGATCCCATTATAAACTTCAGTCCCTTGAATGCTGAGGTGGTCGCGAAAGGTGAAACAGGGGTGAGAACGAGGACCACCTACGTGAACGGTCGTTTAAGCACTGAAAGGACTTTGACTATCGCCTACGAGCTGGTGAGCAATCATGCGAGGTCCGCTTATATCTAAGAGATATCACTGTGGACCTGAACGGCAAGACACTTAAGCATCCGACTGTGAGAATTGACGTTCTTAAAGACACCTAAGAAGGCCCGAGATGTGCTTGTGCGAGCCGAAGTCAGCAAGGAAGAGGCCTTTGTCGGTGAGTCAATTCTCGTCCGGTACTATCTTTATAACAAGCTTCCAATTTCGAGCAATGAAGTCAGGAAGTTCCCCAAGTTGGACGACTTTTTGAAACGATATCATCAAGAGAAAATGCGGGCGCAAAGAGTGAGACTCAATGGGGAAATCTACTCCCGACGGGTCATCTACACCGCCCAGCTCTTTGCTCAAAAGCCTGGGCGAGTATAAGATCGACCCAATCTATCTTTCGGTGAGGTACTCTGCAAGCGGCGGAAATAGCCCCTTCGACTCATTCGGCTTTGGGTCGAGATATGGGCGGTCGAAAACAGCGAATATTTCCAGTCAGCCGAAAAAAATAACAGTGAAAGCCTTGCCTCTCGCCAATGTTCCCCCGAGTTTTTCAGGACTAGTGGGAGAGCACTCTTTTAATCTGGAGCTTAATAAGTCTAGGTTTGTCGTGAACGAGCCCATCGAACTAAAGTTAAAGGTGACAGGCCCAGGCGCTTTGGAGTTGTACGAGGCGCCCAAAATCTTCAATAATTCCGCTATTGAGGAGTTTGAAACGACTTCTGATCTGGTCATTAAAGGAGAACTTTTCAGCGGACAAGACATTCCTCTATACCTATTTAGGGAGGGACGAAACCGAGATAAAAAATAAAAAGATTCCTTTTTCTTATTTTGATCCTGAAACTTTGCGGTATGTGACAAAAGAGGTGACAATTGGGGACGTGTTAATCGCTGGCGGCGCGCAGGCAAAAAAAACTCCCTCCAAAGAAAGGCCTGATGGGGACGTCCCGAAGGGGGCGCCCAGTGGGCCGGACAAATACTTTGAGCCTATTTATAAGCTTGGAAGCACTTATAGTTATAACGCTTATTACATAGCGTGCGCGTTGGCCATTTTGTTGGCAATATACGCCCTATATGCCAACTGGGGGCTTATCATGTCATTGAAAAGCTCCCGACCTGGACTTATTAAGACCATCGCCAAACAGGGACTAACTATTCGACTTTGCATCGATTAGTGAGCCAAGCGGGAGCAGGAACCTCACTGGAGGAGTCTATAAAAAATTCGGATCATCTCTACAGGGCGCAAAAAATTTCTGTTAAAGACTGTGGTCAAGCTGGAGGACGAGTTTAAGAAAAAAGGGTCTGTGAGCCCAACGAGGGTGCCTAAGCGATATCTTAGAGAATTTGCAGCAAGATGGGATCCGATGAGTAAGAAGAGTTCTTACAATCCAAGAGTGGAGCGAAGCCCCTCTCCCTGAAACTGGCCTCACCTTTGGCAACTTTGACGGTGTTCATTTGGGGCACGCCAAGCTTTTGAGCGAGTTCGTGCTCGTTGTGAAGCGGACGGGCTTCTTGCCTGTGGCCTTCACTTTTATGCCTCATCCGGAGGTTTACTTTTGCCCTAATAAAGTCCCATCTCCTCACCTCCTATGAAGAGCGAAGGCGAAGACTTTTCGAACTTGGAATTGAGATCATTATTGAGTGCGATTTTGGGAAAGTGCACTGTCTTAGCGGTGAAGAATTCTCCAAACAATATTTGGCAAACAAAACGAATCTTTCTTTGGTTTGGACAGGATACGATTTCACTTTTGGCCATAACAGAGTCGAGCCTTCTTATGAGATGATGCCTTCTGTGACTTTGATAAAAAACCGTCCTATTGTAATAGAGGGCAAAACAGTTTCCTCAACTCTTATTAGGCAACTTATGAGAAATGGGGACATCGAGTCAGTTCCCACTTTTCTTGGAAGTCCTTTGAAATCAGTGGGAAAGTGAGGCACGGTAAAAAGCTGGGAAGAACAATTGGCTTTCCCACCGCCAATGTAGAGCCTGGATTATAATGTGATTGTTCCGAAGCATGGGGTCTATGCCGTGGATGCTTTGTTGAAGGGGAGTGGAAAAAGGGCATAATTAATGTCGGTCAAAATCCTTCTGTCGAAAAAGACGGAGACATTAAGTGGGAGGTTCATATTTTGGACTTTGTCGGTGACTTATACGAGCAAGAATTGCGTCTTAGATTTAATCGCTTTATTAGATCAGAAAAAAAATTTGAAAATACGGCGGAGCTGGCCTCTCAAATTAAAAATGGACCTCGAAAGCTTAAGGAGTCTGCCAGGTTGAAATTTGCTTTAATTGGGAAAAATATCGGCCACTCGAAGTCTCCTGAAGTCTATAAAAGAATTTTAGGCAGAGAGGTGGACTATGCTCTTCTCGACTATGAGACGGAAAAGGACATTCCGGACTTGCGGGCCCTCATCAGCGAACGACAACGAATAAGCGTGACAGCTCCTTATAAAAGCTTTTGTTTTAGGAAGTGTGCTAAGACCTCTGAGCTTGCGAAGAGGCTTGAGGCCGTGAACGCCCTTGCGCTTGAGAATGATCTTGTGGTCGGAGAAAACACTGACGCTCTTGCTGTAAGAGACATTTTTAGAGAGAATTATTCCTCTGTTTCGCATGTTCTTTTGCTTGGAGACGGGACCATGTCTCGAGTAGTAAAGACTTGCGCTCCGGAAAAAATCTACCATTACTCTTCTGAGTCGTAGGATCGGGAACCTGAAGGATATTGATCAGCATGCGCAAACACTTGGTAAAAATAGTCTTGTAATAAATGCCTGCTCTAGGGACTATGCCCTTCAATTCAAAAGCGCTAAGCCTTTGAAAATATGGGACCTCAACTATGCCACTGCTGAAAACTCTTCCTTTGCTGAGCGGAATAATCATGAATACAGAGATGGTGAAGGACTCTTAATCCGACAAGCAAGGTATGCGTTAAGTTTCTGGAATTCTTATATTTCTTAAATAAAATCTCTAAAATTCCGATCATTTAATCAACAAGGAAAGAATAAATGGTCCGCAAGGAATTTATCGATGTCGTAACCAACACGGGGATGGCGACTCTTAAGGAGCTGCGCCGTCTGATGATGAATAAGGACGAGGACAAAGTCACAGAGCTTGAACTCCTCGACCTGCCGACCTTTGACGAAAACAAATTCGCAAAGCTCATCTCCGAAAAATACGGCATGACATTCATTGACTTGAAAAACGCCAAGGTCGCAAAAGAGACGATAAAGTCTCTAAAGAAGCGCTATGTTTTGGCGTATCGAGCGATTCCTATTCAGGTGACTAGCGCTAAAGTCACCGTCGCGACCTTTGACCCAACGGTCGTCGCCCATAGGGCCAAGCTTGGTCAAGAGTTGAAAGAAGCCAACTGAGTACATTCTTACCAATCTTTCTTCGTGGCAAAAACTTTTCGCAAGCGTTGAGGACTCGGTAGAGGACCTCGTTCATAGCGTCGTGGAAATCAAGTCCTCGATGGACAATGAGCAAGAAATCAAGGCCGAAGACATTGGCCAAGATGTTGTGACATATGTGAATAGAATCCTTGCTGAGGCCTTTATAAAAGGCGTAAGTGATATCCATGTCGAGCCATATGAGAAAGGCGTTCCGAGTTCGTTTCCGTCTGGACGGGTCTCTGGTGGAGATGGCAAGGCCTCCTAAGTCCATGATGGCGCCTATTATTTCTAGACTGAAAATTATGGCCTCTTTGGACATATCAGAGAAAAGAAAGCCCCAAGACGGTAGGATCAAACTTGCTATCGGTGGAAGGCCAATTGATTACAGGGTCTCCTCACTCCCGACCCTTTTTGGGGAGAAAGTCGTTCTCCGGCTTCTTGACCAGTCAAATCTTGCAGCTTGACATGACAAAGCTTGGCTTTGAGGCGAAGCAAATCGAGGTGTTTAAAAGAGGGATTTATAACCCTTACGGAATGGTGCTTGTCACAGGGCCTACCGGGTCTGGGAAAACCACGACACTTTACTCCGCCATGGCAGAGCTTAATAAAGAAGACACAAATATATCGACCGCTGAGGATCCATGTGAGTTTAACCTTGAGGGAATCAATCAGGTCAACGTTAAAAAGGAAGTGGGGCTCACATTTGCTTCCGCTTTGAAGGCCTTTTTGCGGCAAGACCCTGACATTATCATGGTGGGAGAGATTCGCGACTATGAAGTCGGAGAGATCGCGGTCGAGGCCGCTCTTACTGGGCATATGGTCCTTTCCACTCTTGCACACAAACGACGCTGCCTTCGACTGTGACAAGGCTATTAAATATGGGCATTGAGCCTTTCCTTGTCGTCGCGGCCTTAAATGTGGTCGTGGCCCAAAGGCTTTGCAGAAAGATTTGCTCTGGCTGTAGACAGAGCCCATAACGTGCCTATAGCGCGAGCTCGTTGCCTGCGGTTTTGCCCCGGCTTCCGCTGAGAAGATAAAGGTGTATAAGGGCAAAGGCTGTGACCTATGCAATGGGACTGGTTACAAGGGCCGAGTCGCGATTTATGAAGTCTTGGAGATGACTCCTCGAGTGAGAGACCTTGTTCTGAAGAACGCCTCTTCTGACGAGATCAAGGCGGCCGCGATAAAAGAAGGAATGAAAACACTAAGAATGTCCGCGCTGACTAAGGTTGCGCAAGGAATGACGACGCTTGAGGAAGCGCTGTCAAACTCCGCCTCAGACAGCATGTAAGGAGAAAATAAATGAGTGAAGTAACGAAAACCAAAACTCAGGCGGCCTCAGGCGGCCAGAAACCTGCAGATTCAGCAGTTATTCAAGGTCATGGTCGATAATGGCGCGTCCGACTTGCACATCAGCGTGGGCTCGGCGCCTGGCATGAGAATTTCCGGAGAGATTGTGCGGGTAAAGACCGGGCCATTGACTTCGGACGACACGAAAAGATTGGTCTATCAAATTCTCACGGAGGCCCAAAGGTCGGAACTTGAAAAGAACTTGGAACTCGACTTCTCTTTTGGCGTCAAAGGCCTTGCGCGCTTTAGGGCCAATTGTTTTTATTCAAAAGGCGCTGTGGCCGCGGTCTTTAGACAGATTCCCACACAGGTCCCTGACTTCGACGCTCTCGGCCTGCCGAAGGTGCTTTTGGACATGACTGACGTCTCAAACGGGCTTATGCTCGTCACCGGGCCAACTGGCTCTGGTAAGTCGACGACATTGGCCTCGATTATTGACAGTCTCAACACCAATGAGCCGGGGCATATTATCACTTTCGAGGATCCTATCGAATTTGTTCACAATCATAAGTCTAGCATCGTGAATCAAAGAGAAATTGGCGTCGACACGCTCAAGTTCAAAAACGGTCTGAAGTCGCTTTTAAGGCAGGATCCGGACATTGTTCTAGTGGGCGAGCTAAGAGACGTGGAGACGATCGAGGCGGCGCTCGAGATCGCGGAGACCGGGCACTTCGTGTTCGGGACTTTGCACACGAACTCGACAATTCAGACCATCTCGCGGGTCATCAACGTCTTTCCCGCAGACCGGCAAGATCAAGTCGAGAACGCTTTTGTCCTTTGTCCTTCAGGGGGTGGTCGCCCAGCAGCTTCTTCCTAAAAAGGGAGGAGGGCGGGTTTTCGCCCAAGAAGATTCTTCGCATGACCCCCGCGATTAGAAACTTGGTCAGAGAAGACAAGCTTCATCAGGTCTACTCGCAAATGCAGATCAATCAAGAAAAAACGCATATGACGACAATGAATCAAAGCATAAAGAGGGCCCTTGATAAAGGGCTTATAGACGCCGACACCGCCATGTCTTACTCAAATAATCCTGAGGAGATGGCGAAAATGCTCGGTATTGAAAGGAAGTAACCAAGGGACCATAATGGCAGCTGGTAAGTACAAATACGAAGGGGTCAACTCCGAAGGCAAGAAAGTTGAAGGGGAGATCGAGGGCAAGGACGAAAGGCAGGTAAAGCGCCTTCTTCGCCGCCAAGGGGATCAGGGCAAAGAAAGTTGTTGCTCCCAATCCGTTCGACGTTGACCTTGGAATGCTCATGGTTGAAAAAGGGCTTGTCAAGCCCTTTGGCCGGGTGGAGCTCAATCGTTTTACTCGACAGCTTTCAATTCTTATCAACGCGGGCGTGCCCATAATCGAGTGCCTGGAAATTCTCGGCAAACAAGAAAAAAACCCTTCTCTTAAAGCGGCCATCAAAGAAATCATCGCCGACGTTGGCGGCGGCAAGTCTCTTTACGAAGGCATGAATAAGCAAAAGGGTTTTAACAAACTTTACTGCGCTCTTGTTAAGGCGGGAGAGGCGGCCGGTATCTTGGACACCATTCTCGTGAAGCTTGCGGAGTTTATGGAGAAGCAAGAGGCGATAAAAAAGAAAATCAAGGGGGCGATGACTTATCCGACGATCGTTTTGGTCATCGGCATCGCTGTCACCTGGGGCCTTATGGTGTTTGTTGTGCCTCAGTTCGTGGACATGCTTAAAGAGGGAAATCAGGAGATTCCCGCCGTCACTCAGTTCGTGATGAACACCTCCGCCTTTTTTCAAGAATACACTCTCATTATGATTCCTGGGGCGGTCGTTTTCTTCTTTCTGTTTTCGAGCTGGAAGAACACCCGCGAAGGAAAAGTGAAATGGGACCGAACGATTATGAAAGCCCCGTATTTGGAGACATCATTATAAAGGGAAATCTTTCCGGCTTCACCCGAACTCTTGCCACCATGCTCAGCGCCGGCGTGGATCTTCTTGGAAGCCCTCGAGGTTTGCATTGACACGGTCGATAACACCCAAATCCAAAAAGACCTTAAAGTCGTGCGGCAATCGGTCATGAAAGGCAAGTCCATTACTGAGCCTCTAGGACGAATTAAGTACTTTCCTCCTCTTGTGAACCAGATGGTCAAGGTGGGCGAATCCACTGGGAACCTTGATGACATGCTTGTCAAAGTGGCCGACGTGTTTGAGGACGAGACCGAGGAACTTATTGGAAATATGACGAAATTGATCGAACCGGCAATTTTAGTTGGCTTAGGCGGCATGATTGGGACCGTTTTGATAGCGATGTATTTGCCTATCTTTATGTCGGCAGGCGGAGTTTGATATCTGCAAGTGTCTTGAAAATAAAGGGATGTTGAAACATTCTTAAACTTAATCGAAATTTAAGCCGATAAAAACATGTAAACGCTTAACATGTATGTATAGGAAAAATGAAAGGGTCTCTCAATGGCCTTTTCGGATTAACTAACTTCCTGAACTCTCAATGTTCAGGGCAAAGGAGAAAAGACATGAAAACATCTAATTTAAGACTGAACGATCAGTCAGGCTTTACGCTGGTAGAGCTTATGATCGTTGTCGCCATTATCGGAGTTCTCTCCGCTGTGGCAGTTCCAAACTTTAAGAAGTATCAAGCGAAAGCGAAAACTTCAGAGGCCAAAGTCCAACTTGCGGCTGCTTATACAGCTGAGCAAGCGTTCTTTGGTGACTTTGGGATCTATTCATTCTGTCTAGCCTATATGGGTTATGAGCCAGTTAATGAATATAACTCTAGGTATTATGCCGTTGGCTTCGGAGCGGCAGATGTTGCTGACGTACTGGCTACCCCATATGGTATGGCAAATAATAGTGGCCTTAACGCCACTGACTGCCCTCAAGCTTACACCCAAGTATCAGCTCAAAATAACCCTGTACAAGGCGCTACAACATTCTTGGCAAATAAAGGTATGGGGACAAATGCTCTAAATGCTATTGCTGCTTTCAATACTGCCGATGCAAATGAAGGCGCATTTGACGCTGTCACATCAGATGGGGTTACGCCATCTACCAAATCAGGGTTGGGAGATCAAGATGTTGACGAACAAAGTTTTGCGATTACGGCCGTTGGATATATCTCTTCAGATTATGTGGCTCCCGCAACGTCCTCAAAGCTTGTAATGAACCAAGACAAGGTCATTCAAAACGTCCGCACAGGCTACTAAAATTAGTTAGTTAAAAATTTCTAAAAGTTAGAGGAGCGATAGGGTTATCGCTCCTTTTTTTTATGAATTTTAAAAGGAGCAAAAGCCTCTATCGCCTCATATTTCCCATTTCTTTTGATATATGGCCTGCCGTTATAGTCGAGCAGCTGGCAAGACTCACCGCCACTATTTAAACAATTTAGGTCGATCATTGCTTTAATGGCATAGAGTTCTTTTTTAAGCTTGGGCAAAAGAAGGGGGTCGTCGTTTGAGCTTTCGGCAATTTGACTTAGGCTCTGATAGGCCGTTTTCAAATCACCTGACTTTTCGTATTGAAGCTTTGCTATTAAAGACTCTAAAAATCGCGGTCTTTGTGGAAACCTGCGCAGACGTTTATAAAGTGGTAAGGGCCTTTTCGGCGTCACCCAGTTCAAATGCATACAAAAATGCTGCATTAAATATAAGATGGTAGTTATTTGGGTAATAGTGAAGACCTCTTTCAAATAGGACTTTGGAGCCCTCTATATCATCTTTAATAATGCTTAAGTATTGAGACCCAAAAAGATAATTCTGTAGAAAATATTCGTCTAGTTCACTTATGGAGTTAAACCTTAAAAACATCCAATTATTTAGGTCTTTTCTACTGTAATGTTTGAGGTCGGATTCAAGTAACGTTGTAATCCATAGGACATCGGAGATTAATCTTTTGTAGCCCGCAAACCCTATCTTCAAAAATTTATTACTAAAATTTAATGCCGAGTCTTGTTTATCAATCTTGAGAGGAGGTTTAGTTAGCTTATTGTTCAAGGCTCCCGATAACGTGAACATCAGAAGTGATAATGAGCTAAATAATGTCAGGCTCCAAGATTTCATAGTTTTATATTGTCAACATTCGCTCTAAGTATCAAGATGTATATATGCTTGAATTCAATTCAGTTACCAAAGTTTTTAAGTCAGAAATGTTTAAAAAACCTTTTAAGGCAATCAATGACCTTTCATTTAAGGTCGATGAGGGCTCTATTGTTGGCTTTTTGGGAGCTAATGGAGCGGGCAAGACTACTTCTCTTAAAGTTGCCATGGACTTTACAAGGCCAACAAAAGGCGAAGTGAAGTTTACAAGTCTTGGTGAAAACAAAAGTGAAATATTTTCCAACGTAGGATTTTTGCCTGAAAGGCCGTACTTTTATCCGCACTTAACGGGGAGGGAGTTTTCACATTACATGGGGCGCCTGGTGGACCTTCCCAAAAACAAAATTAATCAGCAGATTTCTAAACTCGCTCCTCTTTTTCGAATAGACTTTGCCCTTGATAGAGAAATTCATACTTACTCTAAAGGAATGCTGCAACGAATTGGTTTTTTGACCGCCTTATTGCATGATCCTAAGCTTGTTATATTGGACGAGCCCTTGTCAGGAGTCGATCCCATCGGTCGTAAAGAGCTTAAAGATGTGATCGTTGACATTAATAAAATGGGCAAAACAGTTTTTTTTAGCAGCCATATTGTTTCCGATGTTGAAGAAATTTGCGATAAGGTGATTTTTTTGAAGGACGGAAAGCTCGTTTATCAAGGACGGGTTGAGGACATCATTAACAAAAATATTAAGGCCGATCTCACGTGTTCGCTATGAGCTAAATGGTGAGGTTTTGACTGAAAAGCTTGAAGATCAAATAAAAAATAAAAGGCTTGAGGAATTACTTTCTCAAAAAGCCAATATCCTTTCTGTGGACCAGGACCGTCCCACTCTTGAAAATATCTTTTATAATGTGGGGGGAAAATGAGCGAACTAAAGAAAATTCGCACTATCGCCTTCTATACCTTTAGAGAAATCCTCAAAAGCAAGATTTTATACAATATTCTCTTTCTTGGAATTGGCCTATTAATTGTCACTTATGTGGCCCAGCAATTTACGTACGGAGCTCCAAGCAGGGTGGCCTTAGATTTTGGGATGGGCGTGCTGAGCCTGAGTTCTGTGGGAATCGCAATCTTCATGGGAGTGGGTCTGATTTCAAAGGAAATAGAAAACCGCACCGTTTATATGGTCATTTCAAGACCTGTAAAAAGAATGAGTTTTGTCCTGGGAAGGATTTTAGGTCTCAACCTAATACTTGCTTTAAATATCTTTATTTTGTCTGCTTTGACTCTCGCTGTTTACTTTTTGACCGGAGGGGTCTTTCAGCCTCTCATCTTATGGACGATTTTATTCATAATCATTGAAGCGTCTTTAATGCTTTTGGTGGTGAGCTTTTTCTCTTTAGTGACCAGCAACACGCTCTCAGTAATCCTTTCTATCGTCGTTTTTTTCGCCGGACACGCGATTAAAGAGGCGCAACTGACGACTTTTACTCAAAATAGACCGGTAGTTAAATGGATATTAGAGGCCTATCATTATGTCTTGCCGGCTTTCGGAAAAATTAATACCCGGGACCTTTTAATTTACAACCAAAATATTGAGACAGACTTTCTCTTCCAGGCGCTTGGCGTATGGGCTTACCTATGGGGCCTTTTTAGTTTTCCTTATATTAATTATTTTTGAGCGAAAGAACTTAGACTGATGGCGATTATTCAAACCCTTGTATTTATCTTTGGATCTTTAATCGGATCATTTTTAAATGTTGTCATTATAGACTTCCCTTGGGAAAGTCTGTGGTAAAGCCTCGCTCTCAGTGCCCTAAATGCGGAAAGCCCATCAATTGGTATCGAAAATATACCTGTTGTCAGCTATGTGATGCTCCGAGGGAAATGTTCCGCTTGCGGCGCTAAAATTAGCTGGAGGTACCCTTTAATAGAGCTCCTTTCGGGAACGATAGCGCTTCTGCTCTTTCCTTCAAATATTGAGCTGCTTGAGCTAGGGCATCTGGACCTGATGATTTTCTTCTTTAAGTTCAGCATGGCCATGTGCTTTCTTGCGCACTTTGTTATAGATATTGAACATCAGCTTCTTCCTGACAAGATAAATATTTATCTTTTAGCGGTGGTTCTTCCTTATTCTATCTTCAACTTTTCTGTGGATCATTGGCTTTTTGGAGGTCTGCTTGGTTTTTTGGCGCCCTATGCTGTGACTTGGCTCTTTTATAAAATAAAAGGCCAAGTGGGCCTTGGGCGGAGGCGATATTAAGCTCTTTGGCATTCTAGGAGTGCTGCTGGGGCCTGTGGGCGTCATGCATACGCTTTTCTTAAGTTCTTTCTTGGGATCAATTGTCGGCCTTCTCCTCATTGCTTTGAAAAAGAATGAATAGAGACACTGCGCTGGCCTTTGGACCTTACATTTTAGTGGTGGCAACGATTCAAATATTCTTTCCTGGCCTATTTCAGCTTATTAATCCTTTTGGCTTTAATTAACAATTTGCGGTAAAAACTTGATATAAGAAAAATCTTACAGTTATAATAACTACTGATTATTATATTCGGATAATTCAATCAAGGACGAGAATTGGCGAGTTTAAAGCAGCAATATCAAGATTTCATGGCCAACTTTGACCAGGGGCAGCTCATTGGAGTTGATATTGGTCTTAGCGCTGTCAAAGTCGCTCTCCTCTCTAGCAAGGGAAAAAATAAATTTCGTTTGGAAAGCTTTGCGGCCATCCCGCTTTCTGAGGCGGCCATTATCGAAGATGAGATCCAAAAGCCTGAAGAGATTGTTGACGCTCTAAAACAGGCCCTTAAAGACGCAAGAATTAAAACTAAAATTTGCAATCTTGGGAATGGACGGCCCAAACACCATGACCAAGCGAATGCAAGTGCCTGACGGTTCGGACGAGGACATAGAAGACAATATCTTGTGGGAGAGTGAGCAGTATATACCCTTTGGGGCGGACGAGTCAGAGGTCGACTTTGCTATTCTTGGAAAGATCCCTGAGGACGAAGTCGTCGACGCCATCGTTGCAGCTGCAAAAATAAGTGTTGTTGAGAACTATATCGAAATCCTTTCTGAGGCCGGACTAAAGCCTCGAAAGGTCGATTTAAATATTTTTGCGATTAATAATCTTTTTGAGCTTTGGGCGGGAAATCAGACTTGATGAATATTCCGAAGCAGGAACTATCATTATAGACTTTGGGGCCCAGACAACAAGCGTTCTCGTTTATAAAAATGGACGGGCCCGTCCTCACAAAAGAAATCCCTGTTGGAGGGGTGCTGATCACTGAGGAGATCCAAAGGCAAATGGGGGTCTCCTACGAGGAAGCGGAAGACCTGAAGTTGAGCCAGGACGACAAAGGCAACCTCCCAGAAGAGATCCTCTCTATCATTCAGGTGCAGACCCAGTCACAGATGGAAGAAATAAGAAAAGTTCTTAACTTTTTTATCGCGGCAGGCTCATCTGAGCAGGCCGGGTTTTGTTTTGTGACTGGCGGCAATAGCCTCTTGCCAGGAATCCTGCCCGCCCTAGAGGACCTAGTAGGCATTGAGGTCCGACCCATAAATCTTTTTGATGTGATCGAATTTGATAAGAAAGCTTTCACTGAGGACGCGCTCGAGGTGATAAATGCGACGGGAATGGTGTCGATCGGGCCTTGGGATGAGGAAGGTCTAATGATTGAAATAAACCTCTCGCCCACCAAGAAAGAGTCTTCTCTCACTAATATAGGCGGAATAGACCTAAGTCTTATTAACGTAAAGATGCTGGTTTTTGCCCTCGCTTTCCTTTACATCCCAGAAGTCTTTCTTAGCAGACCATTTCGACTCTCAGATAAAAGCGGAACAAGACAAGCAAACTGCCCTAAACCAAGAATATCGAAAGGTTAGAGGCAAAGTCGCTAGCATGAATAATATTAAAAAGCAGGTGGACGCCCTTTTAGAGCAGGAGAAAAAACTGGCAAGAAAACTTGAGGTCGTGCGCGAAGTGATAGGAAAAAGAACTAATCCTCACAAAGTGTTTAAATACATCGCCGACAATATTCCCGAAGGAGTTTGGCTCACCTCCTTAGAGTTGAATGGTAGGGACATTAGCTTTCAAGGTTACTCAAAGGACTATCAGAAAATTGGCGACTTTATAGACAGCTTAAAAAACTCCATTTTCTTTCATAAGGGGGTGTCCTATGAAAGGCCCAAGGCGTGCCCTCGGAAGTCGATGGCGTCAATGTGGAGGTCTTTTTATCAAAGCAAGGGTGGCGAGTTTCGAATGAAAGATTTATTAATAAAAAATATTCATTGGTTTATTGTCGCTTTATGCCGTGAATAACCTTTATATGATGCACGAAGAAAAAAGTGAGCAACTTCAAAACTTGGTGAATAGCACTCCTGGCATTCAGGCGAAAATAAATAGGGAAAAGCGAAATCTTGCTCAAATAGAAGACTTTAAAAAAACCTCTCAAAAACTAAAGAGCGTGTGCTTGAGGTCGTGAAACAAATCGAAAAGACCCAAAGACAACTTCCTGCTGACGTAAAGGACACTGAGGTGCAGGAGCTCCTTGGGGGCATCGCCGACAAGTTGCGAATGCGAAGATGTGGAGCAAAGCCCGGGAAAAGAGACGAATAATGGATTTTATTTCAACAAGGAATACTCCTTTGCGGCCAAAGGCACCTTCCTGCAAAGCCTTATATTTTTTGAGTCGTTGGCCAATGCCGAAAGGATTCTCAACGTAAAAACAGTCAAAATAAGTCATGATGAAGAGCAAAATCGAAGCCGTTTCCAAATCGTAAATTTGGAAACGACAGTGGAGTCTTTCAGATATAACACAAGCCATGTGGAAAAAAGCGGGGTAGAAGAAATTGAAAATCAATTTAAATAAGTCCCTAATTTTTAGCTTGGCCTTCTCTCACATATGAGGCCATTTCGGCTCCTCCTTAGCTGATATAGAGGAGACCTTCAAGCAGATGAGCGAAATTGAGTCGCCATTTGAGCTTAAGGGACCCTTTCCAGGCGCCAAAACTCAAAAGGCCAGAAAAAAGGCAGTCGACGACCCCAATTAGAGATGGTGTTTATGACAATCTCCCTCGCATCGGAAGACCAAAGCTAAGCGATGTTCAAGTCACAGGCGTTTTAGTAGGGCCTAATAGAAGAGCTTTCATCAAAATCAAAGGCAGGCAAGAGACTTTTACCATCAAAGAAGGATCGCTTCTTGGGCAGAATAACGCGGTGGTGAAAGCGATTCTGCCTGGAGGCATTATTCTTGTTGAAAAAGTCACTAATATCTACGGCCAAACTGAATATTTAGAGACAGTTATTCCTATTTCAAAATAAAGTTGATAAGATAAGAATGTAATAACTTTAGGGAAGAGGTTATATGTTCAAACGGATTTTATTTTCTTTGGCGCTTTTGTGCGTTTCGTCTTTGGCTTTTGCCCAAAATAAAAGCGGCCCCTTCAGGATAAAGGCGGTCAATTTTCTGCAAGAAGGCGAGATATCAAAGCTTATTATTGAGCTTGATGGCGACGCTTATGCCGAAAGAACTCATATCGCTGACGACAAGCAAATAATTCTCGATATACCCAACGCCACCGCCTCCAAAAAAGATCTACGAGGAATTGATACCTCTGAGTTTTCTGGGTCGGCCGTTTATATCTCTCCTTATAAGAAGCCTGGCTCCAAGTCCGCAATCCGCTTTGCAATCCAATTAAGAGACAATGTTCGCTCCATATTAGAGAACAAGGGCAATCGAGTTGTTTTAAGCATTGAGAACCGATTTGGCGCTTTTTCACGAGCGAAGCTCAAGAAGGCCGAGGGCGTTGAAGTATCAAAAACTCAGGAGGAGTTTGAGGAAAAAATTAATGTTCCAAAATCAAATAGCATCGAAGATATTCTTAGAAAATCTCACTCAGTCTGGTGTCAAAAAATATGTTGGAAAAAGAATCTCTATAAACGTAAATAATCTTGGTTATAGGGAGCTTTTAAAAATGATTGCCGACACCTCTGGCTTTAATATTATAATTGATGATGAAGTCAATAAGCTGCCACCTCTCACTATCAGCCTTACTAATATTCCCTGGGACCAGGCGTTAGACACCATTATGAATCTCGGCGACCTCGTGGCCTTTAAGCAGGCGAATATTCTTGACTGTGAAAACGGCCGCCAAGGCCAGGCAAGAGGCTCTTGCAAAGCTAAACGCCGAAAGCGCCAATAAAAGACAGGAGCCGCTAGTGACAAAGGTTTTTCCCATTAGCTTCGCGAAGCCTGAAGAGCTTCAAAAAATTCTGGAAGACTACCTCACTCCCCAAAGGGGCGCGATTAAAATAGACAAGCGGACAAGCAATATTATTGTCAAAGACACTGTTGAAGTCATTGAGAGAATGAAAAGCATTATCGAAACGTTGGACACTCAAACGCCACAGGTTTTAATTGAGTCTAGAGTGGTGGAGGCGACCGAGGGATACGAGTTTAGGGCGGGCCTTGGAAGAGGAGGCCTGCAGGTGGGCTATGATCCCCTGACACCAAATGCGAATCTTCCCACCAACGAGGGCAGCTTTTCCTTCAATTCTGCGCCGGACACGGGCATTCCCGGGGTGCTAAGCGCCAGTATAGGCATCTATAGAAGGCTCGCAGGCCTCGACTTCGAGCTTCAATTGATGGAGTCTGAATCAAAGGGAAGAATAATTTCCTCTCCAAAGATTATTACTCAAAATAATCAAGCGGCCACTATAACAAGCACGGACACCCAAAGGTTCACCACGCAGACGCCCACTACTGGCGGGCAAGTAACGACCCAAATTCAAGAAATTCCGGTCAGCATTAACCTTACTGTCACGCCAAAGGTCACTAATGATGGATCAATCTCGATGGCGGTGAATATCACCAAGGGCGGCTTCGGGAGCGCAGAAACTGGACAGCTTCCGCCAACATCAAACAAGGCCATCCAAACAAACGTCTTGGTGGACAATGGCGCGACTGTCGTAATCGGCGGGCTCTATCAAACAATCACCAGAGAATCTCAGTCCGGCATTCCTTTTTTAAAAGACCTGCCTTTGATTGGGTGGCTTTTTAGGACCGCCTATAATCCAAACAGAAGCAGAAGCGAGTTGATTGTCTTTCTCACTCCAAGGATCGTGAACCAAGAGGAAGCAGGTCTTGTAAATAGAGAGACTGAAGAAGTCGTAGGCATTTAGGTTTATGGCCAGAGCGAGAAAAACTTCCTCACTTTTGTCCAAGTACTCAAGGCTCTACGAGAAAAATCCTCGCTCCCGGGTGTTCGCGCCTTTGGCCGAAAGCTATAGAAAGCTTGGCATGGTGGAAGAGGCCCTCACGGTGCTGAAAGAAGGAATAAAAAGGCATCCCACTTATGTGATGGGGTATACGGTCCTCGCTCATTGCCATTACGATCTTCAAAATTTTGAGCTTGCCTATAACACTATCAGGCCATTTGTCTCAGACAACCTAGAAAACATAAGTCTTCAAAAGCTTTTCGCAAAAATATGCGTCAATCTTGGATATCTTGAGGAGGCCCTGCAGACCTTTAAATATCTTCTGCTCATCAATCCGAAAGACGAATACGTTTCAGAGCAAGTTAAATTGCTTGAAGACGACTTGCTTGTAAGTGATGGACCCTCTCCAGGTGGAGACCTCGACAGAAACTAGCTTTAGCGAATCTGAGGACGAATGGGTCCAGGTGGACTTTAACAAGGGCCAAAGCTTCAGAAGATGATGAACTTGATTCCTGGAATATGGAGCGTCCTGCGCCCAAAAAACAGAACTCTTCAAACCCGCTCTCAAGCTTTCGGGACGCGATCAAAAAAAATGACTTAAAGATAGAAGAGCATTCTCTCGATGACGATTACTACTATGAAGAGTACGATGACGAAAGCGCTGCTAAGATAGAAGGGGAAGAAGCGGCGCAAGAGCCCATCATTACCCATACGCTTGTTGATCTCTATATTAGGCAGGGTCATATGGACAAGGCGGCAAAGCTTCTCGAAAGCATTCTGGAGCTGCACCCTGACGACAGGCCGACAGCAGAAAAGCTCGCCCAGATAAAAGGCTCGACTTCCTTGCGAAATGAGCCGGAGGAAGCGCAAGAGGACGCGCCAGATCTAGCGCATATCGTGGAAGAAAAGACGAGAGATGGAAGAGACCGCTCGCTCAAAATGCTTGAGAATAAGCTGAATGTTTTTTTGCAGAAGATTAAGCGCGAAGGAAAGAGGCGCCTGGAGGCCCAATGAAACGCTACCTCGTTCTCAATGGGCCCAAACCTCAATCAACTAGGCAAACGAGAGCCAGATATCTATGGGGATCTCACTCTAGAAAAAATAGAAAATATACTGAAGGCTTTCTTTCCGAGCATGACCTTGAAATTGAGTGGTTCCAAAGCAATCATGAGGGAGAGTTGGTCGAGAAAATTCAAGAGTTTCAAAACGGGAACTTTGATGCTCTGATTTTAAATCCTGCGGGCTATTCCCACACTTCTGTCGCGATTTATGACGCGTTGAAAAGCGTCAGAAAACCAGTTATTGAGACCCACTTAACAAATGTTCACGCCAGGGAGGAGTTCCGACAAACCCTGTTGACGGCTAAAGCGGCTTCTACGATAATGTGCGGACTTGGAAAACGAGCATACGCAATGGCCATCTTAAGCCATTACCTAGACGATACTAAGGATCAAAAATGAAATACCAAACGACCGATTTTAGAAATGGCCTCAAAATTGAGATCGACGGCAAGCCGTATATTGTGACCAGTTTCGCCCATACGAATCCTGGCAAAGGCTCCGCCTTCGTTAAGGCAAAAATTAAAAATTTGGAGACTGGCCAGGTCATCGAGAGAACATTCAAGTCCGGCGTGGACACCGTTGATGTTCCCGATATGGACGATAGAGAAATGGAGTACACCTATTCAGACATGGACGGATACAATTTTATGGACACCAAAACTTTCGAGTCCGTTCATCTTACGCATGATCAGGTGGGCGACGCTAAGCTTTATCTTCAAGACGGAATAAAGGTGGCGATCCTTTATTTTAATGCGAGACCTATTTCAATCGATCTTCCAAACTTTGTGGAGCTTAAAGTCACAGAGACTGATCCTGGGCTTAAGGGCGACACGGCCCAAGGGGGAACAAAGAAGGCGATAATGGAAACTGGCCTGCAGGTAAGCGTGCCACTCTTTATTGAAGAGGGAGAGGTCTTGAAAATTGACACGCGCACTGGCGATTATGTGGAAAGGGCAAAGTAATAGGTCATTATGGATTTAAAAATATTAAAAGAATTTATTCAATTGGCAAAAGATGAGGGCGTAAGTGAGCTTAAGTACGAGTCAAAGGATCAAAAGCTTAGCGTGGCTTTTGGCGGACCGGCGCCAAGTTACCAGCCCTGCAATCTTGTCCGACTCTCGCGCTCTCCAATGAGACTCCTTCAACTCAAGCCTCCAGCGATGAGGGGCTCCATGAAATTGCAAGCCCTTTTGTGGGCACTTTTTACGCCGCTTCTTCGCCGGACAAGCCTGCCTA
Organism: uncultured Bacteriovoracaceae bacterium; assembly: GCA_963747475.1. Classification (GTDB taxonomy): domain Bacteria; phylum Bdellovibrionota; class Bacteriovoracia; order Bacteriovoracales; family Bacteriovoracaceae; genus UBA845. Next base: position 246,752 of record CAVVFE010000012.1, read on the forward strand.
TGTGAAGATAGGCGACAAGGTGTCAAAAGGACAAACTCTTTGCATTCTTGAGGCGATGAAAATCATGAATGAAATTGAGTCAGACATCAGCGGAGAGATCGTCGAAGTTTGCGTCGAAAATGAAAGCCTTGTCGAGTATGGGCAAACACTTTTTAAAGTAAGAGCCTATCGTGAAAAAGTTTTCCAAAGTCCTTATCGCCAATCGAGGCGAGATCGCTATAAGAGTTTTAAGAAGCTGCCGTGAGCTCGGGATACAAACGGTCGCCGTTCACTCGGAGGCCGATGAGGACTCATTGCATGTCAAGCTTGCTGATGAGTCCGTTTGCATTGGTCCTGCAAAGTCCGCTCTTAGCTATTTGAATATTCCCTCCATTTTGTCCGCCGCTGAAATAACAGGCGCTGATGCGATCCATCCCGGTTACGGTTTTCTCGCTGAAAATGAAGAGTTCGCAAAAATGTGCGCGGAGTGGAAGGTCGATTTTATTGGCCCCAATACCGAATGCATCAGAAGCATGGGAGACAAGATCGAGTCGAAGCTCATCGCCAAAGAGGCCAATGTTCCAACACTTGAGCCAATCTATGTAAACAAGCTAGGGGACGAAGAAATTTTGTCCCAGGTCGAAAAGATGACTCTGCCAGTGATTATTAAGGCCTCTGCCGGGGGGCGGAGGGCGAGGAATGAGAAAAGTGAATGCCCTCGACGAGATCATTCCTGCCATTCAGGTCCTAAAGCAAGAGGCCAAGGCCGGCTTTGGAGACGACACTCTGTTTATTGAAAAATATGTCGAAAGACCTAGGCATATAGAAGTGCAAGTGCTCGCCGACAAGCATGGAAATATAGTTCATTTGGGCGAGAGAGATTGCACCATTCAGCGGCGTTTTCAGAAAATCATTGAAGAAAGCCCCTCTCCGGTTCTTACAGAAAAGAAAAGAGAAGAAATTTGCGAAGCTGCTGTCCGGCTTGCTCGGCACGTTAACTATGACTCCGCGGGCACCGTTGAATTTCTTTATGATTTAGATCAGAAAATTTTTACTTCATGGAGATGAATACTCGCATTCAAGTCGAGCATCCTGTGACGGAACAGCGTTGCAATGTGGACCTGATTAAAGAGCAGATCCTCCACGCTTCAGGCAATAAAATGCGTTTTACTCCCAGAAAATATTGAGTTTTTCGGTCATGTAATGGAGTTTCGAATCAATGCGGAAGATCCTAAGACTTCCATGCCTTCTCCTGGACTGATCACTCACTATCACCGACCTGGCGGGTTGGGAATTCGAGTAGACGACTACATCTACACTGGTTATAAAGTGCCTCCTTATTACGATTCTATGATCTCAAAAATTATTGTTTCAGGAGCGGACCGAGAGGAATGTATTACCCGAGCAAAAAGAGCTCTTTCTGAGACGGTCGTAGGCGGAATTAAGACCAATATCTCGCTTCATAGCTCCATTCTGGACGATTTAGACTTTAGGGCAAATACGTACGACACCGGATTTTTGGCCAAAAAATGCTAAAATAATAATAGGTTAACCTATTAATATTTTGGAGTCGGAACCTTGCAGCATGCTTTAGAGCTCTATAATTCTCAAGCTTTTTTAAAAGCTGAAAAAGCCTTTAGTGAATTAAGAAGTTCTCATCCTCTTGAGTCCTTAAAATACTTGTCTTTAATTTCCAAGCGACTGGGAAGGCCTGACTTTAGATCGAGGTACAACGAATTATATTTCTGAACTTTTTGCGAGAGGAAATTTAGAGGAAATCGCAAAGTTTCATTCCACGTATTTGAGGGCCTCTGACTTATAGAAATCATCTTTCAGTTTTGGAAGCGCTTTGGAGCGCCGGGAAGATAGAGCTTTTTTCGCCCTCTCCAGCGAGTCATGGTCTGGATTAGTTCAAAATAAATATTACGCTTTCTCTGATGACTTATACCAACTCATAAAGGCGAAAGATCCCTATCTATTGGTAAACCTCTTTGGACAATTGACTTCTCTTTTAGAAACTGGCCGCCATAACGAGGCGGGCGAGCTCGCAATAGAGGCGCTTAATCTCGTCATGAGAAACTGGCCAAAGGTGAAGACCAAAAAAAGAAGTAGAGAGCAAGTCATAAAGTCCCTTCACATATTGCTGAACTCTGTCGTCTCAAGCGACCTTGGGCTTGAGAAGGCCCGGCTAAAGGTCCAGCTTGAAAGGATAATTGTGGATCCATCGTATAGCAGAAAGTTTTCCTCTTTGCCTCTATTCTTGATGGAGTTCGCTATTCTATTTAAAGACGAAAGCTCCGCTCTTGAGCGATTGCTTTCGCTGGAAGAACTTCCTCAAAAGAAGGCTCTAGAGAGGTGCCTTGATAAAAAACCAATGAAGAGTTTTAAGCGGCCGATGAAGGCGACCTCTAGGAAAAGCGCTTCAGATGACCTTTTGGACGCTTTTGATAATTTCTCTAAAGGAGATTTAGAAGCGCCGTTTGAAGACCAAGGGCCGGACACTTTGAACAAAAGCTCAAAAGAAGAACGTCCCCCTAAGATCTCCCATGAAGAGCGGGAGTTCCTAACTCGAATCAGGGCAAAGGACCCTGACTTAGTGGACGCGGAGAAGATAGAATCTCTCGCCCACTCACTTTTTGGAATCGGATTTTATAGGGCCTGTGTGGCCCTCGTGGACAGATCGGGCGAAGAGCGCCGATTGGCCTACCTTAAATGCCAAGCGCTGTATGAGTCCCGCGAATATTTAAAGCTTTTGGACTACTCAACAAGCTATTCTGAGGAGCTGGCCCTGAGGACACGTGTCCCTTTTTGGTATCTAGGCGCGCGAGCGGCGCTTAAGATCAACAAACTAAAAGAGGCCAAGACCTTATTAAGTCAGGTCGTAAAGATAGACCCCCAATTTAGAAACGCAAAGGAGTTGTTAAGAAGTGAGACAGCTTAATAAAATCCTGTTGCTATTTATTTGCGTTTTGATTGTGGCGATGGGCGCGATATGGGAGTTTTTGCAAACGGACTTTTTTGGCTCAAACCTTTCCAAAAACTTAAATCGCTTCACTCAAAAAGAGCTAGGCGTTTCTGTCTCCTTCGATAGGCTAGAATTTCAACTTTTTCCGCCCGGAGCAAATCTAAATAATGCTCACATTCTTATTGATCGTGAAGATGTTAAGGGGGAGGTAAAGGCATCAAAATTCGGCGTCTATTTTAACCTCCTAGACTCATTTCGGACAAAGCTGACAGTGAAAGAGTTTATGATATCAGACGCAAGTATTTTCTTTGAGGAATTTCAAAAAAAGAGCGACTCAGAAAATAAAAAAGACGGCCCTAAATTCGAGTTGTCTAAGTCATTGGACGAGCTAAGGGAAACGATGCCCTTTATCGTCGAAAAAGGCCTTCTAAGAAATGTTTTAATCAATTATGGCGGAAAAAAGCAATTCATCGACCTCTTTTCCGTTCTCGCAAAAAATAAAAGCCTTGTTCTGCATGGGGACTTGAGAAACATAGATCTTGCGCCTTACACCGACCTGGCCTTTAGCGTTGACCGAGTTCATCTCAGAGCTGAAGTCTTTGATGAAAGGGCGCGCATAGATCGTTTAGAGGTTTATGATGAGCTGTCTTCTTTGGAGATTAAAGGCTATATAAACAGGCCTCTCGGAGACTGGCAGGCAAAGCTCGAAGGACAGTTCGCTGGGGAGGTGTCTCAGGCCGACAAGTTCTTGCGCTCAGAGGCCTTTGCTGGAACGGAAAAAGGCGTTTTATCAAGCAAGTTTTCATTCACCGGAAATTTAAAAAACTTCAAAGGAAAGCTTAGCTTTGATCTAGACGACTTCCAAACCAAATACGCTTCCGGAGACAAATTAAGCGGCAGCACGTCCTTCGACGAAAACGCCGTGATCTTAGAAAGCGCGATGCTCAAAAACGGCGATGGCAAACTTCTGTTGAAACGGCCCCATCTGGCCTTTTTAATCAAGGAGAAGACCTTTGGTAAAGAGCCGATTGAGCTTTCAGCTGCGGGAATACGTCTGAGCAATGCCTTAAGTTTTCTTCCCGCCCTTGACCCTTTAAAAGGAGCTGTGTATGGCGATTTTAAAGTCGGGGTCGGAGATGAGTCCGTCAGGATTTTTGCCGACCAGGAGCTGGAAGTCAGGGGACTTTCAGTTCAAGTGAATAAAAACGCGCCTATTCTTCAAGCTGACTCCATTCAATTGATCAAGCCTGAATTTAATATCTCCAAAGGCGTCTTTCTCATGACCTCAAAGGCAAAAATAAGAGAAACGAAGTTTGAGGTGGTCGGGAGAGTCTCGCAAGAGGAGTTAAGCTTTGTCGTGAATAAGGGAGTTGTTGATCTTCAGGAGCTAGGACCTTGGGCCGGCTTTGACATTCAAGGTGTGGGCGAAATCAGTTTGTCGACTTTTCGAAAAAATAACGGAGTCTTTCTCAAAGTTGGAGCGACGAATATACATAACTTTAGTTTTGAAAATTACAAGCTTGAAAGTCTTACTGCCGATCTTCTTTTTGACTTCGCCAATAAGGAAATCATCATAGAGCAGGCAAAAGGAGAACAGGGCAAAGCGCTGGCCTTTGCTTCGGCCTCTATTAACTACGGGTCTTTGGACATTGGCGCCAGCGGAAAGCTTGAGGCAAAGAGGTTTTCGGACGTTCAAGAAATTCTCTCCCCGTTGATCGGCGACTTTGAAAGCGTGTCAAAAGACCTGTACGGAAATTGGGACTTTAGCTTTAATATAGATGGCAAGGCGACACTGGACGATTTAAGGCTTAAGGGAAATTTCAATGGAACTGGAAACTATGTCTTTAACGAAGGACTGGACAAAATTACCTTCGACCTTTTGCTAGAAGACAAACTTTTGACCTTTAAGGACATAGTCGCTTCAAAAGGGGGCGGCAATTTAAAGGGAGAATTTGCCCTTGAGCTTGGCAAGAGCGAAATGGACTATCGGTTCACTATGCAAAACGTCCAGCTTTCAGAAGTGAGCCATTACGCCCATTCTCCATTTGCTTTTGATGGCGTCCTTTCTGGAAAGGTGGTCGGAAGCAAGTCAAAGACCTCCCAGAATCTTCTCATGGACTTCAAACTTGAGGGAACTAAGCTTGCGGGCGAGTCTTATCCGGACTCAGGCCTCTCTTTGGCGCTAAACAGTGATGAGGCCATATTTGAGACTAACCTTTTGGGCGACACGGCCAAAATGGAGGGGCGGCTAAAGCTCTCATCAAAGGAAGAAAGTCATGTGGACCTTGCTATTAACTCCAAAGATATAAAGGGGCCCTTGGGACTCTTAAAATTCGTGGACAGGGGGGCCCTTGAATTGGAAGGAGAAGTTGGCCTCAAGGCCCGCGCCAAATTTAAGGGGCTTGATTACGAGGACGCTGACCTTGTGGTAAACCTTCTTCGGTTGAAGCTTAAAAAGGACGACCTGTACCTGGACTATTCGAACAAGGAAGGGCCTCAGATTTTAGTGGACTCCGGCGCGATAAAAAAGTGGAACATTTCCTTAAAAGGTCGAAGAATCTACCTTATTAGCAATGGCGAGGGCGACTTTAGAGACATCTACGATATCGATAATAAATTCAAGATTGATGGAAGTGTCCTCGAAGTTTTTAATAATATTGTCTCTCAGTCCAATGGGACCTTAAGAGCTAGGGCCAAATTCTATAAAAACCTGCTCAAAGAGGACTATGAGGCGACAATTCTCGGTGACAATTTGTCGCTAAGCTCCGACAAGCTGCCCTCGACGATAACTCAAGGCGATTTTAAATTGGAGTATCGCAACAGAAAGATCCTGCTTGAAAGGTTGGTGGCAAAGCTGTCTTCCGGAAAGGTGATGGCGAAAGGCTCCGTAGGATTTAGCGGGCTTGTGCCCACCATTGATCTGACGGCAAAATTTGAAGAGGCCGGCTTTCCGATATTGAAAAAATCTAATCTGGTTGTTGGAGGGGAAGTCACTCTGTCTGGAAATAAGCTTCCTTACTCTTTAAATGGAGAGGTCAAAATACAAAAGCTGCTGCTAATGAATGAAATTACTGAATTTCAACAAGGAAAAGAGGCCACATTTAAAAAGGAGTATGACTATCTGCCAGAGCAATTGAATTCGGTCGCAAATAATTTTGTTAACATGAATATTGATATTGAGACGGTCGAGCCTATTATTCTTAGCAATAGCCTTGCGGACGTGGGGCTTCTAGGCAACGCCCAAGTTATCGGAGGCGAACAAGACTTTAGGCTTGTGGGCAAATTCAACTTGGCCCCGAGGCAGAACAAAATTTACTTTAAAAGCAATGAATACATTCTCACCAAGGCCAATATCTTTTTTTACGAAAGGAACAAAGTGTCCAACCCGGAGCTCGATATATCCGCTTACTCCGTAATTAACGACTACAGAGTGAATATCAAGGTGTATGGTCCCGTTGACGACTTCAATCTCGAACTCTCATCTGAGCCGGCCCTGACCCAAGAAGACGTTCTTTCCTTGATCGCATTCGGCTATACAGAAGACCTTTCCTCCAATCTGTCTGAGCAGGAGAAAGAGTCAATGACAAGAGCTGGCGTTGGCTCTATCATTTTTGACAGCTTTAAGATTAATGAGACACTGAAAAATGAGTTTGGCCTGCAAGTTAACCTTGGCACCCAGATTCAAAAAAGCAATCAAAGCTATCTTTCTAGAGTAAACTCAGACAGCCCTTTGGGAAGAGTGAGTTCTGCGACAACAATCGAGGTCAAGAAGCAACTTAATGATGCCGTCAACCTCTCAGTCTCTAGCACTGTGGGAGGCAGCATTGGCCAACGACAATCAATGAATTTGAACTATAATATAAATAATAAGCTTTCGGTCGAGGGCGTATATCAGACAAGAACTAATGACGAGGGAGAGGAAACTATCAATGACTCGTCATTAGGAGCAGATGTTAAGATTAGGTGGTCCTTCAAATGATCAAGGCCTTTCTTCTTATATTTCTTTCTTGCTCACTGCATGCGGCCATCAATGTTGAAAGGGTGAATGTGGCCTGTTCTGGCAGTTCCGATTGCGGCGCCCTTTCAGGCAGCCTGGATTTTCTTAAAAGATCATACGTGGACGAAGATCATCTTTCTCAGACAATAAAACTTTACGTGCTAAACGAGGGCATCTCCTCGTTTGAATATGAGCTTGTCAAGACTAGGGCCCTTTATGTGCTCAATATAAAGATGGGCGTGAAAGAAGTGCTAGTGGACTACAGCATCGTCGCCAAGGAGGACCCTGGGCTTGATTTGCCGACTGTTCTTCCCATAAGAGAAGGGCATTATGTGGACAAGAAGGCGCTTGAAAAGACTCGATCGCTTCTTCGCGACGTTCTTCAAGGCCAGGGCTATCCCGATGCAGATGTCAGGTTTGAGTCCACCAAGGTCTCCGGAGGAGAGGAGCTTAAATTGCGACTGTATCTTGGCGCGCCTATAGTAGTGGACGAAATCAGAGTTATTTCGGACTCTGATGTTTTAAGGCCTATGACGGTAAAGGCCTTGAGCCGGTTTAAAGGAAAGAATTTTCATCTTCAAGCGGTCAAAAACGAGTTGGAATCCCTGAGGCAGCTATTTATTGATTTTGGTTATTATCTGGCCGAAGTGGACATGAATGTCAGTTCGGACGCTGATAGAGAAGTGAAGTTGGACATTTCGGTCAAGTCGAATGACCTGCATGTTTTCTATATTGAAGGAAACAAAGCGATCAGAACAGACAAGATAAAGACGGCCTTAAAAAATTCAGTCTTAGGCTACAAAAGAAGATTGCCAGTCGATACGGTGAATCAGAGGGTGAAGTCTCTCTATGAAAACATGGGCTTTGTCAGGGCCGAAATCAAAACCACAATGACCAACTATAAGGACTTCAATGGAGAAGAGGTCAATCGATACAATGTGGTCGTGACAGAAAACGAAAGACCAAAGCTAGAAAAGGTGCGCTTTACTGGAAACAGTTCAATTAATTCTGATCTTTTAAGGGCCATCTTTTATGCTGAAGGGCCGTCCGTGATAAAAAGCGGATATTTCCAACGGGACTATGCTCTTAATTTCACCGAGCGGATTCGAGAAGAGTACATCATCAATGGCTATGTGAATGTTTTTGTCGATGAGCCCAGAATTTATTTCGTGGAAGACAAAGTGTTTTTCAATTACAGAATTAGGGAAGGCGTTAGGGCGATCGTCAAAGACGTCGTCATCAAAGGCGTGAACGCGCAGACAGAGGCCGACCTAAAAGAAATTTTAGACAATAGGTCCGGGAAGCATTTCAACCCGGTGACTTTTAAGTCCGACTTGGAGCTGATTGAGTCTAGGTTAAGGCAGCAGGGCTATTATTACTCAAAAATTAAAAATAAGAATGGAAAGAACATAGTTAATTACAAAAATGACAATTCTAGCGTGGAAATTACCATTGAGATCGAGTTAGGCCAGCAAATAGAAGCGGACCAGATCATCATCATAGGCAATAGGAAAACGAGAGCGAAGCTTATTCGTCGAGAGCTTGTCATCGAAAGCGGGGAGCTTGTCACTCGCAAAAAAATACAGCAGTCACAGACGCGGCTTTTAGGCCTGGGCATTTTTTCCAGCGTTTTGATTGAGCCGGTGCCTAATAACTCCGGAAAAGCGGACATTTTGGTGAGCGTGAGGGAAAAAGACTTTGGCCTGGTGGAGCTTGCCCCTGGTATTAGGACTGACATAGGCCTTAAGGTCTCGACCAATATAACTTATAATAATCTGGACGGGATGAATAAGAGAATTTCGTTCAAGGGGCAGGTCAACCAAAGGTTCAATTTAAACAGTTTGGACGAAAGAAGAAGGCAAGAGTCGAACTCCTTAGTGGAGTATGACCTGGCCACCACCTATGCTGAAAACCATATTTTTGATTCCGGCGTGGACTTTAGCTCTTCTATTTCCACCTCTCGCAAGCGATTTTTTTCTTTTGACGCCGATATTCAGAGGATCAATTTCACTTTCAATAAAGTTTTTACTTCCTGGCTGTCGGCCTCGCTTAGGCCACAGTTTGAGACGATTAGGCAATTTGACGCCACAAGTGAGCTCGATGAAGGCACCTTCCAGATTGGCTCCCTCACTCCCGGCGTCACCATGGACTTTCGAAACAACAGGATAAATCCCACATCAGGAGCTTGGTTCAATATGTCGGTGGAGGTCGCAAATCCGGCCCTTTTGTCCCAACAAACTAGCGACCTGACGATTGACTATTATAAATTTGTCTCCAGAAGCAGGTTTTACGTGCCTTTCAGTGGAGGCACTGTGGCCATGTCTTTGGCCGCTGGGGTGGAAGAAAACTTGGCCAACCCCGAAAATGGCTATATTCCTAATATTAAGGTCTTTAGGCTTAACGGCGTGGACATCGTCAGAGGTTTCGAAGACAACGAAATTAACCGTCTTCCCGAAGACGGCCTAGACATAAGCCAAGAAAAAGTGGACGAAAAGGCCTATATGGCCGTTATTAAAATTGAGCCCAGGGTCTTTTTAAGCGATACGACAATGTTGGGCGTATTTTATGATGCGGGGCGCGTCTTTGTGAACAAGTTTGAGCCCAATGAGCTTAGGTCTTCGGTCGGCATTAGCTTTAAGTACCTGACTCCAGTCGGTTCTTTAGACTTTGATTACGGCATAAAACTCTTGAGAAAGACATACGACGATGGTATGGTTGATAGCCCTGGAAGGCTGCATGTGTCAATTGGCTTCTTCTAATCCCCGTTCAGAGGAGACCATTGGAAAGCGCACTGCGAGTTAAGTTGACTTTAAATTCATCTATCTGCTCATTAATTAGGTGAGATTTATTGACATCTTTGGGCGCAGGCCGTTATAAGGGCTGAAATTTTAAAATAACGTTTTAAAGGAACATGGCTATGTATACTCAAAAATCATTTGTATTGGGTAAAGGCGGAAAAAATTCTGAAAGCGCTGAAGACAAAAAGTGGTATGTCATTGACGCCACTGACGTAATTGTTGGACGTTTAGCTTCTGAAGTTGCGACTCTTCTTAGAGGAAAGCACAAGCCGACTTTTACTCCTAACCAAGAGTGCGGGGACTTTGTTGTCATCACTAACGCAGAAAAACTTCGCTTTACCGGCAATAAACTTAACGCGAAAAACTACTACTGGCACACTAACCACATCGGTGGCCTTAAGAGCAAGACAGCTAGAGAGATGATGGACAACACTCCTGAGAGAGTTGTTTTCGAGGCCGTCAAAGGCATGCTTCCAAAGACCTCTTTGGGAAGAAAGCAGCTGACTAAGCTTAAAGTTTTCGCTGGAAACGAGCATGCGCATGATGCTCAGAAACCTGAAAAATACGAAATTAAAGGTTAATAAGGAATAAATTATGGCTAAGGGAAAAACTTATTTAGGACAAGCGGTAGGGAGAAGAAAATCTTCAATCGCAAGAGTTTACCTCGCTGAAGGAAGCGGCAAAATTACCGTTAACAAGAGGCCGACTGGAAGATTATTTTCCAAAAGCGACTTCAAGATACGTAATCGAGCAGCCGTTTAACCTTTTGGAAGTTGGCGAAAAGTACGACGTTAATATCAACGTAAGAGGCGGCGGAATGACAGGCCAAGCTGGTGCGATCCGCCTTGGTATCTCTAGAATTCTGAGCTCGCTTAACGCGTCTGACAGAGGCACTTTGAAAAAAGCTGGATTCCTCACAAGAGACGCTAGAAAAGTGGAGAGAAAGAAATACGGTCTTGCTGGCGCAAGAAGATCTTTCCAGTTCTCAAAAAGATAATCGCTATATTATACGATTTGTTTCAAAGGCCCGCCTTTTTGGTGGGCCTTTTTTTTGTTATATTCTCTTGAATGGAAAAAATGATTAAAATCCGCGGCGCAAGAGTCAATAATCTCAAAGACGTGGACATTGACCTCCCTATTAATAAAATAACCTGTTTTTCTGGACCTTCAGGCTCAGGCAAGACGTCTCTTGCCTTTCACACCGTTTATAACGAAAGCAAAAGGCGATTTTTAAATTCTTTTCCCACTTATTTAAAATTTTTCTCGGACAGACCGGCCCCTGTGGACGTGGACGAAATCTTTCCTGTTCTGCCGGTCTTTGGTTTGCCTCAAATAAACCCTGTTATTGGAACAAGGAGCGTGGTGGCAGACACCATGCGCTTAAGCGAAATCTTTCAAAGCCTGTACTTTCATCACGCGATCGAAAAATGTCCAGAGCATGGTGAAGAGCTTGTTTTCGTTCCTTTTAGCCAGTCCATAGAGAAAAAGATAGAAGACTACGAGGACAGTTCTAGGTTCCACCTAATGATCTCTCGCTCGGACTTTCTCACCCATTATTCTGAAAGCCCTTTCCCTTCTAGGTCCTATAAAGATGAAATTGGCCCTTTTGAGGAAAGCGACCCCTATTGGGAAATTATCAGGTTTAAAAAGCAGAAGGTAGGCGCAGTTGACGCAAAAGTGGAGCCCTACCTGGAGAAGGGCGTTCAAATATATTTGGTGGACCAAGATAGCGAAATATCCAAGGTCCAAGTGGCGGGGCACAGAGTGTGTCCAGTGTGTTTCAGAGAGGGACTAGACCCTAAAAGTCCCGCAAGGTTTACCGCATTTAACGCTCTCGGGGCATGCGAAGTTTGCAACGGGTTTGGAGCCACTTTGGAGTACGACAGAGACAAGCTTGTGGACGAAGAACTAAGCGTTGAAGAGGGGGGCGTGAAGCTTCTGGAGTACAAGCGGTTTAGCTCTGAGTATGACGCCCTCTATTGGGAGCTAAAAGGGCTAGGCATTAAAACTGACGCCCCCATAAAGAAACTTCCTAAAAAGTTTTGGAAAGTTCTTTATGAGGGACGAGGGGACTATCTCGGCTTTCATGCCCTTTTCGACTACCTAGAGTCGAAGCGCTATAAAGCGAGTGTTCGCATCTTTATAAGAGGAAAACAAAAAGAAGTGCCCTGCACGGCCTGCCACGGAACGCGTATCTCTCCTGCGGTGGAGCATTTTTACCTTGGGCGACCAGACCAGCTATTTTGACTTGTGGCAGATGAATATAGGCGAGGCCAATAATTACTTTAATTCTTTTGATTTGCGGGCGCTCCCAAGAGACTTCAAAAATGCGGTAAAGAAAACCCTGCTTGTGCTAGAGACCGCCACGGGCGTCGGACTCGGGCATCTTAGCCTCACAAGAAAAGTAAAGTCAGTCTCTGCTGGCGAATATCAAAGGCTTCTGCTTTTAAAGCATCTCTCCTATGAGGGCACAGGCTCCCTTTTTATATTTGACGAGCCTAGCTTAGGTCTTAACGACCAAGAAAAGGGAAAGCTTTTCAGCGGTTTTAAAAATCTAATAGATCAAGGGAACACAATTTTTGTGATTGACCACTCAGAATTTTTCCATAAGAAAAGCGACCGATTTGTCGTGGTGGGCCCGAGGCCGGAAAGCAGGGGGGAGAAATTGTTTTCAATGGCAAATACTCTGACTATCAGAAAAAGCGCTTATTCAAGTCCGACCTCGAGCCCCCTTGAGGTGGCTAAGAGGAAATTTATAGAAGTTATTCGGCCAGAAGTTTACGGTAAAGAGTGTTCTCCGACTTTAAGCTTCCTTTAAATGAGGTCACTTGGGTCACGGGCCTTCCGGTTCGGGAAAAACGGCCCGCATTATGCACGCTCTTGCGGGCTGCCTATACTATGAAAAGAGCGGGGGAGAGGCTCGATCTTCCCAAGGCCAAAGTAGCCAGTATAAAGGGCGCGAGCCTCCATTGAGAACGTTATCGCCGTCGACGCTAATTTAAACCGCTATACCTCCCGCTCCACCGTGGGCTCCATGACTGACATGTTTTCCGTCACACGAAAGCATTTCTTGAAGACCAAGCAGGCGAAGTCCATGGGCCTAAAAGAGGGTCATTTGTCTCCAAACTCGGCCCTGGGACAATGTCCTAGCTGCGAGGGCAAGGGGGTGAAAATTGTGGAGATGCAGTTTTTAGAAGACATCGTATTGGAGTGCGAAGACTGCAAAGGCCTAAAATTAAGGCCGCTATACGCCCACTTAAGCGACGGCAAAATGACAGTTGCCGAGGCCTATGAGATGCCGATAGGGGAGCTGATTAAGCATATCGATCTGACCCCGAAATACAGAAGAATTGCGGACTACCTGAAGATTCTCAAGCTTGATTATCTCTCCCTAAATCGACAAGTGAACTCTCTTTCAGGCGGTGAAAAGCAAAGGCTTTACCTTCTTTCTAAGCTGCAAAAAGAGATTTATAATTCTTTATTGGTGTTTGAAAATCTGTCCTTTGGACTTTCCAAAAGAGAGCTCGATGCTGTTTCTAGATTTTTGCAAAAACTGACAGCTCAAAACAACACCATCGCCTTGATCGATCAAAACACCTTTTTTCAGCAAGTTGCAAGCTATAAGCTAGAGTTTTAAACTGTACAAAATAGTTCAAGTTCTAGTCCCTTAAGACCGAAAAGAATGTAAAAGTTTTAGAGGACGATACGCATGTTTAAAGGATTCGTTTCATTCATTTTTATTTCATCTTCGGCCTTCTCAACGGTCTTTTCTCCCGTCCCCATTAAACAGCAGATAAAAGAGGCCAGTGGTTTTGTGAAGGGCGAAGTGATCTCAAAGAGTGTGGAAGACCACCCAGAAATGGGAAAGGTAACAAGAGGTCTTTCTGAAGGCCGACGCTTGGAGCGGGGGCGAAGTCTCCAATAATCATATAGAAATATACAGCCCCGGAGGAAGGGAAGGGGACGGACTCTGTTCAGGTCCATGGCGCCCCAAAATTTAGGTCGGCGAAAAAGTGGTCGTCTTTTACAAGAAATTTGAATGAAAAAAATTGGGTGAGCAATCTCGCTCTTGGAAAATTTTCGGTGAAGAGGCTTGGACATAGCGAATTTATGGTCAATGATGTGTTTCCCTAGAATTCCTAATGTGGGGCAAATGCCTTTGAAGAAATTTTTTAAGGTTGCCTCTGAACTATCAAAGTCCCCGCTTAAAAGAAGATTTAAAACAAAGTACGAAAGAGCGGCAAAGACTTCGGCGCTCGAAATGAAAAAAAACCAAGCGCCAGGCCCGATCACCGGCGTCGTTTGATGGGACTCAGGGCGTCCGAGAGGCCCGGCCCTCTTTGGTTGGTGCTGCTTTTAGGACTTGCGGGCTTCTCTGTTAGGGTCTTAAAGGGGCGAAAAAGACAGTGAAGCTAGCAGCCCTCGCCCTTCTCACCCTACAACTGGCCCACGCTTTCGTTTACACAAAAAACGATCGAGGGGAGAAAATCAGGTGGAATGCGAGCGCTAATGTGTCTCTGTATGTTAATCCCGCAAATGAAAATACTCCTGGCGTAAGGGACCGAGATCTAAAAGACGCTCTTGAAGCGTCTCTCGCAAGCTGGAACCAGACATCTCCTGTGAAATTTTCGCCCATTTATACCAACGCCTTGCCGCCTGCTGGGACCAAAGGCGACTATGCGCTTCACCACTAGTCCCGCCTATTTTGGCTCCGGGGTGCTTGCCGTCACAAGTGTAAGTTATAATAACGCCACGGGAACCATCTACGGCGCTGACATATTGATCAACGACACAGGCTTTTCATCTTCCACCTTTACGTCGAGTCCTTCTTTTTCATCCGGTCCCTACGCTTATATCGGTGACGTGATATCTCATGAGTTTGGCCACCTATTGGGACTGAACCACTCTGAAACTCAAGGCGCCAGCATGGTCTATTCTATCTTTAAAGATCAGCACAAAGTGGCCTCTGACGATAGAAGCGGAGTGAATGATCTTTATGGCGTTAACACTGGGAGTTCAATCAAGGGCACAGTCGCTGGGGAGGGGCATGTCCCCATTTTTGCGGCCTATGTCCAAGCGGTTGATTTAAAGAGCAACTCTGTCACGGCCGGGGTTTATACCGAGCCAAATGGAAGCTTTGAAATTAAGGGGCTTGATCCTAGCAAAAGCTATGTTCTTTATGTGTCGCCTATCAGAAGCAAAGAGAACCTGCCTGAGAGGTATTCTTCTTTCCGCTCTGAGTTTTGCAATGGCAAGTCCTTTCAGCCAAGCTTTTTCTCCAAATGTGGAGGCAGCTCTGTCGGAAGGGCCCAGGTTTTAAGACCTTCTGCCGATCTTGACGTTGGAACGGTCACTGTCAGGTGCTCGACAGAAGTTGACCCACATTACCTGAAACAAAAGTCTAAAAATTTCGATGAAAGGTATGTCATGTGGGACTACTTCGAAACCTACAAGGGCCATCAAACTTTTACTGGCCATTTCTCTCAGGAGGAGATTGCGCAGGGGTTTTCTGGAAAAGGAGATAGACTGCAAATTGACCTCTCGGGCATGGAGGTGAGCGGCCCCTCGACGGCTGTTGAAATCAGCTTTTCAACGGCAAAGCTTGGATCGGCGATAGGGCTTGGCGTGTACGCCAGAAGGGCGGACGAGTCTTTTCATTTTCACTCATTTGGATCTGATCCCTTTAGCGGGAGGCCAGAATTGGACTACTCTATTTCTCTGCCTTTGAGCATGGACACAGATGAAAATGTTTTTGAGCTGGACATTTATCCCGTTGAGTTAAGCGGCTCTGAAAAAACAGCAATCTTCGCTTCTCCGGAGACTCTCGCTAATAAAAAGGCCTTCTACCTTATCAGCTCGGTGGTGATGTCAAATGGCAGGCCTTTGAAGAACTGGAGCGATTTTCCCTACGAAGACAATGCGTCTTGCTTAGAAGGCAATCCTGTCGCGGCCTCTGAGGCCTATCAGCCGATTTCTAAGTCCTCTTCGACAGGCGGACCCGAGCAGGCCGGATTTTCTTGCGCGACGGTAAGGGACATTGGCGGTGGCGATGGAGGCGGCGGAGGCTTAATGAGTTTTGCCTTAGGCGCCTTACTGGCCTTGGCCTTCTTTGCGCCCCGCAGAAAGAGTTTGGATTTCTTTGTCTAAGTCCTGATTTTTTTATAGAATAGAGTGCAAGAATCATGTTTAGCCAAGGAAAGGTATGAAAAGCTTTAGAGTTCTGGCGATTTCGGCCATATGCCTATTAAGTTTCTCCGCTATTAAGAGCGCAAGGATTATAGATCTCGCCATTGGACAGAACTTACTGACCGAAAGGATTTGGAAAATCTCCCCAAGAAAAAGATCAATTTTCTTTGATCAGGGCGTTTTTCATTCAGACCTCCCTTCCTTAAAGAACAAGCTTTTGTCCATTAGAAATAGTTATAAATCGGACCAAAAATATCGAGCGCATCGTTTTTGACTTTGAAAACTCTAGGCCCGCAAAGGTGTACGGGCATATTGACAAAGAAAACAAGAAAATCCGGTCTAGATTTCTTTAATACCGGCCTTGATAAATCCATAGAATCTGTCTCCAATGTGAAGTATGTAAAGAGCATCGATTTCTATAATATTGATGAATCCTCGCTTTCCGCTGAGATCACATTTAAAGAAAGTGTAAGCTTTGATATTTTCTACTTGGAAAATCCGGGCAGATTGGTCATCGATGCCAAAAAATAAAACATCATTGTGTTAAAACAAATAAAGAGGAGAGCCAATGTCATCAAAGAATGACGCTAAAATAAAATTAAACCCCCAGGTGGAGCAGCTATCTGAGTTGCCCAAAGGAAGTGGTGGTCATTCCCATTGTGAACAGCCCCATCTTTCCCGGCATGATCGCTCCCATTATATTGAGCGAAGACAAGTTCACGCCAGAACTTGATCAACAAGTCGCAAAGTCGGGCTATGTCGCCTTAAACCTTGTGAAGTTTAAGGAGATCCAAGAGGTCATGCAGGCCATGGAGTCGGACGACGAAGCGGACTTTGAAGAGGACGAGGAAGGGATTGAGGAATATGAAATGGAGGCCTATGAGCCAGATCTAAAAGATCTTAGCCCAAAAGACATCTACCGCGTGGGCGTGCTTTGCAAAGTTGTAAAGAAACTTAAACTTCCCGATGGGTCAGTAAACTTTTGGTGCACGGACTAAAGCGCTACCGCATCACCAAATTCATCGAAGAGTCGCCTCTGCTAATCGTGAAAAGCGAGATTTTTGAGGACGTTCATCAGGCCGACGAGGAGCTGGACGCCTACACCCGCTCCGTGATCAATCAGGTGAAAAAGCTAAGCGAGATCAATCCTTATTTTAACGAGGAGATGAAGCTTGCCATGCTAAATTCGCCCTCGCCAGGATCGCTGGCCGACTTGGTCGCCTTCGCCCTCTCTCTGGACGTGCCAGAGGCGCAAGACTTTTTGGAGACTCTCGTGGTCAAAAAAAGGTTCGCAAAGCTTCTTGTTTATTTAAAGCGTGAAAAAGACGTCGCCGATATTCAAAAGAAAATCACTGATGAGGTGAACGACAAAGTCAATAAGTATCAGCGCGAATATTTTCTGAGAGAGCAATTAAAAGTCATTCGCTCAGAGCTGGGATGGACGAGGACGAGAAGTCGCGGGACTTGAACAAATTCAAAGAGCTGATAGAAGAGGCCGGCATGCCTGAGGAGGCGAAAGAGTCCGCCTTGGAGGAGCTCGAGAGGCTGGAGTCTATTCCCGACAGTTCCCCTGAGTACAACGTGACCAGAACTTACTTGAACTGGATGACTCAGCTTCCTTGGAGCAAGCATACCGAGGACAAGGTGGACATCGCCAAGGCGAAGAAACTTCTCGAAAAAGATCATTATGGTCTAGAAAAAGCGAAGACCAGAATCCTCGAATTTTTGGCCGTAAGACAACTGAAACCAGAATACGATGGCACGATTCTGTGTCTCGCGGGCCCTCCAGGCGTGGGCAAGACTTCCCTTGGCCACAGCGTTGCCGAAGCGCTTAATCGAAAATTTTATCGTTTTAGCTTGGGCGGCATGCGAGATGAGGCCGAAATTAAAGGTCACCGAAGAACTTATGTCGGCGCCATGCCAGGCAAGTTGATCCAGGCCCTAAAGCGAGTGGAGGTGAATAATCCAGTCATCATGCTGGACGAAATTGACAAGCTTGGTCGCTCGTATCAAGGGGATCCTTCCTCGGCGCTATTGGAGGTTTTGGACCCTGAGCAAAACAAGACCTTTATTGATAATTATCTAGACGTTCCTTTTGACCTTTCAAAAGTGCTGTTTATCGCCACCGCCAATTATATCGGAGAAATTCCAGAGGCCTTGCTGGACCGAATGGAGCTTGATAGAGCTTAGCGGATACACGATGGAAGAAAAAATCCATATTGCCACCAAGTGGGTCATTCCAAAGCAGCTAAAAAAGCATGGCCTGACCACTAAAGACTTTGGGCTTACAAAAGCGTCAATGAAAGCGCTCATTCAGGACTATGCGCGAGAGCCAGGCGTGAGAAGAATGGAGCAATTCATCGCGAAGCTCTGCCGGCACGCCGCCTTGGAAAAGGTGAGCTCAAAAAGCGGGAAGAAAAAGAAATTTTCACCCGCTCTTAAAGATCTAGAGGAAGTGTTGGGTCCTAAACGATTTCAAAGCGAAGTGGCTCAAAGGCCGCTCAATCCAGGCGTGGTCACTGGCCTTGCGTGGACGGCCTACGGTGGAGAGATTCTTTTCGTGGAAACGCTTCCGCTTAAAGGAAAAGGCTTTAAGCTCACAGGGCAGCTAGGGGAAGTCATGGGCGAGTCAGCAAGCCTCGCTTATAGCTATGTGAAAGGCCTTCTTCAAATGGAGCTTGAAAAGGCGATGAAGGGCAAAAAACTTGCAAAGGCGAAAACAAAATGAAAGCCAGAAGAAAATAATCCCGAAGAGTCCTTAGACTTTCTGGCCAATCACGAAGTCCACCTTCACTTTCCTGCGGGAGCGACGCCTAAGGACGGGCCGAGCGCCGGCATCACCATGGCCTTGGCTCTCTATAGTCTCGCAAAAAATAAAAAGGTGCGAGGGCAAGTCGCCATGACTGGAGAGTTAAGCCTTACAGGCAAGGTCCTGCCGGTCGGAGGCATTAAAGAAAAGGTCTTGGCCGCAAAGAGAGCGGGAATTAAAGAAATTATTTTGCCAGATCAAAACGAAAAAGACCTAAAGGAAGTTCCGGAACGCCATCGCAAAGGGATGAAGTTTTATCCGGTGAAACATTTTGATGAAGTTTTAAAAATCGCTTTAAGGAAATAAAAAAGGCCGCTTATGCGGCCTTTTTTTTATGTGAAAAAAATTAAAATTAAAATTCTTCGCTATCGTACTCTTCAATGGGAGCGTGCTTAACTTTATCAGCAGCAATTTCTCTAAGGGCCGTAACGATTTCTTTGTTCTTGCTCTTAACTAGTGGGTCGGCTCCCTCTCTTAGTTGCTTCACTCTTTTTGCAGTAAGGTGAACTAATTCGTATCTATTTTCAACTTTTTCAAGACAATCTTCGATTGTTACCCGAGCCATCTTTACCCCTTAAATATTGGTTATTTGAACCTAACTTTATATTTTTTTTAGTTTGTATTGTCAAAACTTAATTCTGATACAGCGCGTTAATTTCCTGATCAAAGTCCTTGATCAGGGCCTTTCTTTTTGACCTTGAGGGACGGAGTTAGGTAATTATCGGTGGTAAGCTCAATGGGCATAATATAAATCTTTTTAATGGTTTCAAACTTGGCAAGTCCCTGATTCACTAGCTCCACTTCTTTCTGGACCAATTTCGAAACTTCTGGGTGCTTTACAAGCTCTTCGAGCGGAGTATCGCTTGAAAGTCCAAGCTCCTCTAATTCAGTGAAAATAAGTCTTTGTCTATCCCCACAAGCGCTGTCAGGTACTTTCTATTGTCACCCACAACGGCGCATTGGGATATATGGGGCTTGAAGCTTGAGCAGATTTTCTATCTTTTGAGGGGCAACATTTTTACCGCCCGAGGTGATGATGATGTCTTTTTTCCTGTCTGTAATCTTAAGATAACCGTCGACTGTGAAGTGTCCAATATCTCCGGTGTGAAACCAGCCTTCGGGGTCGATCGCTTTATCGGTCTCTTCTTTATTTTTGAGATACTCAGAGAACAAGGCCTCGGACCTGACTAAAATCTCTCCATCTTCAGCAAATGATATTTCCACATCGCCCGTGGGCTGTCCCACAGTCCCGGCAAGCTGCTTAGTGAGAGGATTGAGGGCGCAGGGCGCGACTGTTTCTGTTAGCCCATATCCCTCCAAGACGGTAAGGTCCGCATAGCGCAGAAACTCTATGATTTCTTTGGAAAGAGGAGCTCCGCCTGAAATGAAATAGCGAATCCGCCCGCCAAAGAGATCATAGATCTTCTTGAACACAAGTTTATAGGCCAGCTGGTATTGCAGAATTGTAGAGGTGGAAGGGGCTTTGTCTTTGTCGATCTCAGAAAAGTAGTCTTTGGCCTTTTGGACGGCCCATTCAAATAATTGCTGCTTTACGGGATTCGCCTCTTTTATTTGGCCTTGGACTTTGGCGTAAATCTTTTCAAAGATTCTCGGAACGGCCAACATGACAGTAGGTCTTGCGAGGGCCATGTCGTCTATAATAGTGTCGATGGAATTTGCGTAGACGCATTCCCAGCCAAAGATTAGCGGCATGAAAGAGTCCGCTCTTCCAAAGACATGGGAGAGGGGAAGAAAAGTGAACGTTCTATCGTCCTCTGAAAATCCGTTTCTTGTGAACTTTTTAACATTGAGAAGCATTTGGGCGAACGCGCTATGTTTGACTACCGCGCCTTTAGGCTCTCCTGTGGTGCCGGAAGTGTAGATTATGCTTGCGATTTCATTTTCAGGGGTCTCTGGAGATGATGGTTTCAAATAGGTCTGGATTGCTCTGGGCTTCCTCTCGACCTAACGTGAGGACTTCCTCATAGGTGTTAAGATTCCAAAGGGCGCTGGCCTTTTCTTGCAGCTCGCTCGCGATTTTTTCAAGGACCACTATATTTTTTATATTAATTTTTTCTTTTGCCTCTATCACTTTATTGAGCTGCTCTTCGTCTTCCACAATTAGAAAACTTGCTTCACTGTGGTTTAAAATATAGGAAACTTCATCTGCCGTGTAAGTATGATAGACTGGCACAACGGCCGCGCCGGAGCAAACAGTTGCCATGTCGCACATATGCCATTCTTTGCTGGTCTTGCCGAGAATGCCGACTCTGTCCTTTCTTTTGAGCCCCAGCTTTTTAAGTCCCAAGGCCAAAGCCTCTATGGTGTTCTTATACTGAGAAAAATCAATAAAGCGCAAATCGCCATCATCAATCCACCCGATTGCGTTTTTATTTTCTGAAAGCTCGACCCGCTTGAGAAGCAAATCGCCTAAAGTTCTTTTTTTTATTTTCATAGCAAGTTGTTTTTAATGCCGCTTAGGGTCCCGCCCTTTAAATTTCTGGCGCTTAACGAACGCCAATTTTCGTCCACTGTGAATTCTATCAGAAAATATATGAAGAATAAAAAAGTATACATCCTTTCTCTATGCATTAAACGTCGTCAGGGCCCTTGGCATGAGTTTCATTTTAAGGGCTACTATAATGGCAAAAAGGTGAAACGGCTGATGGTCAAAGGCGGAGATTTTAATCCATTAGAAGAGTATATTATTAAAGCCAAAGTAAAAGACTTCAAAGAGGGCGATCTCTATTGCAAGTGCCTAAGGTCAAAGTCGATTTTTAATCATTAACGCTAACGCTTACATGGTCTCCGATCATAAAGTTCTCTATTTCAAATAGAGGCGTGTCGGGCCCGGTCTCCATACTTTTAAACGAGCCTATCGCCGCCTCATCATTTGCATGCAGAACTTTTAGCTCCCCAATTTTCACTCTGTGATTGATTCTTTTTTCATTTTCATAGGGGTTAAGCTTTGAGACCACTCTAAATACGTCTAGGGTGGTGCCTCTGGTGACGCCTTGTTTTTCCCCTATGTCTACATAGTAATTTTTCTTCTGAACTTCATTTTCGTAGCCCATAGGGACTTCTTCTGCGACCGAATAGATTTGGTGTTCTCTGGCCTGCGCCAGGCCGGTCATAAGGGTCGCGACAAAGGCCGCGATAAATAGATTTTTGCAGGATCTTTTCATCACTCTTTTCCTTGAGCTTGTTTTCTCATTAATCTTAACGGAATTTTCTCAAAGAACTTTAATCCACCGCTGCTGGAGGCGCGTTAGAAGACAATTAAAACACTCGGGCTTAGTCTAAGCGCACGTATTTATATAGGTTATAAATAAGATCGGACTGGCGGAAGTTTTTGACCTCTGAATGGTGGAGGACGTAGTCTCGTGAATAATACTGCATGACCCATGGAAGGTCTGAGTTGACCTCGTCTTCAACTTTTTTCATAAGCTGGCCGATTTCAAGCTCAGTTTTGCCCTGAGAGACTCTTTCATAAATCAAGTCCACTATGGGGCTGCTATAAAAAGAGGTGTTGGGGCCTGGCGGATGGTTTACCGAGGCCAGAAGCTGAATAACATTATGCGCATCGGGATAATCAAGACTCCAGCCACCCTGCCAAAATTGAAGATCGCCATTTCTGGCCTTGCGCAGGAAGCCAGGAAAGCTATTTACAATGACCTCGACTTTGATTCCTATTTTTCCGAGCTCGTTCTTTATAAATTCGCCCATTTGGCGAGAAACATTGGAGGTTCCTCGAATATCATATCTCAAGGTTGGAAGCCCCTTTCCTTTGGGAAATCCTGCTTCGGCCAGAAGCGCGCGAGCTTTGATGGGATTATAGGAGTAAGGAAGTTCCGCAGAGGGATTGTAACCAGGGATGCCTGGCGGAAATATGGAGTTAGCTTTTTGAGCTATATTTTGAGTGAAAAGCTTTATAAGCCTTTCGTTATCAATGGCGTGGGCGATGGCCTGTCTAAGCTTAAGGCTCTTTCCGACAATCTCGTCTTGCATATTAAAAGCAAGCCACCAATAGGTCATGGTCGGCGCAATTTGAAGCTTCACTTTTTTCTTTTTAAACTCCTCGCTTAGCTCGCCACGATAATTCAGGGCCGCCTGAAAATAGTCTTTAGTGAGTGTCACAAAATGAATTTTATTTTTTAAGAAATTTTGCATGCGAGGCCTTGCCTCAGGCATGATATGAAATTTAATTCCGCTTAAAAAAGGAATCCTCTTGCCGGCGTCTTTCAGAAGATTGTCCGAATAGGCGATGCGGTCGCCAGATTTGGGATACTCCTCGTTGCGGTATTCATTATTGGCCTCTAACTCCACGGCAAGGTTTTTGTTCCACACCTTTAGCTGGAAAGGCCCTGTCCCTATGGGGGCGGCTGAGAGGTCATTTTCGGTCGCCATAACCAGCTCCAGGGGTGCCGGGGCCGTGAAGCTCATGGCCAGAGCGAATATCAATTGGGGGTAAGGATCTTTTAATTTAATTTGAAGGGTATGTTTATCAATCGCTTTTAGGCCTTTAACTTTTAAATTTTTGAGGTCATTTAAATTCCTGGCCTCCTTTCTAAACTTATCAAGCCCTTCTACTTTGCCCTCAAAAAGCCACCAACCATTGCTTTGAGTCGGGAGGTAAGCGATCCTTTTAATTTGGGTGATAAAGTCATTGGCCGTAAGCTCCCTTTTATCGCCCAAGGAAGGGTGATTATGAAAAAAGACCCCCTCCTTGATTTTTATCGTGTAGGTCTTTCCATTGTCGGTAATAGAAGGCATCTCTTTTGCTAGAAGAGGCTTAGCGTGTAAGGCCTTAGAAGATATTCGTACTCAAAAAGCGTCTCATGGATCTGATAAACAACTTGAGCGCTGACTGTGTCATAAGACAAGCGCGGGGTCGAGCGTTGAAAGTCCTTGAGGAGAGGGAGACCTGAAGAACGTTTTTATTTTTGGCCTTGTTCTCTCCCCAACAGCCGCTTAGTATAATCAAACTGAGAAGAAGAGAACAAAGACTTTTCATTATAGCTCCTGCAGGTTTTCTTCAATTTTTTGAAAAAACACCGCTTTGCCGCTTTTGTCGCCGGAGCCTTGCGCCATGTCGGGCCTTCCGCCTCCTTTGCCATTAACAACTTCTTGAGAGTTTCTTATCACCTTGGAGCAATCAATGTTTTTATTTTCTTTATGCGTTCGAAGAAGATAATTCAGCTTGTCGTTGGCGACAGTGGCGAGCAAAAGAACGTCCTTCTTATTTTGATCAACAAACTTGTCTGAAAGCTTCCGAAAGTCCTTTGGATTTCCATTTTCTAGGTCGACCAGGACCAGGCCAAAGCCTTTTCCAATGTCTTTCACCTCGTTAAATAGGTCCTTGCTTGCCTGCGCTTGCAGTTTGTCCTTTAGAGCGGCGATCTCTTTTGTTTTGGACTTGACCTCACCTTGAAGAGATTCGATTTTTTCTATAATGGCCTCGCCCTTCGAGCTAAGGCTTCGTTCAACTTGCCCGAGGACCTCTGAGCGCTCCTTTAAGTGTCTAAAAGCGCTCACTGATGTCTGGGCCTCGATTCTTCTTATGCCACTTGAAAGCGATGTCTCGAAATTAATCACAAAGAGCCCAATGTCCGCCGTGTTAGGCACATGGGTTCCCCCGCATAGCTCGAGAGAAAAATCCCCCATCGAGAGAACTCTGACATCGTCCCCATATTTCTCGCCAAAGAGGGCCATCGCGCCCTTTTCCTGAGCGGCCGTCATGCTCATATGCTCAGCGCTGACAGGAAGTCCCGTTTGTATTTGTTGATTGACGAGGTCCTCGACTTTTTGAAGCTCTTTTTTTGTCATGGCCTTTGGGTGGGTGAAGTCAAACCTTAAGCGGGAGGCGGAGTTCATTGAGCCCGCCTGCTTAATATGGTCGCCTAAAACGTTTATCAGAGCAGCTTGCAATAGGTGAGTCGCAGAGTGGTTTCTCATCACGAGGTTTCGGTGCTGAACGTCTATGACAAGCTCATACTCCTTTCCCACTTCAAGGGAGGTCTCTCCTTCGCAGACATGGGCAATTAATTCTTCGACGGGCTTTTGGGTGTCCGCAATTTTTGCGGCCTCTTGGCGCATTGTCCATCACTGCGCCGATATCGCCTGCCTGGCCGCCGCTCTCCCCATAGAAAGGCGTGCGATCAAAAATTAAAAATGTCTTGCCGTTGATAAACTCTTTGGCGAGGAGCTTGGCCTTGCTTGAGGTCTGATCATATCCAAGAAACTCTGTGGCCCCGAACTCCTCCTTTGATCCCATAGAAGGTCTTGAGATTGTCCTCTCCCGCCTCAAATTTAGAAGAGGACTTGGAGCGCTCTTTTTGTTTTGTCATTTCTTCTTCAAAGCCCGCCTCGTCTACTTTGAGTCCGCTTTCTTCCGCGATAATCTGAGTCAGGTCCAAGGGAAAGCCATAGGTGTCATAGAGTTTAAAGGCGACGTCTCCCGATAGAGACTCGCGCTTTGTTTGACTTCGCTTTTTCAATTTCGCCCATGAGTAGCTCCAGCCCAGTGGAGAGCGTTTGCCTAAATTTTTCTTCCTCTAATTTGAGGTAGTTTTCAGCGAGAGCCTGGTTTGCAAGGTTCTGCGGATATTCCTCTCCCAGGATATTAAAAACGATGGGAACGAGCTTGTGCATCGTCGCTTCTTTGATTCCAAGCACATCAAATGTCTTACTCCGCGGCGTATAATTCGTCTTAAAACATAGCCTCGACCATCATTGGCGGGGATAACGCCGTCAGTGAGAAGCATGGTGGCGCTCTTAACGTGATCGGCGACAACTCTCATGCTGGAAGGGAAATCTTGGTAAGACTTTCTTGGAGAGCTTTTCCAACTCTAGAAATTATGGGCTGAAAGAGATCTGTGTCATAATTCCAGTAGACGCCGTTTAAGACTGCGGAAAGTCTTTCCAGTCCTGCGCCCGTGTCGATGGAAGGGTTGGGAAGCGCCTTCTTTTAATTTCATCGCCCTCTTTATATTTTTCATATTGCATAAAGACCAAGTTCCAAATTTCAACGTAGCGACTTTCATCGTCCAAAATGCACTTGTGAAGTGTCGCTTCCGTCGCTAAATTCTTCACCGTGATCGTAAAAGATTTCGGAAGAAGGTCCGCATGGGCCGATATCGCCCATTTCCCAGAAGTTGTCTTTGTCGCCTCTAAAAAATATTTTTTCCCGTCGGAACGCCTTCTTGATTATGCCAGATATCGGCGGCCTCTTGATCGGTCTCATGGACAGTCACATAGAGCCTGGCTTTGTCTATTTTCAGTTCTTTGGTCAGAAACTCCCAAGCAAAAGAGATGGCCTCGGCCTTGAAGTAATCGCCAAAACTAAAATTTCCAAGCATCTCAAAAAAGGTGTGGTGCCTTGCGGTAAAGCCAACATTTTCAAGATCGTTATGCTTGCCGCCCGCTCTCACGCATTTTTGAATGCTTGTCGCTCTCGGGATTGTCGGCCTTGGCCTTGCCAGTGAAGAAGTCTTTAAATTGATTCATTCCAGCATTGGTGAACAATAGCGTCGGATCATTGATGGGAACAAGAGAGCCACTTGGCGCTTTATCGTGGCCTTTTTCTTTGAAAAATTTTGCAAATGCGTTTCGGATTTCTTTAGCTTTCATGATGGACCTAAGTTTTTCTGTTTTTAAACGTTTATAGCGCAAAAGAGAGCATTTTATAATAGTTGAAATTTTATGCAAGAGGTCCTGAAATATGCCAAAATAGTTTACGCCCTTTCACCAAAATTGTTGCGGAGCGCAGATGCGATTAGCGGTGGTCATACTGACCCATGACAGACTGGAACTCTTGAAAAGATGCTTGAACGGCCTGACCAAGCAAGCAGCAGCACACCTTCGAGCCCAAGCTATACCTGCTTTTAAACGGTGAAGACCCCGCCACTGAGCGCTATTTAGAGTCCATAAACGTGCCTTTCAGGAAGCTGCGAAGGCCAATCCCGGTGGGAGAAGCGAGAAATCTGCTGTTGGAAGAGATTGGCGAGTCCCTTATTTGTTTTTTGGACGACGATGTTGACCTTCCGACGATTATTTCATGAAAGCCCAGGATTTCTTGCTCTCGTCAGGCCTGAGGCGCAGATGTTTGGGGGACCGGACCAGACCCCTCCAATTCGAGCTTTTTCCAAACACTTTGGGTCTGTAATGACTAGCTATCTTGCGACAGGTCCTACCAATAAGCGTCATGGTCAGGTGAGCGGGCCGATCGAAGTCGGGAGACGAGGTGAACCTCATTCTATGCAATTTCTGGGCAAAAACGGAGGTCTTTAAGCTTGGAAGGTTTCCTAGGCATTTTAGGCGAAATGAGGAGAATTACCTTCTCCATTTTAAAAGATCACGGAGTAAAAATGTTTCGGGTTCCCGAGCTGTACGTTTACCACCAGAGGAAGACCTCCATTGCGAAGCTCGCGAGGACTCTTTTTCTTGCGGGCGTTTACCGAACAGTCACCATTTGTTTCTATCCTAAAAGCTCTAGGCCCCTGTTTTTCGCGCATCAGCTGCTTGTTTTGCTGCTTCATTTTCGCTGTGATAGGGTCGCCTTCATTTGGCCATTTTATTGTTTGGACGGCTACTTGACGCTTATCACCGCTGAGTCGGTCAGAATCGCCGCCAGGACAAAAAAACTAAAGACCATTCCTTTGGCCATGTTATTATTAATGGTGTTTAACTTTGCGTATCCTATTGGCCAGTTCGCTGGATACATCAGGGCCATGGGCTTTTTGCTAAGAGGAAAAAAATTTGAGTGAAGTGTTTTTTGATTTTTATGGCTTCGTTGTCAGGGTCGTGAGCGATTCGAACAAGACCATAGATCTTATAAAAAAAGACTTCTCTCATTTTATCAGTGAAAATAAGAGCCCTAGCTTCTTCGTCCAGGCAAGAGTGACCTCCAAAATATCAAATAAAGTTCCAAGCGGTCTTTCTTCGGTCAGGCAAAACGCTCGGGCCATCACTTACGAAAAAGGCGAATTAAGGTTTAACGACTTCTATGGCAAGGCCGTAAGCGTTCTTGATTACTCCAAGAACACAATGGAGATTTTTAGCGCGAATGAGGACTATCTGCATGAGCTTCTTTATCTCGCCGTTCTTTCTAGGGAAACAAAATTTCACGATCTTAAGGGACTGCATAAAGTCCACGCTTTCGGAGTCTCAAAGGGAGAGACGGCCCTGATTGGGATGATGAATATGAAAGGAGGAAAGACGACGCTCTTTTCTTACTTTCTGGACCAGGACGGATATGACCTTATTTCGGACGACACCCCACTCATAGACAAGTGGGGGCGAGTCCGAGCTTTTCCTGTGCGGATAGGCTTTGAGCCTGAAAGTCATAGCGGAAAAATTCTCCAGAGCTATAGTGAAAAGGCCTACTCGTTTCATCGAGAAGAATATGGCGAAAAGCAATTGGTGGACCTTGCCGAGTTCAAAAATAATGTGAGCTCAATGAAAAAGAGATCAGTTCTCTTTCAAGGCGTTCGGGTCCATGGCCTTGGAAGGCCAGAAATAGAAAAAGTCGGCCGGTTAAAAATGTTGCGATGCCTTTTGAAAAACATGGTGATCGGCATTGGGCTGCCCATGGTGTTAGAGTACTACTTAGAGGGCGGTCTAAAAGGCAAGATTAAAGACATTAGGATTATTCTAGGGAGACTGAGGTCCGCGTTATTCTTATTGAGCAGGAGCGAGTGCTATTTTGTGAAGTTAGGAAAGTTCCCGCTGAGAATTTTAAGGCCATCCGAGACTTATTGGACAAAACAGATGTTAAATAAAGAGGTCATTTTGAATGCTTTGTGGAAAACCACAAAGATTCCATTGCTGTCTTCTCTTTGGAGGCTGCTTTATTGGGCGTGTTACCAACTTTCTAAGTTTTACTTTGTGAATTTTTCTGGCGCCAAGCATGTGTACGTCAAAGGAAGCTATGTCTCGGGAACGTATGAGCCGCTGGTGAGCGATATCGACTTTGTTCTCGATTTACCCGGACGATGGGGCATTAAGCAAGCGAAGGGCCGAACTCTGGAGAAAAATTTGTCCTTTGGTCAAAGACGCCGACTGTTATTCCGAGGAAAGTTTTTATCTAAGAAGACGCTTTGGCTCCTTGAAGTATGCGGACTTGGAAAACTGGAGAAAGCTAGATAACAGGTATGTAAGGCCTGGGCGCAGAGTCCTCTTTCCCTTAAAAGAAAGCTTTGACGTGGCCCAGGAGCTGTATTTTTTTTGGGAATGGGTCCATTTTAATCTCTCAAAAGGTCAAAGCTCTTATAGATACCGGTGTGTGAATAAGGCCCTAAAAAAAGCCAGCAGGCTGGTAGAGAAAAGCGACTTTAAAGAGGCCTTGGACCCTGAAGGCGCGCTCGACCTACTGGATGAAATCGTTTTAAAAGCGCAGGAGCAGAGCTCTGCCTCCAAAAGGTTTTCAAGCCTCGTAAGTTTTGACTATGAGGAGATTTGCTCTCGAGAGTGGTACCGAGAGCGTTTTCATATTTATAAGACAGTGCCGACTTATAAAGAGGGAAAAATTAATTTAGGCCTAAATTCATTTAAATTTTTTTATTGTCTGGGCGTCATAGACTCTTCTGTCTTGCTTGAGGAAATTATTCCCAAAGAGGACGGACGCTTAGCGGCGGCGCTCTCCATCGAGTATTATCTAAATATAGAGGAGGGCCGTTTTAATCAACATCATAAGAGGGAAGGGGAGAATATTGATATTGGCGAGCAGCTTGAATTGCTTGCCGAAACGGACTCCCAGCTGGAGCTTTCAAGATTTCAGCATCTATTTAAATTGGGAGCGCTTAAAAAGGCGATCACCTATTGGTTTCGGGCCGCTTTTTCGGCCGATTTAAAGGGCAAGGTCTATGCCAGGATGGAGAATTGCCGCTCGGACGATGTGGTTTTCTCAGACCGACAAGCGAAAAGAGGCGAGAGGAGTGTGAACGTCAATTTCTATGCTTATGAGGATTTCGCAAACGCGATACTCAGTCTTACCTCCACATTTAGCTCGTTCTCGACCTTTGAAATGGACGAGTTTTTAAAAGATTCAATGTCCCCTGAAACTGAGGGGAAGGCCATTTGGGTGGCGGAAGAATAAAATGTCTGATCGGAAGGAAAGGCCATAACCTTAAATGCAAAGGAGGTTTGGCCGTGGATGGCATAAGGCCGTCTTTCTATATGAAAGGACTCACAAGTCCTTATCAAGTTGAGGCCTATTATTCGGACGGTGACGGCGCTAAGCTCTCCGAGAGTCCAATATGATCCAACCGACTATCTGACTGTTTATTTCCGGTCGGTGAGAAAATAGAAGAAGCGATTTTAAAGTGGTCGCGAAAGGGACGCCTAGTTATGCGGAGGTGGTGTGCTTCTCTCTGACAGCTCTTTAGCTCCGATAGGGTTTTTTACACCTGAAAGTCCTTCCAATAAGACCCTATAGAGTCTCTTCTCCTCACTTGTAAATTCGTGACTAAATGCGCTTAAAAATGTCAATGCAGTCTTGTAGTCTGCTCTACCAATAGAAAGTCTTATAAACTTTTCAAGGTCTCTTTTTAAAAAATCATTTTTTAAGTGCTCAATATTTAGCCTAAGTCTAGTCTTAATCGCCACTTCGTCAAAAAAACCAATGGCCAGTACATAATCTGAAACGAGGTCGTAGGCCTCCTGGTACTGGCCTCGTTTTTCAAGGTCATCAAGGATATAGGTGTACAAAAAAGGGTTCCCATATTCGGTCAGGCTTTTTGTGGTGATCGACTCAGTGGACCTAAAGTCATAACTCAAGAACAACAAATTGAATAAAAAGAACCGTTGAGAGAAGCGTTTGAAAAATCTTAGGTTTTTCCGCAATACAAATGGTCAGAAAAAACGGCAATGCCAAATAAAACCAGTGGTCTGCCACGTATGAAAATTTCATGTATGGCACGTAAAAGAATCCGCTTATGGGGATAAAAAAAACTAAGCAGCAGAAATAGCTCTTTCCAGTTGTCCTTTGTTCACGAAGATGATGAGAAATATAAAGCACCCGATGACAAAGGCGGAGATGACGCCCGGTCGCAAACTTGCCCATGTAGGCTCATAAACAAGAGCGTACCTGTTTATTCCGAGAGAGGAGTTCACATAACGACCGAAGGTGAATAAAGAAATAATAGTTTTGAGCTTTAAGTCTTCAAAGGTATTAAATTGCTTGGAGATTAGGTTTGCAGAAGCAGTGAGCTGATGGCCCAGGTCCTTCTGATAAAACTGTGGAGGGACGAAACTCTGGCTCGACGGCGACCTTTTCAAAGCTTTCTCCATAGTCGGTCACTTTTTTGATCGAGGTCGTTCTCTCGTGAATGAAACGCGTTAATGCCTTTCATATTAATAAGACCATAAAAAGAGCTCAAGGAAAAAAGGCAGAGAAGTAAGGGGAATAAAGCTCTTCTTACTCTTGAAGTCCCTGGGCCCTAAAAAGCATGTAAAGGGGAAGGAGAACAGAAGCGATCTTGCTATTAAGAGCGAAGATAAAAGAACGACAGGGACTAGCCGCATATTCAAAACGGGCCTTTCTTCCCTTGCGCACCTTTCAAAAGAGTTTAAGGTCAATAAGGTGAAAGTCATGCACAGAAGCGTTTTGAGTTGGAAAATCCAATTAATGGTGACTAGGGCCACAGGGTGAAATAAAAAAAGTGAAAAAATAAGAAAACGCTCACTACTTGTCGCTTTTGGCCGCAGCAGGTCTAGAGTTTTTGTAAAAAGAAAGGCGTTGGTTACGTGAAGCAACACATTTACGAGCCTGAATATCACGACTTCTTTTCCAAAACTTTTTAAAAGGGCGGCAAATAAGCTAAAGGACAGGGCCAACTCTTAAAAAAATTTGAATATGGGTCCCAAAAGCTGAGAACGTCCGGAACATTTTGCAAATAACTATCAAAAACGAACACATTATCGTCCCCGTAGGGAAGATTGTTCAAAGTTGGAAGAAGCACTATAATAAAAACTAGCGCCGCTAAAAAATAGCGATGCTTTTTAATAAAGGGAACCATAAGTGTATGGTACTGAAGATTTTAAAAAAATATCGCGGCCGCCTGATTTTTGCCGCTATATTTTGGGGCACAGCCGCTTTCTGTTACCAGGCCTTCCGGCCTGCCGCGCGACAAACTATTGCCTCGCAAGAATTATTTAGACTCCACGCTAAGAGCCGTCCCTTATTTGAATTCCTATATGAAGCTTGGCCGTTGCGACAGAGATTTTCCTTTGGACATCTTGACTAAAACAGTCACGGATTTACACCAAGAGGCAAACGCCAAAAGTGAAATTATCTTTAAGGCCGTCTCTCGTGACAACTACTTCACTTATACTCATTTTTCTTATGTCTCCAAACATGAGGACTATCCTAAAAAGATAGCTTCGTCAGGCGGCCTTATGGGTTCGGTCCACTCCACCGATTGTTTTGGTCTTGTGCAGTAGCTGCCAAAAAACCGTGGCGCTTACTCAATTTAAAACCCTAAGAAAACTTTAGGTAATGCCATATTCTGCCGGGTTAGAACGGCTCTTTTGCTCTCATGATAAAATTTCAATTAATTAGAATAAAACTCAATAGGTGCAAGTTATGAGTAAAAAGCTTTTAAATGAAAAAGGTTTTTCGCTGGCTGAAGTGATGGTAGCTGCGGGTATTTCTGGGGTTGTGGCTCTGGGGAGTATGAAGATCGCTGAGAATTCCCAGAAGGGAATGAGGAATATGGCGACGAAAGCGTCCATGAATAATTATGTGAACTTTAGGCTAGGCAGCTCTCTTTCTGAAACCAATGCCTGTTTAAACGCCTTTGATACAGATGGAGCAGGGGGTGCAGGGGACACGATAACTATTGCTGTCGACGGAGGAGATCAGGACGTGCAAATGATTGATGTTGGTGGAGCTACTCCGCTTGCTGAAGTCGGAGAAGTTCTTCCTGGATCTAGTGGCGAGTTTAACGTAGGCGCAATGAAGTTCATAAGGAATACCCCAACATCATGCTCTCTTCAAATTGATCTTGTAAGGAATGACAGCGCGGCTGGAGGCGCAAAAAAATTGGGTGGGCGGGATAAAAGAGAAGTATTGAACCTTGGATGCGCTTTTGACAATGTCACAAATGATTTAACAACTTGTTCAACCCAGGGCACCGCCTCTTTAGGAAACTGGACATATAATAATAACGGAGTCGAGTGGCTTCATAATCCCACTGGCACAGCTGTTGTTGGTCAGTATTCCCCCGGCTCAAGCGTATTTCCTCCCGCAAGATTAGTTATCTCAAAAGATGACGCTAATACCTCGGATTGGAACGGTAAAGAAGACGGTATTGCCCTTCCAAGTAATTATGTTGTGCGTTGGGGAAGTGTGGGAGACCAAAATGCTGGCGTCTCTATAAATGGCAGCGCGGATTGTATTTCCTTAAAATCAGGTGTGAGCGCTGAGCATCTCACCAGCTGTCAAAGTACCGGTACGAGCCTTGAAAACTCGCTTACCGTAAATCCCGACAACCGCAAAGTCGCTTACAGTAAATGGCCAGACAACCGCAAACGGAAATATCACATCCACAGGAAATATCCAAGGCAACAATATTACTGGAACAACTTCCCTTACTAGCAATGGCACTCTTTCTGTGGCCGGAACATCAACTCTTTCCGGCACGGTCACCTTGGGAGGTACGCCCTCTATTGGGGGAAATGTCTCTATAGGTAATAATTTACAGGTGGGAGGGACTACGACCCTGTCCGGAGCGGCCAACCTTTCTGGCCCTCAACTTTGGGCGGAACAACAACTATAAATGATGCGAATATTAATGGCATCCTCACCACAAACGCAGCGTCCACCTTTAATCAGGCCGCGGTATTTAATTCAACCACGAGTTTCTATAAAGATGCAAATTTCAGAAGTTGTATGCCAACCAATACCTTTATTATTCAGACAGAAGGTTGAAAGAAGATATTGAGGGCATTTGACGCTCGAACTTCTAGTTTAATGGAACTGAGTCCGGTTTCCTATTACTGGAGAGACAAAAATGTGGGCACTCAACGAGAAATGGGACTAATTGCACAAGAAGTTGAAAAGGTCTTTCCCAATTTAGTGAGAGACTCTAGGGCGGAATAAAAACAGTGAATTATGGCGGGCTTATTTCTCCATTCATTGCGACTGTCCAGAACCTACAATCAGAAAATAAATCTCTAAGAAGGGAAAATGAAGAAATAAAAGCAAGGCTTGATCGCATCGAGCGGGCCCTTGCAAATCAAGAGCAGGGAAAATAGATAATGAACACCTATCGGTTTTTAATATTATCTCTTATTGCTGGGCCATTTTCACTGATGGCCCAAACAACCGCAATATCCACTAATCAGGGGGTCAAGGTCACTCTGGCGTGCCACCACCATTGATATGTATGGTGTGTGCAAGGTGTCACTTACGGCGGCTCGGCTGGCGGAATATTTGTTCCGACAGGACTGCTGAAGAATATAATAGCTTTATTAATGTTGCTCCCGCAGATATTTCTGACTGCGGCTCGCTTATAAGTTGCTACAATGATATGGATACCGATGGCTATGGCGGAGCCTTAGACTCCTCTGTTTATGGATCTTGTCCTGGCGGGACGGTCACAAATAATAATGACTGTGATGACTCAAACTCCACCCTCACAACAGTATGCACAAGCATTACCTGTTATACAGATAGTGATGGTGATGGTTATGGAACAGGCTCAGGGAGCACTGTTTATGCTGCCACGTGCGGCGCAAATTATGCGAATAATAACACTGATTGCGATGACAGTAATGCTATCCTTAAATACGACTTGCACTATCATCACCTGCCATACTGATAATGATGGAGATGGATATGGCAAAAATGATGCAGGGGGATCTCACTAGTTTACGCGGCTTCTTGTCTCGCCGGACAGGTCACGGATAATACAGATTGCAATGACAATGCCGACTCTACCAACAATAGCTGTGTTCTTATACCAACTATAACTGTAATTCAGGTATCTTGGACGATTGGCGGCTCTTGCGCTTCCGCGGACTTTGAATGTAATAGTGGCTTAATAATACCCGATGGAAACTCCCTATGCTGCTCCTCTAGCCCAACTGCTCCATGTGATGGAGGAGGTGGCGGAGGTGGTGGCTGCTTTATCGCTGGCTCGTATGTGACGACGCACGATAGAAGGCTTGAAAGAATTGAAGACATAAAGGTTGGCGATAGACTTCTTACTGCTGAAGGCAAATACAATGAGGTTCTCAAGCTCTTGAGATTGCCTTATAAAGGTAAAATTTATGGAATAAATGGTGAAAAACCGTTTTTTACTCCTAACCATCCTATTAAGACAGTTGGGGGGATGGAAGTCATTTAAGTCCCGAACTCACTAAGAAAGGAAATTCCAGAGTTAGAGGTCAAAAAGCTCAAAGTCGGGGATATCCTTATTAAACAAACAGGGCTTGAGCCAATTATGTTCATGGACAGTGAATATGTGGAAGAAACGGTCTATAACTTTAGCCTAGATGGCGACCATGAATATTTAGTCAATGATATTGCCGTTCACAACAAGCTGGATTGCTCATGCATGGGAGGTTCAGGTACTGCGGGTTGGTCAAGCTCCGGAGGCAAAGGATCAGGAAGCAATGTTTTCACTCCCAAGTCAACATGCGCGAGCGGACTAGATGAGTGGTGTGGCTCTGGAGCTCCATCGCCAAGATCATGCTACACGGACTCAGATGGTGACGGCTTCGGAACTGGGTCGAGCACAAAGTATTCCTATTCTTGTCCTTTTGGCATGGCAACAAACAATACCGACTGTGATGATACGTACTTACTCTGCGTCGAATACATGTGGACCTCCTAGCCCATGTGATCCTTCCTTTACCTACTGTTGCCCAAGCCGCGCAGACTTGTTGTAAATCATACTCCGGTGAACCAAGCGGATTCTGCTATGGGAGACCCTATGGTGAATGGGGTGGATTTTGTAGCGGAATGACGGTTATATGGCGGGATCATGCTCTAATGGATTGGAAGAGGCTTCGGTTCGTTGTATCTGTGCGGCCACGGCGAGCTGATCTTTTAAAATGACATATTTTAAGCCACTGCCGAAAATAACAATTCTACTTGGATAGTCTCGTTTGAGAGCTTTTTATGCTTTTGGAAAAATGCCGACACCCTTTAAAGTGCCGGTAGGATAGGGGAGACGGATGCCCCGCCTCTAATATGATGTTTTTTACGGTCAATAATCTTGCCTTTCTTTTTCGCGTCATTGCCCCAGAGCAGAAAAACAAGTTCCTCTTTTTTCTCATTTAGTTCTCTAATGATGGCGTCTGTAAAATGCTCCCAGCCTTTTTTGCGATGACTGGCGGCTTGGCTTCTTCAACAGTAAGAACTGCATTCAGAAGAAGCACTCCTTGCTTCGCCCAGTGCTCCAAATTGCCGTGCACTAGGAGCCTCTATTCCTAGATCTGCTGAGTTCCTTATAAATATTGCGAGAGACTTGGTGGAACTTTCACCCCTGGCAGACTGAAAACGCGAGTCCATGGCCTGCCCGGCTCCATGATAAGGGTCTTGCCCAATGATAACGACTTTAACCTTTTTAAATGGCGTAAGCTTTAAGGCCTCAAAGATATTTTCTTTGGGAGGGAAAACAGTTTTTTCTTCGTAAGCTTGATCAATGAATAGATTTAGTTCTTTAAAGTAAGGCTTGTTCAATTCGTTTTTGAGTAAGCTTTTTCCAGTCCTCAGGAATGAGTTCTTGCATTAAAATAGTTCTCTACCTTTTCTCTTACGTATGAAAGTCATGCCCTTTGGAGATAAGAAAATTTAGCACTTTATTTTTGAGCTTTATTTTCGCCTCAAAGTCTGAAGGGATTTTTTCGCTCTCATTTTCTTTTCGATAAGCGATTGAATGACATCATGGGTTTCAAGCGTATAGTCCTTCCGAATTTCATCAATAAAGATCTCAGTTGGATATAACTCTTCCGCTTCAAGTCGTCTTGAGATCGCCTGATTGGCGTGCCCATTATAAGGAAGGGTCTTCACTCTAATGCGCATGTATTCTTCTTCCCTTAGGAAGTTCTTTTCTTCCAGAGACTGAATTGCGTCTTCTATCTCAAGCTCCTCATAGCCTCTTTGAGAGAGCTTTTGTTTGAGTTTAAATTTTGAGTAATCTCTTTTAGAAAGGAGGCGAACGGAATAATCAAAAGCGGATTTTATTTTTTCCATAGACTGTTATAAAGATATAATTAAAAAAGGGGAGCCGATTAGCTCCCCTTTTTTGTCTTGTTTATTGAAGCGTTTTCTTCGATTTCTTAGTGGTCTTCTTGGCCGCTTTGACCTCCTCTTCTTCAAGGATTTCGCCAGTTTCCATGTCTACTTTGTCAGCGTTTGGAAGTTCAGCCAGACCATGCTTTGCAAGGACCTTTGTTTTGATTTCGTCCATAATCTCAGGATTTTCCATAAGGAAGACTTTAGAGTTCTCACGGCCTTGACCAATTTTGGTGTTGTCATAGGAGTACCAAGCGCCGGCCTTGTCGACGATATTTTCTTTGACCGCGAGGTCTAGGATATCGCCTTCTTTGGAAATGCCCGCTCCATACATAATATCAAATTCGATTTCTCTAAATGGAGGCGCCACTTTATTTTTAACAATTTTTACTCTTGTTCTGTTTCCAATCACGTTGTCGCTGTCTTTAATCGCGCCAATTCTTCTGATGTCCATTCTGACAGAAGAGTAAAACTTAAGGGCGTTCCCGCCAGTCGTCGTTTCAGGATTTCCGAACATAACGCCAATCTTCATACGAAGTTGGTTAATAAAGATGACAGTACAATTAGATCTAGAGATTGAGCCAGTAAGTTTTCTCAGCGCTTGAGACATAAGCCTTGCCTGAAGGCCCATGTGAGAGTCGCCCATATCTCCTTCAAGCTCAGCTCTTGGAGTAAGTGCCGCGACAGAATCGACGATAAGAAGGTTAACAGCGCCAGAGCGAACAAGCATATCAGTGATTTCTAAGGCCTGCTCGCCACTATCTGGTTGAGAGATCAGCGTATTAGGAACATCAACTCCAAGGTTTGAAGCGTATTGCGTGTCAAGAGCATGCTCGGCATCAATAAAAGCGACAGTTCCGCCGGCTTTCTGGCATTCAGCCGCGATATGAAGAGTAAGAGTCGTTTTTCCCGAAGACTCTGGGCCGTAAATTTCAACAATTCTTCCCTCGGGAATTCCGCCAATGCCAAGAGCAAGGTCAAGTCCTAGGGCGCCAGTGGAGATGGATGGCATTTTTGGTGGCTTTCCGTCATTGGCAAGCTTCATAATGGCGCCTTTGCCAAATTGCTTTTCAATAGTTGAAAGAGCAAGATCGAGCGCTTTTTTCTTGTTGTCGTTAGATTGATTAGAAGTCGTTGCCATTTTGCCTGTCTCCTTAGATTTTAATTAGATTGCTTAAAAAAGTAGCATCATATAATCACTAAGCCAAGCAATTTACGGAAAAACTACGGATATTGTAAATGGCTGATTTTTTTGGTCAATTAATTTATTCAATAGTAATTCTTGAGGGCCCAAAGGATAATTCCTGCCATAATTCCGCTAATCACATCATCAAGGATGGTTCCAAAGCCATGTTTGACCTTTCGGTCAAAAAAGCTAGCTGGCCAAAATTTGGCGATATCGAAAATCCTAAAAAGCGCGAACAGAATGAGAAGTGTCTTGGGCTCGATCCTAGGAAAGATAAAGGCCCACGTCACAAGCATTCCGATGACTTCGTCCATCACAATCCACTGGGGGTCATGGACGCTTCTGCAGTTGTTGAATGTACTCTGCGCTGATGCCAGCGGCCAAAATAAGGAGCGTAATAAGGCTTCCAAGGTGCCAAATATTAATATGCAAAAATGAGAGAAAGAGAATTAGAGGAATGGTGGCAAGGCTTCCGAAGGTGCCTGGGGCTTTTGGTATATACCCCACATAAAAATAGCTTAAAAAGGCCTTGGACAGCGCGGCTAGCTTATTGCTTTGATCTTTCATCGTGACTAGGATAACTTCTTGCTCGGTAAACGAAAAGCTAAATAGTTAAAATTATATGGAAAGACCGGAATATCTGGAAAGCTACAAATTCAATTGGGAGACCTTCGACATCATGGCCGGAGGGAAGTCTTCGTTGGACGCAAAAAACTACCTTTCCCATCTCAAAGAGGCAAAGGGAGCCGTGCAGTTTTTAAACGGCTACGGATTTGATGTCTCGGATCCCGTGCAGAAGGCCGAACTTTTTGGGATTTTCCAAGAGGCGATCCAGTTTATAAAAAGATACTTTCTCAAAGAGGGCAATCCTGAGGGACTGGACGTTTCGGTGCCTAATCGCTTTTATTCTATTCATGACGTGAAGGACCTCTTGCTAATAGCGACGAATAATAATCTGGGCGCAAAGTCATCGATCGTGGAAATGATTTGGGCCGGAATTATTCTCAAGGTCATGCACACGATTCTCCATGCGGACAAGGACCTTCGTTACCGTTATTTCTCGACTATTCAGACCCAGATTTTTGATCGCTTTTATAAGTTTATTCAAAGGGACAGCGAGAACAACCTTTATCTAGGAATGGAAGGTGATAAGAGCCCGATTCCTTTGGTTGAATTCGAGACTAAGGCAAAGAAGACCAGAGAAAGCATTATCATTAAGCTTTTGCACAAAAGGGAAAATGTCGCAGAGGAGCTATTTGACAGAATCGGCGTGCGCTTTGTGACCAAAACGAAAATAGACTCCTTGAGGGTTATGAAGTTTCTCTATCAGCACTATATTGTGATGGTGAATAATATAAAGCCGTCGCGTTCCCACAACTCTCTTGTGAATATGGAGGAGTTTCGAAAAGGTTATTTTAAGGTTTTAAAAGAAAGCCTCAAGGCCAATATGAACGAGGCCGCCTTTGCGACAAAAATGGAAGAGCTTGCTGAAAGCTGTTCTGTTTACGCCAATAGCGAGGCGGAAAATATACATACTTCAAGCGAGTATCGAGCGATACACTTCACTAGCCGTCAGCTCATAAAATACCGCAATCCCTTTTTAAAGCAGTTTAATGAGGTCAAGAGGCTCGCAAAGCAAGAAGGTGGTGAAAGCGAACTGGCAAGGAAGGTGCTAGGTCTGGACACTTCCTCAATCGCCAGGGACGTGAGGTTTTTCTATCCTTATGAAGTCCAAATCACGGACGAAAAAAGCCATCAAAAAAACACCGAAGGCGAGGCAAGCCATGTGGAGTACAAAAAGTCTCAACTCATGTCCGCGATGAAGAGGCTTTTTAGGCCTTTGATAGAATATAAAGATCTAGGCCTTTAGATTCCCTGGACAAGAAAGAGCTCCAGCCTCTCATTAACAAACTCCGGGAAGTCGACTTGAGGCACATGGCTGCCATTTCTGACTAAATAAAGCTTTGCGTTTGGCAGCTCCTTGACCAAGAGCTTTTGAAGATAATTGGGTATGACTTTGTCTTGGTCTCCTCCTATGACCAAGGTGGGGGCCTTGATCTTTTGAAGCTGAGAGAGGATGTCATGCTTGTGCATTTGGCCGATCATGTGAAAAAACATTTCAGGACCAAGACGACCGAGGCGGTTTAAGTAAATTTCAATAAACTCCTCGGAGACCGTTTTTAGATTAAAGCCTCCAGCGTGGATTATCTTTTTAAACAGAGGATTCCAGCCGCTATACTTCCAGATATTTTGAAAGAGTTTTGGGTATTTTTGCAAGGCCTTTACGGCAAGAGGGTTAAGTTGGTCGGTGATATTGCTGTCAAACATGATATTAAAGACGGGCACAATGGTGCCTGAAATTAAGACAAGCCCCTTCACCATCTCAGGTCTTAGCTTTGCAAACTCCAGGCAGATATTCACGCCCATGCTATGCCCAATCATATAACAGCTTGAGGCCTTGATATGCTCTAGGAGTTCGCTTATGTCTCTTGCGATGTTTTGAAAGGTGATGTTTTCCAGTTTGTCGTCCCCGCTTGAGAGGTAATGGCCGCGGTAATCATGAATGAGAATCTTCATGCCTTTGGAGGAAAAGTGCTCAAGCTGCTTCGACCAGTGATGGTTGCTGCAAACAAGTCCGTAGTTAAAAACCACCACGGAATCGTCTTTCCAAGTTTGCCGATATGGAAGTTTATTTTAAAGGCTATTTGCTCTCCGTCCCGGGTCTTATGAAAATGCGCCTGAAATGAGCTCATAAGGACTCCTGGAGCGCTTTAATAAAGTTGAGAAGAGGAGATTTTCCTTTTATTAGCTCGTCAGTGTTTTTATTCAGCGCCTCTCTTTTTGTTTGAAAGTGATCATGGCTGTCCCTCGAAAACTTTGAATTCCGTGTCTCCCACGCGAATGACACTCTTAGGGGAGAAAAATTTGAATTTTGTGACAATTTTTCCGTCGACCCAGAACTCTTGGGCGTCTCTATCAAGATGGGCGATTAGTTGATCATCGACAATCTTCAATAAAGAGATGGCGAGGAGTAGCGCCTTTTACTTGGAGCAAAAGGTCTGAGTCTTGGTGGCTTCCCACATGAATAAGGTTATTTCCAAAGCGATACTTTCCTATAAGGTTCTCGTCTTCGGACTTGATGACTTCTACGCCTAACATATAGATATTATAAAGGGGTTTGGGCCTCAGATGGTAGATGAAACTTTTTGGTCTTGATAGAGCTCTTCGATAATGGCCACCAGTTCTGGACTGCCTTCTCCTAAAAGCATCGGGAAGGTCCCGGTTCACTTGATCAAAAATATCGAAGTGCTCAAAAATGCTCCCGAAACGTTTTTGCTCTGTCGTTCCTGACTGATTGACTCCAAAAAGGTCGCCTTCGCCGCTGTTTTTAAGGTCCGCCTCTGCAATTTCAAACCCATCGTTGCTTCTTTCAATGACTTTGAGTCTCGTTTGCGTTTCCCCGGAAAGTTTTTTGTCTGTCACAAGGAAGCAAAAGCCAGGTTTTCCGCCACGACCGACCCGTCCCCGCAGTTGATGAAGGGAGCTAAGGCCGAAGCGATCAGGGTTGTAGACGCTCATCACTGTGGCGTTGACGACATTGATGCCAACTTCCACCACCGATGTGGATATAAGAAGGTTAATTTTATTCTCTCCAAAGTCATTAAAGATTTTTGCTTTTCATCTGACCTTAATTTTCCATGAAGGGCCTGAATATTAAATTCAGGGAAGTGCTTTTTATAAAAGGCCTCAATTTCCTTTACATTTTTTATGTCCATTGTTTCCGACTCTTCAATCGCTGGCGCCACTATATAGCCCTGTTCTCCAAGGCTAAGTCTCGTTTTCACAAACTTAGATACTTCTCATAGTTCGTTGGAGTGACAATTCTTGTTTGAATCTGCGCCTCTTCCTTTGGGCATGGTCTTTATGGTTGAAATGTCCAGGTCGCCATATTGGGCGAGTTGGAGAGTCCGAGGGATGGGCGTTGCGGTCATAATGAGAGTATGAACTCCTTCGCTTTTTAGAGGAGAGCCTTTGCCTTTGTTCCACCCCAAACTTATGTTGCTCGTCAATAATGGCAAACGTAAGGTTTTTAAAAACCACTGAATCTTGAATAAGCGAGTGGGTCCCAATGAGAACATCAATGTACCGTTGAGCTAAGCGTTGCTAGTATTTCTCTTTTTTCAGCTGGCCTATGACTGCCCAGAAGAAGGCCGATACGAAGATCTTTTGAAGCGTCTTTATTAAAGGTATTATAGTGCTGAAGGGCGAGGGATTCCGTGGGACACATAAGCGCCGTTTGTCCGCCGTCTCTTGGCGATAATTTCCGCGGCGATAGGGCGACCGTTGTTTTTCCGCAGCCAACATCGCCTTGAACCATCCGCATCATGGGGCTTCCTGATTCGAAATCATTGCCGAATCTGACCCTAACACTAAGCGCCTGGTCTTTTGTGAGCTCATACGGCAGGCTTTTTAATACCTTTTTTTCAAGGGCCTCTTCCCAATTAACGATTGGGGCCGGACGGCTTTTAATGCCCTTTCTTCTGGCGACGATTTTAAGTTGGTCTTCCAGAAATTCCTGATAGATAATCGACTGCTTTTGGCGAGTTTCGTTCTTCATGAGCTTGAGGGCGACTTTTCCGTGAAGAACTTTAAACGGTCCCGTGGTGTCAAAGCGATCTTGCTTTGGGATTTTAAATAAGGGAGACGGGCCTGTCCCAGAGATAGTTGGAATTTTATCGATAATTCCTTTCACGAGTCTCTCCGGGAACGGTCGCTACTGTGGGATACTCGATCAAGAAGTCCTGACTCAGTCGTCTCAATCTTTGGATCGAACTTAGGATTCACTATTTGCAGGCTGCCTTTAAAGGCAGATGGTTTGCCAAGAAAGGTGAGGAGTCTTTGCTCTCCACTGATTTTTTTATATTGGGGTAGGCGTTGAAGATCTTAATCGTTAAAAGCTCTTCAGAGAGCTCGTCTTGGACGGTGAGACTCACGTTAAAGAGCTGCGCCTTTCCTTTGCCTCTTCTACCGAATGCTGGCGCGAAGTTGGAGCCAATGATCTTTCCTTTCCCCAGGAATAGCTCGCCTTCTCGCATAGAAGTGAAGGGGCTTATTTTAGGAGTGGGCTGAATTCGAAGAGGCAGGATTGAAAGAAGGTCCTTAATCGTCTCAAAGCCAGCGTTTTTAATCTTTAATAAGTGACTGGGAGGGAGAAGCTTTTCCTGAGAGGACCTCAATTGGGTCCTCCCATGTAAGCTCTTTACTTGTATTCAATCTCTTCGATGACATAGACAACGTCGCCCTTTGGAGCTTTGACTATGGCTTCGTCGCCCTCTTCCTTTCCGATGAGAGCTTTTCCTAAAGGGCTATTGAAGGAGATTTTGTTCTTATGCGCTTTGGCCTCGTCTTCGCCCACGATTTGGTAGGTGAAGCTTTGCTCTTTCTCTTCGCTATAGAGAGTGACAGTGGCTCCAAAAACGATCTTCTCCACATTTAGTTTGGAGACGTCCACGATATTGGCATTCGCAAGTTTGGACTGAAGCTCTCCGATTCTCCCTCAATATGGGACTGCTTTTCCTTGGCGGCGTGATACTCAGCATT
Organism: uncultured Bacteriovoracaceae bacterium; assembly: GCA_963747475.1. GTDB lineage: Bacteria > Bdellovibrionota > Bacteriovoracia > Bacteriovoracales > Bacteriovoracaceae > UBA845. The sequence continues at coordinate 290,517 of CAVVFE010000012.1, forward strand.
TTCTTTGAGATCGCCATGTTCCCTTGCTTCCGCTATAGCGCGCCTTGACTTCCTCACGGTCATTTTTGATCAAGCGATCAAGCTCCTCTTGAAGCATATTTTTTCCGTCCAATGTCATTGGGTGTTGAGACATAAGTTTCTCCATTATTAATTATTTTTATTTTTTGAAAAGAGCGTCGGCCTTTGAGAACAAATCATTTTTGCTCGGAGCCGATATCTGGCCGAGCTGCCGGCCTTGAAGAAGTCGCAAAAATTGGCCTTTTCTTTGTCCAACACGCGATCGGCCATAGGCTCCCTACATTCATTATAGGCGCTCTTGTCGTAGAACTTGCACATTCTACAGCACCTTAGGCTAGTGTTGCAAGATGGGCAATCCTCTGACCTTCCGATGTCTTGGTCTTCTTTAAAAGGAATTTCTTTCGCGCAGTGATAACATTTAAGACTCATCTTAAAACTCCTGAGTGACTCCAAGCCCAAGTCCAGAAGACCCATTGTCGCTATAAGGAGAAAAGAAAATTTTGGGCTTATTTCTTTTGTTGTATTGATCGACTGACTGCTTCAATATTTCTTCGTTATTATATTGCAGAGTTTTTGAAGTAAGGTAGGTGATGGCAATGAGAATGCTCCCGCCATAGATTAATGTGTTGCGGTCGGCAAGGCCGCTGCTGTCCGAGGTTTGCGTTATGCCTCCTAAAAGCATGAGTGAGCCAAGAGTGCTGGCGCCAGCGCTCCAAACACTAGGTCGATTTTTTTCTTGATACTCGTTCAAAAGCTCGTTGGCTATAGGGTCCTTTTCCAAATAGAACCGCAGGCCTTCGCCTTTTTTGCTTGAGCCCGCGTCGACCAAGACTTCTTGGTAATTTATCACGGCAACTCGAGAGCAAGTCTCGGCGCCATGGGCGGCCGTAAGGCCGATCAATAGAGACAGGATTAGGTATTTCATTTGCCCTCAATTCTAGCGGGATATAGGCATTAGTCATAGGAAAAAATAGCACTAATCTGCCGTAAGTTGTAGAAATTCAACGCTACAGTAAGATAGAAGTATGAGGCAATTAGTATGGACATCATAAAGACGGGCATTGGTCTGACTAAAACGATCCGCAACGTTGGACGCTTTAGAGAAATCATCAACGTTTTTTGGAGGAATGGTTTTGATGAATTTATCATTAAAACGAACCTCCACACAAAAATTCCTGGTTTTGTTTTGCCTCGGAAAAGAATACAAGCGGCGATCGATGAGGGCAGGGACGGACAAAACTTTTGGCACTCTCTTGGATACAGGCTTCGGCGCTCATTCGAAGAGCTAGGACCAAGTTTTATAAAAGTCGGTCAACTCCTAAGCACGAGAGAGGACATTCTTGATCCCGAATTAATTAAAGAGCTTCGCAAGCTTCAAGACAAGGTGCAACCAGTTCCTTTTCCTGTCGCCCAATCGCAAATTGAAAGAAGTCTCGGAAAAAAACTTGATGAGGTTTTCCAGGCGATTGATGAGGAGCCTATTGGCGTCGCCTCCATAGGTATTGTGTATAAGGCAACGCTGCTGACTGGGGAAGACGTGGTCGTCAAAGTGAAGCGGCCCAAAATCGAATCTCATATTAGAACAGACTTTGAAATTATCGCGTTTATAGTGGCTCAGGCCGAAAAGGTGGCGGAAGATTTAAAGTACCTTGGCATTGCTCGAGCCATCGATGATTTTTTTAAAAGCATTCAATTAGAGCTTAATTTTCTCCTTGAAGCGAAAAATTGTGAGAACTTAAAGAAGAACGTTGCCGTCGCTGATGATGAGGGAATTCTTTATCTTCCAAAGGTCTATCGGGAGCATCTCCACTGAAGATGTTCTTATAATGGAGAGTTTGAGGGGAAAACCTTTCACCCAAATAGAAAATTTAAAAGAAGAGGCCCCTGATCTTGGAGGAAAAACTCATGAAGTGCGTGAAGCTTTTTGTGAGAACCATGCTTGTGGACGGCTTTTTTCATGCGGACCTTCATGGCGGCAACTTCTTTCTCATGCCTGACGGAAAAATCGGCCTCATCGACTTCGGCCTTATGGGCACCTTAAGCAAGAAGAACAGAACAAACCTGGTGGCGATCCTTTTCGCCCTCGTCACAAATAATTATGAAAACCTTGTTTATGAATTTCTGGACGTGGCCGATTACGAGGTCATTCCCAATCACGAAGAGCTGCAAAGAGACCTAAGAGACGCCCTTGCGCCTTTTTTAGGACTTAGCGTGCAAGAGACTGACGTCACCGCGATGACTCACTCGATTGTCTCCACATTAAGCAAGCATCAGATCTATCTTCCAAGAGAATGGTTTGTGATTTTTAGAGCTTTAATGACTCTAGATGGCGTCGGCAAGTCCATCAATATTGATTTGAATATCTTTGAGGTCTTGGACGATCAGCTTCAAGAGGTGATGAAAGATCTGGTCTCAAAAGAAAGCCTGATGGAAGAGGCGCTCTGGATTGGAAGAGACACGCTTAATAGCGTTCGCATTATTCCTAGGCATCTGCGCTGGCTTCTAAAAGAATTTGCCAAGAAAAAGTACGTATTTGATATTAAAGTGTCTGGCCTGCAAGAGGACATCCGTCAGGTCTCACATGGCCTTTATTTTCTAGGCCTTGTGCTTCTAGCGGCGGCCTTTTTGTTTTCCGGAGTCCTTCTCGCAAAAGACGGTGACTTTGCCGATTGGCGAGCGATTCCTGTTATTGTATGGATTTTTTGGGGCCTTGCCCTTGCTGTCATGACTCGAGCAATGGTGTTTCTGGTCAAAAATAAATAACTTCTCAAAAGGAGAGTCACCAACAGGCTCCACGAACAGCGTCTATCTCGCTACCGCTGCGAACCATTATCTCTCTTAAAATGGTGTCATTATTACAAGAATCGCTGAAGTTGTTCGGGCCACTCCCACCTTTTTCAGTGGTAGAGGACACGCTGGCATTTGTCGCAAAATCGCGGCACAAGAGCTTTATTGAATCGATTCTTGATCCGCTAGTTCCGGCCAGTCCCGCAGCAAAACTGCCTGAAGGACACTTCTCATCAAAGGAGCTTCCACCAAAGCCTCCCGCGCGATTGGAGTAATAATAAAAAGCTCCCGTGACAGGCTTGAGCGTCTGATAATTTATTTCCTTGCAAATGATGACCAGGGCGTCGACCCGGCTACCACTATTTCCCTGAATTCCCACGATGCCCATATTGTTTGGGCACCTTAAAACACTGGCCGTGGCCGAATTTCCGCCGTGTTGAGGAAATATTTTTGGCGCGCCTTTGCTGATCTGGCACGGAGGGTCCGCGCTTTCATTATAAAATTTCCCGGCCATATTACACGCGTCCTCTTTTGTGGCGGGGGAGTCAGCGCTCCCACAGCCTATTATCTCTGTTTGGCCTGAGACATTTTGCATTTGCAAGCTTATGGGAAGAGCCATCGTTCTTTCAGAAGAGCCTTTGCCGACCTTTTTGTCATAAGTGATGATGACTTTTCCTTGATCAGTAAATGGAGCGCCTCCATTGTCAGGATAATCTGGTCCGGGACTGACTGGTTCGTCCATATAGAGTTTGATGCTTTTGATTGCAAGAGTGCCATGCCTGTTGACCTCGTTGTCGGAGGAGCTTAAGACTTTTCTCCCTAGCGCATTCCCGTCAGGTGAGGCCAAATAGAGCTCTAGTTCGAGGCCCTCCGAGGGATTTTCTGGCTCGTCAATTTGGGATTTTTGAAAGCTCTTTACGTCGGCCACGATATTGCCAGCGGAGTCCTTTCCAGCAAAGTTGAGGCGACAATGTTTGCCCGGGCCAAGAAGTGTGGAGGCTTGGAGATTGAGGGTCGTCTCGTCCATGGATCCAGTGGCCTGTGTCTGAATAAACTGCATATTTGAGGAAAGCCTCATGACCCCAAGGCTTACTAGTCCTAAAAGACCGGCGGCCATCACCACCCCAACAAGCGACATTCCTTTTTGGCCAAGTTTCATATACTTATTGTAGCCCATATTGCTTTCAGGGCAAAACTAAATACTGTCAAGGCCGCTTATGAAGAATTTGGGAAGCTGCTCGAGCTCGTTAAGTCTTCCTGGCCCAAATATCCCCTGAAGGAAGTCTTTTTGGGTTAAGGAATATAAATCTTCTCTAAACTTAAAACGCACCTCTTCAACTATTGATTGAACTTCAATAAGTCCTTGCGTGAACTCAAAGACAAAGTTCTTGAAGGCCTGCAATTCTCCAATTTTTATAAGTGAACCGTAAAGGGGAGTGGCGTCTCCTATCGCTCGACTGGCCCATAGCTCGCCGTGGGTCCTCAGTTCTTGGTGATCCTTAAGGTCTCCATACTCATGAATGACGCCTCCTAGGTCCATGCCTTTATTCATGATGAAATAGTTGGAAACTTTGTTGTCTTTGAATTTTAGGTATATGTCCGAGCTCTCAATTCTTTTGAGCTCCTCCCAGTCGTGGGAGTTTCTTTTTATTCTAATTTCATCTGAGCTCTCATAAAGGGCCTTAATTTCCTTCCATTCAGAAGGGCTTGGAGATGCTTTCTTAAACAGGGAGTCTCCTTTTATTTGCGGGCAGCTGTAAAGCTCCACACAAGGAAAGAAGCCAAACTTATGATAGAGCTCTGTTTTATCGCTCCATAAGATAAAGAGAGCGCTTGAAGCGCGTTCATTCAAGGCGTGGTTTAAAAGTCTTGAAGAGAGGCCCTGTCCTCTATAGTCCTCTCGAACGGCCACGCCTCCTATAAAGGCGAGCTTATGATCTTTTGAAAGGGGCGCTTCTCTGAGAAGAACGCCTGTATGCCCCACCACCTCGTCTTTATCAATAAGCACGTAATTATTTTTTCGATTAGATTCAGACATTAAAGGATAGAAGTCTACATCAAATGAATGGCCCCCTTTATAGCCAAAAGCGCTCTCAATTAAAGAGATCGTGTCTTTATAATAGTCAGGGGCTGTCTCTAAATTGGTCAATTTCACTTATGGCCTCGGGCGTTTTTGTCATTATTTTAGTTGATGTTTTGGAGGCAGGCAAATCTTTCCTTAAGTTAAGTATTTGTTTTTATTGTGTTTTGACTGCTTTTCTGAGTGTTAAGAAAAATTGTCTAATAATTTTACATTTTTCCTAAAGAAGCGGCGGGCCCTGACGAAAAGATATATGACGGTTGAATTACGGACCGTCTCCACTACCAAGGAAGGTAATGGAACCCGTATCAAGGAGGATTATATGGGTTTGCGTATTAACACCAACGTATCGTCTCTAAACGCGCAAAGGAATTTGAGCAAAACGAGACTAGGCATGAACAAGACTTTGGAGCAATTGTCTTCAGGTCAAAGAATCAACAGAGCTGGCGACGACGCTGCAGGCCTTGCGATCTCAGAAAACTTGAAAGCTCAAATTAGAGGCCTTGGGCAAGCGGAAAGAAACGCTGCTGACGGCATCTCTCTAGTTCAAATCGCTGAAGGCGGGCTTTCAGAACATTCCAACATTTTAATTAGACTTAGAGAGCTTGCGGTGCAAGCGGCCTCGGACACTATCGGATCAACAGAAAGAAAATTCTTGAACGTTGAATTCGAGCAGCTTGTGGCGGAAATGGACCGTATCGCAAACTCGACTGAATTTAACAGAGTGCCACTTCTAAATGGCACTGGAGCTGTCTTTGATATCCAAATCGGAACAAGAAACGATCCTTTAAGTGACAGACTAACGTTTGACGCTTCAAGCGCTGACGTTAATGTCGCTGCACTTGGACTAAACCTAGCGTCTGTCTCTGACAAGATTTCTGCTCAGAACTCTTTGTCGGCGATTGACCAAGCGATTGTTTCTGTCTCTGGCATTAGGGCCGACTTTGGCGCTCTTCAGAACAGGCTTCAATCAACAGTAAACAATATTCAGGTCAGCATTGAGAACTTGAGCGCGGCGAACTCTCGAGTAAGAGACACCGACGTGGCCAAAGCGACAGCTGAATTGACTAAGAACAATATCTTGATGCAGGCCGGCACTTCGGTTCTAGCTCAAGCGAACCAGTCAACCACTAGCGCCTTAAGCTTGATTCAATCGGCCTCAAGCTAGGCCTCCCCGGCATAGCTTGAACAAGGCCGCAAGGCCAGAATGATGTAAAAAATCCTGCAACCGTTAATGAATGAATTAGCGACTTACGTGGAAAATGTGTGACATCGTAAGCGGTTTTGGAAGAAGTTGAGCGTGAAAACAGACAACTTTAACCAACAACAAATTAACAAACGACAGAGCAGTAAGCTCGACTAAAACAAGGAGGTTTTGAATGTTTGATGACGGAGATTAACAATGGGACTAAGAATAAATACAAATGTAGGCAGCCTTGCGGCCCAAAGATCGCTTGGCAAAACGAATAGAGATTTAAACAGTAGTTTTAGAAAACTGTCCTCTGGTCAGAGAATTACTCGGGCCGCGGACGACGCCGCTGGATTGGCGATTAGTGAGAAACTAAAATCGCAAATCCGAAGTGTGCAACAAGCAAAAAGGAACGCGGAAGATGGAGTTTCACTTGTCCAAACAGCAGAAGGAGGATTGTCAGAGATATCTAACATCATCATCCGTCTGCGTGAACTCGCCATCCAGGCCGCTTCCGACACTGTCGGAAACACTGAAAGAGGCTTCTCAAACATCGAGTTTGAGCAGCTCAAAGAAGAGATTCAACGGATCTCAAAATCTTCAGAGTTCAACGGCACAAAATTGCTTGATGGCACAGGCGGACTGCTCGAAATCCAGATTGGCACGGGAAACGACCCGATCAACGATAGACTTAAGTACGACGGTTCAATTATCAATTCGACCCTCGCTTCCCTCGGTCTCTCGGAGGAGTCGGTCGCCTCTCAAGAACAAGCGCAGATGTCACTTGAAAGACTCGACGAAGCGCTCGTCTCTGTCAACGGATATAGAGCGGAGCTGGGCGCTTTGCAGAACAGGCTCACTTCAGTCACCACCAACTTGGCGGTCACAGAAGAGAACTTCTCGCAAGCAAACAGCCGGATCAGGGACGTTGATGTGGCGGCAGAAACCGCAAAGCTTACTAAGAACCAGATTCTTAACCAAGCTGGAGTTTCAGTGCTGTCTCAAGCGAACCAGGCGCCAAATTTCGCCCTAAAGCTGCTTAGCTAGTCACACACAAAACCACGAAACCTTGCCGTGAATACGGCAAGGTTTTTTCTATTTCTGCGAATCGTGGAACCTGATAAAATAATATTTATGGAAGGCAAAAAAACTGTCCTTATTTTTGGCATCTCCTCTTTTATGGGATCAAATCTCGCCGCGCTCTTAAAAGACGACTTTAGAGTCATAGGGACTTATTTTGAAAACCCTGTGGACATTCCTGGGGTTCTCGCTATTAAATGCGATGTCCATGATAAAGACCTTGCGCAAAAGGTGGTCTTTCTTTTTAAGCCTGATGTCACCCTTTATTGCGTGGGGCTTAGAGACCTTTCTGCTTGCCAGAAACACCCTAAAGTGGCGGACGCCTTAAACACTGCAGGAGTCTTTAATGTTTCCCAGGCCTCCGAAAGGTACAAGTCTAAATTCATCTACTTCTCAAGTTGCTTCATTTTTTCCGGCGAGGACACGCCGTTTAGAGAGAATGACACTCCAATGCCTTCAAGTGTTTATGGAAATACTGTGGCCTCTGCAGAGTTTTATATTCAGAAGTCCTGCCTGAATTATCTCATTTTTAGGTGCGCGCCGGTCATCGGCAGGTCGTACAATCCAATGGACCTGACCTGGCTAGAGGCCCTCGAGAAAAGCGATTTTAAAGGGGAGAAGATTATATGCGACACAAAAGTCCAGCACGGCTACCTAGACGTGTGGACGCTGGCACGCCTGCTTAAAAAGGCCATAGAACTTAATGTGACGAATAGGCTTTTTCAAGTGAGCTCAAAAGACATTGCCACACGCTATGAGTTTGCTAAGCTCTATTTAAAGCGCTTTGATGGCAATCTGTCTCTGCTTTTAAAGCAAGATTGGAAATTTCCAAGAACAGAAAACAGAATCGCTCTTCAGAATATTGGTGAAGAGTTAAAATTTCTAATGGACGTAGAAAATGTTGAAGAGGCCCTGTCAGTAGAGCTCCCCTGTGTGAAGGACGTGATCGAGAATATTTACTCAAATCTTGGCTCAGAAGTGAAGACCTCTCGGCAGGCGGCGAAAAACACAGGAGTTAATTTTATCTAGCAGAGTGCTTAATAAACTCTGTTAGGTAATGCTTCACAAGGGCGTCCTTATCAACTGGGTCCCCTTTGAACCGCCAGGTGATATTATTGAACGCTCCGACGTGGGCCCTAATCTCATGAATATTTCTCTCGCCCATTTCGGACTCAGCGGTTCTCGCTGAGAAGGCCCCGCCGGTATTGGAAAGAAATCCGATGGTGATGACTTCATCGCTTCTTCTGGCCACAACCAGCTTTAAAGTATTGCGATAAAGCATAAAATCATTCACGGTATTGGATATTTTAAATAACTTTATTGAGCTGGTGTTGGTCGCGCCGCCTCTGCATTCATTGAATTTGGTGGCGTAAATTTCAAAGAGCTCTTTCAGGTCTTCCATAAAGTCGATTGAAGACTCCTCAAGAAGCCTTCCTGGATTGAGGTGCTCATCAAAATTGATCACTCCGGACTCTTCCATTGTGACTTCATCAAGCGCCAGGTTTTCAATCCAAGTTGTCGATATAGAACGGTTGTCTAAGTTATCCATATTAAAATGATCAGTGGAATTGGGTGACATGTCAAACAAAATGCCCCTTTTTAACAGGCTAAGCGCCTATTTTTGTTGAGACTCGTGAAAACGTTCGAAAAAGTGGGGGAATTTGTGGGCTTGGACGGTAAGACTTCGGTTTCGCGCCCCTTCGAAGAAGGTGGGCGCAATTAGTAACCACTTTAGGCTTCCCATTTATCAATCGCAATTCCACGATTGTTGGGCATGCTCACCGTGATCAGGGACAGCTCCCGAAAAAATCATTGTAGGGCGAAACTCGTATTACGCTTAGCGCCCAAGCCCACTATGAGTATAGCAAATAATTGAGGCTTACGTCATAGGTAAATCTGGGCCGAATAAGAAATTTCTAGCCATAATTCAGTGATTTAGGGGGGTTGTGTTGCTTTGCGTTGTTTGGGCCCTTAACAAGGTGTATAATGAGGTCAGGCTTTAGAATTTCAGATTAAAAAGGCTAAAGTTTTGAAGTTGAAGTCCCGAATAGATGGTGAGTCCATTAGGGAGGAGTTAAGAATGAAAAATAAAATTGTAGAATTTCTAAAAGACGAGAACGGCCAAACTTCTACAGAGTATATTCTACTTGTCGCAGTTGTTGCCGTTATTATCTTTAAATTTAGATCAGTGCTTGAAGACAAGCTTATTGGCCTAGTAAACAAAGTCTTTGGAAAAAGCGACGAGCTACTCAACGGCCTCTAAAGTCGCCTATATAATTACCTTCAGGCAATAATTTCTCCCCTAGGTCTTCCCGGACTTACCTTCAATTATACTTAAAGCATGAAATTGAAATATAAACTCGGCGAGAAGGGTCAGGCCCTCGTCGAGTATCTTATTTGCCCTCATGTTTCTTAGTGGTCATCTCAACAAAGCTTAGTGGGCTCATTTAGCGATTTTATGAGGGACTCTTTTGGCAACCTTGCGCACGTTTTGACTACTAACTTGATGACTGGCACTTGTAAAACAGATTGCTTTTTTGGCGGCTACAGGAACGGGCACAAAAAATGATGCCTCTGCCTGTGTATCTCTTTGTCCTCATCGAATTGATAGCCGTCTCCTATGGGGACATCAGAACGAATAAAATCCCTAATTATTGGTCTTTATTAAATATAGTCATGTTCATCGTGCTGCTCTTTGTGGCGCCTGACTATTACAGTCTTTCGTGGCAAACTTTCGTTTATTCATTTCGTTTTTTTGGGCGTGGGCTTTATTCTTTTCTTATTAAATATTATGGGAGGAGGAGATTCAAAGTTCCTTTTTACCTTCTTTCTTCTCCTGCCTGTTCCGGTTCATGAAGAGACGCTTATTCACCTCCTTTTGTCCACTGTCCTGATTGGCGGATTCATATTTCTGCAAAATTTGCTCAAGAACTTTAAAATCATTGTCGAGTCCGCGCATGGCCTATGACCTCAAGACGGTAAAAAGTTGCTTCGGTACAAAATTTTCTTACGCTCCTGTTATACTAGTGGCATGGCTATGGATGGGATGGACTCTAAGAGACAAAATTTTTTAAAGCAAATGCCGCTAAATGAGGCAGGTCAAAGTGTGGTGGAGTATATTCTTCTTCTGGCCGTGGTGACCTCGCTTGCGGGCTTTCTGTTTAAGACCGACTTTTGGCAGTCTTATTTCGGGCCAGATGGAAAGTTTGACTCCATCTTTAGGGCGAAGATTGAATATTCATACAGACACTCGTTAGGTGGGAACAAGTTTTACGGAGATGCTCCGCCTAATTATGGAAATAAGAATCATGACTCATACTTTAGTGGACAAAGCACGCGATTCTATCGACCAGCAGAGCCATACCCTCAAGAATAATCAACAGGGACAGGCCGCAATCGAGTTTATTCTTACCTTTGCCTTTGGCATAGGCATCGTCATGTTGTTTGTGAGTCTCGCGATGAACATGACTCGAGGTTATCTAGTTCATTACGCAAACTTTATGGCCTCTAGAACTTTCCTGACCTACGACTCTAACTCCACCAATGATGTTGGAAGTAGTATTAACAAGGCAAGGGAAAGGGCCGTGACCACTTTTAAAAGTTATCCCCTTGCGAGCTTTCGGACTGCGGCCAGAGATAAAGGTGAATACGCCTACGCAGTATAGCTCCCTCATGTCAGGCACAACGGCCACTTTCAAAGAAAGAATGACTCCCTTTAGCTTGGTGGGGGGCTCTAAGTGAGGCCGTATTTCACTCCGAGTCCTTTTTAACAAAAGAGCCTGTGCGACTTCAGTGTATGCTTAGTGTCTGTGAGGCCCTTGGCATAAAAGACTGCAATGCTGGCTTCGATGTGACGGTATTCGATAATGGTTGTTAAAAATAAAAAGGGCCTATTGAACGAAAAAGGACAGGCCCTGATTGAATTTATACTTTTTTTTCCCTTTCTTCTAATGATGTACTCAGTCACTCTTTCTATAGCCAATTCTATAAATGCTTCCATTAACCAGCAAAAGGCCACCCGCGGTTATTTTTATTATAAATTACAAAATAACTCCACGGCGCCCACGCCTGAGAGAGACGGAGGAGGGACCTCTTTCACACGCTTTGGCCAACATGTGAACCTTTGGGGCGAGAAAGTCATTGATGATGTGCCGGTGGCCGCCTGCTTTAAATTTAATGTCCCGCTTGAAAAAAGAGAGGACGACCTCTGTGAAGAAGGCTATTCAGAGAAGACCACTCAGTTTATCCGCGTAGGCACGGCCTACGGCATTTGCGGAGCGACTTATCTAAACAGTCAGGGGGTCTACACAAGACTTCCGAACCTAGGTCCTGGAACAGACGCTCGAGAGGTCGTCGCCGACTCTGCTTGTCAGGTAACTCAATAGAAAGGGGGAAATTCTTCCTCCATATCGTTAAACCTTTGAAAATTATAAAATAATGAGAGAACGCGTTATTGTTTTTTAAGGAAGCTTCATATGAACAGTCGAGCCTTTACCCTCAGTCTATTGATCGCAGGCATTGCGATGTTTATGGTCTACTCTTATATCGATGGAGTGGAGTCCGGATTCAAAGAACAGTACGGAAGCGAAGTTCCCGTCCTTGTCGGCCAAGACAGACATCAAAGAACTAGAGCTCATCGATGACAGAAAGGTCACTCTAATAAACGTCCCTCAAAAATTTAAAATGCCAGGCGCATTTAAAAGTCCTGAAGAGGTCTATAACACCATCGCGGCGGTGCCCATCAAGGAAGGCGAGCAGATCACAAAGCCGAGAGTCACATGGCCTGGCGATAGGACAGGGCTCTCACGGCAAATCAGTGTGGGCAAAAGGGCCTTTAGTATTCAGGTCAGCGAACAGCAAGCGGTGAGCCGGCTAATCAAGCCTGGCGACAGAGTCGACGTGTTGACAATGATCGATTACGCTGGCGGAAGAAAAGAAGAGCTCAAAGTCAAAACAGTGCTTCAAGACGTTTACGTGCTGGCGACTGGAAAACATGTGACCAAAGAAATTCCCATGGTGGGCTATAAGGTCGACAAAGAGATTAAAAAAATGAATTTAAACACTTACACGGACTTCAATACGGTCAGTCTAGAGTTAAGTCCATATGAGGTGCAGAAAGCTTATTTTTCTAATCACTGCGGGAAATGGCATCTTCCTGTCGCTTAGGAATAATGACGACAAAACGATCGAAAGAATTTCAGGCACCAGACTATTCGACGTTTTAGGCGAGGACGCTGCTGAGGCGAAGGCCTACTTTTCTGAGCAGGCCAACCGAAGGAATCAATAAAAAATGAAATTTTATCACGCTCTCCTTTTTCTTTTTGCTTTCGCCTCATTCGCTCAAACCGAGGTCAAAGAGACGCCTCTAGAGGTCGCGATTGGAATTGATGAGCTCGTGACGTTGGACTATAAGTTCAACACCAAAGTGCAGATCGGCGATGAAAGCAAGCTTAAACTGATTTTGTCCCCCGCCAAAAGAGAAATCACTTTTAGAGGGATAAAGCCCGGTAAGACCTCCGTCACTGTCCGTGACTCGTCAGGAGACATAAGAGACAAGTTTATAGTCAATGTGACCTCTGACGGAAAGTCAAACATCGTCCGCGAGCTGCGCGATCTGCTTGGCGAAATTGAGGGCATCGAGGTGGGGATAAAAGGCGGAAAGGTCGTCATCGAGGGCGCCATCGTGGTGCCTGGAGACATCGGGAGAATCGCGACTGTGCTCGCCGCCTATCCTGACGTCATGCCGCTTATTGAGATGAGCCCGCAAACTCAAAGAATCATCGCCAGAAAGATGCAGGAAGAGATAAACAAAAACAATATGAAGGACGTGACAGTCCGGATTGTTAATAACGACTATTGGCTAGAGGGCACAGTCAACAGCGCGGCCAAAAAGCAATTGGCCAATGAGATTGCGACAAATTTCGTTCCTGATATGGTGAAGAGTTTGGCGGAGGCCGGGGGCGGGCAGCGCTTTCAAGGAACGGCGAGAGGGGAGCTTTTAAACTTTATCTCTGTTAATGAAAAAAAGGACCCGGAGCCGCCACCAAAAATGATAAAAATCACGACTCAATTTGTGGAGTTAAGCAAGGACTATCAAAAAATATTTGCTTTTCAGTGGGCGCCTCTGATGAACAATTCCGGGAGCATATCTTTTGGAAAAACAACTCAAGGGCGGAATCACAACAGAGGAGAGTGGAACTCTTTCTGGGACGATTTCAAATCTTTTTCCTAAGCTCAATAGCGCCAAGTCGGCGGGCTACGCAAGGGTGATTCAGTCCGGAATGGTGATCACCCAAGAAAACGAAACGGCCACCATCTCCAAGAAGCGCAGCATTCCCATTAGCGTTGGTTCTGGCGAGTTTAACAGGCCGCCACTACAGACATCTCATTTAACGTTTCCGTCACCCCTAGCGTGGGGGAGGGGGAGAATGTCTTTCTTCGAGGGCTTAAAGTGAATGTTTCCCTGCCTGCCGGAGAGGCGAAAGGCGGCCAACAAACCGCCACTAGCAACACAATCAACACCAACCTTGTGGTCAAGTCAAAGGAGTCGGCCGTTATAGGCGGCATCGTGCAAAACACGTCAAACACATCCTATGATAAAAATTTGCCAAGCGGTGGCGTCGCTCAAACAGAGGACAACCAGGCCTCAATCCTTTTTAACTTGCTACGAAGCAAGGGCTATACAACCTCAAAGTCCCAGTTTGTGGTCTTTCGTCACCCCTGAATTGATAGAGTCGGCGTCGACTGGCACCCAAGAGATCAGAAGGAAATTTACCAAGAGGCAAAGATAAATGGCTGGTCATATAATAAGCATTATTGGTGGAAAGGGAGGCGTTGGCAAATCGCAATTTGCGGCAAATCTCGCTTTTGCTTTCGCCGCCGAAAATAGGCAGAAGGCGCTTGCTTTTGGACTTTGATCAGAGGGCCAGCGGCGACCAAAATCTCATCACCGGAATTCGTTCCAAAAAGATCGTAAAAGATCTTTCGGAATTTCAGCGGCTCGATCGATCCAAAGTCTATCAATATGTTTATTGAGGCTCATAAGGCAGGGGTCCATTATATTGGCATGCCCAATGACCCCACAAGCGCCAGTCAAGTGGACGCCGAGGGGCTTGGAAAGTTTTTAAAGGCCGTCACAAGCCTCTATCCTATCACCATCATTGACGCTGGAAGCGAGCTTAGCGAGTTGGCGCTCAAGGCCTTGGAGTACTCCACAATGATAAATATCGTTGTGACCCCCGACCTTTTGGCCGCCAACCAGTCAAAGAGACTCTATTCGGAGCTGGTGACCCTCCTATTTCCAAAGGAGATGATTCAGATCGTGATGAATCAATATCAAAAAGGCCATCCTGTTGGGCCTGACGTTGTGGGCAGACAAATTGGCAAGCCGGTCTTTGGCGTGGTCCCAAGGGACGACCAAACTTGCGCTAGAGCCTTAAGCTCCTCGACTCCTCTCTTTGCTATCGCAAAAAATTCTCCCTTCGCGCAGGGAGTGACGGACATCGTTAGAAAGCTAAAGCAAAAGAACGTTCTGGCCGCTCTTGAGAGGCTGAAAAAACCAGAGGGTTCGGCCGCTAAAAAATCGGTTGAGGCCGCAAAGTCCGCAGGTCGCAACGCCACAAAGGACCCTTGGACAGAGTTGAAACAGCGTATTCATAAGTCTCTTGTTGAAGAGATGGACATGAAAAAACAGGACGATAGCGATCCGAGGGCGCAGATCATCTTGCGTGAGAAGACGAAAAAACTCGTGGTCGAGCTTCTGGGAAAAGAGGACGCAAAAGGAATTTTGAACACTCGCGATGATATGAATCGGATCGTTAAGGAAATTCTAGACGAGGCCTTGGGGCTTGGACCTCTTGAGGACATGCTCGCTGACAAGACCATCTCTGAGATCATGGTGGTAGGCCCTAAAAAAATTTATTTTGAGCAAGGCGGAAAGAACAAAAGATCAGAGGTGACTTTCACTAATGATCGCCAAGTTCTCAACGTGATTGAAAGAATCGTCGCTCCGTTAGGAAGGCGAATAGATGAGAAGACCCCCTATGTGGACGCGAGGCTTGCCGACGGATCTAGGGTGCATGCGATAATTCCGCCCTGCGCATTGGACGGCGGCACGATCACGATTCGTAAGTTTCCAGAAAATAGACTTACTTATAAAGACCTTGTTCAGTTTGGCTCACTAACTCAGAATATGGCCGACTTTATGCGCATCAGCGTCGAGGCCGCATAAAAATATTGTCGTCTCCGGTGGCACAGGCTCAGGTAAGACGACTCTGATTAATATGCTTGGAGGATTTATCCCGGCCAATGAGAGAATTATCACTTGTGAGGACTCCGCTGAGCTCGACTTTCCGCAGGACCACGTTGTGAGACTTGAGACGAAACCTCCTTCCCTTGAGGGAGAGGGAGCGGTGGACATT
Source organism: uncultured Bacteriovoracaceae bacterium (assembly GCA_963747475.1). Taxonomy (GTDB): domain Bacteria; phylum Bdellovibrionota; class Bacteriovoracia; order Bacteriovoracales; family Bacteriovoracaceae; genus UBA845. The sequence goes on from CAVVFE010000012.1 coordinate 306,091, forward strand.
CGCTGTTTAGTAAAACAGACTTTGCGAATGAAGCCAGACCGAATAGTGGTCGGAGAGTGCCGCGGAGGAGAAACACTCGACATGCTTCAGGCGATGAACACTGGCCATGATGGCTCGATGACGACCGTTCACTCGAATACGCCCAGGGATTGCATGTCTAGGCTTGAGACTCTCGTTCAATACGCGGGCGCAGGAATATCTCCTAAAGCGATTAAGGAGATGATCGCTTCCGCGGTCCATATGGTCATTCAGCAGTCCAGACTAGACGACGGTTCAAGAAAAATTATGAATATTACCGAAGTCAGGGGGGCTTCAAGGAGAAGTTATCACCCTTCAGGACATATTCGTCTTTAAGCAAGAGGGAGTGAACAAACAAGGCAAAATAACCGGCAAATTTATGGCGACAGGCTTTATTCCAAACTTTATCGAGAAACTTGAGAAAAAGGGCTATAAAGTGCCGCGAGGTCTGTTTAGAAATGAATAAAACGATTGGGATTTTAGGCGTTCTTTTGTCAAATATGGCCTTCGCTCAAGAAGGCGAAGGAGGGCGGCTTTAGTTTTTTTGCTGACATTCTTGGCAAGAAAGGGGCTACTTATTGCTGTCGGACTAATGTTCTTCTTTTACTCCTATAAAAATTCCATAAAGCTTTTCGATTGGATAGAAGATCAGACATTTGGAACGAGGGATTTTATTCTTCAAAAATGCGAGCTTTTGCACGTGGAAATAGAGCCAAGAAACGTCACTTATATTTTGTTGTTTTTGTCTTTTGGCCTTGGAGTGCTGGTTTTTGGCGCCTTCGCTCTTTCCTGGCAAGATTGGAACAGGGGCGATGATGGCTGTGATTGTGAGCGTTATTGGATGGAAAATTCCAAAGCCAATTATGAATAATCTGGTCGAGCGGAGGATCAAGAAGTATCAAGACCAGATGGTTGACGCTTTAGGGCTTTTATCAAACGGTCTTAGGGCTGGTCTTTCTGTCCCTCAGTCCCTAAGTCTCGTTGTGGACGAGCTGCCAGCTCCTGTCAGCCAGGAATTTAATCAAATACTTCAGCAAACAAAAATTGGCGTCCCTTTGGAGGAGGCCTTTGAGAACTTGGTAAAAAGAGTTCCCACTCAAGACAATGAAATGTTCGTCTCAAGCGTCAATATTTTGCGCGAAACAGGCGGTAATCTTGCCGAAGTTTTTGACACAATTACGGAGGTTATCCGTGAAAGAGTGAGACTTGCCCAAAAAATAGACACCTATGTGGCTCAAGGAAAGTTTCAGGGCTATACCATTTTCGCTATGCCGTTTGTCATGATGGCGATTTTCACAGTTTCTGATCCAAAGTCTATGGACAAGCTTTATAATACTCCTATTGGAAACTTAGTCCTTGCTGGGGCCACTCGGACTGGCGTGTTTAGGGCCTTTATTTCATCCTAAAAATAGTAAAAATAAAGGTTTAGGCCGTCCAGATAAGGTTAAAGCTTTCTCTATGACTGACCGATAAACTTTTAGAGAATAAGTTTTAAAAAACGGAAAGAAAAAGATTAAGAGTCGAAATACAAAAGGAATAGAGGAATGAAATTCACCAAGTTCTTATTCACAATGGCAGTTTCAATCGCAAGCGTGAGTGCCTTCGGTGGCGTGAACCTCAAAAACGGCAACTTCTATATCTCCTACACGGATATGGTCGTGCACGGGGTCGGTCCGAAACTGGAGATGACTCGAACTTATAACTCAAAGTCCACAAGCGTAGGCTGGTTTGGCTTTGGTTGGGGGAACGTGTTTGAAACAAAGCTAGTTCCCTCTGCCGACGGATGCGTTGTCGTTCATGAGCACGGCGCTGGTGGCAAGACCAGGTTTTGCCCTAAGAACACCGTTGATGCGGACGCGGCCGCTCAGAAAATTGTTGAGGCGATGAGGAAAGAAGAACAGCCTTCCGGCGGCCTCTGTTAATAATCTTCTTAAATAGGCTTAAAACAAACGCAGAGATTAGGCACGCATATGCTAAGAACTTTGGCGTCAAAACCCAAATCGCCGCAGGGACAACTCTTTACTCAAATGAGAGAGGGATCCAGGAGATCAAAGTCGAAAAGGACGGCTTTGTAAGGAAGTCAAATGATGGAAAGGTGGAGCTATTCAATAAAGACGGCACACTTAGAGAAATCACAGATAAGAATAACTACGCTGTCGAGTTTGACTATAAAAAAGGCCAACTCTTTTCTATTAAGGACTCAAAAGCGAAACAAATCTTTTTTAGCTGGTTCAGCAATGGAAAGGTGAAAGAGATGTGGTCTGTTGGCGACAAAAAGGCCAAGTTTAAGTACGACGGCGAAGACCTTGTATACTCTGAAGACGTGGCGGGCAACCAATACGGCTTTCATTATGATAAAAGCCATAATCTCGTGAAAATTGTCTATAATCCAAACCGATAAAAAAGGCGAGGAGGAAGACGCTATGAAGATGAGCTACGAGGACAAGACCTACTTCATCTCTAGCATCGTGGACAGAAACGGCGAAGCGACTAAGTACAAATATGGCTCTAATCCTAAAAGACCTAATGATCACTACTGGACAGAAGTGACTAAGACGGGTTTTAACGGAAAGCCAGTCACAAACAGATATGAGTACGAAATTAAGACCAAGCCAGATGGAGCGAGATACACTTATCGAATCGAGACCAAAATCAATGGCATTCAGACAGAGACTATCTACTCTGAGTGTTGCGGGCTTCCGCTTAAGATCGCTCGTGGAAAGCATGTCACAAACTTTGAGTACAATGATGATGGACTTCTGACTAAGAAGACCTCCACTAAAGGCGATTACGTTAAAATTGACTATGATAAGAAACTGAAAAAGATCTCTAAGGTCACAAACGCCTCAGGTTGGACGAAGTTTGCTTATGACGGAAAAGGCAATCTTATCAAGGCCCGCAATAGCGGAGGAAAGGCCGTGCTTTTGATCTACAATAGCAAAGGCAAGATCTCTAAGATGGTGGACAAAGACACGAAAACGAAGAAAATGAGAACGCTTGATTTTGAATACAACTCCCTTGGAAAGCCAGTGGTTATTACAATGGAGAAAGTCGGCCAGATCAACGTTAAATACGATAACTATGGCGATATCAAGCGTGTCGAGTCGAAATCAGGTCATAAAATGGCCATGCAGGTGACCCAGGCCTTCCAAAACCTTCTATCAATTGTGAAGCCTGCTGGTGTTAACCTCAATATGTAAGGAAGAGTTTAAGGGGATTATATGAAAAAGCTATTTACACTATTTATGTTATTAGGTCTTTTTTCCGCGCCGGATTTGGCCCAGGAGCAAGGAAGGCGAGGCCGAATCGACCCCAACTGCAGCATCGTTCTGCAATGACGAAAGGTCAGCTAAGGACGTCACCACATTAGAAAATGTTGGCGAGGAGACGTCAGGCAAGAAGGTAAAAGAAGAAGAGGTCAAATAGAAGTTCCTCAAGCACAATAACAACTTAAAAGCCGCTCTGAGAGCGGCTTTTTTAATGCCCTAAAAATTGTCTACTTCCTAGGCGCTGTCAAAATACTAATCACACTTAAATCTAGAACTGACCTGAAAACAGGGGTTTATATGCCTGATAAGTTGGCACAGTCTCTGCATATATAAAGGCAAGAGACTTGAAAACAAGGAGAGAGAAAATGAAAAAACTTATCAACGCATTTATCGCAACGGCCCTTTTAAGCGCGTTCAGCTTCCCTGCATTTGCAGAGGGAGTAGACCACGTAAGCACTGATGGGGCCATCTGTGGAGAGAGATCCGCAGGCAAGGACATCAAAGACGATTTTCTAAAGCGTCTGAGTCCAACGAAACTACAGTTAAAGGTAACTAATCGGTTTGGCCTAGGGTCCCCCCTCTAGGCCATATAGCACCCTTTCCCCTTTTCCCTAAAGACCACGTTCTCCCCGGAACGTGGTTTTTTATTGTATAGCGCGCTTAGCGCGAGGAGCGCGAACGTAGAGATTGGCGCGGGCAGGGTCTGATTGAATAAAAGAGTTGCTAGCTATTCTCAATAATCCTGCTAAGGCTATCGGCTTCTTCTTTCCTTAGCTCTTCTAGATACTCTTCTTTGAAGTTCTTTTTACCGGCGGGACGATCTTTGAATTGGGTTTTCGCCTTTGGCTTTTGACACTTTCTTTGTATGGCGCTTTGCTTTTTAGCGACTTCATCTTCCAGAGTCAGAACTGGCTCGCTATTGTTAAAGAGTTGGACGCCAAAGGCCTTAGATCGTTTCCATAGATTATTAAGGCCGTCGCCAATGGCCTCTTGAGCGTTTTGTCCCACAGGCCCAGTGATGCGCGTGAGATGGTCAAATAGGTATGATCCATTAAATTGGAAACTTAAAAATACATAACTAGCGCAAAAGATAACAATAGATTTAAAGTTCCAATGATCATTTTTATATTCCTCTCTTAAATTTCTCTGGGGTTAGTTTCGTTTGCCACGATGTAGATTCTGCAATCATAATCCTCAAGCCTGGTGATAAGCTTATATCCAAGGGACATTTTAAGCTCTGAGTCCTTGCCGTAGTTTTCGAAAGGTCTCGTTTCTAGTGATGACCTTTGGGCTTGTGAGAACGCACATAAGCTCGGTTTCCTCCTCAAGGGAGGTGAGCATCTGTCCTAGCATAATATTCATGCTTTCGGTGAATAGGGATTGAAAGCGGGCAAGGTCTTGAGCTTTGAAATCTTCTTGTCGTAAAGGTCCACAAGACAGACGATCTTTCCTTTGAGCTCGCCTTCGATATCGAAAATAACTCCGATTTCATTATTAGTTTTTTTATGGATTCTTGAGGCCTTGACAAGCGGTCGCTCCATTTCCAAGTGCGCCTGGTTGTAGATATTCATCTCCGGCACAATGGACTTCTGGATTCCCTCCATCAAAAAATGCTCTCTCGTTTTCTGAGTGATCACTTCCAAGCGCATTTAATCCTCCTCGATAGCTTCAGCTATCTTGTTTAACGAACTTATCAAAGTTGACTTATCAAAAGGCTTTTGTAAAAAATCGGCCGCCCCTGCGGAGATGCTGTCCATGACCACATTTTCCTGGGCCAGCGAAGAAATCATAATGATATTGATGTCTCTGAACATGTCCGTGAGTTATTTGCGAGCTCGATTCCGCTCACTTCTGGCATGACCACGTCAACAATGGCAATATCGGCCTTGCGGTCTTTTAGAATATTGATCGCCTCTTTGGCGCTGGATGCCTCTCCAATGACATTATAAGGGCGTGCCCTCGAGCATCGAGGTGATATTGTTTCTGGAAAAGTCGGAGTCGTCCACAACGAGGACGCGAAAATTAGAGTCGTTAGCTTCCATGCTCTTTGTCTCCCTGAGGGATATTGTAGCGAATTTAGGGGGGATATTGCAAAATAAAAAAAGGGGACCTTAAGGTCCCCTTTAGTTCTAGGCGGCGGCTCTATCTGGTCGGCGCGTAGATTTCTTTTTCGTTTGGTCTTTCATGGCCTTGGTAGGCTCCCAATCGAGGAGCGCTACCGCTAGAACCTCTTGGAAGTTCTTTACAGGCACAAAGTTGAGTTTTTGACGGTATTTCTCCGGGATCTCAACAAGGTCCTTTTGGTTTTTCCACGGAATGATGATCGTTTCAATGCCGCATCTCATTGCCGCCAAGGCCTTCTCTTTAATGCCTCCGACCGGCAAAACTTTCCCAGTCAGAGTGATTTCGCCAGTCATGGCGATGTCTTTGCTGACAAAAGTGTCCGTTAGAAGAGACACAATGCTCGTCGCAAGAGTGATCCCCGCGCTTGGCCCGTCTTTGGGGATGGCGCCCGCTGGCAAGGTGAATATGGATTTCATTATTTTCAAAGAGCTCTTCATCAACGCCCAGTTCAGCGGCATGGCTTCTAATAAAACCAATGGCCGCCTGAGCGGACTCTTTCATGACGTCTCCAAGCTGTCCGGTAAGGGTCATGCCCCTTCCTTTCATTTTTGTGGCCTCAATGAAAAGTATTTCTCCGCCCGCGGCCGTCCATGCAAGTCCTGTCGCCACACCTATTTCGTCAAATTCTTTTACGTCTTCTTTCGAATACATCGCTGGCCCCAAGAAGTCTTCGACTGTCTTGTTGAGAATATGGGTCTTTGCTCGTTTCACCTGAAGCAATTTTTTTGGCGACTTTTCTGCAAAGCGCTCCGATTTGTCTTTCTAGGTTTCTAAGTCCCGCTTCTCTGGTAAAGCCGTCGATGACGCTCACAACGCCCTCGTCGTGGAACTCCACATGGTCATGAGTAATGCCATTTTCGTCCATTTGCTTGGGAATAAGATATTGCTTAGAGATCGCAAGTTTTTCTTCTTGCGAGTAGCCGCTAAGATTGATCACTTCCATTCTGTCTCTTAGAGGCCCTGGAATGTTTTCGAGCACATTTGCCGTCGCGACGAACATAACGTCAGAAAGATCATAAGGAACATTCAGATAATGATCTCTAAAAGTAGAGTTCTGTTCAGGATCAAGCACTTCTAGAAGGGCGCTGGAAGGGTCTCCCTTATAGTCGCCGCCTAGCTTGTCGACCTCATCAAGCATGACGACTGGATTGCTCGTTTTTGCTTGCTTCATCGCCTGAATAAAACGTCCCGGCATTGCCCCGACATAGGTTCTTCTATGGCCTCTGATTTCCGATTCGTCTTTCACGCCGCCAAGAGAGATGCGCACGAACTCTCTGCCAGTCGCCTTGGCAATGGACTTTCCAAGAGAGGTCTTGCCGACCCCTGGAGGGCCGCTAAAGCAAAGGATCGGGCCTTTTACTTTTCCGCCTTTTAGCGATCTTACCGCTAGGTACTCAAGAATTCTTTCTTTGATTTTTTCAAGGTCAAAGTGGTCTTTATCTAAGACGCCCTTGGCGAATTGAAGATCAGTTATATCTTCAGTGGCCTCGCCCCATGGGACGTCTGTCATCCACTCAAGATAAGTTCTAAGAATGCTCGACTCACTGGAGTCAGGGTGCATTCTTTCAAGTCTTGTAAGTTGCTTTAGAGACTCTTTTTCGGCCTCTTCAGGCATGTTTTTTGAGAGAATTTTCTCTCTCATTTCAGCAAACTCATCAACGGCCTCTTCATCTCCCAGTTCAGACTTAATCGCTTTAATCTGCTCTCTTAGGAAATATTCTTTTTGAGTTTTGGAAATGTCTCCGCTGTCCCCTGACTTGAGCTTTGCCTGCATCGCGTAGATTTCAAGTTCACGATCAAGGATGTCATTAATTCTTTGCAGTCTTTCAGTTGGATTCAACGTTTCAAGAATGACTTGGGCCTCGTCCACTTTAAGGTTGAGGTTGGAGGCAATAAGATCCGCGAGGCGTCCCGGGTCTTGAATGTCCTCTAAAACCATTAAAATATCAGGGGAAAGAACTTTGCCTACGTTAATGACTTTTTCCAAGTTCTCTCTGGCGCTTCTCATAAGGGCTTCGAGCACGTTCTGGCTTTCCTCCGGCTCAACATTTGAGACCTTCTCAACGTTGACCTGATAAAATTCAGATGTGTCAGTAAATGATTTGATTCTTGCCTTGGTGAGACCTTGAACGAGAATTTTCACTCTGCCATCCGGGAGCTTTCTCATTCTCATGATCATGGCCACTGTGCCCATCTCAAAAATTTCGTCGGGACTTGGCTTTTCGGCCTGGATGTCTTTTTGACTGGCCAAAAGAATTAATCTTTCAGTGTTGTTAAGCGCTTCTTCTACTGCTTTGATAGATGAATCTCTGCCGACGAATAACGGCAAAATCATAAACGGGTATACGACCAGATCTCTAATAGGCAGGAGAGGGAGAGTGTCTTTAAACTCTATGCTGTCGCCCTCATAATTAGTTACCATAACGTGTTCCTCCAACTTTTTCCTTGAACGCGTGGACAATTCCTTTTGCCTAACCTGTTTCGGGTCAACCTTAGGGAATCTTTATGATTTTTTTGGGTTTTTGGATTTTTATAAGCTCTATATAGGTGTTTTCTTGTCAGTTTTATTTGCTAAAATGCCCTTAAGTCTACTAACTTTCGAACCCTTAGGTTCAATATTAAATAATAGGTGTTTTTATGGCCGACTCACTAGGTATAGTAATTTTAGCAGCAGGAAAGGGAACGAGACTTAGGACAGATGTTCCTAAGGCGATTTGTCCTCTTCAAGGGACGACCCTGGTCGATCGCGTATTAAGAAATCTTCAAGAGTTCGCTTCAAAGGCGAATTTGAACTTTTCCGCTTCTCTAGTCACAGGCCATAAAAGAGAGTCCGTAGAGGCCAAAGTTTCCGAAAACTGGCCCGAGGTAAAGTTTGCCTACCAGGCCGAGCAAAAAGGGACCGCCCATGCTCTTCAAACTTATTTCGAGCAAATTGAGGGCGCTTGGGACAAGGACTTCACTCTTGTCGTTTGCGCTGACACTCCTCTGATTGGGGCCAATGAATATGATCGCCTCTATAATGAAGCGATAAAAGGCGGCCACGATGGGGTCGCCGCTGTCTTCGATGCGCTTTTTCCAAAGGGGTATGGGCGAATCGTTTCAAGTGGCAAAGGCTTTTTCATTGTGGAGGAGAAAGACGCGAGTGATGAGCAAAGACAGATCAAAACTGTAAACTCAGGACTCTATTTGATTAAAACTTCTCATATTAAAAAACATTTGAGCTCTATTGATGACTCCAACAAGTCCGGGGAGTTTTACCTTACAGACCTCTTTAAAGGTGACTTTAATGTGAAGGCCGTCGCCTTTGATGATGGCTCAAAGTTTCTTGGAATTAATAATCTCGTTCAATTGGAAGAGGCCGCTTCATCGATTCAAAAAGAGAAAATACGCTCTCTCCAAATGTCTGGAGTTCGCTTTCTAAATAGTTCTTCTTGCTATATTGAAGAGGCGGTTGAAATTGGGCCAGGCGCGGTTATCTACCCAAATGTGGTGATAGAGGGGCTATCCAAAATAGGGCAAAATACCATCATCGAGGCAGGCTGCGTGATTAAAGACGCAAAAATCAACGAGGAAGTCTCCGTTTTTGCCAATAGCTATATTGAGAAAGCTGAAATAATGTCCAAGGCCAAAATCGGCCCTATGGCAAGGGTGCGCCCTGGAAGCGAGATTGGAGAAAACGTAAAGATTGGAAATTTCGTGGAAACAAAGAACGCCAAACTCCACAGCAAAGTAAGCGTCTCCCATCTCAGTTATGTCGGTGATGCTGAGATTGGGGAGAACACTAACATTGGTTGCGGCTTTATCACCTGCAATTACGATGGCGCTCAAAAGCATAAAACAGTCATTGGTAAAAATAGTTTTATAGGCTCAGACTCCCAAATGATCGCTCCGGTCACATTGGGAGACGGGGTCTTTGTCGCCAGCGGCTCTACCATCAACCAAGATGTGCCTTCCGGTGGTTTTGCCATTGCGCGTCAGCGCCAAACGACAAAAGAAGGTTTGGCCAAGCGATTTATAAAGAAGAAAGACTAGCTTGCTGCGCGTAAAACTGGCGTGACCGCCTTCAAAATGGTAAGAAACACCTTTTAGAGTGCATTTATAAGTGCTTATTAGAAGGAATAAATTATGTGCGGAATTGTCGGTTATAGTGGATCTCAAGATGCAATTAAACCTGTTCTTGAGGGGCTAAGTCGCTTGGAGTACCGAGGCTACGACTCGGCAGGAATTAGTTTTCAGTCAGAAGGAGAGATCCACACCCTTAAACGGGAGGGAAAACTTGAGAACCTCAAGGCCGTCATCAAAGAGCAACAGCCAAAATCCAGTATTGCGATAGGCCATACACGTTGGGCCACTCATGGGCAAGTGAATGAGACAAATGCTCACCCTCATCAAAATGAGTTCTTCTCTATTGTGCATAATGGCATCATAGAAAATGCGGGCAAATTGAAGTCCTTCTTGACCAAAGAAGGCTTTGAGTTTCAATCAGAGACTGACTCAGAAACATTTTTGAACCTCTTGACCTATCACTTTAAGAGATTGGAGAGCGTTCGCGAGTCCATTATAGAGACCTTTAAGATGATCGAAGGCAATAGCGCTTTTGTGATCATGAAGAAGGGAGAAAAAACCATCTGGGCGGTAAAGAGGTCGGCCCCTCTCGTTTGTGGACTAAATGAAAAAACGAGAGAAGTATACGCTTCCTCAGATCCATATGCCTTAGTGGGCTTTGCGGAGAAGATTTACTTCCCAGATGATGAAATAATTTGTGAATGCGACTATGAAAATCATGGCTCTGAAGTCTCCTTCTACGACTTAACAAACGCTCCAAGCAACTCCTATAAAATGCAGAAAAAAGAAGTTGAGCTGGACGTGGTGTCCAAAGGACAATATGAGCACTATATGCTCAAAGAAATCCATGAGCAGCCGGCCCTAATCCATAAATTGATGGACTTTTATTTCAATGGTGAGGGGAAGGAGATTTTGGCCGGTATGCGCCAGACGTTTCCCTATATTCATATCGCGGCCTGCGGGACGGCCCTTCATGCGGGCCTTGTGCTTAAAAACTTTTTTGAAAAAATCAATAAAACCCGTGTGCATAGCGATTTCGCAAGCGAATTTCGCTACAAACAACCGGTTCTTAACAAAGACGAACTTGGCCTTTTTATCAGCCAGTCTGGGGAGACCGCCGACACTCTGGCATGCCAAGAACTCTGCCAACAAGAGGGCCTGAAGACCTACTCAATCGTGAATGTTGAGGGGTCGACTCTATTTAGAAACTGTGACGCCAATATGCTTATAAAGGCGGGAGTCGAGATTGGAGTGGCCAGCACAAAGGCCTTCACCCAGCAGGTGTTGACCGGCTTTCTCATGTCTCAGGCGATGACTGGGACCGTGGACAGGGCAAGTGTGAAGGAGGAGTTCTCACTTCTTGCCCAGAGAATTGATGACCTCCTTTCTAGAAGCGATGAAATCAAAAGCATTGCTGAAAAGATCTATCAATATAATGGCTTTATCTTCACAGGCAGAGGGAGCCAATACCCGATCGCATTAGAAGGCGCCTTGAAGTTAAAAGAGATCGCTTATGTTCACGCCGAAGGCTATGCCGCCGGCGAATTAAAGCACGGACCGATCTCACTTATCGATGAAAATATGGTCAATATTGCGCTTATTACTCCAGAGCTTTTTGATAAGACATTTTCAAACGCTCAAGAAGTGAGGGCGAGAAGGGGCGTGATGGTCGTAGTCGGCGAGAAAGACAACGAGGAACTGGCTGAAATTTCTGATTTTTACTTTGGGCTTGAACTTGAAGGGCTTAAGCACACTCAGCCCGTGCTGACCAATGTGGTTCTTCAGCTTCTGAGCTATTATATTGCCAAACTCAAAGGCACAGATATTGATAAGCCGAGAAACCTCGCCAAGTCTGTGACGGTAGAATAGATGCGTTTAGAGCACCTAAACGAGGCGCAAAGACAGGCTGTGCTAGAGACGGACGGTCCCATTATGGTTCTTGCTGGCGCTGGGTCGGGAAAGACAAGAACTCTGGTAAGCCGAATCCAATATCTTTTGGAGGATAAAGGAGTGAGTCCCTTTCAGGTGCTGGCGGTGACTTTTTCGAACAAGGCCGCCAAGGAAATGAGAGAGAGAATCGCCGCGGGCTCTGAGTATGATCTTGGAGCGCTTCAGATCACCACCTTTCACGCTTTTTGCGCCAAGCTTTTGAGAATTGAAGCTCAATATCTTGGACTTAGCAGAAATTTCACCATATACGATAGCGCCGAGCAGAAAAGCGTGATTAAGGCCATTCTTTCAAAAAGAGGCATTTCTCAAAAAGAAATTCATCCAAGCGAAGTTCAGTACTTTATAGAGGACGCAAAAAATGCGGGGCATTACATTGGCGCAAAGCCAGACCCTCTTTTGGACGAGGTGGACAAAGAGGATCTCTTTTACGAGTTCTTTGAGGAATACGAAGCGGAACTGCATAAGTCTAATGCCGTGGACTTTGGAGGGCTGATAACTGGCGCTCTGAATCTTTTTGATAATTACCCTGAAGTTCTAGAGCGCTACCAAAAACGATTTAAATACATTTTGGTCGACGAGTATCAAGACACCAATAGGGCGCAATTTAAACTTGTGACGATGCTGGCCGAAAAAACTAGAAATATCTGCGTGGTCGGCGATGAGGACCAGTCTATTTATTCATGGAGAGGCGCAGACATAAGAAATATCCTCGATTTCGAGGCCATATTTAAAGACGCAAAACTAGTAAAGCTCGAGCAAAATTATCGCTCTTCAAAAAATATTATCGAGGCAGCAAGCCATGTCATTTCCCGAAACGAACAACGCAAGGGAAAGGAGATGTGGACTGACAACGAGCAGGGCGAAGCGATAAAAATTATAGAATGTCCAGATGACAGGGCCGAGGCGAACTATATAGGCAAAGAGGTGCAGGCGCTCGTGAGCGAGGGAGTAGACCCCACCGATATTGCCATCTTTTACAGGACCAACGCGCAGTCCAGAGTGATAGAGGACAGCCTGCGTTCGCTTAAAATTCCCTATAGAGTGGTCGCCGGAATTAAATTCTATGAGAGAAAAGAGATCAAGGACATGCTCTGTTACTTGAGACTTGTCGTAAATGAAAAAGACTCTTTGGCCTTGAGCCGTATTATCAACACCCCAGCAAGGGGCATAGGCGTCAGAACTCTTAGAAAGATCGAGGACGAGGCGGTCAAGCGCGATCAGAGCCTTTGGGAGTTGCTTGAATTATTGATTAATCGGCCTGAAGAGTTCAAACATTTGCGCCTAAGCGCCAAAGTGAAAAGCTCTCTTGGAGAGTTTGTTAACCTTCTGCAGGAAGGAAAACTTATAGAAAAAGAAAAACGCTCTCCTTCGGACCTCTACCAAAAGCTCTTGCACGAGTCCGGCTATTACGAAAGCCTAGCGGCCGAGAAGACCTATGAGGCGCAGGCCAGATTAGAAAACTTGGACGAGCTTTTAAACGCCATCAATCAGTATGAAAGCGAGACCAAGGAGCCGAGCATGCTGGGATTTTTGGAGACCATAACGCTCGATAGCGCCGTGGACGACACAGACGAGCCCTCAAAAGAGGTCTCCATGATGACCATTCACGGAAGCAAAGGGCTTGAGTATCCTTACGTTTTTGTGTCTGGGGCCGAAGAGACTGTTTTCCCGTCTTACCAGTCCTTAGACAATGGGCCAGAGGCGATTGAGGAAGAAAGACGTCTTTTCTATGTGGCGATGACAAGAGCAATGAAAAAACTCCATATTCTGTTCGCCCAGGGAAGAATGCTATGGGGGAGCCTAAAGTTCAATGGGCCTAGCCGCTTTCTGGACGAGATTCCTGAGAACTACTATCACTGGGAGTTTTACAAGACACCTGGGTCAGGGCTTAATAGATCCAGACCAAAGAAAAAAGTTTCCAGCGGTTACGACTTTGATGATGAGTTCTCTCAAGTAGGAAGCTATAGAGAGAGCGAGCCGGTGTATGGCCAGACAAGCTCCCCTGTAAAAAAAGGAACTTACCCCGAAGGGACGACCATTAGGCACAAGCTCTATGGCGAAGGAAAGGTTCTGGAATCAAGAGGCGCAGGACAAGATGAAAAAGTGGTCATTCTTTTTAAGGACGGCGCGAGAAAAAAGTTTATGGCCAAATTTGCTCCTCTAGAAAAGCTCTCAAAGTAGGCCGAAATGTAAGTGATGCATTTATGAAAAAACAAACAAAAATAACGCTCTCATTCTTTTTGGCCCTTGCCGTTGGGCTTGGCGCGGTCTTTTATTTTGTTTCCAAAAAAATCGACGCAAGCTTAATGAAAAAAAATATTATATCCCAAATTGAAAGAGCAATCCCAGGAAGCAGAGCGAGCATTGAAAATATTGAATATTCTTTAGGGGTGAGGGCGAAAATACTTATCGAAGAAGTCCTTGTCCAAAACGCTGATAAAGAAGACATTCTTGTCGTTAAAAAGACCGAAGTCGAGGTGCCTGTCTTTGATATTTTAAAGGGAGGGGGAAGATTAGAGGTCAAGATTCAAGACCCAGCGGTTTATATTCGCGGGGCAAAAAAAGAAGAGTCTGCATGGGAAAACGCTATCGGAGCGAGGAGCGAAGACACACCTTCAAAGAAGAACAAGAGCGCGCCTTCTGTTCCCTCTTTTATAAACAAAAGTAGGTGGGACCTTAAAATAGAGAATCTCTCTCTTAATATACTTGGGCTAGAGAAGGAAAATTATCTCATTAAAAAGCTGGTTTTTAAAAACCTAAACCTTGAGAAAACGACCGCCTTTGAGGTCATCTCTGATTTTAATTATGTCTTTTCTAATGACAGAAGCCTCGAGACTGAGATTCAAGCGGTGGGAGAAATAAACATCGCAGAATTGATGGACGGAAAACTTGACGTCAATATGTTGGTGAATAGCGAAAAGACTGCTCTTTCATGGACAAAAAGTGAGGCGCCTCCGCTTAAGAATGTTATAAAGCTAAAGGGCTCAGAGGGCGCCAATTATGAGCTTAGCTGGAGGGCGACCGGCTCAAATGGCCTTTCTTTAGAGACAGATATGACCTTTTCCAAGGGCTGTTGCGAGAAGATAAGCGTCAATAAGCTCGAGTCCTCCGTCTCTTTGAAAAGCTTGGCCACTTTTCTTCCTGTTAAAACCCAGGAAGACCTCTCTCAAATCGATTGGGGCGATGCCAAGGCCATCGTTAATGGGACTTTGCTTTTCGAAAAAAACGAGGTTTTTAGACCGTCCCTTGAATTTCCCTCAGTTCACCTGTCGCCATAAGAAATAGCGTGACCGGCCATTCTATCTCTTTTGATGGGCATTATGTAGGTGACAATCTAAGCGTGAAGTTTACTGACGAAGTTTTGGAAGGTGTGGTCACATTAGACGCTTCCACCACTTATTCACCATTAAAAGAATTCAATTCTGTGGTCGAAGGCAAACTTCTGTTAACAAGCCTAAAAATTAAAAAGAAAATGCTCCAAGACCTCATTTACCATGGGCAGGAAGAGCCTCCAAAGACTGCGGTAGAAAAGGATGAAAAGAGCGAAGCGGCTCCACCGCTTCGGAAAACACAGACATTGTTCCCCTTGATCTCATCGTGGAAGGGAAGCATATTTTTTTAAATGATCAGGAGTTAAATATTTCAGGCAAGATTACGACCTCAAATCATTCTATTGCCACTGAGAAAATGAGGATTTCCTTTGGAAGCGGAGAGGTGAACCTAGAGGCGAAGTATGATGGCAAAAAGACTTTAAACACAGAAATAGATCTAAAAAACGCTGACATGACCGCTTTAAACTCTTTTCTGCCTCCTTTTGTGAACAATCTAAGGGGTACTTTTGACGGAAAATGAGCGGAGAGTTTCTTCTTAATGGAGAGAGGTCTTACCTCGTGAGCGGAGAGCTCACGGGAAAGCACGGCTCACTGGAGGGGCTCGATCTAGCGAATGTTTTTCTGCCCGTTCTGCAAAAGCTACCTCAAGTCTCAACAGTTGACGCTCAGGCCTTAAAGGGCGCAAGAGAGTTTAAGACCCTAAAAGTAAAAGGCAAATTTACAGAATCAACTTCCGAAGTGGACGAATTTGTCCTTAAGAGCTCGTCGGGGGACATAAACCTTTCAGCAAGAGGAAGCGTTTATAACTCCTCTGAAAAAGAGTCTGCTGTCAAGGCCACCATTTCTGGAGACTATATTCAGGTCAAAGGCGAGGCCAACAAGCGCCCGGAAAAACTGCATTTTCTACTGACAGGAAAAGGCGTTAGGATCCGGCCAAAACTCCAATACACTTTGGACATGATGAAGAAGAACGCCAAGGTCGTTCGCTAGCAACCGGAGAGATTAAAGTGATAGAATGTTTACCTGTCCAATTTAACGAAGAAGGCCTGGTGCTTTTAGACCAAAGAGGTCTGCCCAATAACGAGTTGTATAAAATCTGCAAAACACCGGAGGACGTGAGAGACGCGATCCTCCAGATGGTTGTCAGGGGGGCGCCGGCCATAGGCTTCGCCGGTATTTTCGGACTTGCTCTTTCTCTAAAAAACAAGATTCAGATTAATTATGAAGAGCTTGAGAGAGCGGCCGAAATGATTAAGGCGGCCAGGCCCACGGCCGTCAATCTTGCTTATGAGGTCAATAGGGCCTTGGAAATATCAAAAGAATTCAAGGAGCCAAAAGGCGCTTTTAACGCCCTTAGAGACTTCGGCTTTGAGCAGATAGCTCTTCTAGAAAAGTCCAATAGGGCCATGGCCGCCTTCGCTATAGAAGAGCTGGACAAGAAAGTGGGAAAGGAAAAATATAATATTCTCACCCATTGCAATACCGGCTTTCTCGCCTGCGGCAGCATCGGAACAGCTTTGGGCGTTGTGCAGCTTCTGGGCGAACAAGAAAGAATTAATCATGTGTGGGTAGACGAAACCAGGCCCTACCTTCAGGGCTCAAGGCTCACCTCCTTTGAGTTGACCAAGCTGAATATTCCGCATCAAATTGTGGTGGAGGGAGCGGCCAGTTACCTTATGAAAAATGGGCTTGTGGACGCAGTCTTTGTTGGAGCCGACAGAATTGTCGCAAATGGGGACACTGCAAATAAGGTCGGAACTTCCAACCTCTCAATTATTTGCGAGCGCTATAACGTGCCCTTTTATGTGGCCGCTCCTTTGTCCACTTTTGACTTGGACACCAAGAATGGGAGTGAAATCGAAATAGAGCTTAGAGACGAGAATGAGGTCTTGGAATTTATGGGAGCAAAAGCCTCCCCAATTGGAGCAAAGGCCTTAAACCCAAGCTTTGATGTGACAGACTCTGATTTGATCACGGCCATCATATCTGAAAAGGGGGCGGTGAGGCCTCCTTATGAAACATCAATACGGAAGTTTTATGAGTGAAAAAAAAGCAAGCATCGATATCGGATCTAATAGCGCGCTATTATTGGCGGCCGAGGTGGAGAAAGGGCAAATTCTAAATGTCCTCGCAAATGAGTCGCGTGTGACGGGCCTTGGAAGAGGGCTTGATGAAAGTGGTCGTTTTATGGAGATCGCCATGCAAGAGACATATGAGGCTCTTTCCGAATATGTGAGTATTTGCTCTTCTTTAGGCATTCTTCCTTCTGAGATTTTTGCCACCGCGACTGAGGCGAGCCGGGTTAGCTCGAATTCCAAAGCGTTTTTCGCAAAGTTCAAAGAAGAGCTGGGAATTAATGTCCAGATCATTACGGGAGAGCAGGAGGCAGAGTTTTCAACAAAAGGCGCGCTTTTGGGAGCTGATAAAGGGCGGCCTCACTCCATCATGGACATAGGAGGGGCCTCCACTGAGTTCATCGCTGTAAATGCCCAGGGGGACAATAGAGACGGCATTTAGTGTTCCAATCGGTTCAGTTCGAATGACTGACTGGCTTGAGAAAGAATTGCGGAAAAAAAGATAGAGGAAATATTTCGACAAATGGAGCGGCCCCTTTGGGTCAGTCAAGTGCGATCACCTAATTTGCGTGGCAGGGACAATGACAAGCCTTGCGAACATGCACCTAAAGCATAAAGAATTTGAAGAAAAAGAGGTGCATGGGCATGTGCTTCAGCAAGCAGACGTTGAACATATGTGGGAAACCTACAAAAATTATTCGGCAAAAGAGTTTTTGGAAGAGTTTCCCTTTCCTAGGTAAAAGAGTCGCGGGCCATCAGGGGCGGTCTACTTCTGGCCCTAAATGTGGCAAAGCGATTGAGGATAAATACTTTTGAGGTCTCGACCTACGGGCTTCGCTACGGCGCCCTGATCGCGAGATAGAATTCAATCAAAGGGAGTCTTTATGAGTGAGCTTTTAAAGAATAAGTCCATAAGAAAGGGAGCGGTCCTCTTTAAAGAGGGCGAGAGTTGGATTTCTTTTTTATCATCAACTATGGGCGCGTCGCCCTCGTTAAGACAAGCGACTCCCGCTTGGTCGTCCTAAAAGTTTGCGAGGGCAAAGAGATGGTTGGGGAGGACTGCGCTTTTGGCGGGTCCAGTAAATATGGCTACTCCGCTATCTGCTTGGAGGACTGTGAGGTCGTTGAAATAAATGTGGCGCCAGCAAAGGAAAGTCTTGGCCTTCAAAAGGACTGGGTAAGATCAATTTTAAAAATTTGTCTTCAAAGGTGGAAAACACCATCGGGCTAATCTCGAGCATAGAATTGAAGAGCCAGGCGTTATATGGAAACCAAGGCCTTCATGGACGAAGACCTTGCTCTAATTAGAAATAATCTTAATTAATTTGAAAGTTTAATTATGCCCTTGCGGCTTAGGTCAATAGCGCTTTGAAGCACTTTGTTCTGGGCCTTAAAGCACTCTTGCCTCTTGTCAGTTAGGTCTCTGCTCATGACATTAAACGCCTGTTCCGCCTTGGTTCTGTCCATGGACGTGAGCGCCTTTCTTTGAAAAGTTCTTGGCGTCATGTAGAGGGCCAGACCAACTATCGCTGGAGGGGTGAGGTTTAAAATTTTACCTAGCGAGTCCTGGTCGGCGGCAATAAGGTCCTTGAAAGAAAAGCTTCTTTCGCTCAATTCTTTTGCCATTGAGGCGTTTCGCATTCCAATATTCCTTAAAAGCTTTTGCCTTTCAGGCCCTTCTAGGTGCTGGAGAAGCTCAATTGCTTGCTTCTTTCCATTAATGTAATAACCTTTTTGTTCAGGATTGCTCATGGGGCTCCTTAGCTCTCAAGTTTCATTTTTTCAGCTTCGAATTTCATTCGAGCGCTTTCGAGGTAGTCCTCGTGCTTGTCTTTCATACTTTGAACTTCTTTTTCTTGGGCGATTTTTAGCTCTTCAATTTGCTGGTCGTGGGTGAGCTCAGTCTCATTTCTTAGACGTTCATATCTTTTTCCCTTCATTAGAGAGGATCTTTTCATTTTTGCTTCTAAGCTCAGTGAGCTTCACTTCCAATTCATTTTGTTCTTGAAAAAGCTTTTTTTCCAAATTCTTTTTGACGTCGCTAATGGCGGCCTCATTTTGCTCTTTAATTTTATCGAGTTCGGACCTCATTTCTCGGCTTTCTTTTCTAAGCTTTTGAGCCTGCCGAGTTTGCGCGGCCTCCTGTTTTATTTGATAAGATCTTTGCTGTATGCCGTCCATAATAATTCCGGGTTTCGATAAACTGGTGCCTTTAGTGGCAACATCTAATATAATAGGAAATCATTGGTATGTATAACAAGGAGGCAAAAATGGCTAAAACAGCTTTAAGTGCTGGTAAAAAGGTGTTTTTAGTAAATGGTAAAGAGGACTCCGTTCGGAAAATTTGGCGGTTCACTCAAGGACATTGCCCCCGTTGACTTGGCCGTGGGCGCGGCAAAATCCGCCATTGAAGAAACAGGGCTGAAGCCAGAGGACTTTGATCACGTAATTCTTGGCAATGTGGCCCCCTCCACAACGGACACTATTTATGGGGGGCGCCATCTCGCTTTAAAACTGGGCATGCCCCAGACAACTCCCGGAGTGACTGTTAATAGACTCTGTGGCTCGGGAATTCAGTCTATCCTAGACGCTGTGACGAATGATTAAGTTAGGCGAGGCCGATATTTGCCTCGCCGGCGGAGCTGAGAATATGTCACTTATGCCTCATCTCGTTTATGGCGGGCGCTTTGGAACAAGATACGGCTCCCTTCAGACGGTCGATATGCTCTTGGACACATTAACTGATAAATTTACTGGGATTCCAATGGGCTTGACGGCAGAAAAACTTGCAGAGACGCATAATATCTCACGAGAGGCGTGCGATGAATTCTCTCTGCAACTCTCATAAAAAAGCGGCCAAGGCCTATGCTGATGGCCATCTGCAAGGGGAAATCTCTGCTATAGAGCTTAAGAAAGGTGTTTGTGAAAGAGACGAGCATGTCCGAGAGAACGCTGATATTGAGGGGATGGCGAAAGCTAAGACCCGCTTTTAAAAAGGACGGAGTGGTAACTCCCGCCAGCGCTTCTGGCGTGGTCGACGGCGCTTGTTGTCTTAATTATCGCCTCCGAAGAGGCGGTAAAAGAAAAAGGCCTTACTCCTTTAGCGGAGATTATTGATGGAAGAGTCGTGGGCGTAGATCCCACTATTATGGGCATTGGTCCCGTTCCAGCTATTCAAGAACTTCTTAAAAATGAATGATCTAAAAATTAACGATATTGACTCATATCGAAATAAATGAGGCCTTTGCCGCACAAGTCATAGCTTGTTATCGCGACTTGGGCATTAAAGAAGAGTCTCTTAATCGTTGGGGCGGGGCGGTCGCTATCGGACACCCACTTGGGGCCACTGGCTCTAGGCTTTCTTTGACTGTCGCTAGGCAACTCCATACTTATGACCAAGAGCTTGGAGTCGCCTCCGCGTGTATTGGCGGAGGGCAAGGAATTTCGCTTCTTTTGAGGAGGGTGTAGTTTGAGCGAATTTACCTTCAGCGAAAACTTGCTCAAAAACTTCCGCTCATGGCTTTGTTTGAATGTCGAAAGCATTTCGTGGGAAGGCCGCTATGAAGGCGACTTCGATGAATTTTGGTCCCTCTTATTTCCTGCTGAAAGAACGGTCTCCTTTCTAAGCCAAAGGTTGAACTTGATCTTAGGCAAGGCAAGGTCCGGACCGTTAGTGACGTGGTTTGGTTGGCTTCGCGAAAGATTTTTCATTTATTGCTTTTTGAGCACAGGTCTGAGTTTAAGAGAGCTCGCTAAAATCTCTCAGAGTTCTGAGAGAAGTTTGGCCCTCACTCTTAGGGACTTTTTTATTGAGAGGTTTCCCCATAAAGAGGAGCAGATAAATAAATGGTTTCACGTGGGAAATCTGACTTCACCAAGCCTCTATCTAAAATTTGAAGACATCTCAAGCTCTCTTGAGCTTCAAGAGGACTTCGCCGGCGCCAGCGCCGAGGACACGCTAACTAGCCTTGAGATCACCCTCTATCCTGACTGGAAAGAAATATGTCGGTATCTCAAAAATGAAGAAGAGCATAAAAACATTTCTAAAAACAAAGCTGAAAGAAGGTCTACTTTTAAAAGACAGCTAAAGTTTGCGCGAGAGTTGGTTTTGCTCTTCTCTAGTGGGCGGCCTTTTGATTCTGACCATTAAGGCAGGAAACAAATACTATGAAGATTACCTTGTGAAAAAGATTTCCCTTTTTGAGCCTAATTTTTTCTGGTTGGACAAAAACCTCTCATTCAAGAATAAAAACCCTCTTGAAGAGAAAGATGTGGAGCTTAGCTATAAAGAGCTGGAAAACTTAGAGAAGCTGGAATCCAAGAAAGTTTTTGAAGGAAGACATCAGTCGGACTCGTTTTGAAGTCGAGTCTGACGTCGCTCTTACCTCTGTAGAGTCTCTTCCTCAAGATTTTACCGTCGCCGATTTGGAGCAGTCAGATTACGAAGAGGTGAGAAAAGGCGGATTTAGAAATAGCCGCTATGGAAGAAGGTTGGCCTACAGGGTCATGATGACCTCAGTGAGCCCTGAAGAAACTAAAGAAAAACTGTTGCAAGTGCTGAAAGGATTTGAGGTCAAAAGAGCAGATAACGTAAAGCCAGGGACCAAAATTCCCGGAGGACTTTACTTTAACCTCTACGTTCCTAGAAAAAACCTAAAGGAGTTCCTTTCAAGGGTCTCCAAGGTGGAGGAGTCGACGATATTGGAAAGCAAGACAGTATTTCGGGGCTCCATATGGGACAAATAAAGTCTTTATCTGGATCAAAGAGCATCTAAGACCCACCTATAATAATTACATTCCCTCTACATTTATCGCCTCGGCCATGTTCCTATCTCACCAAAACCTCCAAGGAGTGAACTATGAAGAAATTAATTCTAGCGTTCGCAACGCTAAGCTTAAGCGCATTTTCTGTGGAAAATTGCAAGGACCCGCTTGATCTTAGCGATTACAAGGGGACAATCACCAAAGAATCTGAAGTTATTAGTTTTGGCGGCTGTCCGGACAGCTTGCTTGTTAACGGTAAACTATAGCGAGGCTTGCTCAGGTGCTGGAAGATGCGGGAAAACCAAGTGCTATTACAAGTCCAACGTCTTCATTTTCTTCTGCGAGGTGGAATGATACAAGCGCCCTTTCGGGCGCTCTTTTATTCTAGGCTACGCTTAGCATTTTATCGCCCTTTTTGATCTCTGTCCAAAACATTGGCGCCTTCGGTGACTTCACCAAATATGGTGTACTTTCCGTCAAGGTGGGGCTGCTCTCCTAGAGCAATATAAAATTGTGAATCAGCGCTATTAATGTCCTGAGCTCTCGCCATCGCGACAGTCCCTTTCTTGTGTTTTAGCTCGCTGAATTCTGCTTTTAGCTTAGTGCCGCTTCCTCCTGTGCCTGTTCCTGTGGGGTCGCCGCCTTGAATGACAAATCCAGGAATGACCCTGTGAAATACGGTCCCATTATAGAAGCCTTGGGAGACAAGCTCTTTAAACCGGCCAACAGTGTTGGGGGCGACTTCTGGGAGAAGTTTGAACACGATGTCTCCTTTAGACGTTTTCACTCTAACGGAGTCGCCTGTCTGCGGCGTCTTTGCTTCTGTTGGAGCAGGCCTCGCTTCTTCGCTCTCTTTGCCCTCGCATCCGAAAGCGAAAAGAAGGGCCAAAAAACCAATACTTTTTAAAAACTTTGTAGCTATCACTCTCACCTCGCTGATAAGTTTTTCCTTTAAAAGATTTTACCACTTTTCTTCTTAACTTTTTTTGAAAAAAACCGTTGACAGCTGACGGGTAGTTTTCTAAATTGTGCCTTCGCGAATAAGCAATGTGGGGGTGTAGCTCAGTTGGGAGAGCATCTGATTTGCATTCAGAGGGTCGCAGGTTCGACTCCTGTCATCTCCACCACTTTTTCGTCTTTAGGTTTTAGGTAAGAGTGATCAAAAAATATTCTGAAAAAAACTTGAGGAAAAGCAAAAAAGTTGTTGCCTTTGGAAATCAACTGTTGTAAAACCGCTGAACTTCAAAATTAACAAATTTTAAAGCTCTTTGAAATTCGAATAGTTAGTAATAAGTTTTGTCGCTTCTTTCAATGAAGGTCAATCAGATGAGAAAGGACCCGTTCAATCGAACATGTCCGATGAATAGACGAGATCGAAAAACTGATTTTATATTTAATTATAAGGTTGGTTCGTAGGTCCCTCGGACGGCCGACATGGTGACATGGAAGCTTCGTCTAGAACACCAAAACGAACTATGAGCTAATTTAAAAGTTTAAATTGCTCCTTGTTTTAATTTAATTTCAATTACGATTTTAGATATTACTTGGAGAGTTTGATCCTGGCTCAGAACGAACGCTGGTGGCATGCCTAATACATGCAAGTCGAACGAGAAAGCTCTTCGGAGTGAGTACAGTGGCGCACGGGTGAGTAACGCGTAGGTGACATGCCTTTTAGTGGGGGACAACATCGTGAAAACGGTGCTAATACCGCATAAGTTAAACGACATTGAAAAAGTTTAAGAAAGGGGGCTCCGGCTCTCGCTGAAAGATTGGCCTGCGTGACATTAGCTTGATGGTGGGGTAACGGCCTACCATGGCTACGATGTCTAACTGGTCTGAGAGGATGATCAGTCACACTGGAACTGAGACACGGTCCAGACTCCTACGGGAGGCAGCAGTAGGGAATATTGCACAATGGAGGAAACTCTGATGCAGCAATGCCACGTGAGTGAGGAAGGCCCTTGGGTTGTAAAGCTCTGTCCTATAGGAAGAACTGCGTTACGGTTAATACCCGTAGCGTTTGACGGTACTATAGAAGAAAGCACCGGCTAACTCCGTGCCAGCAGCCGCGGTAATACGGAGGGTGCAAGCGTTGTTCGGATTTACTGGGCGTAAAGCGCGCGCAGGCGGATTAGCAAGTCAGATGTGAAATCCCGGGGCTCAACCCCGGAACTGCGTCTGAAACTGTTAGTCTAGAGTCTCATAGGGGGCAGGGGAATTTCACGTGTAGGGGTAAAATCCGTAGAGATGTGAAGGAACACCCGTGGCGAAGGCGCCTGCCTGGATGAGCACTGACGCTGAGGCGCGAAAGCGTGGGGAGCAAACAGGATTAGATACCCTGGTAGTCCACGCCGTAAACGATGAGTACTAGCTTTCGGGGGTATTGACTCCTTCGGAGGCGCAGCTAACGCATTAAGTACTCCGCCTGGGAAGTACGGTCGCAAGACTAAAACTCAAAGGAATTGACGGGGGCCCGCACAAGCGGTGGATTATGTGGTTTAATTCGAAGCAACGCGCAGAACCTTACCTAGGCTTGAAATCCTGCGAATCCCGGGTAATGTCCGGAGTGCCCGCAAGGGAATGCAGTGACAGGTGCTGCATGGCTGTCGTCAGCTCGTGTTGTGAAATGTTGGGTTAAGTCTCGCAACGAGCGCAACCCCTATCTTTAGTTGCCAGCATTAAGTTGGGCACTCTAGAGAGACTGCCCGGGTTAACCGGGAGGAAGGTGGGGATGACGTCAAGTCCTCATGGCCCTTATGCCTAGGGCTACACACGTAATACAATGGTGCAAACAAAGGGAAGCAAGCGCGCGAGTGTTAGCAAATCTCAAAAATTGCATCTCAGTCCGGATTGGAGTCTGCAACTCGACTCCATGAAGTTGGAATCGCTAGTAATCGCGGATCAGCACGCCGCGGTGAATACGTTCCCGGGCCTTGTACACACCGCCCGTCACACCATGGGAGTTGTTTTCATCTTAAGACGTGACTCTAACTTCGGAGGAGAGCGTCTACGGTGGGAGCGATGACTGGGGTGAAGTCGTAACAAGGTAGCCGTAGGGGAACCTGCGGCTGGATCACCTCCTTTTTAAGGATATTAATTATCCAGGTCAATATTGAACACGCTTCGGCGTAAACGGTCCTTTCTCATCTATTTTTTTAAATCATAGTCTGGGCGTATAGCTCAGCTGGTTAGAGTACGTCCCTGATAAGGACGGGGTCCCTGGTTCAAGTCCAGGTACGCCCACCATGATTTGATTTAAAACTATTTATATAAACTGCTCTTTTAAATTTACATAACAGGATCAGATAGAAGACGAGAACAATGTAGAAACTGTTAGCTTATTAATATGAAGCGACAGCCCAAAAAACTAGAATAAAGCTACTAAGGGCATACGGTGGATACCTTGGCAGTAAGAGGCGATGAAGGACGTGGTTAAACTGCGATAAGCTTCGGCGAGTTGTTAAACACACTTTGACCCGGAGATTTCCGAATGGGGCAACCCTTTCATTGGAAACAATGAAAACCCGTAGGTGAGAAACTAGCCTACGAGGAGCGAACGGAGGGAACTGAAACATCTAAGTACCTCTAGGAGTAGAAATCAACTGAGATTTTGCAAGTAGCGGCGAGCGAACGCAAATTAGCCCAAACCAGCATGCGTGCATGTTGGGGTTGTAGGACTTGCATCAAGACAAAATTGCTAGAAGAACCGTCTGGGAAGTCGGACCATAGAGAGTGAAAGTCTCGTATTTGAAAGCGATGGAGTTGGGCGAGTATCCTGAGTAGGACGGGGCACGTGAAATCCTGTCTGAATCTGGGGGGACCACCCTCCAAGGCTAAATACTACTTACTGACCGATAGTGAACAAGTACCGTGAGGGAAAGGTGAAAAGAACCCCGATAAGGGGAGTGAAATAGAATCTTGAAACCGTATGCTTACAAACAGCTAGAGGGCTATTGTAAAGCCTGATAGCGTACCTTTTGCATTATGAGCCGCCGAGTTACGGTGTGTAGCAAGGTTAAGCCGTTGTAGGTGTAGCCGCAGGGAAACCGAGTCTGAATAGGGCGAAAGTTGCATGCTGTAGACCCGAAACGGGATGAGCTTACCATGGGCAGGTTGAAGCGAGGGTAAAACTTCGTGGAGGACCGAACGCATATAGGTTGAAAACTGTTGCGATGACTTGTGGTAAGGGGTGAAAGGCCAATCAAATTCCGTGATAGCTGGTTCTCCTCGAAATGCATTTAGGTGCAGCGTCTAGTATTACCAACGGGGGTATAGCACTGAATTGGCTAGGGGGCCTACCAGCTTACCAAACCATATCAAACTCAGAATACCGTTGAGTACAAGCTAGGCAGTGAGACTATGGATGCTAAGGTCCATAGTCGAAAGGGAAAGAGCCCAGACCAACAGCTAAGGTCCCTAAATTGTCACTAAGTGGAAAAGGTTGTGGAACTACTTTGACATCCAGGAGGTTGGCTTAGAAGCAGCCATCCTTTAAAGAAAGCGTAATAGCTCACTGGACCAGTGGTTCTGCGCCGAAAATGTAACGGGGCTTAAGTGACGTACCGAAGCTTTGGACTCTTGATTAACTTCAAGAAGTGGTAGAGGAGCATTGTGTTTATCGATGAAGGCGTACCGTGAGGAGCGCTGGAGATCCCACAAGAGCTGATGGTGGCATAAGTAGCGATAAGGGAGGCGAGAATCCTCCCCACCGAAAATCTAAGGGTTCCTGGGCCAGGTGACTCCGCCCAGGGTAAGTCGGATCCTAAGCCGAGGCCGAAAGGCGTAGGCGATGGGCAACAGGTTAATATTCCTGTACTTAGTATTTAACGTTTGACCGAAGGAGTGACGGAGAAGGGCAGCGAATCCGGGTGTTGGATATCCCGGTTTAAGCGAGTAGGGTGTGTTGTAGGCAAATCCGCAACACGTATAGCCTGAGACGTGATGACGAGGCGCAAGCCGAAGTTCGTGATCCCATGCTTCCAAGAAAAACTTCGCAGGGAGTTAGGTATTAATCCGTACCGTAAACCGACACAGGTAGATGAGGAGAGAATCCTAAGGTGATTGGGCGAACTCTTGTTAAGGAACTCTGCAAAATGGAGCCGTAACTTCGGGAGAAGGCTCGCCCTCGATGGTGTAGTCACTTGCTGACGAAGCTGATGGGGGCCGCAGTGAAAAGGGGGTAGCGACTGTTTATCAAAAACATAGGTCTATGCAAACACGCAAGTGGAAGTATATGGACTGACGCCTGCCCGGTGCTGGAAGGTTAAGAGGTGAGGTTAGCTTCGGCGAAGCTTTAAATCGAAGCCCCAGTAAACGGCGGCCGTAACTATAACGGTCCTAAGGTAGCGAAATTCCTAGTCGGGTAAGTTCCGACCTGCACGAATGGCGTAACGACTTCCCCACTGTCTCAACAAGAGGCCCAGCGAAATTGGAGTGTGCGTGAAGATACGCACTACCCGCGGAAGGACGAAAAGACCCCGTGAACCTTTACTGTAACTTGGCATTGGGTTTCGGTTAAGCATGCGTAGGATAGGTGGGAGCTTTTGATCTGTGCGTTCTGGCGTACAGGGAGGCATCCTTGAAATACCACCCTTGCTTAACTGGAATCCTAACCTGCTGTCATAATCTGGCAGGGGGACAATGTCTGGTGGGCAGTTTGACTGGGGCGGTCGCCTCCTAAAGAGTAACGGAGGCGCGCGAAGGTTCCCTCAGCCTGAATGGAAACCAGGCGTAGAGTGTAAACGCATAAGGGAGCTTGACTGCAAGACATACACGTCGCGCAGGTGCGAAAGCAGGCGTTAGTGATCCGGTGGTTCCGAGTGGAAGGGCCATCGCTCAACGGATAAAAGGTACTCCGGGGATAACAGGCTGATCTCCTCCAAGAGTTCACATCGACGAGGAGGTTTGGCACCTCGATGTCGGCTCATCGCATCCTGGGGCTGGAGCAGGTCCCAAGGGTTTGACTGTTCGTCAATTAAAGCGGTACGCGAGCTGGGTTCAGAACGTCGTGAGACAGTTCGGTCTCTATCCTCCGTGGGCGTAAGATATTTGAGTGAAGCTGACCTTAGTACGAGAGGACCGGGTTGGACGAACCTATGGTGTACCGGTTGTGGCGCCAGCTGCATCGCCGGGTAGCTAAGTTCGGAAGGGATAACCACTGAAAGCATCTAAGTGGGAAGCCCATCACAAGATAAGATATCTATTAAGGGTGCTTGTAGACTACGAGCTTGATAGGCAAGAGGTGTAAGTTCTGTAAGGAATTGAGCTGACTTGTACTAAACACCCGTTTTGCTTTATTATTTTAAGTTTTTTGGAAAAACTACATTGTTCGGATCTTCTGTCTGGTTTTGTTTTGTAAATTTTGAAAGAGAAATTTACAGAGAGCTTGCATTTGCGAGCTCTTTGAAATATAAGCTTTTAAGCTGAATAACTAAGACATTCAAACTAAAAATACAGTTTGGGTGTGTCGATAGCGGTGAGGAAATACCCAGTTACATCTCGAACCTGGAAGTCAAGCTCACTAGCGGCGAAGGTAGTGCTCGGGGGACTGAGTGTGAGAATAGCAAGATGCACCCATTATTTTATAAAAGCCTTATCTTCGGATAAGGCTTTTTTTTGCCTAAAATCTATAACCTTATCAAAACACTATTTCGTTCGTTCATAATTTTTGAGAAGTATTACGCATGAAGCCAAAGATCGGCTTTTTAGTTCGTCCAGGTTACTGAATTCTTGTCTTTTTTCGCGCGCGCTAATAAACTTATATTAATGGTTAATAAAGTATTAAAAACACATCTTTGGTTATTATTTTCTCTTGCGGCTGTAAACGCGATTTACTATGCCTTTCAACAGTATCTACCAGATAATTCGTTGGTTATTACGGGAAGTAATAAAAATATCAGTAGTCTTAGTTATTATATCTCGTCTTTTATAAGCGTGATCTCTTATTATGTGGGAGCATGGATTATTGCTCCATTCGTGGGGTATTTCTTTATTTATTTCACTCTCTTAAATAGAAGAACCAAAGAATGGGACATATTCGTTCCCGCGCTTCTTTGTGGTTTTTTCTTTTCTTTAAGCTTTCTCTTTTTTCCGGCCTTTATTGGAAAGGGCCTCCTCCACGCAAGTAATAGCGTCCTTGATTCTTATATTGTTTTTTCCATGACGCTTTTTTTTGGATTTTTTGTTGCTCTAATTACTATGAGAGGAGCTTTCTGGGACAGCCTAAAAAATGCTCAAGTCCAGCTTGGCCAAGTCGGAATGGCGGGAGGCAAAGTTCTAAAGCTAGGCTACGACAAGGCGAATGCCTTTTCAGAACAACTGCAGTCAAAACAAAGAGCGACGGACTTAAAAGTGAAGGCCGCAAGCTAATAAAAAATGGCCTTCCAACTCCCAAGGCCCTTGAGGCTCCTAAGAAGCTTATTTCTGAAAACAAACTTGACCACAAAATTCACTTCGAAACCAAAGCCAGAGACCCAAGAAGGAAAGGCCGTTGTTTCTAAGCAAGAATCTAAAGTGGAAGAAGGAGAAGAACTTCCAGTGGCAAAAGAGGTCACAAAAGAGGCCCAGATAGTTGAGGAGGCGTCGACTGAGAGATCCGAATCACCTGGGATTGACTTTTCTTGGGACGCTGACGGGGCAACTACCAAAACGACTGTGGACACGATTGATGACATTAAGGGAGATGCGCCGATTCCGCAAAGGGCAAAGGCCCAGCAGACGACGCCATTTTTTAAAAGCCAGGACCTCATTAATTGCATTAGCGACAATACGGAACACGCTCAAGTCGCAAGCCCCGATCAAGACTACTTCGATTGCATCATTCAAACGATTGAGGGCAAGCTTCAAGAGTTTAAAATTACAGGGAATATTATCAATATCCTCAAAGGTCCAGTTGTTGACACCTTCGAACTCGATCTAGGCGAGGGAATTAAGGCCTCTAAGGTGAAAGGACTTGAGGACGATATAGGGCTTGCTCTCAACGGCTCGCCCATCAGGGTCGTATACCCACTCAAAGGGCGCAGCACCATCGGTATTGAGGTGCCGAGAAATCCTCGGGAGTTTATCTACTTAGATGAAGTTCTTCAGACGCCAATCTTTAATGAATCAAAGAAAAGGCTTCCGATAGCCATGGGAAAAGACGCCTTTGGCGAGGTCTCGGTTGTCGACCTAGCGGGCATGCCGCATATGCTTGTCGCCGGGGCAACTGGAGCTGGTAAGTCAGTTTTTGTGAACACAATGCTTGTGTCCCTAATCATTAAGAAGTCTCCAAAAGACTTGAAGCTGATTCTTATTGATCCTAAGCAGCTTGAACTTGCCGTCTTCTCTGACCTTCCTCACCTCATGCTCCCAGTTATTACTGAGGCCAAGTCCGCGTCAGTAGCTCTTTTATGGGCGATTGAAGAAATGGAGAGACGCTATACAATCTTAAAAGACATGGGCGTTAAAAATATTGATGGCTTTAATAGAAAGTTAAAAACTGCAGGCCCTTCAGTCTTATGGAAAATTAGCCAATATTATAAAGATGGGGATGAGAACGGTTACGAGCTTCCTTATATCGTCATTGTCATCGATGAATTTGCGGATCTTATTTTGACGAAGTCCGGAAAGGACATCGAAATCAATGTAAACAGGCTCGCGGCCAAAGCTAGAGCCGCCGGGATTCACCTCGTGCTGGCCACCCAAAGGCCATCAACTGACGTTATTACCGGCGTTATCAAGGCCAACTTTCCGACTAGGGTCGCGTTTACTGTTACCAATGGGCATGACTCAAGAACAATTCTTGATCAATACGGAGCGGAAAAACTCCTTAAAAATGGTGACATGCTTTATAAGCAAGGCGTGGAACTCCTCAGGCTCCACTCTTCTTATGTGGACGAAACTGAAATCGAAACGCTCGTAGAGAAGCTTTCAGAAATCCCAAGCGACTTTAATCAGGAAGCAGTGGAATTCCTTGAAACCGGAGGAGAAGAGGAGTCAGAGGTCACTGAGAGTGCAGGAAACTTCGTTTCAGGAACTTCCGATGATCCGGTTTATCAAGAAGCGCTTCAGGTGGTGATGGAGTCCGGTCGGCCTCGGCGTCTATGTTGCAGCGCAGACTGAGGGTAGGATACAACCGAGCGGCAAATATTATTGACGAGCTTGAAAGAAACGGAGTCGTTGGGCCAGCGCAAGGGTCAAAGCCCCGCAAGGTTTTGGCCAAATCATGAATAAAAATAATTGGGCGAGGAGCTGGAATAACATTCTTGCCCAAATATCCCCTTTGTGTTACCTTTCCATAACTTTTTAACAGCATAATCGCTTGATTTGGATGGTCCGTATGCTCTCGAATTCAAAAGAATTTCGGGTGAATATCGGCTACAAGCGATGCGATTTAACCAACCAGGAGACATTCATGGCAAAGAGTTTAGAACTCAAACAACTACTAGAGGCCGGCGCTCACTTCGGCCACCAAACTCACAAGTGGAACCCAAAAATGAAGCCTTTCGTTTATGGCGAAAGAAACGGGATCTACATCATCGACCTACAGCAAACCGTTCCAATGGCCCAAAAAGCTTATGACTTCATCAAGAAGACTGCTCAATCTGGCAAGTCTGTTCTTTTCGTAGGAACTAAAAGACAAGCTTCTGAGACTGTTAGAAATGCCGCTGACAACTGTGGCGCGTTTCACGTAACTAACAGATGGCTAGGCGGAATGCTTACCAATTATAAAACTATCGCTCAATCAATCGACAAACTTAGAAAAGTCGAAAAAATGAAAGAGACTGGCGATTACAAACTTCTTACCAAAAAAGAGCAGTCTAAAATTGAAAAAGAAGTGACTAAGCTTGAAAGAAACCTTGGCGGAATCAAGAACATGAGAAAACTTCCAGGAGCTGTGTTCGTCGTTGATCCTAATAACGAAAGAATTGCGGTAAAAGAAGCAAATAATCTTGGTATCCCAGTAGTCGCTATCACTGACACTAATTGTGATCCTGAAGGCGTAGACTTCATCGTTCCAGGAAATGATGACGCTATCAAGTCTATCACTCTTTTCTTGGATTATTTCTCCAGCGCTGTTTCCGAAGGCGGAAAAGGCGTTAAGAGAGAGACCACTGGCGAGGCGGCAAAAGACGTTGATCTTGAGAAAGAAATTCTTGAGAAGTACGAGAAAGACGTTGAGCTAAAAATGGCCGAGCAAGAAGGCGAATAGTAATTTCAAATTTAAAAGGACATAGACATGGCTTTTGGAGCAAAAGAAGTAAAAGAACTTAGAGAAAAAACCGGCGCCGGCATGATGAACTGCAAGAAGGCGCTTGCTGAATCAAATGGCGATATGGAAGCGGCCGTTGACTACCTTAGACAAAAAGGTCTTGCTGCTGCCGCTAAAAAAGCGAGCAGAGTTGCAGCTGAAGGTCTTATCGGAGCGGTCGTTGAAGGAAATGTCGGCGCGCTTGTTGAGATCAACTGCGAAACAGACTTTGTCGCTAAAAACGCTGACTTCCAAGCTTTTGTGACTAACGTTTCTAATCACGTTCTTTCCAGCAGCGCCTCAGATGTCGCTGCCTTGAAAGAAGAAAAAATGGGCGACAGAACTCTTCAAGAGCACGTTCAGGAATTGACTCTTAAAATCGGCGAAAAAATCGACGTGAGAAGATTCAAGAAAATGAAGCTTGAAGGCGAAGGCAAGATTGGATCTTACGTTCATGGCGGGAAGATCGGTGTTCTTGTTGCTGTAAATACAGAGTCTGCTGATGCGGCTAAAAAACCAGAATTTGCAGAGCTTGTTAATGATCTTTGTCTTCACGTTGCTGCTGCGGACCCTAAGTTTATGACTGCAGACGAAATTGACGAGGACTTCAAGAAAAGAGAAGCGGCAGTTTACGAAGCTCAGCTTAAAGAGCAAGGCAAGCCTGAAAACATGATTGAAAATATCATCAAAGGCAAAATGAATAAACTCGCTAGCGAAGTTTGCTTGATGGACCAAAAATTCGTTAAGAATCCGGACTTCTCCATCAGCAAGTTAATTAAAGAGTACGAGGGCAAAGTCGGATCTTCCATCACCCTTAAAGGTTTTGAAAAACTAAACCTTGGAGAGGGCATTGAGAAGAAAGAGGACAACCTCGCTGACGAAGTCGCAAAACTTACTCAAAGCTAAAATGTCGAAACGAAAGGGCCTTTCTTAAGGCCCTTTTTTCTTTGTGGCAGGAAACGTCTTGTCCACAAGCACGGGGAATAAATGAAGTATAGTCGAGTATTGTTGAAGTTATCCGGGGAAGCGTTGGCAGGCGACAAAGGGTCAGGAATCGAGGGCATAGTCTTAGAGAAAATCGCGACCGAAATCGCGGACCTTCACAAACTTGGTGTTGAAATCGCTGTCGTTGTTGGCGGCGGGAACATTCATCGCGGGGTCGCTGGAGCGACCACTGGCATGGACAGATCCACGTCAGACTATATGGGGATGATGGCGACAGTCATCAACTGTCTCGCTCTTCAAGACACCCTAGAGAGAAAGGGCATCTACACAAGAGTCCTTTCCGCTATTGAAATGAAAGAGGTTGCCGAGCCATATATTAGAAGACGCGCCGTGAGGCACTTGGAAAAGAAAAGAATTGTCATATTCGCTGCCGGCACTGGCAATCCCTACTTCACTACAGACACGACGGCCGCTCTGAGGGCCAATGAGATAAACGCTGACCTGATCATGAAGGCCACTAAAGTAGACGGCATTTATGACAAAGATCCCATGAAGCATAAAGACGCCGTTAAGTTCGACAGGCTTAATTATATCGAAGTCTTAAATAGAGGGCTTAAAGTTATGGACTCCACCTCTATCAGCCTATGCATGGACAACGATATGGACATTGTGGTTTTTGACATGTTTCAGCCTGGAAATATCCAGAAGGTCGTGAGCGGCGAGGAAGTAGGCACCCTCGTCACGAGAAAAGAAGAATAAGGAGATTAAGATATGATGGACCAAATTAAAACTGCTCTCGATGAACAAATGTCAAAAGCGATTAAATCTCTTCAAAGGGACTTCACAAAAGTTCGAACAGGAAGGGCCAATCCAAATATTTTAGAAGGCGTGAATGTCGATTATTATGGAAGTCCAACTCCAATAAAGCAGGTCGGTCAGATCTCTACTCCAGAAGCAAGACTTCTTCAGATTCAGCCTTTTGATAAGACCATTCTTGGGGAAATTGAAAAGGCCATTATTAACGCCAACCTAGGCGTCACGCCCTCCAATGACGGAAATTTTATCCGCATCCAATTTCCGGCGCTCACTGAAGAAAAAAGGAAGGACCTAGTAAAAGAGGTCAAGAAAATGGGCGAGGACGCGAAGATTTCCATTAGAAACTCTCGTCGTGATCAGAATGAAGTCGTTAAAAAAGCGGAAAAGAATAAAGAAATCACAGAAGACGACTTAAAAAAATTTCAAGACGAAATTCAGAAAGTGACTGACCAATACACCGCTGAGGTGGACAAGGTGGTTGAGGCCAAAGAGAAAGAGCTTCTTACGGTTTAATAATGTCTAGTATCGAGCATGTTGCCATTATCATGGACGGAAATGGACGCTGGGCGACCGAGCGTCGCCGTCCACGCGTTTGGGGGCATGTTCGCGGCACTAGGGTCGTAGGCGATATCGTTGAGACGGCCGCCAAGGAAAAGCTTAAGGCCCTCACGCTTTACGCCTTTTCAACAGAGAACTGGCGTCGGCCCTCAGATGAAATAAACGTTCTTTTTAAGCTCTTAAAAAAGTTTCTTTCAAAAGAGCGAGATCAAATTGTCTCAAATAATATCCGATTTAAAATGATAGGCGATATGCGAGAGCTATCAGAAGAGACCCGAAAAATCGCTCTTGAGCTTGAGAAGGCAAGCGAGCTCAATGACGGCCTTATGCTCAACCTCGCCTTTAGCTATGGCGGTCGCAAAGAAATAGTCGATGCGGTCAATGATTTTATAAAAGAAAATCCAGGCAAGGAAATTGACGAGAAGGCCATAAGCCAGAGGCTCTATAGTCCTAATTCTGGAGATGTCGATTTGATGATCCGAACAGCGGGAGACCAGAGAATTAGCAATTTCATGTTATGGGAGGTCAGTTATTCGGAACTTTTCTTCACAGAGACCAAGTGGCCAGACTTTTCATCAAAAGAATTTAAACAAATCTTAGATACTGTATCATGCAGGGAGCGACGTTTTGGCGGTATTCCCAGTGGTGATAAACTAAGCCAAGAAGTGTTAAAGAAGAACCTAAAGGTGGTCTCCAATGGCAACTAATGTAATGTCCAATACGCAATTAAGGGTGATCTCCGCCCTCGTCTTGGTCGCCATTGTAGTGGCCTCAGTCATTCTTGGAAAAGTCGCTTTCCTAACGCTTGTCGGAGTTGTGGGCGTTCTAGTGCTTGATGAGTTTATTGTGAATTTTTTAAATAGTTCGCGTAAGACTCTGTCCTATGGCCTTGCAATCGCTTCTTTTATCGCAGGTTATAGTTATATAAACGGCATGAAGGGAAACGAAGGCTTTTTTGTTTCTTTTAATAATGCAGGCCTAGTATTAGACGGACTTATGTTGATATTCCTCTTCTTCTCTAAGCGAGACTCGAAGAAGGTCGCTAGATATCTCAAAAGCGTGACTTTTTTGCTTGGGCTTTTATTCCTCATACCTTTTATGAACCTGACGGCGTTGGTTCAGGCCCCTAATTGGATTTATCTAATTTCTGCTTTGGCCGTTCTGAATTTTAGCGTGGACACAGGCGCTTGGTTTTTTGGCAAAAATTTTGGCTCTAGGAAGCTTTGGCCTGCAGTTAGCCCTAATAAGACAATCGAAGGTTTTATTGGAGGAGTTTTAAGCTCAGTTATTATAACCAGCTCATTTTGGTATGTTTCTGATTTGCCCACCACTTTTCAAGTCATAATTTCGTTTATCATTATTGCCTGCTGCTCTCAGTTAGGAGATTTGGTACAATCGAAGATGAAGAGGCAGTTTAACATCAAAGACAGCTCTAATCTGATCCCGGGACACGGCGGAATGTACGATAGAGTGGACAGTCTTTTGTTTGTGGCGCCCCTCTTTGTTTTCGTCGTAAGGTTATTGCCTGCGGCCTAATTGGGAATTCGTTAAAATTTTTATACTGCGAATTTCATTCTTTAAGTGAGTTCATTTATATGTTGGAGAAAGTCCTTATTTTTATTATTTTTTTAGGCCCTCTAGTTTTCTTTCATGAGCTAGGTCATTTCTTGTTCGCGAGACTTGCTGGCGTGCGCGTCGAGGTCTTCTCAATTGGGTTTGGGCCTAAGCTTTTAAAGTGGAAAAAAGGAGCGACTCAATACGCTCTCTCACTAATACCTTTAGGCGGGTATGTGAAAATGTTTGGCGACGACCCTCTTAAGGCGGACGAGCTGACGGAAGAGGAAAAAAAAGTGGCCTTTACCCACAAAGGAAAATGGGCGAGGTTTTGGATTGTTTTTGGCGGTCCGCTTGCCAACTTTATACTTGCATTTTTTATTTACCTCTCTCTGGTTTCCTTTGGTGAAAAAGTGCCTCAGGCGCAATTTGGGATTATCGAAAAAGGCTCCACGCTTGGCAAGGCCGGATTTGAGACTGGCGACGCTTTAAAGGCGATTAATAAAACTCCCATCATGAGTTTTGACGACCTAGGGCTTGTGGACTCTGAAGTAAAGACTGTGACTGTGGAGAGAGACGGCGAAGATGTGGTCATTCCTCTGGAGATGAGAGGAATGGAGTTTGTGGAGACTTTCTCAAAGGCCCAATCTCAGCTCAAGGCCCCTGTCGTGGTCGATTCAAAAGGCCAATATCACATAGTTTCATTAAAAAAAGAAAGTCCCTTTAGCAAGCTTGCCTATGAAAATCTTATGGAAGAATCAAGCAAGGTCATTTATCTATGGCCAGTCACAGGCGACCTTCAAAAGCTGAAATCTTTAGAAGAGGCCTCGGTCCAAAAATCTGATATGGTCTCTTTGCAAGTCAAAAAATCAATTGAGGAAGCTTTGAAATCTAATGGATTTTATCCCAGCGACTTGCGTGTTCAGAAAGTGTTAGAAGGCTCTCCAGCTGAAAAAGCGGGACTTCAAAAACAGGACGTTATCGTTTCCCTTGACGGTAAGCCTCTTTCTGGATTTATGGACTTAAGAGCGACTTTGCAAAAACTTCAAGACAGAAAAAGCGTACAAGTAGGTCTAATGAGACAAGGCGGCCCTGTAGAGGTAAAACTCTCTCCAGAGGTGAGAGAAGTTAATGGTCAGCAAGTTTCTACTATCGGGGTCTACAGTGGAATTATTGTGAGGCCATTGACCATGGTCGAGGCAAAAGCGAGTTCGATAACTGCCGCTCTTAGCACTGCTTGGGCCAGAACCCAGGAAGGCATGATCAAAACAGCCCTCGGCTTCAAGAAATTGATCACAGGGGAAGTTCCTCTGCAAAGCATTGGCGGACCGTTGGCCATCGGTCAGGTCGCAAGCGACTCTTTTAATATAAGCCTTTCAATGTTTTTTAGGCTCATGGCGCTTATTTCAATAAACCTAGGCATTATCAATTTGTTTCCCATCCCCGTCCTGGACGGAGGGCATATTGTTTTCATCTTTTTAGAGCTGATTAATGGCGGCCCTCTATCAAGAAGAAAAATTCAAGTTGCCCAACAATTTGGAATGTCCTTGTTGTTTTTGCTGATCTTTGTGGCCTTGTTTAACGATATATCTAGAATATTTTAATGGCGTCACTATTCCTTGATACCTCATCAAATATCTGTTTTGGTGTCCTAGATGAGGAGCTCTCTTGGAGCTCCTTCCACTTTCATAAAGAAATCAAGGCCTCTAAGGCCTTGCACCAAATGGTCTATGACCTCCTAGGGGAGCTTGGGCTTGATATCAAAAATATTAAAAAGTTGTTTTATCTGTCAGGACCTGGCTCTTACACGGGTGTCAGAGTGGCCCAAGGTTTTGCTGAAGTCTTGGAGCTACAAGGTGTGTCGACACTTAGTTGTCGCCATTTTGAGTTGCCAGGCCTTTTAGGCGTTAATGCCGGCGCTTTTATTTCTCGCGCATTCAAGGGGGAGGCCTTTATATATGAATGGGGGGCCTTAGGGCAGAAGCAAAAACTAGTGAAAGAGCCCGAAACGCCTACCATTCTTTCGATTTATAAGGAGCAGGGCCTTAAGCTTTATACCAGCGAGCCTGACTTTTACAAAGAGGCCCTCTCGACCTATGATTTATTACAGAATAATTCACAAACAATTTTTTCAGAAATGGAAAAGCGGAACTTGAAGACGTCCGTTTTTTATTACAGGGACCTTCAGGACGAGTTTAGGAAAGGAAAGGCATGAAGTGGTTTTTCTTGAGCGTTGAGGACTTTATCAAGCTGCTCCTTGCGACTTTGATAATCTACAACTTCTTCCCTCTTCTTCTTTCCGCTTTTTGGACTGCTCTATTTATTCTAGCTCTTTTTTTCACCCGTAAGAACAAGGTCTTTTACAAAGACAATTTCTCGATGAACCCAGACATGATGCTTTCCCCTGTGAGCGGGAAGGTCACAAAAGTGATATCTGAAGAGGGACAAAAAACATTGATTCAAGTTACTGTGCCTTTTTATGGGCCGATAGGTCTTTTCATGCCATTTGAGGGCGTTATAGATAAGTTAGATTTTACAAAAAAAGGCGAGTCTGCTTTTGAGAAACGCCGCGGCAAGTTTACAAACCGGCGAAATGGCTATAGGCTCACGCTCCGTAATAAGACTGAAACCAAAGTGGGACTAAATATTAAAGGCCTTTTAGGCATGGCCCCAAGGGTCTATGTGAGAGCAGGCGACAAAGGGAAGTCCCTGGCCTGCTTTGGCTACGCGCCTTTGGGCGCCAAAATTGAAATCGCTGTTGCGAGCGACGTCAAGGTCCTAGTGGGGCCAGGTGACAAGCTCAAAGCAGGGGAAACAGCTGTATTAGGACTAAGTTAATGCAAGAGAATTTAGAAAGAAGAACAGACAGAAGGTTGGACAGATTCGCTTTTTTTCTTCCCAATATATTCACGGCGATGAATATAGGTTGCGGCTATGTCGCCATTATGTACTCCATTCAAGGAGAGTTTTATAAAGCGTGCATGTTTATTTTTCTTGGGGCCATCTTTGATAGCGTGGACGGACGAGTCGCAAGGCTCACCGGCACAAGCTCAAGTTTCGGAGAGCAATTTGACAGTCTGAGCGACCTGATCTCTTTTGGCATCGCTCCTTCCATCATCTTTTATAATCGTTTTCTGCTAGACACAGGAAGACTCGGAATGGTCGTGGCCTTTATCTTTCTTCTTTGCGGCGCCTTGAGACTCGCTCGCTTCAACGCGAACATTTCTAAAGTCAAAAGCGATTTTTTTCAGGGGCTTCCGATTCCAGGCGCTGCCATTGCTGTTCTCAGCTATATTATGGTGTCTTTAGACTTTCCAGAGGTCTTTTCGGCCCTTTGGCTCGCGATCCCTTATATTCTTCTCTATTCGATTTTGATGATTTCTAATATTCCTTTTCCCTCTTTTAAAAATAGCGATTGGGTGAGGAAGAACAAAAGAAAAGTTCTCTTCATTATCTTTATCGTCATTTCTTCTCTCTTTATTTATGAGCAAATCATGATTCCTGTGATTATTAGCTCTTATATTATTCTCTCACTTGTGTATGCTGTCATGAACCGCAAGAAGCTCAAGAACGTCTTTGATTGGGACCCAGAAGCAGAAGAAGAGGAAATTGAAAATCCGCAAGAAAGTTAGTCAGAATGGTCTTTTATAAAGTCGTTCTCCGTTTTTCTGGCGCTCGCTACCTTGGCTGGCAAAAACAGAAGGACTTTCACCCTACAGTTCAAGGAGAGCTCGAAAAGGCCTTGAGCGAAATTTTCAAGGCAAAAGACATTAAAACCATAGGCTCTGGCAGAACAGACACAGGTGTGCATAGCCTGTCCCATACGGTCAAAATTAAGGCGCCTTTCGAGATTGAGCCCCCTGGGCTTATTTCAGCATTAAACTCAAAACTGCCTCTGGACATCCAATGCTTGGAGGCCTCTTATTGTGATGAAAGTTTCCGTCCGACCAACGACGCCCTTAAAAAGGAGTATCGTTACCTCTTTACAACATCAAAAAGACCGACACCTTTCCAAAAGGGCCTGATGGCCAATTGCCCTTACGATTTGAACTTTGAGAAAATGAGGGAGGCCTCCAAGCTTTTCATTGGAAAGAAAGACTTTGAAAGTTTTTCCTGTGTGGGAAGCGATCCTAGTAGCACTATTCGAACAATCTTTGAGCTGGAAATAAGTGAAAATGTAGAGTCCAATGTGCAAGAAATTCTCCCCAATTATCATGTGGTGAGAGTGGTAGGTGACGGTTTTTTGAAGCAAATGATCAGACTCATTGTGGGAGCTCTATGGCAGGCCGGAAGAGGAAAAATCGAACTTGAGGCGATTCAACAGGCCTTCGATAAAAAGCCTGATCATCGGCTGGGCGAGGTCGCTCCTCCGGAAGGCCTGTATAAGTTCAAAACATGGTATTAGCCCTTTAACTTTGACTTTCCACGTATTTCTAGCTATTTTCCCCCTAATTTTTAAATGAAAATAACGCAGTAAGCAATTGTCTTAAACGATCAAATAAGAAAGAGGACGAATTTATGGCCTATACGGTAGAAGAAGTTAATGGATGCACCAAAAAACTAAAATTCAATTTTGATGATGTGGACCTTTCATCACAAATCCAATCAGCGCTTAAAGAGAAGCAAAAAAGCGCAAACCTAAAAGGTTTTAGAAAAGGGAAGGCCCCTTTGTCTATGATTCAACAAGTTTACGGGCCGCAAGTAGAAAACGACGCTCTTTATCGTTTTGTTTCTGAGCAATTCTATAAAGCCATTCAAGAAGAAAACATCCGTCCCGTGGGATACCCGAACTTTGGAAATACTGATTACTCTGACGGAAATAAGGTGAGCTTTGAGGCCACTGTTGAGACCTTTCCTGAGGTCGAAATTAAAGACTATAGCAAATACTCGTTCACTAAGGACGACGAAAAAGTCACAGACAAAGACGTTGAAGAGCTTAAAAGCAAGTATCTTGGCGCCAAAGTCTGAAATGGTCGAAGTGAAAGACGAAAAAGCGAAGCTTGAGGAAGGCCAATTTGCCGTCTTCAATTTCGAAGGCGAAAAGCCGGACGGCTCAAGGCCAGACAATATGAAGGCAGAGGAATTCGTTCTTGAGATTGGCTCAGGTCAGTTTATTCCTGGCTTTGAGGAGAAAATGATCGGCATGAAGAAAGGCGAAAAGAAAACTCTTGAGCTTACTTTTCCAAAAGACTACCACGAGGCGGACCTGAAAGGCGCTGATGTGAAATTCGATGTCGAGCTTTTGGAAATCAAAGAGAGAAAGGCTCCAGAGCTAACAGACGAACTCGCTAAAGAGTTTGGCTTTGAGGACGCTTCTGACTTCGACAAAAAGAACAAAGAAAGACTTGAGCAGCAGAAAAAAAGAGAAGTTCAGATGAAGCTTCAAGAAGAAATTCTTAAGAAGCTTGTTGAGGACAATGATTTCGACGTTCCTGCGGCCCTTATTCAGCAACAAAAAGAGGCGGTAAGGCAAGATCTTGCCAACAACCTTAAGCAGCAAGGCTTCAACGATGACATGGTCAAGACTTACTTTGAAAAGTGGGACGGTGACATCGCTGAGAAGGCCGAGTTTCAGGTAAAGTCAGGCCTTATTCTTGATAAGATCGCCAAAAAATACGAAGTAGAGGCGACTGACGCTGATCTCGACGAGAAAATCGATGAGATGGCGGAGCAGTCTGGAATGGAAAAAAGCCAGATCGAGCAGTATTACAAAGGTAATGAGCAGATTAAACAAAACATGCTTTACGCTATCAGAGAAGAAAAGACTTTCGAGAAGCTTATCTCTGATATGAAAGTTAAGTAAGAACTAAAAGACATAGTTATAAATAAGGCCCTCCATATCTGGAGGGCTTTTTTTTGCAGATGACTCTTCCGTGCTCGTCATATGAGCAGCTCCTGTCCAAGAAGTGCGCCTTTCTTTTTTTGCTCTTTATAAACTCATGCCTCGAAGGCAGCGGACTTACCCTGCTTTGATAGGAACGCTTCACTCCCGTTTGAATAGGCTGGAGACAAAAAAGGGCCATAATAAGCGCCCACTTTCGGCCAGGCTTCAAGAGCATGAGCGCCAAGAGCAAGGCGATAATTCCTGAGACATTGAGGACTTGTAGCGGACCTAGGAGATTGAGCAGGGCGGCGAAAGGGGCAATCAAATAGTGAGCAATTCCTCCAAAAGGGAAGAGAACGAGGAACACTGGAAATGCGATTGTGAACAGAAATGTCACCGCCGGGTTTATGATGAGGGCAAGTGGATTCAGCTCTTGATTAAAGGCGATGGAAACTAAAGCCTGGGCCAGAAACAGGCTAAGCGCAAGATTTAGTTTGGAGCCTTTGTGATAGACAATGGTGCCCCAAAAAAGCATAGAGAGAGCAAAGCTTATGGGGGACTGAGAGAAGTTTCCTAATAAGAGAGAGGCGCCCATTGTCACCAGAAAGGACATTTTTACGTTTTTCAGTTTGAAGTTAAACGCTTGAAACACAAGCATTCTCTGCAGTGAATAAAGACCCGAAGTAAAAAAAGATCCCATTAATAACGCAAGACAAGTGAGAAACCTGAGCCTTGGAAAGAAGTAGAACAGCGCAAGCGCCGAGCTAAGGTGCAGACCGGAAGGTGTCAAAAGGTGCATGAGCCCGAAGCTTTTTATGGCCTCTTTGTCTTGCGCGTTTACACAAGATTTGTCCCCAAGCGCCATCGCCTTGGCGAGGCCAGAGAGCCTGTTCTCACAGGTCGGCCTCGTTTTAAAGGCCCTCTGCGTCTGACCGTTTAGGGCCAGACACAGAAGACCAAAAGAGAGGAGTACTAGCAAAGATTTGCGAGACATGGCCATTAGACGTGCAAAAGACGCTCGCCCAAGAAAAACGGCAAGCCGTTGAATTTTATGGCGTGTTGTGGAAAGCGTTAAGCTTAGCGCAATTGCCTTTTTCCCTTTTAGGGTATACAGATGGCTTTAGGTCATTACCGAGGGAAAACGAGCATGAGAATGAAGTCTTTATTTGCCCAAGAGCTTGTGTCCTCTTACTTCAAAGAGGACGATTTTTTCACCAACTTTAAGTATATAAGTTCCCTCCCGCAGGACGAGGTGAATTGTGTCCTGAATATTAAACAGGACATGATGCTTGCTGGACTCCCCTTTTTTACTGAGACCTTTCGTTACCTTGGAGAATGCCAATTTGGGGACCTAGAGGAAAGTGAGGGAAAGTTTTTTGAGAAGGGAGCCAAGTTTAAGTTTAAGCTTCCATTTTCTGTCGCCCTCACCGGGGAGAGAATCGCTCTAAACTTATTGCAGAAAGCTTCTGCCATCGCCACCTATACTAAACAGTTTGTGGACATGGCCTCTGGAAGCGATATCAAAATCCTCGACACGAGAAAGACCACACCTGGCCACCGAGCTATAGAGAAATACGCCGTCAATATAGGCGGCGGTCATAATCATCGTTTTGGGCAAATGGACTGCTGGATGATTAAAGACAATCATAAGAGTTTCTTTGGCGGGCTTAAACAAGCGGTAGATTACTTCAAAGGACTTAAAACCTTTTATACCCCTCTAATTGTTGAAATTCACGACATGGAAGAGCTAAAGGAAGCGATTGAGCTTGGCGTCCGGCATGTGATGCTGGACAACTTTGAGCCTCAGGCGATAAAAAGCGCTGTTGAGTTGAAGCCAGAAGGAACGACTTATGAGGTTTCAGGTGGAATTAATCTGGAAAACCTAGAAAATTATCTTGTTTCTGGCGTTGACGCCATTAGCTCAGGTTCTTTGACCTATAACGCCCCTCATGTGGACATTTCTTTAAAATATGGAAAATAATAAATCAAACACATTTGACGCGCTTGTAATTGGAAGTGGGGTGGCGGGCCTTACCTGCGCCATAAAGCTTGCGGAAAAAGGCAAAAGTGTGGGCATCGTCACAAGAGAAAAAGAGCCTGAAAAGACAAACACCTATTGGGCGCAAGGCGGAGTGATCTACTCCCAAAAGGTCTGGGACGACCAGGACAGCTTGGTGGAAGACATAGACGCTGCTAGCTCCAGGACCGCGAATCTTGAGGCCGCTCGGACGCTGGCGGACAGATCTCCCGAAATTCTGGAAGAGATTTTTCTTCAGAAAGCCAACACAGAGTTTGATCGAGACCGAAAGGGCGAGCTGTTGTTCACCAAAGAGGCCGCGCATTCCAAAGC
Source organism: uncultured Bacteriovoracaceae bacterium (assembly GCA_963747475.1). Lineage (GTDB taxonomy): Bacteria > Bdellovibrionota > Bacteriovoracia > Bacteriovoracales > Bacteriovoracaceae > UBA845. Next base: position 349,963 of record CAVVFE010000012.1, read on the forward strand.
GCGAATCATCTATAAGGGAGATTATACTGGAAAGGCGATTCAGATTTCTCTTTTAAATTATTTAAACAATAAAAAGCGCTTTCCCAATGTTGAGTTTCTCACCTCACATACCGCAATTGACCTTATTACGCCCAATCACCACGGCATAGATATTCGCCAGCGCTATGAAAGAGCGCGAGTCGTGGGGGCCTATGTTTATGACCAAGTAAACGCTGAGGTGAAAAAAATCCTGGCCAAGAAGACCGTCCTCGCGACCGGAGGGATTGGGGCCCTTTATCTGCATAACTCCAATGCGAGCGGTTCGAGGGGCGATGGTCACGCCATGGCCGCCAGGGCGGGAGCTCAAATGCTCAATATGGAGTTCATACAGTTCCACCCGACCACTTTCTATAGCGGCTCCGGGCATAGGCGCTTTCTTATAAGCGAGGCCGTGCGAGGTGAGGGAGGCGTTTTGTTAAACTCCAAAGGCGAGGCCTTTATGGAAAAATACCACCCAGACAAAGAGCTTGCTCCCCGGGACGTGGTCGCGAGGGCGATCCTATCTGAGATGATCGCTCTAAAAGATGATTATGTTTATCTCGATATTTCCTCCAAAGATGGAGAATGGATCAAGGGCCGCTTTCCGACTATTTATGAATACTGTCTTTCAAAGCGAGTTGACATCACAAAGGAGCCCATCCCGGTCGTGCCCGCGGCCCATTACACCTGCGGAGGAGTCAAAACGGACCTCCAGGGGAAAACAAATTTGGAGGGCCTTCTTGCTGTGGGAGAAGTCGCCTGTAACGGCCTTCATGGGCCAACCGCTTGGCGTCGACCTCGCTTTTAGAGGGGGTGACCTTTGGCTATATCACCGCGGAAAACCTCCTCAATGAGATCGACTCGGTAGATTTATATGACTCAGAGAGGATCAGAGGCTGGAAAAAAGGCGCTGAAGAAATCGACTTGGCCCTTGTGGCGCAAGACATTCAAACCATAAAACAGACCATGTGGAATTATCTGGGCCTTACAAGATCAAAGAACAGGCTTGCAAGGGCGAGGGCCATGTTCAGAGAGATGTCTGATGAAATTCACAAATTCTATCGCCACTCAGCTCTTCATGATGAGCTGATTGGGCTTAGGAACGGGGTGGAGGTCGCTAATATGGTGTTGACGGCCTCTGTTCAAAACAAGAAATCAGTTGGGTGCTTTTATCGGACGAAGTCTTAGTCTAAGAGGTCTATAACCTGCCGAAATAACAGATATTCATACTTGTAAAAATTACCGAGCTAAAAGGCTTGGTGGACTTCATTTCCCGCATGCCATATAAGGAGCCGATTAAGGAAATTTTATGCAAACTACTGATAAAACATTTGAAGAAAAGTCTCTCTATTTTAGCTCTCTTGGCTGCTCCAAGAACCTTGTTGACTCGCAAGTTATGCTCGGCCACTGGCCGCTGATGGATTCACGATCACTCAAGATCCCGCCTTGGCGGAAGTCATCATCGTCAATACCTGCTCTTTTGTTGAGGCCGCAAAGGTGGAATCGATTGAGACTGTTCTTGAATATTCAGATTTTAAAAATCCTGAAAACGGCAATTGCAAAGCTCTTGTGATGAGCGGCTGCATGGCCCAGCGCTATCATGGCGAGCTTGAAGAGGAGATGCCTGAAGTCGATATGTTCATCGGCACCGGAGAGTACAATAAAATCGTTCCTCTTTTAAAGGCGTTTGAAGAGGGCAAGCTTGAGAAGAAGTCCTTTGTTGAGATTCCAAAGTATATCCACACTGAATTTGATCCGAGGCTTAACACGTCTCCGAACTATATGGCCTGGCTTAAAATCTCAGAGGGCTGTAATAGAAACTGCACTTTCTGCATCATTCCAACTCTTAGAGGCAAGTTGCGCTCAAGGTCCGTTGAGTCTCTAGTTAAAGAGGCGAAAAAATTGACGGAAAGCGGAGTCAAAGAGCTGAATCTGATTTCTCAAGACTTCTCTGACTACGGCTCTGACTTTGAGGGCTTTGAAAAAGTGGACGGGAAAAACCCGCAAATCCACGGCATGCTGAAGGCCTTGCAAGATGAGTCAGGGGCCGAGTGGGTGAGAGTTTTCTATTTTTACCCTGATGATCTGACTGAAGACGTGATGGACTTGATGGCAAGCTCTGATCGCATCTGCAAGTATCTTGATATGCCGGTTCAGCACTTTTCAGATCGCGTTCTTAAGCGAATGAACAGAAGAGCGACAGGCGAGCTCATCCATAGCAAGATAAAGACTTTGAGAGAAAAGATTCCTGGGATTGTTCTTAGGACTTCCATTATCGTTGGTTTTCCCGGCGAAACTGAAGAAGACTTTGAAAAGCTTATAGAGGGAATTAGAAGAGTTCGCTTTAATCATCTTGGCGTTTTTAAGTACTCAGACGAAGAGGGAACCCCTGCGCTTAGGCTAAAAGACAAGGTGCCTCAGGAGGTCATAGACGAAAGATTCGAGCGGCTTTATGAGGCCCAAAAAGAAATCGCTAGAGAGCTTAATCAAGAGTATCTAGGCAAGACGCTCGACGTTCTTGTTGAGGGCGTTCACGAAGAGACAGAGCTATTGCTTCAAGGCCGTCACCAAGGGCAGGCCCCTGATATCGACGGCAGAGTCATCATTAACGATGGCGTGGCCCATCAGGGCGAGATCGTGAAGGTGGAGATAACAGACGTCCTAGATTATGATCTTGTAGGCAGAATCGTTTCCTAATTCTCGCTTAAAAGCTTTTCAATCGTTTGGTCAAAATCCATCGCAAACTTTTCATAATATTTTCCAGTCGCTGGACCTGAAAAGCCCGCGTGGATTTTCCTCACGCGCCCTTTTTTGTCTATAAAAAGCGTGGTGGGAAAGGAAATGAAATTTTCCATTCCGGGCATCACGTCCGAGACCTTGTCCTCTGAGGTGTGCCCGCCAATAAAAATAGGATAATCAATTCGGTAAAGTGATTTCGCTTTTGCGACCATTCTGCGGGCCTGGACTTTGTCAGGGCTTCTTTCGAATGCGATCATCGCAAAGGAGACTTTCTTGTTTTTGTTCTGTTTCCGCCAATTTTTGATAAAGCGGGCCGTCGTTTATGCAATTTGGGCACCAGGAGCCAAAAATGTGCGGCAGGTTTTACTCGGTCAGTCCCCATTTCTTGAAAGATATTTTTCTTCTTTCCATCTGAATGGTTCACCAAGGCAAGCTTTGAAAGATCACCTTTAAACTTTGTCGCCTCTAGCGGGCTCGGAAGCTCAAAGCCGCTATTTGGAGTGGCCTTAAAATCTTGGCGCCAAGACTTTCCAGAGTACATCTTTCCGGTGT
>CAVVFE010000013.1:0-461724 GCA_963747475.1 uncultured Bacteriovoracaceae bacterium
AGCAAAGTTCAACCTCGACTTGTCGTCGCCCTGTTTTTAATCAGTTGTGTTGAACAGCGTGAGAGGCATATTATTTATTTTACTTAAGCCCGTCAATACCTTTTTTTGGAAAAAAACTTTTTTTTTCAAGTTTTTTTCTGGCCCCCGGTTTCAACTTCCGCGAAACCTAGGACTTTAGCGGAAAACCTGCCTTATCTAGAGTTTCCACCACTTTGTTTTCAGCGTCCTTGATGAAGTCGTGAGTAAGTGTGCTCTCAGGGTCTTCAAACGTCACTTTAAGTGTCACCGCGTTCTGCTTTTCATTCAGATCAAAGACATCAACAATCTTCTTGTCCGCGAGCTCTTTAACTTTGAGTTTCTTTAAGGCCTCTAGGGCCCCACAGCGGGAGCTCCCTTATCAACAAGAACAGTGCAGTCAAAGGTCGATACTGGGAACTTTGAGATGGGGCGATACTTACTCTTAGCTTTCATTTCACGGTTCATAAAATCCGTGAGGTCTATAACGGCAAGTGAGCAAAAACCTTTAGCTTTAAATTGCTTCATCATCAGAGGGTGCACAGAACACATTGCCCCCTTGAATTTGCCCATTATTCTAATATGAGAAAACTCATGAGGGTGAGAGCCTTCCCACTCCTGAGAAAGAACTTCGTTTTTAAACTTGCCTGTCTCGCTTGCAAAATCAAAAGGAACGTTTAAAAAGTTGAGAAGTTTTTCGGTTTTATTAATAAGCTCCACAAAAGGAGTTTTCGTTTTATCAAAGCAAGCGATAAGAACTTGGTGTCTTTCATTGGCAAAATCTTTTTCACTTGGAAGGTAGCTTCTCCCCACCTCAAAGAAAGAGAACTTATTAAATCGCTTTGAGTTTTCGGCAACAACTTCAAGCGCGTTAGGCGCCATGCTCGGTCGCATTCTGTCCGCGTCTTTCGAGAGGGCGTTTATAAGTTTAAGCTCCTCATTTTTGTCCTCCCAGCTCGCCTTCTCAAGTAGTTTTTTTCCCACAAGAGGATAGGTCATCACTTCCAAAGACTCTCCATTAAGGCTTAAGAAATCTTGGATCTTTCTTGTCATGGTCTTTGCTGGCTCAAAACGTGTCGGCTCAAGTCCAGTCATAGGAGCTGAGGGCCGGACATTATCAAAACCAATCATGCGCCCGACCTCTTCAATAAGGTCCGCTTCGCACTCGATGTCTTTTGTCGTTCTAAAAGTGGGAACAGTGACGATCAGCTCGTCCCCCTTTTCTTCCACCTCAAAGTCTAGACTCTTAAAGATCTTTTCAAGCCTAAACTCCTCAAGAGTATGTCCAAGAACCTCTTGAACTCTTTGACGTGAAGTAGTTATGGACACAGGCCTAATTTGAGAGAGGTCCTCTCCGTCATATTCGGGCCTTCCGATCACCTTCGCCTCAGGGCAAAGCTCAGTTAGAAGGTCTAGAGCTCTATAAAGAGTTTTTTTGCACTGGGCGCTGTCCAGAGACTTCTCATAGCGTTGAGAAGAGTCTGTTCTTAGTCCAAGTCTTGTGGACGTGGTTCTCACCTCGTCGGCCTTCCAGTTAGCGACTTCGATAAAGACTTTTGTCGTGTTGTCATTCACGCCGCTATTATGGCCGCCCATAATTCCCGCAAGAACAAGCGGCTTCTCTGAGTCGCAAATAACAGTGTCACTTGGAATAAGCTCGCGCTTTACTTCATCAAGAGTTTCGAAAGTTTCTTCTTTCCCTACTCTTTTGATGTGTATGGTGTTGTCTTTGATCAGATCTCTATCAAAAATATGCAGAGGAATGCCAAGCTCGAGCATCACGTAATTAGAGACATCGACAATATTATTAATAGGTCTTAGGCCCGCCGCCTCTAACCGGTTCTTAATCCAAGCGGGGCTTTCCTTAACTTGGACATTGTCCACCGAGAGTCCCCAATAAGCGAGACAACTAGAGTCTTTCTCGACCTTAGGGGAGATTGGGCTATTCTCCTCATTGAATTTTGACTCGATATTTTTGGCCCATTTTTCATCATATGGATTTTTGAGAGGTTTTTCGTGACCGGCGGCGAACTCTCTAGCTAGACCATAGTGTCCCCAAAGATCAGGTCTATGGGTCAAAGATTTGTTGTCGACATCAAGAACGGTGTCCGCTTCAAGCTTTAAAAACTCGATCATGTTCTGGCCGATGGGAGCGTCTTCAGGAAGCTCCATTATGCCTCCCGAGCCTTCGCCTATTCCAAGCTCAGTTTCAGAGCAGAGCATCCCCTCAGAAAGGACCCCTCTAATCTTTTTAGGTTCTAATGTGAGCCCATTCGGAAGGGCAACTCCCAGCGGAGCGTAAGCGACCTTTAGGCCTTCGCGCACATTGGGAGCTCCACAGACGACTTCCTTTGTGTCCTTTGCCCCAAAGTCGAAGGTCACGAGGTTCAGTTTGTCGGCCTCGGGGTGCTTTCTAATGCTTTTAATTTGAGCGACTCTAATTTCTTTTAAGTGCTGAAAGGTCGTCTCCACCCCCTCTACTTCAGCAGTAGTCATAGTGAATGAGTTTGCCAACTCGTCGGCGGGCAAATCAGGAAGTTCAACAAAGTCTTTAATCCAATTAAGAGATATGTACACGTTCGTCCTTTATACTTTTAGGCCTAGTAGGCGGAAAATTGTTTGTTAAATCTAAGGTCGCCTGAGTGCAGGTGACGAATGTCCTCAATTTGATTTCTGACCATCACCAAGCGATCAAGCCCTAGTCCAAACGCGAAGCCATTATATTTCTCAGGATCAATCCCACCGGCCTTTAACACATTTGGATGAACCATTCCGCAGGGAAGAAGCTCAAGCCAGCCACTATGAGGCGACTCGCCCTTCTTAGGTTTTTTCCACCGAATATCGAGCTCAAAACCTGGTTCTACAAAGGGAAAGAAGCCAGGACGAAGACGCACTTCCATGTCTTTTTTAAAGATCTCTTTTAAAAGAGTTTTCATGAAGTAGATAAGGTTTCCGACGGTGATGTTTTCTCCCACCATCATCCCTTCAAGCTGATGAAAGCACATTTCATGAGTGGCGTCCGTTCTTTCACAGCGAAAGACCTTGCCTGGGCCCACGAATTTAAATGGAGGCTTTCTAGACTCCATGCCTCTTACCTGAATTGTGGACGTATGAGTTCTAAGAAGATGCTTCTTGTCTTCAAACCAAAATGTGTCCTGCATGTCTCTTGCTGGGTGAGTCTCAGGAATATTGAGAGCCCCAAAATTATGCCAGTCGTCTTCAATATGAGGCCCGTCAAGCACTTCAAAGCCCATTGATTGGAAGATGTCCTCCACTTCTCTTTGGACTTGATGAACTGGGTGAATGCCGCCCGCATCAAGGCCTCGGTCCATAACACTGTCTGTGAGGCTAAAGTCGATCTTGTTCTTCGCAAGCTTTTCATTCACCTCTATGAGTTCGATTTCTTTGAGTTTGCCTTGAACCGCCTTCTCAATTTCCTGCTTTACCTCGTTTGATTTGGGGCCTATGACCTTTCTCTCTTCAGGAGTGGCGTCTTTAAGTGACTTTAAGATCTCAGACAAGGCCCCTTTTTCCCGAGATAGGAAGATTTGAGGTTTAAAACCTCTGGCTGGCTCGTAATATTTTGGATTTCGGCTTTAAACTCTTCATAGAGTGATTGGATTTTGTCCAACATTAGATAGTCCTCGTCGTTTAAGGTAAGAAAATTAGGTGAAAGACTACCAAAGCAAAAAAAATAAGACAATGTGACTAAATAAAAAAAGGACCTGCTATGAGGTCCTTTTTTACGGAGAGAGCGCTAATGGCCCTAAAATAGTAAGGCTATGCCTTGAGATTGATAATAAATGTCTTAATGTCGATTAAACCAAGCGTCCAATTACGCTAAGGTCCCAATAAAACCTCCTGAAAGACTCCCCGACCTTCTTGCTTTGGACTCCCCGCCCTGACAAGACCCGTCAAATCGCGAATGGCCGTCCCTGGTGGCCACTCAAGGTGGACAATCTTTACACCGTTTCGGCAACCGTCAACTCATATGCGCAAAACACACTTAGAGCGAAAGCTTTGCTTCTGATACCTTTCGAATACCAGTCGCCTTTTCCGACGGGTTTTTCTAACAAATCCAGAATAAGTTCGCGCGCGATCTCAAACCAGAATAAACTTCACTAAATTTAGAATAGACGTTTTCTTAAGGAGTTAAAGAACTCTAATTTCTCTTCGTGTTGATAGTCGGGATAGGTCCAAGGCAAAAAGTGATAACTTTTGTTCTCATATGTGTAGGTGAGCTCGGCGTGAACACCATCTCTTAAATAAATTCTGTGTGAATAGGGCTTGCTGGTGGAGAGGAGAACTTGCTCTTTATAGACCGCCCCTATGTCAATATTGACCATGCGGGCCCGGCCTTGAGATGTCCTTGCTCTACTCTATCGGCCCAAACTTTTCCCTCAACTAGCTCTTCTCTTGGAAAGGCCTTATTGTCCCAAAGAATAACTCGCTCAAGGCCTTTTCCCATTTCCTTTGAATAGTATTCTATGGAGGGGTTAAACTTAGGGAAAAATTCTCCATCAAGAGAGTATCTCTCAGACCATAACTCCTGAAGGTCTTGTTTAGAGAGCTCGTCAGGTCTATAGAGCACGCTTGCGAAAATAAGCCCAGGCTCAGGCCTTTTAAGAGTCGCCATTAAAACTGATAATTTTTAAAGAAGGAGCGCAATTCATTTTGATCAACGAGGGCCGTGCCTTTTTTTCCAACGACGACACCTGAGGCGATATTTCCAATCCAAGCGGCCTCCTTCAATGAAGCTCCGCTCACCATAGAGGCGACGATGGCGCTTATGGCCGTGTCGCCAGCGCCGGAAACATCAAAGACCTCTCTAGCGATGGTGGGAATGCGATGAAATTTGCCGTCACCTTTTGTGTCTATCATGCCCATGCCCTCGCCTCCGAGGGTGATGATGATTTTTTCAAGCTCTAGCTTCTCGATAAGCAGCTCGGCCACTTTTTCAATATTTTTCTCAGAGCTCCCCAAGTTTTGGCCATCATAAGACTTTCCGCCTTATTTGGCTTCAGAAGTGTCGCTCCTTTGTACCACAGAGAAGGAGTTGTGCGAGAAGGGTCGACCGCCACAAGCTTGCCAGCGTCTTTTGCCTCTTGGATCAGAAAAGAGGTCATTTCTTTCGTGAAGAAGCCTTTGCCATAGTCTTCTAAAATATAAGCGCTATGCCCGTTCTTAAACTCGGCAAAACGGTCTCTCACCCTTTTATACACGCTGTCACTGATATCAGTCTTTGTCTCGTAATCGACGCGACAAATCTGCTGGACGTCAGTCACGACTCTTTCTTTAAAGGTTGTCATGCGAGATTCGTCTCTCACAAGGCCCCAAGTCTTCAGACCCGCTTCTTCAAGAAGATCCTCCAGGCAATTGGCGTTATTGTCATCTCCGATGACAGAGCAAAGGGTCGATTGAACTTTTAAAGAATGAAGGTTATCAGAAACGTTCGCCGCAAGACCTAGTTTGGTCCACTCCCTATTCACCTCAAGAACGGGAACAGGCGCTTCAGGAGAAATCCGGGTCACATCTCCGAAAGTGTACTTGTCCACACCGACATCGCCTACCACCAATACAGGGTCAATCCTGTCAAATTGGTCAAGCACTTCATTAAATCTTTTTTCCCTAATTGTTTCTGTGGTCATTTGAAAACTTCCATTTTTTCTCTGTATTTTGAGATCATAAAATCAACGACCTCGTTTATAGTCATGGTGGAAGTGTCCACCTCTATCGCGTCGCTCGCCTTTTTAAGAGGCGCCAAAGCTCTTTTAGAATCTTCTTCGTCTCGTTTTTCGATGTCTGATTGGATTTTTTCGAGAGTCAGCCCGTCGAGCTTTCCCTGCTCCTTCAGCTGAGCAAGCCTGCGTCTTGCTCTCACCTCGCTACTTGCAGTCAAAAAAAACTTTAAACCGGCATTGGGAAAAATAACTGTGCCAATATCTCTTCCCTCTAAGATAGAAGGCTCCTTTTGGGCCGCTTCTCTTTGCTTGTCCATTAAGTACTTCCGCACAACTGGAAACTTCGACGTCTTTGAGGCCATTTTGGAGACATGATGCTCCCGTATTTTAGAGCTTAAGTCCTCCCCGTCCACTTCAATAAGGACTCCCTTTCTAGGGGCGTACTGAAAATCGAGGTCGGACAAAAACTTAAGGACCTGATCTTCCTCAGCTAGAGAAAGTTCGTCCTTATGAAAGTCAATATCGAGAGAATTTAATTTGTAAGCAAGGGCCCTGAACATGGCGCCAGTGTCGAGGTAGAGAAAGCCAAGCTCTTTTGCCAGAATTTGCGTGATGGTCGATTTACCGCTACCGCTTGGCCCGTCTATGGCGATGACTTTATCTAGTGAGCTTGTGTCGCTCATTCATATCTCCGGTCTTATTTTGAGAGGAGCTTTCTTAATTCGCTAGAGAACTCGTCTTTTAAAGCGTCTAGATTAAGTTTTGCAGGTCGAAAAATCAATAAGAGGAGCGGATTTAGTTTTGGACCTTCATGCTCATTAATAAGATGAACGCCCCTATTCCACTGCGGATAGCCAATTCCAGCGTGGTCTTGCATGAGAAGAGAAAATGCCTCTAATTCTAAATCAGAGAGGCCGCCTAACTCATCGCGCATAGACAAAAATAGGTCATACTCCCTTTTAGGGTCGTATTTCTTGGCCTCTCTTTCAGTTTTTATTTTTTGAATTTTGGCCGCGGCCTCTCGCCTCTGAGCGAGCGTATCGAGCAATATAGAGTTGAGTTCAGCGAGCTTTGATCGAAGTGACTGCAGTGTTTCGCTCATATTTTCTTGCTAAAAGCTTGATAGGCCCTTTCGACCTTCGTGAGGTAAAGATTTTTCTCCCCCACAGGGAGCTTGTTTCTCAAGCGGTAGCGGGTCCAACCCGGGCCCATGTTATAGGCGATAGTGGCGAGTCGGTGATTTTGCCCAAAGCGGTTAAGCAGATACTTAAGATAAATAATTCCGAGCTCAATATTTATAAGCTTCATCTTATAGAACTTAAGGGAGGTGTCTGAAATAGACTTATTAAAAAAGTAGTTCATGTCCGCCATATGATTTTCAACCACAAGCTTTTCGCCAGATTGATGATAGCGATTATAAATCCAAGCTTTGGTCTTTGGCATAAGCTGCATAAGGCCTCGCGCTCCAACATGGCTTTCGGCCGTAGGCTTGAAGTGACTCTCTGTCCACATGATAGACATGACCCAAAAAGGATCTATTTGATGCTTTTCGGAAAGAAGAAGAACTGGTCTCACGTATAACGAGCCTCTCTTTCGCATATGTTTGGGGAGAGAGTTTTTTAAAAGCCTTTCCGTCTCCTCCATCCGGCTCTTTTCTATAAAGCTTAAGTCTCGTATATAAAAGCCAGTCGACGCTTTTTTAAAAGAATAGCGCTCTTTATAGTCGGCGATCATATCGAGGTTTTTTCTTTGATAGTTTTTTATTCCTGAAATCTCAGCGCTCTCTTGAGCAGTTGCAGGTCTAGCGCGCAGTTTCCACTTTTCGAAATTCGCTGGTTTTTCACTCATGCTGAAATAAAAGACGCCAAAGGCCGCCATAAAGCCTAGAACTGAAAGCTCAGGAGTTGACAATATCGGGCCAACGCGCAATCTTTGAGCTCCGGAATGAAAGAAAGGGAAATTAAGCGAAAGCCTGAAGTCCCCTATGTAACGGCGTATCGTGTCCATGGCAGGGGTTCTAGCGTACCCCGACTAAAAAAGGCAATAAATATATTGATATACAAATAATAATTGCCGATGATAACCCTCTAAGCGCTTATAATACTTAAGAAAATGGAGTTCTATATATGTCTTCTACAACACCAATAAATCGGCTTGAAAACGAAAAATCCGCCTATTTAAGGCAGCACCGCGACAATCCTGTGGCCTGGCTCCCATACAACGAAGAGGCCATAGAGCTTGCGAAGAAGGAAGACAAACCGATACTTATTTCCATAGGCTACTCTTCATGTCATTGGTGCCACGTGATGGCCCACGAGTCTTTCGAAGACGCCACTACGGCCACCTTCCTTAATGAGAACTTTATCTCTATTAAAGTGGACAAGGAAGAGCATCCCGACCTTGATCAGTACGGGCAGATGATTTGTCAGCTCATGAATGGCGGAGGCGGATGGCGACTGAATGTTTTCTTCACCCCTGACATGAAACCGTTCTTTGCCGGCACTTACTTCCCAAAAGTGGGACAAGGAAAAATGCCGTCTTTCATGGACGTGCTGAGTAGCCTTGCGAAGGCCTATAAGGACGACAAAGAAACAATTAATTCCAACTCCACTCAATTGATGGAGGCGGCCAAAGCAGGCCCAGGCCTCAACAAGAAGTTGAATATCCAGGACACTTTCCCTCTGCCGCTGCGATAATGAATGCCGTAAAGCCCATGGCCGATGAAGAAGATGGTGGCTACGCAAAGCCCCCCAAATTTCCCCAATTTCCTTTCTACGAGTTTGCTGTCGAGCAAATGCTTGAAGGAATGATTCCTGAAGAGTTTGGAAAACATATCGTTAATTCTTTAGAAAGAATGCTTACGGGCGGCATTTACGATCATGCTCGCGGAGGCCTTCATCGTTATGCTGTTGATAAAAAGTGGCTAGTTCCTCACTTCGAAAAGATGCTTTATGATCAAGCTGGCCTTCTTAGAACCCTCGCCAAGCTTAGTCTTATTTACCCGTCTCCCTTAGTGGTGGACGCGCAGATTCAGACCCTGAATTACGTTAAAAACGAGCTTCTTTCCGACGATAATTATTTCTTTGCCAGCCAAGACGCGGACAGCGAGGGAGTCGAGGGACTTTACTTCACCTTCACCAAAGAAGAGTTTATCGACGCTTTGACCAAGGCCGACGAAGAGCTAAGTGAAAGGCTGGATGAAGTGATGAGCTGGTTTCTTTTTGAAGATGATGGAAACTTTGAACAAGGGCTCAATGTTATCGCTCTCAACCCCGCAAAAAAAGAAGAGTACTATAAACCTGAAAATTGGGAGCTTGTGAGAAAGATAAAGGCCATTGCCCTTGAAGAGCGCAAAGGCCGCGTCCCTCCGATGACGGACAATAAAGGCGTGGCGAGCTGGAACTTTATGTTCATAGCGGCGCTCGCGGACGTCGTTCAATATAGCCGCATCCAAAATGTGGGCCACCTAGCAAGCGAGCTTTTAAAGTCATGCGTGGAAGGCCTTCACAAGACCTTTCTCACTCACGGTGGTGAAAACGAGCCCTCCAAAATCTTGACCTCAACGACCCTTGGGGAAACGTCGGCCCTATTTGAGGACTTTGTTTTCTTTTGTCAGGCCCAGTTGCGCCTTTATGAAGTTTCGGGCAATGGAATTTTTAAACAAAATGGCCTTGAGACTCTAGTCCATATTAAAAACGCGTTTTATAAAGATGGCGTCTTCTACACTCGAGCGATCGATGATGAGAAGGCCTTTGATAATATTCCTGCTCCGCTTTTTGATCAGTCTTATCAGTCTCCATTAGGAACCTACCTATTTCTAATAAGAAAGTGGTCGTTAGTTTCAGCTGACCTTGCGGACGCTTTTAAGGAGATAACTCCTGCTATTGAGAACCTAAAGCAAGCTAGCCTCACAAATCCTCTAGGGTTTGGAGAAATGATGAGGGCCATGGTCTACCCTGATGAGGCCTATAAAAAGATTTCTATGCCGGTAAAATGGCTCAAAGAAAATAAGGCCCAGGCTCTTTTCCCAAACTTCTCGGCCAGATTTGCGCTTACGTACAACGACAGTAATGATGAGTCTTGGGAAATTTGCGGCAATAAGTCATGCGAGGCCCAAGGCAAAGGCTTTGAGGAGTTCAAAAAGATCTTCTTCCCTGAACAAGGAAAAGATTCCTGAAGGGCCTCGACCTTAAAGTTCTTGATTTCACGACCCGCCTGCCAGGGCCTATGGCGGGCGCGATTTTGGCCCAGCTTGGAGCCAAAGTTCATAGCGCAAAGCTCGAAAGAAAGGATCCCTTTTTTCATTCAAAGGACGAGCCCTTATTTGCAAAATGGGCGGCGAACTTTGAGAAGGAAAAAGAAATTGTTGAGATCGCGCTTGATGATTTTGAAAAACTTAGAACTTATGATGTTATCCTCTGCCCCCCAAGTCCTCCTTTTAAAGAGCTTTCGAAGAAGCTGCCAGAGCTGGGTCTTCTCATGATTATTGGCGGCAAAGGGAAGCAAAAATACCTCCATGACATTAATGCTCTATTTTTAACCAGGACATTTTCGATTCATTTAAAGAATATGGAAGAAACAAAGCTTCCCTATCTTCCCATAGCGGGAATAGTTTTCGCTCAGCAAATTGCTCTTGAAGCATTGGCCATTCGCCTAGAAAAAAGACCGGGCATTCACAAAGTATATCTTGATGAGAGCGTTAAGAAAGTGCTCGACTTGCTTTGGTCAGATGAACTTGAAACTTCAGAGGACCTTCTGTTTCTACATAATGGAAAATTCCCCTGCTATAATATCTACAAGTGCCAGGACGGAGGTCATGCGGCCCTTGCAGCGGTGGAGAGCCGCTTCTGGAAGGAGTTTCGGACCTTTTTGGGCTAAAACTTGATTTGGGCGATAGGTTTGATGCATCGGGAAAAACTGGCCGAAAAGCTTTCGAAAATGTTTTTAAAGTATACAGCAGATGAATTAGAGCAAATTATTGGGGACCGAGATATTTGCTTAAATATTATGAAATAGGTCACCAGACGAAAAAGGAAATATTATGAGTAATGTAATGGGTTTTCACTACACCCTTAAAGACAAAGAAGGAAATAAGATTGACTCTAGCGAAGGCAAGAACCCGCTTCTCTTTCTTGTTGGCAGTGGACAAATTATCCCTGGTCTTGAAAAAGAAATCGAAGGCCTAAATATCGGCGATACGAAGACAGTTGAAGTTAAAGCGGCCGACGCTTACGGCGACGTCATTGACGATTTAAAAATCACAGTTAAGAAGAGCCAGTTCCCAGAAGACGCTGACATTAAAGTTGGCGATCAGTTCCAGGTGAATAACGAGCCTAACGCTCCTGTTTTCACGATCATGGAAATCCAAGAAGAGGACGTAAAAATTGACGGCAATCATCCAATGGCCGGCAAAGACCTATTCTTTGATATTGAGGTCACAGAAAAAAGGGCCGCCACTGACGATGAGAAAGCTCACGGTCACGCTCATGGCGAAGGCGGACACCAGCACTAAAAATTACTTTAAGAGGGCCAGCTGGCCCTCTTTTTCTTCCACCCAGTCAAAAGGGTCGTTTTTCACGAGCAGAGCGCCATCAAGGTCAAAGTAATCTGCTAGACTCCCAAGCCTTAAAGCGCAAGCAATGCCAAGGGAGCTTTCAATCATACAGCCTATCATCACCTTTAATTTATGTTCTTTCGCTTTTTTAATAAGCTCTAAGGCCTTCAGGTAGCCGCCCGTCTTCATAAGCTTGATATTTATGGAGTCGAACATTTGGGAGAGCTCAGAAAAGTCCGCCTCGTCCTCTATGGACTCGTCGGCCATGACCTCAAAGGGGCACTTTCCTCTTATTGCGAGATAGGCCTGCTTATTTTTCGCCTCAAACGGCTGCTCCATGAATTGAATATTCAAATCTTTTGTGGCCTCGCAAAAGGCGAGAAAGTCAGAGGCCGCTTTAAATCCTTCATTCGCGTCAATGCGAAGAGGGGCATTTGTGTAGGAAGCGACCTTCTTAGTGAATGAAATCGCGTTCTCTGAATTGACCTTAATTTTAATAAACGGAAATCGCCCAAGCTTTGCGACATAGTTTTCGAGAAGCTCTTCTTTCATAATGGGAACAGAGATTGAAGTTGGAACTTCCTTCACTTTGGCGAGTCCCAAAAACTTCTCTACGCTAATATTCTGAGTTTTTGCTTCAAGCTCAATTGCCGCGCAAACAAGTCCGCATTTAAAGGCATGTAAAAGCTCATTTGACTCAGAGTATTTTAAAATATCACTAACGCGCCCAAACTGCGGCAAAGCATTGAAATTCTCTTTAATTTTTTCAGAAGTTTCATCGTAGCGAATATTGGGAGCGATTTCGCCAAGCCCCACTTTGCCCTCGTCTTCGATTTGTATGACAAAATTATCTTTAAAAAGAGCTTCGTTTCTTGAAAGCTTCCAGTTGACTTTGAGCTCTAACTTTATTGGCCTGAGGGTAATTTTCATAGCTCTCCCATGTCCTTTAAGAGATCTGACTTCTCAAAGTCCCCTGGCGAGTTGCCCCATTGTCCATCTGGTGGAGTCCCCCTGAAATAGCGAATCCACTGCTCGCGATGGACGTTAAAATTCATTCTTTTTATAGGGAGCGAATCCCCATAAAAAGAATAGAAAAACTTATAAACAAGTTCGCTGCAATAAAGCATCTCCCCTTTTTCGTCCTCATTGTCCCATAAGAAATTTGAGTCATAAGTCTTTCCCGCAAATTCATCAACTAGGACGAGGACCTCGGGCCCGGAGAAGCGTATTTCTTTAAAACGTCGGACCCTCACCTTTTGATCTTTCTGGGTCTTCGCAAGATATTCATCAAGCGGCGTAAGTTTCACTTCGTGCCAGGCCTCTAGAACGAAGTCTTCGCCCCCGATCTTTAAATAGATTCCAATATGGGAGTAAATGGAATTTTCTTGCGCCTCTATTAAAGAGCATGTCCAGCAGTGGAGGGGCTGAAGCAGGACATCTCCGCTTTTGAGATTGCTTCGGGAAAACTCCCCCGCTTGGGCGCCAATAAATAATGTCGTAAAAAAACTGGTATATAAGGACAGGCGAAGAATATCTCGCATACTTAGCTCCACAATTTCAATAAGTTAAAGCATTTTCCGCAGTATCTTACCTCAGAGGTCGCATTTGCAAAACAGAGATGTCCCGTAGGCCCTTATAATATGAATATGGTTAATAATTACGAATATTTAGCCGAAAAGTTCATAAAGGAAGTTTATGAAATACATATCTAGATTTTTATCAATCTTCATGGCGCTTCAACTGTGCTTGATAAATACTCCTATTTCACATTCAGGCGTTGCTTATGCTGGCGAGGGAGAATGTCCAGATGCTCAAGTTTGGAGTCCCCGGCGTAATAAATGTGTTTTAAAAGAAAATGTTGTCGAGTTAAAGGTAGAATCAGGTCAGTGTGAGAAGCTGTCCGGTTCCGCCTATGAACAGTGCTTTAAAGACTCCGCAAATAAGGCCTTAGAGAAAGAAGAAGTGAAACAAAAAGGAGAAAGCGGCCTTCAAAAAGCGGCGGACAATGACATCATGAAATACGGCATGCCAATGATAGCTAGTTTTGCTGCCGGATATTTTTTAATTAAAAAGAAAAAATCTTTCGCCAAGTGCCCTTCTACTTCAATGTGGCTTATTCTTGGTGGCGCTGTAGCTGGAATGGGATCAGAAATTATTGCACAGGCCTTATAATAATCAAATAAAGAACATTCACGAAGGCTATCGAGAGAAGAATAAAGTCTTCTTCGGATCAAGACAAGAAATTTCAAAGATCGACAGAGTCTCAGACAGCAGCTCTAAAAGCGCTTAAGGACCAAGAGTCAGCTCGAATAGAAACTGAAAACATCAGACAGATTGGATACACGCTGTCTGCCACGTTGTATGCAAGTGCTGTTGTTGCTGCAACATTTGAAGCTCTCTCGAAGGGTGGAGGTGTTGACTGTAGCGCCGCAAATGCCACAAGCCAAAATGATGAAAATGGCCTCAAAATTAATGGTAAGTCTCTCTTTATGAGCCCCCACTTTGCGCAAGAGTTTAAAGAGTTTTCGCATATAAAAACATTCACAAGTCCGAATTTATAGAAATGATTTTAAGAAAAGTATGGGCAAACATTGTTATTACTGAAGCCCATGCAAATAATAGTCATGGCGGCTCAGGTGATGTCAACTACTGGGGTGACGCCGGGACTAGTGGCTCAGGTGATGTCAACTACTGGGGTGACGCCGGGAATAAAGCGACAACTGTTCAACCCAGGCCAAAGGTTAAACCAGTAAATGAGATCCCAGGTAATAAGCCTTATCAGGAGCTTACAACCAATGCCTTCGAGGCCAAGGACCTACCTACTACCGCTAAAGAAATAAGCAAAACGGAAGGAGGCAGCAAAGCTTTAAACTTTATTGAAAAATCATTAAGCAATGCAATTGTACGTGGAGCCCTAGCTAGTGTCATGGGGGGCTATTCTTGGGTCCTTCGAGACCAAGCAAAACGCATAAAAGAAAATAGCAAAAAGAGAAAGTCCGCCATTGATGACATTATTGCGACCTATAATGACACAGGCGGAAGCGCATGGGACGATTGCACGCCAGAGCAGAGGAAAAACCCAGGCGTTCCGGCCTGCTACTGCTATAATGAGGACGGAACAATCAATCAACAAAGAAGAATGAGACAGACCTGTTTTCACATCACTCAAGGAGATCCTCTCGTCGCAGGCAAATACGGCGGACAAAACACAGGCTATGCCCCCGTTAAAGCTTGCCTAAAGACTGATGGTCAAATTGATGAAGGCTGCAACGTCTGCAATAAAAAGCCAAGCCTCTGCCCGACCATGGCCAAGGCGAATATGGGAAATCTAAGCCTGATGAAGGGCCTAGGTATGAGCAGCATGGTGGACACCGCCAATGATCTTGCCACCGGAAATCTATCTCACAGTGATTTAAATGTGGGAGACCTAGAGAAGAGGGCCGCTCGGATTGAAAAAGCAAAGAGCAAACTTGCACAAGACCCTAAAACGAAAAAGGTTTTGAGCCAGATGGAAGACATTAGAGACAAATGGGACAAGGCGGCTCCAGGACTCCTTAAAAAAAGTCTTAAAGAGGACCCTGACCTATTGGCCTCTTTGGGAATGCCGAATATCGCTCCTACTCCAAAAAAAGAAGACATTATTAAAGAGGCCGAGAAGAAGGTCTCCGCTAAGTCCGTCCCTAAAATGGCGCCGGAGACGGCCAGAGCGAACAGTCCCAAGCAAGGAGCGGAAAACTTCGACTTCGATTTTGGAGGGGAAGAAGGCGGCGTAGAAGTGAGCAAAAGCGAAATTATGGACAAGGAATTTAAGGTGACAGGAGATATACACAAAAACTCCGACACCAACTTATTTAAAATTCTCTCTTTGCGATATCAGCGAAGCGGTCTTCGAAGGCTTTTTGACACTTCAGGAAGATCAAAGCCCGACGCGGCCACGGGCGCGGAAATCCATGGAAAATAATATAGACTACTCTCTCCTTACAGGCAGAGGCGACGACCATATTATTAAAATTGAGGGCGGAGCAAAGCTTCATAAAGAGGCGCTCTCTGACTTTGAAAAACTAAAAAATGCCGCAAAAAAAGAAGGCGTTGAATTGCAGGTCGCTAGTGGCTTCAGAGACTTTGAAAGGCAGCTCTCTATTTGGAACCTGAAGGCCTCAGGGGAAAGGCCGGTACGAGATCGCCAAGAAAATTTGATCGATTTTAATTCTGCCAGTAAATCAGAAATTCTTGAGGGCATTCTTACATGGTCAGCGCTCCCCGGAGCGAGTCGCCATCATTGGGGAACAGAAATAGACATCTTTGACGCCAATATTAAGGCGCGAGAGGAAGTGAGCTTAACTCAAAAAGAGTGTGTTGAAGACTTCCAAAAGCTATATGGCTGGTTGGACAAAAACATACAGGATTATAACTTTCACAGGCCCTACGCTCAAGATCTTGGCGGCGTGGCCAAGGAGCCATGGCACCTGTCCTACACTCCTCTTTCTAAGTTATATGAGAAAAATTATACCATTGATGTGCTAAGAAAGTCCGTTAGGGAGTCTGACCTTCTCTTAAAAGAAGAGGTGTTAAACTCCCTGGAATGGATTTACGCCAATTTCATAAAGAACGTGGTTCCTAGCTAATTAAGCAGTGTCAAAATGTCCCCTTGGAAAGAGGCCGGGCCACGAATGTAAAAATTACATAGGTCGCCTAAGCTTTTGACGGAAAGAAAACGCCATAAATTTCAATCAATTAAGCGTCATATGTTCCGCAAATAAAACCTAAATAATAAGTAAGAATTTTTTCAGACCTCTAGAGACAAAAACCTGATAAAAAGAGTGTGCTTCAGTTGACTACCAAACGTTTAACAAAGGACACCTATGAAAAAATCACTTTCAATTTGCGCTTTTAGCATAATCCTTTTGGCGGCCACCTCTCTAGAGGCGCAGGCCCAAAGAAGAGGAGGCAGAAGTGGTGGTAGAAGCGGAGGAGTTAGGAGCGCTCCAGCGAGAACCTCCCCAACGAGAAGATCGACTCCTAGAGTGAGAACATCTAGACATTCTAATCCGAGAACAACAAGGGTCAATACAGATAGAAGAACAAGGAATCCAAGAACGACTTCCGGCTATAATAGACCAAGAAGAACTGGACCAAGGTATAACCCTACTCCACGTCACCCAATCAGAAGGTCCACGAGATACAGAAGCAACACCCATAGTCCTTATAGACATAATTACGTTCAAAGAAGAAACTATCTCAGAACAAGAAACTATGCTCAAGCTGTAAGAAGGTATAACGCTAATTACTTCTATAGAAACTGGATCTTCTATCCATCGACGCGAACAAATGGGTACTACGTCATTGATAGCTATCCTTACTTTGTCTTTAATGGATACAGACATAGATACTCAAATGTGGACATTTGTGACTATCAATTAGTCGATAGCTATACTGACACAGTCGTTAGAAACTTTAATAATAGAATTTGTTCTTATGGCTATGATGAATGCGCAAGAGAAAGAGACTATCAAAACGATTATGAATACGGTAATCGTTATTTCTGCGCTGAAAGCTACCAATTTTAATTAACACATGAAGGCCCGAGTTTTCGGGCCTTTTTTATTCCACTCCAACGGCCTCTTTCCAGTCCTCCGGCGGCTCTATCAGTTTTCTCTTCTCCAAATCCATAAAGCCAAAAACAAATGCGGCCTCGCATGCGATTTCTCCGCCCTCTTTGATCATCCTCTGAGTCATGCGCATAATTTTTCCAGAGAAGCTTTCTGTAAAGGACTCGATCCTTATCTGCTCCCTATTTTTAAGCTCTCGCTTAAATCTGAGGTTTGCCTCCAGCACGACCGGGCCTTTTTGGCGCGCTTGGATCGCCTCAAGGCCATAGCCGCCGTTCGTAATAAAGTCCCAGCGAGCCTCCTCAAAAAGAGACAGATAGGCGGCGTTGTTCACGTGCCCAAAGCTGTCCAGATGCGATTCTTTTATTAACACTTTGTATTCAAACTTCTTATTGCTCACTTTCAAACTCGTATAATCTCTTGTCTGCGCTGACTTGGTTGTACCTCTTCGAGATCTTCTCAAAGAGCTTGCTCGTAGCGGGAGAAACATTTTCCAAAGTAGTGGTGGCCACGTCCCTCCTTCTGTTTCTGTCCAAAAGCCCGTCGAAGGCGTTCTTCTTTTTATTCTTCGCGATACTTCCACCGCTTTGATACTTAACAGAGCCTCCGCCGCTTCTCTTAGTGCTGCTTTTCTTCATGCCGTAGTTATTATTTGATTTTGACTCGGCCTTTTTGGGAGCTGACGCGACTGAACCGCCTCCGCCTCCAGCGCCACCGCCTCCGCCTCCGCCACCGGAGACTTTAGACGCGGACGATCCGCTGGCCTCTCCGACTTTCTTAAAGTCATTATTGCCCTTGGATCCATTAGGGGCCATTATATCTCCAAGACGATCGCGCGCCTCCTTCTCGGCCTCAGTCAGCTTTTCGTCAGGGGTGTATCCATCTGGGACGGCATTATTGAAAGAAAAATTTCCTCCTCCGGTGTTTTGAAAACCGATATTTCCAAAGCTCTCATTTGAGTCAGTCACTCTATTTGAGGCGCTACAGCTCGGAGCGCTTGGATTGGCCTCACAATAATTTGTCGGCTCGTATGTGGGCATGGCAGCATCGTCCTGGAAGAATTTGTCGTACTCTTCTTTGATTTTATTAATATCTTTTGCCTGCTTGTCTAACTGCAGCCCTGTTAAAGTGGCAAGGGCCGACTCCATTAGTTTTTCGGCTCCTTTATAGTAGAGAGCTTCTTTCACCTCTTGATTAGCGAACACTTCGGGGGCCAGCCCCGGATTTCGATCTACGACCACAGCAACACCACAATTGACCGTTTCGTCCTGAAAATGAGTTTTCGATATTGGGTCTGAACATGCTGTGCTCAATTTATCGGGGGTCGGAAAGTCGGCCGCAGAGGCCGTCAGAGCGATCGCGTGAGAGCCGCTCAGCCCTCCTTGGATGTATTGATTCTCGGCCTGGTTTTTTAAGTTCCTTTTTTGAGCATTAAGAGCTGCGGTGGGACTTCCGCCCATCATCTCGGAGTTCTGTTTTTTCATAACATCGCCCTGCTCAATCGCATTCTTCACTTGAATGCCAGCGCCTCCAAACACCGCTGCAGCGTCAAACATACCGTCACCATAAAGCATTTTAAAAGCGCAGTCGTTGAAGTCTGCTGTCCAGGCCGCGACCCTTTTACAGCTATAGCGACCACCTTGGATTTGCTCTCCAATAACAAGGCCACTAGGAGTTCCTCCTATCTCGGCGGACTTCTTTGCGGCGGCCCTCATATACACACATGTCCCGTATGCAACATCAAAGAATTTGTTAAATTTATTAGTTTTGTTATTTGAGATGAGTCTTTCAGGCAATGATATATCCCCTACCACATTTAGATTATCTTGACCATCAACGCAACTTCCAGTGGAGTTTTTCGAATGGACGGCCGAGTGAAGCGCAGATATATCTTCTTGGAGCAACTCCAAAACACTTGATCCGTCACTTGAAATACTTACTTCATTTGTGGCGGGATCAGTATTACCGTTTAAGTATTCTTCTATCGTTCTAGGATATTTTGCGTTTTCATAGTTTCCACTTAAGCAGCTCCCTAACCATTTGTCCGCATAATGATTACAAACTATTTTCTCATCACCTTTACCAAGGGCATCACAAGAAAGCTTAAACAACAGGTTTTTAAAACACGCTTTAGTCGCATGGTCACGACAGAGCCGATCTCGATTGATATTGCCAATGCCCTGCTTAGTGAAGTCTGAGAAGAAAGATAAATTCTGATCTTGGCTGGTTCCAGAGGCTCTAAATAAACTATCACTTCCCTCATTACAGCTTCTTGGAGACTTTATCGCCACGGGAGTCCAATACCCACCATTAATCTCTTGCTTGAACCTTTTAAAGGCCCCTTCAACCGATAAGCTTTCTTCACAGGTCTCTAGGTCCTTTGCAGAAACTCCAGACTTTCTTATGAACTTACTTGTTAAGCCTAAAAGGCCTTCCTCAGGCTCCCTTTCAGTAGAAATTTGAGCTGAATAAGAGCTGGTCGCGTCCATTCGTTTCCACTCCATTCCGCCTTGAATTTTGTTATAAGCTTGTTCTGCGCGTTTCTTCGCTTTCTTAATCGCGAAGGTGTGTTTACAAGCAAACCTTATAAGCTTTTTCTTTTTGTTTTCCTTTGGCAACTTAATGTCCCCAGAGAAATCTAACTTAAGACAGCCAGTTGCGGAGTCCGACTCACGTTCTGCCAAAGCAAGACACTGGTGCGCCGTCTCGATATGTTTAGAAACATTCTGCATGTGATCTTTTGCTCTAGCTGTTTCTAACTGTGTTTCATAGCTACTCAATTCATTTTTAATATCGGAAATAGTGTTACTTTTACAGGCAGCAAGCTCCTCTGCAACAACACCTAAATCAGCTGGCGCTACTTCCTGCGCTAATGCACCAACAGGGATCGCCAGAGCAAATACGCTTAATAATATAAATAGGTTGTTTGAAAATCTCATTCAGCTCTCCAGAAGCATATTCATTCTCATCTATTTATCGGCGAAAAAGCCCATAAACCTTAGTAATATTATACACTTTTGGACAACTAAGACGCTGGTACGCCATTAAATTCCAACAACTTAGACACAGGAAGCTAAAATTAGCGCCCTCAAATTATGGGCGCTATTGGAAGTGAATTTACTTCTCCTCTAGGACCTTGGGATACGAGAGAAGATAGCGATTAGAGAGAATTTTAAAAATAGAGGCATCTTTTCTTTTATTGATGTCATTGTGGTTGAGGACAAAATCGTCTAAGGACTTCTCATTATTCACAGCGACTTCCCTATTCTCATCATCGCTCGATCCGGAATCTCCTAGACCAAAATCAAATTGTTCTTTTCCACTATTCGCGCCCCTCATGCTCGATCCTTTTTTATAAGGATTTACTTTTATAAGTCCTGAGTTTTTACTTTCATTATTATTTTTCTTTTCTCCAGCAGGCCGGTTATGAGAGCTCATGTTCAAGGAGGCCAGCGGGCTTCCTTGAGAGGCTCCACCTTTAAGCAGGCCTGACTTGGCCTTTTCAAGCATCTCTGCTAAAGACTCAGGCTTGTCTTTCTTATCTCTAAACCTTTTCTTGTCCTTAGCATCTATCTTCTTAATTAACTTTTCATTAAAATCACTCATGGCCTTATTGGCAGCGCTTAAGGGCGCGAGGTCCATTGAAGCGAGTTCATCAGCGCCCATTTTGCCAGAGGCGAGTCCATGACTCATGCCACTTATATTCTTCATAGTTGAGAGATGGCTCGGTGTTAGTCCACTAGCAAATTTTCTACTTATCTTTGGAGGTGAGAAAGCGCTCTTGCTGACCTTAACAGGGCAAACTGATGGCGCAAAACCATCACCTTTAGGAACGGCGCAGGACTTTATATTTGCAGATCCTGAAAAAGTTTGATGCCTTGGACTAGCGCCTTCTCTAAGCACAAGCTGGCCACCACCTTCCCCCTCTTCTCCAACACCTCCTAGACCGACTGCTTCTTTATACCGTTTCTTTTCTTTTTTTACCGCCTCAATATATTTTTCGACCTTTCCTCTGGCGGAAGAGTCAATAGCAAGGACCGTCGCATTTACAGCATTCATGGCCCCCCAAGTGACTACTCTCCCACGAGGCTTAACAAAGCCCCAGCTTGAGGCAACTTTTCCAAGAAGAGCATTGACCATCATGAATTGAGAACCAATGTTTAGGACTGCGCCCCATGGTCCTTTAAGGCCTAGCTGTTTTTGAATTAGGTTAAGCCCCGCCCCGCCAGCAGCTCCGATGGCCAGATTTCCAAGAAACCCTAGAGCATGCGCCTTAGGCAGGACCAGTTTCGGACACCATATTAACAATCGGTCTCCAATAATCATTGCTTTTTATGTCATGAAATGCGAGCCCTTTATTAAGCTCAACCTCATTCATCATCTGATCGAAAAAGAACATAATATTATTGATCTTTTGCTCTAATTCGGAAATCTGCTTTAGTTCCTCTTGAGGTTTACTGCCATCAAAGGAATTTAGTTGCTCTGAAAGAGCGAGCCTTCTAAGCATACTTTCAAAATGAGTTCTAGCGTAGAGTTTAAGATTCTCCTTTTCTCCCACTGATGAAAAGAGTCCACTAAACAGGCCTAAGATTCGAATGTCCTTTGTGTTAGAGAACTGACTGACTTGAGGCTGTCCCATACCGGGAATTGTTCCGGCGTTAATTTCAACATCAATCAAATCAGTGATGACGTCATCAATTGGAAGCACTTGGCTCCCAGACATCTTCTCCCCGGCCTTAGAGGCAATCTTTTGGAGGCCTTTCTTCAGCGCCTCCTTAGAGGCCTTGTCTTTTGCGGCTTTTGCGGCCCATTCAGCGTATTGCTTTCCATACTGAGCCGGATTCAAAGAGGCAATACTAGACTCAAGGGTCTTATGTCCCGCAAGCAGTTGCGCCTGAAGAGGAGCGCTCAGACCGGGCCCTCCACAACACTTCACAGGGGTAAAAGCATAGTTCACATAAGCAGATAGAGCAGCTGCAATAGGTATTCTAGAAACAGTGCATGTTTGTGAGGCGGCCACCACGGCGCCTATTTCAGTTCCATCGTCCGCCTGATACATGCTTAAAATGCCTTGGTTCTTTTGGATTTTAGCCAAGGCCGCTTTATCGTCCACGCTATTTACAGGCATTTTAGCGATCTTCTCCACCTGCTTTAAGGCCATATCCGAACTCTTCCCCATAATGCTTTTTACTCCTGACAAAACCCCCAACCATGGCAAAGAGGAAGCTATTTTTTTGGCCCTTTTCTGGCCTCGCTTTCCACAATGTCTCGGCTTAACTTAATTCCATTTTTTGTGGAGGCCAATGACTGAAAAGCGGTCAGAGCAGGGACAGCAAGCGAACACGGAGGAACGAGAGTATAAACTTGTGAGGCCTCTAAAGTAGCAGAGGCAATCGCGCCTTTCATCAAAGTTTCAAACTCGGCGAACTTTTCCTTTTGTAATGCTAGGTCAGCAGCGCAAATTCCATTACATGTCGTTATGCCCAGCAAATCAATCCCCAAGGAAGCAAGGTAAGCTCCTTGAGCAACTGAAGAAAGGACCATTTTCGTTTTCAGACCTTTGTTCTGAGATTTAAAAACGTCAATAAGTGTGTCAAAAGACCTGAGTTGTTTATTCGCCTCGCCTAGCTTAGTTGTTTTTTCATCAGAACCTCCAAAGGCTCCATCAGTAGCCTTTCTAGAGCTTTTCTGAAATTCAATATTCGCTTTAATATCACCTAGAAGGTAAGACAGAGCTCCAAGCTGGGCAATTCTTATGCTCCATTTCCCCGCCTGGTTCGCAGGACAATCATTTCCATATATTGTTCCATTTTCCAGCTGATGAAGATATTTGTAACGTAGAGATTGCAGTAGAACGACGGCCATCATGCCTGCAACAGCTTGCTCCATAATTGCCCCAAAAGAGCTTTGATGATCTGTATATTTACTCATTTGAGCTTTTTGAACAATATCGTCCATCCCGCAACCGGGCCGATATATACGCTGACTTTCACTGTCCTCGCCCTCTTTATAGCATCCCTCTTCGCTTTCTTGGGCCCAGGCCAAATTCACTTTTGGAATAGGCCCCAAAGCAAAAGAAAGAGTCATAGTAAAAAGGAAGAGGCCTCGACCTGTTGCTTTTAATAAAGTTCTCATAGAGTCCCTGTAGTTCATGTGTAGTATTTTATCGTCATTTTGGGGGCTTAAGTTAAGAAACCTTGATGGCGACCTTATTACCAGACTTTGGGAGTATGATTTGAATCCTAAGCGCCGAGAATTTTAGGCAAAAAAAAGGGCCGCACCATGCGACCCTTTCCAGATTTGGGGATAAGCTTATTTTTTCTTCTTAAGCTTCAATATTACGAACGCCGCAATAGCAAGACCAATGAGGAGAAGAAATAGTCCATCTCCCCCCTCTCCGCTATCGTCCGACCTTTTCTTCTTCGCCACACCGATGTCAAAATTAGGATCAGTCGGCAAAAGTTGTGTCTTCAAAGTTGGCATCACCGCTCTTAGAGCCTCCAAGCTTAATGTCGGCCAGGTTCTGCTTTTTCTGTCTAAAGACTCTTAGAGAGGCGACAACATTATCAAAAATGCCTTGGTAGGCGCTGTACAAATCTTTAGTGACTGAAAAGGTCACGGCAACACCAAGATCTTCTTTAACAGTCGCTAGATAGCGAGTGTAGAAGCCGGGGCCCTCACTTGCGAGGTGAAGAGCGTCCACCCATTGTTGCCCATTTATGCTCTTTGTTTTAGTGTATTTGGGCTCGGAAATTTGCGACTTTCCTCCGGGCAGTTGGTAGGCTTTCACGTCTTTTAAATAGCGTTGGTACTCTTCCAAAGAGTCTTGAGGTCCCCTGTACTTGGCGGCCAAAATAATAATGGCCTCCTTTCTGCGGTCAGCATTCTCTGATTGGCAGACCCATTCACTTCCCTCAATCGCGCATTGCCATCCAGAGGGGAGCTCGAACTGAACAAATTGATTGGAAAAACTTTTTCCAAAAGCGGCGCTGAAACAAGCGAGTACGAGTAGACCTATTTTAATACGCGACATGAGTTACCTTTTTTAGTTTTGCTTATGACTTTATTTTAATGCAAAGTCCGACTCGTTCAAAGAGCTAATTTTTTGCCTCGGAACACCTGTTTTATGGCAGATCCTCTCGAATTAGCCCACCACGGGCGAGTGTGCCCTCTTTGACCTCCTTATTCGAGTAGGTTTTAGTGATTTTGACCAGGGACTTGGTGGCGCCAAGCTTGACCACAAAACCTGCTCCTATGAGCTCATTTCCGCCCCGATAATCAAAATAATAGAAATCAATTCTGGACCTTTTGGACAGGCCATCAGTTACGCGCCAGCGTCTATTACGACTACATTGCCAGACTTGCTGAGTTTTACGACACTCGCTTCCACAGTGTACTCTTTAAAGGCCGCGTCCTTCTTTTCAAAGCTTTTAGCTTCGCTCACTCTTTTTATAAGAGAGACCAAGACGCCACTTCCCAGATCAGTGGAAGTTCCGGAGATTTTATTGTACACCTTCCCCTCCACTCTCCACTCTCTTCCCAAGGCAATATTTATTCCTCCATACGGGGCGCTCCAAGAGCGGTTGACGCTATTAAATTGATTGCCTGGCACCGCGTCCAAACTGTGGCTTATTTTCAGGATCTCCCGCATAAGCGTCTTGCCCGAGCGAACTCACCAACTCCACCCCCGCTACCAAGGCGAAATAGTCCCATGCCATGGCCGCTTCGATTTCAGTGAAAATTTCACTTGAAAGATTCTGGGCAGGATTTCTATAAAGCATTCGTCCAGAAAAGAAGTTCCTATTAGATGACATATAAGTCGCAGAGAAGCCAAACGCGGCGCTTGGTCGCTTTGTCGCCAAGTTCGAGAGAGCTAGGCGGACTGCTTAAATCGTAGTCCGAATTGCCGTATAGCCTTTGCAGATATTCTCCTTCCAAGAGCCAAAAGAAGTCCGCCTTGGTTTGGGAAGCTGTATTTAAATCCGCCATAGACCGAGTGAAGGCCAGTGGTGGAGAAACCGTATTCGTTATTATCGCTGTCATAATATTGATTTGAGGAATTTGAGCGAACCTTCATGCCGCCTGAGAGCTCTAGATTATTTGTGAGCCCATAGCGACCAGAGAAATCTAGATCTATCATTCTAAAGCGCTCGTTGTTCTCCAACGGGTAGGTTTTACCGTCGGCATCTGCTATCTGGGAGGTCTGGAAGAAATAAAGGCTTGGCCCAAACTCATGGCCGCCTTTATATAAAGTGAGAGACTTGGGCACGTAAGACACCTGCGCGGTGGCGGTGAGCGCAAAAGCGGCCAGGGGCCAAAAGATTTTTCCTTTCATAAGGAAATTATATGGAAGGGACCTGCAATTGTAAAAAACTGTCTGCGGTGTTCTCAAAAGAGATCAAATCCTCCCTCTTGACCCAATTGCCGCTTAGTTGTTCGTAAATAGAAATCCCTTCAATAGTAAGCTCGCTATTCAAACTAAACTCAAGCTTGATTTGCTCCAAGACGTCGCTCATGTCTTCGGCCGCAAAAAATTGACCAAGAGGCAGAAACTGTTTTTCATTCGGCCTGTATTTCACATTGTGAGGCACGAAAGACTTGCAGATGTCTAGAACCAGATCTGAGCAGAACTCCAAGTCAGGGCAATAGGAGGGGTTTAAATAGACAATATTCTGCTTTTTATTTTGAAAGATTCCAGCTCCTGTAAAGGCGAGCTTTAAGGGAGCGCTGTGGCCATAGAAGAAGCTTTCAAGCTCCTCTTTCAATTCCCCGCAGAGGGAATCGGAGTCAGACTTGTTCACTTCGAAAGGGGCCAAGAGCGCCATATGAGGAAAAGAGCGCTGCCGATACTTTGGATCAAAGCGTTTTTTAAATCCATCAATTTTGCGTGATAAGGCCGAATCTGAGCGGAAGTTCAGGGCCACAAAGAACTTAGATAGCATGAAGACCTCTTTGGTTGAGGTTAGCGGATTCAAGATCCTTATCTAAATTTTAGGGAATTGGCTTGCTCTTTACAAGGGAAAAGTCCAAAGAGCCACTTTTCAGCTCTTTGGACCCTTTTTTCTTAGATTTTGCCTAGAGATTTGAGTCAAATCTTGCTGAATCGCCCATCATTTCTTCGATTCTGAGTAATTGATTATATTTCTCTATCCTGTCAGAGCGGCTCGCTGAGCCAGTTTTGATATGCCCTGAACCGCTAGCGACAGCAAGGTCCGCAATATAATTGTCGGCAGTTTCGCCTGAGCGATGAGAGATGATCGTCTTATATCCTGAATCATAAGCAAGCTTTAAGGTGTCAAACGTTTCTGAGATTGTGCCAATCTGATTGATCTTAATGAGAATAGCGTTGGCCTCTCCATTTTTGATTCCTTCGCCAAAAATCTTTGCGTTAGTCACAAAAAGGTCGTCGCCCACGAGAACACATTTATCGCCAAGGGCCTTTGTAAGTTCCACCCATCCATCATGATCACTCTCATCAAGCCCGTCCTCGATGGAGTAAATGGGCGCGCTCTCCACAAGGCCTCTATAGTATTCAATCATTTCTTTGGAGGTGAACTCTCTTCCCCCCATGGTGTACTTTCCAGTTTCCTTATTATAAAGCTCACTGGCGGCGACATCTAACGCGAGCGAAATTTCCTCGCCCCACTTATAACCTGCGGCTTCCACCGCCTCTTTGATGCAAATGACCGCCTCCCCATGAGACTTTAAATTGGGAGCGAAACCTCCCTCGTCGCCCACGTTTGTGGAGTGGCCCTTCCCTTCCAGGACCTTTTTTAAATGATGAAAAATTTCAACGCCCGCTCTTAAATTCTCACTAAATGATTTTTTCATGTGAGGAACAATCATAAACTCTTGGATGTCGAGATTATTAGAAGCGTGTTCTCCCCCATTGATAATATTCATTAAAGGGGCCGGGTGCCTTAAGGCCTTTACTGGATTAGGGCAGTTTAATTTTTCATAAAGATATTTATAAAGAGGCATCTTGAGCTCGTCAGCGGCGGCGCGGGTGGCGGCCATACTTACTGCCAACATGGCGTTTGCTCCGAGCTTATTTTTGAAGTCCGTTCCGTCAATTTCAAGCATTTTATTGTCGATAGCTCTTTGATCGGTGACTTCCATTCCCACAATTTCTGGAGCGATTAATTCATTGACGTTCGAGACAGCTTTCTTCACGGACTTGCCTAAAAAATAGTTGGGCTCTTTATCTCTAAGCTCGAGGGCCTCTCGCGAGCCCGTTGAGGCTCCCGAAGGAACGGACGCCCTTCCCTGGCCATTTTCGCACTTTAAGTCCACTTCAACTGTGGGATTCCCTCGTGAGTCGAGAATTTGGCGAGCGTGGATTTCTGTGATCTTACTCATATGAGCTCCTTAGAGTTTGTGATTTTAATATGCAGAAATTCTAAACGATATAAGCCATATGTAAAGAATCTGAGCGCTGATAAGGCTTTTTATAAACTTAGCCGCGCGTTAGATAAAGTCTTTGGAATAGAGCATGTTCAAACTTATAATACTTCCAGTACGAGAGGAGATATTTAATGAATAAGTACGTTCTGGCCATGGTGGCCCTGGGCTTTTTAGGCTTTCATGGCTTTCAAAGACTTAAACAAAGCTACCAGCTCCCCTTTGACAGCGCAGAAAGTGAAGTGGCAAAAAACTTGGTCAATAAGGGCGCCCTGAACAAAGAAACAGAGAACGATCGCATAGAAATCTTTTACTACTTAAGCGTTGACCGCTTTGCTGATGGAGAGAAGTCTAATAACGCGTCTGTTCAAGTGAAGAACCCGGTGGGCTTCCATGGAGGCGACCTAAAAGGAGTTATCAACAACTTTGATTATATAAAATCTCTTGGTGTGACTTCCCTTCTTCTTGACTCCCTCACCAAACAAAGGGAAAAATCTCTACTCGTGAAAGGCCCCGATGGAGGGACCTATAATCACTTTGCCTTCTCTGGGCAGTTCCAGGAAAGCGTTTCATTTATGGATCCACGTTACGGAACTAAGGAGGAGCTTCTCCATCTTATAAGTCTGGCCCGGTCAAACAATATAAAAACCTTCATGGTCATGGACTTAAAGTTTTTAATGTTTAACTCTCCTTTGTCCCAAGAGCGTCCCTCTTTATTTCTTCCTAAGGACTCGCCAACGTGCAGTTCAGAAGCTGAGAACTTAGGCAGATGCTCCTATGTCGGTAGAAGGGCCTTCGACTTCAATAATCCTGAGGCAATAGACTATGCGCTAAATGTTGTGAAGAATGACTGGGCCAGGCTAGGCCTAAATGGGGTTTTTCTTAAAAGATCCTCCTTCATAGAGGAAAAGTTTATCTCAACTTTAAGAAAAAGGCTTCAAGACGAGATTGATAAAGACTTTAAAGTTGTCTCTCTTGACCACCGGCCAGAAAGGAAGAGCGCATCCGAGTATATTTACCACTCCGAATTCCCCACCAGAGTGGAGAATTTTATTAACGGTGAGGACGATACAAATTCCTTTATTTCGTACGTCTCTAATTCCTTCTCAAATAACTCAACTCTGGACCTTGCGCCCCTTAAAAGTGAAAGAGTGCCCAGCTTAACTTATCTATTTGGAAATGATTTAAGAATCAATTCCACCAACTTGGGCCTTATTCTCGCCTTGGGAGCCGGACCAATAATTAATTTTGGCGAAGAGGTGGGGAAAAATGAACAGGGAATGCCAAGGTACAAGACGGACTTTCCTTGGGGAGACAAACAGGTTCCTCCCGGAGCCGATGGCCCCCAAGACAAGTGGCTACTAGGCGAGTTCAAGCGACTTATCTCCTTAAGAAAAAATCGTCCTTCCCTATTTAAAGGTTCGATGACGCCCCTCTCAGGGGATTTTCCTGACAAGACATTCTGCTTTAGCTTACAGGCCGTCGGCTCAATAAATTCGCTCTCTTGTTTTAATTATAGCGGCGCCCCCAAGACGATCAGCTTAGAAGCTCCCGCAAAATGGAAGAGCAAGACGACTTTAAAAGATTATTTCAATAATAAAGAGATAAAATTAGACTCTCAAAGTTTGTCTATTCATATTCAAGGTTATGGCGCCGCCATTCTCGCTCCTTAAGCGGCCTTTTTCTTCTCAATAAGGTGAGGCGTCGCCCACTCCGGTGGCTTGAACTTAGACCTTGGAAAAGGAAGCTTATTGGCGACAAACTGATCAAAGAAAGACGGAACGTAGCCGCAAGGGACCATTTCCCCAATATACTTCCCGGTATCAGGGTCTTTGCCTGTTTGCATCCACCTAAAGATATCTCTCACTATATAGCGACCATGAGGATCAACTCCTAGCACCTCTGAGATATGGGACGTTCTCCTTCCTCCATCATGATAGCGAGAACATTGCACTATCAATTGCACAGCGGAGCCGACCATTCTTCTAATGGCGTCTGGCGGAACTCTGGTGTCTCCCATTAGGCATAGAGTTTCAATTCGTGTGCAGGCGTCCAGCGGAGTGTTCGCATGGACCGTCCCCATAGAGCCGTCATGTCCTGTTCCCATGGCGTTTAAAAGGTCCAAGGCCTCACGGGCCTCTGACCTCCCCTACAATGATTCTATCTGGCCTAAGCCTTAGGGCGGACTCAATAAGGTCTCTGATAGTGACCTCTTTTATGTTCATATCTCTATTGGCCTTTCTCGTCTCAAACTGCACGACATGCTCCGCGTGTATTTGGAGCTCGGCCGAGTCCTCTATAATGAGAAGTCTTTGAGTCTTAGGCATTCTGCTCCCCAACACATTGAGCATAGTGGTCTTGCCCGAGCCGGTCCCGCCAGAAACCAGCGTATTTTTTCCAAGGTACATGCAGCAATCAAGAAAGCGCGCTCCGTCAGGAGAGAGAGACCCATAATCAATCAGATCTTTAAGCCCTAACTTTTCTTCAGAGAACTTTCTGATCGCTACAGTGGTCCCATTTTTTGCCATTGGCGGAATAACGACCGCAATTCGAGAGCCGTCAGGGAGTCTCGCATCAAGCCTTGGATTGTCTGCGTCGATGATCCTTCCGACAGACTGGGCGATAGCTCTCATGGAGGCCATTAAGGCCTCTTCATCTGAAAATTTATTGGGAACTTTATGGACCAGCCCCTGTTGTTCGACAAAGATTTCAAACGGGCCGTTGATCATGATTTCAGACACGGAGGAGTCTTCAAGTAAATTTTTAATTGGCGCAAGTAAAGAACCAATCGCGTCCTGAAAAACTGAACTCATACTCCGTCGCTCCTTGATCGAACGCTTACTCAGACCTAATCATGTTCTCTAGGCGTCCAATATGTGGTTTCGGAGGCAACTTTTCTTCCTGATCTTTTTAGGGCGTCTGGCGACTCAAGCACCGTTATATGACCTTTGAATTTAGTCGATGGGCAGTAAAACTCAAAACGACCAGGGAACTTAAAAGTCACTTGCGCCTCACTCATCTCTCCTTTTTCGGCCGACAAGAAAACTTGATGGTCCTTAAGCAGAAAGCACTGAGGCTTATCGCCTGTGGCAGTTACGAAGAACCTTGCCTTCTCCCCCACATACGCAAATAAGCGATCAGGAAAGTAACCAGACTCAGTGGCAATGACCGAAAACTCCCTTACAGGTTTTTCGAATTTCTTTGCCTTAAAGCCTTCCAGTTGCGCTCCCATGGAACTTATCGGAAAAAGGCCGAGAAAAAATAAGCTAAATAACGTTTTCATGAGGTTCATCTAGTCTCCTAAAACCAACTACTACAATCAACTTATCGGAGAAAAGCCTGAATACTTTAGTCTCCTACTTTTCCTGAAAACGCTCATTTTCTATTTTGACCACTTCCCAGGCCGGCTCTTCATAGGGATGAGAGGACTTCAGCGCCCTAAGCGCCGGGCCCACCTGCTCTTCTAAGCATAGAATTTCCACTTTTAGCTCTTCCAACCTTTCAAGCTTATTTAATGCTCCTATATGTGGGCTAGCGGCCCCAATGGGACAGAATTGTCCTGTGCCGCGAGTCTCGAAGGAGCAGTTTTTGTACTCGCCTATCGAGCCTGCGCCCGTTTTAAAGATTTCATTTTTCACCACTTCAGCGCTCTCTAAAGGCGCATAAAATATGAACTTATACATTGCCTACTCCCTGGTTTGCCATTTATTTGTTTCGCGTTCGGCCATTCAAACAATTACTTACAAGCGGCCTTTTGATTTGCCAACCCCTTCGGAGATTCGTCACAATTTAATGATCGAGCAATAACATCACGGAGGATATATGCTAATGCTTACAATCGCGAAAAGATTCGCAATGCTTCTTGCGGCCTCGGCGCTTCTCGCCACATCAGGCTTTACTTGCACTACAGATGGATCTGAGGGAATCGTTCCTGAGAACGATATGAAAATTCCTGCCAACATGAAGTCTCTTATGAACTCTAATCTTGATGAGGCGGAGTTTAATGCAGTTGTTGATAAAGTGACTGCTATCTATGCCCCAATCGTTTCTCAAATGGGCGGCGACCTTAATGTCGTAAAAAATTGGGACGACGGAACAGTTAACGCTTACGCGTCTAGAAGAGGCGGAACTTGGAATGTTCACATGTTTGGGGGTCTTGCTAGACATGCGGCCGTGACTCCTGACGGGTTCGCTCTTGTTGTTTGTCACGAACTAGGTCACCACATTGGCGGAGCCCCTAAAAAAGCTGGCTGGTTTGGCGTTTGGGCGAGTAATGAAGGTCAGGCCGATTACTTCGCAACTCTAAAATGCCTTAGAAGAGTGTTTAGAGCTGAAGGGAACACAGCAGAGGTCGTTTCAAACATGAACGTGCCTAGCGCAGTTGTTAAGTCTTGTTCAGATCAATTTAGCGACGAAATGGACAGACTTATCTGTCAAAGAGGCGCAATGGCCGGAAAGAGCGTTTCAACTCTTTTCCAAGACCTAAGAAACCAAACGACCGCTCCTGAGTTTAACACGCCTGATGAAAACGTTGTCAGCAGAACTGACGACGCTCACCCTGCCACTCAGTGTCGCTTGGACACATACTTTCAAGGCGCTTTGTGCATGGTGGACGAACTGACAGACGTTGATCAAGATGACGCCCTAGTTGGAACTTGCAACAGGTCTGCCGGCGACACCTTTGGCGCAAGACCGCTTTGCTGGTATAAGCCGTAATTCTTAATTTAAATTGTGATAAAAGAGAGAGGCCTTCGAAAGAAGGCCTTTTTTTTTATTTTAATGAGCAGCCATAACGAGCGTCTTCATGAGCTTTCGCTCTGGCCGAGGCAAAATAGTTTGAAAAAAGAACTTCCTTATTTTTCTCGTCCACCTCATAGGAAAAAAGCGGATAACCTTTTTTGACCCGCTCAAGGCAGAAATCGGTCGGGTACAAAAGCATAAACCGGCAAGTGCAAAACTCTTTGGCCCTCATGGAGCTCATGAGTTTGGGAATCTTCCAGACTGGAATTTCAGAAAACATATATTGATGGCCTAACACGGCCATTAGTAAAACGCCGCTTACAATGGCCATTTTAGTCTTCATTAAGGGCCTCCTCAAGCAGTCTTCCATAAGTCTCCTTGTCCAGCGCCTTTTCTTTGTCCCTCGCAATTCTGACCGCCACAATTTGTTTTTCGGGAAAAATAAAGACGCTCTGTCCTCCATGGCCAAGCATCATGACGAGCTTATCAGAGACAGTTGGGAACGGCCTTTTGCCGCTGGGGCACCTGGCGTTAAGCCAGAATTGGGCCCCATATGTCATATAATCGTCCTCAAGGCAGCCTTTTTTAGCAAGGGCCTCGGACAAAGAGGTGGCATATTCAATATAGCTTGCTGGCACGACCTGTTGTCCCTTATAGAGCCCCTTATTCATCACTAGGTGTCCAAGCTTTGCGAGGTCCTTAGTTTTAAGATAGGCATAGGAGCTGCCTATAAACGCCCCCTCTCCGTCCCGCTCGAATATGGCGTCCATTTCCATTGGCCCAAATAGCCATTTCCAGGGGTAGGTCGACCTTAACTTAGAAGGCATTGCCCTCATCATGGCCGAGGTCAAAATCATCGTGTCCCCGCTAGAGTAATGAAGACCAGTTCCCGCCGGCCTCTTTGGGCCGACAGTCAAAACGTACTCCGCCATAGAGCCTTTGGACTTTAGATAGAGCATCTCTACGACATTGCTATTAAAAGGATCTTCTTCGTAGAACTCTTTCCAATCCAGACCGCTTGCCATATTAAGCAAGTTTTTTATTTTTATCTTCGGGGCGCTGGGGAAGTACTTTTCTATATAGTCCTCCTTAGAGATTAGACCTTTGGACTCGGCGATGCCAAAGAGCAGTGACGAGACGCTTTTCGACATAGACCACAATAAATGCAAAGACTCTGGATCGCCTCTTTCATAACGGGAGAAAACCTTTTCTCCACTTTTATAAAGCTCAAAGGCATCAGTCTTGACTCCAGGAGCAGGAGACTCAAAAAGAAAAGTTTGTAATTTTTTGGAGGAGAACGCGAAACAGCCACTCGCGGCCAAAAGGAGGACGGTAAAAATTTTCATAATTCTATTGGCCCAAATAAAAAAGGCCGAGCTTTGAAGCTCGGCCTTGAAGATGTTTTAAAATTACTTTTTCTTCTTGGGAGCTTTTTTCTCGCTCTTTTTTTCGGCCTTGTCATCGCTTGGATTGACTTCGAAAAGCTCAACTTCGAATTTTAAGGCGGCCCCGCCTGGAATTTTTGGAGGCGCGCCAGTTTCCCCATAAGCAAGCTCTGGCGGGATGATTAGCTCGATCTTTCCGCCCTCGCCAATAAGCTGAAGACCTTCCGTCCAGCCTTTGATAACGCGGTTAAGTGGAAAAGTGATCTTGTCGCCTCTTTCAACAGACGAGTCAAAGACTTCACCGTTTATCAGCGTGCCATGGTAGTGAACTTTAACAGTGTCTTCAGGCTTAGGCTTTTTGTCATTGCCTGGCTTAATGATATTATAAACAAGTCCGCTCTCTGTCTTCTTAGCGTCTTTGTGCTTGTTCATATACTCTTTAATAAATTCTTCGCCTTTGCCTTTTTCGGCCTTGGCCACTTTTTCCATTCTTTCTTTGAAAAGCATCTGAATTTTTGGTTGATAAATTTGAAGCTCGACTTCGGCCTTGTCCCCTTTTGCTGAAGCGCTTAGACCTTTGTAAAGAGCGGAAAGTTCTTTATCGTTTAGGTCAAGCCTCTGAAGGTTCGCTCCTAACATAAAGCCCATTGCGTAAAAAGTTTTGTCATCTTCACTTTCTAGCTTCACGGACTTGGGGTTGTTCTGATTACAAGAAACGAAAAGAAGAGCGATTAAGCCAATCAGTGTCGTTCCTAGCTTCATCTTTGGACTTGCTTGATTCATGCTAAATTCCTTTTTGAGCTGGTTTTGTATTTAACCTATTTAATTTAATAACTTATCTCAATTATTGAATAGAATTTAGGGTTTTGCAAAGGTTTTAGGCCTAGAGAAAATCGCCTTTGAACGAAGCAAAAGAAGGACTAATAACATGGCGCCGCCGACAGAAGTGATCATCCCTGCAGGAAACTCCGCCCCCCTATAAGTGAATCGAAGGCAAATTGCGTCAAGCCCAAAAAGAGCAGCACCAGCGAGCATTGGCCCTTCCACCAACTCTTTTCTTATATTGGAGCGAAACCTGGAGAAAGACCTAAGCACATGCGGAAATATGAGGCCCAAGAATGAGAATACGCCAAAGAAAGAGATGACTAGCCCCGTCAAAATAAGCGAAAGCAAAAGAGATTCTAACTGCGTCCTTTTGACATCGACGCCTCTGCCCAAGGCAAAAGAATTGCCAAGACTCATTAGTCTCAAGTTTCTTGCGTTTCTCTTTGTCACAAAAATGGAAAAAAAGAAAAGAGAGCCAAAGGGGACGAGCCACCAGACTTTGAAGTAACGAAAGCCTCCAAACCAAAGCCCGGAGGGAAACTCATAATTAAGCGCCATAAAGAGAAATTGCACAATTGAAAAAACGGCGCCAACAAATAAGTTAAAGGCAAGACCAAGGAGTATTAAAAAACCAATATCAAGCGAGAGGCCTTTGCTCGCCAGAGTCTTCCTGCCAAATATGGCCCCGATGAGAACCAGTAAACAAAAAATCACAAAGGCCTTGACCTCCAAACTTCCTGGCATTGTTGCCGTCATTATGGCCTGGGCCAGGATGACCCCGAGGGCCGCAAGACCGTCAAAGCCTAAGGTGGAAGGACTGGCCAGATGGTTATTAAGCGTTATTTGGGTCAGACTCCCCGAAAGGCATAGAAAATGCCCGCATAAGAAAGCGAATATGCCGCGATAGAGTTCATAATTTTCCACAAATCACCTCACGCCGCTCTTTTTTGATAATGATTTTATTGGTAAGACCTCTCACTTCGCCGTAGCGCTCCGGCTCGTGCTCCACAATAAGGAGCGTCTTTCCTTTTTCCACCAACTCTGCAAATAGCTCCAAAAATCTGGACTTATTGTTCGCGTCCAGATTCAGCAAGGGCTCGTCCACAAAAAGCGCGTCAAACATGGGGGCCGTCGCGAGAACATATTTTAAAAGTTGATTTTCTCCGCCCGAGAGCTCTGAGACTTTCCTATCAGTAAGTCCTGCCACAAGCCCAGGCCGAAAGGTGGCCGGATCTAGGTGACATTCCTCTTCTAATATTTGCAAAGATTCTTTGACGCTTAAATTGCCTAGAGGCGTCAGCCTTTCTTGGTCAAGGAAAGAAACTCTACTTTGGCCAAAAAGCTCAGGCCTTGATTTAAAAAAATTC
This sequence comes from uncultured Bacteriovoracaceae bacterium, assembly GCA_963747475.1. GTDB lineage: Bacteria > Bdellovibrionota > Bacteriovoracia > Bacteriovoracales > Bacteriovoracaceae > UBA845. The sequence goes on from CAVVFE010000013.1 coordinate 35,578, forward strand.
AAAAGACTCGTTTTACCGGCCCCATTAGGCCCAAGCTAAAAAGTTAATCTCGCCTCTCACAAGTCTAAGGTCCAAATCGACGGAAGACCCATCAACATGGAAAGCGTTTTTAAGCTGAGCGCGAATTTCCCGCTTCATTTGGCCGCTCCCACAAGATCTTCACTTTGAATGAGATCGCTCATAAAGCGAATCTGACCTAGTCCGGGAGAGAGGGCCCCTGCATGGGAGATATTATAAGTTCCCCTTTCAACTTTTTTCATTTTCAACTTGGGCCCTTTGCCCTGGGCGACGCCAATGCGTACGGGCGAAAGCTCATGAAGAATCTTAGGCGACCAAGAGATATACTGCAGAGAGCTTGGGTATGATTTTAGCCCGTTATTAGCGGAAAAAAAACTCACAAAGCCATCATTGCCAATCACAAGACGAGGAGGTTTTGAGGAAGGTTTGAACTCTCCCAAAAAGAAAACAATTGGCCGCTCTGAAAAACGAAAAGAGCTTAGGCCTTTCTTTTCTTTCTTTATGTCTTGCTCGAGGGCGCTCATCGCCTCATCACAGTTTTTAAGATAGGGAGAAAGCTTTTTAATGGCCTTGGAGTGAACCGCAAAAGGGCCGAGTCCTCTAGTGAGAATTTCCACACCTTTCGCCTCTTCGCTTTTTTTATGGCCTCTTTCAATTCTCTGCTTTCATCAAAGAAGATTACGGCCTTGGCGCTGGCCATAAATTTCGCGGACAAGTAGAGGCCCGCCAGCGATTTTCTTTACATGCTTGTCGCCGGTAAAATGAAAGGTCGAGACGCCCTCAAGCCTAGGGTCTTCCAAGAGGTCAAGCTCATAGAGAATCCAAGACACTGGAGCGCTAAGGGACAAAAGCCCTTTAGGCGCCTTCAATGAGCATGGTTCAGTTTGTGAGTGGCAAAAAGGCGCAAATAAAAGTAAAAGAAAAAAAAGCTTAATGGCCTTGGGCATCCAGGGCCTCGTTGGCAAGTTGATCACAAAGCTCATTTTGGGGGTGTCCGGCATGGCCTTTGACCCAGACAAATTTGACATCTCTCTTGAGGGCGAGTTCGTCCAAAAGTTTCCACTGCTCTACATTCTCAGGCGTTTTTTTGTCCGCCTTTTTCCAGCCTCTGGCCTTCCAGCCTTTGACCCAAGAAGAGATGCCGTCCACCACATAGCGAGAGTCTGTGAAAAAAATCACTTTTGTATAACTTTCGTCCACAGTGTCTAGGTAGGCCAGCCCCTCTATCGCGCCCTGGAGTTCCATCCTATTATTGGTGGTATGTTCTGCGACCCCACTCGCTTTTTGAATAATCTCTCCAGATTTGCTTTGGGCGACAAAGGCCCATGAACCAGGCCCAGGGTTTCCCCGACAAGCGCCATCGGAAAAAAGGGCGATTTGACCCTCCTCTATCTCCGGCGCAGGAAGATTGGCCGCGCAGGGCTTCTCGTCCTCAGGCAAGTCTCTAATAGCAAGAGCCACTTGGGAAAAAGCTTCTGAGAGCTCGGGGAGGTTCAGACCTGTTTTAAGGGTCTTAAGGGCATTTTCAAGTTTCTTTTTTTGTGACATGGCCTCTTTTTAACCTGTTATTCATCATTTGAAAATGAAAACACAGAAAAGCTGTCCGCCAACAACGCCAAGCGTCACCACCACTATAAAATCGAACAGGAAAGTATGTTATGCCCGCTTTTCAAAGTGGTCTGAAGGATATAAGCTCCTGAATCTATAAAGATCGAAGATGGAATCATAAGACTTGAGAAGAGGTAATTTTGGATCTTCAGTATTCAATAAAGGTATATAAGCAGTACTTTAATTTTGCTGCCTCTCACTTTCTCATATTTGAAAACGGAGAAAGGGAGCCACTGCATGGCCATAACTACCGAGTCATGATGAAAGGCGAGGCCCCGAAGCTCGAGTCCGATATGGTCTTTGACTTTTTGGACGTGAAGCCGATCGTAAGAGAGGTGTGCGACTCGCTCGATCACAAACTTCTTCTTCCCAGAGACAATCAGCATCTTATGATTCATGACCAGAACAAGTCTTTCCGCTTGACCACTCCTGATGAAAGCGAGTTTGTCATGCCCAAGCAGGACGTTCTTATTCTGCCCATTCCCAATACAAGCGCTGAGAGATTGGCGATTTATATTTGCGAAGAAGTTAGACGGCTCACCCTCGAGAGGTTTAACTTCAGTTTTTCCGCCTTAGAAATCGAGGTCGAAGAGACTCCTGGCCAGTCGGCCGTTTACACATATAAGGAAAGCTAAGATGATTTTTCACCCTTTAGAAGCAGGCGCCAGCGTGGAAGGAAACCCTATTGAGGCCTTCAGAACTGACGTAAAATCTAAAAAATTTATCTACCTTATTGGCGGCACCCATGGCGACGAGGTCGAGGGAGTCTATGTTCTAAAGGAGCTTTTCGACTGGATCAAAAGCGATCACTCGCTTGAAGAACTGCCTATTGTTGTGGTGCCTATTTTAAACGTGGACGGTTACAGAGCGGGCACCAGAGTCAACTCCCACGCAGTGGACTTGAACAGAAACTATCCTTCCAGCAACTGGGACAAGCATCCCAGGAAAGCTAAATACAACCCAGGCCCAGAGGCGCTATCAGAGCCAGAAAATCAATTTTTGATAAAGCTCTTTGACAAGTTCAGGCCCACCGTGGTCCTTAGCTTCCATTCTTGGAAACCTCTATTAAATTTCAATGGCGACGCAAAAGAAATCGCCGAATACATCTCAAGCTATAACGAGTATAAAACGGTCCCTGACATTGGCTACCCTACTCCAGGCTCTCTTGGAACTTTCGTCCCTGAAAAGTACGGCTGCGGCGTTCTTACCTATGAATGCCCCACTCTTGATGAAGAGCTGTCTTTGAAACAAATCTGGGAGCAAAACGAATTGGCATTGAAAAACCTCGTTCAGAGCGAGCTCTTAAAAGAGAAGGTGGAGCGTTAAGCAGGTGATGGGAAAGTTTCTGAGTCTACTCTATCAGCCTATTGCCTACGCTTCCCTGATTATCGCTTTTTTCGTGACGATACTCCCAATCTCAATAGTTGCTCTCCCTTTCTCGAGAGACATTAGAACGAGGATGTGCGCGCCCTTCTGGCAGGCCTTTTCCTTTTTCACAATCTATGTCGCCACACTAAGCAAAGTATATAAAAGAGACGAGCGTTTGAGGCATGAAAAGTCCGGGTATCCAAAAGGCCTTTATATCTGCAATCATCAAAGTTTTATTGATGTTCCCTTGGTCATTATGTCAGTGCCCAATCCACCTATCATGAAAAAAGAAGTGCTTTATATTCCAGTGCTAGGCCTTTGCGGCTATTCAGCAGGGGCAATGGTGGTCGACCGCAAAGATCCCCACTCACGGCGAAAAGTTTTTGAAGAGGCCAAAAGAAGACTTACCCAAGGGCTCCAGACAATGATGATTTATCCAGAAGGCACCCGCCAGAGAAAGTCCGACCGCCCAAAAGAATATTCTGAAATTAAAAAGCCTATACTTAAATTCGCCTATGAGAATAATATTCCTGTCCATAGCGTCACAGTCTACGGAACTAAAAAAGTCATGCCTTCAAACTCTTTCTCAGTAAAGCTTGGCAAAAATCTTGGAATAATAATAAGAAAAGCGAAGAGACCTGAAGATTTCGATGACGCTGAAAGCTTTATGAGGGTCTGTTGGAAGCAAGTCACAGACGGGCACAAAGAGCTTCAAGAAAAATTGACTTGAACCTTCCATTGCCCGTCGATAAGAGTCACAAGCCCAATAAGCCCTTCCTCGCCCTTGGCCCAATAAAGATTTTCACAAAGACCGCAGCTTGACTCCTCCCTCCTTTCCTCGCGTCCAAGAGCGAGATTGACCCCATTAGACATCAGTTTGGCCTCTTTAGGAGCAAAATGAACTTCGGGAAATAGAAGGGCCTCTTGGGGGCCGATTGCCCAGTTCTCATAATTCCATTCTTTGTCCTGAGGCCAGTCCTTTTTCTTAATGGCCCACCTTTGATGAATGATGGCCAACATTTTCTCTGACAAGGGACACTAGAGAGCCAATCGTCCCAAGGTGATTGGCGCACTCCGAGAAAAGCGTTCGTATATAAGTGCCGGAGCTGACTTCAAAGCGAATAGAAAGGTAAGGGTATTCGAACTTCACAACTTCAATGTGATAGATATGCCTCTTTTTCTGCTCTTTTTTGATCTCTACTCCCTCTTTGGCCCATTGAAGAAGCTTTTTGCCTTGAAATTTGGCGGCAGAATATTTATGAGGCGACTGCATGTATTCGCCCTCAAATCGCTTTTTAAGAGCGTGTTCAACAAACTTCTTGTCTAGTTTGGAGATCGTTTGCTCGAGATAAGGACTTAAGTCAGTCTGAGTCACTGGAGAGGTAAAGTCTCCCGTGTCCGTTTCTTCGCCCAGCTTTCCCACCGCTAGATAGGTCTTGGTCATGCAGTTATGAATATAGTCGTTGAGCCTAGCGGCCCCTCCCACGCCAATGAGCAAAACTCCACAGGCGAAGGGATCGAGCGTGCCAAAATGACCGACCTTTCCCAGAGATTTTCCAAAACTTCGTTTAAAGACGCGAATAACGTCATATGAGCTCATATTGGCCGGCTTAAAAATATTGAAAATGAGCGGGTTTTTAATGCTCAATGCGGGAGTCCATGATGAACTAGCTTTCGCTGCTTGGATTGTCTTCTTTTAAAAGGCGTTCGATTCTGGCCTCGTCCTCAAACTGAGAGTCATACACAAAAGTTAATTCTGGAGTGTGACGAACCTTAAGATTTTTGGCCAGAAGACTTCTCATTCTTCCGGTCGTGCCTTCAATGGCCGTCTTAATGTCGCCACGCTTTGCAGAGTCAAAGGTGTCCCAGTAAACAGTGGCGACAGAATAGTCTTGATTTAGCTCCACTCGTGTGACGCTCATAAGGGAAAGACGCGGATCTTTTAGTTCACGACGCAACAAGGAGTTGATCTCGTTTTTGATCCGCTCCTCGAACATCGGCCTGCTGTTTGATCCACTCTTTCTTGCCATTATCTAGATCCTTAAAGAACTCTGCTGTCAGCTTCAAGTTTTCTTTGTTTTTCCTCAAGAATATAGGCCTCGATGAGGTCATTGTTCTTGATGTCATTATAGCCCTCAAGGGCCATACCACACTCGTAACCATTGGCGACTTCTTTAACTTCGTCTTTGAATCTCTTGAGAGTGGAGAGCTTGCCATCATAGATGATCTTGCCTTCTCTAAGTAGTCTGATATTGCATCCTCTTTCAATTTTCCCGTCGATGACCGCAGAACCTGCGACTGTTCCGACCTTAGGAATATTGAACGTGTCGCGAACTTCAGCGCGACCGATGTATTTTTCAACTTTCTCAGGCTCAAGCATGCCTTCAAGGGCCAACGTAATGTCGTTGATTAGCTCATAAATGATGGAGTAAGTTCTCACTTCCACACCTTTCTCTTCAGCTAGACGACGGGCGCTGGTCACAGGACGCATATTAAATCCAATCAAGAAGCCTTCAGCGTTCGCCGCCATATTGACGTCGCTGTCGCTAATGGCGCCCACTCCTCCGGTGATGATATTGACACCAACTTCCTCATTGCCGAGGCCTTCAAGAGCGTCTTTGATCGCTTCGTATGAGCCTTGAACGTCTGTTCTAATAACGAGATTGAGAATTCTCTTTTCGCCAGACTCGGCGTCGCCGCTTCCAAAGAAGTCCTCCAGGGAGGCGACTTTTGGGGCCTCAGCGCTTTCAAGTTTCTTTCTCTCGTTAATTCTATTTTCTGCGACTTTCTTTGCCTCTCTTTCATTCTTAGCGACATTAAGCAGTTCCCCTGGAGAGGGAACACCATTGAGTCCAAGAATCTGAACAGGCACAGAAGGGCCAGCAGACTTAACATTTTTTCCAGAAGAGTCCATAAGACTTCTAGCGCGCCCATAGAATTCGTCACAGACGACAGCGTCCCCCTGTTTGAGCGTTCCTTTTTGCACTAGAACGGTGGCGACAGGGCCGCGACCAGTTTCGACTTTGGACTCGATGATGACACCTTGGGCCTTGCCCTTTGGCGACTCTCTAAGCTCCATCATTTCCGCTTGAAGCTTTACCGACTCAAGAAGATCATCGACTCCTTCTCCCTTGAGGGCGGAGATTGGGGCAAACATCGTTTCGCCGCCCCAGTCCTCTGGGACGAGCTCAAATTCAGTAAGCTCTTGCTTAATTCTTTCAGGATTTGCCCCTTCCTTGTCCATCTTATTGATGGCCACAATGATTGGGCATCCAGCGTTCTTTGCAAACTTGATGGACTCTTTTGTCTGAGGCATCACCCCGTCATCACTAGCGACGACCAAGATAACAATGTCCGTGACATTGGCCCCTCTTTGTCTCATGGAAGCAAAGGCGGCGTGGCCGGGAGTGTCCAGGAAAGTCAGCTTTTTGTCCCCGACCGGCACAGAATAAGCGCCTATGTGTTGAGTGATTCCGCCGGCCTCGCCAGCGGTGACTTTCGCGTTTCTTATATAGTCGAGAAGGGTCGTCTTGCCGTGATCGACGTGCCCCATGACGGTAATAATAGGGTCTCTCTCCGGAAGACCAGACTTGTCTTCCTTTGGCTCTCTTTCAAGGACAGCGTCCTCGTCAAAGGCCTTGTCTTCGATTCTATAATCATAAAGACTTGCAATTTGATTAGCGAGCTTCACGCCCAAGTAATCGTCTTCTTTAAGAAGAAGATTGAGCTTGAGGGCCTCGTTTTTCATTTCCTTAAACTTCACTGCAAGCTTATTGGAAAGCTCTTCGGCCGTGGTCGCCCCATGAATGCCGATAACGCGCTTTGCTTCTTTCACTTCTGTGATCTCAGTCTGCTTAGTCTGGCCAGTGTAGACTTTCTTGCGTCGGACCGGTGTATAGACTTGGCGACCGATGATATTGGTGGCAAGCTTCATTTCCTCTTCAGCGCGGATATTTGTGATGTCCTTGCCTTTTCCAGAGGCCCCTTTTTTGGAGATGCTGGCCGCAAGATCGCCCATTCGCTTCTTGCTGTCTTTTTTATGCTTGTCAGCGTCGTCTCCGCTAGGAGCCGGCGCGCCTGCCGCGCGATTACTGGCCTCTTCTTCGGCCTTTCTTTTGGCCTTGTGCTCTTCCACTTCTTTTTCATCAGGAACGTAGACAGGAGTAAAGGTGTGCATTTTCTCTTTAAAGACTGGCTTCGCCTCTATTTCGTCAACTTTATCAGGGACTTTTTCCTCACCTTTTGTCTTCTTCTCTTCACCTTCATCAGCTTTTTTGCGAGTTGCGGCCTTTTTCTTTCTGACCACAGTCTTCTTAGGCCTGTCTGCGCTTTCTTCTTCAGAAGACTTTTCAGCTTCGGCCTTTGCCTCGACAGGAGCGACTTCCTCAGGAGCTTCTTCAGAGGCCTTTTCGTCCCCTTCCTTGCTAGCCTTTTTAGCGACTTTCTTGACGACTTTTTTCTTCGTGACTTTTTTCTTGGCGACTTTTTTCTTCGTCGTCTTCTTCTTAGTCGCTTTTTCTTCTTTAGCCGGCGCGTACACTTCTAGAGCTTTTTGAACTTCTTCATCGCTCAAAGAGACCATATGGTTTCGGACATTCATGCCCATCGACTTTAGTTTTTCGACTAAATCGATTGCGCCGACTCCTATTTCATTGGCCAGTTCGTATACCTTTTTTGGCATCAATAACCCCGCTTTTTATTTGCTAATCGTTTTTCTACGTCTTCTACTTCAACTATTATTTCAACTTAAATGCAGCAAGCTCTTCTCTAAGCCTCTTTTCTGCTTCAGAGAACTTGTCATCACCTTCATCGGACTCGCTGGACGCGCTCTCGGACTTGATCATGCCCATTCTGGCGCTTGGGACCGCTGAAGCGGAAATAATTTCTTCTTCTTCGCTTGGCTCATTTTCAATCTCATCGTTCTCGATCGCTTCGCTGGCCGTCGCCACAAGTTTTTGGGCCTCTTCAAGCTCGACTTCCAGGTGACGCTGAAGATCTTCCGCGTCCGTGGCGCTGAGATCAATCACAGACATAATGCCCGTTTGAATAAGAACTTGCGCTGTCGACTCTGACACGCCATCAAGCTGCATAAGGTTCTCGACTGAGGCCTTGACCTTCTCTTGAAGCTTGGTCTTGCTGATAATATTCACTTTCCATCCAGTAAGCATGGCAGCAAGTCTGACGTTTTGCCCGCGACGGCCAATGGCCAAAGAAAGTTGGTCCTCTTCAACGATAACGTCCAGAATTTTCTCCTCGGAGTTGCTATTGATTGAAGTTATGTCCGCTGGGGCGAGGGCATTTTTAACAAAGACCTCAACTTCATCGTGCCACTTAACGATGTCGATTTTTTCGCCTTGGAGTTCGTTGACAATGTTTTGAACCCTAGAGCCCTTCATACCAACACATGCTCCAACTGGATCAATATCACGATCTTCAGTGGTAACGGCGATTTTGGCGCGATGGCCTGGCTCACGAGCGGCCGCTTTTATCTCAATAGTTCCGTCTTGGATTTCAGGAACTTCAACTTCAAAAAGCTTAACGAGAAACATTGGAGATGTTCTAGTCAACCTTATCTCTGGACCTCTGTTGGTCATGACGACTTCAGAAAGATAGGCCTGAACGCGGTCGCCCGGCTTAAAAGTCTCCCCATAGATGATTTCTCTTCTCGCCATAATAGCGTCGGCCTTTCCGAGGTCCACAATAACGTTTCCTCTTTCGTATCTTCTTACGATGCCTGTAACAAGGTCGCCTTCACGGTGCTTGAACTCGGCAAAAAGGATTTCTCGCTCAGCGTCTCTGACCTTTTGGAAAATGATTTGCTTAGCCGTCTGAATGTCGACTCGACTAAACTTAGGGTCTTCTATTTTAATCCCAAGTTGATCGCCTATCTCACAGTCTTCGTCTAACTCTTTGGCATGATCAAAGTCGATTTCAACAATCGAGTCCTTGACGTTGTCCACAACATTTTTATATTGGAAAATCTCGATTTCTCCGTCATCAAGGTTATAGCGAGCTTCAAACTCTCCTTGAATTCCAAACTTTTTTCTAGCGGTGACCAAAAAGGCCTGCTCAATGGCGCCAATAACGACGTCCTTCTTAATGCCTCTGTCTTTGCCTAGCTGCTCAATCACTTTGCCTAACTCAGAAAAGTTCACCTGTATTCTCCTTAACGGTTATAGATCGGGGTCGAGATTTGCTTTTTTTACGTTCCCAATTTCGATACGAAGCTGGTTCCCGTCCGCGTCCAATATTATATTTTTATCGTCGTAATCAGTAAGCACACCGCGAAGCCTCTTCGCCCCTTGGTATTTTTTTGGAAGACCTTCATCTTTTAGCTTGGTCATAAGCTCAAGCTGGACGTGCTCTCCCTTGGCGCTGTCAAAATGACTTGCCGTTTTAAGGTTGCGATAAACGCCCGGTGATGAAACTTCCAATACAAAGTCGTCTGGAACCCAGTCGGCCTCTTCCACGTGTTCTGTGAAGCCTCGATCGACCGCAACGCAGTCTTCAATAACCGCAGAACCAGTCTCTTTATTGGCAATGTAAACCCTAAGGGTCTTGCTGCCCTTCACGTATTCAACATCATAAAGCTCGTACCCAAGCTCGCTCACAACAATTTGAGAAAGCTCAGTCAGCCTTTTTTCAATGCCAGTTGGAGAATCTCCAATCATAATTCACCGGTTCAGTTATCGCTTAGTTCACAGTTGGCGCTAGGCCCGTGGTATAAAAAAAAGGGGTGGATAAAACGTTTTCCACCCCAACAATAAAAAACAACTGTAACAGACTGAATTCATATCAAAGTCAGAAGAAAATGACAAGATATATTATAGAGACAAAAGCATGGCCAGGGCGTCGGCCCCGTCAGAGTAAAAGCCTTTCTTTTTGCAGAGCTCCATAAAGCCCATTTTTCTATAGAAGCTTATGGCCCTTTCGTTATCGGTGGCCACCTCCAAATAAATTTCGTGAATGGAAAAGTTGCCGCCAGAGCTCTTTTTTAACCAATTGACGGCGCCTTCAAAAAGCTGTTTTGCCGCCCCGCTTCCTTTGAGTTCGTCATGCAGAGCTATTTTGAGAAGATGAGCTTGATGAATCCAAGGGTTCAAAGAGTAAAGATTGAGCCCTTTAATCACGCCATTATCGTCCTTTAGCAGGAACAAAACACTCCTCTTCGATTCAGGGGAGAGAAACTCCGCCTGCCATTGAGACTGGCTCCAATAATGACGCATCCATAGGCCGTCAAGCTTAGAAATTTCGACAATTTCCGCTTCGCGCAAACTACGAGCGCATTCAATTTTCATCATTAGCCTTACTCGTATTTAAAAAGCTCATGGTCGATCTGGCTTGTGACTGAGTCCTGTAAAGAGACGATGTTTTTTAAAATACTTGCCTTCTTCTTGGGAGTCAGCTCCTCATTATTAGGCAGAAAACGCGACCGCACAAAGATTTCCAAAAGAGCAAGGTCGCCCATTTTATCGGTGAAGTCCAACCCACTAAAGCCTCTTAGAGGGCAGTTGCCTTTTTCAGCTGAAAGCTTAAACGCTTTCGCAAGATCGGAGCTCACGCTCACCGCCTGGGAGCTTGCGTAGCGGATCATTTTCAAAAGAGCTATGTAGCCCTGAGTCCGTTCTGCTTGAGCTTTGGCGCCAAAGCCCTCTTTATATGTTTTAGGGACAAAGTAAGAATTCTGAGTCTCCTGCAGCACTCTAAAATGCTCTGCGATAAGGGACTCAGGATAGAAACATTGGAGATCCTTTAGGTAGTCGGCATACTCCTCCAAGTCCTTTAGGGAATAGACTTCATTGCCTGTTCTCACCACAAATAAGTCTTGTAAAATGGTTTTTGTCTGGGCCACAGCAGAGGCCATAAAAGAAAAAAGGGCCGTCAGAAAAACGGCCCTTATTTTAAACCAAAGTCCTTGGTGATCGTTCATTTCAGAATACTATTAAACAGGCGAGCTAATTTCAACATTTCCAATGACTTTTTTGCCTTTGGGATCGTCTTCCTTATGAAATCTCGCTCTGACCCTTGGATTAAATGTGTAACCGTCCTTTCCTCTAAGAATATATTTGCGGCTAGCTCCCTTTGGCTCGATAAGCTTTCTCAAGCGGGAAATGCTCGTATAGATAAGCTTGTCATGGATAAGGGGATTGTATTCGTCTTTCCAGATCGACTGCGCCAAATCTTCTTTATTAAAATGCGACCCAGGGTTTTTCGCCAAAAGGAAAAGGATCTCAAGGAGCACGAAGCGGTGCTTAAAGTCGATAGACCCGAGCGACTTCTCATGAATCACCCTATTATGCCTGTCAAGGTAAAGATCAACGCTTGAGTCGTTCACGTCCTCGACCTGGGTCTCAATAAGGTCCCTCAATCTTTTATACCGGGAGTTGACTGTATTGAGGCCTAGACGAAAATAGGTCAAGGCCTGATTGTACTCGCCCATTTTTTTATAAGTGATGCCTTTTCCAAGAAGAATATAGCCATAAAGGTTCCAGCAATTTTTCTGCTGAAGATATTTAATTGCTAGATCAAAGCTCTTTAGGGCCTCGCTAAAGTTGCCTAAGTCTTTATAAAGGTTTCCATAAAGGAGATGCATACTACCTTTTAAGTAGCCCTTTTTAAGAATATCAAGCAACTCATTTAGTTGAGTAAGGGCGTTCATTGCCTCTTTATGCTTTTCAAGGTGATAGGAAGCTGTTGCCACGGAGTATAAGGACTTCGCGATTAGCTCTGGCTCATTTTCAATTTGCGCCTTTTGATAAGCTAGTTGGAAGTTTTCAAGAGCTTTCTCAAACTCTCCTTTATAGGTGTAGACCATGCCGACATTATAAAAGTATTCAGCATTTAAAGAGCCAAGCTCTCTGCTAATTTGATCGATCAAGTCGTAGGCAAGAGAGATAAAGCGGTCGGCCTCTTCTTCTCTTTCGCTTTCGGAGTAAACCCTGATGAGGAAGCCGTAGCATTTGAACATGGCAAAAGCGTCTTTGGGGTAAACCGTCTTGTCCAAAGCTCTGAGAAAATAATCTTCAGCGTTGTCCAAGTCCGCCTTGTCATAATAGACTTTTCCTAACCGATAGTAGCCTTGTCCAAGGACTCTTTCATGGTCTTCGACGTCCATGAAGCGAGTGTCTGTCTCCTCGAGAAGAGAACTCTTTGCCATAAAGCGCTCTTGCAATTGATTGCTAAGATTCTCGTTAAGGGCTGCGCCCTGTTCTGAATTCTGTTCTTGCGTAAAAGTTTCCATAAGCTTTCCCTGTAAATACAATTTGTATTGTATTGGCGGCAAACCTTACATCAGAATAACTTAGTTGTAAAATCAAGTACCTTAACAATTATAGTAGGTTACATTTGCGAGACTTGAAATTTCTTACAGATTAACCAAGTGCAGCTAAAGAAAATTCCCTGAATTTTGAGGTAGTTAGCTGTAAGAAAATGTCATTTTCGCCTCTTTTTCGCGCCTGCTGGTTTCATAAAAATTCAGGCTGTAATTTTTTTACTGTGAATGCCCTCTGAGGACCTGTACAAGATTGATAAAGGCCTTTAAGCCTGCTAAATTACTACAATCTTTCGAACCCCAAGAGGACTAGCAAAAATGCAAGAAAATCAGAAATACGATCTTGAGATTATTAGACACTCCACTGCCCATTTAATGGCCCAGGCCGTCCAAGAACTTTATCCAGATGAAAAAGTTCAATTAGGAATAGGGCCAACGATCGAAAATGGATTCTACTACGATATTGATATGGAAACTAAGATCCAAGACGAGGACTTAAAGAAAATAGAAAAGCGCATGAAAGAGATCATCAAGCGCGGAGATAAAATCACTCGCTATGAAGTTCCTAGAGACAAGGCCATAGCCATTTTTGAAGAGGCGGGGCAAGACTATAAGGTAGAACTCATAAAGGACCTTCCGGAAGGAGAAGTCATTTCTTATTACACTCAAGGCGACACTTTTATCGATCTTTGCCGTGGGCCTCACGTCGAAACCACTAAAAAGCTTCCTAATTCATTTAAACTTCTTCACACAGCGGGAGCTTATTGGCGAGGCGATGAGAAGAGACCGATGTTGCAAAGAATTTATGCGGCCTCTTTTGAAGACAGAGAGAAGCTAAAAGCGCATCTCGCTTTTTTAGAGGAAGCAAAGAAAAGAGACCATAGAAAGCTTGGAAAAGATCTTGGGCTCTTTCTTTTTGATCAGGCCGCTCCAGGCTCTCCTTTCTTCGAGCCCAAAGGCGCCGTCGTCTATAATGAGCTCGTTTCCTTCATTAGAAAGATATATCAAATGTACGATTATAAAGAAGTCATCACCCCCCAAGTATTGGATGTTGGACTATGGAAGACTTCTGGTCACTGGGACAATTATAAAGACGATATGTTCTTCACGAAAGATGATCATAGAGAAATGGCCGTTAAGCCCATGAACTGCCCATGTCATATGCTTATGTTTAAGCATAAAAAGTACAGCTATCGCGACCTGCCTCTTCGCTTTGCGGACTTTGGAAGGCTGCATAGAAATGAAAGATCAGGGACCCTTGCTGGTCTCACCCGGGTAAGAACTTTCTGCCAAGACGACGCTCACGTTTTCCTAGCGAAAGACGATATTCAAAAAGAGGTCACAAGCCTGCTCGATATGTTTAGCGTTTGCTATGATCACTTCGGCTTTGAAAATATTAAAATCGGCCTTTCCACCCGCCCAGAGAAGAAAGTCGGTGACGATACAGTGTGGGACCTTGCCGAAAGCGCTCTAAAGGCAGCGCTTGATTCAACTGATTATGAGTATCATATCAATGAGGGCGATGGCGCTTTTTACGGGCCAAAAATTGATATCCAAATTTCGGACGCCATCGGGCGCTATCATCAACTGGGAACTGTCCAGCTTGACTTCCAACTGCCCGAAAGATTTGAGCTGAAGTTCACTAACAAAAATGGCGAGGACGAAAGGCCTGTTGTCATCCACCGCGCTCTCCTCGGCTCGCTAGAAAGGTTCTTCGGCGTCTATCTTGAGCACGTGGCAGGCGCCTTTCCTTTCTGGCTCGCTCCAGAGCAAGTGGTCTTTGTTCCTGTGAATAACGAGATTCACGCAGACTATTGCAAAGAGTTGGCGGCGAAGCTTCAAAGCGAGGGTCTTAGGGTTCGTGTGGACGACTCTAATGAAACAATGGGCAAGAAGACAAGAACTCTTCAAAAGGCCAAGGTTCCTTTTATGGCGGTCATTGGCGATAAGGAAATTGAAGACAAGGCCATCGCTCTTAGGCCTTATGGAAGTCGTGAAACTGACGTCCTCTCTCTTGAAGAGGCCATTAATAAATTCAGGGACCTTAATAATGAAAGGTTTCCGCAAAAGCTTAAAGAGCTCTAAATGAAGAATCTTCTCCTGCTAAAAGGGGGCGGCTCCCAAGAACATGATGTTTCTCTTGTCACCGCTAATTACCTTTCCGGCCTTATCAATAAAGACGAGTTTAAGGTCTTTGAAGTTTTAGTGGAAAAAGGCTTTAACTGGAGGCTAGAAGACAGGCCTGTGAAACTTAACTTTGAAAAAGAGCTCGAGCTTGAGGACGGAACCCAAGTAGCTAAGATGGACGTCTGCGTGCCGGCCTTTCACGGTTATCCCGGAGAGACCGGCCACATTCAGGCCTATTTTGAAATGATTGGTCTGCCTTTTATCGGATGCGGCCATGAGGCCAGCGCCATTTGCTTTAATAAAGTTCTCACCAAACTTTGGCTTGAGAAAGCGGGAGTTCCGGTCGCCGAATTTATGATCGCGGGAGACAGTGAAAAGGAGACCATACAAAAACTGGAAGGTTTTTTTGATAAGCATGGCCGCCTCTTCATCAAAGCGAGCAATCAAGGCTCATCGGTGGGCTGCTATCCTGTCACAAAAAAAGAGGACATCGCCTCCGCTATTGAAAAGGCCCTCACGTTTTCCGACTTTGCGATTGTCGAAAGAATGCTCGATCCAAGAGAGCTTGAAATATCCGTTTATGAATCAAAAGGAAAACTGATCGCCACGCGCCCTTGCGAGATCCTGTGTCCTGATAAATTCTATAGCTTTGAGGAAAAATACTCCAAAGAAAGCAAGACTCAGACAAACCTCTCTCCAAACATTGACCCCGGCCTAATCGAGGAAATCCAGCGCTATGCTCGCCTTGCCTTCTCCACTTTAAAACTCTCTCAATTTGTCCGCATGGACTTCTTTCTTGAGAACGGAAAGGTCTATCTTAATGAAATTAACACCTTCCCAGGCATGACCCCTATCTCCATGTTTCCTAAAATGATCGAAGAAAGTGGAGTAAGCTATAAGGACATTCTGCGCGAGCATTTAAACTCTCTTCTTTAGCCTTGTTTTGCGCTAATATAAGCGCATGGCTGAAAACTATCTCGAAAGACATCGCCTTCCTCTGGAGCTCAGGCCTCTCTTTGTAGGTCACCTCTCCATTACGGACGCCCTAAGAAAAAGCGCTTACGCATTTCAAAACGGATCTTTTACTAAGGTCTTATCGCCAAATGAGGGCATAACAGGCGAGTTTATTAAAGGCTATGCAAGAGATATAAGCAGCGAAATATTTGTTCATGAGGCGGACTTTGAGGAGCTTCATGAACAGCTGCGAGAAAGGCTTTTAAAACTGACTCGCTCTCTCTCAATTGGCGACCCTAAAAAAAACAGCGCTAAACACGCTCACCTCCTGTCTTTACAGATGTCCAATCTCTACCAAGACCCATTTAATGACGAGCTTCTCAGCAGCCAATACCAAAGCGGTCAGAACTTGAGCTCCCTTCTTTTGAATAATAAAGGCATACACAAAGGGCTCTTCCATTCAGTCGCAAAACAGGGCCACCATTATACTATCGCCCAGCCCATGCTTTCTTCGATCTTGCTCTTGTCTTTTCTTCAGAGCACAGGTCTTTTTTCTGAGAAAGAGACTCAAAGTTTGTTCATGGCCTCTTACTTTAAAGACATCGGGATGAGTTTTGTCCCTCGAGAAAAATTTGAGCTCGCTAGTCTTACTGATTTTGATAAAAAAGTTTTTTCAGAACACGCTGAAAACTCCATGAAGCTCTTGGCCGGAAGGACTCCTTTGGCCGCCAATCACTTAGAGCTTATACGAAACCATCATTATCTGAATTACAAAATCCAGGCCCTCGCCGCCAATTCCAAACACGTCCCCCCAGAGGGCGTCATCTCTGGAGTCGAGTCTGCCATGGTGAGCGCCATCGATATTCTGGTCGCGATGACTTCTCAGCGCCCTTATCGGAAGGCCGTCTCAATCTATCAGGCTTTAGAGTTGCTCAAGAAAGTTTTGACCGATGAGCACCCTCAGGAGTTTAGAAGCTTGGTCATTTTCCTCAAGCATTTCTTTGGGAAGTAGCGCGCCAAAATTTTTTTCTTTTCAATGTGTCTAAATTATTTAAAAATTGTTTAAAAGCGATGGAACGCTTTTCTAACTGGATCGAAAAAACCAGCTAATTATTCTAAGGAGGGAATAAATGGCATCAGCTATACAGTCATCTTTTAGAAAGAACACTAGATCAACCAAAGAAACCAGCCCGCTAACTGGAATCATTGCAGAAGAATCTGTCGTGATTGACTTTGGCGAACACGAAGGAAAAAGTGTGCTTGAAGTGAGCGACACTCACCCTAAATATTACACCTACCTTGTTGAGCAAAGAGAGCAAGGAAATTTCGCGATCAAAAGAACAAAAGACAAAATCTTTAGACTTTATTGTCACAGCTCTCTCATCCATTAATAAAGGTGATAAGCTAAGTGAGAAACATCGCGCTTATCGCAATCCTGGGCGCCTTGGGAGTTCTCTCAAGGCACCTTCTGGAAAACAAACTTTCGCAAAAATTAAATTTCATTCCCCTGGGCACCCTAACGGCCAATGCTCTTGGCTGTTTGCTAGCAGGACTTCTCTATCAGTTCATAGCGCAAAAAACCTCTCACCAGGAAATGGCCGCCATCGCTTTGCTCGCTTTTTGCGGAGGACTCACCACTTTCTCGGGCTACGCATTAAGTTCGCTTAATGATCTTGCAAATGGAGATTACCTTCGCGCTTCAGTCTATTTAATCGGTTCGCCTGTCTTGGGAATGATCTTTGTTCTCACGGGCATGAAGCTTCATAAAATTTTCTTTTAAAGAGGCCCCGCAGCGCGACATGACAGCCGGACCCTGGCTCATGCTAGAATTCCTTTGAACCTAAAGGAGTGGGGCCATATGAAAGTTAGATTTTACGCAATAGCGCTTGTCATTTTCTTCGGCGGCAATTGTGTCGCGACCTCTAAAGAGATCCAAACGAATGATTATAAGGTGCACATCTTGAAGAAAGGAGAGACTCTTTCAGAGCTTCTTCATAGTGAAAATTACACTCCTCTTTATGGAGAGAACCAGTGGGTAGAAAAAATACTCAAGGCCAACCATATAACAATGGAAGAAGCAAAAGAGCTTGATGAAGGCTCGCCTCTAGTCCTTCCTTCAAAAGACTTTCTTCTCGCAGAATCGACCACGGACAAAGACATCGTGGCGATCAAACAATCGGCAATTAGCCATGGGCTCTTTGGCAATAAGATTTCCAATCATCAGAATGTGACCATCGGAGTCCAGTACCATGTGAACAAATTGGAAACAGGCTCCACAACTGTCACCTCTCAAGAAAATTACGGCCTGATAGTCGGCTACGAGGACCTTAATAATCGTCACTGGCAAAGTCTCGCCCTAAGTCCCAGCGCTCAACTTGGCATCATGACTCATGGAACGAACACCACCGATAAAGGCAGCGAGGTCATAAGCTATGACCCAACTCTAAACCTTTCCACGCAATTGGGACTTAAAAGATTCGGCTCCACTTTTTCTTTTGGTCCGATGGCGGCCTGGCAATCGGCCTCCAGAGCTTTTGAACAAAATGAGGACATCGCTATCAGAAGAGATCATCTTCTTTACATGGGCGGCTTTATTTCAAAAGATTTCTACTCCGCCAATGACATTCATTTTAACCTGAACGCAAACTTATTGAAGAGCGTCTTTGATCAAGAAACTAGCGGCCAAAGCAATCTAGACGCCGCCCGCGCCGATATTGAGCTCAAAGCGAACCTCACTAGCGATTACTTTCTTTCTCTGTTCTCACGGTTTGAGACGTACTCCAATAATAACTTGGAAAGCATGACCTCCGCAGGAGCGAGATTAATCTATAATCTTCATTAAAATTTTTAAGGACAAACCATGAAGGTAAAACTTGCGCTTATTCCTCTTATCGTTTCCCTTTTATCGGGATGCCAAGACAATGTTTTCAAGGAAGGGAAAGACAGAATAGTCAAAACTCCAAACGCCACAGCGCCCGGACCATATCCACAAGATCCTCCGCAAACGGACTTTTCAGGGGCAAGCTTTGCAAGCGAGGTGAAAGACACGTCCTTTGTTGTGAACTGGCTTCCAAGCGAAGAGGCAAAGGCCTACTTGGTCTATAGCGCCGAAAAAGGCTCAAGGCCGAAAGTCGTTAGGGCCGTAGAGCCTCCAGCAAGGTCCGCGACTATTGAAGGACTTAAGCCGGGGACCGAGTACAGAACTTCAGTGCGCATGTTAGACGACAGAGGCCTTTATGATCTCAATAGCAAAGAGATTGAGGTTGTGACCAATGGCGCCTCCTCTTACAAGAACGCTTTTTCCCTTTCATTTAAGGGCGAAACCAGCGCCGAGTTAGGACCGGGAAAAGACATGCTTCCCGATGGCCTTTTCACCATGTCTTTGTGGATTAAAAAGTCACAGAACCCAAAAGGCGAAGAGGACGTCCTTGTATTTCATAAAGGCAGAGGGCCAGGCTCCGCTCTTACGCTAGGTGTGAAGCGGGACGAAGTGTTTCTTAGATACCGGGGAGCTGGCAAGCCTCAAGAGCTTACTCATGAAAAACCAGCTGGGGACGCCAAATGGCATCATATAGCGGCGACATATAATGGAAAATATCTTGTCTTTTATATGGACGGTCATATGGTCAAAAAGCAGGTCCCAGACCTTTCACTCTTTGGAACTTATCCGGCCTTTCTCGGGGCCTACAGGCCTGGCCAGCGCCACTTCAAAGGCCATATTGACGAGGTCTCAATATGGAGCACGGCCATGAGTTCAATAAAGATTCGACAAATTTATAACGAGGGCTCGGCCGCAAACCTTTATGATCATCCCACCGCTCGAAGGCTAGTTTCTTGGTATCGTTTAGGAGACGATCCAGATGATGGCCCCGAAATGCTCAAGGATGTAATAGGCAATTTTGATGCTAAACTTTTTAGGGCCTTAAAAGAAGACTTCACTCAAGACACACCTTAATTCAAAGGCTTAGCATTTGCTAGGCCTTTTATTTATCCTCTTGACTATACGAACGGTCGTGCTAAAATATTTTCATGAGTAAAGGTTTTGCAACCAAAGAAAACATTCTCAAAAGCGCTTTCGAGCTCACTAGCAGATTTGGTCTAGAGGCCCTTTCTATTGGCGAGCTGGCGAAGTCAGTAGGCATGAGCAAATCAGGTCTCTTTAGCCATTTTAAATCTAAGGAGAAGCTGCAGATCATGGTGATGGACTACGCCTCGGCAAACTTTGTTAAGCGAGTCATCAAACCAGCGGTGAAATTTGAACGTGGCGAGCCCAGAATTCGGGCCATCATGGACAATTGGAAAGCGTGGTCTAGCTCCTACCTGCCAGGCGGCTGCCCCTTCTTATCTGCGATTGTAGAGTTTGATGATCGGCCGGGCAAAGTGAGAGATCATATTCATAAATTGCAAAGCGCTATGATTGATACCTTTGAAAGATCTGTGGCCCTTGCCATTGAAGAGGGACATTTAAAAGCGGACTCCGACAAAGAGCAACTCGCTTACGAGCTCTACTCAAATATGATCGGCTTTCATATCTATAATAGACTGCTTAAAAACAAGGCCTCGAATAGCATGTTCGAGAACAGCTATCAGGCCGTCCTAGAAAAGGCCAAGGCCAATTCGACGTTCCAGACGCAAGGAGGGGAACATGAAAACCATGAGGATAATAAACTTGGTAGACAAGTTACAGCTTCAAAAATTTTTCGTGGAGAAGGACAACAAGGCTCATTTTAAATTTGCCGAGTTTAGTCCCGCAAGGCTTGAAGAGCTCCTCGATAGGGTCTTGCGCACCGAAGGCAAGACATATCAACCAGACGATTTTGAAAAGCAATGTTTAAAGGAATTGGACTTTTAAAGCCCCATTCCCCATAAATCTCCACCACTTAGTCTCTGGCGGCATGCCTAATCTCAATGACCGCCAGAGGCTTTTTTGCGTCTATTCACTTTGCGCCCCCTAACATTTTTACATACTTATTGAGATTGACGCTCTAGCCCCTTAAGCTTGAGATATGAAAAATGCCCTACTTAAGTCCACATTCACTCTCTTTAGTTTAGCTCTCTCATGCCAGGCGCTGAGCGCTGAAAACTGTCTGTCAGACAAGGCCATGATTGGAGAAACTTGCGTCGCTAAGCTAGAAGACATTAGGCCTTCACAGGCGGCCATCGGGCTGTTTTCAATTAAAGACAAGGCGGGCAAGATTGAAAAAGAATGGGCGCAAGACGAGCTCGAGAAGTATCTTCAACAAGAATCAAATCCGGCCGTAATCTCGCCTGAAGGAAAACTCCACATCATAGATGGCCATCACTTTCACTACGCCCTTGCCACGGCCAATATTCCAAAAGATAGAAAACACTCCTATATAGACGTTATCGCGGACTTCCGCTCTCGCTCTCAAGCGCAGTTTCGCGAATTCATGATAAGAAACAAATATGTTTATCTTAAAGACGCCGAGTTTAACGACCTCCCCTTTGACAAGCTTCCTAAAAGCTTCTTGGCCTTGAGCGACAACCCTTACAGAAGTCTTTCTTGGATCGCAAAAGAAAGAGGCTGCTTTGAAAAAACCAAGACTCCGTTCGCCGAATTTTTATGGGGAAAATTTTTTAAAGACAAGGGATTAAGGCTGTCGAGTTCCTTAAATGCGGCCGAAATCGGAGAGGCCATTGTGAAAGCGATGCGGCTTTGCTCTGCGCCTGAGGCCTCAACGCTTCCAGGGTATACCGCCCCTAGCCCTCATCTTTGATTTTTTTAAGGTGCGAGCTAATATTCGCTAGGGCGTATTTTTTTAGCCCATCAGGAATATCAAAATAAATTTTCTCAAGGATTTCTTCAATGGAGTGCCCCTTCCTATAGAGGGCCTTGACCTGTTCTTCTCTTAGCCTCCTGTGCTTAAGGGTCTTTTCCAGAATATGAGCTCCGCCTAAAGCGATCCCATGGCTTGGGTAAACAGCGCGAGGGGCGAGCTCAATCACTTTCTTAAGCGTTTTAAAGTAAGCGGCCATATCGCCCTCCTCTCCACCAACGACGACAGTGCCAATGCCCTGAAAAAGGTCACCGGCAATAAACCATTTCATGTTGTCCGGAGCTAAAGCGAGTTGTCCCTCATCATGCCCTGGCACTTCGTAGACTCGAACAGCGCTTTCGAGCCATCTGCCCATTTCCTCCCCTTCAGAAACGACGCAGACGTCCACATCATCGAAATAATTTTTGCCCCCTAACTTTAAAAGCCTGTCTCGAGTAAATCTCGACATATACAAAGGAGCTCCAAAAAATTTTGCGATTTCTCTTGAGTATTGATGGTGGTCTCCGTGGTGGTGAGTGATGAAAATCCGCTTAATACTTGAGTCCTTTATCGTCTCTAAAAATTTGCGCAATTCATCTTCGTCTTTAGGACTAGGGTCGACGAGAACGTCTCCGATGAGAAAGGCATTGGTTCTACTTGCTGGGGGCAAAGTGTTTGATAAAGGCATGATTTGCTTCACCCCATATATTGACTCTAGTGTGGGAACTCTCCCATCATCAAAAAAGTCATTAAAAGACTCGTGAGTGGCGATGCCCACTTCCAAATAATCGCGGATTTTCCACATGGGGGAATCACAATGAGGTCCCCTTTTCTGTGCTCTTCTTCGAACTCTTTAAAAGTTGCCCAGAAACCTTTGGACACTTCTTTTGCGTCAAGATCAAACTCTGGCCTGCGGTTGAGCTCAACTAAAACGTAAGTCGCGTCGAATCGGTAAGGGTTAAAGTCAGGGGTGATGGCCCTGCCAATAACGCGGGCGTCTTTCACGTCCCCATTTTTGGCCGCCTCTTCCAAATCAAAAGAAAGCTCTTCTATAAGCTCCCGTCTAAGCGCCCCCATGATTATGGAGTCTTCGCTAAAGCCCGTGTAGGGGCTTTCTTTTTTGTCTATTTTCCCGCCAGGAAAAGAAGCGTAGCCAGGAAAGACCCTAAGGTTGTTTTGGCGAACAATGAAAAATAAATCATTTTCGTGTTTTAATATAGCAAGAACGGACTTAATAATGGCCATGCTCGATCATACCTAAAACAACGAACTTATTGAACAAAAAAGGCCCTCCAAGCGGAGGGCCTCTTTTAAAAAGTCTTTTTAGAAGCTATTAGCCGATAAGTCTAAGAGCGTTTTGACCTTGAGAGTTAGCTTGAGCAAGCACACTTGTGCCAGCTTGGTTAAGGATGTTGTTCTTCGCGTTCTGCGCAGTGGCAGCGGCGTAGTCAACGTCTCTAATTCGGCTGTTGGCGGCGCTTAAGTTCTCAACGTTCGTCTGTAGGTTATTGCTTGTTGAAGTCAGTCTGTTTTGAATCGCGCCTAATTCCGCTCTTTGACCAGAAATTTGGTCAATGGCGCTATCGATTACCGCTAGCGAGTCTTGAGCGCCCTCTTTAGAAGAAACTCCAATTTCAGAAATGCCTAGGCTGTCCATTGAAGCGTTAACAACTTGCGTGTCATAAGAGATTCTATCTTGGAACGCGTCGTTGTTTGCGCCGATTTGGAAGTCTAGCTTTCCGCCTGAGCCATTTAATAGCTTAGTCCCGTTGAACTCAGTTACTTGTGAGATACGCTCGATCTCTTGTTTAAGGTTTTGGTATTCCATATCAGTAAAGCTTCTCTCAGTGTCACCAACAGTGTCTGAGGCCGATTGGACTGAGAGCTCTCTTAGCCTTGTGAGCATTGAGCTTACTTCATCAAGGCCGCCTTCCGCTGTTTGCACCATCGAGATACCATCGTTGGCGTTTCTGTCTGCTTGTTGTAGTGATCTTACTTGAGACTTCAATTTTTCACTGATGGCCAAACCTGCAGCGTCGTCAGCGGCCTTAGTAATTCTTGAGCCAGAAGACATTTTTGCTAGTGTGTCTTGTGATTGTCTAGATGTTTTTGATAGTGAACGTTGCGCTGCGATTGAAGATACGTTCGTGTTAATTCGGAAACCCATGTTATTCCTCCCTTGGACAATGAGTGTGTATCTTCCCGATACTCAATCCCACTACCTTGAGGGTATTGATAAGCTTCCTGCTAGATTAGTTTAAATTTAATTCCCATTGCTAGGACTTCAATGCCCTTGCAACACCTGACTCTTCGACGCTGTGGAATCAAACTTAAGAAAAAAGTTGGAAATAATTCATTTTTTTTCAAGCAGCTAGAAGACTAAAATGGTCACCTATATTCTTGATAAGGGAGATTGGAGCGCGGAGACCAGGCCTTCAGCGACACAGTGGCGTTTTTTTCAAAGTCTTCCGCCTCAGTATAGTCATTGAAAATTTCAACCTTGGCATAAGTCAGCTGATAGCCGCTATCGGGCTTTAAGTCGAGGCTAACCATCTTTTGCCACGTGCCTGTGTTAATAAAGACCGTCTTGTCTATAAATTCTCGGTAAACAGGATCATGGGTGTGTCCTACAATAAGAACTTTAGCGTCTTCGGTCTCCTGAAAGAAGGAGCGAGTGATTGTTTCATAGTCCTGAAAAAGTGTTAATTCTTTAAGAACGTCTTCGATTATCCTCTTCCATCCATAATTTAATCTATAATAGTGAAGAAATCGGACCATCGCATAATAATAAATAGTGGCGATAAGAAAGCGAAAGATAAAAAATGTGTCATAGATAAGACCATGAATAATCATGCTCCTAAAAGGCCTAACAATATTGATATAAAACCTTTCCGACTTATAGCGATTCACAACGTGGGTCACATAGTATGAGCCCCAAGACGGAATAAAATACTTCTCCCCCTTCTTGGAGGTGATGACGCTATTCTCAGCATCAAAATGATGAGCAGTCTCGTACTGATGTCCGTGTCGCAAATAGACACCTGGCGCGGGACTGTATGTGTCGATTGAGTTGGACATCAAAAGCTTGGAGCGGTTGTCTTCGCTAAACTCTTCAAGGAATCTCTCCTTCAAAGAGTCAAAGACAAGCTCAGCGTCATGATTGCCGATAATATAGGTGATCTTTTTGTTCTTCAGCGCTCAAAAAGCGGTCCATGCCCTGCCAGACCTCAGGATGGCCTTTAATAATAAGTTCTAGCTTTTCTAAGCAAGCTTTCTCAGACCAGTACTCGTCATCGAAATAAGGAACATAAGGAACAGCGAGCAGGTCAAGGTAGTCGCCATTAATAATGATTTCCACCTCTTTATTTTGGTACTCCCCGCTGGAGTAGTATTCGAAAAACTGGCAGAGCTCTTCGTCCGAGCTAAAGTCTTCAAGAGGGTTCTTCCTTCCCCCTATCTCTTCTCCCGCTCCTAGGTGAAGGTCGCTGATGCTAAGAACGACCCTCTTGGCCCTTTTTTCTCTTTTAAGGAATTTCATACTTTTCCTTAGAGAAAATCAAAGGGGCCTCTTGAAAGGGAGGCGCAATAGAAACATAGTTTAGCGTTTCTCCCTTCTCCACCTTCACAGTCAACGAGAAGCTCGCTCCTTTTGTTCCATCAGGCTCAAGGACAAATCTTTTAATGGTCTTTTCACCAGAGCGAATCTCGCTGATAATTTTGTCAAAAGTTCGGTTGCTCACCACAAGCGTGACCACTTCCCTCTTTATTTTGGGAGACACGACCTCAATGCTTTGGTCTTTGACCGTCACAAGAAACGCCTCATTTGTTTCACGAGCGATGCCGCTCATTGAAAGCGAAATAATGAATAGTC
Source organism: uncultured Bacteriovoracaceae bacterium (assembly GCA_963747475.1). Classification (GTDB taxonomy): domain Bacteria; phylum Bdellovibrionota; class Bacteriovoracia; order Bacteriovoracales; family Bacteriovoracaceae; genus UBA845. The sequence continues at coordinate 60,572 of CAVVFE010000013.1, forward strand.
CTATTAGAAATTTCAAACAATCAACCTTACGCTGGTTAGCTCTTTTATTTCGTCTCTAAGTTTCGCCGCTCTCTCAAACTCTAGATTCTTGGCGGCTTCTTTCATTTCTACTTTAAGCTCCTTAATTTTAGCATCAATTGACTCTTGATTAAGATCGGAGGCAAATTCTGTACGTTTTTTCTCTTTTGCTTTGCCCTTTTTCTTGTTCTTTCTAAGGACATCAATAACTCCCCCACTTATGGACTTAATGACTGTTTTAGGCTCAATTCCATGCTCTTTATTAAACTGATCCTGTCGGACTCTTCTTTCTTCAGTGGTGTCCATCGCCTCTCGCATGGCCTTGGTTATTTTATAAGCATAGAGAATGACCTTTCCTTCAGAGTTTCTGGCCGCCCTGCCAATAGTTTGAATGAGAGAGCGATTTGATCTTAAGAAACCTTCTTTGTCCGCGTCCATAATGCCGACGAGAGCGACCTCTGGCAAATCCAGTCCCTCTCTTAGAAGGTTGATTCCCACAAGAATATCGAACTCACCTTCCCTTAAACTTTTTAAAATTTCCATTCGCTCCAGTGTGTCTATATCCGAGTGAAGGTATTTTATTCTCATTCCCGCGCTCTGATAGTACTTGGTGAGCTCTTCAGCGAGCTTCTTGGTGAGAGTGGTGACAAGGACCCGGAATCCGGCCTTAATGGTCTTTTTCGCCTCGATGAGCAGGTCGTCCACCTGGCTTTTAGCGTCTTTAACTATAACTTCAGGGTCAAGCAGCCCAGTGGGCCTGATGATCTGCTCCACAAACTCGCCGCCTGTTTTTTCCAGTTCGTAATTTGCGGGCGTCGCGGACACAAAAAGGACTTGGTCTAATCGTTCTTCAAACTCGTTAAACTGTAGAGGTCTGTTGTCCAAGGCGCTTGGCAGACGAAAGCCATGCTCCACAAGCGTCATTTTTCTGGCCCTGTCGCCGCGGTACATTCCTCCCACCTGAGGCACCGTTATGTGGGACTCGTCGATGACTATAAGAAAGTCTCTTGCAAAATAGTCCAGAAGAGTGGGAGGAGGATCGCCCGCCTTCGCCCCCGTTAGGTGGCGAGAGTAATTTTCTATGCCTGAACAGAACCCCATCTCTTCCAGCATTTCTAGATCAAGCATAGTCCTTTGTTCTAGCCTCTGCGCCTCGACAAGCTTATGGTTCGATTCTAATTCGTTAAGCCTGCCTCTAAGTTCTGTTTGGATAGTTCCGAGAGCATTTTTAAGTTTTGTCTCCCCTACGACGTAGTGAGAAGAAGGATAGATATCGACCTTGCTTAATTGCTTGAGAATGGTTCCCCTGAGCGGGTCCACAACATAAATCCCGTCAATTTCATCATCAAAGAATTCAATTCTTATCACATTGCTGTCTTCGTAGGCTGGAAAGACCTCCACCGTGTCTCCCCTTGCCCTAAAGGTCCCTCGAGAAAAGTCCACATCATTTCGCTGGTATTGAATCGAGACGAGTTGTCGCAGGAAATCATCTCGGTCAATCTCTTCATTCACAAATAATGGTATTCTTTGATCACGATACTCAGCAGGCGAGCCAATCCCGTAGATACAACTTACACTTGCGACTACGATGACGTCGTCTCGCTCTAAAATGCTCTTGGTGGCCGAGTGACGAAGCTTATCAATTTCATCATTGATACTAGAATCTTTTTCTATGTAAGTGTCTGAGCCCGGAACATAGGCCTCAGGTTGGTAGTAGTCATAATAAGAGACGAAGTACTCGACAGCGTTATGAGGAAAGAATTCTTTAAACTCCGCAAAAAGCTGAGCGGCCAGGGTCTTATTTGGAGCGAGCACCAGGGTCTTCTTTTGCAACTTTTGCACAATATTTGCCACCGTAAAGGTCTTACCTGAACCTGTGACCCCCAAAAGAGTTTGATGCTTCTCGCCCTTCTCAAATGCGTTTGATATGGACTCAATCGCCGCAGGCTGATCGCCTTGGGGGTCAAACTTTGAAACTAGTTGAAATTTCGGACTCATATTATTTTCGCTTATATCTGTCATATAAATTGCCTGATTTTTTAACCATTTTTCTTGCCAATCCCTATCAAAATGGCGATTCTGGTTGAAACGCCTCACCTAAGGATCGAGAGTAAGAATTTGAAACGCGTTTCAAACGAAATCTTTTCACGCTCAATAAATAGGTCACTTTCCTTGGACCTAAACGATTCAATTCTATTCTCTTTTTTCCCAGCTAACAAATATCTTTACTATATATTAAAGGAGTCTTCGTATCAGGCATCTAACAGCTATTAATGACTTGACCCCCGAAGACCTTTTCTCAATTCTTGAGAAATCTCATTTTTATTTTAAATCCCTCAAAGATCATAAGACTTTTAGGCCCGTCCTGAATGGTCTTATCGCGGCCAATATATTCTTTGAGAACTCCACTCGCACCAAGTTCTCATTTGAGGTGGCGCAAAAGCGTCTTGGCGCTCACGTGCTCAACTTCGACGCAAGTTCCTCTTCTCTCGCTAAGGGAGAAAGCCTGTTGGACACTCTAAAGACATTCAACGCGCTTGGGGCGCGCTTGGCCATCATTCGCCATAGCGATGATGATTTCGTCTCGGGACTAAAAGATCAGTTCGGTTTTTCGGTGGTGAATGCGGGAGCTGGAAAAAGCGAGCATCCTAGCCAGTCGCTACTCGACCTGTTCACCATTCAACAAGAATTCAAAAAGTGGGAAGGACTCACCATCGCCATCTGTGGTGATATAGCTTCTTCAAGAGTGGCAAAGTCAAATATGCGGGCCTTAAAAAAGCTTGGAGTTAAGACACTTCTTTGCGGGCCTAAAGAGCTGCTGCCTCAAAAAGATGAACTCACGAAAGGGCAGGAAATTGTCGACTTGGACGAAGCGGTAAAACACGCTGACGTCCTTATGTTTCTGCGAGTCCAACACGAGCGTCATGAAATGTTTGAGCTTCCCACAGAGAATTACAATGACCACTATGGTCTGAACGACCAGCGATTAAAAAAAATGAAAAAAGACGCGATCATTATGCATCCAGGCCCTGTGAATCGAGGAGTGGAGATCCTTGATCATCTCGTTGAGTGTGAAAAGTCGCGCATATTTAAACAAGTTGAAAATGGAGTCTATGCCCGAATGGCGGCCCTTGATTGGATAATGGAGAAAAGCTCATGATTTTAATGCTGGAGAATGGCGACATTTTCAAAGGGAAAAGCTGTGGACACCCAATTGAAGCGAACACGGTCATAGGAGAGGTGGTGTTCAATACTGGCATGACTGGCTATCAAGAGGTGTTCACAGACCCTTCTTACTGCGACCAAATCATCGTCATGACCTATCCCATGATCGGAAATTATGGCATATGCAATGATGATTACGAAAGCCTGACACCTAGCTGCAAGGCGGTCATAGCCAGAGAATTTTGTGAGGAGCCGAGCCATTATAAAGCGAGAAAAACGATAAAAGATTTTTTGCTTAGACATAAAATCCCCGCCCTGGGCGGCATCGACACTAGGAAGCTTGTGAAGACCATAAGAAGCCAAGGCTCCATGAAGGGCGTCTTGGCAGGCGACGACGTTTCAGAAAAGGCCTTAAAAGGGGCCCTTGAGTCAAAGTTGACGACGGATCAAGTCGCCAGAGTAAGCTCAAAAACTGCGGCCCACTTTCCCGGCAGTGGGCCTGGGGTGGTGATGCTGGACTTTGGCTATAAGAAAAATATTCTGACGAGCCTTCTTAAGCGCGGCCTCGATGTGGTGGTGGTCCCTTGGAACGCGGACTTTGAGACAATAAAAGAGCACAACCCAGAAGGAATCATGCTCACCAACGGCCCAGGTGATCCTAAGGAGATGGAACAGACTATACCTGTCATTCGAGAGCTTCAAAAAACTTTTCCTTTGTTTGCGATTTGTATGGGACACCAAGTCTTCGCCATGGCAAACGGAGCCAAAACAGAAAAGCTAAAATTCGGGCACAGAGGCGTCAACCATCCTGTGAAAGATCTTCGCTCAGGCAAGGTCTTTATCACAAGCCAAAACCACGGCTACTCTGTAGACCCTAAAAGTGTGAAAGGCGATCTGGAAGTGACACAAACAAGCCTTAACGACGGGACTATTGAAGGGCTGCGGCATAAAACCCTAAGCGCCTTTTCCGTTCAATATCATCCAGAGGCGAGTCCGGGGCCAAGTGACACCAATCCCCTCTTTGACGAATTTCTAGAAATGATTAAAAAAGGGGCCAACTAATGGCTAAAGACAAAAATATCAAGAAAGTTTTAGTCATCGGCTCAGGCCCGATTATCATCGGTCAGGCGGCCGAGTTTGACTACTCAGGCACCCAGGCCATCGAGTCTTTGAAAGAAGAGGGCGTTGAGGTCGTTCTTATCAACTCCAACCCCGCCACCATCATGACGGACAAGGAGCTTGCCGACAAAGTTTATCTCGAGCCTCTTAGACCTGAATTTATAAAAAAAATCGTCTACCTAGAGCAGCCTGACGCGGTCCTGCCGACTCTTGGCGGCCAGACGGGGCTAAACCTTGCCTTAGAACTCGCAAGAGAGGGCTTCTTTGATAAAGAAGGCATCAAACTTCTTGGGGTCAATCTCAAAACCATTGAGGACGCAGAGGACAGGGAGCTTTTTAAGCAGCTTATGCATAAACTTGGCGAGCCCACCCCCGAGTCACAGACAGTTAATTCTATTGATGAGGCCTTAGACTTTGCTAACAAGGTGGGCCTTCCTCTCATTATTCGGCCCGCTTTCACTCTCGGCGGAACTGGCGGAGGCATCGCAGACTCTGAAGAGAGCTTTAAGACCATAGTGAAAAGCGGGCTTTCTAATAGCCCCATCAACCAATGTCTAATTGAGAAAAGCATCGCGGGCTTTAAAGAAGTTGAGTACGAGATAGTGAGGGACTCCAAAGACAATTGCATAGTGGTCTGCAATATGGAAAATATCGACCCAGTAGGCGTTCATACTGGAGACTCAATTGTCGTCGCGCCCTCCCAGACTTTAAATGACGATGAATACCAAATGCTAAGAGACGCCTCTTTAAAGATCATTAGAGCGCTTAAGATAGAGGGGGGCTGCAATGTGCAATTAGCGCTCGATCCTCTAAGCGACCAATACTATGTGATCGAAGTAAATCCAAGGGTGAGCCGATCAAGCGCTTTGGCCTCCAAGGCCACGGGCTACCCCATCGCAAAAGTCGCCACTAAAATAGCTCTCGGCATGACCATGGACGAAATTGTTAACCCGGTGACCAAGACCTCAACTGCGTGCTTCGAGCCGAGTCTCGATTACTGTGTGGTCAAAATTCCGAGATGGCCCTTCGATAAGTTCCACGGGGCCGACAGACGGCTTGGAACGCAAATGATGGCCACGGGCGAAATTATGTCTTTAGGCAGAAATTTTGAGGAGGCGCTTCTAAAAGGAGTGCGCTCTTTAGAGATCAAGCGCCCCCATCTTTTCATGGAGGCGGCCGCGAATTTATCATTGGAAGATCTTGAAAAGAAAATTTCACGCTGCGATGACGATCGCATCTTTTATATCGCTGAGGCGCTTCGCAAAGGCGAAGAGCTTGAAAAGATTCACCAGAACACAAAAATAGATAGATGGTTCCTGAGAAAAATAAAGAACATCATCAATCTCGAAAACAGACTAAAAGAAGAGGAGCTCTCTCCAGAGCTATTATTACAGGCAAAGAAGAATGGCTTTAGCGACCTTGCCATTAGCTGGATGAAAGACTGTTCCGAGGACAAGATTGAAGAGGCAAGAAAAGAGGCCGGAATCAAGGCCGTTTTTAAAATGGTCGACACCTGCGCCGCAGAATTCGCTTCAGAGACCCCTTATTACTACTCCACCTACGATGAAGAGGACGAGACCCAAGAAACTGCCAAAGAGAGCGTTCTCGTCCTCGGCTCTGGCCCAATAAGAATCGGTCAAGGAGTCGAGTTTGACTACGCGACTGTGCACGCGATCAAGGCGATTAAAGAATTGGGAATGGAGGCGATTGTCGTCAATAATAATCCAGAGACTGTGTCCACCGATTATAGCGTTTCCGATAAGCTCTACTTCGAGCCTCTTCACCTAGAAGACGTTATGAATATTATCGAGCGTGAAAAGCCTCTCGGTGTCATCGCCCAATTTGGCGGACAGACGGCCATTAATCTTGTGGAAGGACTTGCAAAAAAAGGCGTTAAGATCTTAGGCACCAGCAAAGAAAGCGTTGATATGGCCGAAGACAGAGAGAAATTTGAAAAGCTCCTAAGAGAACTTGAAATTGCTCAGCCCTTAGGAGTCACAGTAAGAAGCTTGGAAGAGGCCCAAGAGAAGGCAGGTCCATCTAGGTTACCCCCTCATGCTTAGACCTTCTTATGTGATCGGCGGCCAGTCAATGGAAGTTGTCTATGACCATGATGAATTAAAGTCCTATTATAAGACCCTCGCCTCGCAAGGCGCGAGAGAGGTGCTAATGGACAGATACATGATTGGGGTTGAAGTGGAAGTTGACGCTATTAGCGATGGCGAAACGGTCTTTATTCCCGGGATCATGGAGCATATTGAGAGGGCCGGCGTGCACTCGGGAGACTCTTTTGCGGTCTACCCTCCTCAAAGCCTAAGCGTTGACGTTCAAAGGCAGCTCATAAAGGTCACCACCAAAATCGCCCAAAAACTAGAAGTAAAAGGCCTAATCAATCTGCAATTTGTCGTGAAAAGCGGAAAAGTCTATGTGCTTGAAGTGAACCCGAGGGCGTCTAGAACGGTGCCCTTTCTCTCAAAGGTCACGGGAGTGAAGATGGCCCAGGCCGCGACCAAGGTCATTTTGGGAAAAAGCCTAAAAGAGCAGGGACATGTGCACGGACTTAACCCCGAGGCCGACGAGGTGTCTATCAAGGCGCCTGTTTTTAGCTTTTCAAAATTAAAAGACGTGGACACCGCCCTTGGCCCTGAGATGAAGTCGACTGGCGAAGCGATGGGCAGAGACGTCGACATGCAAAGAGCTTTGGACAAGGCCTTTATGGCCGCGGGAATAACGGTGCCCAATTGCGGAACCATTCTCGTCACCTTGGCCGACAAACATAAAGAGGAAATGATCCCCATGCTCAGGCGTTATTATGAATGCGGCTTTAATTTTGTGGCGACTGAAGGCACGGCAAAGGCGATATCTGAGAGCGGCATGCCAGTTAGGACTGTTGAAAAGATTGGGAGGGCCGACAGAGACCTTCTAGACGAAATAAGAGAAGGAAACGTTGACCTTATTCTCAACACCATCACAAAAGGCAAGGACGTTGAAAGCGATGGTTTTAAAATGAGAAGAGCGGCGGCAGAAAACGGAATTATATGTTTGACCTCCATCGACACTTCAAAGGCCCTGGTGGAGTCGATTGAAATGCGCGCCCTTAAGGTGCTTAGCTTATAGGAGCAAAATGAAAGACAAGATTATAGTGGCGCTGGACGTAAATGATAAAGAGTCTTTTCTAAAGCTATTAGTCGAGCTCAAAAATGAAGCGAGTTATATAAAAATTGGCATGGAATGCTTTTATTCCCTTGGAAGCGAGGCGCTCATTATGGCAAAGGAGGCCGGTTTTAAGGTCTTCCTAGACCTTAAGCTCCACGACATCCCTAACACGGTCGAGAAAAGCGTATACACTCTTTGCAGACTCGGAGCAAGCATGCTCAACGTTCACGCCCTTGGCGGGCTTGAAATGATGAGGGCCGCCAAAAGAGGGGCCATAAGAGCTCAGCAGGACTATAAACTAAAAGAGACGCCTAAATTGATCGCAGTCACTCACCTTACAAGCCTTGATGAGGAAAATCTTAAAAATGAGCTAGGCATTGAAAAAAATCTCGACGACTCGGTCCTTCACCTCTCTTTTCTCGCAAAAGAGGCAGGGCTTGACGGAGTGGTTTGCTCGGCCTATGAGGCAAGCAGAATAAAAGAAGAGCTCGGTCCGAACTTCTTAAGCGTGACTCCCGGCATTCGCATGCTTGGAAACGATAAACAGGACCAAAAGCGAGTCATGACGCCAAAAGAGGCGGTCAAGAATGGAGCGCACCACCTAGTCATAGGGCGGTCAATAACAGAGTCGACTTCCCCCTCGGCAAAATTCAAACAAGCGCTCCAGGAGATACAAAATGCTTAATGAAGTTCCTCAAATTTTGCTGGATATAGAAGCGGTAAAGCTTGGCCCCAATGAAATGTTCACCTGGGCCAGTGGAATCAAGAGTCCCATCTACTGCGACAATAGACAAATTATCTCCTACCCAGAGAAACGAAAAATCGTGGTGAAGAAGTTTTGCGAGCGTATTCGGGGTCTGGGCAACGTTGATTCTATCGCCGGCACTGCGACGGCCGGCATTCCATGGGCCGCATGGATAGCTGAAGAGCTAGAGCTTCCTATGATTTACGTCAGAGGAAGCAGCAAAGGCCATGGACTTAAAAATGCGATTGAGGGCCATTTTTCTCCTAGGCAGAGTGTCGTCGTCATAGAGGACCTCATCTCCACGGGGAAAAGCTCGATTGAGGCCGTTTCAAAACTCCTGTCCGCCGGTCTGGAGGTGGTCGAAGTGGAATCTATCTTTAATTATGGCTTTGAGAAAGCGCGAGTGAACTTTTCCCAAAACGGCGTCGCGTATCATTCGTTGTCTGAATTGGAGGAGCTTCTTCAATATGCCCTTAACAATGGATTGCTAAGCGACGAACAAGTCGGCATAATTGAAAAATGGAAAAAAGAAACGGAGCAAAGTTAAATTATCAAAATTCCGAGCTTTACTTTGGAGACGTGGAGCTAAAGAAAGTCGTCGAAGAGAACGGCACGCCTCTTTACCTCTACTCAAAAAAAGAGCTAGAAAAAAACTACCTCGATTTCGAGAACGCGGCCAATAATCTAGGCCATGAGTTTGTGATCTGCTTCGCCTTAAAGTCCAATTCGAACCCGTCTGTAATAAAGACCCTGGCCGCTCTCGGCGCGGGCGGCGATATCGTTTCCAAGGGAGAACTAAGAAGGGCCTTAGAATGCGGAGTTCCTGCTAGAAAGATTGTTTTTAGCGGCGTCGGAAAAACTCAAGACGAAATAGACGAGGCCCTAAAGGCCCGAATCAAGTCCTTTAATGTCGAAAGCCTGGAAGAGCTTGAGATGATAAGCGAGCGAGCAAAGGCGCTGGACATAAACGCTAATGTCGCCTTTAGGCTCAATCCTAAAGTGAAGGCCATCACACATAAATATATCTCGACAGGGTTTAAAACGCATAAATTCGGTCTTTTGGAAGAAGACATTCTCAGAGCAGCGAGAAACGAGAAGTACTGGGAAAGAGTCAAACTAGTTGGACTGAGTGTCCATATTGGCAGTCAGCTGACAGAACTTGGGGCAACTGGCGAAGCGGTGAAGGCTTTATGCCACTGCGCTAGAAAGCTTCCTTCAAAGCTTGAGTTCTTAGACGTGGGCGGCGGCCTTGGGGTAAATTACGAAAAAGAGCGCTCCAAAAGGGCCCCAGAGCTTGCAGAATATATGGCCCTTATAAAAAGCAATATTGAAATAGACTATCCAGTGCAAATTGTCTTCGAGCCTGGCAGACGAATTGCCGCGAGCGCGGGCGTCTTCCTTTCCAAAGTCATTAGAACCAAGAAAAGTGAGGACTGTCGTTTTTTAATTATTGATGGCGGAATGAACGACTTCGCAAGACCGAGCCTCTATCAGGCCTATCATGAAATCTACGCAAGCACTGAGTCCGGGCCCTCGTTTCCGACAGACATTGTTGGCCCCATCTGTGAAACCGCAGACTGCTTTGGAGAAAGTAGAAAAATGCCAGAACTTAGGCCAGGGGACTTCGTGGCCATCGCTGACACCGGCGCCTACGGCTTTTCCATGTCCAGCAATTATAATATGCGCGAGAAGCCCAAAGAAGTTTTAATCTAATTCAATTTCAAAAGCCGTTAAAAGGTTCAAGGCCTCCGGCATGCTGAACTTTGCCCTTTTGACTTTATTATTTGCGATGTCTATCGAGTACTGAATGGCGCCTCGGAAGTCGGCCTCTGTTAAATCGCACTGATAGAAATTTGCGCCTCTCAAACAACTTTCTTCAAAGCTCGCTTTTTTAAGATTTGCTCTGGAAAAGTCTGTGTCGCTAAGTCCGCAATTGATGAACCTAGTCTCTTTTAGAGATAGCCCTTGAAATACGCAAAAATCGAGAAAAGAGTCCTTAAAATGGTTTTCAAAAAGAGAAGGGGACGCTGTCCAGTTAACTCCAATAATTTTGCAGCTTTCAAAATAGCATTCTCGAAAGCTTGATCCTGAAACGATCATATTGGACATATTGCAGTTTTTGAAGGCGCACCCTATAAACCTTGAGGACAACAGATCACGGCCTGATAGATCAAGCTCTTTGAACTCGCATTCAAAAAATTCGCTAGAATGAAGATTTGGAGCAGTTTTTTCAAAGAGCCTGTCTTGATGCTCATTTTTCATATCTTGGTCCTCCCGGGACAATAAGCGAGAATCTTTTTCACTAGCTGCTCCCGAGCGATCGGCTTGCTCATAAAGTCCGTGCAACCGGAATCAAAACACTTCTGCTTGTCTTGCTCCATGACATGAGCGCTAAATGCGATAATGGGCTTTTTAAACCCGTCTTTGCGCATTTCCTCCATTGCGTCGTAACCGTCCATAATAGGCATTTGCAGGTCCATCAAAACGACATCAATTTTTCTGGAAGTGTCGTCGCCCCGTTCCTTAACAATATTAAGGGCCTGCGCGCCGTCACTCGCAAGTAAAACGGAAAAGCCTCGGGAGCTTAAAGTCTCTTTCGCATAAATCCTGAGGTCTCTATTGTCGTCAACGACGAGAACTGTGCAGTTTTTAACTTTTAAGGGCTCCTCGCTTTTTTCTTTCCCTGGCGGACGGTCTTCTTCGAGTTCGCTCGAGTCTATTAATGTGGCCCCAGGAGGTAGTTTGACCTTAAAGAAAAGATCAAACTCCGTTCCCGTTCCTTTTTTGCTTCTAAAAGCAATGTCGCCTCCCATGGCCTTAATGAGCTTTCTGGTCAAGGATAGCCCAAGGCCGCTGCCCTCCAGGCTCTTTGTCGCCTTCGCTCGGTAAAATGGCTCAAAAACTCTCCCCTGCTCGTCAAACGGTATGCCAACTCCGGTGTCCTTGACAGTGATTTGCAAGGTCGCCTCTGGCTTTTGCATGAAGGACACAGAGATATCGACTCTCCCCTCCTCTGTGTACTTTATGGCATTGCTTAAAACATTTATAAGCGCTTGCCTTATCCGCGTCTCCCCCGCAATCACAAGGTCGGGAATTTTTCCTTCAAAGTGGGTCTCCACAATGATGCCTTTTTCTTCTGCCCTTCCTTGCAAAGACAGTTTTATGTCATTGATCAGATCGCGGGGAGCAAACGAGGAGGAAGTGATGTCGATTTTATTTGCCTCAATTTTCGCAAAATCGAGAATATCATCAATGATTTCCACCAAATATTTTGAGTTTCTTTTAATGACCTCAGCAGACTGCTGAATCACCTCAGCGGGGGAGTCTATTTCAAGCATCTCCGCAAACCCTTGAATGGCGGAAAGAGGGGTGCGCATTTCATGACTCATATGGGCCAGAAAGCGATTTTTACTCTCGCTTCCTTCCTGAGCTTTTATTTTTAGCTCGTCTAATCTTTGATTTTTACGATAGAGGTCCACCAATATCTGAACTTTAGAACGCAAAATCTTAGAGTTAATAGGCTTAAATAGGAAGTCAACTGCGCCCACTTCATAACCTTTTGCGATATTTTCTTCCGAGTGGGAAAGAGCTGTCACGAATATGACCGGCAAGTCCTTATGTTTTTTTGCCCCTTTCAATAACTTGGCCAGCTCAAAGCCGTTCATATCTGGCATTTGCACGTCCACTAAGGCGACGGCGAACTCGCTAATCAAAGCAAGCTCCAGCGCTTTGTCCCCGCTCTGAGCGCTTAGGACTTGAATGCCTTCGAGGTCAGAAAGAACAGACTCCAGAGCGAGAAGGTTTTGTTTAAGGTCATCAACGATTAGAACTTTTGCTTGTTCCATCTAAAAATCCTTTTTCTCATTCGCTAGGTCTATAAGAAAAGAGGCAATCTCTTCAAGCCTAAAGACATAACTTGGCGTAAACCTTTGAAGAGCGGCCTTAGGCATGACATCAAACTCCGCCTCCTCAGGAGACTGAACAATGGTTTTTCCTCCCGCAAGATGTATATGTTCAAGCCCCTCAGCTCCGTCAAAACCGGCGCCTGAGATGAGCACTCCCACCACGTTTTTTCCTATAGACTTCGCGACGGACTTGAAGAAGACATCAATTGATGGACGGCTAAAGTTGACTTCAGGACTAACGTCCAAAGAAAAGCTTAGGTCCTCCTCCATAAGCAAGTGGTAGCCAGCTGGGGCGAGGTATAAGACTCCTTTCTCGGGCCTGAGTTTGTCCACGGCCTCTCTGGCCCATCACTCCATGAGGATCGATGCCAGAGGCGCTCCCCTCAATAAAGTCGTTAGAAACATGGAGAGCTCCCGCCATAATCAAATCCAAGTCTTTTGGCAGATCGTTTAGCAAGGTCCTCAACGCTTTAATTCCTCCGGCAGAACCGCCAAAAGCGATGACGGGCGGCCTCGACTTGTTTATCATAATGGCCTCCCTGCCAATTTAAAAAATCTAAGCTTGCTATCGATGGTCTCAAAGTTTTTCTCTTCTCTGGTGAAGTTAATGCTTTCTTTGCTGCCCAAGATAAGGGTTCCCCTTCTTACTAAAGACTCCCTAAACAGAGTCAATACTCTTTCCTGGAGCTCTCTATCGAAATAGATCATTACGTTTCTGCATATAATCAGATGAAAATCTCCAAAAGAGCTGTCAATAGCGAGATTGTGGGCGGAAAATAAGACATTTTTTCTCAGGGTCGAATCGAAAGAAAAATATTTGTCACTTGAAGTGTAGTAGTCAGAAAAAGGGCTCGTCCCTCCGACACGGTAATATCGCCTTGTGTATTCTTGGAGGTCCTCTTGCCTATATATGCCCTTCTTCGCGATAGAAAGGGCCCGCTCATCTATGTCTGTTGCGTAAATAGAGCAGCGCTCATAAAGTCCGGCCTCCTTCAAGAGAATGGCGAAAGAATAGACCTCCTCCCCGGTGCTGCACCCAGCATGCCATATGCGAATAGAAGGATACGTGGCGAGTTCAGGCAAAATTTTCTCAAAGACGCCCTTATATACCTCAGGATCTCGGAACATCTCAGTGGTGGAAACGGTAAGGTCGGGAAGAACTTTAGCGAAAAAACTGAGGTCCTCAGAAAGCTTCGTTAATAGATCACGGTGCCCCTTCAAATGATGATCTTTGATGATCTTGTCCAGTCTTCGGCCAAAGCTTGCTTTTGAGTAATTGCTAAAATCATAGCCAGATTTTTCAAAAATTACTTTGATAATTTTTTGAAGTTGTCCTGAGTTTATTTGGGCCAAGCTCATACTCCAGCCCCTCCATGACCTTTTCGAGGCAGCCATACTTTCAGAAGTCCAATTAATTTTTCTATATTGACCGGTTTGGCCATATAGTCATTCGCCCCGGCCGAAAGACACTCCTCTCTGTCATTTTTCATGGCCTTGGCGGTCAAGGCTATAATCGGCAGGTCTCCAAAACCGAGGTCGTCTCTAATTTTTTCGATGGCCTCTAGCCCGTCCATGACCGGCATCATAATGTCCATTAGAACGGCATCTTGATCTGGGTCTTCCTTCAGTTTATCTATGGCCTCCTGTCCGTTTCTTGCGACGCTAATCTCGGCCCCCTGCTGTTCCAAAGCCGCCGTAAGTGAAAAGACATTTCTCATATCATCGTCCACAACCAGGATTTTTTTCTCTTTTAGTCTTTTTGAGCTCTCAACAAAATCTCTAGCGCTGTCCTCTACTTTGTGTGATTTTTCATCATAAACTTCATGAAGAAAGAGCCCAACTTCGTCCAGGAGTCGCTCCGGTGAACGAGCGCCTTTTACAATGATGCTGTCTGAAAAACGCCTAATTCTTTCTTCTTCCCTTCTCCCCAAATCTTTTCCTGTGTACACCACAACAGGGGGATAGTTCTTGCGCCCTTTTTCCAGTTTCTCCAAGAGGTCTGTTCCCGACATATCGGGAAGATTTAGGTCCAATATGACACAGTCAATTTCTTCAGAGTCCAACTTCCCAAGCGCCTCCTCCCCAGAGGCCGCCACCAAACAATTAACGGACGCCCTGGCGCTAAGAAGAGCGCACACGCTCTTTCTTTGGGTCTCATCGTCTTCCACGACAAGAACGGTCTTGACCTCTTTGGCAATGATCTTTTCAATTCGCTCAAACACTGAGTTCATCTGCTCTTCATTAATCGGCTTTTCAAAGTATCCGACAGCTCCTTCATTCAGGGCCAATGGAGAAAAATTATGAGAGGAAATCATGTGGATAGGAATACTCCTCGTCTTGGAGGAGCTTTTGAGTTTCCTTAGAATGGTCAGCCCGCTTTCATCGGGAAGCTCCACATCAAGCAGTATCCCCACAGGCCTGCTCTCTCTAATGAGCTCAAAGGCCTTTTTGGCCGTGGGAGCGTGGAGAGGGTCAAAATCAAACTCTTGAGCTTTTTGAAGCAGCACCTTTGCAAAAGCAATATCGTCTTCAACGATTAAAATCGTCTTCCCCTCTCCTTCAACATTGCTTTTCAGGGACTCAAGCTCCTTTTCACTTGCGGAGGCCCAGCGAAGCTTTCCGCGCCAAAACCCTGCCTACTTTCGCCTTTTTGTTCCGTTTGCAGGGGAAAAGAGGCCTCCTCACCATGCGGTTCTAATTCTAACGGAGCAAAAAGGGTGAATGTTGATCCTTTTCCTTCAGCGCTTTCTAAAACGATGTCCCCCTCTATTAAATCGGCCATCTGCTTTGAAATGGTAAGTCCCAGGCCAGTGCCGCTAAATTTTCTGCTTAGGGAGCCATCAATTTGCTGAAAAGCCTGAAAGACGTGCTCTTGCTTTTCTTTGGGGATTCCTATACCTGTGTCTTTTACAGAAAATGAAACGCCCGGCCCTTTACCTAGGGGCGACTTTTCAAGTTCGCTTTTAGAAAGTTTTTTTATGCGTAGTTCCACCTCGCCCTTTTCGGTAAACTTCAGCGCATTTGACAGAAAGTTTTTCACAATCTGCATGAGGCGTTTTTTGTCGCCTTTCATAGCGACTTCAGGGGCCTCATTTTTCAGGACAAAATCAATTCCATTATTCTTTGCCAATGGCGCGAACATTTGTTTGAGCTCTTTTTCCACTTCTCCTAAGGTAAAAGAGCTGAGGTCAAGGCTCATTTTTCCCGCCTCGACCTTCGAGAGGTCTAATATATCGTTAATTAGGTCCAAGAGATCGTTGCCAGACCTGTTAATAGTGGCGGCGTATTCGACTTCTTGCTCGCTTAAATTCCCATCTTTATTATTTCGCAACAGGTCCGACAAAATTAAAAGACTGTTCAGTGGTGTCCTTAATTCGTGAGACATATTGGCCAAAAATTCGGACTTGTAGCGATTCGCTCTTCTGGCCTCTTCGGCAAAAGAAAAGCTTTCCTGCCTCGCCTTTTTCAGCCTCAGATTAGAGCTTTCTAATTGTTCTTTTTGGACCTCTAGCCTCTCTGTCTGCTCCTCTAACTCTTCATTAATGACTCTGAGCTCCTCTTGTTGAGTTTGAAGTCTCTCCTTGCTCGCGCTGAGGGCCTCTGTTTTTTCCTCAAGCTCCTCATTGGCCGTCCTAAGCTCCTCTCTCTGCTCTTGCAGCTGAGAGGCGAATCTTTGAGTCTCTTTTAAGGCGAGCTTGATCTCGTTTCTCGCCAGCGCGCTGCTAAGGCTGATCGCGATGTTTTCTCTCATCGCCTCAAGATATTCTTGTTTGTCTTTAGAGAATTTTTGAACGCTCCCCAGTTCAATTATTCCCAAGGGCTCCCCCTCATAAAATAAAGGCGCAGCCATAACAGAGCTCGGGAGCGCAGCTCCTAAACTTGAGCTCATCTTCGGGTAGCCGTCAGGGAGCGAGCTTATGACCTCTATCTTGTTCTTTTTAATGCCCTCGCCCAAAAGGCCTTCTCCCGCCCCAAAGCCCTTTGGAAAAGACCCCGTTTGGGCGCCGTAAGTGGCCACCAGTTTCAGTCTATTAGAACCGTCTTCCTTATTATGATCTGAGGGGTCATTCAAATACAGGGAGCCCAGCAGGGCGTCCATTTTGGGCGCTAGAAAGTTGAGGACATGTCCGCAAATGTCCTCAAGCGAGTCGAATTCTTTAGCGACTTTTTCGCTAAGCTCGGCCTGATCGCTAACTATACGAGACCTAGTTATCTGCTGAGACAGCATTCGATAAGTGGAGATAAAAACAAAAAGAAACAAAGTGGTTATGATTCCTGAAGAGATAGCGAATGAAATGATGGCCTTTCTCGTCCCTTCCCTCGCGGCATCATTCAACCAATCATTTTGCTCAAAAGCGAAACTTCTAATCTCATCAGAAATTTTTTCAATTCGGGCCATGTCCTGCAGTCCGCTGCCTTCGATCATCATTTCCTCGACAGCTTCTTGACCTTTTCTCCCGAATTGCTCAATGATAACGTCCAGCCTGCCAAGCCTTCTGCTCACGCCCTTCCGCAGCTCAAAAATTCGTCTTCTCTGAGAGCCAGATTTTACTTTCGCCTTTAAATCTATGAACTCTGCTTCCAAAGTTATTTTCGCGCCTCTAAAGGGGCCAAGGTAAGACCTATTGCCAGTAATCACAAACCCTCTAACGCCGCTTTCGGCCTCTTTAACTGTCGATACAAGTTTGTTTATTGTGGCGATAGTCGAGACATTTCTTGCGAGTCGATTTAAGTACTCGCCTGAGCTATTAAAATTGTTCCAAATAAAAATGTTAGAGATGACAAGCGCAAGCATGGCAAACAGATAGAGACCCAATTGTTTGCGCAGTTTTTTTATGCCACTTTCCATATAAGACCTTTATATCATTTGAAATAGAACCGCAGGACAAACTTAACGTATATGCCCCTAACAGACAAAGTTGAAGATTATGCAGTTTGTCTCAAACAGGTCTGTCTAAGAAATATCTAAAAGAAAAAGGCCCCCAAAAGGAGGCCTAAAGAAATAAAATAAAGAAAGAATTTACTTTGAAAAGATCCAGTTGGCGCTGGCCTCAGTCTTAACTGACTCCGAATTTAAGGCCCAGGGCCCCCTTGAGGTCATAGCTGGTGGTCATGATGACCCTCATTCTGCTAGGAAGCTCAATACCAAGGGCCCTTAGATCAATGTTGATTCTTTTATCGTTTCCATTGGAGCTGATGTCCATCTGATCTTGGGAAATGGTCCTGTCAAACAGAAGCTTATCGCTTGCGAGTCTTCTCGCCTTGTAAATTTTTAGCTCCTGAACGAAGTCTTCAGTGTTAAAAGCCTTTCCAAGAGTGAATGAAAGAGTTCCGTCTCTAAAAAGAACGTCCCTCACTCCTCCCTCTAATGCGCCCTTCACCCTTTCGGCAGAGACAAACGAGAGGTCATAGCTTAGAGTTTGATTAAGAGTCTCTCCCTCTCTTCTTGCCTCCTTCTTCTCGTCTGTGACGAGCACGAGATATGCGCCGGAGTCATCAAGGGAAAGCTCGCCATTGGAGCCTGTGACCTTTGCGATAAACTCTTCCCTCGCCGAGCTCCCATTATTTAATTTGTAATTGAGCTCAAAAATGGTGTTCACATAATAGTCCAAAACCTCATAAGATTGCCTTATTGTTCTTGTGCATCGGTAAGGAACTTGCACTGGCCTATTTCTACAGATTCTTCTTCCTTGAGAGCAGCTGCGTCTGCAATTGCGCCCTCGGTTATCGCACACCCTACGGCAGCGCCTAGGTTGTTGGTGGCATCTCATGCGATACTCTGTGCGGTAGCAAGTGTCTCGCACTTGCACGTTTCTATACTCGGTCCTGGTTTTCTCGGTGGACATATTTACGCTGTCCATTGTTTGAGAACCATCGAACCAAAGGCTTCTTGTCTCAGTAGTGTCAGCAAGTGAGGCGAAGCTCAAAATGCCTAAAAAGAGCAGGACAATCATTTTCATATAAACCCCTATTGTATTCTTTTCATCCTCACATGAACGCAACTATCTGAAAACTCGTTGAAATGAATGATGGCCTATAAAGCATGTAAATTCAAACACTTGGATCATTCGTGACAGTAAATATGATAAATTTTTCAACTGCGCATCAATTCTTTGCATGACGCGTCATCAGGCGTTATAAACGCAGGGTTCAATTAGGAAAGGAGAACCGAGACATGAAGATGAACAATCTTTTTCTCAAGACATTAGTTGTTAGTGTTGGCGTTACAGCTGCCACTGCCGCCTTTGCGGACCCCGAGATGGGCAAGTACCCTGAGATTTATCCCTTTGTGCCTTTTGACTCTCAATACATTTATGAAAGAGTGCAAAGAATCTCCGAAGACCCTAACTTCGAGCGCAATATCTATGACATGGTCGAGGCGGGTCTTGAAAACGGCAAAACAAAGAACCAGCCATGGACGTCCACTTATTGGCCTCTGAATAAAGGGCTTATTGCGGACCCTTACGCTGAAGGACTTCAACTTCATCGTCCGGCCTACGAACTGTCCTGGACAAGCAATTATAAGCGTCTTACTAAAAGGACCTACAAGGTTCATCCTTACATCTATCAACTTGATCAAGATGAGCTCGACACGCTCGCTCCTTCTGAAAAATACGATATTCTTCTTGGAGACGAGACGTTTGACCTTACCAACAGGCTACGTAAGTACATGCAGGCCTGGGGCTCTAAAAAAGAGCATGGCTTTCTTACCATGCTTGATAAAGTTGGAGGCCGCGCCTTGGAGCAAGCTCAGGCCATGGTCTCTAATGGCGTTTACGACTCTATTGAGGAGGCCTTGCCATTTGCCATCGAAAACCGTGGAGGCCTGGCGGAAAATATGGCGCTTCAAATGGTCGAAAATGGCCGGGCCATCACATTCCAAGAAGCTCTTCCAATGGCCATTGAAAGGGCCGTGGAAGATCAAGATAATTATGTCTTAAAGAAAAAGAACAGCCTAATGGCCTTATGGGAAGGCATCTGCCATGGCTGGTCAACGGCCGCGGGAATTGTGCCACGTCCGCTCCACGTCGTGGCATTCAATCTCCCAAACGGGAAAAAACTCAAGTTCTATCCTGACGATATTAAGGGCCTCGCCTCTCTTCTTTGGGCAAACTCTCTCATCCAGGACTCCAAATACGAATGGGAAGATGAGAAGTCCGGAGAGAAAAAGATCTCCGGCGGGGTCATTATGCAAGGCCCTAGGTGCAATGACAAGTCGCCTGAAAAGGACGAGTGGGGCCGCTTTTACGACGCGAGTCCCGATTACTACTCCAAGAAGCTTGAGCCAAGATGCGTGGGCGTTCACCCGGCCATTTGGCATATGGGGCTCGTTAATATCCTGGGCAAGCAAGGCAGAAGCTTTGTTGTTGAGAGAAAGGTCAAGGCCGCTGTGGATAACCATCCGATGACGTCCTACTCAATGGAGTTTTTCCATCCTACCACTGGCGAGTACGCTCCACTGGAGCAAGCGATAACGAGAATTGACCGCGATGACCAATTCTTTAAGTTTAGAAGCCCAAAGGCGGCCTTTATCGTCGGCGTCAAAACGAAAATGGTCTACTTGAACTCGGGCCCGTCCTCATAGAGAAGAGTTCGATTCTCCTTTAATGGACGACCTAAAGGAAGTGGAAATGCTGTATGATCTGGAGCTCGACAACGAAGGAAATATCGTCGGTGGTCAGTGGAGATCGACGGAAGTTGGAAAAAACTTTTTAAATATTGGGGCAGACAGAACTCAGCCTGACTTCTTTTGGGTCATCACACGTCACTGGAAAAAGACTGGCTACTTCAACGAGTTCCAGCTAAGCGAATGGACTGACAAATCTTCCCTTCCGCCAAGCGACTGGAAAAATGCCGCCTATGGAACTCACAGTTTTATGTACAAGCAGACGCATGCCATGGGCTGGAATGAAAAATGTGAAGTCGTAAATGAGAGCACTGATGAAATCATTGAAGTGCCTTGCGAGTTCCAGGTCAACAGGCCTCAGCCTCTGATCAATGTGGTGAACACCTTGGTGGAGCTCTCAAGAGAATAATAACTGAATGAAACGGGGCCGGCGCTGTCGGCCCCTTTGTTTGCCAAAAATACATGCCATCCCTAAATTTTCCTTAAGATGTACCGAAAGGCTCTATAGGGATTAACCCATTGAATTTACGGCCATGAGCATGCTTTGTTTAGGCACTGGGCCTTCTGGCCTTTATGATGGGTCTATGGATTTTAGGGTAAAGTTTCGTCTTTCCGCCCGAAATGCGGCGGTTCTGCGAAAAGAATAAGGGCGAGGAGTTAGGACCTCGCCCTTTTTATTGTTTATTTTTGTTTTTTTGCCCAGCCGTCTTTTAAGGTCACCGTCCTATTAAAAACAGGCGCCCCTTCTTTTGAAAGCTTAGTGTCGGCAGTGAAATATCCCATTCTTTCAAACTGAAATTGATCTCCCGCTTTGGCCTTGGCAAGAAACGGCTCAACTTTCGCGGTGACAACTTTAAGAGAGTCGGGATTCATCTCGCTCATGAAGTCTTCGCTTGCGGAAGGATTTTCTGTCTTAAAAAGCCTATCGTATAGCCTCACTTCAACGTCTTTAGCGTCTTTTGCGTTCACCCAATGAATAATGCCTTTGACCTTCTTCATTCCCTCGGGCGTCTGACCGCCAAAGCTATCTGGGTGATAGTGGCATTTAAGCTCGACCACCTTTCCCGAATCGTCTTTAATAAACTCGTCACAAGTGATTACGTAGCCATAACGAAGCCTCGCTGACCTGCCTGGGCCGAGTCTAAACCATTTTTTGGGACTTGGAGGATCTTCCAAGAAATCAGAGCGATCAATATAGAGCTCTTTTCCAAAATTGATTTTTCTAGAGCCAAAGCTTTCATCTTTCGGGTGAAAAGGAGCGTCTATCTCTTGATCGTTCCCTTCCCAATTTGTGATGGTCACTTTTATCGGATCAAGAACGCCAAGACATCTTTTGGTGGTGGCATTGAGCTCTTCACGAACTTTTTCCTCAAGGATTGAGAGCTCGATGACAGTCTCTTGCTTGCCTACTCCCACCATTTCATTGAATTTGCGAATGGCGCGGGCGGGGTACCCCCTTCTTCTTACTCCTGATATGGTCGCCATGCGCGGATCGTCCCAGCCTTCGACCTTTCCAGACTCAACAAGTTGAAGGAGCTTTCTTTTGCTCATCAGAGTGTAGTCGAGGTTGAGCTTTGCGAACTCAATTTGCCTTGGGCTCGATGGGCTGGAAACGTTTTGCACAAACCAGTCATAAAGAGGCCTATTGTCTTGAAACTCAAGCGTGCAAAGCGAGTGAGTGATATGCTCAATGGAATCACTTAGCCCATGAGTGAAGTCATACATGGGGTATATTTTCCATTTGTCCCCTGTGCGGTGATGCTCCACGTGCCGGACTCTATAAAGTATGGGATCGCGCATACACATATTGCCTGAGGCCATGTCAATTTTTGCGCGAAGCACGCGCTCCCCGTCTTGGCATTTGCCTTCTTTCATTTCCTCAAAAAGCTTGAGGTTTTCCTCAACGGTTCTGTCTCTATGAGGCGAGTTCTTGCCAGGAGTCTCAAAAGTCCCTCTCTGCTCGGCGATTTCATCGCCTGTCTGGCTGTCCACGTAAGCAAGTCCCTTTTCAATCAACTCAACGGCAAAGCCATAAAGCTTGTCAAAGTAGTCGGAGGAAAAGTGCAGATCGTCCCATTTAAAGCCAAGCCACTCCACGTCTTTTTTGATCGCCTCAACATACTCGGAGCTCTCTTTTAGAGGATTGGTGTCGTCGAAGCGAAGATGAACTTTGGTCTTTTTATTATCGCGGGCCAGCCCGAAATTTAAGCAAATAGACTTCGTGTGTCCAAGGTGAAGATAGCCATTTGGCTCTGGAGGAAAGCGAGTAATCACCCAACCATCATGCTTTCCACTTTTTAGGTCTTCAGCGACGATATTTTCAATAAAGTTTCGGTGCTCTTTTTCGTCAGTTGGAACGCCTTTTTCCATTTCAATCATTTCAGTCCTTCTCTCTCTATAAGTGAAAACGATTCTCTTTTATGCTTTAATCTTTTCCATGCGCTTTTTAAGCGTATGGACAGGAGTCAAAGGAATAAGCACCTTTAGATCAGGTCCATGGTTTTGTCCGGTCAAAGCGACTCTAAATCCCATAAAGAGCGGCTTACCTTTGATCTTCAGCTCCTTTTTACAATAATCCATCCACTCGGCCAGCTCGCTCGCCTCAACAAATCCTTGATCTTTGTCAGCAAGCCTTTCATTTAGATAAGATAGAATTTGCGGAGTCGTCTCCCAGGAAAGCGCCTCCTTGGCCTCATTACTTAGCTCGACTTTTTCAGCGAGGATCGCCTCGTCAATCAGCGTTTCAAATCCGGAGTATAAGGTGACTTTTTCCTTCAAAAGAGACACTGCCGTTTCCTGCCACTGCTCGCTTTGTTTATGAAAAAAATGTCCATGAGAAATATGACCTTCAAGCTCATGGGCGATAGTCTTGTCGTCTTTGGCCCTCAAATGCTGTCCATTAATGTATTTAAGTTTTTCGATGTCATAAATGGCGTGAGACTTAGAAAAGCGATCAAGATTAAAGACCTCATAAAGCTCTTCCATAGTGAACACGTCTTTCTCTTCAGGGTGGGACCATCCAAGAAGGCAGAGATAGTTTGACAAAGCTTGAGGAAGATAGCTCTCCTCCCTGTAAAGCGTTACTGAAGTGGCGCCATGCCTTTTAGAAAGTTTTTGGCGGTCGTGACCAATCAAAAGAGACACATGGGCAAACTCTGGAGCTTCCGCGCCCAGGGCCTCATATATCATAAGCTGTCTTAAGGTATTATTCACATGATCTTCTCCACGAATGACATGAGTGATCTTGTGCATGTTATCGTCTACGACGTTGCAAAAATTATAAACAGGCATCCCATTTGAGCGAAGAATGACAAAGTCTCCGACCATGCCCGCAGGAAATTTGACTTCCCCTCTTACTCTGTCTTTAAAACTATAGTCTTTTTCAGGAGCGAGAAAACGAATGGGGGCCTTCTCCCCGGCCTCGACTCTCTTTTTAGCTTCGTCCCAGTGCTCTTTATCTCTCCACTTGCCTGTGTAGGCCGGCGAACCTTCGGCCTGGGCCTTTTCTCTCATCTCCTCCAGCTCTTCTTCTGAGCAAAAATCATAAAAGGCCTTGCCTTCATTTAAAAGCTTATGGGCCTCTTTTTTATAAATCTCAAGCCTTTCTGATTGGCGATATGGTCCCAACTCGTCCTCTTTTCCTGGTCCGATATCATAATCAATTCCCATCCACTTAAGATCGGCGAGCTGGCTCTGCTCAAATTCTTTCGTGCTTCTTTCGAGGTCCGTGTCCTCCACGCGAACGATGAATTTGCCCCCGTTGGCCTTGGCAAAAAGGTAATTATAAAGAGCGGTTCTCGCTCCACCAATATGAAGATAGCCTGTTGGGCTTGGCGCAAATCTCACGCGAATTGGGGATGACATGTTTTCGATCTCCTAATCTTAACTTATGTAATATTAGGTATATACCCAAGCAGAAGACTTTTGGAAAGCCGAAACTAAAAAGGCCCACGATGGTGGGCCTTTAGTATTAAGATTTGTCAAAGTGGATTTTAATCGTCGAAGCAAGAATCGATTTTTGTGATGATCTCGTTTTCTGGATTGCCAGTCGAAATCGCGATTTCTTTTGAAATAAGCTCCTTGCACTGGTCCATCATTTTTCTCTCGCCAAAGGAGAGCTTCTTGGAGGTCTTAAGTAGGAACAAAGACCTAAGCACATCGGCAATTTCCAGTAGAGAGCCTGTCTTGACCTTTGCCAAATATTCGCGATGGCGGCGATTCCAAGTGGAGTTATCGACCTTAACATCGTGATTATTGAGCAGAGTGAAAACTTCTTTGATCTCATTGCTTGTTACGAGCTCCCTAACGCCCTCTTTATTGTCTGTGGGCACCATGATGGTCATTCCATTGGAAATAATCTTTATAATATAGAAAGACTTCTCCATGCCACCAAGATCTTTGGTTTCGGTGTTGGTAATTTGGCCGACGCCATGGCCTGGGCAAACTACATAACTTCCTAGTTCAAACATACTTTTCCTTGGGTTAATCCATAATCTCAATTTATTTATAACGCGCCGAGCACACTTTCTCAATTCGATTGTAAATCTTACAGACACCCCTATCATTGAAACCACCTTTCTTGGTATACCCCTGCGCCTTTTCAAATGACCGATTTTATTGGTCGATATGCCTATTTTTCGTCTAATTCGGAAGGCTTGCCAGATATTGACCAAAAAATGGACAATGAGTTTATGAAAGCACTACTTAAAACAACAATTCTATTTAGTTTATTACTCGGCATGAGCTGTAACGCTCAAAAAAGCGCTGATTCCGTCACCGACTCACCAGAGTCTGAGTCAGAACAACTAACTGACCTGGAATCCAAGGGCGAAAACGAAACGGTGAACGGAGTAAAAAAGGAAAAGAAAAATCTGGCGTTTGATATTGAAGGCAATAAAGCGACTTGTGAGCCGATAAGCGGAGACAAGGTGTGCACGGAAATCTTCTCAATTGAAGATCGTTTCGCTTCAAAGTGTAGGGACGAAGGGCATAAAGTTATTCAATGCGACTGCCATAAGTTTCTTTGCCAAACAAAAGACGGGCGACCTCTTGAGTTTGACCCAATGTAAAAAAAAGGCCCGATCACAAAATCGGGCCTTCTCATATCTAAATTTAAATAGCTTAAATTAGAATCTCTCTTTAGAACCTATCGACGATCTCGTTCTTCTCAAAAAAGTAAGAGATTTCTCTTTCAGCAGACTGAGCAGAGTCAGATCCGTGAACAGCGTTTTCGCCGATCGACTTAGCGTAAAGCTTTCTAATTGTTCCTTCAGCGGCCTCAGACGGGTTAGTCGCGCCCATAATTTCTCTGTTCTTCATTACAGCGTTTTCGCCTTCAAGCACCATAAGCATTACTGGACCAGAAGTCATGAAGTCAACAAGCTCGCCAAAGAACGGTCTGTCTTTGTGCTCGATGTAGAATCCTTCAGCTTTTTCTTTGGAAAGCTGAGTGAACTTAGCGGCAGCGATTCTTAGGTCGTTCTTCTCAAAGATTGAGATGATATTGCCGATGTTATTGTCCAAAGTTGCGTTTGGCTTAATGATTGAAAACGTTTTTTCGTTTGCCATATGTATTCTCCTGTAAAATTAAATATGCGCCTTTGTACCCCTATTTAAGGACTTCGGCAACCTTTTCTCCAAGCTCTGCTGGGCTTCTAGCGATTGTGACGCCGCACTCTTCAAGCACCTTAAACTTCGCTTCAGCGGAGTCGTCCTCGCCAGAGATAATCGCTCCCGCGTGGCCCATACGCTTTCCTTTCGGTGCACTTGCGCCTGCGATGAATGAAACCACGGGCTTAGACATATTTTCTTTGATCCACTTCCCTGCGTCAGTTTCAGCAGATCCGCCAATTTCGCCGATCATGATCACAGCGTCAGTGTCAGGGTCTTTCTCAAAAAGCTCAAGGCAGTCGATAAAGTTTGTTCCATTCACTGGGTCACCGCCAATCCCAACACAAGTTGATTGGCCGATCTCTCTTTGAGTCAGCTGGTAAACAGCTTCATAAGTAAGAGTTCCTGAACGAGAAATAACGCCTACTTTGCCTGGCATATGGATATGGCCTGGCATAATCCCGATCTTACACTCGCCTGGAGTGATGACACCTGGGCAGTTTGGTCCAATTAGTCTTGTGTTCGATCCGCGAAGAGCGGCCTTCACTTTTACCATATCGTTAATGGGAATCCCTTCAGTGATCGCGATGACAAGTGGCAGGCCAGCATCGATACACTCAAGAATCGAATCAGCGGCAAACGGAGGCGGAACAAAGATCATCGCCGCGTTTGCGTCAGTGGTCTCAACACATTCTTTAACAGTGTTAAATACAGGAATTCCTTCGTGAGTCATGCCGCCTTTTCCAGGTGTAACACCGCCCACCACATTAGTTCCATAATCTCTTGATTGAAGCGTGTGAAAAGTGCCTTGCTTTCCAGTCACACCAACAGTGATTAGTTTTGTGTCTCTATTAATTAAAATCGCCATTACTTGTCTCCTTTCGCCGCTTCAACTGCTTTCTTAGCAGCGTCCGCCAAATCGTCCGCCGATGTGATCGCTAGACCTGATTCGTTAAGAATCTTCTTGCCCATGCTCACGTTTGTGCCTTCAAGCCTAACAACTAGAGGAACTTTAAGCTCAAGCTCCTTAGCGGCAGCAACAACGCCTTCAGCGATAATGTCACACTTCATGATCCCGCCAAAAATATTGACGAGGATAGCGCTGACATTTGAGTCCTCAAGAATAATGCTGAAAGCTTTTTGGACAGTCTCTTTAGTGGCCCCGCCCCCAACATCAAGGAAGTTTGCCGGCTCGCCGCCATAGATTTTCAAAATATCAAGAGTTCCCATCGCAAGGCCCGCGCCGTTCACGAGACAACCAATATTTCCGTCTAGAGAGATATAAGAAAGGCCATACTTTCCGGCCTCAAGCTCTTGCTCGCTTTCCTCAGTGATGTCTCTCATCGCATCGATGTCTTGGTGTCTAAAAAGAGCGTTGTCATCAAAGTTCAACTTAGCATCAAGCGCTATAACGTCACCTGCTTTAGTTGTGACAAGCGGGTTGATCTCAGCAATTGAGCAGTCTTTTGCCATATACATGTCGTATAGACCTTTAAAGAACTTAGTCGCTTTTTTAAGCGTGTCCCCTTTAAGACCAATGCCAAAACCAAGCTTTCTTCCGATAAACGGAGTGAAGCCAACAGCGGGATCGATTCCGACTTTGATGATTTTTTCAGGATTCGTTTTTGCGACTTCCTCAATTTCCATCCCGCCCTCAACAGAGGCCATCATGGTCACACGACTAGTGTTACGGTCTAGAACGATACCAACATAATACTCGTGATCGATGTCGCAGCCTTGCTCAATCAAAACTTGGTTTACAAGCTTGCCTTCAGGCCCAGTTTGAGGAGTGACAAGAGTCATTCCGAGAATGTCATTTGCGTGAGTTTTCACTTCTTCCAAAGACTTCGCAAGCTTAACGCCTCCGCCTTTGCCTCGTCCGCCAGCGTGAATTTGCGCCTTAACGACCCAAACACTTCCGCCTAATTTCTCAGCGACTTTCACCGCTTCATCAGGCGTCTTAGCGACTCCGCCGTTCAACACAGAAATGTCGAACTCTCTCATCAGGTCTTTGGCCTGATACTCATGCACGTTCATAGATTCTCCTTGATATGCTTAAATCTTTTTTAGATTTCTTTCAGAATCAAATATCGAGATACCCACCTAACTTGATGCGTAGTATCTAAACTTTTGTTAACTTAGCCTAGATTATAGGTATTTTTGGCCAATGGGCAACAGACAATATTGGAAGAAGCGGAGCATTTTCCCTATTATAGAGGGACATATATATAGAGGTATTTATGAAAGTCAGTTTATTACACCCTGCCACATTTAAGCTCGATGGCGGAGCCATGTTTGGAATCATTCCTAGACCCCTGTGGGAGCGAAAAATCAAACCTGATGAGCTCAATCGAATCAATATGAGTCTGCGCGTTGTATTAATTGAAACCTCGCAAAAAAAGATACTAATCGACACAGGTATTGGCGATTATCACGGCGAAAAATTCGAAGGCCAATTCGATGTGAAGGGACCAAAGTCCCCTCTTGTCACCGCCCTAAAAAATGCAGGTCTCGAACCAAGTGACATCACAGACATTATCCTCACCCATTTGCATTTTGATCATGTAGGCGGACTTGGCGAAGGAGTGGAAGAGCATAAAAGAATTTTTCCAGACGCCACCATTCATACGCACGCAAAACATTACGAGTACGCAAAAAATCCGACCCAAAGAGACCAAGGCTCTTTTCAATCCAAGTTCTTTGTTCCCCTTCTCGAAGAATACGCAAAGGAAGGAAAGCTCAAACTTCTGGACGGCGACGGTGGAGTCATTATCGAAGACGGCGATGAGAAAATCGAATACCTCACAAGCTTTGGCCATACGCCTTATATGATTCATCCGATTTTCAATGGCCATATCTACATGGCCGATCTTGTGCCAATGAGTCATCATGTAAATGTCCCTTGGGTCATGGGCTATGATATAGAGCCTGGAACCACCACCATCTATAAAGAAAAATTCTACGAGCGAATCATGAAAGATGATCTCACAATGATCTTTGAGCACGATATGGACACATGGGGCGGAAAGCTTGAAGTTGATGAGCGCGGGAGATATGGACTCGCGAAGCCGCAAGTGAGTTCTAAGGAAATGGTGGAGAGGATTTAGTCCTCTCCTACTTCAAGGACTTTGGGCAGGGGATTTCAATGCCGCTGGTTAGATCCCAAATACCTAATGCCCCATTGATTGTGGTTTTATCTTTTAGCTCTATCTCTTCGTTTCTTACTCTTAGCCATGTTCTAGTATCTCTAAAGTGATCAACCTCGAAAGAAGGGTGCCATTCTTTTATATTTTTAAGTTGATCTTCAAAGCAAGAAAACCACTCTTTCTCTGTTTCTCCATGCATATGCTTTGATCGGAAACCTTTTTTCCAACTATATCGTAAAAAAGGAAGTTTTCTCCGCCACTTTTCTCTTTTATTGTAACCACAAGAGACTCTGGAATCCTTTTAATGACCTTATCGCCTTTATATTTTCTAGAATCATTAGGATCTATTATAAGCTCTCCATTCTTCAGGGCCCTGTGAAGTAAAAGAAACAAGCCCGCTCTATCCTTGGCTTTTTTTCCGTATTTTCTGCCAATTGCATTATTCCATAAGTCCATATTTTCGCTCTGTGGATGGGCCGAAGAAGAGTCTGAGAAGATTATTTCCTGAAGACGACCGAGCTTTTCAGCAGTTTCCTCGCTAAACTCGATTGTGTATACCCCACTTACATAAGCATGCCTTAGGGCGTCTACATCGTTGTCACTAAACCCGGTAACAAGTTCATTGAAACTCCCTTCCTCATTACGAGGCAGGCTTCTAATATATTTATCAATCAAGTTATAAATCTCTAGCTTAGCTTCGTCTTTGAGGGAAATTATATTTGCCATAAGAATAAACCTCATTGAAGAAAAGATATACCGCTAGAGAGACCACGCCAGCGATCAATAAATCATAGAAAAGGCGATTTTGCGGGTTAGAGGAAACTATTAAATTCACGGTCATAGCGAGTGGCATAAATAAAATTAAAACAAGACGATTAAATCCGCGAACAGATAAGACTGGGGTTAAGAAACTGAAATTAACGACGCCCCCGATGATCACCCACTTTAGAAAAGTGAGGAGCCCGGTATTATGATAGGCCTCAGCCCCACTCCATTTAAGCGAGACACCGAAGTAGAAACTACTACAAATAAGATACAAGACTGCGGTGGTATTAGTTCCTCTGATCTTCAATCTCCCCCAAGGCCTCATCAATCGCTTCATTCATCTGATTAAAGCCTTTCATGATCTCTTCTTTGGCGGCTTCTCTCTCTTCAGGCTTTTTACCTGAAAGCTTTTGCATTTCATCGAGAGCGTTCATGGTCTCACCGCCAAACCTTTTGGCCATGCGACTGAGCCTTGTGTAATAGGAAATAACAGAGACTTTATCAGGAAAGTCTTTTTGCTCGAGCTCTTCATAGGACTTTTCGTTTTGAATCACAAAACTTGTGAAGAAGCTTCCATATTTTTGGGTATAGTTTTGCGCGAAAGCTTGGACCTTATCTTCCCACTCTCCTTCGCCCTCAAAGACCTCAAGGGCAGATTCGCGAATGCTCTTTGTGATCGCCTTCACTGTGAGATACTTCTGCTCCAAGCTCTTCCCAAAAAAGACTCGCATTATTCTCGGATTTTTTTAGTAAAGTCTTTCAACGCCTCGCTAAAGCGCTCAGGACTCATAAGACTTAAAAGCGCCACGTCCTGATGAGACAGCTCAAAGCTCCCTTTCCCAAAGGCTTTATAGATTAGAGGCGCTTTCAACTCACCTGAACGAACTTCAATTAAATATCTTCCTTCAACAATCCTCTGCCCCGAATTAAATTGAAACTCATTAAACTCAACAAGCCCCTTTTCAAGTTTTCCATTGGCCTTTGCTTCGATCTCCTCATCAGCGAGAATCATCTTAGGAGCGCTTGTGACTTTAATATTCACCGCTCCTTCATAGGGAAGATTCACCGCCATCCAAAGCTTTGATTTGTCTCTGGCCATGGCCCAGCCGAACTTCACTTCATCACTTTTGTCTTTAGCAACTTCAAGAAGTCTTTTGTAATCTGAGGTTCCCATGCCCGCGGGTCTTGCGAAGTCATTTTCTAGAGTCTTTGAATAGAAATACAGTCCACCGAGACCACCTAGGATCAGAAGAAGAAATAGAACAAAGGCCATGGGTCCGCGCTTTGATCTTTTTTTCTTAGGTCTTTTCGTTTCCTTCGAAGGTGGTGGCGGTGGCGCGATTCTGTCTTCTTTGGCTTTATTTAGGACTTTATAGGGATTATAAACTGGCTCTTCAGGAGGAAGTTCTGGCGGGGCCTCTAAAATAAGCTCCTTTAATGTCCCTGGGTCTTTTAGACCTTCCTTCCACACAAGAGTATCGCTTGTGATCTCTCCCATTTCATTCATCTCTATAAGAAGAGACTCTTCGAAAGGGCCTTGATGATCATTTTCCTTGATTATAAACCAGTCCATTTAATGTCCATTTTTTGATAGTATTGTTAAAGTATAATGCTAGTTAAATACAAAGGAAACCAATGAACGACCGCTTTAAGGACAGCATCGCCTCTCACTTTAAAGATGACGGCGAGTTTCTTATTCTCAAGTCCCCCTCAGACATAGGCGTTCGCCGAAACTTCGGCAGAAACGGCGCCCGCTTTGCGCCCCAGGCCATTGAGGCCTGTTTTAAAAAGATGACGCATCATCTTAACGGCAAATCATTTAAAAGTATTTCTGTATCGAATCACCAAGACGAAGTCTCTGACTATGATGCGGCCATGAGTCAGAGTTCTGAAAATATAAAAAAGTCTCTTCAAGGGACCACTAACCGCTCAGTGCATATTGGCGGAGGCCATGATCATGCTCTTCCCTTACTAAAGGCGCTTGATTCTACTGACTGCGAAAATATTTTGATCATTAACTTCGACGCCCATTGTGACACCCGCGTGGACGATCGCTCCCATTCAGGAACGCCCTTTCGCGATTTTGATGGAGTCGCCAAAAAGCCTTTTCATCTAATACAAATCGGCATTCACGAATACGCTAATAATGACAAAACACTTTCAGAACTATCGCGCAATGCGCAAACGATTTGGTCCAAAGAGACCGGTCATGATCTTATAGATCCCACAGACTTTGTGGACGTCATCTTTGAAGACTGCCCTTTTGATATCACTGAAAAGACCGCTCTCTATATAAGTCTTGATTGCGACGCTCTCTCAAGTTCTGTTATGAGTGCGGTGAGTGCGGTGAATCACGATGGCCTTGATCCAGAGCTTGTTTCCCATTGGGTCGAGATCCTGCGAGACTTTCCATCCGAGCGCAAGGTCTTTGGCATCTATGAATATAATCCTATATATGAAGATCTCTCCCAGAAAGGGGCGCGTTATCTTGCGGGACTTATATATAAGTACCTCAAATTTAAATAGTCTCAAATTAGGTCAATTCGGACTCTTGCTCTGGGTTTTGAGTTGAGATATGATTTAAATGCTTCACAGGTGGGACGATGCTGTGAACATCGCCCCTAAAGTCTCACCCGTCTAATGAAATACGTAGCAATACGTAGATCAACAGGACCAGGATCAACACCCGTGTGAAGTCTTCCATAACAAGCCTCATCAGTAATAAGGCCCTCCTTCAATGGAGGGTCATGGAAGAAAATTGCTCCAAAGCGAAATACACCAAAGCGCTCGCCTTGAATTTCAAAAGATAAATATCGGTAAAAAATTTTTCAGATACGCTAAAAGAAAAAAAGCCCGCGGGAGAACGCGGGCTTTTTCGAGAGACATAAGGAGAAGTAATAAAAAAATCCTTTTCTTATTACCCCAACACACACACACCTTTATAGTAGCAAGCCCCGTGCCAACTTTTAGACAAAATTTAGACACGCAAAAAAGCGCTAAGTACTAGTTATTTCGTTAAAGCAAATCAAGTGGCCAGTCATTTTTTTGAATGACAGGTGTCAGAGGACACGACGCGAAAAATATGCTATAGTTTTTTTCGTTCAAGAGATTCATTTTAAACCTGACTAAAACCTTTTTAAAAAAATCAACTTCTGCCAAATTTTCCCAAATGTTTTTTACTTCAAAAATTTTCTAGGTATGCGATAATACAAAGAAAAAATACCCTTAATAAAAATCTTTCAATCAACAAAAGGAACTTTGATGAAAGCACTTTCTAAAAACATGTTGTCTATTGTACTTGTTATGTTCTCTCTAACCCTTGCTGGCTGCGCCTCTGATGCTAAAAAAGACGATGGAAGCGCTTCGGAAAGTGTTGTTGATGACAGCAGCGCCGCTAACCCACTCGATCTAAACGGGACTAGCGACGATAACACTGCTGGTGGACTTTCTACTGTTTATTTCGACTTTGATTCAAGTCGTCTTACTTCCGCCGCAAGAAATACCCTCGAAAGAAACGCTGAGTTTCTTAAAAACAATCAAAATGTGGACATTCAAATTGAAGGTCACGCTGACGAAAGAGGCGGCGAGCAGTACAACCTTGCTCTTGGCGAAAGAAGAGCGAGAGCAGTTAAAGACTACCTTACCGCTCTAGGCGTAGACGGCAACAGAATCTCTGTTATCTCTTTTGGCAAAACTACTCCAAAAGCTTTTGGCCATGATGAGCAAGCTTGGTCACAAAACAGAAGAGCGAACTTCGTCATCACTGCGAAATAATCTCTCAATGCTCAAAAGTCTTCTATTAAAATCCATCATTTTAGTAACTGTTACGGCGTGTGGTCTCACCACCACGCGCCCGAAGCAGGAAATGAGCTACGCGCAGGCCGCGTTCCTGGCCGCCAAAGAAGCAAAGGCCGAAGTTCACGCTCCCAATCTCTATAGAAAGGCCGAAATCTACTATCTAAAAGCAAAGTCCGCTTACCGCAGAAAATACTTTAATAAGGCCAAAAGCTACGCCACTCTTTCTCAGAAATTCGCTGAAAAGGCCGAGTTCCAGGCCACAAAAAAACTTCTTCAAAACCCCCAATAAATAAGAGCGCCTCTCCTCTTCCCTCTCTTCCAAATCTTTATTTTTATATGGTAGAATCCTTTCATAAAAGGAATTATCTATGCGCCCATTAATTAGTATTATTAGTGTCTCTTTATTACTCACTGGATGTTTTAAGACGGCCGAGGACATCGCTCGCGAAAAGAAAGTCGACCAGATGAGCGCTCAGCTTGAGCAATCGTCTAGGCTTGTCGCCGAGCTCACTCAGCAAGTGAGAGACCTTCAAGGAAACCTCGCCTCCACTACAGGGCAAATACAAGAGATTGATCATTTTCAAAAGAAGTCCACTGAAGAGCAGACACAAACTCTCTCTCAGTCAATCGCTCAACTGCAAGCGCAAGTTAAAGCTCTCTCTGAAGAAAATCACCAGAATAAAAAACTTATCGCCTCTTTGAGCGATGAACTGGACGCGCAAAAGTCCTACACAAGAAAAGTCTCCCGCTCTATTGGAAAGCTCGCAAGCTCAATCCAGGGACCGACCTATAATAGCGCCAATAAATTATTTGAAGCGAGCAAAATGAAAGAAGCTAAGGAGGCGTACCTGCATGTTCTAGAAGAGGGAAAAATCAACGCCGCTCAAAGAAATCTTGTGTGGCATAATCTCGGCTACATCAATTATCGCGAAGGCAAGTATGACAACGCCATGACTTACTTTAGCAAAATTTATACAAAGTACCCAAATAGCTCTTATGCCCCCAAGGCGCTTATCTACATCGCCCGGTCATTCGATAAGATAGGAAAAAAGGCCGAGGCAAAGGCGACCTACCAAGAGCTGATTAATAAATTTCCGAAGTCCTCCCAAGCGAGTGACGCTAAAAAAGAGATGAAATGATTACAAAGATTAAGATTCTGGGGCGCTTTTACTAGGCGCCCTTTTTTATTTCGCTTCTTGCAATCAATTTATAAAGATGACCGACAAGTCTTATTATCAAAGAGTCGAGCCTGTGAGCGGGGCAGAAAGCCTAAAGCTTGTCTTCTCTCATAATATTAATGGCGAGACCCATCCCTGTGGGTGTCGGAAGTTTCCTTTGGGAGGACTGCCTCAAGTCGCGGGCTATCTTGGAGACGCCAAAAAATCGAGTCCCGTCATATACGTGGACACAGGCGATATGCTCTTTCCCTCCCCTAATGTGCCGGACACAATGAAAGACTCTATAAGTTATACTGCAGGAAAGCTTGTCGAGGCCCAGAACAAATTAGGCCTTCGCTATTTTGTGCCAGGCGATCAAGACTTCGCTTTTGGCGTTGATTATTTAGCAAAAATATCCAAGAGCGCAGACTTTGAGTTTCTGATCGCAAATCTAAAAAAAGATTCTAAAATTAAAGCAAAAGAATACGCCTTTATTGAGTCAAATGGAGTCAAACTCGTTCTAATTGGCGCCATAGAGCCAGGGCTTTTTTCAAGTGAGGCGAAAAGCGAGCTCACAAATTTTTCTAAAGCGATCAAGACGACTTTGGCCAAAGTCTCCAAGGACTCAAAAGCAAAAGACGCCCATATTGTTCTTCTCACTCACGCGGGGCTTGCAAGCGATGAGAAGCTTGCCAAGATGTATCCTCAAATTGATTGGATTGTTGGAGCTCACTCTCAGTCTTTTCTTCGCTTCCCTGAAGAGGTGAAAGACACAAAAATTGTTCAAGGCCTCTCGAGAAATCACTATATAGGCGAGATCACTTTTCCTTTTAATGTGGAGAAAAAGGCCAGCTACCAGCTTGTTCCCATGGACGAGACTATGGACAAGAAGCTTGAGGACAACCCCATGACCCCATGGCTCGCAAGCTTCAAGTCAGAGCTTGAAAAAATTCAGGCCAAAGAGCAGAGCAAGCTCTCAAGCGAAGGCCCCGCCGAGCATCGACTTAAAACATATTTAAGCTGCAATGAATGTCATAAGCCCCAGACTGAATTCTGGCAGGGCACCGCTCACTCTCTTGCCTGGCAAACGTTAGTCAAGGCCAAGGCCTCTAATAATCCCCAGTGTATTGGTTGTCATAGCCTTGGCTATCAAAATCCAGAGGGCTTTCTCACCACTGCGGGCATCGTGGAAGGCGAAGGCCTTGATGAAAAGAAAAAAGAGGCCTATTGGAAAGAAGTGCATGCGACTTTTAAAGGGCCAGAAAGTGTGAGGGAGCTCAAAGAAAAGAAGCGCCGAGAGCTTTCCAATAAATGGGTCAAAATAGACAGCAAACACGGAGTCGAGTCCAATTTCTCCAATGTTCAGTGCCTAAACTGTCACGCCAAACATCCCGAGCATCCTTTCAATATGGAGGACGGACCCAAGCAAGATGGTTACGCCAATAAGTGCCTTAGCTGTCACACAGCAGACCAGTCTCCTGAGTGGTATAATAAGGACGACAGCGGGCTTGCCACAACGCCCAATAAAAAGTATCTTGAGCGCAAAATCAAGGCAGTTGCCTGCCCTAAAATGTAAATAAGAGCTCATGAGTAAATTAATTCTTGGCATTGAAACAAGCTGTGATGACACTTCTGTCGCGATCCTAAGGGAGAGCTCAGGTGACGTGGAGATTCTCGCTCATGGCACCTTTGGCCAAGAAGACTCCCTAGCTGAATGGGGAGGTGTCGTGCCTGAGATCGCTGCCCGAAACCATTTGCAAAAAATGGCCCCTCTTATTGAGAGCAGCTTTAAAAAAGCGGGACTCACCTATTCAGATATTGATCTTATCGGCGTCACGGCCCTTCCAGGACTTTTAGGACCGCTACTCACAGGGCTTAACGCCGCGAAGACCCTGGCCCTTTATAATAAGAAGCCCATTCTGCCGGTGAATCATCTCTACGCTCACCTAGAGGCGATCCATCTCACTGAAAAAATACAATATCCTTACCTAGGACTTCTGATTAGCGGAGGCCATAGCGCCTATTTTCTTGTGAATTCAAAAGACGAGTTTAAGGTTCTAGGCGGCACGATTGATGACGCCGCCGGAGAGGCCTTTGATAAAGGCGGAAAGCTCTTGGGCCTTGGCTATCCTGCGGGAAGAATTATCGATGAGCTCGCTAAAAAGGGCGATCCCACTAAATACGATTTTCCCCTGGGACTTAAATCGAGCGCGGACTGTCGCTTTAGCTTTTCCGGACTAAAGACTTCTCTTCGAGTGTTCTTGGAAAATAATCCAGAGATTCTTTCTGATAAGGAGTCTCAAGAGTTTTACGATGTCTGCGCTTCTTATCAAGAGGCGATTGTGAAAGCAATGGCGCTGAAAACAAAATACGCCTTTAAAAAAGCGAAAGAGCTCTCGGGCATTTTAAAGCTTCCTCTTGTGGTGGGAGGCGGCGTCGCCTGCAATAGCGCCATTCGAGAGCGACTGCAAAAGAAATTTGAAAACGTTCATTTCGTGCACCCAGCTTATTGCGCGGACAATGGCGCGATGATCGCAAACTATGCTCGCTTAAACCAAGACAAGGCCGTGGCCTTTCCTGAATGTTTGAGCCTCGACGCCCGCGGGCGCTTTATTGATAAAAAGGACTTCCGTGGGCAAACTTCCTAAGGCCAATAAAGATCTAGGCCAGCACTTTCTTAAAGACAAAACAGTTATTCAAAAAATAATGGACGACGCTCCCGAAGAGTTTGACGCGATTGTTGAAGTGGGCCCGGGACCTGGTGTTTTGACCACTCCCCTAAATGAGTTTCAAAAGCCGCTTTACCTAATTGAGATGGACACTCGCTTTGAGGAGATGCTTCAACTTTCCAATGTGGAAGAGATCTTTTTTCAGGACGCCATGCAATTTGATTGGGAAAAGTTTCTGGAAGACAAGAACCTCAAAGACAAAAAAATATGGCTTGTGAGCAATCTTCCTTATAACGTCTCAAGCCAGCTCTTCGCTGGCTTTTGTCGCGTGCCTGAAATCTCTGCCATGACGTTAATGTATCAAAAAGAAGTGGGCGAAAAGACAGTGCAAAGAGAGGGCGTTAAAAATCAAATGAACAGCCTTCTCATGCTCTCCAGCGCTTTCTTTGCTTCAAGGTCGATAACGAAGGTCTCTCCAGGAGCTTTTCTTCCGCCGCCAAAAGTGGACTCTATTGTTGTCGGCTATAAGAGAAAAGAGCCTCTGGTGCCCCTTGCAGAGTTCAAGGCCTATGAGGCGTTTTTAAGAAAGCTCTTTAGCTTTAAAAGAAAGCAGATCGGCTCCGTTCTAAGGTCTTGGCCTGAGGGCAAAGACCTCGCAAAAAAGCTTGAGGAGCAAGGCTTTGATTTAAGGACAAGAGCGGAAGCGCTTGAGCAAAATCAAGTCATGGACCTTTATCTTCAATACTCCGCTTAAATTACTTGTCTAATAGCGCTGAATCCATAAGAATGCGCCCCTATGTTAAAACTATGGGGCCTCTCTTTACTTATACTTAGCGCTCAGTCCATGGCCTCTATCGGCGAGGTCTTTGGCCCTTGTCCCGAATCTCAGGCGATCGCGGGCATCGCGAGCTTTGACAGCGCTTGTTCTAATTATCAGGCTGGATCAACTCTCGCCTTTGCTGAAGCGAGCTCTTTTTCTCTCGGGCTAAGTCGTCTTTCCTTTAACTTTAAAGGAATTAATAATGTCCTCGTTTCAAGCCCCGTGAACTCCAATCCTGACGATCCAGAGAAGTTTGGGGACGCCTCCGTTGACTACGAAGACCAAGAGATCTTGTCCCTTCACGCGGTCTTTCCTTTTTTAAACTTCAATAAGTCTAAATTAGGTCTCAGCGTCTTTCTGCCCATGAATAAAATCCTCGAGGCCGGCACGGGAGATCCTTACCGCCCCGAATACTCGCTCTATAGAAATCGCTTTTTAAGAACTATATTTCATGTGAATTATATCCAGCCAATTGGAGAAACATGGGGCCTCTCCCTAGGCGCTATGAGCGGCATACGCTCTAAGGGCGAAACTTACGTGGTCGCAAACGACTCCGGTTCAGATTATCCGAGTTCAGGCAAACTAGGCTTTGACGCCTCTCCCACCTTCTCCTTTCAATTCTCCCTCACAAAGAATTGGAACAAGGGCTCAAAAAGCTTTTTCGCCTTTCAAGACGAGTCAAAATCAAAGCTAGAAAACAAAGTCTCAGGTGTTACTCCTCTTGGCTCCTCTTCTCTTGCCTATAATCTCGCAGCAAGCTCCATGCTTTATTATGACCCGCGAGTTTATCGCCTCTCCCATAGAGAAGACATAAGCTCCCTAAGCCTTTTCGCCTCTCTTGAGTATCAAGACTGGAGTGGTTATGAGAGCCCTCAGCTCAAGCTCGAAAACGAGGGAGGCATTCTCGTCTCGTCCGGCGACGCCACGAACTTCAGCTTGCGCAATGTCTGGGTCCCAAGAATCGGGCTTGAGAAGAGGTTCGAGAGCTTTTCCCTCCAAACAGGTCTTGCCTATAGGCCAAGTCCTCTAAAGCTTCATGACGAGAGACCTGGCAACCAAATCGACACAGACGCGGTCCTGGCCTCTCTAGGCGCCATGGTTCCTTTTGATTTCAAAGGTGAAAAGTTTGAGCTGCAACTCGCCGCACAATACCAACAACTACTTGAAAAGACGGTAAATAAGACAGGGCCTCGAGAAAACGGCGAGGACGGTGACAAAATCGGCTCCCCGAGTTATAAGATAGGCGGTAACGTGACAAGCATCAGTTTTGGCCTGAGTTGGGGCCTATAAGAGAATTGGAGAGAGATGGCCATTAAGATCATCGCTAAGAATAAAAGAGCGAGCTTTGATTACTTCTTAGAAGACAAGTATGAGGCCGGCCTCGCCCTGCAGGGCACTGAAGTGAAGAGCCTTAGAGGCGGAAAATGCTCTATGACTGAGAGCTACTGCGCTGTGGACAAAAATGACGAGGTCTGGATTCATCAGCTAACGATTCCGCCCTATGAGTTTGGCAACATCGCCAATCACAGTGAAACGAGAAAAAGAAAGCTGCTGCTTAACCGTCATGAGATAGACAGCATTAAAAAAAGCTCTGGCCATCAAAGGCCAGACCCTGGTGCCCACGAAGCTCTACTTCAAGGCCGGGAAGGTGAAACTAGAAATAGCTCTTGCCAAAGGCAAGAAGCTCCATGATAAGAGAGAGTCGACTAAAGCTAAAGAGGTCGACAGAAAACTGAGACAGGGACATTATGAATAACGAAAACGGCGAATTGGTTAATATCTTTCATTTGGACAAGAACAGAAAGTTCAGCGAGGACGAGGCCTATGAGCTGATCAATATGCTTCATATTGTGACCCAAAAAGCGAAAAATAAAATCAACGGCTACTCAGGCCATATCGAATACAATAAGAGAAATCCTAAAGAGGCCGAATTTTACCAGGTCAAGCTAAACGAAGAAATTCAGAAGTGGAGTGAAAAGATGAGGCGCCTTGGCGGTGTCCCTCTTTCTCTTTATAAGGTAAAAATCTTCGCCAAAGAGGGCGGCTTTTACACTTGGGAGTTCCCTTCCTCAGAGCTAAGCTATAAAGCGTAAGGAATAGGCGTGGGCCTTACCACACCATCATCGTCATGATGATGAGGCCTACAAGGTCAAGGCCATAGTCGATGGCAAAGGCCCTGCCGTTCACGCGAGCAAAAGAGTAATGCTTCGCTCCCAGCCCCACAAGAATAAAGAGCCAGCAGCCCACAGCAATTGTGAGCTCTTCAATAACGTCTTTGGGCTGAATATGCTTGCAGATAAGAAAAAGACCATAACTGGCCCAAAGAGAGCCAATAAAGGCGATTAAGTAAGGAATAGCGTCCTGGGCCCTTCCCTTTTTTATATTAATATTCCAGGCCTTCGCCCATTGTTTTCCGAAAGCGGCGTACCAAATGCCGCCAAGGGAGAAATTCACAATTGCGGCCGCAATGACCCATACTGCGTCGAAGTTCATCCATGCTCCTTTACTCATTGCTTTAAGAATATGATAATAAGTGTCATGAAGTTTCTCAATGACTATTATAAGAAATCTGGCAAAAACAAATTCTTGGCTCAAGGAGCGATTCTTGCCTTTATAAGTGATGTGGCCAATATCTCCTACGTTAATCTCTGGTTTATGCCTCAAAAGATAACGATCAGCTATATTCAAAACTTATACTCAGTGATGGGCGTTCCTCCCTCGAACTTTAATCGCCTCTATTTGGAAGAGCTTAGAAAAGTGATGATCGACTCAATGTCTTTTCTCTTTTTAGGCTTTCTGATTTACCACATTCTTGTCTATTATAAATTTTCTCGAGGCAGCAAGTGGGCCTCCAAGTATCTCAATGGATACGCGCTAACAGGGGCGATTCTCACCGGTTTTGAGCTGCCAGGCCTTTTTGGAGAGCATCCAGGCTGGGGCCTTGCGATGCTTGGCACTTTTCTTATTTATGTATTTGTCTTCATGGGGATACGCTTCTTTCGAAAGCAGGAGAAAAAAGGATAAGTCTCCTGGCACCTTATTCCGAAAATGGGAGCAACAAACATCGGGTCCTCTCCCGCTCCAAAGGTCGGCACCTTTCTGGTTTGGTCAATCAGGAGACTACGGCCGGCGAGCGCCAAAAGAAACGAGTCAAAGGCCTTTAGGTTCTTCGCAATCATCTCCAAATCTTTTTCATAGATAAACACGCCCAACTTTTTTTCTACTGCCTTAGCGATTTGCACCCGGGCCAGCGGCGCCAGGTCGAGATCATCTAGCTCGCGCAGGTTTTTTTTAGTCACAATGCCCGAGCGGTGGAGCTCGATAAGAACGACCTTTGCGTTTGACTCATACATGCTGAGGTCTTTTGGAAGGTGTCTTCGAAGATAGTGGAATCGGTTCATAAGCATGACTGAAACATTTCCAAAGGAGTCGTAGCTTATGTTAAATAGGTTGAGGATCTGATCGTAATAATTTTTCCAGACCCAAAAGTCCACTGGCCGATTCCAATAAGGCAAAAATCCTTTTTTCAATTTTCGCTTAAAGGACTTTGACAGTATATGGTGATGTGTCTCTTTATCAAACTCGCTCTTGCCGTGAGCGATAAGGTCGTCTTCGTTTCTTTCCTGTTCGTATCTTTTTGGATTTTCCTGGCTTAGCTCGAAGTCTGTCGAAAGCAGCTCGCTCATTTCCTCTCGCACGTTTTTGACGACAGGGTGGGCGCAGTTCATAGCTCCAGGACACTCAAGCTGGCAAGACTCACACATGGGCTTTGTTAAAGGGAAGTCGACCACAAGTCGGTGAAGACGATAATTGTCCACCCAAGAAGTGATGGCCTCGTCGCGGTCCATCTCCTCTTCGTCTCTCACTTGTTTTAAAGACGTGAGAAACCAGCGATCTCTTTCAGGATAGAATTCAAGAAGGCAAAAAAAGAAGTTCTCCCTTCTTCCTCCTCCAAGGGACATGCCCGCAATGGATTTTGATTTTGGATCTTCCATCTAGAGCTATTGTATCGGCCGATCAACGCAAAAATCCAGAACTTCCATGCTTGTATGGCCAATTGCTTGGCGCAGAGCTTGCTTGTCTTCGGCCCTATGGGCGAGTATAAAACAGCCTCCCCCTCCGGCCCCGCACATTTTTAGGCCGAGGTTTGAAAAGTCTTTAGATAGCTTAGAAAAGAGTTCGTCTACTTCAGGCGGCACAATATTTGGCGCCAAGGCCTTTCTTGACTCTCCCTCTTTTCCAATGAGAACCAGAAGGGCCTCAAAGTCTTTTGCTTTAATGGCCTTATAGGCCTCATAGCTTATGCGGGCTATCTCATTCATGCCAGCTCTAATTTTTTTGTCTTTATCAAAGAACTTTTTATAAACGTCCCAATTATTGATTCCTGAATCGCGGCTGAGCCCGGAATAAACGAGCGTCAAATGTGACTCTAAAAAATTCTTGAGCTCTGGAGAATAGAGCTGCTCGTATTCAAGCTTCCCCGCGAGACCTTTAATGCTTAGCACGCCTCCCACCAGGGCAGGAAAATAGTCCTGATAGCCAGGAACGCCTTGATTAAGAATCCTTCCCTCTGTGCCCTTCACTCGGGCCACGGCCTCTTGAACATCAAGTTTCTGATCGCAAAATTCACTTAGGGCGGAATAAAGCGTCACGCCCATAGCGCTCGAGCCGCCAAGCCCAGAACCAGCTGGGGCCCCGCTAGAAAGCGTAAGCCTAACTCCAGAATGAAGACCGAATAAGTCCAAAATTTGGCAGATAAAAGTCATCTCTTTAAAAAAGTTTCCAGAGTAGAGATTTTCTTGATTAAAGTCAGAGGGCTCAAAGGAGTAGGATCTCTTATAGTCTTTGGAAATGATTTCCAGGGTGTCAGCATTGATTTTCTCAAGCTCAACTTTGGCCTTTAAACTTGTGGCCACGTTGAGGGTGACCACATTAGGCAGAATCAAATTTATTGGCTCTAGATCGAGTGTGCCTCCGACCAGGTCGACCCTTACGCTTCCCTCTTTAGTTACCCGCATTGAGAACACCAATATAAGGAAGCTCGCGGTATCTGCCGGCGTAATCGAGCCCGTAGCCAATCACAAACTTGTCTTCAATCTCAAAGCCAAGATAGTCGATATTGACCTGGTGTTTATTGCGGGAAGGCTTAAATAGAAGCGAAGCCAATTTAAGGGACTTTGGGCCTCTTGCTTCAAGCATCGCCATAAGGGTCTTGCAAGTAAGCCCAGTGTCGACGATGTCCTCGACAACGATCACATTTTGCCCTTTGATTGCTGAAGCGAGGTCCATTTCAATTCTGACGTTGCCTGAGCTTGTGGTCCCTTCTCCGTAGGAAGAAAGCGACATAAAGTCGAGCTTTAAAGGAAGATTAATTTTTTTCATAAGATCGGAGCAGAACATAAATGCGCCCTTAAGAACGCAAATGACCGTCACTTCCTGACCTTGATATTCTTCATTGATCGCCTTAGCGAGAGCGTCAATGCGTAGAGAAATGTCTTCTTCCGAGATATAAACTTCTGGGGCCATAGCTTCCATAAAACCTTCCTTTTGAGTGTACTAAGATACGGTCTTATGGCCCAAAAATAAAGGGCAATTTGGGCCTTGAGCTAGTTGATTAGGCTTTGAACTTCCTCTTCGATGGGAAGGCGCTCTTGCTCCTGCTCTTCTTCAAGAAAGTAGTGGGCCCGACAGCGAGCTTCATACGCTTCTGTCTCGCCCAAGAGCACTGTGTCAGTAGAGTCGTTCAAGCGCTGGCTCCTTGTGGCCGGACTTCCACAAACGGTGCAAATCGATTGGATTTTCTGAACGTTATCAGCGAGGGCCAAAAGCATTGGCATAGGACCAAAAGGCACGCCTCTATAGTCGAGGTCAAGCCCCGCGCAAATGACTCTATAGCCCCTGTCTGCGAGTTTTGTGACGACCTTCACTATTTCATCGTCAAAGAACTGAACTTCATCAATGGCGACGATTCTGGTGGTGTCTTTAAGATTGAGAAGAATG
The DNA here is from genome assembly GCA_963747475.1 of uncultured Bacteriovoracaceae bacterium. Classification (GTDB taxonomy): domain Bacteria; phylum Bdellovibrionota; class Bacteriovoracia; order Bacteriovoracales; family Bacteriovoracaceae; genus UBA845. The sequence goes on from CAVVFE010000013.1 coordinate 104,272, forward strand.
TCCACTGCCTTTTCCACAGGCTCGCTCATTATGGCCTGGGAAGAATGGCTTACGATTTTTTTTTCGTCATAACGAACGTCAATGGCGGGCTTAAAAAGCTGCAGTCTCTGTTTGGCAATCTGGGCCCTTTTGACTCTACGAATAAGCTCTTCAGTCTTCCCGGAGAACATTGGTCCGCAAACTACTTCAATTGATCCGTGATTAAAACCGTGATGGGCCATAAATGACATGGTTGTCCCTCTCTCTCGTATGTGTGTTTTTGAACAAGCGTTCAGTGTGTGTGATGCTTGTCCAGGATATTTCCAAAGAAACCGCAATATGACAATTGAATGTAAGAATTAGTCGGCCAGCTCATTTACAAGATATTGTTTTTTGGTTAAACAATTTTCCAAGCGCGCGCATCAAAATAAATCTTATCGTGGACAATAATGAAGATTTTTAAGAACCTCTTTAAAAAGGCCCCCTTTATTCCCTATGAGCTCTTTGGTGAAAAAGCTCTAAAGGAGCTAGTGGAAGACTTCTACACGATTATGGAGACCGATCCTAAAGCAAAGCGCTGCTTAAACGCTCACGAGCTTGAAAACGGCAAGGTGCCTGGCATTGTTAAGGAGCGTCTCTTTATGTTTCTAAGCGGATGGACGGGCGGACCAAATCTATTTGTCCAAAATAGAGGGGCCCCTCGAATGAGAATGAGACACGCTCCCTTCCAAATCGGCCAGAAAGAAAAAGAAGAGTGGCTGTATTGCATGGACCGGGCGATGGACTTAGCGATCAAGAAAAAAGGCGGAAAGCTAAAAAAGAAAAAGCACCTTTTGATGAGGTCCTTTGAGGCGCTAGCGAATCGAATTCAAAATAGCTAAATGGCCGAAAGCAGGACAATGATGGACAAAAAGAAGAGGCCAATAACCAAAGGGGTCGCAAGCACACAAAGCGTGAGCGAACGACTAAAGCCAAACTGCTCGCGGATTCCCGCATACATCTGGACAAAACTTGCCACCTTTTGGGCCATTTCGCCAATTATTGGCGCCAGCAGAAAAATGTGAGAGCTCAAACTGACAGACACTATGACGCGCACTTTTTGATCGATTTGAACTTCGACGCCAGCAAGTTTTGCGTAAGACTTGATCACAAACTCCCAGAACTGAATGATAAAGAGCGTGATGAGAGGAAAGAAGATCACGTCTAGTATCGTGGAGAGAATCAGAAAATAAAAGCCTGTGTACTTGTCGCCGCTATAAATTTGTGTAATGAAGCCCGTGCCTGGGTCCATTATTCGCGCGAACATAGAAACAAGTATGTTTACGATGATTATCTTCAACATCCCGCTAAAAACAACAAATATCCAAGCGGCGCCTAAAGACTCATAGAGACCAAGGAGCTTAAATCCGGCCTTGCCGCTCGCAACGTCCTCCGGAGACTCTCTTAGTAATCGATGAGTTTTGAAAGGGTGCGCTAAATAAAAGAAAAAGCTCTGAATGGCCTCAGTGAAGTTCATGGAAAAATCTTATCTCTCTTCTCGTTCTAATGCAAAAAATTGATCAGCAGTAAGACTCTTTAAAGAGTCCCCAGTCATGTACACAAACTGTAAACGCTCTTCAAGGTCCCATAAGTAGAGCTCCGCTCCCTTAAGCTTGAAGACAAATGTTTTGCCTAAAAACTCCAGGTAGACGGGGCTTTTGAGAGACGCTAGAGTCAGCTCCATCTCTTTCATTCCCAGCTTGCGAACTCGATCTGCCTGGTCAAAACCATTAGACGCGAACAAGACGTTAAAGACCAGATTAAACCTTTGTTGGGCTCTTTTGGAGATCTTTCCTCTGTGGCCTCGAACTTCAAAAGTTTTTCCATTCTCTAGGACAAACTTTTCCAACTGGCCGGCTTTTGGGCCTAAAGAGAACTTAAGACCTTCGAGGTCCTTCTCATTTTTTAATTTTGGTCTTTTATCATAAAAGCTTTGCGCGCTTAGGAAGAAGGCCTCTCTGCCCTTTTCTTGAATAAAGTAGATGCGTTCGGGATCGTCAGAAAGCCTCGCAAAAAGGCCGGCCTTTCCATTGAGCTTTCCGTAGAGCTCGGCCTTCAAGGTTTTGTCCCTGGCGCTTATCTCAATCACGCTTAAGAGGTCTTCAAGCACTGAGGCCTTATCGTCCACAAATGCGTCAAAGCTCACATTTAAAAGGAGCCTTCTTACCTCTCTGGGACTAATATTTGCCCTGATGCCCTCCGGAGGGGCAGGTCTTATTTTCTTGTCAGGCAGCTCAATTTCAAACCATCGGTTTATTTTGGCATCGAAGTGGACTCCGTTGGCCTTGGCAATAATGCTTGGCCTAAAGAGCCTTTTGTCAGCAAGCTCAAGGGGGCTTGAGCTCAACAGCTTTTTTAGCTCCCAATATTTTCTTAGCTTTAGCTCTAATTCGTCTTTATAAAAGCCTTCATAAAAAGAAATGTCCCGCAAAAGGAAGACACGACTTTCTCCTTTGGCGTTCTTCCCTCGGCCATAAAAGTTCCCGGTCACTTCAGAGACGTCTCCAATGCTGGCCTCTTGCGCGCCTTTCTTAGTCTCAATTCCTATAGGAAGATCTTGATGAGAAAAAAAATCGCTCTCTTTTTTAGACTTTATTTCCTTTACGATCCTAAGACCTTTAAGTTTTTCAATCAAAGATTCCACCTTCTCAGGGTCTGCCGGATCGCCTATGGAAGGCAGGAAAGGACCTCCCTCTTTGAGAGCGATTCGCGCCCTTTTAAGACCTATAGACAAAATATCGTCTCGATCAAAGTTAAAGAGCTTCGGCCTTCATCTTTTTTTGGTCCATCTGATGACCTATAAAGAGCAAGACGCCTAAGAGGCCAATAAGGCCTAGGGTTTTTACCAAGTTGTTTTTCATAAATGAGATCACTTTTTTGCCCTTTTTCTAAAGACCCAAACGGCAATCGCGAAAAAGGTAAAAGGCAGAAATAGGATGGAGAAATATAAAATGAGAGAGATTTGCGGAGCTGAGAGAATAATCATATTGTTGGACAGCTCTGGGCGATTAAGACTTATTACCCCCTCATCTCCAATCAACCAAGCAAGAGTGTTCATAAAGAGATTGAAATTATTGCTTTGGTTTTGATAGGCGTTGCCCACCATTTCCACGCTTGCGCCCACCGCCAGTCGGGCGCCGTCCTTCTTGTTCTCAGTCGTCGCCAACACCGTCACAGGGCCTTTTAAGTCGAGGCCTTTATTATAGTAGACCTTTCCAGAGTTGATTTCATTGAGCTGACTTTCCGCCCAACTTGCGGGAAATGGAGAGCTCTTCGCCAGGCTTGTGAACACGATATTTTTATTGGGGGCCTCCTCTAAAGCGGAGCTCAAGGGGAAAAGAGTTCTTCCGCTAAATTCCTTAGTGGCGCTGTGAGTAGAATTATAAGTGTTTATAATGGGAATGGTAGCGTTCGCTCCCTGCACGGCCGAAAGGCGATCTAGGACGAGAGCGTTATGTTGGGCCACCCCCCTCTCTTTTAATAGCGCTCTTAAGCTTTCGAGGTCGTCGCCTTTAAAGTCGGGCCCCATCAAAACGAAGAGATTTCCGCCTTTGGAAGAATAGTCTGAAAGAAGCTTCACTTCTTCTTTTAAAAATCCTTGCGAAGCGCCCAGGACAAGAATCGCATCAGCGTCCTTTGGGACCGATTTGGTCTTTAAGGTGTCGAGCGCCTTGATTTCATAACCAGCGCCTCGCAGCTGTCCGTAAAGAAAGCTTCCTCCTCCAGTCTCTTCATTCTCTGGAGCTAGCTCTCCGTGACCGACTGTGCGGTAAAGAACAATTTCCCGGTCTCGCAGAGTTTTCAAAAGGAGATTAGTCACTTCGAGCTCGCTTGTGGCGGAGCCTCTGAATTCCTTCTTCCCTTTCTCAATTATGATTTCGCCATCTTTTGTGATGCCGTTTGCCTTCGCCAGCGCCGGCTCTTCTTCAACATCAATCGCCTTGATGGAAATTTTTTTATTGAGGTTTTGGTACTGCCGAAGAAGGACCAAGCGCCTCTCCCAATCGGAGCGCTTCGAAAAAAGCGTGATTTTTAGATTTTCTTCGACGCTTTCTGCGACTTCCTTTGACTGCTGTGAAAGAGAGTGTATTTTCGACGCAGTCAGATCGTAGGTTTTAGACCCTTTGACAGCGATATAGTTGATCATGGCGAGGATCGCCAATATAAGAAGAGTTTGAATGAGAGCGAATGCGCCCTTCTTGGTCCCTGGTCTTTTAAAAAACTTTTTTAGCCTCTTTCTTTTTAAAAAGAGAAGCGTCGAGCTAAGCAAAATAGCGGCGGCGAGAACGCCATAGTTTATAGCGATGAATTCTCCCGCCACTGTAAACATTACGAGCGCAATCGCCCAAAGGGAGACCGTTATAAAGGCCCAAATTTTAAAGGCCGCGTCTTTTATCACCATTTTCTTGCCTCCAAAGATTTCTTGGTCAAATAAAGCCAAAAAAGGTAAAGCATATGTAATAAACGAGCGAGTCGATCGCGAACAGCCCTTTGACCATGCTTTCGTAGTGGCTGACCATAGTCAGCTGCTTCATAATTTCAACTAGAAAGTAATTTGAGGACAGCTGTATCACCCAAGAAATAAGCCAGAAGCCCATTATAACGACAAAACTTGCCAGGGCCGCGATGACCTGGCTGCTGGTGAGGCTGCTCGCAAAGAGCCCCACGGCGACATAACAAGAAAGATTAAAGAACAGACCCAAGTAGCCCATAAGAGAAAAGGAGTGGTCTCGCACCCCAACTAAATGCAAGATGACGGGAAATATGAGTGTCGTCGCGACTATAAAAACGCCCATGCATAGCGCGGCGAAAAACTTTCCAAGCGTAAGCTGCCACTCGCTCACAGGGGAAGAGAGATAAAGATCAATGCTTTGGTCTTTTGTCTCCTCCGAAAACAGCTTCATTGTGAGGACCGGACAGACCATAAGCAAGACGAAGTTTAAATTTCCAAATAACTTTATGACAACATGATTAACAAACTGCAATTCGCCTGGCCCGCCAGCGCCTTTGGGCAGTGACTGTACATTTTCCACAAATCCATATAAGAGATTAAAAAAAATCCAGCCCATGGTGAGGCTAAAGAGCCCCGCCAAAATATAGGCCAAAGGCGACTTGAAAAATGACTTCATCTCTTTTTTATAGATCAAATATATCACTAGGCCCTCTCGCTTGAACGCTCAGACTTTGTCATCTCCAAGAATATTTTTTCAAGGTCAGGCTTTTCAGAGTTAAACTCTAAAAGCCCTAGATCCCTTGAAATAATGAACTTGCTAAGCTCTTCTCTATGATCGTCAAGGGAGCCAGACAGGATTTTGATTCTCGCTGCCTCTCCCTCATCGCTGTAGACGCAGTTTTCTATAAAGCTAAGCGACGCCAAGGCCTCTTTGTCCTCAGCGGTGACTCTCCTTACAAGGGCGTCAACGACCAATTTTCGGGAAATGGACTTTCCTATGTTCTCAATAGAGGCGCTGGCCATGAGTTTTCCGTCCGCGATAATGGTCACATCATCGCAAACAAGGTCGGCCTCTTTTAAGAGATGACTAGAAAAAAGCACGGTGTGGTCGGCCTTGAGCTCTTTGATCAAAGAGCGCATTTCGATGACCGCCTTTGGGTCAAGACCGGAGGTGGGCTCGTCTAAAATGACGAGGTCTGGTTTGTGCACAATCGCCTGAGCGACGCCCACCTTTTGCTTATACCCTTTGGAGAGATTGCCCACAAGGCGCTTTCCCATATCACCTAGCCCAAGCTTTTCTATTGACTCGTCCACCCAGGCGTTGACTTTGCTTTTTTCTGTCTGTCGCAGTTTTGCGGCGTAGGTCAGGTAATCTCTTACCTCCATGTCCATAAAGAGAGGGGGAACTTCCAACAAAATGCCTATTTTTTTCTTCACTTCGTCAGGACTCTTCACAACGTCCAGCCCACCGACCTTGATAGAGCCCGCATGGGGGGGAAGAAGACCCGAGATCATTTTCATGGTAGTGGTTTTCACCGGCCCCATTAGGGCCTAAAAATCCGTGGACGCTGCCTTTTCTGACCTTAAAGCTCAGATCGTCAACGGCGGGACGATTTCCATAAAAACGAGTAATACCATCTACTTCAATCATAAACATTTCAAAATGTTACAGATAAATTCACGATAAGAAAACCATCTTTGCCCGACCAAAGAACTCAAAAAAAGAAACAGGTTTATTTTCTCTGGCATATGTCCGATATTAATATTTATGGAAATGTTTAAGAAATTTAAAGGCGCCATTGATAAGGCCCAAAATATTGTCATAACGACTCATCTCTTCCCTGATGCTGACGGAATAGGAGCAGAAATCAGCTTGTGTTTGGCGCTGAATAAATTTGGCAAGAACGCTATCTGCGCCAACCAAGAGCCCTTGCTCGAGAGATACAAATACCTTGACCCCCAAGACTTGGTCGTGGGACTTGAAGAGCTTCCAGAGCGCTACCAAGAAAGGCCCGACCTCGTCATTGTCGTGGACACAAATACCGTGCGCAGAACAGGCGATAAAATGAAAGAGTATGCGCAGGGACTTGGTTGCCCTGTCCTGTATATTGACCATCACCCCTGCTCTGAGGCCCTGCAAGACGATCACTGCATCGACACCACGGCCGCCGCAACGGGCCAGCTAGTGGGACACTTGATTCAAGATTTAGGCATTCCTTTTGATAAAGAAATTGCGCTTCCTCTCTATACTGCCATTCTCATCGACACGAGCTCTTTTCGCTATCCCACTGTGACAGCGTCCACTCACAGGCTCATCGCCGACCTTATGGACACGGGCATTGAGCCGCCGACGGCCTATAATGGCATTTACGGGACGAAAAGAATTGATCATATGCACATGCTTGGCAATGTCCTCTCCACCGCCAATTCAAGTGGCGAGGTGGCATGGATAACCCTTACTGACGAGAATATGTCCAAGTTTGACGTGGACATTGAAGACACTCACGCCTTTATCAATCATTTGCTCATTCTTGAGAACACCAAAGTCGCCTGCATGTTTAGAGACGATGGCGACCAAATCAAGGTGTCCCTAAGGTCCTCGGGAGAGGTCGATGTGGGGCTTATCGCCTGCAAGATAGGCGGCGGCGGACACTCGCACTCCGCCGCGACATTGATAGACAGAAAAGAGGGAGAGACCACTCAAGAAATCATTAATGCCACTGTGGAAAAAATAAAAAAGGCTCTGAAGGAATTGTAATTTTAAAGGCAGAACATAGAGACAAAGACTCTAATAGTGTTTAACTTGAATGACGATTGAGCCAAGCAGAAGAACTGCTCCCCCAGCAAGCTGAGCAAAAGTCAAAGTGGCGTCCAAAAAAATCCAATTCACAATCACCGCCATAAAAGGAAAGAACATTTCAGCTAGCGAGCAAGATCTGGCGGAGACTTTTCTAAGGCCCTGATAGAATATATACATGGCGAGAAGACCGCTTATAAAGACCATCAAGGAAATTTTTCCATAAACTTCGACCTTGTGATTGAAAACTTGAGGCTCCAAGAGCGCAAACGGAACTAGGGCGAGCATGCCCATCAAGAATCTTCCCGACATAATTTGCTCATTTGTGTAGCCGTCCACCGCAAGCTTCTTCCCAAAGACAGTCGCCGCCCCCCAGCCAATGATTGAAAAAATTGTGAGGGCATAGCCCTGGGCCGCGCCAGGATGAAAAAGAATTTCAGAGAGGCTTTTTGGACTTTGAGCAAGACGAACTATGTCCTCATAGCTTATCAGGGCGGCTCCCAGAATGCAGATGCTCGCCCAGATGACAAATTCCTTATTAATTCTCTCCCCTAACACCCATGAGGCCAGAGCGATGGCGACCACCGGCTGAAACTTTTGTAGAAGAATAACGAGAGACGGATTGAGGAAGACAAAGGCCTTGGTGAAAGCGAGAGTCGCTAAGGCGCTGCCGATCGCTCCAATACCAAAAAAATAAAAAAAATGAGATTTTTTCGCCTGCAGAATTTTTTCAAAGGACTTAAAAAAAACGGTCAAAAAGACCGCGGAAAGAATCAGGTGTTCATAAAAAACAATCGAGGTCGCAGAGACGCCTTCTCCTATCAGAGGGTACCGGATCAAAGTGTCCAGCGCCCAGAGAGCGCAGGACAAAATGACTAAGGCAATTCCTAACAAAACTGCCCCTCGTTTTCTTTTGCCAGGGCGTCAAACGCCTCGTTTGCGGCCTTGGCGGCGATTTGTTTTTTAATTTTTTTTCGTTTCTTGTCTTTTCTTTGCTCTCTTGTGAGGGTCACTGTCGGCATAAGACCAAAGTTGATATTGGAGGGAACGGGCCTGGGAGCAGTCATAATATAATTAATTAGGGCGCCCATGGCCGTTTCCTTCGGGAAGTCTAGAGGCTCAAGACCTTGCAATTTTCGAAAGACCTGAAGAGCAACGTAAAGGCCCATGGAAGCGCTTTCTGTATAGCCTTCAACGCCAGTGATCTGGCCAGCAAAGCTCAAACAAGGGAACTCTCTTGAACTCAGGTCCTTTCTTAGAAGTTTTCTTGAGTTTAAAAACGAGTTGCGATGCACGCTGCCAAGATGAACGAAGCTCGCTTTTTCAAATCCAGGTATGGTCCTAAAGACGCGCACCTGCTCGCCGTAAGTGAGTCTGGTTTGAAAACCTACAAGATTAAAGGCGCTGCCTAAGAGATTTTCTTTTCTAAGCTGGACCACCGCAAACGGCTCTGAGCCGTCTTTCATCCTAAGCCCAATGGGCTTCATGCAAGAGAATCTTAGGGGTGTCCACTCCTCTTTCGGCCATAAGATCGACCGGAAGACAGGCCTCAAAAAACTTGTAGTCTTCAAAAGACTGGGCGGGAACTTTCTTGGCGTTTCTCAACTCCTCGACGAAGGCATAGTATTGCTCTTCATTCATGGGAGCATTGAGATAGTCGGCCGACTCACGGGCCTCCTTATGGCGGTCCTTAAAGTAAAGTTTGGAGTAATCGAGCGTGTCGGCGTCCACCACAGGAGCGATGGCGTCGTAGAAGTAAAAGTCGTCTTTCCCTATATTTTTAACTATCCAATTGCTGAGCTTCTCAGTGGTCAGGGGCCCGCTTGAGACGATGACATGATCACAATTGTGTTCTTCCATCAACGCCAAGGGATCTTCGGCCTCTTTTTCTATGACCTCAATATTCTCATTTTCTTTAAGTTTATTTGTGACGTAGCCGGAAAACTTTTCGCGGTCAACAGCAAGAGCGTCGCCTGCGGGGACCTTCGCATGATAGCCAGCTTCCAGGATCAAAGAGCCAAGCCCTTTCATTTCGTACTTTAGCACGCCATGCCCTGTCGCAGGCTCCATTGATTTAAGGGAATTTGTGCATACCAATTCAGCAAAGTCAGGAATTTTTTGGGCAGGATTCTTTTGAATAGTCTTATTTTCGATCAAAACCACGGACACCCCGCGATGGGCGAGATAAGAGGCGGCCTCACAGCCGGCCATTCCAGCTCCAATCACTAAAACTTTGCCCTTAATTTTTTCCATTTAAATCCCTGTGAATAATTTCTGTATAAGAACCCTTTAAGGGTTTATAATTATTGATATAATGTGGCGGGAAACTACCTTAATTTTGGCATCGGGTCAACAGCTTCGAACGAACTTGAAGGAAATACAGTAATGGCTAAAAAAACAGAATTTCATATCTATCAAACACACCACTCAGTCGCTGACTTTGATGGGATTTTCAATAGTTTAAAAGAGGCCTTCAAATCCAAAAAGCAAGGCATTCATCTCTTTCCGGAGCTGTTTTTGACAGGCTACCCCCTTCAAGACCTTTGCCTCCAGAAGCCGTTTATAGACCGCTATCAGGACTTTATGAGAGAACTGAAGGGCTTCTGCGAGAAGTTGAAACCAAGCAAATCGACCTATTTGGTGGGAGGTCTTGATTACGAGCTAACTAAAGAAGGGCTTCCTCTCAAAATTAAGAATGTGATCTACCAGCTCGAGGCGGGGAAAGGGCCATGGCCATCTACACCAAGCAATTGCTGCCAAATTACGATATTTTCGACGAGATGAAGTACTTCACGGCCGGAAACGAGCCAGGAGTTGTGGAAATTCAAGGGCTCACTCTAGGTCTTCTTATCTGTGAAGATATGTGGACCTCAAACTTCTATCAAAAAGACGCAGTAAAGCAGCTCAAAGAAAAAATCGACAAAAGAAAAATCGAGCTCGATGCGGTCATTAATCTCTCCGCAAGCCCCTTTTCCCAAGGAAAAGTCCAAAAGAGATTGAATCGATCGAAGGCCATTTCAAATCTCCTGGAGGCGCCGTTTATTTATGTGAACCGCGTGGGAGGAGAAGACGAGATCCTATTTGACGGGCAAAGCCTTATTGTCGACGGGCATGATGAAAAACTTCTTCTAAAGCGCTTCATAGAAGACCAACAGTCTTGGGAGCATTCCAAGGCGGACGAATACAGCGACGGCAGAGACGCTCTCAGAGAAAACACATGGGAGGAGCTCTTTAGCGCCAGAATCGATCCTCAAACGAACTCCCTTAGGACTCTTACGAGCGATGAATGCGAGGAGCTAATTGAGGCGATGTGTTTTGGTGTTCAAGAATACGCCCGAAAGTCCGGCTTCAATAAGTTCACTATCGCCTTGTCTGGAGGCATGGACTCGGCTCTTGTGCTGACGTTATTAAGACTTTCTTTAAAGGAAGGCCAGTACCTTGAGGCCATCTACATGCCGAGTGTTCACTCCTCGACCCTAAGCTATGATTGCTGTTTGGACCTCTGCCAAAGTCTTGGGGTGAAACTCAAGTCATTGCCTATCAAGTTTATGCACTCTGCCGCAAAGAATCTATTCGTTTCCACTTTCCCAGAGCCGTTTGAGGGCCTGACCGACGAAAACGTCCAATCAAGGCTCAGAGGGACTCTTCTCTACACGCGCTCCAATCAAATAGGCTCCATGGTCGTCAACACCAGCAATAAGTCTGAGCTTGCCGTCGGCTACTCGACTCAGTACGGCGACTCGGTCGGCGCCATCAGCATGCTCGGCGACTTATACAAATCTGAAGTTTTCGCCATCGCGAGGCACATCAACGAGACTCGAAACGGCCTCGTCCCTGAAAAAATTATAACCCGTCCGCCTTCGGCAGAGCTTAGGCCTGGTCAAGAGGACACTCAATCTCTTCCTCCTTACGAGCGCCTAGACGCAATACTAGAGGGCATCTTGACTTATCGATATTCGGCGTCCGACCTCATCAAACTTAAATTCCCAAAGGACGAAGTGCTAAAGACCTTTGACCTCTACCGGAAAAGCGAGTTCAAAAGGCGTCAATTCTGCCCAATTGTAAAATTAAGCTCGAAAAGTTTTGGGTTTGGGTATAGAATCCCACTTAGCAAGGCATCGTCATTCTATATAAATTAGGGACGCTGCGAATAAGGAGAAAGCAACATGAGTAAAGCCAACCAAATTATTGAGTCCTGGAAAAGCCTAAGAAAGAGCGTTGACCAGTTCATGAAAGACAACAAGAAACTTGATGAGCTTCAAAAAACAGTAAAGCAAATGGCGCAAAAAGCTCAAAAAGACCTCTCTTCAGTAGTCGAAGAAGACGTGACTAAAGTTAAAGCGAGAATCAAAAAAGAGACTCAGGAGCTTGAGAAAAAAGTCGAGACAGCGGTCAACTCAGAAATCGCAAAAGCGAAGAAGTTTGTAGAGCAGCAGAAAAAAGAGCTCGCGAAAATTCAGAAAAAACTTGAAAGCCTTGTGCCTACCAAGACCACAAAGAATTCCACTAAAAAGAAGGCCGCCAAGAAGAAAACGGCCAAAAAGACGACAAAGAAAGCGACAAAGAAAAAGGCCGCAAAGAAAACCACTAAAAAGGCCGCTTCGAAAAAGGCGACTTCAAAAAAGGCCGCCAAAAAGAAAGCGACCAAAAAGGCCACAAAAAAGAAAGCTTCTAAAAAATAAGCGATAATCATAAAAGGCGACCTGAGAGTCGCCTTTTTTATTTATAACTGATTGTCAGCTCTTCTTGATAAGGTCGCCACTTCCCGCGCCAACTATTCATATAAGCGTTCGTGACAGTGTTTTTCTTTGGGTTAAGCTCCACCGCCACATAGGTGAGTTTGCTGATATTGTCATGCAATGACTTGTCCATTGAAGGGACCATGTTCCATGTGCCGCAATTAAAATAGAGCCTCCCGTCTTTAAACCGCCGCCACTCAGTAATATGGGTATGTCCCATAATCACCACTTTCACGTCAGGCCTTGTGGCCAGCACCCTTTTGGCGTTTGTCACGTACTTAGGGTGGATCGCGATCTTTGAAAGCTGTTTGGGAGTGATGCGAAAGTTTTTATTATATTTTCCAAATGGCGGAAATTGGGTCCTGACAAGGTACCAGCCCACTGTCCACGCGAGATAAAGAGCGAAGCGCGTGTCATTCAAGATGGACCATCGCACGTAAAGAGATAAGGGCCTTACCTTGTCGATATTCGGCCTTAGTTCCTTTAGTTTTGTCAAAAGGTAGACGCAAAACAGGCTCGCCCAAGGCATGTTCAAAATAGTGCTGCCATCAGGCCCTGGTATGAAGTGTTTGCTTCTCGGGACAGTGTTGATGGGCTCAAACCTATGACCGTGCTCGACCAGAACTCCGCTTTTCACAAATTGATGAGTAAATTCCACTTCGCTGGCGACGGCCTCTTTGAATCTCTCCTGCGCCTTGGGAAAGACGATTCCAAGGTCATGGTTTCCAATCACATAAGTGAGCTTTTTATTGGGCCTAGAGAGAAACTTTTTAAGCGAGTTGAAAAATATCGGATGGCCATTCACAATTTCGTCCACCATATTGACTGTGTCTTCTTCGGTCACAAAGTGGGTGAACTTCCCATTAACTTCCATTTGAATGAGGTTTAAGATGTCCCCATTTAAAACTATATGAATATCAGAGAAATAATGAGTTCCTGTGGAATAGTAGTCCAAAAACTCCTGAAATTTTTCGTCCTCATCAAAGTCTTCGTGGATATTGATCCGACCATCTTCAAGGAACTTTCCTTTCCCTAGGTGAAAGTCACTCAGCACTAGCAGCATCATCTATGACCTCTCCCACGTGAAATACTTTTCCTCTTCCTGACTTCTTTGAAACGTACATCATAGAGTCTGCAAAGCTTATGATGTCCCCCGCAGTTCTGGCGTCGCTGGGGTACTCTGCAATGCCTATGGAAAGACTTAGATGATAATTCTCCGCCTTGCCCACGTTGAATGTCTTCCCTTTGACCGTTTCACGGACCCTCACAGCGATTTTATGAACGGTCTTTATGTCGACTTTCGGCATTAAAACAACAAACTCGTCTCCCCCGTAACGGTAGATCTTGTCGCTCGAGCGAAGGACCGCTTTGAGCTCGTTTCCAATTTCCGTCAGCATCTGAGAGCCGACCAAATGGCCGAAGCTGTCATTGACCTTCTTAAAATGGTCCATATCAATGAACATGACAGAGAACGTGTCCTCCTTAGCTTCATGCTCGTCTATTGTGTCGGCAAGATCTTGGACCAGTTTTCTTTGATTAAAAAGGCCTGTCACATCGTCCTTATTTGAAAGATCTTGAAAAGACTCGACCCTTTCAGCGTTTTTTCGAAAAACGAGAGCGTTTTCTATATAGCGAAAAAAGATATTGTTTAAGACCAGGCCAACTCTCTCGCCTGAAAGAGCGCATACACACCAAGTGACGGCCCCTCCTGTTTCATAGACTGGAAAACAGGCCCATACTTTGCCGTCAGGCCTCGCTGTCTCGATCATCTTTCCCACAAAAATTTTCGGAAGATCAAACTCCCTCATGGAGCTAAAGGGCTCCTTGGAGTCAATTTCCGGGCCTTCAATTAGTTCAAAGTCTCCTTTGTCTTGAAGATAAAAAGAGAACTCAATATTTTCTGGAAAGCTTTTAAAATAAGTGTAAAGCTGTCTGTAAAGGTCCCTGTCCCCCTTTATTTTAATAGGAGAGGACAAGAGATTCATTAAGGCGTTTGAAGGAAGCTCGGTCTCTCCGTCTCTTAAGCGACCAAGTTCGCATTTTCGCATGGCCTTGTAAAAATCGCCTGGCGTGTATTTTGGCCCGAGCACGCTTGTCACAGGCAAATCATAGGCGTTAACAAGCGAGCCAAAGTCCTTCTTCTTGAAAATGATATTAACGGGGACGTTTCTTCTCGCCTTTCTAAGCTCTGTCAGATCGCTCTCAAGGTCCGAGTCGCCTTGATAGAAATAAAAAACGCAGAGGGCCCTTTCTTCAATACAATCAAGCTCTTTGGGGCCTTGGATCTCGGCGACCTCAAAGTCCGGGTCCACTTGCTTGGCGACGTCCACAAGCCTTTTCTTTGCTTTTTTATCAAAATTCAATAGTACGATATTTTTCATTGCCACCTAAACATCAAGGTTTTTCTTCAAGGCCTCAAGATTTCTTATAGGGCCTCCTCACTTTCAAGTTCGCCGATGGCCCTTCTTAAGGTGTTAATGACTCGTTCCATTCGCTCTTCCATAGCGAAGTTGCTGTCTACTGTCTTCTGCTCTTTCATCTGAATTGATTCGATGTCAAACTCGAGAGTGTCTATCTTCCTTTTTAGTTCGAGTATCTTATGATCACGATTTCTAATTTGAGTTTCAGTATCGGCCTTCAAGAGCTCCAATTTATTCTCGAGCTCCCTTTCCCTCGCCCGCACTCTGCTCACGTCAATATTGGCCTTGCCTCGAAGCTTTTCGTTCTCTAACTCTAAACGCCTGGTCTTTTCCTCTAGGGCGCGAGACTTGTCCTCACTAAGCGCCAAACGGTATCGCATTTCTTCTGACTGTTTTGCCGCTCGCTTGCGAACCACCTCTAGCTCTATTCTGCTCTCATCTAGTTGAGCTCGAAGGCCTTCATGATCTCGTTTCTCACTATGAGCGCTCTCCCTCATTTCTTCGATTTGCCTTGTGAGCTCTTCTCTGTCCTCTCTAAGGTTTTTAATCGTTGCCCCTAGCCTTATGAGCTCCTCCTCATGCCTCATTAGAGCGCTTTTTTGCTCATTAATTGTCTTCTCCGCTTCAGGCTCTGTCATGCTCTGAGAAATATTTGTGAGTGAGGGGGAAGTTTTTATGGCGGTGGAAGTCGCTTCAGGAGAAGACGTAAAAAGCCCTTCTAACTGGGCGCCCTCCTCCTCCTCTTGAGCTGTCGGATCATAGTCCTCTTCCTCAACTTCAGCTTGCAGCTGAGCGACAAGGTCTACGCTTTGCCCCGCCTCATTTAGCTCAGGTCCTCGGGCCTGTGAGTGGACCTCATTGGAGGCATCGTTTTGAAGCTCATTGAGGTCAATTTCTCTAGTCGCGTCCGGCTTAAGCCCCTTTCTTATTTGTGAAGCGTCTCGCATCATGATTTGGTCAATTTGAGCAAGCTGCTCCAAAGCGTGTTGGCTCATTTCGGTGTTTGCTTTTGCGCTTGCTTTTTCTTCAGCTATTGCTTCCCCTTTTTCCTCGCGGCCCAAGTCTGGCGAGTCGGGCAAACTGTCCGCGCTAAGCTCACTTGCCTCCTCTTCAGGGCCCTCCTCTAAAAGGCCGCCAAGTTCTTCTTCGGAGCCAAAGAGGTCAGCGTCTTCTAAGTCAGTAGATTCGCCGCTTAAGTCAAGCTCTTCTTCAAGACTTAGAGATTCAGGGTCAGCTTCGCTTTTATCGCCCATTTCACCCGAGAGGTTTAGCTCTTCTGGTTCTTCTGTGGTGGAATCAAGATCGAACATTTTAGAATTGTCGTCGTCATATTGGAGGGGCTCCTCACTGTCCAAGGACAACTCTTCCGAAATCTCTCCAAGGCCTGTTTCTTCCCCTAATTCAAGTCCGTCTTCAGCTGAAAGCTCTTTTGCTTGGGTGTCTTCTGCTTGGGTGTCTTCTGCTTGGGTGTTTTCGCCAAGCTCTAGGGCCGCGTCTTCTTCTAGATCTAGGGAAATGCCGTCTTCATCGCTTCCGAGCTCTAATTCTTCAGGCTCTTCGTTCCCAAGAGAAAGGTCCTCACCATCTGCGCTATCAAGCTCGAGCCCGCCTTCATCAAGGCTCATTTCCGAAGCGGCCTCGTTTTCCAGTGAGTCGAGTGAAACCTCGTCCTCGGCGCCTAAGTCTAGTTCTAGGCCTTCATCTAAGTCGAGTCCAGTGTCTTCTAATTTCTTTGAATTATCTTCGCTCATATCGAGTTCCTCTGACTGGAGGTCGTCTTCACCTAAATCGATTAGGCCCTCATCTCCCCCATCTAAATCTATTTCATCTAATTCCTGTTTTTGAATTTCCTCGAGGGCGCGAGCGGCCTCGTCGTCATCTCTCATCGCTTCACGAAAGGCCTGATCAAGCTGTGAGTTTGTGGTCTGGGCCTGCGCTGTGAATTCGCCTTCTGAGTCAGAATTTTGATGTTCTGAAATAATTGTTCTTGCTTGCAATCTTTCTACTTCATCATTGACGCTAGCGAGCTCTCCCACGTAAGGCCTAAGCATATTAATAAATAGGCTCTCGTTGACTGGCGCTCTTAAATAAATGTCCGCGCCGTGCTTTGCCTTTTGATGCTTGGACATGTCCTGGGAGGCCAAATTATTTGTGATCACCACAATTGGCTTATTTACGGACAATTTTTTGATTTTCTTAATGGCCTTCTCGACCAGCTTTTTATTGGCATCGAGGTCAAAGACAATGATATCACCGCTCCCTGCGTTGGCCGCTAGGTCTAGGGGATCCTCTAAAAGATCAATATCTGCGTACTTTTGGGCCATTTCCAGAAAAGCTTCTGTCGTCTGGCTGTGGCCGTCCCATACTAGGATTTTCATGCCTACTGTCTCCATATGGACTTCTCGTGATATCAGTCACAATGATAACAGAGACATAGAAGCGGCAATAGGCGGTAAAAAAAGGACTGCTGCATCAAAATCATTCCTATTGATTAAAGGGCCTTCTGACATTAAAATTTAGATAATTTTCAAGGATGGTAAGTATATGAAATTGATCGCTCTTAAGTGCTTGTTTTTACTTTTATGGTCAACTCAGGCCTTCTCGGCCGAGTTCCTGCCCGCAAGCATATATAAGTTAGACCAAAGATTCTCACATCATGTGCTTGTCGTTGAAAAATCGACCCATCAACTCTACCTCTATGAAAATAATGAAAGCCTGCCTAAACTGCTCAAGACTTATAAGATTGCCACTGGGAAAATCATGGGAGACAAGCAGGTCCAAGGCGATGAAAAAACGCCAGAGGGAATCTACCAGTTTCAGAGGTTTCGTCCAAGCGCGGACCTCGTCAATATGTACGGGGACACTGGCCTGATTTATGGAGCTGGAGCTTTCACCACCAATTATCCTAATGTTATTGACGTTCGCTCGGGAAAGACCGGCGGCGGTATTTGGCTCCACTCTACTGATGACGATTCCCGGGTGGGCAAAGGCCTCGACTCCAGAGGATGCGTTGTGGCCATTGATAAGGACCTTAAAGACATTTCTCAATTTATTGACCTTCAAAACACCCCCGTCGTCATCGTGCAGAACCTTCACTTTTTAAAGAAGTCCACCTGGCTTGCCAATAAGGCCGAGATCAGTGAAGAAGTTTTTCGTTCGGGCCAACGCTTGGAAGAACAAAGACTTCAAAACTTATATTGATCAATATTCTAAATCAGAATTCCACAACCCTAACAAGGGCAACTGGCGCCAGTTCAGGAAATATAAGAGGGCCATTTTTTCAAGAACTGAAAAACCAAGAATTGACTTCAGAAACATGTCCATCTTGGTTCATGATGATTATGCCGTCGTGACCATGGAGCAAGACTACGAGTCGAAGCTAATCAAGGACATCGGCAAAAAGACTCTCTACCTCAAAAAAGACTCTAATTATGATTGGAAAATCGTGGCCGAGCAGTGGAGCAAAATCGATGAGCAGAACAGGCTGGCCTTTGTTCCCGCTATGCGTTTTTTTCCCAACAAAGGCGAGGCGCTTGCGGACAACCCAGCTAGAAACACTAGCAGCAATATAGAAGAAAACTAAGCGGCGCCCATGATTCAAGACCCGTCGAAAGACCTGACTCTTATTGTATATGACACACCTAAGCCGCCGCGCTACCTCAAGATCAACAAGAAGCTCTTAAGGCTTCTTCTTTTTTTGGTGCCCTTTTTGCTCATTATCGCTTTGCTTACTTCTCTCGCAAGCAGCGTCTACATGAAGAAAAAACTCGAAACTGCGCGCTCACAGGAGCCAGAAATTATTCTAGGCCTTAGACAGGAAAAAAGCGAGCTCGCCTCCAAATTGGCCGCAATGGAAAAAATAAACGCCAATCTCACAAGGAAAATATCTCAAGGAAGCGAATCAAGCCCCGCCAGCGCCCTGGCCCTATTCGCGACTCCCATCGGTTACGAAGACCTTACCGAAAAGGAGATGGCAAAGCTTGAGAATATGAGCGCCAACTTTAAACAGGACAAAGTTGAGTTTCGCTTTGACCTGCTCAATAATTTAGACAATGACGAAAAGCTGGCCGGCTATATCACCATCGTTCAGTACGCGGGCAATTCCCTTGAGGTCTATCCAGACTACGACCTTTCAATTGAGAATAATAAGCTCGATTTTTCACAGGGCGAGAGTTTCGTAGTCTCTCGCTTTAGACCTGTCATTGCTGAGTTTAATAAGCCAAAGGCCCTTACCGTCTGGTATAAAGTCTATATTTTTGACCGCTCCGGAAATCTCATGAACTTTAAAGTAGCAGGACCTTACCAGGTCAATTAGGTAAAAGCATGAACCAAACAGACTTTAAACACTTGTCCTTTACCATTCTCGGAAAAGACTGCGAGTACGAGGGCGACTTAAGGCTCAGAGGGGACGCCATTGTCGACAGCAAAGTGATTGGCAGCATTGTCATGCTCGACGAAGGCAAATTGGTCGTCGAAAGAGACGCCTCTATTGAGGGCTCAATTTACTGCCAAGACATTGAGGTGTTTGGAAATATTGAGGGGTCTATCAGCGCGACGGGCTCTTTGACAGTCCGATCTTCCGGCAGAGTTTCAGGCAAAGTGAGCTCCGCCAATCTTAGCGTTTACCCCGGCGCCGTTCTCAATATCGAAGGCAGCGCCGAGGCGAAAGAAGTTTAATTATAAATAATCTTTGTAATCTATTACTTTGACCTTGTATCCCGCTTTTTCAAGCGGTCCTTTTAGTGACTTTGAGCCTACGACGAGTGTCATAATTTCATTTTCCCCAAAGAGGTCTGTGATCATGGCCTTGACTTGGTCCTTTTTAAAGCCCTCCACCCTCTTTGGAAATTTATAGATCTCTTCATATTCCCTGCCAATATGATCAAAGTAAATTAAATTGCTTAAGAAGGCGCTCGTGGACTCAAGACCAAATAAGTAAGACCCCTTAGCGTACCTCTTTGCCATGGCAAACTGCTCGTCCGGCATCGCTGTTGAGCTTTCCTTTATGGCCTCTTCAATCGCCTTTAGCGTCTCAACGATAGTCTCATTCTTGGTAAAAGTGTTTATTCCTTTTCGCCCATAATTTTTCTGCTCGCTTGCGTAGGCCCCGATAGAGTAAGTCAGGCCTCTTTCGACCCTCACCTTTTGCATAAGCCTTGAAGTAAAACCCCCTCCTAAATATTGGGCCGCGAAGCTTCTAAGCTCAAAATTTTTGGAGGCCTCTTCAGAGCTCATGGCCGATCCCATTCGTATTTGGGCCTGATTGGCCTGTTTTACGGGAGCGAGATAAACTACCTTTTCTTCCGCCTTTGTTTTCTTTTCACTCACTTTAGGTGTTTTCACAAAGTTTGATACGCTTCCCCACTTGCAATCGTTGACGAAAACAGACCTGAGGCTAGCGAGGGCCTTTGGCCCCTTTATGTAAATCCGTTTTTTCACGCTATCATTAAAATAGGTGATCTTTTCTTTTAGGTCCTCAGTCGAGATCTTTTTGAGAGAATTAATGGTCCCGCCAACAGGGCTTCCATACCCAGTGCCCCTAAGTGAGAGCTCTCGAAACACTCTATTGGCCAAGGCGCCGTGATTGGTCGAAAGATTGCGTAGTCCTGTCCTCATTCTCTTTACCGATTTCTTCAACTCGTTTTTAGGGAAGGTCGCGTTTCTAAACATATGGCAGACCATTTTTAACGTAGGGACCGCGTCTTTTACAAGTCCGCTCACATTATATGAAGAAAACTCATGGGTGACATTGGCCTGATAACTTGCTCCATAGAACTCGAGGCTGTCTAGTATTTCGCTTTGCTTATAGCGATTGGTGCCCGTTGTAAGCAAGTTAAAGGCAAGCTCTGTCTCCCCCACTTTTGAGGGCTCATCAGTGAAAGATCCAGCTTGAAAATAGACCGATATATCATAGAGCGGATAAGAGTCGTCTTCAAGCCAAACCACTTCAACGCCGCCCCAGTTCTCTTTGCGAAGATTGTCTTCGAGGTAGTTCGCCTGGGCGGGGATTGTTAATATTAATGCCAAAAATCCAAACAGGGTCTTTTTCATTTTTTGTCCTTAGGGTGCTTGTTCCAAATTGAGATAAAGATCGAGTTTTCTTTCTTGAGAAACTGATCACAGGCCTTTTTCACTTCGGCCAAAGAGACGGAATTGTAAATGTCCAATTCTTTTTTGTAGTGCTCGTAGTCTCCGTAGTAGGCCTCACGATCCCCAATGAAGCGGGCAATTCCCTCATTGGTGTCCAGACCGCTTAAATAACTGACTAAGTACTGATTTTTCACTTTCTGAAGTTGGCGCTCGTTAAGACTTGTTTTGCAGCCTTTAGTGATTCTTCCATAAAGGCCTTTTCTAAGAGCGTTAAGATTTGCGCCCTTTAAGAGCTGACCGCCCACAAAGAACACACCGCTTTCTTGCAGGGTATAATTTGCGGCGTAAACATTGGCAAGCTGCGGCCTTCGGGAAAGCACATATTGGCCGTTAAGATATGAGCTTTCTCCATCACCTAGCATGGACGAAAGAATATCAAGAGTATAGGACGAGCGCGGCCCAATTTTGACACCTTTAAAAGCCAGCATAAACATAGGATCATTTGAGGTTCCATGGACCTTTGCCCAACGCCCACCAAACTTTCCTTTAAAATTAAAAGCGCCGTTTTCCTCAATGGCCTCTTTCTTCTTCTCCTTAAGGTCCTCGCTTTTAGGGACATCGCCAAATGACTTCTCCATCATTTCCATTGTTTCGTCGGCGTCCACGTCCCCCACTATCACGACAAAAGAGTTATTGGGAGCATAATATCTTTTGAAATAATCGAAGACTTGATCGCGACTGACGCCTTTAATGTCCTTTATCCACCCAATAACGGGAGCTCCATAGGGAGTGCCTTTGAAGACATTTTGCATCATCTCCATATAAAGCTTGCCTCGATCGGAGTTTTCATAACGCATTTTTCTTTCTTCAAGAACAACTTGTTTTTCAGATTCAAATGACTTGGGATTTAGGGCCAGATTTTGCATCCGGTCCGCTTCGACATCGATGATTTTCTCAATGTGCTCGCTTGGGAGGCTTTCATAATAAACAGTCATATCGCTAGTGGTGAAAGCGTTATTGCGTCCGCCATTTCCTTCCACAGTCTGATCGAAAACTCCCTCGGGATACTTTTTTGCTCCTTTGAACATCATATGCTCGAGAAAGTGGCTTGCGCCTGTAAGGCCCAGCCGTCTCAAACTTCCCTCCCACGTCAAAATATGTGTAATAGGAAACAAGAGGCAGTTTCGAGTTTTCAACAATCAGAATTTTCATCCCATTGTCTAATGTCTTTTCGGCCACATCGAAGTGGATCAAATCATCTTTGCCTTTGGAGGACTTTTTGGTCTTTTGACCGGAGCAGCCAGAGGCCAAAACCAGCGAAAAGATTAGCGAAAATATCAGTAAGAACTTCATCAGAATTAACCTTCCATGATAGTGTTATTATATGAGTACTAATCATAACGAAGTTCTGGCGCTTGGTACAGGGACATCTACTGGCATTCCCATGCTTGGGTGCGCTTGCGAAACATGTTTGTCAGGTAATCCTAAGAACCAGCGGCTTCGGACAAGCGTCCTTTTAAAGACCGCTTCAGGAAAACGAATCCTTGTGGACACGACGCCCGACCTAAGAACTCAATTTTTAAATAATAATGTGTCCGACTGCGACGCCTGCATCATTACACACGAGCACGCCGATCATACTCATGGAATAGACGACCTTCGCCCTCTCACGTTTGAAAGGGACGAACCTATCGGCGTCTACACTTATAATGCTTGCGCGGAACATCTGGCCGAAAAATTTCCTTATATATTTAAGGCCGACCAGCTCTTCAAGTTTAGGCCTATTCTCGGAGGAGGCATACCAAGGCTAGCGCTCCATAGCGTTGAAGAGACCGCCGAAATAGCCGGAGAAAAATTTGAGTTTTTTCAGCTCCCCCATGGGCACACGAAGTCCCTTTCGTTTATTCACGGCAAGCTTGGCTATGCGATTGACTGCAAAACACTTCCCAACGAGTGGATAGAAAGAATGAACTCGAAGGCCCTCGATCTTCTCATTTTAGATTGTGTCAAAAGGGAGAGGCACCAGACCCATCTCCACCTAGAGGCGGCCTTGGAGATTGCAAAAAAAATTGGCGCAAAAAAAACTGGTCTCATTCATATGGGCCATGAGCTTGAACATGAGCAACTAGAGTCAGAACTCAAGTCCTTGGATTTCGATGTTTTTCCCCTCTATGACGGTCAGTCCCTCGCCTATTCTGTCTAGTCTTTAACCACCCTGTGTAATTTCCTCATAGCTTCCAATTTATTACCAAAAAACTCAAAATTACTGTATAGTTAGGGCCATATTAAGGATCATTAAGTAAGCGAGGACCGAATGAAAATAGCCGTTCCAAAGGAAATTAAAAACAATGAAAATCGTGTAGGGCTAGTGCCAGCAGGTGTAAGGCAATTAGTGCAAGATGGAAACGAAGTTTTCGTGCAGAAGACAGCGGGAGAAGGCATAGGAATCAGCGATGAAGAGTTTGTTGAAGCGGGCGCCAAGCTTTGCGACACCATAGAAGACACATACGCCGCGGGCGAAATGATAATAAAAGTCAAAGAGCCGCAACCTGAAGAAGTTAAACTTCTAAATTCGGGACATATTCTTTATACCTATCTTCATCTCGCCGCTATGAAAGATCTCACTGAAGGTCTAATGGAATCAGGCGCGACTTGCATCGCTTATGAGACCATTCAATTTCCAGACGGCTCGCTTCCCCTGCTCGTTCCTATGAGCGAAGTCGCGGGAAGAATGGCGACACAAGTTGGCGCCGCTTGCCTTCAAAAAGACAAGGGCGGAAAAGGTGTTCTTCTTGGCGGCGTTCCCGGCGTTCATAGAGCAAAGGTCACCGTTATTGGCTGCGGCATCGCGGGAACCAACGCGACCAAAATGGCGATGGGCCTCGGCGCTGACGTGACATGCATTGATCTCAACACAAAAAGGCTCGCAGAGATGGACGACCTTTTTGATAATAGAATCACCACTCTTTTTTCAAACACACAAAATATTGAAGAAGCGGTCATCAACTCCGATCTTGTTATTGGAGCGGTGCTTGTTCCGGGCGCCAAGGCGCCGAAGCTTGTGACCAGAGAGATGATTGGCAAGATGGAGCCAGGAAGTGTTGTTGTCGACATCGCTGTTGATCAGGGCGGCTGTATTGAAACATGCAAGCCGACCACTCACCAAAACCCAACTTTCGAAGTTGATGGCGTGGTCCACTACTGTGTCGCGAACATGCCAGGCGCCGTTCCGAAAACCTCCACGTTTGCGCTTACAAATCTCACATTAAAGTACGCGCGAATGATCGCAAAAAATGGAGTGGACAAGTCAATTATGGCCGACCCCGCCCTAAAACTCGGAGTCAACATCTACAAAGGTAAGCTTGTTTACGAGCAAGTCGCTCGCGATCTTGAACTGCCCTACACCGAGCTAGACCCGGAAAAATATCTCTAATCAACATTTTACGGGCCAGGAACTCCAGTTATGCTAAAATTAAGGCATGACTGGAAATCCTGGCTTAGATAAAATTCTCCTAGGCATCAATGGCCTTATTGTGCTCGCCGCGACCGCTTTGACAATTTACTCCCATACTTTCATCAAGCCAAAACCGACTAATGAAGATCTAGAGTTCACCGGCATGGTGCAAGACTCCATGCGCGAGCTGCAAAAGCCTCAGATCCAGTTCCCTGAAATGGTCATCAACCTCTACTCTCGCGAATCCAGACTTCGTTTTTTGAATCTAAAAATGACGGTGGAGACTTTTGAACAGTCCCAAAATCAGACTGTGGAGACGGCGAAACCTATGGTCCAAGACGCGCTTATCGATATCGCGTCTAATATGCGCCCACAGGAGCTCAACTCCGTGACGGGCAGAATCCTACTCGAGGCCCGCATCAAGAAGAAAGCAAACGCCAAGCTTCCAGAGCCCGCCATCAAAAAGATTTACTTCTCTAAGTTCATCGTTCAGTAAAATTATTATTCATTTTCTACCAAAACTGTGGCTCTGTAAGGGGGAATAGTAATTGCTCCCGACACGGTCCCGCTCATAATTAGATCATAGTCCTGGTCATGCCCTATAAAGCTCTTCGGCCTGACTAGTCTCATTATAAATAAAGCTTAGTCGCTTTCCTTTCTCTGAGATCGTGGTCTCATAAATCTCAACATCGTCTAAAATATACTTTAAGCCTGAAACACCGTCTCCGATCGTGAG
The DNA here is from genome assembly GCA_963747475.1 of uncultured Bacteriovoracaceae bacterium. Classification (GTDB taxonomy): domain Bacteria; phylum Bdellovibrionota; class Bacteriovoracia; order Bacteriovoracales; family Bacteriovoracaceae; genus UBA845. The sequence goes on from CAVVFE010000013.1 coordinate 128,979, forward strand.
TACAACATCACTTGAAGAGCGCTCAGGCCGCACAACAAGCTCATACTCTTGAACTTCAGAACTTAAAGAAACATATTGAGGTCCCGCCAAAGCATTATAAGGAGATTGGGCATGCTGAGGAAAAATCTCAATCAATGCGCTTTTGTTGGCCTTTGCTTTAAAGCGAACGATGTAAGTTTTCTCTGATGAAATAGGCTTAGCTCCTAAGAAATATGAATTAACAGTGGGACTCGTAACTTCCACCCCGCCATTTCCATTTATCGGAGAAGAAGCAAGTCTTTTATAACTTGAGTCCCCATTTTCAGACCAAACATAACTCTCGCTAAGATCGGAATCAAAAGTCCCATTGAGGATCTTATTTGGCGAGTCCAAGGAGTCTATTCTGTAGTCTTGGAAGCCCAGGATTTCGAGCTCTGAACTTGTATCTTGCTGGTAATTTTGTTGCCACTCTTGGAAACTCATATTATGAGGCACCCAATCGCTACCATATTTTTTGACCTGTATAGGTTGGCCAAACGGAGATATGTAACGATTCTGCGAAAAACTTCCAAGCCCTTTAATTGGCTCTCTTACCCCAATCATATTTATCATTCCCTGTTCAGCGCCACCTAACACAAAAGTATTTTCGCGAATGGTGTTATTTTGCATAGGTCTTAAGCTATTCGAGTCGCTCGAGAGTTTTATTTGGAGTCGATTATTGGAGGAAAGATTTTTTCTGACATCTATATTCCATGTATTATGAAGATAAATGCCTATTCCCACCCCTGTAATTGAGTTATTTTCTACTGTCACATGATTGGTTAAATCGTCCATATAAATTCCGACAGCATCGTCTTGAACTTGTTCGGGCCAGTTTGAGTTTCTCACAATGATATTGTCGCTCACTGTGAGGTTTTTAAAGTCCAGATCAGAGCCATTGTAGGAGTAAATGGCCCCACCATCCGACTTCACCATACAAAAAGAATCAATAAAGTTTTTCCTTACTGTTGAATTATTTCCTATAAAGGCGATGCCCACATAGCCTGTATTAATGACTTTATTGTTTTCTATAAGGGTATTATCTCCTTTGCCCCAAAAATTATTGATAGCAATCCCGTGACCGTCTCCGCTTCCGCTCATGCCAGCGACCATGCCAGTGTCGCGAAAAACATTGTTCCTGACAGTAAGTGCTGTGCCATCATCATTTATAAATAGACCGTTGCTTTGAGAATTTAGCACTTGACTGTCTTCAAGTGTAAAGTGCGCAGCAAAAAAACCATTGATGGCCTCATATCCTGAGAACTGAACTATTGAATCTTTGACAGAAATATGAGGTGATCGTTTTATGGCCATAGAGATATTTGCAGATCCCTCCAGTTTAAGATGGGAAAATTCAATATAAGAGGAATGACTTATATCTACCAATATGTCTTCGCTAGGGACTTGAACAGTAAAGGAACTAGGATTATTGGCCCCAAAGTAAACCTGAATCTTCTTTGATGCCAAATCATAGGCCCAATTACCAAACTCTTTTAGAGTGGCAGGATGGTTTTGAATAAAGTACTCTTTCCCAGCCCCTATTTCATAGGAAGTAACTGGGACTCCTGACTGGGTAAAACGAGAAGAATCTCTAACCAAAGTTAGGGTTTTGCCACTTTGACTAACAATATCGGCTCGATCGAGAATCCATTTCGCCCTTCTCACCACAATCTCTCCGCCAGTCCAATCAATTCCTGCAGGCAATTCAGAATCGGTGACAGAAGAGTGGCTTCCTGAGTCTAGTTGTAAGTGACCTGAAGTTGGGTATCTGCCAAAGGGATGGCTTTGTCCATTAATAACGAGCAAGTTTAATGCAGAAGCATTTCCTTTATAACTTGCTTCATAAACACCATTGCCCAGGGAACTCCAACCACTTAATTTTTGAAAACTGGTAAGAACTGGTCTTGCGCCAGTTCCATAGGAGCTTATTTTAATTGGGCTTGATTCACTGCCCTGCTGAGTAATTTTAAGAGTTCCATAAAAAGTGTCACCTCTTTTAAAAACTACTCCATCGCCCGCTTTTAAGCTTGGTCCAAGCTGGTTCACTTTTTCTATCGTCTTCCAGGGCGTAGCTGGATTTTTCGCCTGTTCAGCGCTTCTAGAGTCGTCGCCCATTGAAGAAGATATATAATAAGCGTTCCCCTTAATTTCAACGTCCGGCGTGTCTGGAGGTCCAGGATTAGGACTAGGGGCGGTATAAGGACTCACTTTCACAGTGACTTTTGAATTCGCCGTGGCGTCATCATTGTCAGACACCATGACTTCAAATATGTAGGCCCCTTCTATTAAATTAGAAACACTAAGATCTTTTGTTTTGTCCCCCGAAAGCGTCGCTGTCGAAGGGCCATCAACTTGGCTCCAAAGATAGCTAGTGATATTGCCGTCCTCGTCACTTGCGCTCGCGCTTATAGAAACATGGTCTGTAGGCAACGTTATTTCAAGGTCGTCCCCCGCCGCGACAGTCGGTTTCTTATTCTTAACATTTGGCCCCTCAGAGCCTAAGAAAAAGTCGTCGAAAATGACCGCACCGGCTGAACCAGGCGAGCGATACCCATAAACAAGCGAATATTCCACATTGCTAGGTACTGTCACTAAAACGGTGTGGTCCTTAAAGTCAGAACTCTGGACGAGAACCACTTTAGAAGAGATCATTTTACCATTCCCATCGTAAAATTGAATTCCTCCTTCCGCAGATATACCTGAACTCTCAAGTCTCGACTTAAAAACAAGTTTGTATTTTTTAAAAGACTCTAGCCCGTAAACGGTCTGAGAGAACCCGCCTTTCTTAATGACTTTTATTGAGCTGGAAGCTCCTGACCCTTCCCCAGAAGTAATATAAGAGTTTTCCCAGTTCGACCAAGGACCAAATCCTTCTTCAAATCCAGGATTTTTAAGTAGATTTCCCGACGGGGCGGGGTCCGGATCTATACTTGAACTTGAATTCACTTTAATATCAATGCTATCGCTCGCAGTGGCGCCGTAATTATTTGCCACCAAAACTTTAAAAGTATAAGAGCCCTGCTTTAGTCCTGAAACCTTTAATGTACTAGCTTCTTTATCTTCTAATTTCGCTGGCTCAGGGCCAGCTTCTTGGGTCCAGAGATAGGAAACAATACTTCCTCTGCCATCACTACTGGTGAGCGCCCTTAAAGAAACTTCATCATTTGGAAGGGTAATCTCTTTATCTTCTCCCAAACTCACCTTGGGCGGCCCAGAAGCGGCCTTTTTCGGCCTCTTCCGACGATCCTGTCACGATAGTCCCGTCTGTCTGAACACAGCCTATATAGAGAAGACCTACTAGAGCTAAATGGAAGAATTTAAGTGAGTGTTTTTCCATAGAGTTCTCTTTTGTTGATTTATTATTCCTTTCAATTTTAAGGGTCAACTCAGCAGTTTAAGACTCATACTTCTTGGTCCTTAAATTCTCCCCCTTATTTAGAGGGGATAGAGAAAAGAAAGCGCGAGTTAAGAGAAACTTATGCCTTATAAACTGGTCAATATCTACTGCCTATAGACACAACGAAACCCGAACGCCGTCCAAGTGGCGCTCGAAGGCGAATCAAGGGTTAGGGCAAATATTCCAGCATTATTGTTGTCCGGGAACGCCGCCCCTCTTATGGCGGCGCCACCGTTGCCTCCATAAAATCTTCCTAGGCCATAACTAGAATAATAGGAGACCACTCCGGAGGGGTTTTCTGGCAAGTAGTCCCCAGCGGGAGAGGGCCCCGCAGGATACGTCTTGTAATTCTTCAAACCCATTATCAGGGCAGGTGGTAGGTCCAGAGGTCAAACCTCCCCCTAAGCTCCAGTCTGTCCATTCTGAAACATTTGCGGAGAGATCATATATTTCCTCTCCATTTGATAGTGTATGTTTTGCCTTAGGGTCTCTGCCAGCTCCAAATTCAGGATCAGCTCCATCATATCCGCAGGCATCATCCACGCCATTATTGCCCCTCGAAAGACAACCGCTGCCCACACTACCTCCAGACCAATTTATATCTTGAGCTTCAATATCCTTTGCCAAGGCCAACCATTCTGGATTTGAAATAAGATCATATTTTGCGCCCAAGGCAGCGCACTCTGCCTTGGCGTCAACTTGGCTTATACTTACCCACGGCGCGCTGGCCGCTTGGGATATCGCATTTCCGCTCCCATCGTCTTTGGCCTCGTATTTCATAACGCAAAATGGATCCACACCAAACCCTCCTGGAAAGGCCGGATCGTAGCCGGTGGGGCAGAGCTCCAAGGTGTAATTCAAATTAGCTGTGGAACAGGGAGAAACATTCCCCTGCGCATTTGTTGAGTTCGCGTATAAGGAATAGGCTCCAGGGCCAAAGAACGGAAGTCGTAATATCTACGCTAGAACTAGAGGCCGTCGCCGAGCCGACCTCAGTAACGCAGCTAGAATCAGTGAAAAGCTTAATCGTGTCGTCTGCTTTGACCCCATCGACTTGTAAGGTGGGGGTTGTATCAAAATTCGGTGAAGAGCCGGGAGATATGAATTTCAGGCCAGTGGGGGCGCTGGGTGCCAAATTTGTCGAAAAACTTACGTCATGGGTGTTCGTGTCTAATTGGCCGACTATCGTCTTTGGCTTTTACTCTAAACTTATAAGAGCCGCCGCTATCTAGACCTGTTAGAGTATAATTTGAGTCTGCAGCAGGCGCTGTTGCTATGTATTTTGTGCCATTAGTGACATCATATATTTCATAGGCCACAGCATCGTCTACCGGAGTCCAACTGATCCTGGCGGTGGAATCAGTAACCAAGTCTATCGTGTCGATGCCCGCAAAGTCTATAGACGAGTAATTGCTATTATCATTATTCGTTTCGCCATTCGAACCGCGCTGGTTTATCGTAATTCCGTCATTAAGCCCTTCGCAAACTAGCGAGGAAAGAAAAAGAAATAAATAATAAAAGCATCTTTTTCATTTATACCTTCAGATTATATCGTTATAAGCTTTTCGGAGATTTAAAGAAAATCTTTAAGTTTGACATTTTTAGCGTGTCCACTATTTATACACTCTATCGAATCGATCAACACTCCACCCTCCCATATAATTAATATTTCATTGATCTGGAGGACAGAAATTGAGCCTTTGCTTGCAGAAATAAATTGTATCACTTTGAAAAACTTAATGTTCTTGGTGAAAAACTTAATGTCCTTGCGGGCTATTATGACTTTAATGACCTCCTGCCTAAGAAAAGGCAACTCCAAGGCCTATGAGCTTTATAAAGAACAGGACACCACTGGCCAAAACGATGCCTTAGCGACCTTCTTATTCGAGGACTTTGTGTCACTTCGCTACTCGACCATGCAGACAAACGCCCTTCCTGAGCCCGCGATAAAGAAGATTTTTTTCTCTAAATTCATTGTTCAGTAGAGCTTAATTTTGAACTTAAGCCTCACTAAATACCTGGAATTAACCGATTAGATTGTAATGGAGCGTAGATGAAGTTTTTCGCCGTTGTCCTTATTTTCTATTCATCATTGGCCTTTTCACAGGCTCCTCCTGGCCTATTGCGAGCAATAGAGGAACTAAGCACACCAATTGGGCTCATTGCTGTCTCACATGGAAGCGATGAAGAAGTGGCAAAATTCATTGAGAAATCGGCAAAAGAGAGAAAGAATTCAGACCCAAGAGAGTGCTCAGATAACGACAATATAAAGGACATCAAGAAAGATGATGGTCCCTACCTCCTGTCATCCACCAAATTAGGTCCTTCAATTGAATTCTACTTTGAAGTCACGGCCCCAGTAGAAGAAGTAAGAACCACGGACCTCGATCAGGTCGCTCTGGGAAATGTGCTGGAGGATTTGGCACCCTGTCGTTCAAGCTAAAAATGCCCAGGACAGAGAGGCCGCTATAAAGTCCCTCTGCGAAGACAAATCATCCATGCAAAGAATTCAATATGGTTCCGCCCTATTTAATATGGCCTCTGACGTTTATAATAAAGATCTTCTCGGTGGCGTGGACCAAGAACAAAATGATCCCACACGACCAGATGGGGAAGATAAAATGATTACTATTCAGCGCCAATACAACGCTTTTGGGCAAGAGTTCTATGGCCAAGCAGGCCCTGAGACAGGGGGCGTTTGCAGGCACGCTTCAATCCTTGTTATGGACTTTTTAGATAAATGCGGTTTTCAAAATAATAATATGTCCACCCTTGGCTACTCCACTGCGGACCTTGGAGGCCAACGCTATCATTGAGCTAAAGGACCCAGAGTCGGGCAAATACCTACACGCTGAACTGGGGCAAGTTATCTGAATCAGAGGGAAGTCTCCTATCAAATAGAGACATTCCTTCCGGATCGTTGGCATCGCTCGGATCAATCATCCAGGTCTATTCTTATGACGAGTCCCGTGAAGACGGAACTTTCGAGGGCTTCAGGCGCACAAACCGAGGGGTGGTCATGGCGAGGCTTCTTGGCACGGACGATGGTGACTATGATATGACGGCCTACCAAACATACGAAGGCGGAGCCCAGGTGCTTCTGTCAGGCAAGGTCGACGAATATTCTGATGGAAGCAAAAAAACAAAACTTCGCTCTTTAAAAACAGAGCTTATCCACGCGGCCAGAGCGAGCAGGGCCATTGGAGCTGAGGACGATGTCCTTACAGGCGCGTCTATTGGATATGTATTTGAGAGATCTAAAGAAACTGAAAAAGGCAATAAAGGCGTCACTTACGGCGGAGTAACTCTAGCTGGTCTCATAGGAGAAGAGTCCTTATATGGACTAGACCCAAGTGATAGGTTTAATTCCAAAACGGGCGCCATCGGAGCAAAGATCGGTCATAGAAGGGTCTTTGTTCTAGGAAAAAAATCTGAATTCGCGGGGTTTGCGGAGCTCAATGGCGAGGGAAGCTACGGCGCTTGGAGCGGCGGAGGAGAAGACTTTGGAGTGATTGATGGTATCGCATATGCTCGGGTGGGCGTATCTGGACAAACCCAAGTCGGAGACGCCACAATCAAGGCCTCTCACTCTAGAAATATAAACCCTATGCCAAGTCTCTCTTGGAACACAGGAGCGGACCTTAGGCTCACAAGCGATCGAAAGACCACAGAATTTTCCGTCTTAGTGCCCAAAGGAGAGACCACCTTTTCTGGCAGCTATCGAGTTATTGCGGACGTCCAAAGAACAGGTCAAAGTATAATGCTTGCTGCTGAACGAGAAAAGGTCTCTGCCTGAGTTGGCTACGAGGTGTATAAGAACACAATCGGAGATCAAGAAAACTATATATTGATGCAGGTAAAATATCGTCCACTGGATAAGGTCACTCTCTCAGGCGGGGCCAGAGTTGATCCTCAATTTAAAACGCCAATGGCGCAAATGTCTGTGAGCTTCAATCCTTTCAAATAACAAAAAAAAAGGCGCTTTTTCAGCGCCCTCTTAAGTATTTTAAATTTTTTTTAACTATTCTTCGCTCTTGTCTTCTTTATGAGCGACTTTCTCATAGGCAGAAGAGTCTTCTTCTGGAAGATTTTTGAAATAGTCGTCAATGTCCTTTTTAGTGATTTTGCCTTCAGCAAGCAGCCTGTCTCTGATTCTTGCGTCCATCAATTTGTCTTCTAAGGCCATACGAAGTTTCATAGGTTTTCCTTTATCTTAATTCTTTATGGTATTTTTAATCAAAATCAAATATCACGCGCTGGATCGCTTCGTCAATGTTTGGCCCCTATTGCCAGTATTTTGGGTCTTTGGGATCTGGTCTCTGCCCATCCTCGTCCTTAACAATGCGAAGCTTGCCCCTCCCCTTTTTCTTTCTGGGGGACTTAGACTTGATAGCATCTCCTAAAGACTGGCCTTTGGCCTTCATGGACTTGGTCTTAAGGTAAAGAAAACCGGCCAAGGCAGCGGAAATATGGGCCCACGACGCCTTCCCGTTTGGCGAAAAAATGCCCATATAGAGCTCAATTCCCGCCAGCACCATACAAAAGTATTTCGCCTTCATGGGAAAAAGCAGCATAAAGGTCAGTTGTCTTTCGCTAAAAATGATCCCATAGGCCATCAGAAGGGCGAAGACCACGCCTCCCAGTCCCATAAGGGGAACATAGGCGAAAGCGCCTTTCGAAAATAGCGAAATCAGAAGATAGACAAGGCCCGAAAAAATAGCGCTTATAGCTAAAAATTTTGCGTAAAATTTGTCGCCCCATCTGCTTTCTAAGTCGCCGCCTATAAACCACACAAGCATTGAGTTGAAGAGCACAGAAAGAAAATTGGCCTCCATAAAAGGAAAGGTCAAAATTTGATAAACAAGGCCTTTGCTCATTCCTCCGATGCTAAGTCCTAGATAGCCAACAAGCGAGCTTCCGCCGGCCACGCCCAAAAGAGAATTCATAATAAAAAGCCCGACGTGGGTGAAGATAATGATCTTGTTTATTTTGCTTAAAGGCGGCGCGTACATTTGAGCTTGTTGCATAAACTATCCCTGCTTCTCGCTGATTTCCACCAACACTCCCCCGGTGGATTTGGGGTGGACAAAATTGACGAGGCAGTTTCCGGCCCCCAGTTTCGGCTCTGGGTACAGCAGCTTAAAGCCCTTGCCTATTAGCTCTTCTTGTTTTGCTCTCACATCTTTTACGCGAAAACAAATATGGTGAATGCCAGGCCCTTTTTTGTCCATATACTTGGCGATAGCGCTTTCAGGCGCCGTCGGCTCAAGGAGCTCGATATGCCCATTCTCATCAATGGGAGCAAAGGCCGTCTTGACCTTTTGCTCTTCCACGACTTCTCGCTCTGCTGAGAACTTTAGTCCCATGGCCTCCCAAGTCTTCACTGATTCCTCTAGGTCTTTGACCGCCACGGCCACATGGTCCAATACACAATCACTTAGTTCGGGCAACATGATTCATCCTTTCATAAAACGATACGGCCCTATTATGCGCGAAGGTTCGTCGGAAATCCAGTTGAGTTCATGGACAGATTTTAGTTTACGGGGACCTGAGACGGGTCAATCGCAGTGTCACAACGATTAGGGTCCGCGGGATTGAAAACGGGCATCGAAGGTTGCTCAGGAGGCACACACACTCCCACGACGCTTCCGGAACTGGATTGACAGTCCCCGTGCTTTTCATAGGTATAGCAGCGAAGAGCGCAGGTTTTTTGTCCTTGAGCGTCAAATCCCGTGTTGACAATATAACACTGCGTCACAGGATGCTTCATGCACCATTCCTTTGCGATACAAGATTGGCCGCTGGGCTTGGAACAATAAACAGCGGGGTCACTTTGCGTGTCATGAACAGCGCACTGGCCGGTCGCTTGATTGCAACAAAGGCTCGCGCATTGATTGTCGCTTTGACAGCTATCGCCTGGAAGAAGGTTTCCATAAGAAGGCTGGTCCTCCACGCACTGGCTAACAATTGATTTTGACCAACATCTTCCGCTGATGCAGCACGAATCTGAGCCGCATTGACTGGAAGAGTTGCATGATTGAAAGCTTGAAAGCAGAACATTGTCACCATTAGTGTCCAATTGAGCGGGCTTCACTAATTGCAGCTTTACCTCGTCACTCACGTCCACAACCTTCTCTTTGCCATCGTCATCAACGGCGAGGATTTCAATCGTTGCCGTCACATTACAAGACCCAATATGCTCGCCATTATAGTCGTTTAGCATACTGCTGACTCTCGCATTGCATCCGTCCATCCACTGGGACTGAGTATTGGAAGCTGTTTGCATAAGCGTTTTATAGTCCCCAGGAAGAGAGCTTCCCATATATTGGACCCCATTAGGCAGATCAAACTTCGTCTCTAAAGGGAAGAGCCTTGCTTGGGCCCCAAATTGGACTTCAGCGCTATCGATTCCAGGGACGGTGTTTGTTGAAAGAAATCTTTTGAAAACGCCATACTCTCCTAAAAGAGCGGAGTCCCCTATCTCCCAATTTGAAGTATTGGTCGCAAAGTAAGGTCCTTGATAATAGTAGCTTCCTAGGTACTCGCTCCCATCGAATAAGGCCTTCAGGCTTGAGCTAGCAATCTCCCATTCGTTTGAGCCAGAGTTAAAGCTCGCGGAAAAAGGAAAATGAGTGGCGCCAATTGTGTGCTCCGTTCCTAATGGGTTATTCGGAAGACAGCGCTCAAGCGCAACTGAGTTTGGATCATCGTTTAAATTAAATTCGGTCGCGATATTAAGCTCTGTCGGAAGTACGGGCGATATCCAGTTTTCTTGAACAAGCCCTTTGTCCATGATCTTAGCATAGGCGTATTTGCAGACCGACTCAGGGCCGTTGCAGCCATTAGCGACTGTTCCGTCAAAAGTCGGATCGTCTTCAAGCTTAAGGCCCCTGCAATAAAGCTTTTCATCTCGATTAAACTGGACAGGCTCTGTGAGAACCCCCGGCTCGGGATCGCTCGCTCCAAAGTCGTAATCATTATAATCAAAAAGATCATACACAAGGCGAATATTCCTAAACGGCTCGCTTCGCATATCGAGAACAAGCACTTCCACGTCCGTCTGCGGAGTGAGCCCCGGCGCTGTCGCTAAGGTCGCTGGCACCGTAATTGGTGAAGCGTCTAGGCCAAACTTAAAGCGCACCTTGATAATCCGATCTGAAAGCGTCGAAACGTTTATGCCCGCGAGATAGAGATACTCATTATAGTTTTTTGGAATGGTGAGCTTTCTTGTGTAGGTCCCGCCAGGACCGTTATCATCGATCTTTGGCTCAATAAGATGACGAATTTCCACCTTCGCCTCCACCTCTTCGATGGAGTCGGGGTCAAGGGAGCCATCTCCAGGCAAAGCGCCTTTATCGGGGTCCACCGGATTGCCGCCATCGCCCACGGCGCCTTGGTCAGTGCTCGCTAGCTGACGATTGCTCGCGACCTCCATACAGGAGGTGAAAATCAACATGAATGTGAGTAGACTTAAAAGTTTTCTCATCTCAACAACTTATCGGCTTAATTTTTCTCAATCTTAATTATATGGGAGTCGGCCGACTCTAGTAGGCAAAAATAGCTTAAATGTTTGAAATTAAGAGTATAATGAGGCCACGTAAGGAGGCCGATGACCGCTAAAACTTGGCAGCGCCTTTTTCTAAAGGGCGGATTCACAAGACGGCTCAAGGTCCACATCGCAGACGCCGCAAAGCTCTCGCATTTCACTGTATTTTGTGCCCAGGCATAAACCTTCATGATCACCGTGATTGAGATGGGCCTTAACGGCATTTTTGCCCACTGAAATTATTTGCTCATTTTCTGGTTTGCCAGGCGGCCTATGGCAAACCACCACCTTATTCTTGCCCTCTTTGGGACATTCTAAAGAAGGCCTCTTGGAATAAGAGCTAAATGAAAAGACGAATAGAAATGAGATAAATAAAAGTTTTTTAAACATAAACCCCTCTAGTGAGCTTATGTTAAAGCGCTTTTTCTAGGCTCTAAATAACACCGTCTTACGCTTGGCCTCCCTGTCCTAAACGGTCTAATTTCGCCAAGATTGTGAGGCAGAACTAGAAGGCCTCGAAGGTCCTGCTCTTTTTATTCTTGCGAACCCCTGGAACTGAGAAGAGTCGGTTATGAAAAGAAACATAGATTCCAGGCCCGACGATTTTTGCCGCCATGAACGCTTCAGTCACATTTTGAAGAGCGTCAGAGTCTTCAAAACCAAGAGGTTTCATGGCGCCTGTGAACACCACTGGAACCTGGGGGTCCCACTCTCTTGCGGCAAGTTCTGCGCTCTCTTGCATAGTGTCCGTCCCGTGAAGCACCACAATGGGATGTCCCTCGCCTGCGGCATACTTGAGGGAGTTAAGAATGAACTCGCGGTCGCGATCAGTCATATCGAGCGAATCAATCGCCATCAAAGACTTGACCTCAATGCGGGTGTAAGGCAGACGAAGTTTTTCCTGTAATCTATTTCTGATTACCGTTTCCCGATTAAAGAGAGTGCCTTCGATCTCGTCGTAGGTCTTCTCAATCGTGCCGCCCGTAGTCAAAAGCGTTATTTTCTGAATTGGATTTTTGTCCATGCCTTACCCTTGACGTGACCAATATCGTAACCATATTGATTTTGGCCATCAATTTTCGTTAATTTGGAATAAATATAATAACTAGCAATTTTAAGGAGTTATGACAATGACATCCCGTAAAGGTCAAATTTCAGTCGACACCAATGACATCTTTCCCATTATCAAGAAGTGGCTCTACTCTGAGCACGATATTTTCGTAAGAGAGCTTGTCTCTAACGCTTCTGACGCTATCACCAAAAGACAGACTATGGACCGCAGCGAAGGAGCCGAAGTTCAAAATGGTCAAATCAAAGTTGTCGTAGACAAGGACAAGAAGACCATCACTTTTAAAGACAACGGCATCGGGATGACTGAAGCTGAAGTTGAAAAATACATCGCCCAACTCGCCTTTTCCGGCGCTGAAGAATTTGTGAAAAAAATGAAAGAAGGCGACAACGACCAGGAAGGCGCCGATATTATCGGCAAGTTTGGTCTGGGTTTCTATTCCGCTTTTATGGTGGCGGACAAGGTCGAAGTCAACTCGCTTGCTCGAGCAGAAGGCGCCAAGGCGACCAAGTGGGTCTGCAACGGTCAGACGGACTACGAGTTTAGCGATTCCAACAAAGACACTGTTGGCACAGAAGTGACGCTTTTCATAAACGATGAAAATCAAGAGTTCCTCGACGCCTGGAAGACCCGCTCAACACTTGCGAGCTACTGCGACTTCATGCCTTACCCAATTGAGCTTGTGGACGTTCAAGAGCATGAAAGAATCGCCGCGGAGAACGCGAAGGCGGAAAAAGAGGAAGACAAAAAGCCCATTCCTCATGACATCATCAACGACACCCGGCCGCTTTGGAAAAAAGATCCGTCGACTCTTAAAGACGAAGACTATAAGTCCTTTTATAAAAAGATGTTTCCAATGGACCAAGATCCGCTTTTTTGGATTCATCTCAATGTTGACCACCCATTCACTCTTCAAGGCATTCTCTACTTCCCTAAATTTGATAAATCAAAGCCAGTGAATGAGAGAAATATCAAGCTTTATAACAAACAGGTCTTCGTTTCCGACAACGTTAAAAACGTGATCCCTGACTTTTTGGCGCTTTTAAAGGGGGCCATAGACTCTAAAGACATTCCGCTTAACGTTTCAAGATCTGCTCTTCAAGGTGATCCGAATATTAAAAAGATCTCAAACTATATTATCAAGAAAGTGGCCGAGAGCCTCAAGAAGCTCTACAAGAACGAGAGAGAGCATTACGAAAATGTTTGGGAAGACATTGGACTCTTCGTTAAATATGGCGCCATTAGCGACACCAAGTTTGACGAACTGATGAGAGACAAGGTTCTCTTTAAAAACTCAGAAGATAAGCTTGTGACTCTTGGCGAGTACCTAGAAAGCGCTCCTGAGAAATACAAAGAAAAGCTCAAGGGCAAAGTGGTCTATTTTGAAGAAGGGAAATCGGACGAAACGCTCAGATCTCACCTTCTCGACGAGGGCGTGCAAGCGCTCACAATGGACAGCTATATCGACCCTCACTTCATGCAGCATACTGAGATGAAAAAGGTGGGCGACCAAGAGCTGAAGTTCACGCTTGTGGACAACGCTATCGAGGACGTGCTTGAAACCGAGAACGCCTCAGAAGAGGACATTAAAATCAAAGACCTCTTCCAAGAGATACTGATTGGAAAAGACAAAAAAGACGACAAGCTAGAAATTGAAGTGAAGTCTTTTAAAAACGCCAAGTCCGCCGCCTATTTTAAAGTCGACGAAAGCATGAAGCGCTTTCAGCAAATGACTCAAAGTATGGGCCAGGCGAACTTTGATATGCCGGTGAAAAAGACGCTTGTTCTAAACCCGAGCAATAGCCTTGTGAAGAATGTTTTCAAGCTTTGGGAAAAAGACAATAAACTTTCCAAGAAAATCGCTCTTTACGTCCAAGACCTTGCGGCCATCTCTGGCGAAGGACTCAGCGACAAAGACCGGGCGAGATTTGTGAACGAGTCCCAGGAATTGATGGGAGAGCTTTCAAACCTCGCTCTTTAATTAAAAAAGGCCCTCCAAATAAAGAGCGGCCTTCCTTTTTTCCATCAAAGCGGCGGGTTCTCAAAATGCTCGACATAGCCCGTGGCCCTTCGAGGCTTGGTCTTAGGTCCAGCGTCAATCCCTTCCTTCAACTTTGATATGAACGCAGGCAGATCGTCGGGGCCTCTCGAAGTGATGAGATTCCCATCGACAACGACTTCTTGGTCCTCCCATAGCGCCCCGGCATTGGCGAGGTCCGTGTGTATTGATTTAAATGATGTCATTTTTCTGTTTTTGACCACGTCCGCTTCGGCAAGCATCCATGGCCCATGACAGATCGCCCCTACTGGCTTCTCCGACTCTCCTTCAAAAAAGCTTTTAACAAAATCCACCGCCATGCGATTTCTTCTCAGGTTGTCAGGATTAATCACCCCCCCCGGCAGAACGAGAGCGTCAAAGTCAGAGGCCTTGACGTTTTCAAGCTTCATGTCCACTTTGAACTCGGCGTCCCAGTGATCTCCTTTCCAGGAGCGAACTTTATCGTGATTAGGCGACACAATAAAAACTTCAAATCCATAATCGGACAACTCGTTATAAGGCTGCAACAGTTCGCTTTTTTCAAAGCCGTCTGTTACTAGAAATGCGACTCTTTTTGACATGACTGACCTCCTTGTAGTCTCCCTCATTTTAACTCCTAGTCTTTGAGCGCTTCAAATAGGTCTGACCTATTCCTAGGCATCAGTCTGCTCAATGCGCTCTTTCTGGAGGAAGGATTGCATCTCATTACATCTATTTAGAAATTAAATAAATAAGGAGACCAGATATGTTTAAACTAGGACTTATACCTCTTCTCATACTAGGTGTTGTTGGCTGCGCCGGCGCCCAAATAGACTCAGACGCAAACCGGCCGCCGGCCTATAGAGGCGAGATTCAAGGACAGGTAAAAGGAGACGTCGTGTTCACAAAGAACACAGAAGGAAAGGGCGTGAAAATGATTCTAAACGCCACCAACGTCGGACCAGGGTTTCACGGAGTGCATATCCATGAAACTCCAGTTTGTGAAGGCGACTTCACCTCAGCTGGAGGCCATTTCAACCCGATGGCAAAGCCCCATGGATCCCCGAATCAATCGAAACACCACGTAGGCGATCTAGGAAACCTCAAAGCGGACGACCAAGGAAATATGATTGTTGAGAAAGTTTATGAGGACCTGTCCCTTGATCAAGAAGACGATGGCTATATAGGGGACCGCGCCCTTGTGATTCACGCCAAGGCCGACGATTATCAGTCACAACCTTCAGGGGCATCGGGCAAAAGAATCGGGTGCGCAGTTTTAAGCAACTCCTCTCGAATAAATAAAAAAGCCCTCATCCGAGGGCTTTTAAGTTTTGCCTTTTTAATGCAATAAAGATTTACGCTTAGCTGTAAGGACTACATATCAACGACGCTTTCAAACTTGATGTCTTTGATATTGCTAAACGTTTGTTTTGCGATCACTTGATCGTCACTCTCATCATTCTCACTTCCCTTCCCGATTGCCAAGTCTCTTCTCTTATTTATATTGTGTTTTTCAACGCTTTCCTTCGCTTCTTGGCACCCAATGCACAGACTCGCCGTCGGCCTCGCAAGTAGCCGTTTTTGCGATATATCGTCCCCACAGTCCTCGCACGTGCCATAAGTGCCGTCGAGAATCTGTGTCCTGGCGGCCTCTACTTTCTTAAGGAAGAGCACGTTTCTTTGGCTTAAACGCGAGCTTAGCTTCTCTTCCTGGTGGGCATTCAGTAAATCGATCTCGTCTTTCAACTCTCCCTTGTCAAACGATTGCGCCTTGACCCCTACTCCGTTTCTGTCAGTCAGCATCTCATTGAAGAGATTCATAAATTTTTGGGTGGCTAGCTTGTTCATCTGGAACTCCTTTCAATAGGGTTATTAACGAGGCATCCATGTCTGTGGCTTTTAGAGTTCTTCCTGAACTCTGGGCCTGGCGACTCCTTCGCCTTGCTTGCCCCTATACAAAGCAACCAATGCGCCAAGTTTTTTTATCAAGTATATTAGGCGCTTATGCCCTTTCGATGTCATCTGGGCATGGTGCGCAATGGCCGATGGGCCAAATGTTCACCATATTCTAAGAGCGAAATGGCCCCATCAAAAAATTAAGGTTAAATAAACAGTATGAATAAAGATAAGAAGCCCAAGACGCCCCATAAGGCCATTATTCTTAATAAAACAAAGCTAACTTCTGGCTTTATTAGGATCGCTTGCTCTCATCATCATCCTGAGCTTAATGCCAAACATAGAGGCGGCTATATCAAGCTTCTAGTCAGCGGAGACAAAGGAAAACAGAAAAAAAGAAGCATCACCATCTCTGAGGCCAACAAGACGACCCTTATATTGGACTTTGTTGACCACGCTCAGAGGGGGCGCAGCGGCCACATGGGCGCGCGCATGCAAAAGTCGGCGACTCTTTCAAATTTATGGGGCCAGGACCCGCGGCCGACACCGATCTTTGCGCAAAGCATTTTCGCTTTGTTGGAGACCGTTCGGCCTTCCCTGCCATTCACCATCAGCTTCAAAGGTTAGAAAGCGTCTGTTTTGAGAGCTGTGAGGTCACTCTTCTCGTCAATTCCACTGAAGAACAAAACTATTTTAATGGCCTTTTGCGAAGGCAGCGCTTAAAGTTTAATGTTCTCCAAAATATCGACCCAGAAGAATTTGTGGAATCTCTCCCTCAAGACGACTTAAGTCTTTGGGCGGCCGGAGAGAGAAAAACAATAAGGAATATCAAGCAAAAAATTAAGGAGCTCGATCGCTCTTTTGTTCACAAATACATCAGTAGTTATTGGCAGACAGGCAAAGATCAAGAGGAGCATTCCTTTTTAAAAAAGCAAGACTCCTCAAAGTATGATTAATTAAACGATCGTCTCGTCTGGATCGATAACAATATGCCCTTTATCGATTTTTTCTTTTGAGAACGTCTAAAACTTTGCTTTGAGCGTCGGTCACTTCGCTCAATTTTCTGGGTTTTCCCTTGAGCCCGTCCTCGATATCGAGACGAATTCCTGTCGAGACCATGCCCATGAGCTTATCGACCACCTCTTGATCCACGCTTCTTAGCGCCAGTCCAAATGTCTCTAGGTCCACATCTCTAAGGAGCCCCACCAGCATGGCGGGAGTGAGGTATTGCAGATCTTCCATCGAAATAAGGTTTCTTTCGAGCTCCTCGGCCATCTTGGGATCTTTTCTTCGTATGTCCTCAAGCAGTCTACGAGCGCCATCAACGCCCATGCCTTGAAGCATTTTGACCGCCTCATCGACTCCCCCTTTAAAGCTCATTCAAACCTCGCCTCTGCCTTTAGATAAGGGCTTGGTTGAAGCAAGTGATTTTTAACATAATCATTTACTCCCTCTTCTAGGGAATGAAATTTGAAGTTTTCCAAGGCGGCGTGAAGCTTGTCCATTTTCGCCTCGGTAAAGTATTGATACTGTCCTCTAAGTTTTTCAGGCATATCAATGTATTCGATGTTCTCCTTCTCTCCCATGGCCTCAAAGGTCAAGCTTGCAAGGTCTTTAAAACTTCTCGCCTTTCCTGTTCCAAGATTATAAATACCGCTTTCTCCCCTGTGCTTTTCGGTCATCAAACCATACATGGCGTCCACCACATCTTTCACATAAACGAAGTCTCTTAATTGCCCCCCGTCTTGATAGTCAGGGTCATGAGACTTGAACAATTTCATTTTTCCATTGTCGCGGATTTGCTCGAAGGCCTGATGAACAACGCTTCTCATTCCTCCTTTATGATACTCCTGCGGCCCATAGACATTGAAAAATTTCACCCCATACCAAGTGGACGGTGTCCTCGCCTGTTTTAAGACCCATTCATCAAATGCTTGTTTGGAATACCCATACGGGTTTAAAGGAGAGAGCATAGGAAGATTTTTTAGATCATCATCATAACCATACTCGCCCGCTCCGTAAGTGGCGGCGCTTGAGGCGTAGCAAATAGGAACGTCATAATCCGAGCAATAACGATAGAGGATCTGAGAATACTCCACGTTGTTCTTCCAAAGAAAGTCCACATTCGTTTCAGTGGTCGAGGAGCAGGCGCCCATATGATAAACAGCGCTCACGCCCTCGTCAAAGACAGCGTTAAGAATGTCCGGCTCAACAAACTCGTCAGCATGCACGAATTCATAGAACTTAAGGCCTCTGAGATTCAGCCATTTTGGGCCTTCCTCCCATCGGTCGACGCAGATAATATTATGCTCGCCCTCGTCATTTAGCTTCTTAACGATGCAGCTTCCAATAAAGCCAGCGGCGCCAGTAACGATAATCATATAGTAAGCTCCTGATTTTAATCGTAAATTAGATTTATATTAGCATGTTTGGCGCTTTAAAAACACCTACCAGCGTGGTAATTTTCAAGGAAAAACAGACGCTTTTAACACGAGGTATAAAAATGGGCGACAATAACGAATTACTGGAAAACGGCTGGTTCTACGAAAGGTCTTATTTCGGCAAATTCTCAATGGGCTGGAAAGTTAAAACAGTCCTTCATAGTGAGAAGTCAAAGTTTCAACAAATTGATGTTTTGGAGACCGAGTCTGTTGGCCGCCTCCTGCTTTTAGATGGAAAGACAATGGTCAGTGAAAAAGACGAATTCGTTTACCACGAGGTCGATTGCCCACCTTCCCTATATGGTCTCCCGCAAATGCGAAAAAGTTCTTATTATTGGCGGCGGTGACGGCGGCGTCGTGAGGGAGTTCGCCAAGCATGAGGACATCAAGCAAATTGACCTCGTTGAGATCGATGAAAGGGTGGTTGAAGTTTCAAAGAAATACTTTCCAGAATGTACTGTCGCCCTCGATGACAAAAGAGTGAATGTCTTGGCCGAAGACGGCTTTGCTTTCATCAAATCAAAACAGAACGAATACGATATCATTGTCGTCGACTCCACTGATCCAGAAGACTTCGCAAGCGGACTTTTCACGAGCGAGTTTTACCAAGACGTTCATAACGCTCTTACTGAAGACGGCATCATGATGAACCAGACAGAAAACCCATTTTTTGACGAGTTTGGAATCGCCAATATTTATAAGAATATGCGCAAGGCCTTTCCTTTCGTTCAGTCTTTCAATGCTCCGATGCTGATCTATCCTGGGGTTTACTGGACGTTTGGTTTTTCATCCAAGAAAAGAAAGGGAACTGACCTCGCCCCAGAAAAGCTTCACCAAATGGCGGGACTAGAGAGAAGGCTTAAGTGGTACAATACTGAATGGCATAGAGGAGCTTTTGCCCTCGGAAACTTTCATAAACGCATAGTCGGAGACCTGTAGGGATTAGTAGATGAAAAAGGTTATCGAGCTTAAAGAGATGGAGCAAGCAAAGCCCTTTATAGGGACCACCTATGATGAGTCGTTTTATAAAAACGCCACTCACCTCGTGGGCTTTTGCTTTGACGGGACCACTAGCTATCGTCCAGGGCGCAAGATTTGGACCAGACGCCATTCGCGACGCCTCTTTTGGCCTCGAGACCTTTTCTCCCTACCTTAATAAGGACATTGAAGACTACTCGATTGTGGACTGCGGAAACCTTCCCATCTTCCCAAGCAAATGGAGCCTGACGAATGACTACTTCCATTCCGTCACTAAAGACCTTAGGCTTAAAGAAGATCAGATAAAAATTCTGACCCTTGGCGGCGAGCATTCCATTTCCTATGGCCCGATTCGTCTTTGTCTTGATCAATACGAGGACCTCGTCCTTATTCACCTGGACGCCCATGCTGATTTTAGAGACGGCTACCTGGAGGAGAAATTTTCTCACGCCTCTATAATAAGACGTATGTGGGACCATATGGGCGATAAAAATGAGCTTATTCAATATGGCATTCGCTCCGGAACGAAAGCGGAGTTTGATTTCATGCGCGAAGCAAGGAACTCTTGAAACATCGCTCGAAAATTTTTGCGGTCGCATCTGCTGAGCTTGAAGCGACCGTCGCCCAGTCTACTTGACCTTAGACCTGGACTTTTTTGATCCCGCCTTCTTTCCTGGCACGGGAACCCCCGAGGCCGGCGGTGAGAGTTTTCATAGCTTTGTGAAAATAATGAAAATATTAAGCCAAAAAAACCTTGTTGGAGCGGACATTGTGGAGCTAGCGCCAATGCTGGACGCCACAGGAAACTCTAGCGCGTTTGCCTCCAAAGGTGGTTCGTGAAACTCTGCTCGCTATGCAAAAGGGACAATAATGAAAAAACTAATCGCGATTCTATTGATGATAACTTTTAGCGCTCTTGGGCGCCGACGCTCCCAGCATTTGGGGGCAGGTCGTAAAAACGAAAAAAGAGCTCTACGGGCATGAGTACTTTGTCACCTTTGAAGAAAATGGACAGTCCTACGCCTACCCTCTCGCTAAAGACTCCAAAGTCGGAAAGAAAAAAATAGAGTCTATGGTGGGCCAATACGCAAAAATTTACGGACAGGCCGAATTTGAAAAGGAACAAGTTGGCGAGTCAAAGTATATCATGACTTTCCAAGTTGAAAGGATCAATCCACTCACCTTTAGAGACTTAAATAGGAATATGCCGGACTATGCCGACCGCCTCACTGTCAAAAAATACGCGAGTGAAGGGAAATTTATCAGCGAGGCGCCGACGGCGACAATTGATGACAAAGTCGCCAACACGGCCATCATGGCCGGAGGGGCCGCTCTTGCGATAGACGTGCTGGCAAATATTCTTAAGGGCTCAAAGTAGGATCAGACGCAAGGCCCCTTGAGGGTCTTTTGTCTTTTTTCACAAACTTCTTTGCGTAATATTCCAAGCTTGGAATTTTTTTAAGTTCTTCCAAAGGGCTTTTTCCCTCTTTGTTCTTTAAGGTCGGGTCTGCGCCAGCTTGCAATAAAAGCACTGTGGCCCCGACGCATCCAGAGGCGACTGAACTATGCAAAGGAGTGTTTCCTTTGGAGTCTGGCATGTTGACCTTCGCGCCTTCCTTGATGAAGTACTCAACATAGGCGGGGTCGCATTTTTCGCTTGCTAAATGCAGCTGCGTTTTAAGGCTTTTATCGGCCGCATGATTCACATCGAATCCCAAGTTATTAATGCCAAACTCAAAGACGTCCGTCTTCTTGCTCTCAAGCGCCAATGACATTATGTCATAAAGCTCTTTTTTATTTTGTTTGCTCGGCCGCTTTCTCTCCTCAGTCCCGCTAAGGAGTCTTAGCATACCTAGGTTGCCTGAAAGGACTGCCGCTTTGAGCGGAGTGAATCCCCGCTCTCCTTTCTCTTTCATGGCCTTGTCTGGCCCAATTTTTGAAATATAACTCCTCGTTTTCTCAACATTTCCGCTTTTGATATGCGCAAATATTCCCTTTTCTCCATAGGGAGCGCCAGAGCCAGGCATTGTGAAGCCTACAAGGACCATAACGGCCACGGGAACGCCGAGTTTAAGGCCAGTCTTCACCAAGTCGCGCTTAAACACAAAGTAAGACAAGGACTCGTCTAGCATGAGCTTTAAGCACTTTTTGTATTTAAAGATGACCACAAAACTCATGATCATTATCATTAGATACTGCTTAATTCCCATAGAGATTTCCAGGGAATAGATCACAGACATGAAAAGAGCGCCCAGTCCCAGAACAATCATCATGTCCAAGAACTTGCGAACGTATATCAAACGATTTAAAAAGCTGCCCTTGCCATTCTCCATCCGAGGCTCTTCGACCTCATTTTCCAAAAGGACAATACCAAGCGCCATGCAGACCATAAAAAGCAGAACAGCGAGCGGCAGGCCGTCTAGTCCAGCTTTAAATAGCTTATTGCAAAGAGCGATGACCATGGCGACTGGAACAAAATAGATCCCATCGGCCGCGGCCTTGGCCACAACAAGCTCTGACTTAGAGGCCGGAAGGCTAATAAGATATTTTAAGCTCGTTTTTCTTTTATTGGACATATAAGCATAAAGAAAACCGTAAAAGGCGATCGAGAGAAGAAGCTCTTTTTCAAATAGGCCGTAAAATAGGGTGGACACGCAAATAAAAGTGGCGATTCCAAAAGAAATCGCAAGCTCCAACTTATTGTAGAGTATATTTGATTTTAAGAAGTGAAGAAAAAGCTTCATGCGGCCTCCTCCACTTCATTCAAGTTAAATAGATGCCTGATGTCCTCTATGTCGTGAACCTGGGCGTTCTTATTGTCGATGAAAAGCACCTTGTCCGCGGTGCCATTAAGGTCTTCGGCTATATTGGTGGCCATGATAACGGACTTTTCTCCCCGTTTTTTTTCTTCTCTTAGTAGCTGAAAAAACTTTTTTCGAGACTCGGGATCAAGGACCGCAGTAACTTCGTCCATTAGAATCAGTTTAGCCTGGCTAGCAAAAGCGCCCGCGATTTGGGCCTTCACCTTCTGACCGGTCGAGAGGGCCGCAAATTTTGTTTGAGAGTCGATCTCGAGGAAGTCCAAGACCTCCTGAGCGATGTCTTCAGAAAACTTAGGATAGAAAAATTTTGTGAATTCTAGGTAGTCTTTCACTCTATGACTTTTTTGAATCTGAATATCATGGGAGAGCGTATATATTTCTTTCTTATTTCTTCTGTGAGCGCTCATAGGGTCTTCGCCCATAATTGAAATCTCTCCTCGAGAGATTGGCCGATACCCCATAAGGAGGTCCATCAGCGTTGTCTTTCCCGCCCCATTTTTCCCGAGTACCCCTATAAAATCGCCCTGGTAAATCTCAAGGTTTAAGTTTTCATAGATTAAGGGCCCCTTTAGGGACTTGGTAGTCAACATTTCTAAGCTTTACGATCATTATTAAACCTCACTAATCTTGTCGGTTAAGTGATCAAAAAGCTTTAATGAAAATAATCCTCGATAAGAAAAGCTAACTCTCTGAAATTTCACGCTCTTTACGGCGTTTAAATGGGTCAACGAGAAGGTAAACTCCCAAGACTCCCACTCCATACAAAGCGACCATCGGCACCCAAAGCGCCATCATAGTGATCACATCTGGTGGCGTCAGGATCGCTGAAAGCGCCGCGAAGGCCGCGATGACATAACGATGAGCGGGCATTAGGACTTTCGAATCGATAAGGCCCATAAATCCAAGGATTAACATGAGATTGGGCAGTTGGAAAAGCGCTCCCAAAAAAACTAATACCTTGCTAGCTAGGACGATATAATCTTTTAGATTGAGAGTGGCGTCGACGTTCGTCACCCCAAAGGCCAAAATGGTCTCAAAGGTGTAGGGGAACACAATAAAATAACCAAAACAGACTCCTCCCCAAAAAAGAAGAAAGCCCACGAAGATGAAAGGCAGCACCAATTTTGCCTCTTTATCATACAGGCCTGGCCGAATAAAAAGCCATAGCTCTCTAAACCACAGGGGGGACGAAAAAATAATTGAGGCCCAAAAGGCCAGTTGAAAGGTCGTCAGGACTTTGTCCAAAAGCCCAATAAAGACAATTTTGCCTGTCTCTCCCAAGGCCTGTCTTAGCGGTTCCAAAAGAAGGTTTTGAATTAACTCACCTTGAGAGTAGCAAGCGCCAAAGGCAAGAATCAAAATGACAGTGATTCTAATTAAGCGGTAGCGCAGCTCCGTGAGATGATCAGTAAGGGACATTTCTTTCATTGCTCTCCATTATATACAAGTATCCCCTATTTTGCTATTCTAATGCTATGTATAAACTGCTTGTCATTTTGCTCTCCCTTAATGCGGCCTCGGCCCGCCAAAACTCTAAGCCGAAAGAATACATGGTATGCCTAGGCAAGGAAGAGGCCATGATTCACAAGAAAAACATTGGCGGTCCAGTATATAGACTTAATCAAGACGTCATTAGCTCCCTTGTTCAATTGCGAGAGACCATCTCAATGAAAGAGAGATATATTAAAGAAATCTGTGGAGCTCCTTATCCCTCTGTGAAATTTTTAGAGCTTCTCATGACAGAGGGCCATATCTTCTATTCTAGAAAAAGTGAGAAAAGAGACCCTAAAGACTACACAATTGACCAGGCCGCGTTGCAAGAGCTCAAAAGGTCCTCGGCCCCTCTTTTTGTTTCCTTCATCACTGGCCTGCAGGCGGGGCTAAAAAAAGCAAATTGTTTGCGGACCCTGCTTCCTGAACTGCGTCCATTTATAGAGGACATGCTTTACCTTCAGGAAAACCTTGATGTGGAGCAAATTTTAAAATCTATAAAAAGACCTAAGAAAGTGTTTGAGAAACTCCAGAAATTGGACGCTGGCCCACGAGGCCTGCTCTACGCTAGAAGAAAAGAAATAGGCCTAATAAAAAACGCTTATTTCCATCCCCTCAGGGCGTCCTTGCCTATAAAGCTTTCGAGTGTTTTCTTGATTTGATTTCTGCCAAGGCCCTTTCTTTCACCGAGCGCTTTGACTTTAATTTTCTCATCTTTGATATTAGAAATCTCAAAAACGAGCCCGGAGTAATCGGGAGGACACATCAAAGCGAACTCTTTCAGGGACTCCTCGAGAAGCTCTCTCACTCTTTTCTTTCTTTTCTCGACGTCCTCAAAAGTCATTGAGCTGTAAAGGGCCTTAAGGTCAGAACGGCAGCTAGAGCAAATCATTCCGGCGTTGGTCTTCAGCGCCGCCTCTTTATAGTTCCCTCGGGCCTCCATAAAGGCCTCCCGCATGGAGCTTGTGTCAATCGCCTCGCACCTGCAGAGAAGCTCGCTTGGAGAAAAACCACGAGTCTCGCTTGAAGTGTGGTCAGAGCCTGAAAATTTTTTCAAAAGCAGTTTAAGGTGATAAAGAAGCTCGTCGGCAAGGACGTCGCCTTCGCTCTGTAAGTCACCGGCCCCTAGCGCGTAGGCCTCTCTCACGGTCTTATTCAAAACAAGATCT
The DNA here is from genome assembly GCA_963747475.1 of uncultured Bacteriovoracaceae bacterium. Lineage (GTDB taxonomy): Bacteria > Bdellovibrionota > Bacteriovoracia > Bacteriovoracales > Bacteriovoracaceae > UBA845. The sequence goes on from CAVVFE010000013.1 coordinate 153,823, forward strand.
TTGGCCCTTTCTGAAAGCGCCAGGTTTTCCTCGCCATGAGGCTCGATTTTAATGCGATAAATGATGTCAGAACTGTCAACAGCAAGGGTCAGCTTGAAAGACTCGCTCTGAAGGCCAAGATCCATCTGCTCTACTCTAAAACAGGAGTCTGTCTTCCATCAGGGTCGAGTGTCAATATTTCATGGCCGCTTTCGGTGATGAGAATCGTATGCTCAAATTGGGCGGAGGCCTTTCCGTCTTTAGTGATAACTGTCCAGCCGTCTTTAAGAAGCTTGCAATGGCGCTTGCCAAGGTTGATCATTGGCTCAATAGTGAAGGTCATGCCAGGCTTCATTTCGACGCCTGTTCCCTTCTTCCCATAATGAAGCACCTGAGGGTCTTCGTGAAATTCTCTGCCTATGCCGTGCCCGCAGTACTCCTGCACGACACTATAGCCATTGTCTCCGGCCATCTCTTCGATGATGGCGCCGATATCGCCCATTCTTGCTCCAGGCCTGCATATATCAATTGCGGCCATCATGGACTCATAAGTGACTTGAGTGAGGCGCTTCTTTTCGTCGCTCACATTGCCAATAAAGAACGTCCTATTGGTGTCGCCATGAAATTTTTTATAATAAGTCGTGACGTCGATATTAAGCAGATCCCCGTCTTTGAGCACGTCTTTTTTGCTTGGAATGCCGTGGCAGATCACTTCGTTAAGAGAGGTGCACACAGATTTTGGAAAACCATGATAATTGAGAGGCGAAGGATAGGCCCCATGTTCGGTGATAAAGTCATGGCAGAGTTGATTTACTTCTTCAGTCGATAGGCCTGGCCTTAATTTTTCCTCGATATAATTAAGGGTTTTTGCCGCAAGTTGGCATGACTCTTTCATTATCTCAATCTCTCGCGAGGACTTAATAGATATCATTGTATTCTCCGTGTTTGAGTCGCCCATATTACACGCAAACGGCCGTTTTATCCAGTGTCTATTGTGAGCTGGTCTAGAGGCCCTTTTTGGTCTAAAATTGGGCCATGAAAGTCCAGGTTTACCGAACAAATTCATCAAGTTATCAAGACGGTAATTTCTTTCGCGAGGAGAAGGCGGCGCTTGAGTCCATACCTGGCGTGAGTTATATTCAAAGTCTTTCAGAGTTTAGCAAGGACTCGCCTTTTGTCCTTATCAGTAATACTCACACTGTTCCTAGCGAGCTGCCTTCTGAACTGCTCGATGAGACTGTCCTTTGGATCCATCCAAATAGCGGCTATGATAATTTTTCTAAACGTTTTGTCGAAAAATCAAAATTCCCCATCATCTTGGGAAACCCCGTTCGCGCCGCCGCGGTGACGGAATACATACTTGGCTGCGTCTTTAAACATTTCACTTCTGTGCCCAACCATGCTTATTGGTCAGAGGACAGAAAGTGGAAGCCGCTCTCTTTTAAGAGACCAAAAGGTTCTTATTTGTGGCATGGGTCTTATCGGAAGAACTCTCTTTCAAGCGCTGCGGCCTTTGTGCCCAGACCTCACGGCCGTCGATCCCTATCTGGACGACTCCGGATATAAGGCCCTAACATAAAGAGAGAATTGGCTCCAAAGGACATCAAGAACGCCACTGTCATTTTGCTGGCCTCTTCTTTGACCGCTTCAAGCAAAGGCATGGTCAATAAAGACTTCCTGTCTCAACTCTCGTCAGAATGTCTTATTGTAAACTCTGCTCGTGGTGAAATCGTGGTCGAGGCGGAGCTGGAAGACTGGCTGAGGAAGAACCCAAAGGCGCAGGCCTATTTGGACGTATTTGAGAAGGAGCCCTTCAGGCCTGGGCATATGAGCGGAGCTAAAAACGTTAATAAAACTTCTCATATCGCGGGAGTGTACCGTGATCTCAATCAAGGAATTATAGACTACGAGAAGCTTGTCATTGCAGACTACCTAGATCACGCCAAAAAGGGCGCTCTGGACGAATTTAGAGCGAAGAATTCACAATTCATTTTGGCGGCAAACTCTCCAAGCTTCTCTCACTGAAAGGGAAAAGATATGAATGACCTGATAAAAAAATGCGAAAAGTACCTTTGCCCTCCTGGAAATGGAGTTTACACCGTTCATACGGCAAAAGAGCTTAAAAGCGAATATCACAAAAAGCTCTATAACGAAGACTCCCCTGCTAAAGTCGAAGAGGCCTGGAGAGAAGAGATTAAAAAGATCGGGTCGACACCAAGGCCCCGGTTTTGTTTGGAGTCACTAGCGACACAGGCGGGGGCATTCAAAGAGGGGCTAATTGGGGCCCACTCTTTATTAGAGACGTCTTGGAGCTTAAAAAAGATCAAGCATTTGATATAGGCGACACGCGCACAGTCCCTCACTTCTTGCATGACAAGTACCTCAATAAAGAGACGATAAAAAATGGCCAGAAGGCGCTTTATGGCGGTGAAGATCTGCCGGTAAGCGCTCTAAGCATCGCTGAAGACTTTGCTTATGAGTTCTTTAAGGCATTTCCTGAAAGGGCGTTGCTATCTCTTGGAGGAGACCACTCCGTTAGCTACCCTTTGGTAAAGAGCTGGCTTAAAGCAAAGAAAGAGCAGAACAAAAAGGTCGCGATCATTCATTTCGACGCCCATACCGACCTAATGGACGAAAGGCTTGGCGTGGACATTTGCTTTGCGAGCTGGGCCTATAGGATGATCGAGTTTTTAGAAAGACCATCTGACCTCATACAATACGGCATACGCTCATCAGGAAGCCCCAAAGAGCACTGGGAAAACACAACCGGCGTTCAGCAATACTGGGCAAGCGAGTTCAAGAGCAAGGGACTGGATCATATCATCAAAGAGACTCTTTCTTATCTCAAGGAGAGAAAAGTCGAAGAAGTGTATATAAGCTTTGACATCGATTTTCTTGACGCGGCCTACGCCTCCTCCACCGGCACTCCTGAAAGCGGAGGTCTTGCGCCTCACGAGGGAATCGCCATTATCGAGGCGATCGGAAAAGAGTTTAAGGTCACTGGCGCCGACCTTGTTGAAGTCGCCCCGTTTGTTTCGAGTTATAAAAAGGACCCCAAAACACTCGAACCACACACCACCCTTCAAAGCGCCAAATCAATTATAATTAAGATGTTGGAGGCCATGTAGTTCATGGCCATTTTTCCTCCAGTAGAAACGGCAAACGAAGACGGCCTTTTGGCCATCGGCGGGAATCTTGATGTAGACACGTTAGTGGAGGCCTATAGCTGCGGAGTCTTTCCCTGGCCGGTCTCCAAGGACTTTCCTCTCACTTGGTTTGCTCCCGACCCCCGAGGCATTCTGGAGACTAGCGACTATAAAGCCCCAAAGTCTTTAAAAAAATTTGTCTCCAAGTGCCCTTACCAGATTCGCTTCAATAAGGACTTTGATCAAATTATTGAGAAATGCGCCAACGCTAAAAGAAAACACGAAAGCGGCACTTGGATCAATGAAGATATTATAAAAGGGTATAAGGCAATGTTTAAAGCAGGGCGAGCTTTTAGCGTAGGCTCCTATGATAATGAAGAACTTGTGGGCGGGCTGTATGGCGTTTGTGTTGGAGAAATAGTTTCTGGAGAATCAATGTTCTATAAAAAGGACAACGCTTCCAAGGTCGCTCTCCTGGCCCTTATTGAAAGGCTTAAGGAGCGAGGCATTCCCCATTTAGACACCCAAATGGTGACCCCTGTTGTCGGCTCCTTGGGCGGCAAGGAAGTGCCAAGAGCGCAGTTCATGCAAAAGCTAGGTCTTCTCGACACGAAAAGACCTAGATCTGAAATTTTTGGTTCTTAAAGAGATGGTTTAGGCAGACTTAAGAGCGAGGCCTTCACTGTGAGAGAGTCGATATAGTTTTGCCACTCTCTGCGGGCAAGCTCCACTTCTAGCTTTGCAAGCTTAAGGCTCTTCTTGAACTGGAGGAGCTTTTCTTTTTGCTCGCTTTTCCAGGCCACTTTCTTTTCCGCGTATACGGCCTTCATATTCTGAAGCTTCTTCTGGGCCTGATAGACTTTGTCTCTTAGGTTCTCCAACGAGGAAAGGTCAATCTTGGAAAAATCAAGATTGAGGTTGGAAAGCATTTCGGCGAGTTCCCTAGATTGTTGTTGAAAAGCTGAAACGTTTTCGGCCCTGTCAAAATCAAACTTGGCCATGAGGACTTTCTGATCTGCGGCCATACGCGCCTTAAGGATTTCGGCCTCAGGCGTTCTTCTCAACTGGGTCACGCCCCCAATTTTATATAGGACGTAAAGAAACCATTTACTCGGGTCCCAATCTGTGAGCTTGACTCCGTTTCTATAATCGGCCTGAAATTTATGGTGATAATTATGATAGCCTTCTCCACATGTGAGAACGGCCGAAGAAGAAATTGTCTCTTGCTGTGTCCTCCGCAGAATAAGGCTTGCTTCCCCATGTGTGGGCGAGACTATTGATAAAGTAAGTCACATGATGGACCGTCAAAACTCTTAGCCATCCAACGATGAAAAAGAAACTAATCGGAAGGCCAACGGCCAGCCCAATTAGCGTCGGCAGAACAAAGCCCATGCCTATGGCGATAGGCCAATAATATTTATGTTGCCAGGCCACAAGAGGATCGTTTTGAAGATCTTTTGGGTAGCCTGTTTGATATTTTTCTTCTTCTGGGATCATCATCCATCCCATATGGGCGTAGTAAAAACCCTCATTGATATTGTACGGATCATCGTCAGTGTCCACTTTTGCGTGGTGACGACGGTGCTTGCGAGACCATTCCATAGCGGACATTTCTAAAGAGGCCGCGCCCCATAAAAGGTACATCAATTTCACCCAAGGCCTTGCCTTAAGGGCCCTATGAGAAAACATTCTGTGGTAGCCCCCACTAATTGCCATGACGGTGAAAAAGTAGAATGCGGCGGCCCAAAGCCAAGGGCTTAAATGCCAGCCCTCAAGTCGAATAGCGAAATAAACGCCAACGGCGCTTATAATGGGAGAGACCACCAGAAATGCGGTGGTGAACCAATCAATATTTTTGTTTTTGAAATTATGACGAAAACTTTTGTCCATGTTTTCTCCAAGCTAGAGATTTACTATTTACTGTGACGCGTCTAACGCCTATGAACAATCATACACCCTTTATCAAAGGACAAGCAAGGAAGAATGTCCACACACACCGCTCAAGCTTTGGTCGGGCAAGTGCTAGGAATCATGTCAATAATCAGCGGAAATGAGAGCGTCCACAGGGCAGATTTCCACGCATAGGTTACACCTAACGCAGAGTTCATCATTTATGCCAAATTCCATTGGCGCTGGCCCCACCTGGAGATCTTTGGGCATCTGAATAGATTGATCTATTTTAATTCTTATGGCGCGGGTGGGACAGAAGCTTTCACAAAGCCCGCAGGATATACAGAAGGTATTGCCTTTCTCGTCTTGCTTTAATCGAGGGGCCATCGCCTCGACCGAGCCAGGCATCACACGTCTATAAAGAAGAGGCCCAAAAACCTGGTCAAACACGGCCCGAGCAAGAATACTTAAAGTCTTTGCCGGCCCTCTTTCTCGATAATGCTTAAAATCTAAAATCATATTTTTACCAAAGCGACATTAAAGACGCTCCACACTTTTTTGGTCAAACGACAAAGAGCTCACCACTAAATCCAGGTCTTCATAGTTCTGCCCTTTCATCACCTCTTCAGCGCACAAGAGAAGGTTCACATCTGGCGAACTCATGTAGGGCTCGTGGACCTTTCCGCCCATTAGACTAAAGTTTAAAACACAGAAGCCATCAGGCCCTTCCATGGCCGCATGGTAAAATTTGTCCGCAACATTCCACTCATACTTGGCCGCTTCTCTATAGGCCTTGGCCCTTTCATTTGGACTTTCGAAATTGGAAAAATGGGGCGCATCTTCGGACACAGTCCTTCCCGTGGGAAGGTTGTCTAGAAGTTGATTAATGATATTAATCGATTCCACTGATTCATGCAGCCTAACGAGGGCCCTGTCGTAAAGCGATCCCGTTGTTCCAATGGGAGTGTCAAAGTCGACCTCTTTGTACAAATAGTAAGAGTGGGCCTTTCTCATATCATAATTAATGCCTGAGGCTCTGAGAGCGCAGCCCGCCAAGGACCAGCGAAAAAGCGCTTCTCTTTGCAGGATTGCGAGAGTCTCAGTTTTTTTCCAAAACCGGCTTTTGGAAATAATGCTTATCTCTTTTTTTATTTCGTTTTGAACGCTTATTAAAACTTTCATGCAGTGGGAGAACCAGTTGGACGGCGGCTCTCTATGAACACCTCCATAAGCAAGAACGCCGATTGAGAAGCTGTTTCCTGTGTAGCTAGTCATGAGGTCCATGCAGAGCTGAGACCATTTAAGTCCTTTGAAAAACAAGTCCTGCGCCTCCATTTGAAAAGCTATATTCGAGCAAAACTCCAGGTGGGAAAGGACTCTTCCAAATTCGCTAAAAATCATTCTTATGGCCTGGGCCTTGTCAGGAGGCGTCACGCCGTTGCCCTGCTCAAGCGCTCTAAAGAAAAGCGAGCTCCAAAGAAAGCCGTCAAAGCCTCCAAATTTGAGAAGCGAATTTCCCGCTCTCCAGGGCTCTAGGCCCATCAAGTCCTTGGGAAAAGCGCCCTCTTCTCTCAATAAGAAATCGCGCCTCCACCACTTCCATTTCCAAAGTTTTTACTTGAAGAGATTTCTCTCCAGCGGGACTAAGCACAGAGCGGATGTTTGGTGATGAAAGGACTGTTTCATCAAAATGAGAAACGTCCACTGATTGTTCAGGCCCTCTAAGAGCTTCCCTATCATGGACGCAAGAGCAGGTCTTCTTTAGGAACTGAATGCCAGCGTTACGGGCCTCGGCCTCGCTTTCAAACGCTTTTGCCGAAGGGTAAATAGAAGAAACTCTTGGCAGAGCCCCAGAGATGATGACTTTTATGCCCAAGGTGAAGCCGCTATCAATTTTTTCAAGCCAATAATAAACGGCGTTCTCTGATGGAGAGAAATTAAGGCCATTAAAAAAAGCAAAGTCTTCATGATTTTTAAGATACAGAAGAGTCGCCTCTGCTCTTTCAAGGGGGCATTCTACAACGCCCCTTTTGCCCTCTGAATCGACACAATCAAGCTCGGTCATGGCGCAAAAACTTTCAGTGCTAAACACTAGCAATCTCCTTCAAGGTCTCGGCCACGTCCTTTACCTCCACAAACTCTTTAATCACGCAGGCCTGAGCAGAGAGCTCGTCCGCGGTCTCTCGAGCTTTTTGCGCCTGCGCCTCGCCGATAACGCTTTCTACGTAAACAATAATCGGAGAACTCGCTCTTTTATAGAAAGCGATCTGGCCTTTTATTTTTCCGCTAAGAGGGCCCGTCACAACTAATGTGTTTGGCCGATAATTTGCGCTCATTAAGGCCTCAGCGTCAAAACAGGAAAAGAAGTCGTGAGAGCCGATGAAGGCCCTAAGCCGGAAGGCAAAGTTTTCGTCTCCAAGCACCGCCACTTTGAGCATGTTTTGGTGAAGCCAGTCCTTAGTCTTTGCTTTTTCTTTGGTCACTTAACCTCCTTTTCCATAAAGGCGCTCTTAACTTCCTTCCAATTAACGTCTTCTGGAAAAGTAGGTAGCTGGTACTTGAAGGTCTCGGCCCTGGTATCGGCCGCGCATTTCTGGGCCTTATTGTCCATCTCGACCCAACCATATAACTTTTTATGTGTGCCGTAACTTCTCCCGTCATAGGTCACATACCTTAAGGAATTTCTGTCTCCCTCTTTTAAAACTTCCAAGTATCTCACCATAGTCGCCATCGCTTGATCTAAGTCTTTTTCTTGGCAACCTTTGAAGGCCTTCTTTACTGAATACATTCTTTCGCCATTTTTCGCGATGGGGTTCGTGGTCCAAAAGTTTCTGTAACAATCATAACGATGGCCCATATCAAAAAGTTTGAAGTAGCCTAAGACATAAGTAAAGAGCCAATGTTTGTTCTGGAGTTCATTCACAGAAAACGGATAAACATACTTCTGACAAGTCACCGCCCTCTCACCGTATTTCCTAAGATTCTCCTTAAAAGATTTTTCAAAAGGCCCCCGCTTTAAGTCCTGGTACAAGAAACTATAGAGCTTCCGACAGCCGGAAGCGAGTTTGGACAATGAGGCGGGAGTGAAGACTTGCGAGTTTTTCTCCAAGAAGGCCAATGCCTGGGAGGCGTCTACTTCGGCCCCCATTCGGTAGGCCGGGTAATGCCTTCCACCAACATTATTTTGGCCTTTTCCATTTCCAACAAAGGCCTTGACCAAATTCCAGTCCACCTTCTTCTTGAGATCAACTAAATTCTCAACATCACTATAGAGCTTGTCGCCGGGCTGGACGCCCACAAGGACCAGTCGACTAAGCCATGACTTGTCTTTCACGCAGGCCCGCTGAGGGCAAATTTGCTCAATAAATCCGCCGACCACCCGCGCATCAAAGAAATTGCTTAAGTAGTATTTTTGATAGTAGCCGTCCTGTCCAAAGACAATTATTTTTTGGGGCCCATTAATCTGGTCCAATGTTCTAGGCACAACTCCCGCCGTATAAGGAGGAAGGCCAATGGTCTTTTTATAGAGCTTCCAGGCGTCAGACTTCTGGCAGTACATGCGGGCGGCCCGCAGCTGCCCTGAGGCGAGGTCTATCTCTCTTTCAATGGGAAAGTTCTGAGGAGTGGTGGCGATGAAGTTTACGGTCTTGCCTTGAACATTCAAATTAGGATCGATGTCATAAAACATGTGCGGAGCTGGCTTTCCGTCCGGGCCAATCAGAGCAAATTGAGGCGAGCTCGAGAACCATACAGGCTCAATGGAGGCCACTAAGGACTCGACAAAGTCCTTTGAGCCATACACGCTTGGGCCTTTGTCCACCTTTTTCTCAAGGCCGCTTGAGCATGAGGCGCAGATAAGGCCCAAGGCCAGAGCTATGATTAATTTATGCATAGTTGTTGACGATCCTTTTCAATTATTTAAGTATTAAGACCAGCCAGCCCTGCTCGGGTGGTGGAATTGGTAGACACCCAGGATTTAAAATCCTGTGGGCTTTTGGCCCGTACGAGTTCAAGTCTCGTCCCGAGCACCATTTTTCTCCCTTATTCCTTCTTACATCTTGCTAAAAAATCATACTCCCTCAACTTAAAGGGCGCAATACAAGAGCTCAGATTACTCTCGTTGGCATTTGACGTTCAGCAGGGTATAAAAGGCCTTATGGAAAAGATCACAGCTATTATACCCTGCTATAACGAAGAGCGTAATATCGCCGACGCGATCAAGTCGTGCCAGTTCGCCGATGAAATTATTTGCGTCGACTCCTTCAGTACCGATAAGACCGTCGAAATCATCAAAAGCTTTCCCGAAGTAAAGCTGCTAGAGCATGAGTATGAACATAGCGCCGCTCAGAAGAACTGGACCATTCCCCAAGCAGGTCACGATTGGATATTTCTCTTAGACGCTGACGAAAGAACGACACCAGAGTTGATTAAAGAAATAAAGTCGACTGTCGCCTCCGGGCCTGATGAGGTGGGTTTCTGGATCGGAAGAACCAACTACTTTATGGACCAAGAATTAAAGCATGTCTGGAAGGGCGACGCTGTTATTCGCCTTTTTAGGAAAAGCAAATGCCGCTACCAAGACAAACATGTCCACGCAGAGATAGAGGCCGATGGAGAGATTGGGCGCTTAAAAAACAAGCTTATTCACGACACCTATAAAGGCAAGGGGCTTGCCTCTCACCTTAAAAAGGCCGAGAGGTACACCACATGGGCCGCTCTGGATCGTGTCAATAAAATTCAGAAAGTCACGCTCTACCATTTGTTAGTGAAGCCTTTTTTTGGCTTTCTAAAGCGCTACGTGCTGCAGTTGGGCATATTAGACGGAAGGCCGGGCTTTATCATCTCATGTTTTGGCGCTTGGAATATTTTTATCAGAAACGTGAAGGTGATGAGAATGCATGCGGGGGAAGAATTCCCTGACCCTTTCAAAAAGAAGTAAGACCTAATGAAAAAAGTTCTGGTCATTCAAACTGCGTTTATTGGTGACGTGATCTTAGCGACTTCTATGGCGGAGACTATCGCCAAGTTCTCCCCCGAGACCCAGTTGGATTTTTTGGTCCGCAATGGTAATGAGGGACTTCTCAATAACTCCCCCTTTATCAACACGATTATCGTCTGGAACAAGAAGAAAAAGTTCAGAAGCCTTTTCTCCACAATTTTAAAGGTCCGAAAAAATAGATATGACGCTGTCATAAACATTCAGCGTTTTATGAACTCAGGCCTTATCACCGGCCTTTCAGGTTCAAAACTAAGAGTGGGCTTTTCCCAAAACCCTGTAAGCTTTCTCTTTACCCATAAAATTGAGCATAAAATTCCTCATTTTACTCCAGAAGGGCATTTGCATGAGGTCCAAAGAAATGCCCAACTTTTAGCGCCTATTTTCCCTGTAAGGCCCAAGGACGCCCAAAGGCCAAAGCTTTACTTTAACTCTGAAATTGAGAAAAAAATAAAAATGTTAACTGAAGAAAAAGGTCCCTATATCGTTTTGGCCCCAACAAGTGTGTGGTTCACCAAACAATGGGCCTTTGAGAAATGGAGCGAGCTTTCAGAGAAGCTAAGCTCGCGTTATAGACTTTTATTTATTGGCGCCCCCGCTGACGCTAAAGCGATTGATCAAATAATTGGCGAGACTAAAAACTGCGAGAATCTCGCTGGCAAATTAAGTCTACTAGAATCAGCAAAGCTCATGGAAAGGGCGCAGAGAGTTTTTGTGAACGACTCGGCCCCACTGCACCTCGCCTCAAGTGTTAACGCAAAGACGACCGCCATATTTTGCTCCACCATTCCTGAGTTTGGCTACACCCCCCTAAGCGACGATAACAAAGTAATTATTCACGACCCAAGGCTCGAGTGCCAGCCCTGTGGGCTCCATGGTCATAAGGCCTGTCCCTTAGGCCACTTTAGATGCGCCCATGAAATCTCAGTAAACGAAGTCCTATATCAAAGCCACCTCGGATAAGGTGCCAGCAGACCTGTCCCCCTGAAGTTTTTACAATCGATTCGATTCCCGCGCCTCTCTTAGGTAGGATGCTTTCAAGTATTTAATTCCTTTTAACGGAGTTCTTGTGCAGAGATTCATTGTCGTTTTGGCCCTATTGACGGTCATGCCCCAGGACCATGCCCAGGCCCAGGTCAATTCAGAAATAGTGGTTGCGCCACAGATCGAGCTTAGCGACGCTCTTGGAACCTTCAAAGTTCCCATTACAGCTTTCTGCTTAGGGCCCCATGAAGAAGTATTGACCACCATCGCCCCAATCAAAGTTTGCGTAAAAGCAAAGCATGTGGGACATGCCTATAGAAGATGCGTCCAGTCCAAGGAAGTGATAAAGACCATAGAAAATAAATTTACTTATCGACTTCCAGCGGCGCCAAGGTCCTCCGAAAGTTATATTTATCGTGAATATGCCTATGGGCCAGTGGTAGAGGCTGTCGTCTACGATTTCGATCCAAGAGGAGGCAAGTCCTTCAATAGATTCAAAGAAATCACTCTCCAACGTTGCAGATAACCAGAGGTCTTTCAAATGGCGTCCCATATACAAGATGAAGAAGCCGCAAATTCGAAAAGAAAATTGGCGGAAAAATTAGACGCCGCCGAAAAGCAGGCGCGAAAGAGCGCCATAAAAGACCGCTCTCCTTTCAGAGGCCTGCAAATTAGGCCCACGGCCTCCATCTTTGACGATGCTCCTAGCAGAGAGCCAGGCGAGGGCAATTGGAAGGGGCTTGGTTTTGACGTCCACCCCCAGGTCACGATTCTCTCTTCCGCGATCCTATTGGCCTTTATTACTTTGTCATTAGTTTTCAGAGACCAAGCGGACACCTTTTTCAACCAGGTCTTGGACGTCATAACGCAAAAGTCCGGCTGGTTCTTTATTCTTTCAACAAATATCTTTATTATCGCCTGCGTCTATTTTGCCTTCAGCAAACTTGGAAAAATAAAAATAGGTGGAATAAAGGCGGTCCCGGAATTTAGCGCTCCCGCCTGGTATGCCATGCTCCTAAGCGCGGGGATGGGGATAGGGCTCATGTTCTGGAGCGTTGGAGAGCCAATGTTTCACTTTGTCTCGCCCTCTCCTATGTTTGGCGCTATCGACCCATCGACTCCTGAGGCCGCGCAGGCAGCAATGGGAATCACATTCTTCCATTGGGGAATCCATCCTTGGGCGATCTACGCCCTAGTTGGACTAAGCCTCGCCTTCTTTAGCTATAACCGTGGGCTGCCTTTGACCATCAGAAGCATCTTCTATCCCCTTCTCGGTGAAAAAATTTATGGTTTCTGGGGCAACCTCATAGACATTCTTTCAGTAATTGCCACTTTTGCTGGTCTTGCCACTTCTCTTGGCTTTGGGGCCAAGCAGGTCAATGCCGGGCTCGAAGTCCTTTTAGGTGTGAAAGTCTCAGTCCCCGCTCAAATTATAATTATAGCGGCCATCACATTCGTGGCGACATGTCAGTCATGACGGGACTAGACAAAGGTGTAAAATACTTAAGCTCTCTCAATATGGGACTGGCCGGTCTCTTTATGCTTTTTGTTCTTATAGCGGGACCCACAGCATTTCTCATGAGTGGCTTCACTCAGAACTTAGGTTTTTATTTTTCAGAACTCACGCAATTGAGCATGTGGACAGAGACGTTTAAAAATTCTAATTGGCAGGGCAGTTGGACGGTGTTTTATTGGGCCTGGTGGATCTCGTGGTCGCCTTTCGTGGGGATGTTCATTGCGAGAATCTCGAAAGGGCGCACGGTCAAGGAGTTTGTTATTGGAGTCGTTCTTATACCGAGCCTTCTTTCATTTATGTGGATGAGCGTGTTTGGAGGTTCGGCGCTGTTTTTTGAATTGCAAGGGACAGGCCGAAATAGCTGCGGAGGTGGAGAAAAATGTCTCCACAGCTCTCTTTGTTCTCTTGGAGAATTTTCCTTTCACAAGCGTTCTTTCCGCCATCGCGATGGCGTTGGTCACCATCTTTTTTGTGACGTCCTCAGACTCCGGCTCCTTAGTTGTTGATCATCTCACAAGCGGCGGCAAGCTAGACTCCCCGTCCCTCAAAGAGTCTTCTGGGCGCTTATGGAGGGGGTTCTTGCGGCAACACTTTTAGTGGGTGGCGGACTTCAAACTCTTCAGACGGCCTCCATATGCGCAGGCCTGCCCTTCGCCCTCGTCCTTCTCGTGTCCATTTACTCGCTTTATATCGGTCTTGCGCAAGAAAATCATGTGGAGGAGACTGTTATTGAGAAGTTGAAAGAAGTGGAGCTCGATCACGTGATGAAAGAGATGGTTTCTGAAAGGTAAGAACTAATGGACTTGAGAGACCTTAAAGAGGAAAATGGATTTCCCACCTTTACTCAACTTTGCCCGTGGGAAATTGTCTTAAAAATCGAGACTATTTCTTTTAATTTCTGAAAAGTCAATCGGAATTAAAAAGGCCCCTCTGAAAAGAGGGGCCTTGCCAAAACTGATTAGGACACCCACCTGAAGCCGATTCTAGCAAATCTGATAGTTACAGATTCAGTTCAAAGCCTCAAACAAGTTCCCATATTTGAAAATTGTTGATTTCGGAAATCTTAACTATATTCTCCGAAACAAAATTGCAAACAAAAAGCCAAATGTTTTTTAAGTTTTTTGTGAAAAGTAAAAATTTTACTGGCTTATGCAGTACAAGGCGTAGGTGTTACCGCAGCTTGGCTCAGCGGGGTCCTCGATCCATGAGCCATCAAACTTCGACGAGTCCCCCGCAGATCCTTTGCCGCTAGCTGAAGTCCAGTCGCTGCAATGAAAGAGGAAGCCCGGGTCCCCGTCTCCGCCACTTGTCGTGCCAGTCCAAACCATAGTAATCCTAGAGGCGCCAGCTTCGTCTACATCAATAGGTTTAATCAGCATCGAAGAAGAAGTGTCCCAGAGATCTTGGCCCAAATCGGCCACCTTCTCCTTGCCTCCATCTAATGAGATCTTGTAGACGGCGCCCATCAGCTCAAGTCTGTCGGCGGCATTGGTGGAAGCGTCGCTAATGATCGCCTTATACTGCCTCACAAGCCCCGCCCTCAGCGCCGCCTGTCTGCACTTCTCATCAGCTCCTTCAAGGCCTCCAAGAGCTCCTGTGAAGCTCAGAGAAGTCGCAAAGACTCTATGTTCAGTGGGCTCGACTCCGTCTGTGGGACTGCCACCAGCGGGATTTCCGCATGAAATGAGTAAAAGAGGAAAAAAAAGGGACGGCCAGAAGGCCGCCCTTAAAAGTTTAGGCCTCGGTCTCTTCAGTAGGTTCTGATTCTGTTTCCGGAGCGTCCTCACTTGGAGTAGTCGCGGTGGTGTCTTCATTTTCGTCCGAGCTAGTGGTTGTTTCGGTCTCAGACGTTGTTGAATCAGAGTTTTCAGGGACTTCATTGGACGTCGTCTCCTCGGTGCTATTGTCATTCGCATTGTCCGCCCGCCGCCATCTTAAAGCGTCATTATACGCGTGATTGACCTGGCTCTGAACAAATCCCCACTTTTGAGTATGATATCTTTCGAGCCGATCGAGGTTATATGGCTGCCAATAATACATACTGGCAGGAATTAGATAACAGTATCTAGAGTATTGATTTTGCGAATAACTTGAATATCTGTCAACAACGGGGCAATGGGGGTCATTTCTCATGAAAATGTCCGTCCAATCATGCATTCTAAGCGGGCCTCTCGTGTACTGTCGGTCCAAGATCATATGCTGAGGCTCACCATGTTGGTTGATCATCGGGGCCACATGGAACCACCACTTATAGCGATACTCATTAATGTATCTTCTTGTGAAGAACAAGAACATTTTCCCCGACTTATGCCCCAGGCGCTTGTACATCTCCCAGCTCCACACATGCGCTCTATTATAGCACTCTGAATTTCCGCTGAGATCGTTTCTCATCCAACGAAATAAACTTTTATTGGCGCTATAAGATTGAGATGTGAGGGTATAACCATCAAGCGGCCTGATATGATGCTCAGGCGAAAAAAAGGCGTCGGGCGAGGGCTCTGGCCTTAGCGGCACTTCCACTGAGCCGCTTCCCAGGTAGTTGATATTATCAACAGTACTCCTTTCATCTGGGTTCTCAACAAGACCGCTCTCTTCCTTGAGAGAAATCTCGATGGCCGTGCTTGTCGCCAGCGCTTCCTTGGCCAGGCGAACCAAATACTCGTCTTCTGGAGAAATCCCATAGACATGGCCATTATTCGCTAAAATAAGGTAGTCCGGATCTTCCGCTACCGGATCATAAATTTTGTAGATCGTCGTTTTCACTGTCTGTGCCGCAAACAAGGAAAAACTTAAAAGAAAAGTCATCGTGACAAGCAAGCCTTTCATTTTAAAACTCCTTTTTTTGTTCCCGGAGTTTAGAGCAATACCCGTACCAAAAGAGCGGTCTTTGGCCGCCCTATTCACTCACCTTGGCTCGGATCAATTAATGTTGAGGGGTTGTAAAAGGGGCCTCTCTGCAAAGAGTGTAGAGAGGCCAGATTTGAATTATTATCTAATAAAAAGCATGTCGTAGTAGGTCGGAAGCGGCCAAAGCTCTTCGCTGACGTGTTCCTCAAGGTAGGCGATAGTTTCGGCCATTTTCACAGACAGTGGAAGCATTGTCTTAGCGATTTTATCAGCTGTTTCAATTTCTTCGTGACCGTCTATTTCATTTAAAAGTTTAACCATTTCCCGATTGTCGGCCCTTAGCGTCTCAACTTTTGAGTTGATGTCCTTAAGAATTTCCAAATCAACTTTGGCTTCAACGCCCGCAGACTTCTGCTCATTGATTGAGGCCGCGAGGTTCTTCTTGTACTCGATAGCGCTTGGGAGAATGTCTTTATTGACCATGTTCACCAGCGTGTTAAATTCAATGGCGCGATGCTTCACGTACCTTTCGACTCTCACATTATAGCGTGTTCTCAGCTCGTTTGGAGTGTAGACGCCAAGCTTTGTGAGAAAGCTGTTGCTTGATTCATCGACCATTAGCCTTAGCGCGTCTGCTGAAGTTCTAAGATTGGGAAGACCACGTTTTTCGGCCTCTTCCTCCCAGTCCTTTGAATAGCCATCGCCATTAAAGACCACTTTTTTGGAGTTGGTGTAGAGCTCTTTGATGACGTCCATGAGAACGTCTTTGACTTCAGCGCCCTCTTCAAGGCGCTTTTCAATCTTCCCATTCACATCATTCATTACGTCCGCCACAGCAGAGTTGAGAATCGTCATCGGAATGCCCACATTTTGAGAGCTTCCCACCGCTCGAAATTCAAATTTATTGCCGGTAAAAGCAAATGGAGAAGTTCTGTTTCTGTCAGTGTTGTCTTTAACAAGCCTCGCAAGTTGATCAGCTCTCAAGTCGAGGAAGTCCTCCCCTTCCTTGCTATAGGTTTTGCCTTCAGCATAAGCGTCAAGGATGGCCGTGAGGGTGTCGCCTAAGAAAACGGAGATAATGCTTGGGGGAGCCTCGTTAGCGCCTAAGCGGTGATCGTTTCCGTGGCTTGCGATGGAGGTTCTGATATTGGCCCCATGCCTATTGATCGCCTCGCAAATCATAGCGACAGTCGCAAGGAAGCGGTAATTAGTGTGAGGAGAATCGGTCGGCTCAAGAAGGTTTCCGCCCTTGTCATCGCTCATTGACCAGTTCAGGTGCTTGCCTGAACCGTTGATTCCCGCAAAAGGCTTCTCGTGAAGCAAACATACAAAGCCGTGCTTGATCGCCACGGAAGAAAGGACGGCCATAACGATTTGGTTTTGATCGGCGGCCACATTGCCTTTTCCAAAAATCGGAGCGAGTTCAAACTGGCCGGGCGCGACCTCATTATGTCTCGTCTTGGCGGGAACGCCCAATTTATAGAGCTCAACTTCCACTTCCTGCATAAAGGCCATGACTCTGTCAGGAACAGGGCCAAAGTAGTGGTCTTCGAGCTGCTGATTTCTAGAGGTGGTGGCGCCAAAGAGAGTTCTTCCGCCCATCACGAGATCAGGTCTTTCAAAGAAAAGCCCCTTATCGACCAAAAAATATTCTTGCTCACAGCCTGCTGTGACGTCAACGTACTCAACATCTTCTTTTTTCTTCACAGAGCCGCCAGTAAGATTGAGAAATTTGGTGGCCGGCTTGATTGACTTTAGTGATTGATCTAAGAAGCGGGGTCTTAATGTCCAAAGCGTCGCCATGGTAGGAGACAAAAGCAGTGGGAATACAAAGAGTTTTTCCATTCTCATTTGTTCTTAAAAAGATGGGAGAAGAAAGGTCCCAAGATGTGTACCCTCTCGCTTCAAAGGTCGACCTTGAGCCGCCATGAGGAAAAGAAGACGCGTCCGGCTCCCCTTGTATAAGTTGCGAAGCGCTTAGTTTTTCTACAGGTGTTCCGTTTTTTTCAAGTGAAAAAAACGCGTCATGCTTCTCGGCCGTTGAGCCTGTCAAAGGCTGGAACCAGTGAGTGAAGTGCTGGCGCCCTTTTGACGTTGCCCAGTTCAAGACAGCGTTGGCGTATTTTTCGGCCATGTCTTTTGTCAGATCTTTTTTCTTATTGATAATGTCAGAGATTTCTTTTTTATCATGCTTGGTCAGCACTTCAGACCTATTATAATCAAAAACATGCTCTCCGAAGTATTCACTTACACGAAGAGGATTTCCGTTAGTGTCTTTAGGAACGTCGAAAACGCGAGAGGGAACTTTGAAATTGCTTAATTTGGCCTTGGCCCTTACTCTTTTAGTCATGTTTTCTCCTTTAAGGATTCAGTTTTTAAGGCTTTTCGCGGTTTATTATATCAATTCTTAAAATTTAACTTATCAATTTCTTCTGAAGTTTTTTTATTGCTCTTCAGGATATTTTTTCACTGCATGCATGACGTTTTTGAGCGCAAAAGGCAGATTCTTTTTCTCCCAATAAACTCCCAGTTCCTCTCTTATAAACTCATTGGCCTGGGCCTCCACTCCTTCAAATTTCTCCTCCCTTTCAGAGAGAACGGCCAAATTTGAGGCGCACTTTCCTGGGAAGGAGACATTTTCCTCCAGAGGGTTAAAGCCTAAGCAGCCATAGGGCTTTGAGGAGCGGCCTACTGAGCAGCCTTTCTGTTCGCCTTTATAAAAGGGGCAAGTATAGCGTTTTCTAAACTCTCTGCCCCTTCCTAAAGAAAACTCTTTATCGAGCCTAAACTCTTGGATAGTTCTCGTCCAACTTTGATCGAATTCATCGTCTACTCGTCCTTCATTTTCCAGCCATGCCAGAAGTTCTAGCGCCTGAATCGGGTCGACCTGCATAGAGTTATAATCGCCCGTGCAGCACATTCCCAACGCACTTGAAGGCAACTCAGTCCTTTTTTTTCAAGCCGAGTCATTTCATTAATCGGCAGACGTCTTCTTTCAGCGGGAGCGGGCAAAAGGACCTTGGAAGATACTTTCTTCAACAAATTTTGATGCGGTGTGTTCGGGAAATTATTTCCCTCAGATTTCTTCATTCTCAATAATTCCACGATTACTCCGATCAGCTTAGCGCAAGACGCAATTGATTTGAATCAAGGAATGATTACTATGAAAATTTTGACCTATTTTGCCCTCTCTCTTGTCATCTGCTTACCTTCAGTCTCATACGGATTTTCGCAAGACTTTTCCCGTGCCCCGAGTACAAGTTCTGTGGAAGACATGCAAGTCGAACATCTGCGTTCTAATCAAAATCCAGGCCGTGACGGACTAAAAGTTAAGGTCCATCTTAAGAAACTTCGGAACATCAGACGCCGCTAAAATTCATGAGGCCGCAGAGGATACTTGAAAAGGTGATGAATTCAAGGGAGTTTAAAAGCGCGGTGCTTAATCATAAATTTAAAGGCGAAACGGACTTTCACCAAAATAACGGAATGAGCAATCAAGAAATCTATCGATCATCTCATGACAGGCGCTGAGGACCTTATACCTGAGGCCGATGGAGATCATGAATTTTGATTTTCTCTTTATAGAAGCTGGAACCCTTCACAAAAGTCAAAGGATACACAAGACCAGACACAATGAGGATTTGGATGAACAAGAAGTTCTTTAGAAAGAGCTCTTGGACACCCTTGATGTCGCCGCCAATATGGCCCATGAATGGGTCCATAAAATGGGCTTTGGCCATGATTTTTACAACGATGACGAAAGGCCTTTTTCAGTGTCCCTACGCAGTGGGAAATATAGTGGGCAAACTTGCCAAAGAGATGGCCCTTTAAGAGGGCCAGTCTCTAAGCGCTATCATATTGTAAGCTCTAAACAAAAAGGGGTACGAGTCTGCGACCCCTTTTGACCACTTGGCGATCGTTAAGCAAGGCGTTTTATACTGGTTGTCCCAATGGTTCACCACGGCCATGCACACGCCATTTGGCTCCTCCACGTCCACGAGGGTGATCCAGTGAAGATTATGCGAGCCGGGGTCTCTAATAAGCAAGGCAAGCGGCGTCCTTTTTACTTTATTCCTGTAGTCGGTTCTCTCCATAGGGCGCCCTGAATCAAGTCTCATTCTTGTAAGTATTTCATCGCCTTAATAAAACTTTTTTCGCTTCTATTATAATACCATTTCCACTTTCCTCTAGAATCACAGCTTCTGGGAAGTTGGAGAAAATATCATTCATAGTCCCTTTTTAAGCGTCGCTGGGAGCGACGCCCGGAGTGAAGTCACGCATATAAGTGCCTGACTGATTCCTGGGGTCTGAGGGAACATTGCACATCCCATAAACAATATTTGCCGCCGCTGTCTGTCCGCATTTTCCTTCCCATCCCCCTAGGCCAGTCGACTTTGGCTGCTCATAACTAACAGTTCCGTCTTTGCAAAAGCCCGGAGCTTCATCCCAATAATAGACCCGAAACCAAAGGGACTCCTTCTCAATAAGGCAACGATCCGAAAGATAATTTGCTCCAACTATCATCATCGACTTCCCCTAACGGGCCCATAAGCTTCAGCATTTTTTCGTTAAGGGCTCCTGGCAATTCCATAAGACCCTTTGGCTTTTCAATTTCGCCTGTTTCTGCAAGGCCATTAAAGGCAAGCTTAAAGCGATAAGGGACAAGAGATTCTCTTTCTTAAATTTCATGAGCGTGAACTTTAGCCTTAATAACTTCTTTAGCGACGGCTTTTGAAACTTTTACAGGGGCCAGGTAAATTTTTCTTAAGTATGCACCTATACTCATCTTGACGAGGAGCAATTTATGGCCTTTAGCAAATTCACGATTTTAAACCACAATGAAGGACACCAGAGAGACGAAATGGTGAAGATCCTCATTAATACGGACCATATAGTCTCGCTTAAGCCGATTCGCATCTCAACGGACGAAAGAAAGGTGATCGAGGGCTATTGGCTAAGGCTTAGCAATGGAAGAAATACAAGGCCCTTCAAGTCCCACAGGAGCTGCAGCGAAAACTTGATGAGGAGCTGCCGGCGCCTAGTTTTGTGCCTGAAAACGCTTTTGAAGAGCAAATACAATAAAGAGCAAAAGTAAATGAGACCATAAAAAAGCTCGCTTTAAGCGAGCTTTTTTTATGGTCATACTTGTTAGATTTTTAGTCCCAAGGATCCTCAACACAGTTTTGACCATCTTGATCACAAGTCACTGGCACGCATTCATGGTCGAGACATTCTTGGCATTTAAAGAAGTTGTCCCCCCTGTTTTGCTCGCCCAAGACTTTTAAAATGGTGGCAATAGTGGTCCTGTCCGCATCTGCCAACTTGCTGTTATAAGAAGAAAGCATCCACTTAATGGTGTCCCAAGTTCCCGGAACTTTTCCCACTTTAACGAGGTATTGAAAGATAGCTCTCGGAAGCGGCAGGAAGCGACCAGCAAGGGCCACAAGCTCGCCATTTTTGGCTACCATGCCTTCGATGGCTCCCTTATAAGTGCTGCTATAAGCATTGCGGACCTCGTCCACGCCGTTGGCATTATAATAATCGAGCTGGTTATTTTGGTCTAAATCAAACTTCATTAAAGTCGATTCAATATTAATCATCCCAGCAAAGACGGCAAACGCGTCGTCACCGCTTAAGAAAACAGGATCGGACTCGCCCTCATCATAATACATGCATGTCCTGGTGAAGGACTCCGTCTCGTATAAAAATTTGCTGTATTTAGACGATAGCGTCGGAGGGTCATTCTCGCCCAAGTCTTGAGTAAGAGTGTCAATATACTTATTGAGCTGAGGCATGTAATCAGAAATAGAGAGCCCTCTGTCCTCTAAATTTGGCTCTCTTAAAACGTCCGCAAAGTTCTCTCTAAAACATTCCGGAGAAATGCTTCTTTCACCTGCCCTTAGGGCGTGGTCTTCCTGATCAATACGTCCATTGCCATTATAGTCCAAGGCGGGCGGGCCGCATCGGTCCTGCATTTTTTCAGTGAAGAAGTCCTTAAAGCTCACGGCAGTGAAGAGGCCCACGAGAAACTCGGTAATTTCTGGCACTTCCATGCAGACAGTCTCATTGTCACAACCGTCTGATTGATACTGAAAGAGAGTCGACATTAGGACAACATTGTCCGCGGCGGCTTCCACCTCTCCGCCAAGCGCCTTGCCGATCTTGATGATGCCTTGGTCTCGTAGAAATCGCTTAATATCAGTGATGACTTCGACTGTCTCATCGTAGGTCAGGTGAATGCCGCCTCTTGCCTGGCCATTGAACTGAGCGGACTGAACGCCTTGATAATGGCCCATCAAGCAGCTTTACGCCATATTCATAGGCCGCAATTTCAACAATGCCCAAATAGCTTCGAGCATGCTCAAGACTATAATAAGGAGACAGAGCGTCCCCTTTAAAAAACCGGTAATTATTGGCAATAAGAGAAAAGTGCTCGAGCCACCCCTTCTCCTCGGCTCCTTGGTATGGAAAGCCCATAAAATCTGTGGTCACAGGATACTTGGAAAGAAGCTCGTCCTCATAGTAGGTGAAGACTTTATCAAAAAACGAGGCCTCGGAAAGGACCATGTTTCCATGATTTAGGAGTTCATGAATGTCCGCGCTTGAAAAATTGGGGGCGTTGGAACCAATGAGAATATCTTTCACCTTGAGGATCTCTCGATTGTACTTTTCAAGATCTATTCCAAAGTCTAGCTCCATTGTGTTGATAGCGTGATAAAGATCGTCGAGGTCAAAAAGAGGCTCGGCCTCGTCGGCGCCATACATGAGCTCTTCCTTGACCAGTCCCAGGTCCTTAAGATAAATATCATTTATCATCGTCTCTGGACGCTCTTTAAAAGCAAAGTTTCCAAGTTTAATAAAGTCAAAAGCGACCTCACTCAATTGAGGCAGTTTTCGATAGGCCTCCTTAAGCTCAAGATGGGTAAGCTGCATAGGGCTTCCGCCTAAGAAGGCCTTCTTCAAGAACATCACACTTTTGATTTTTTCGGCCGTTTTGGGATCGTCAGCAAAAAACCGCTTAAGAAAGAGAGACACATCGATGGAATCAAGTCTTGTTCTGCTATCGGCCGTGAGAATTTGAAGGTCCCCGACAATATACGTGAGATGCCTTTTTACCTGTCGTCTTATTCTTTCGTAGTCGTCATAAGTAAGGTCTGACTCATCAGTAAAGTGCGCAGAGACTGGATATATATTCTTATTGAACTCGATTAAAAAGGAGATAAACCTGTCGAAATCGGGCTTGGAGATATATCCCCTTTCACCACCAAGGATGAGTTGGGTGAGATCAAAGATTCCCTGAACGATGGGAATGGTGTCGGCGCCGCCTAGATCGACAGGGCCTTTTTTCTATGAACTTTAAAAGCGTTTTTTCTGAGATTGATCCAGGACGGTCACTTTTCACAAGTTCAATAAAGGCGTGAATTTTTTCCTGAAGACAAATCAAATCGGACTTGATGTTTTGATCAAGGATTCTACTGAACGCTTTGGTGTCCAGACTGCAATTAAAACCAGAAAGATTCAGTGTGCCATCACCTTTGTCTTTCATGAAAAGATCGCCACATCCTGTGACTAAAAGTAGGACCAATCCGAGGCCTAGAAGTTTTTTCATCATGTCTCTCTTTTCTCTGTCTAGGTCGTCCTGACCTTAGACCACGCTTAACCGAATTAAATTAAATACCAATTTAATTCTATCACTCGTCCAAAATTCGGTTAAGCTAACAAAACTTTCCGAGTGAAACCAGACCTAAACAGTAAGATTTAGGCCTTACAATTAATGCTAGCATGTTCGACGCAGGAAGTTCTTAACTTTTGTCATGTGGTGTGAAGAATTTTCAAGCTATTTGACGCGCTTCACATACTTAGAAAATCTGACAAGCGCGCTTCAGTGCCACAACGCACCGCAATACTTATATTTTTTGAGACAAACCTTGGACAAGAAACAATTTGAGAAGGTTTTTTTCTTGCGCGCTTAAGTTTCAGTCCCCTTCTTAAAAATGGCTGAAAAACTCCCTGATAGATATTACTCACCTCGGCCGAGGTCGCTTTATAAAGCGAGTCCTTATAAGGAAGCAATACTTCGGAACTTGGCCTGAAGCTAAAAAGACTCGCTTGGACATCATTGTAGTGATCAATCACTTCTTCAAGAGTTTGGTAAGCGCCGTTATGCATATAAGGAGCGCTAAAGGCCACATTTCTGAGTCCTGGATTTTTAAATGCTCGCTTATGAGCGGGAAGGTCATCAATTTCATAGCGTCCCATGTCCTTGTCCTCGCCTTCTCTTAAAAGCGGAGGGACGCCGACATTTTGAAACGCATGATTTGTGAGATGAGGACCCCAGTGGCAATTGCCGCATCTGCCTTTGGTAAAGAAGATTTTCATTCCTGCTTTTTTCCTCTTCACTCAATGCCTCTTATTTCCTCTCAAATATTCATCATAGGGAGTCTGGGTGACTTGAAATTCGAAGGCGATAAACTCTCCAAGCGCCGCCCCGACATGTCCAATATTGAACTTCTCCACTTTGAATTCTTCTCTTAGGAATCATAGCGATGACAGGTCTTTCCTTCTCTATTCTATTCGAAACCACCGCCCAAGCGCTTAAGATTTCTTTGGCGTTGGCGACCTTGTTCTAGCCATGGCTTGCCCCTCATTTCCTCATGGCTGACAATGGGAAAAATTGTCTGAGCGTCAAGCGCCCTTCAGTGGCCTTACGATTTCAGCGGCCAAAGGTCGGCACCATTCAAGGCCTTCTCAGGCGTTTTAAGAACGCCATTTGTCCTTGAGACTCTTCCGTCCCAAAACATATCAGTGAATTCCTTGTGCCCAAGATTAACAAAACAGGGCTATGCCTTTTTAAGACCTTGCCATCAGCTTGCTCCCTCTTCGCCCCATTCCAAGCGCCCTCTCCAAGAGAAAGAGCAATACCATCGCTTGTTCCTTTTGCTGGGTGGTGGCAGTCTTTGCATGAAATATTTCTATTGCCTGAAAGAATAGAGTCGGTGAACAGGGCCTTGCCGGCCATAAAAAGTCTTTTGCGTTTTCCTTTTAGTTTTTCGACAGGGCGGAGTTTAAAAGTCTCAATATAGGACGCTAATTCAAGATCGAGTTCACTGGCAAGGGCGGGAGCCCCTATAAAAATAGAGGCCAAGATGAAAAGCTTTATCATGTTTAAAATCTTAATTAGTCGTGAAGAGAGCTAAAGCAGCCCATCTGCCTTTCTCTGCGAAGTTATTGGCCGCGTTTTCGTGAATTAGCGTGACTTCAAAGTAGCTTGATGCCACATCAACAAATTCTTTAGGAATGATGACAGTGTCTATAGTCTCTCCTGCGGTCTTTAGAATAAGCTCAGTCTCAGTTTCGCTATCTTGCTTTAAGTCTTTTAGAACGCGAATTTGATCTTCTGGTGGCAAGTGAACGCCATTAGTCATAAACAATGTGCTTTTGGCGCCATCAAGATTGATCACCACGCGGTCCCAAGAGTTATAATCAGAACACTGGATGTATTGTCTTGAATAGGCGTTGGAGGCGAAAGACAGTGAGAAAAACCAACAAAAGCTTCATGTGCATCTCCTTATTAATTACTATGCGGGGAGATCATAGATAAGAAATTATAGATATTCAAACAAAAGTTTCCCTACTCAAACACCAAAGCATCAAGTTTTAAGCATTGCGTCGCAGCAATTGCTTGGCCTACTGATTGCAAAGTTCAGCTTAAAGGTGAATTTACTAGATCAGATACTGCTTTCTATTAAAAAGTGAAAGCTAACCGGAGGGGCAATGGACATCTACGAGAAGGTGCTAGAAGATCATCACAATATACGTGAGGCCATCGAGGAGCTTGAGACGACCGACAACTCCCAAATTGAAAAGCGCAATCGGCTCTTAAAAAATGTTGAGCATCTCTTTGTTTCTCACACGAATTCTGAGGAGCAGACGTTATATCAGGCCTTGGCGGACAGCCCCGACAAAGAAATTCGAAACCAGGTGAAAAAGTCTCGCAAGGAGCATGATGTGGCCACGGAAAAGCTGGACGCTCTAAAAGAGACTCCTCTTGATAGCGAGTCGTTCCTCTCCCGACTGGAGGAGTTTAAGCTTATCACCATAGGGCATTTTGATGAGGAAGAAGACGAGCTCTTTGAAATGGCCAGAGAAGGCCTGTCTTCCCATGACGCCGGACCTTTTGGAAGAGGAGATGGAAGAGCTCGAAGACGATGGAGCCGTCCAGTTTATTAGTAGCGCTTTATGAAATATTGCTTTAAAGGTCATTATTTCTGGTAAGAAATTTATTTCTGTTAAGAAGAATATTTCTAAAGTGTTATTTTCTAAAAGAAGTGGTGGGCGTTGACGGGATCGAACCGCCGACATCCACCTTGTAAGGGTGGCGCTCTCCCAGCTGAGCTAAACGCCCACTTCATTTTGAGTAATTATTATTAGACTTTTGCCCTTAGAACGTCAATAAGAAAATAAAAAATTAAAATAAATAAAATAAGAAAAAAGAGGAAGCCCTAGGCTTCCTCTTCTTGTCCAAAAAATCATGCGCAGTATTCGTTAGTTCTAGTTAGCCACGTGCTGTCTAGATCCTTCGTTGTCGCCATCAAGAACTTTGAAAGCTCTTTCTTTCATGAAGTCTTCTGGCTTCTTAAGATCAAGAGCAATCTTTAGAACTTTTTCGGCCGCTTCCACTGGGTGGATATTAAGGCCGTTTTTGATCTCCTCCGGAATCTTAGAAAGGTCTTTCTTGTTCTTTTCCGGAATGATCACAGTTTGGATACCAGCTTGCTTCGCGGCCAATAGCTTTTCTTTAAGGCCGCCAATTGGAAGCACTCTTCCTCTAAGCGTGATTTCCCCAGTCATCGCCACGTCTTGTCTTACCGGGATATCAGTAATGGCAGAAGTCAAAGCTGTCGCCATAGTGATACCAGCTGAAGGTCCGTCTTTTGGAGTCGCCCCTTCTGGCACGTGGATATGAATGTCATTTTTATTGTACCAATCGTGGTCAACTTGAAGCCTGTCGCTGATGCTTCTTACGTAACTTAGCGCCGCTTTCGCAGACTCTTGCATTACTTCTCCAAGCTTGCCAGTGACTTGAATTTTTCCATTTCCAGGAACTGTCACAACTTCAATATTGAGAATTTCGCCACCAACACTTGTCCAAGCAAGCCCATTAACAAGACCAATTTGAGCTTCCTCTTCCACTGACTTCGTCTCAAATTTCCAAGGACCAAGGTACTTCTCAATGGACTTCATCGTCACATTGTACTTTTTCCCTTGCTCCACATCGTTTGTGACAACATCTGTGGCTATCTTTCTTGCGATAGTGTTAGCAAGCCTTTCGAGCTCTCTCACGCCCGCTTCTTTTGTGTAAGAGCGGATAACATGCATAAACACGTTGTCAGAGATGCTTACTGGGATACTCGCTTAGTCCGTGGTTTTCCACAGCTTTTTTGATAAGGTATTTCTTAGCAATCTGAAGCTTCTCATGCGGAGTGTATCCAGCGATATGGATGATCTCCATACGGTCTCTTAGAGGGCCCGGAATTCTTCCAATATCGTTTGCAGTCATAACAAACATGACCTTGGAAAGATCGTACTCAACTTCAACATAGTGATCAGTGAAGTTTTTGTTCTGAGCTGGATCTAGAACTTCTAGCATCGCCGAAGCTGGGTCGCCGCGGAAATCATTGCTCATTTTATCAATCTCGTCCAAAAGGATGATTGGATTGCCGCTGCCGGCTTTCTTCATGGCCTGAACAATCTTGCCTGGCATAGCGCCGACATAAGTTCTTCTGTGACCTCTGATTTCGGCCTCGTCTCTCACGCCGCCTAGAGAAATTCTTACAAATTTTCTGTTCATTGACTCCGCAAGGGATTGGCAGATAGATGTCTTACCAACGCCAGGAGGGCCCGCAAGACAAAGAATTGTTCCGTTTCCTTTTTCAGGATCTTCCACCAAGCTTCTCACGGCCATGTATTCAAGGATTCTTTCTTTTACGTCCTCAAGACCGAAGTGCTCGTCATCAAGAACTTGCTTCGCGTGCTTAACAGAATTGTCGTCTTCAGTGTATTCGTCCCATGGAAGATTAAGCATCCAGTCCACATAATTTCTAACGACCGCGGACTCCGCTGACATTGGAGACATAGACTTAAGTTTCTTGATCTCTTTAAGGGTCTTCTCTCTCGCCTCTTCAGGCATTTTCTTTTTCGCTAATCTTTCTTCCATCTCTCCAAGCTCACCTTTGCCATCTTCCTTGTTGCCAAGTTCTTTCTGGATAGCGTTCATCTGCTCGTTGAGATAGTACTCTTTTTGAGATTTTTCCATCTGTTGCTTAACGCGAGACCTGATTTTCTTCTCAACGTTAATGACCTCGATCTCACCTTGCATTTTCTCTAGTAGAAGTTGAAGTCTCTTTTGAACATCAACAGCGTTTAGTATCTCTTGCTTCTCAGGGATCTTCATAGTTAGATGCGCCACGATGATGTCGGCCAATCTTGAAGGGTCAGTGATGGAAGAGATGCTCATTAGAAGCTCTGGTGGAATTCTCTTATTGAGCTTTACGTAAGACTCAAAGATATTCTTCACGCTTCTTACGACAGCTTCCAACTCTACTTCGTCGGCGCTGACATCTTCTCTTTGCTCAACATCGGCAAAATAACCTTCAGTTTTGCACTCGAAGTTTTTGATTTCTGCTCTGTGCTTGCCCTCAATAAGAACCTTTACAGTATTATCTGGAAGCCTAAGCATCTGGATAATATTGACAACTGTCCCGATGTTATAAACATCTTCCCTTTCAGGATTAAGAACGCTGGCGTCTTTTTGAGTGACTAGGAATAATTCATTCCCGTTTTTGGAGGCCTTTTCTAAGGCCGCAATTGACTTCTCTCTTCCCACAAATAGGGGAACAACCATATGAGGGAAAATAATAACGTCCCTTAGTGGTAATAGAGGGTAGTTTTTTGCCTCACTAGTTGATGAGTCGTGTGAGTTTGTTTTGGGTGACTTCTTGTCCGTCATAGCACCTCCTGCGCATGATCTTCAACGTTTTGCCTCCACATCGATTTGGGCACCAAATGACGTTTCGACTTCTGTGGACTTTTGGACTAGTCCAGCTACCTTTATATTTTGCCCTATCTCGGAATGCAGGTCAAAAAAAAAGCCTAGGAAAAAACCTCCTAGGCCCTATCTTTGTCTAACAGCGCCGACTTTGATGGTGGGGCATTTTTGCCCCACCTTGACGCCGCTTAAAAAGGTGATTGTTTAGCTAAGACGCGTTTTCAATGTCTTTCGCTGATTTTATGGAAGATTTAGATTGCTCAGGTTTTTTCCTCTCCCCTTCAATAAGCTTTGGACTCTCTTTTCCTTGAATAGAATCTTTTGTCACCACACACTTTGCAATTTTTTCATTGCCTGGGATCTCGTACATTACATCAAGCATGGTTTGCTCAAGAATAGAACGAAGCCCTCTTGCGCCGGTCTTTTTTCTAATGGCGGTCTTGGCCACTTCACGGAGAGCTTCCTCTTCAAATTCAAGCTCAAGGCCGTCAAAATCAAAAAGCTTTTTGTATTGCTTAGT
Source organism: uncultured Bacteriovoracaceae bacterium (assembly GCA_963747475.1). Lineage (GTDB taxonomy): Bacteria > Bdellovibrionota > Bacteriovoracia > Bacteriovoracales > Bacteriovoracaceae > UBA845. The sequence continues at coordinate 182,749 of CAVVFE010000013.1, forward strand.
GATGGCGTTCTTAGGCTCGGTCAGGATTTGCATAAGAGCGTCCTCATCAAGCTCCTGCAACATAGCGTTTACTGGCAAACGGCCAATGAACTCTGGGATTAGGCCAAATTTGGAAAGGTCTTCAGATTCGATTCCCCCCATAGTCTCAATGGCCGACTTTTCCACTTTGTCCTTATTGGACTTCCCGCCACTAAGGCCAAGGGCAGGCTTTTTGTTATGCCTCTGCTCGATGACCTTGTCTAGGCCCACAAAAGCGCCGGCCACAATGAAAAGGATATTGCTCGTGTCTACCTGAAGAAACTCTTGTTGAGGGTGCTTTCTTCCGCCTTTGGGCGGAACACTTGCCACTGTTCCTTCAATCAGCTTTAGAAGAGCTTGCTGGACACCTTCGCCAGAAACATCTCTAGTGATGGAAGGGTTTTCGCTTTTCTTCGCGATTTTATCGATTTCGTCGATATAGACAATGCCCCGTTGAGCTCTCTCAATATCGTAATCACAGTTTTGAAGCAGATTCAGGATAATATTCTCCACGTCTTCACCAACATATCCCGCCTCGGTAAGGCTGGTCGCGTCCGCAATAGCAAAAGGCACATTGAGATACTTCGCTAGTGACTGCGCCAAGAGGGTCTTGCCGGAGCCCGTAGGTCCCGCCAATAGAATATTTGATTTCGCAAGTTCCACTTCGTCTCCGCTCTTAGAGGTCGGACGATGAGTAATCCTCTTATAATGATTATGGACTGCGACGCTAATAATTTTTTTAGCTCTCTCTTGCCCTATTACGTAATGGTCAAGATGCTCTTTAATTTCGTGCGGCTTGGGCACATTATCAAGAGCTGTTTTAGAAACGGACTTTACAGAGTCTTCATAAATGATGTCATTGCAGAGCTCGATACACTCGTCACAGATATAGACCCCAGGACCAGCGATTAGCTTTTTAACTTCTTTCTGGGACTTACCGCAAAAATTGCAGTGAAGGGTTCCGTAGCTTCCGCTTTTGTTTTTGTTACTCATAAGCTTCCTTATAATTCGTTTGCGTTTTTTCTTATTCCGTTTCTATTCTACTCTTCTTTTTTAGAAGGCGCTTTTCCTTTTGGCTCAATAATATTGTCAATCAGCCCCATTTCTTTAGCGAGACCTGGATTTAAGTACCTGTCCCTGTCCATCGCCTTCTCATACTCTTGAAAGCTCTTCTCAGTGGAGGTGTGGTCCACATATATTTGGGTCAATTGTTTCTTGAGGTCCAGGATTTCTTTGGCCTGAATTTCAATGTCCGACGCCTGGCCCCTCGCTCCGCCAAGAGGTTGGTGAATCATAATTCTGCTATGAGGGAGCGCATAACGATTGTCCTTCTCTCCCGCCGCCAAAAGAAGGGAGCCCATTGAAGCGGCAAGCCCAACACAGTAGGTGTAAACAGGGCATGAAATGTGTTGCATAATATCGTAAATGCCCAGTCCTGCGTAAACGCTGCCTCCGGGACTATTGATGTAAAAATGAATAGGCGCTTCTGAATCATTTTGTTCCAAAAAAAGCATTTGAGCGATCAGAAGATTCGCCACCACGTCACTCACCTCTGTGCCAAGAAAAATAATTCTATCGAGAAGCAAACGCGAGTAAATATCGTACTGACGCTCGCCTCTCGCGGTCTGCTCAATAACTACTGGATTCGGGATGTAACTTTTCGGCATCGTCATTTTAACCTCTTTTTAATCTATTAATTAAACATTTCTAATGTTGATTTATTCAATACGGTTTATCGGACAGCTGGACCTAAAACTTGAGAACTATTTCGCCCAAACTTAACAGAGCCTAGAGGCCATAAACGACTGCTAAATTAAGAACTTAGCGGACAAACTTGAACAACTTCTCTGGCCATATTCTAGGCCCTCTTAAGAGCTTTTCAAGTCCCGTTTTTCCCTTTTCTAAAACTTGATTCAATACTGAAACCGATCCCCCCTTTCTAGGGCCACTTCGCCTCCGGCGAAATATGCCGGGGACACGGTGACAATGTAAAATTTTCTCTTTTTTTGCGCCTTATCAACAGTAAAGATTACAATCGCCCACTTTAGGATTCCTAATTGCTTGAAGAAGGGCGAATTGCTCCCTATAACCATCTCAAGTTGCACTTGACCGAGGGGAGCCAATACCAAAGTATTTGGCGCGGTCATTGCTACATTATGTTTATAGGGAGTAACGCTGAAGTGGAACTTGTCCGTTTGGTGAGTGCGACAGCGAGAAAGGGAGTAAATGGAAATGAAAAAAGTAGTTTCACTGGAAGAAAAGAGGGCCGAATTTCTTTTTAAAAAGAAAGAAGGCGAATTTAAAAAGTATCTTACCGGACTCAAACTTGATGAGCTTCGCCACGAGGCCAACTTCATAATTGAGCGGATGAGTGAAGAAGAGCTTGAAAACGAATTTCTTCTTAAAGGGGCCATGTTGATGGAAGAGTTGGCCTCCCGAATTGAAGGAGACAGAATGAGTGAGCGCATTTCTTTATTCGCTGAGGGGCTAAAAAAGAGAATGAAGCCAGAGCCAGTTTACCACTAAAAATGGAAGCTAAGCTGAGGCACGACTTCATCAATAATTGCCTGCGAATTGAAATTCTTCAAAAGCTGATGATTGAAGACCTTGAAGCGGGCAGGCCTGTGCGGCAAGAGCATCTGGAAGATTACAAAGAGTTTCTAGAAGAACAAATAGGCCACTGCTCTAGTGGCCTAAATTAAAGCCACTGCAGACTGATATAATCTTTGGTGACCTCTTTCCTTAGCATGGAAAGCTTCATTTCCGGATCGTAGTTTAAAAGCCCCGCGAGAGAGCGGGCCTTGAGAAGCTGCTCCTCGTCTGCTTGAGCGTTGTCCAATAAGACTTGAAGAAAGATCAAATTTCCTGCAAAGGTCTCTACATATTCTTTAATGACCCTTCTGTCCCTCTCAGCGATTTCCAAAAACTGACAGCCGACCTTTTGGCTCATGACAAGTTCCGCCTCGGACGTGGCCCCCTCTTTTCGGACCACTTCACAAATGACTCGAGCGCACTTTCTGGGCAGAAGCTCGCCGCTATACGACTGTAGCTTTTCGAGAGAGAAGTTTTTAAATAGTGGAAATTGGGGAAAAGAAATAAGCATGGTGGACGTTTGCCCCTTTTCAGGGAAATAGGGCACATGCTCCAAGAGCATTCCTCCCTCGCTAACGTTTATGGCCAGCGCCTTGTGAGCAAATCCGTCAGAAACATACAGGGACTCCTCCCTAAAAGGAGCGCGCAAATGCTTACGCTGATAGTCCCCTGTTTTTGTGAACATTATAGAAGCTCGCTCGCGATCTCCGATAGCGGCGATCTTTCACCTTGATTTAACTTGGTGTGGGCGACGATTTCGACATTTTTTAGCTTATCGATCGAATAAACCAGACCGTTATTGATGCTGTCTAGGTAAGGGTTATCGATTTGTTCACTGTCACCTGTCAAAACAATCTTGGTCCCGTCTCCGGCCCGCGTGATAATTGTTTTTATTTCATGAGGGGTGAGGTTTTGCGCCTCGTCCACAATCATGTATTGGTTTGGAAGAGAGCGGCCTCTAATGTAGGTCAGCGGCTCAACATGCAAAAGCCCCTGATTGATAAGCTCGTCCCATGTGGTGTTTTGGTTGTTCGCTCTTTGATTTCCGAAAAGAAAATCAATATTATCGAAGATGGGCTGCATCCAAGGACCAAGTTTCTCGTTAACGTCGCCAGGAAGAAAGCCTAGGTCTCTTCCCATAGGAACAATGGGCCTTGATACAAGAACTCTACTGTATTGCTGTTGGGTTATGGCGGCCTCAAGACCAGCGGCTATGGCCATAAGAGTCTTTCCAGTTCCGGCCTTTCCAACAAGGCTTACAAGTTTAATTTCATCATTTAAAAGGGCGTCAAAAGCGAACTGTTGCTCTGTGTTTTTTGGATAGATCCCCCACACCCCTTCTCTATTTTTGATAAGGGGAACAATACCGTTTTTCTTCGCATAATAGCGGCCAAGTTGGCGCCTCTGAGGGTTTCCCTCCTCGTGGATGATCAGATATTCATTTGGGTAAAACTGCTTTCTTTCTTCTTCTTCCAAAGGAAGGAAGCGATTTTGCTCAAATTCCGTCAGCCTTTCGGCCGCTATCTCGAAATTTCTCTGTCCGGAGTAAAGCTCTTCTATCGTGATCTCAGAAGTCTCATAGTCTTCGGAGTTAAGTCCAAGAGCGTCTCCCTTGAGTCTTAAGTTAATGTCCTTGGTGATGAGGGTGGTGTCCTCGCCTTGCTCTTTCAAGTAAAGAGCGTTCGCCAAGATAAGATTGTCATTGATGGTGAGATCAATGCCAGCGTGCTTTGTGGCCGGCTCTCTTAAGATGCTAATCTGGAGGGTCCCCCCGTTGGGAAGGTTGACTCCCTTTACAAGCGACCCCTCTTCTCTCAACTCGTCCACTAGCCTTGCAAAATAGCGAGCGTTTCGACCATTCTCAGATTGGTCTTTCTTGAATCGATCAAGCTCTTCGATCACAACTAGCGGTATGAAAACTTTGTTTTTGCCGAATTTGTTGATGGCCGAAGGGTCAAATAACAGAACGTTAGTGTCAAGAATAAAGGTTTTTTGATTAGATGCTTTACTGGATGATTGATTTCCCAAAGAATGTCCTCCACGATCCGTGTGAATATGGCTTCATTGTAGAATAGAAAAATCTAACCATCAAATTTAAAGTCTAGAAGGCTCAGATAAATCGCGGCCCTCTTGCTGACTTGTTGCCCTAGCTCCTCTCCAATGTCGATATTGAAAAAGCCCGTATAGATAGAAATGAGACCGCTATTGAGTTTAATGCCATAGCTATACTGATTCGCGTTAACTCCGCCCATTAAGGCCAGCGCCGGAGTAAGGCCGATTTCAATGCCAAGCCTTAGCCTGCGCATGAACTCGATTTGTTTTTCCAAATTGCGAATGTCGCCAGAAATAGTGAAGTCGAGTCCGCTTCCAAAGTCCATTTTCATGGCGGCGCCGGCATTTACTTGCATTGGCTGCGCTTGGACCTCTTTGTCCTCTGGACCGCTATCAGTATGAAGCTTGGTATAAATATCTAATAGAGCGAGCCCCGCAGAAAATGTGTTATTTCCCCTTCGGCTCACATAATCAAGGCCAGCGTCAAAGCCCCAGCCACTTCCCTTCACTTTTCCAAGGGCCGTCATGATGTCGCCAATGTCGCCTGATTGGACCGCGTCGAGCATGCGTGGACTTAAGAGACTGTATTCGCCCACAAGAGATTCCCGCTGAATGTATTTAGTGGAAAATCCAAGAGACAAACTTCCCGCCAGCGAGGAGCGCAAAGGAAGTCCATAGCCCATGATGAATCCTTTATCATAGCGGTGATCAAGGTCGAGCATTGGGGTGACTTGGTTTACAAGATTGAATTGAGTTTGATTGCTAAGAATAGCGCTCACACCAAAGCGGCCAAGCTTAAAACCTGGCGCGGCTCCAAGCCCTATGTGAACCGGCCTGTCCATCAAAGCGTTTGCCATGTCCACAGGGTCGTCGCCCACGTCTTCGAAATCACTTAAGTCCTCACCAAGAGGGTTTGTGACTGTGATATAGGGATTGAAAGGGTTAAAAGTAAAGCCCTCATGTCTGCCCAAGATGGCGGGATTATAATACAAGGTGTATTCATTCTCCGCTAAAGCGGTATAGGCGTCTCCCATGAGCATTGCCCTAGGGCTTCGGCCAAGGTCGGGAGTATCAACGGCCAGTCCTATGCTTGAAAGTGAGAGGAGACCAAGGAGGAGTTTCTTCATCACTGAAACCCCGTCTCAAAAATATAAGCATACCAAATTTCTAGGTCCGCAGCGCTCAGGCCGTCCTCGCATTCGGCGACAGACAATATATCTTTTGCCGTTGTAATGCTGGCCCCGCCCGGCTGCCCCTCCGCGACTCCCACGGCGCTATTTAAAGCGTCTGCAATGCCATTTATATCTTTAAAATCGTCGCCTAAATCAAGATTCGAAAGAGTGTCTCTTAAATTATTAAAAAGCATAAGGCCTTCGCATAGACGTCTTTTGGTCGTGGCCCCGTTCACAGGGCCTGGCAGATCGGCGCTTCCATCGCTTGTGGTGGAGCATGCGCCAGTGGCGCCAGAGCTCGTCACCCAATTTTTGGCGTCTGTATTCGTGTAATTGATAAAACAAGTATTGCCGCTCGAACCAGCTCCCTTTACTCCCCCACCAGCGTTTCCATAATACTGAATAAATTTTCCAAGTTCAGTGATTATGAGAAACATATTGCGAAGATTAAGGTCCCCACCGCCATTTGCTCCAAACTTGTTAATTCTTTGCGAGGCGCTGGCCCCAGAGTCAACAATCACCTCAATCGCCGACAATAAGTTTTGATAGTTTTCAGAGTCAGGTTTCTCTTCGTTAGAGCTAGCGAGCTTTGTTAGGGAGCCTAGGGTTTGAGTGGCCCCCGCCGCTATAACGTCCACCTCTTTAAACAGCTGGAGTTCTGAAAAGGAGGCCTCACAGGCGTATGTGTTGGACATAAGAATCACATAAACTTCGTCATCGTTAGCGGGATCGGCTCCTTGAAGGGCCTTTCTCGCGTCTGCGCACTTGCCATTAGTTAGGTAGTATTTGGCCAAGTTCTTAGCGCTTTGCGCCTCATCGCCTCCTTGTCCACAGGACTGCGCGAGGGCAATAATGAAAATGAGGAAAAATTTAGAGTATCGACTCAAACTGGGCCTCCAGAGCTAATTATACTTTAGCTCCAGAGCTTGAATAAGATCGCAAACTTTGCCGCTTAAGACGGTTTTTTTGCCATGTAGGCCACTAATTTTTCTACCGCCTCTTCAAACGGGGCGATTTCGATCGTCATGCTCATTCTCGCCGAGTTCGGATGGCCAAAAGCGCTGCCAGGCACTAGGGCCACACCGGTATTTTCAAGAATATCCTGAACGATTTGCTCAGACTTGTCCTCTCCTTCTCCCACTTCGTACTTTTCAAAAAAGGGCATGCGAGAAAAATCCAATAGGTAATAGAAGGCCGAAGTGGTTTGATACCAGCAATGCGAAAGACCATGATCACGAAAGACCTCTCGTGTCCTCTGGGCGCAGGTGCGAAGCTGTTGTTTCACCGGATCGAAAAAGTTTCTTAGAAGGTCAAAGTCGAAATCGATAAGAGCTCTTTGCACTAGACTGTTTGGACCTGAAGTGGTCTGACTCTGTATTTTTGCGATGGCCTCAGTCAGCGTTTTGTCCGCCAGGCAGTAGCCAATTCGAAGGCCCGTGCAGGCAAAAGTCTTCGAGATGCCGTCAACAATCACCGTTTGCGCGAGAAGCTTTGGGTCGTGCTGATAAAAATAAGTAGGTCTTGGATCAAAATAGGCTATTTCAGAATAAAGCTCATCGGAGATGATAGTCACTTCAGGACGGCCTGCCATAAGTTTGGCGAAGTCCTTCATCCACTGATCAGAATAATGAATGCCCGCAGGGTTATTGGGGCTATTGATAATGATGGCCTTGGTCTTCTTGGAGAAGGCCTTCGCCACGTCCTCAATTGGAGGTGTGTAATTGTCAAAAGTGTGCGAGCGCACCTCCACCACTTTGCCTTCCCAAAAATGGACCATTTCAGGATAAGAGACCCAGAAAGGAGTAAGCAAGATGACCTCGTCGCCTGGATCGATCAGGCACCCGAGAATATTATAAATGCTATGCTTGCTTCCATTGCTTACAGCGACGTCAAATTCCACTTCGCCTTCATCTAGCGAAACATCTCTTCTTTTTAGCAAGTGATCCTTTAGTTTATCTCTAAGTTTGCCAAAGCCAGCGTTAGGACCGTATTGATAGCTTTTCAAGAAGTTCAGCTGTCTCTCAAGCATAGAGATAAATTCAGGAGAAGGCTTAAAGGGCAGTTGGCCCGCGGTCATATTGTAAACATGCCTGCCGGACATTGAGATCTTGGTGATCTTCTCGTTTACTTTTAGAGTGACGCTCTCACTTGCCTCTTGCACCCTCTTGCTTAGCTTCATCTTTTACTCTCTTATGGTTTTTTATTTTTTTTAAGCTCATTGTAAATAATAGGCGGCACAAAGTCCGAAATATCTCCGCCGTGATTAAAGACCTCTTTGACAAGGGAGGACGAAATATAATAAAGCTTTTCGCCGGTGGCAAAAAACACGGTCTCGCATTCAGGATTCAGCTTTCTATTCATTGAGGCCATTTGAAATTCAATTTCAAAATCTCCTGTTGGCCTAAGCCCTCTCACAATGGAGTTGATTTTGTTCTTCTTGGCGTAGTCAACAAGGAGCCCGTCCCATACGTCAACAACGACCCTATGATCGTCTTTAAAAAGCTCTGTGAGAAGCTCTTTTCGCTTGTCTTTTTCAAGGAACGGCCTCTTGCTTGGCGAGACCGCGATAAGAATATAAATCTTGTCAAAAATGCTCAAGGCCCTTTTCACAATATCAAGGTGTCCATTTGTGAATGGGTCAAATGACCCAGCATACAATGCGGTCTTACTCATACTAATTCCTTTGAATCCAGTATAAACGATTTATGAGAAATCATAAACGTAGAGAAAACTAGTGCCTTGCCGATAAGATTTGTCAGGTTTTCCGGCCCATTCTTGGACCTGTTTTTCGCTAGCGGTCTTTTGCCTGCAAAATTCGACGACCAGAAGAGCCCGCGATCCCTAAAGTCTTGGAGCTTTTTTTTGGCCTCGCCCAGAAAGTCTTCATAAAGTTTTTGATTTTCATAAGGAGGATCAAAAAACAAAACAATTGCGTCGCCCTCAAAGGAGGCCTCTTTAATCCAGCTCAGGCAATCGGTCTTAAAACACATGGACATCGCCCTTTAGATTCATAACTTTGCTTAATCGAATTGATATTTTTTTTAAGGACACTCAGGTTGTTGGAGGCAAGCTCAATAAAGGTGACGCTCTTCGCTCCTCTTGAGAGAGCCTCAAGCCCAATGCTTCCACTCCCTGCGCATATATCATAGAAGTCATGGCCTGATAGATCTTGGTTTGAGTCGAAAAATCTTCTTTTGAGAAGGGCGGAAGTTGGCCTTGCGTTCTTAGGGTTTGGCAAGGCGAGAGAGAGTCCCTTCGCCTTGCCGCCCTGAATATTTATGGACATTGGCTTTTTAAGAGGCTTTTTTAAGAGCGGAAGCTTCGGCAACGGGCACAGTGAATTTGGCCCCGCCCTCAAGACCGATTTCTAGTCCGGCCTCTGTGACTGTAAGTCCAACGAACTGACCACCAATATGAAAAGAGAGATCAAATTTCATATCGCCCTCAACATGAAAGCTCATGCTGGTATGAGCGCTTTTGTGTTGATCTTCTTCTTCGCGCTCATGTTTTGCTTCGGTAATGTGCTTCACATTACTCTCCTCCACTTTTTGGTGAACTTTTTCTTCGATCTTTGAATGGCGCTGGGAGCCGCTTCTTCTGGGTCCATCTGACTCAATTCTCCTAGCACTTGATGAGCTTCTTCATGATAGAAACTTCTTTATGGTCCTCTTTTGCTTTAAATTCGCTCTCAAAATCCCCTTCAACAGAATCTGTTTCAGACTCAATATGATCCATTTGATTTTGAGGCTCTTTTTTCTCCTGCGTTTCAGTAGAAAACTCTTTCTCTAGCGACTCAATTTCATTCATGATGTCCGCTAGTTCATCATCATTAAAGCCCTTTTCCATGCGCTGCTCCTAATTCTTTGTCCATAAATTCAGGAAATCCCCTGAGTTATTCACATTTTCATTAATCTTTTCGACTTGGTTTAAGCGCTTCTTAAGAGTTTATTTTTTTTTCACACATTTTTGAATTTTGATGACAAAACTTGCCTAGTTGGATACAAATCCTCCTCACTAAAAACATGCAAGCAATTAATTTTATTGAAGAAAATCTAATATTACTTGACGTTTGAAGGTGATCATCAAACTAGCTGAATTTGGAGAGAGGAAGCTTGAGTAAACGATCATTTCGGGCCGGGCAATGGCTCCTAACAGACACTGAAGTAGAGGCAAACAGATGCAAAACGGCAAATTGGACTCTACTCACGACTCTCATTTAGAGAGTTCGGTCCAAGAAGATCGCCCTCAGCGAAATGACCAAAAATCAAATGGCAGGGGCAAAATTCCTGATCACGTCCGAGCGGCCCTCGCTCCCTTTGTGCCGAAAGCCGAACAAAATGAAGAAGGGATGAGCAAGTTTTTCATTCCCGGATGGAAGGGAGAATCTCTTACGTCCAAGAGAGTGAAGAAGTTTAATGATCTTCTGGACGTTTTTCCACCAAGAGGCCATTGAAGCCTTTTTGCGTCATAGCAATTTCAATAGAAGACTTGAGTCAGCTATTTACGATGAGTTCATGTCCTTTGCCGAATACCGGGCATGCATATGCTCAAATCTCGACGATTACAGCGCCTTCTGGAAAGAGGCGCGCAATGCGGACTCTGAATATCGTGAAACTCTCGATGAATTTATTGAGATATTCTGTTTTCGTGTCGCCGTAATCTTCATTCTTAAGCTTAGGTTTCTTAGCGTCCTCATGGAGCAATCAAATATAAAAGTGGACGCCAAAAAACTCGCCTACCCTAACTCCCTGCTTACCTCAATTTTCCAAAAGGGCAGTCGAAACGAGTTAAAGTCCAAGGCGCTCGAACAAAATATATTTTCTTGGTTCCGCCCTTCCGAAGTGGGGCAGAAAAAGCTTGTTGAACTGAAAGACATTGCCAATCAACTGACAGTCACCGAGATCATTAAAAACATTTCCATCAAGTCAGAGAAACTCTTAGGGTCTGCAGATTATAGCCACGCTCTTTCACATAAAAACTTTGGACTATTTCTAAACTCTTTGCTCATTAATTTTCCTCTGTGGTCGAATATTCAAAACACGAAGAAATTTAACGGCTTTAGAAAGACTATCCAAGACATGGAAGTTCTAAGCTGTAAGTTTTGCGGTGACTACCTAGAGTCCATGGCCCTTAGCCACTGGCTTGCCCAAGACGCAAATAAGGACGTCCATTGGGACCAGATATTATGCCCAGACTTTAAGAGCATGGACTTTGAGGCCGGACTGTATTGGAAAATTTTTAATGAGCTGCAGTTTCTGACCTTTCTCGCTCAAATAGCCAACATTAAGGGAAAAGAGCCCATTTCTTTTGTGAGCCAAGTCGCAAGCGGGCATTTAAAGAACAGAAAGCAAGGAGGACAAGTCCAAAAAAGTCTTCTTCCCAACGACTTCACCCTGAATCAGTCCACCTACGATCGTGTCATTCTTAACCTGAACGAGTACCCAAAAAATAATTCTCAGCACTTTCTAATTAGCAATATTCAGCAGCAAGCGCCTTTTCTAAAAGACGGTGGGCTCATCTACGCCATTAGCTCTAAGAAGCTTTTTGTTCCTTCTCAAAAGTCCAAGGTCGAGTCCTTGTTGAGCGCCTTTAAGATCGAGGCCATGATTCAGCTGGAGGACGTGAAAGGCAAAGGCGAAGTTGGCTCTTTCATTTATATTTTCTCAAAGAGGCCAGATCAGGCCCCAGCGGCGGGCCGCCAGACCTGCTTCACCTTTAGACTCAGCTCCAACTTAAATAGCTTTCAGGACTATTCAAAGCTTACTCATCTTATTCAAGACTTTTTTATAGACAACCTTGGTGACGCTCCTGCTCTTTACCAGAAGACATTCAACGAGGCGAAAATAGAGTTCTTCCAAGACGCCATAGTAAAAGGAAGGCTTATACATTCTGCCGGAAAAGACTCCAATAGAATCACTCACCCAAGTTTCTTTAGAAACCTCTTGGCCTCCTGCCAGCCATTGGACTACTTTCTGCATTTACAGCAAATAAATTTTAACGGCCATAGCAACAGGTCTGACGACCCTCTTTTTGAGTATTCCGGAGCGTTTAGCGAAACAAAGGCGCCCTATGTTGTCGTGGTGGACAAGAGAAACAAAGAAAAGACCCATATAGAGATCATTAGCTCAAACGCGCTCGAGGCGAAAAGCTTTGAGTATGGCCATTCGATGTGCTTCTATTTTGGCGCTCGCCCCAAATGGCCCGAGCTAAGCATTGACTGCATCAGAGACTTTATGACCTCTCCCGTAGGAGAGCAGATTATTGAGCTCACCTTTTCTGACGACCTAAAAAACATAAAGGCCAATCTAAACAAGGTCCTCGTCCCTAGAATATTTTCTCAGCCAAAAACTCTTCCAGATCATATTGAGAGAGGCCTTCAACTTTTAGACCTAAAATCGGACGACCTTCTTGAAATGCGCCCTTCAGCTATTAAGGAAGGTTTTACCAATTGTGAGAGACTTCTTTACGAAGTAGCAAAAAACTACCCAGGCGCGACACTAGCTAAACTTTCTCGCTTCAAAAGGTCCGTCAAAAAGAGCCTCGATATTTTTGGGGGCGGCGGAGTCAACTTTAATAACCCTATTATTAAAACTCCCTTGGTCCTGTCAAAGACACAGAAGATCTATCCCAATAATGAGGAGATCTATGTGGAGTTTAATAACGAAAACTCATTAAGCCTTATTCACTCACCGCTAGAAAAAGTCAAAAGACGCGCTTCCACTCAAGGCGGCATCGAGACCTTGGGCTTGGAGCTTCACGCCGCTCAAAGCGTTTTCCTTACTATATACGCCGACGAGGACATGATTCTCTTTTTGAAATTCATCTTTGAGAATTTGACCGGGATGCCACTGTCAAAACTCCTTCAGGGGGTCGCTGCTCCAAGGTTAGAAGACTTGAAATCAATCATAGCCACCTTTAAGTCTCTGAGGACGAGCTTAGAAGAGCTTAATGACCGCTTACCTCAGGTTTATGCTTCTCCTTATCAATCAGAGCATTAACCAAAATCAATCTTAAAGAGAGAGTTTTAGCTTAACTTTATCGCTTAACCTGCTAAAATTAGAGCACAGCTTTATAGCATTTAGCGGCAAAGGAAAGCGTGGCAACCAAATTAAACGATTTACGCAAACGCATTTATTTAAACCTTAAGGAAAAGGCCTATGGCCTAGAGGGGGAAGTGACAGAAGAGCTAAAGTCCTACCGGTCCAGTCAGGAAAAAAATTCGAAACGGCTTTTTACCCTTCAAATATTGAGGAACTTAAGGAGTCTGTGACGAGCTCAGATATTATCTATTTGGGCGACTTTCACACTTTTGATCAGAATATTCGCAACGTGTTGCGAGTGCTAAAAGTCATCGCTTCAGGAGAAAAAGAATGCGCTATTGGACTTGAAATGGTCCATGCTCGCCATCAGATTTGCCTAGACGCTTATATGAGCGAGCAACTGACCGAACTCGAGTTCCTTGAGTCCATCCAGTATCACGATTCTTGGCGCTTTCCTTGGACGCATTATAAACTTATTTTTGAGCTCGCAAAAGAACATAATATCCGCATGATAGCCTTAAACACTGATGGGACTCTAGCGTCTAGGGACGCGTATGCCGCGAATATCTTGGTGGACAATTTAGGACTCGCTCCTGTGGCCCAAATTGTCGTGGTGTATGGAGAGCTTCATATTTCCGGAGAAAAAATCCCCGCCCTAGTTAAAAGCAAAATGGGCGATGTAAAGCAGACCATTATCCATCAAAACCTTGACGAGGTTTATTGGAATTTAAAAAGCGACGGTGAGGAAGAAAAGATTGTCAGATTTGATGACGATGAATTCTGCATAAATTCCGCTCCTCCATGGGTCAAATATGAAAGCATGATTTATTGGTATGAAAACCTTGGACGATGATCCGGACTTTGACATCCACGAATATATAATAGAAAACGGCAAAAAAATTTTTAGTGACGACACTTTTGAGAACTTCTTCACAATTTCCTCTCAACTTTCAAAGACTTTGAAATTGCGCATTCAGGAGGACGAGCTGGAGAGCTTTAATCTTAGGGACCACACAGGCCTTGAGTTTATTGAAGAAAAGATAGCGCTTCTTGATGATGAGAAACTGGCCAAGTTTTATAATAATTTGATCGCTCAGGGGCATAGTTTTAGGCTTGCCGGGGAAGACACTTTTTATTGCTCAAGCTACTCTATGAACCGCATCTCTTACTTGGCCGGTGTCCATATTTTCTATAATTGGCTGAAAGAAAACAAAGATTATGAAGATTCAAAGCTCAAGTCTGGCGAGCCTGACGGGCTCTTTTTTAGAACAGTCTTTGAGAGCATGCACGCCTTTTTCTTCTCAAAAATTATGAACCCTCATAGAAAGTGCGACATGTATTATAATCTGCGGAATTCTCCTTCGCATGCGGAGCCCCTGCCGAGAAAAACGGCGATCGCGCGCTCTAGACGGCGAGATCTCCAATCAGACCATACACGCCTTGGCCTTAATGAGGCCCACACTGCTGCCGAATTTTGCGGACATATACTGGGCGAATATTTGTACGTCCATACTTTTGATAAAAACGGAATCAAGACGTTCTCCGCCAATTTTATGGACCTTTCTTTCGACCAAAATTCTTTTGATAAAGTGAGAGAGAAGCTTCTTAAGGATGTTGACTATAAGAACCATAAAAAGAGGTATTTCTAATGAAGATTGTCATTCAAAGAAGCGCTGAAGCCAAGGTGGAAGTTGAAGGAGAAGTCAAAGGATCGATCAAAAAAGGTCTTCTTCTCCTTGTCTGCCTAGAAAAAGGAGACTCTGAAGCGACAATCAATGAGGCGTGTGAAAAGCTGGCAAAGTTAAGGATATTCGAGGACGACAATGGAAAAATGAATTTAAACGTCTCAGCGAGGCCGGGGGCGAATTTTGTCCATTAGTCAGTTTACCTTCTCGTGGGAGGGCAAAAAAGGTCATCGTCCAAGCTTTGACGGTTCAATGGAGCCTAGCCAAGCAAGGGCTAATGTATGGACTCTTTAATAAAAATCTTAGGGAATTGGGGCTGAAAGTGGAGACGGGAGTCTTTGGAGCTGATATGAAAGTCAGCTCCGTGAATGACGGTCCTGTGACGTTTTTTTTAAGCTTCTGAACTCATGCTCGCAAGAATCTCCTTCTTGCTCCCTTTCATAACTCTTGATGTCTTCGCCTCGGCCATCTTGGGCTCTTTTGCCCTGGTGAACACCACTTCAACTTCGCATCCGGTAAACCAGACCCGCCATTAATGATATTTTTAGCGGTTATCGAGCAGCCCATATCTGTGGCTATTTCTTTAAGCAGAAGAAGATTAACATTTGAGCAATTCGACTCGCTAGAGCCGTTAAAGATTTCCATTTCTTCCGCGTTTAAAAGGCAATTAGAGACTCTCGTCTTGAAATAACTGATGCCTCCCAAGGGCCTTGCTCTTAAAAGTCGCTTTCTTTTGCCCCGTCGATTTCGCGGAACTCTCAATGGCAAACGAATAAAGATTAAAGAGCAACTGCTCAAGGCCTTCGGCATTCGCCTCCACCTGAAACTCTTCTTCAAGAAACTCATCAACAATGACGCCTGACATTCTCAATTTTATCGGAGAGCCTGTCGGCCGTGTTTCTTGCGGCCAGATTGATATTTGAAGTTTCCTTCGGGGTGATTTTGTGAGTCGTCTCCTTTTCGTTATCTTTGGCGCGGTGCTTCTTCATACGACTTTTGACCAAATCCGAGCCGCCGCCTCTATAAGATCGTTTTGACCTTTCCGTATAGCTCGTGAATATTGCGAAGTCCAAGACCTCCAAAGAGCCTTTCCATAATCCTGCCAGACTTTAAAACGAGAGCATTAATGTCCTCATTTTTCTCTAATGAGGATTCGCCGCTTCAGCGTCAAGAAGAGTGATATGCTCTCTCTCCTTTGCTCTTTTCTGTCCTGAGACGAGAGACACTATTCCAAGGGCAAGAGCTCCAAGAAATGCGATGAAGCTTAAAATGTTTTTCTGAGACTGAAGAGAGCTTTTGCTTTCGCTTAGCTTTTCTTGAAGTTCATAACTAAGCCCTTCAAGAGCGGAGTATTTATTCACGATATTGCTAGTAAGGAAAGCTCAGTATCTCCGGCCTCGGCCTTTTCCGCCAAGTTCTGGCTTTTTTCATGAAACCAAAACAAATCAGAAGTTAGCTTGTTCAATGGTCTCTTTGCCGCCAAAAAACTGTTGCCGTATAGAGCGTCAAAGCTGCTATTGAGCTGGGCGTAACATTCGCCAGTTGAAGCGATGAAGTCCTTGGCCAAATAGCCGGAAGAAAAATTGCCGATCATCAGAGGCCGTGAAAGTCTGCCCCACTCTGGTAAAACAAGTGCTGGCCCCTTCGTTGAGGGAATTAACGGAGTCAATTTTTTGGGAAGTGAACTCGCCAGCAGCAAAAGGGCCGATTAAAAGGGCAGACGCCAAAAGCGTGGGAATCAAGGGCCTTTTTAGTTTGGAGAATCTTCCGTATTGATTTCATGCATTACCTCAGAGCTAAAGTCCATTTAAGCTATTTATTTCAGGGGCTTAAATCAATTGTCTAAGCCTGATCACATTATTTCAGTTGCATTAAAGATACGTCAAGGAAGGCAATAACGGCCCATGTAAATTAAGGTACTTGTAAGCATAGAAAAACTATCATTTCTCCTTATGTGCTGAACATTTTACAGCCGGGACAGAATTCAAGGCCATCTCTCTTGGCACAGGATACAATAATTTGTAATCTGAGCTCTGAGGAATTAGGGAGGAAAACAGATTAAAAAACGCGCACTTATTCTACCTTTGACCATACTATTGAGCGTCTTGGCTCACTTGGTTTTGCTAAACCTTAAAGGGGAAGTGCGTCCTCCAAAGAAGATCGCAAAAGATGAACCTCATCGATTTAAGGTGGACTCAATCCGCACAGTCGGAAAAAAAGACAAAACGAACAAGAGCCTAGTCTTCGTCCCCAAGCAAATCAACAATAATACGCGATAGAAATCAAACGCCCAAAGGCAAAAAATTGAACTTAAGCGATCTGCAAGCTCAAGCTCCTAGCGTTGCGCAGGCGCCCTACTTCTAAAGGCAAGACCCGAAAAGAAAAAATCAAAACCTATAGACGCCCTGAGCCTCAACAATGAGACGGTCAAAAACTTCATGCAAAGCACTCCCAACGCCGGAAGCTCTGGGGAGTACGCAAGAGCCTTTGGAAAGTCGAATGTTCTAGTCGAACTGGAAGTTCCCAAAGGCGTTCCAGAAGATGAGCTTAATAAATACGAGCTTGTTTTCTATAGCTTTAGAAAAAGAACAGCGATCAATTATGTGAACTCTTTCTATAATGAGCTCACCGACTTCTCGTCCTCCAATCCTCACCTGCGCTTTCCCATGACCCAAGAGCAAGAGTCAATGACAGGCAGGATAACCTACGACCGAGAAGGAAATGTGGTGCGAATACGAATGCTTAAGTGGACCAATAAAGAAAAGCTGCAGGACTTCTTCTTGCACGTTCTAAAAAATATGAACAATCTGCCAAACCCGCCAGAAGTCATCATCAAAGACGGCCAGTTTCATGTTTACTACTCTCTAACGGTAAACGGCTCTTCTATTCAATAAGATTAAAATTCAAGGACAGTCGTGTCTAAAAATTTGGCCAACCTATCTGTAAAGCTGGGCTTTTTCTCCTTAAAAAGGTCGGTGGTGACTTCTCTAAGTTCGGCCATTAAAAGCTGATGAGACTCTCTTTTTGGCCGCTTATTGGGAATGAGGCCCTTTAGTTGTTCTCTTTGTTGGGTCCTCTCCCGCATGGTTTTGGCGGCCAAAGAATTTGTGGACACCAGGTTCTCCAAATCGGCCTGGGCCCTGAAAGAGAGATTGCCGTCATGGTAAGCGTTAATGAGCGCGCTTTCTTTTGGGGTTATTTTCGCATTTTCCTTGGCGGTGTTCATCATTGCCTTGCCTCCATCGCATGAGTCTCTGAAAGAAGGACGGCCCGAGCGTTGTGAAGAGCTTCAAGCACTTGATGGCTTTTAAGCGCAAACACTTCCCCAATCTGGATATTATTCAAATGCAGATTCTCTTTAGCGCCAAGAACGCCTCTATGGAGAATGTCCAACTCGTAAAATCGCCCGTATTCACGAACATTTCGTAGAAGAGAGGTCAACTGAGGCGCCCTTTTTTTGGCCAGATCAAAGATGTCTATCAAGAGCGAGGTCTGAGCGAACTTCTTGCTCGCCGCCCGCTCCCTGGCGCTCTGGGCCTCTAAGGCCTCAATGTCCTCGGCCTCTCTTATTAAAAATACCGAATAGGCGTCTACGATAAGCTGTTCGGCCTGGAGTTCGTCCGGAATAAGAGCATAGGAGAAGCTGTAAAGCCCCGGAATAATTGAATCGACAATGGAAATAAGTTCGTTCCTCTTCATGCATAAGATTGTAGCAAGAAAGAGCCTAACAAAGCAATATCACTAATCCTTACAGCAAATATCCTAGCACTTAGCTCAATATTTAATCTTTATGCTCAAGTTTCGGCAAAATCTTCCGATATGATTATTGAGATAGATTAAGAAGCTATTTAAAGGCGAGTTTCTATGAAGAAAAGAACAATGATTACATTAATGCTCTTGAGCTCATTATCGCTCACCTCTTGTATAAATAACACCCAGACAGTGGGATCAAGTGGTGGAAGCTCCTCAGACGGAGGAAGCGGTGGAGACAGCGGCAGCGGCTCCAGCGCACAGGCGGAGGGGGAACTTCAGGCGGGGGGACCACCGGAGGCGGCTCGACGACTGGTGGCGCAGGCACTGGCTCATCGGGCGGGGGAAGCTATCCAAATAATTCCTATCAAATTCTCATCGCTGGACAAGGCGGCTCCATGGGAAGCGAGAACTATATTGAAGACAATGTATGGAAGCCTTGGGGAAACAGCGACGGCATTAGCCAACTGGGGCAGCAACTACTGCCAAAGATTTCCGAGGCAAAGCTCTATTTTCAATCGGACTCAAAGCTGGACGTTCGATTCAAACTCTATCCTCAGCCCACTGACCTTGGCGGAGAATACTGCTATGGCAGAAAGCAAGGAGTCGAAGACAAATACCCTTACACGAAAGTCACTTTCAAGATAAGCCTAAGAGATGTGAGCTGCGGATCTGGCGAGAACAATTGCTCGCTTGGAGACAAGTACAACACCAGAAACGGTAGGGCCTATCAACGTTAATGGCCATTCCGAGGTGCTTCACCTTGGAAACCTTCGGCACCCGACAGCGGAAGGCGTTGTTGTTCAGATTGATGAAGTTAAATCTAATAACGACTGCCAATTTCAGGGCAAAGGCGCTGACTGCGCTCCAAGTCATTATCTTAGGTCTCAGTCGTGCTTAGAGGCCTTGATGGAATTTGCGACGGACTACACTGAAGGATTTTAATGAGAGCATTGGAATTAAAAATAAAGAAAAGGCCGCTTTTTAAGCGGCTTTTTTATGGTATATTTAGCTTTTTTTGCCGTTTCTTATTAATTGCTTCTTGGATCCCAGCAAGCGCTTCGAGCTTTTTAATTTCCTCTCTGAGCTTTTCGACCTTTTTAAGAGCTTCGCTTCGCTGCCTATTAAAAGCGTCAAAATCTCTTCTCCACTCGCCTTCTCTATTGCGATAGAAGTCATTTTCCCTTGAAAGACCTTGCGCCCAGCCTTTAGCAAAATCAAAGGCGTCAGAAGCTTTCTTAAAGAGCTCACTCCTTTGAAGTTCTCGCGTGTGAAAGCTCACATCAAGCTCTTTTGAGGCCTTCTCGCGGTTTTTGGCAATTCCCCCGCTCATCTTCTTCGCCTCATGAAATAGATAAATGCCTGCTGCACAATTCGATCAAGGTCGCGCGACTTCGCCTCCACATTTAGTCCGCCGGAGAGTTCGAGGTTTAAGTGAAAGAGCTTTTAGGTCTTTCAGAAGCTTCTCGGCCTGAGTTAGATTCCAAGACAAGCGCGCTTTCAATCCTTTCTTGCTCATGGTCCGCGAGCTTTCTTTTGTAGAGGGCGCGTCCAAAGCTGGATTTTTCGCTTGAAAAGGCCATTAAGGCCTCTGTGCCTTTTCGCAAAATATCGCCCGCTTTTTTTTCTTCAATGACGTCTTTAGCGGAAGCTGCAAGTGTCTGAGGTCTAAAGCGAAAGGACGGAAGCTCAAAATCAATATTTTTCTTAACTTCCTCACAATAGTCTTGACGTCGTCACCGCCGTTTTTTCGGCCCTTGCGGAAGGCCGCCTTCAGCGCGAGCTCATTTTCACTCGTTTTCTCCATGAATTCTTCCTCAATTTTCGATGCGGCCCTAAGCTTGAGACCCAAGAGAAAAGAAGAAAGAGAATAAAAGCTCCCCAAAACCATGCGAAACTATTAAGAATAGAGGCCAGGGCAGTTTGCTTGTCCATCCTTAAGACCAAGGCCCAGCCCATATCTGTTAGGAAGTTTTGGTGATTGAATTCAGATACGGCGAAGAATGGTTTTTTAAAAAAAGCCACAAAGCCTTTAGCGCTTTCTTGTAATTGGCCCTCTTTAGTGTTCTTTATAAATGGGTGGTCGATATCTCAAAAGGAATTTCTCCAAGATCAGGAGCTCTTTTTTGCGGTGCTCGCAAGAGTCCTTCCGGCTTTGTCCGAGACAAAGACCTCAAGGCCATCTGAGCCATGGGAAAAGAACTCGTCTGTCATTTCGGCGAGCTCTTTTTGCAACCAGTTTTGATTGATAAAGGTCGTGACATGCCCGACTAATAATTCCGTTCTTTCCAAGTATAGGAGCGCTAAAGGACATGCCTATTTTTTCATGGCCATAGATTTTAGACATGAACTCATTCTTGCTGAAGCCTGGAGGCCGCCGTGCCAATAAAGCCTTTTTGAAGGTCTTCACTAAGATTTAGTTTAGGGAGAAACTTCTCGCCCTAGGCCTTGTGTATCTCCAAGGCCTCGCCTTCGCTTCCAATGGTGTTGCTTGTCACAAAATTGCCTTCCTTATCAGAAAGGACGATCATGTCGTAATCAGGATAAAGGGCGACAAGCGAATTAAAATATTCGGTGGCGGCGCTTCGATCCATTTGCTTAAGGCTTGGATTATAGGAAATATTTTGAGCGTTATGATAGAAAAATGAAAAGCCAGAAGAAAGCCCGCGGCTTATCCTCTGCGCCGTATTGAGATAGCTTTCTCTTAAATCGAGATAGTGATTAAACTGGGTGACAACAAAGGCGGACGTGATAAACGCAAGCGCCCAAAACGCTGTTTTCCAATAAAATGCTGATAAGATTTTTTTCATGAGGCCTTCTCCTAGACACTAGTATCGGCATAGGAGAAGCGCCCTTTGAACAAGGAGGTCCTAGAAGACCTCCTTAAGGGAAAGGTTTGCCGTTTATTTCTTCATGTACTCAGGTATTCTCCCTTTTTCACGGGTCCACTCAGTGGTTCTTCCAAATAAAGGCACCCCTACATAGCCTCGTAGGTCCAGCCTCTGGCCGTTTTTCTCAAGCTCCATTTGAGCGCTATAGACCTTGCCGCTCTTAGGATCATAGATATTCCCGTCCTCCCACTCATCATCGCCATCAAATTTAAAGCCCCATGTGTTTTTAAGTCCAAGAAGTGAGCGGTCTCGTAAGTTTTTCGTCTGGGTTATTTACGTCTTTTTTGTCTTTGACCTTGCCCGTGTGGACGTCTTTCACCCAGACGATTTCGCCGTAATACTCGTTGTCAGTGTTTTTCTTAATTTCGATAACGCCTGTCTTCTCTTCAGTCAGCCAGAAGCCGAGAATATCATCCGCCTTCACGTCCTCAGCGTGCGCGGAAAGAGAGGCAAATAAAAGACCGCTAAAAAAGAGCGGCGTAAAGATCAGCGAGATTTTTTTTGTTAGCATAGGAGACCTCCACAAATAGTCCTGGGCATGTGATATTCACTTCAGTGATAGATTCGCCCAAGACATCAAAAGCAATAATTCTAATGCCGTCCTTCAATAAAGCACGCGCGGTATTATCACAATTCTCCTTAACTTTTGCGGGCAGGTCAACTTTTTCATACTTTGCGCCTTGCGCGATATTGGTTAGAAATTCTCCGGGCAAAGGCCTCTTCATAATGGAGCCGACCTCCTCGCCATCAAAGTACACCGCTCTGTACTCTCCGTCATAGACCTCTTTAAGGAAGGGCTGAGCAATAATGGCCCCGTGATACTCTTCCACCTTCTCCCTAAACCTGAAAATGAGATTATCTTGATCAAGTGAGAGCTTTTCAACGCCAATTCCACTGTAAAGGTCCAAGGGCTTGAGGATAATGTCTGTATAACCTTGTTTTTTAAGCATCGCCACATGATGCTTAAATCCCTCAAGACTCGCGCCCACGAAGGAGTCCACAGAGCCAGAGAGCTTAAAGGCCTCTATCTTGTCGTTTCGTTTCATTATGCCGACGGGACTGTTCACCACCTCGCAGCCGCAGGCATGAGACATAAAATCCAGCATCCAAAGGTAACGGTGATAGCGCATATCATAGGGAGGGTCGATCCTCATATGAAGAGTGTCTCCCTCGCCAAGGAAGACCTCTTTTTTGGTTTTGAGCTTAAAGTTGTCCAGGTAGTACCCGTCTTCTTTCATCGCCCCCTCAAAGTCGTACACATTAAGAGCAGTGTTCTCCATATTATTGACGTAAAAGTCCTCTTCAAACAAAAGGTAGACCTCTTTTCCTAGCTTTCTAAATGAAAGAGCGGCCATCAAAGAAGAGTCTTTTTTAATGTTCAATTTTTCTAATGGGTCAATAAATAAAATATGCAAATTCACTCTCCAACTTTATAGTCTTCGAAGATATAGTCCTCAAAGGTGCGACCTTCTTGTTTTTCGTAATTAGAAGCTTTCTTATTAAGATAATGATAAAAGCTTAGAAGGTCGTCAAACTTGCTTTCTTTTAACTTCTCAATTTTATTTTGCCCAGACTCATAGGTCAGGAAGGCGGCAAAGCGAGCGTTATTCCAATCTTTTTCTAAAGGCCAACATCTCTTAAGTTCCAACTCTTTGCAGGTCAATTGGAGCTCGGAAGCAAAGCGCTCCTTCACAAAATTCTTTCTCACCTCAACATGCGGCCTCACTGCCTTGATCATTTAGCCTCTCATATTTTTGCGCCCAGCTCGGCCGTCAAATTTACGATTTTCTGAATCAGCCTCTTCTCTCTTGCTTTTCGTTCTATATATTCTTCTTTTTCAAGCTCGCTATATTTAAAGTACTCAAAAACGAGTTCTCGAGAGAAGTATTGGGCAAGGTTCTCATTCACAGAGACTTCGCTTTTCACGAAAAAGATGGTGTGAAAAAGCTCGTGAAAAATAAGTTCCGCCAGCTCGATTTCTTGATAATCGAAAAACGATGACAAAATATTATCGTCAAAGAGCCATTGGTCCAAGGTGGAGTAAGCGTAGACAGGACGCACGTAGGTCTCATAACCATCTTTTTTCAATTTCTTCTGGAATTTCAAGGCCTTCTTTCTGTCAAAAAAACCAAGATAGGGAAAAGTTCCCACTATTGGAAACTCGTGCTCCAGCGCCTTAATTTCTTTTTTCTTGGAGGCGATCACAAGATAGGTCACCGCAGGGCCTTCAAGGAACGTCGTTTCGTCGTAGATGCCAGTGGGGCTCCTATCAAAATACTCATAGAAGAATTTTTTGTATTTTCCTATTTTCTTGATTTTTTCTTTGTGGGCCTTGCTTACGCTCTTGTCTGCCAGCACTTCCTCGTTGTCTCGACCGTTCCATTCGAGAGAGGCCTGTCCTATGCCCTGATTAACAATATAGGACATTTTGGCGCAACTACTTGTGAGTAGAAGCGAAATAATAAGAATCGTCTTTGTCATAGGGGGTTATGTTAACTTAGAAGACCCAAGAAAATCCAGCCGAATATGTGAGATTGTCGCCCGCCTTGGAAGTTTCAAAGTCAGGCATTACGGACTTTGCGGAAAGAGAAAGACCGATTAATTCGGTGAAACGAATGCGCAGGCTCGCGGTGATATAACTTGAGTTAAACACTTCCTTGTCTCTATTTAAGGTGAGTTCATCCTCAGTTGCGCTGCCCGCCCCATCGTCCTGCTCAATAAGATAAGAAGTCTTTCCCGACTGAGTGAGCCTGGCGTAGCCGACGGCAAGCGAAGGAATAAAAAGGGACTTTCTTCCGGCAAATGACTGCCTTAGGCCAATGCCCATGACCTCTGTTTCAACTAGTGAGTCAATTTGCTTAATCACAAGGGAGTCATTGTCAGTGCCGGTCTGCCTATCGTCCACTAAACGCTCTTTGCTTTGAGAGTAATTAAGCTCAAGCGCTGTAAAGGCCCAGATATACCAGCCCCAATTCACCGACCATCCTTCTGTGGTAGTAACGGCCTGTCCAGGGTCGCTCAGCTGGTCTACTTGGGAAGCTCCATCTATTTTTCTTTGGGTAAAGTTATAATTAAGACTCAAGTCCACATAGGCCTGAGCAGAAAAGGAAATGAACGAAATAAATATAAAGAGTAGCTTCTTCACAAAGCTATTTTAGCGCTTTACCTAAAGAGAGGTTAAGAAGAGGACTAAAATGCCGGGCGCCCGCGCTTTCAAAAACTTGGCCCTTAGGCCCTCGATTTCCGAGTCAAAATAAACCCACTTACGAACGCCCAAATCGCTCCTAGCATGAGCCTAAGGGGCGCGCTTAGTCCGGCGAAGAGTATGCTCGCGCCCATTAATATCGCAATAATGATCAGAGCAGCGATCTTGGCCTTGGGCCTTATCACCTTATTGTTCTCCCAGTCTTGAATCATAGGCCCAAAGGTCGGCAGATTTAGAAGCCAAGCGTGGAGTTTGGCGGAGCTTTTGCTAAATAGGAAAGCGGAAAGAATAAGAAAGGGAGTTGTCGGCAGCACGGGAAGAAACGCCCCCACCACTCCCAAGACAAAACTCATCCATCCAAGAAAAAGAAAAAGAGGCCTAAAGCCCAGGCCTGACTAGGTTTTTTTCCATGATCTTTTATAATTTCGCCCTGGCAGGAAAGGGCGGTGGCGCTAGTAATTTTGAGGTCGACCCAATGCCATTGATAGTCTTGACCTTCGTCTCCTTCAAAGTGGACAATGCGATAGCAATTGGTTCTGCCCTTCCACTTTGTCTGCCCTTTCATAAGGCTCTTTCCTTCAACAAGAACTCGATAAGTCTTCCCCACCATCTCCTTTCGAACCTCAGCTTGAATCTCTAGCTGATGGGCCTGAATTTCGCGAAGCCTTCTGCCTCTAATGTCTTTAGTCAGAACATCTTTCATGCGAGCTGACTTGGTGCCGGGGCGAGAGGAGTAATTATAAGAATAGATGAAGTCGTAGCGGGCCTTGTCAAGCAGCTTAAGAGTCGCTCGATGCTCCTCCTCAGTCTCGTTTGGAAAGCCAGCTATTATGTCCGTTGAGATGACGATATCAGGATTGGCCGCTCTAAGTTTTTCAAGTCTTTCAAGGTAATGCTCGATTGAGTACTGGCGAAGCATTCTTTGAAGAACGGTATTAGAACCGCTTTGAACAGGGAGGTGCAAATGGTTTGAAAGTTTTTTCGACTTCCCATGAACAGCGATCAGTTCATCTGAAATATCATAAGGGTGACTTGTGGTGTAACGTATCATCTCAAGCCCGTCAATTTTCTCAAGCTCCATGATAAGCTCCGCGAGGGACTCGCCGTTTTTCTTTCCAAAGCTGTTCACGTTTTGGCCCAGCAGAGTGATTTCTTGCACTCCTTCATGAGCGACCATTCGAGCGACATCGTTAACAATCTCAGTGACAGTTCTTGACTTCTCCCTTCCTCTTGTGAAAGGAACGATGCAATAGGAGCAAAACTTGTCGCAGCCTTTGATGATATTCACAAAGGCCTGAGGAGAGCCATGAGTTCTTTTTGTTTCGATGGAGTAGTTCTCGCTTCTGTCCCAGCTCGTGACAGAGAATTTTCTGTCGCCAGAATAAGCTCGATAGACCATGTCCCCGATATTGTCGATAACATCAGTGCCAAAAGCGAAGTCGAGCTGAGGATACTTTTTCAGCAGCTCTTTTGACTCGGTCTGCGCGATACAGCCCGCGGCAGCGACTTTCACATCTTTTTTCGCGGCCTTTTGGCGCTTAGTATTTCCCAAGGTGGGAATAAAACTTCTGGTTCGCAAGATCTCTAATTGCGCAGGTGTTAAAAATGAGAAGATCAGCGTCCTCTTTTTCTTTGCGCCAGTGAAAAGTTCAGAGGCCTTAAATGGCTGAGCATTCTCTCGGTGTCATGGTAATTCATTTGGCAGCCATAGGTCTTCACCCAGACTTTTCTTGGAGGAAACTCCAGATCGCCAACGATTTTCACGTCGCTGGATGTGGCATTTTCGGTCGTCATAAGATCACCCTGTTTATTGGTTCTTACTTGTTAATTTCGACGCAAAATATCAGAACCACATCAGGCTGTAAACATGTGACACTTATCTGGGAATCAGCTTAAAAGTAGCCCCAACAGCAAAGTGGTCGCTTCCGTAGTAATACTGACCAAAACCAAGCTTTTTAGGGGCCGTTAGCTCAAGCTTGGCCTCTAGCACTTTCCACGTTAAATGCTCACCATCTCTCACAAAGAGATAGTCCACTCTTTGCTCCACAAAGTCTTCTTCAGGATCTGGCTTGGCGTAAGGGTTTGTTTTTGGGTTCCAGCTATAACCAGGATCATGCGGACGGGCCAGCACTCCAAGCGTCTCTAAAGTCGTGAAGTTCTTGAGTCAGCGTTTGATACTCCCTAGACTCCGCGATGATATTGAAGTCCCCTCCTAGCAAAACAGGCAGCCCGGAAGTGGAGTTTTTATTGATAAATTTTCGCAGGTCCTTTAATTGAGACTCTCTGATGCGGCTTTCTTTTTGAAAGGGCTGCAAATGAACATTATAAACGTCCACAACTATCCCCTCAATCTCCATTCTCCTGAATTGCATTCCCTTTTGGGCGAGGCATTGG
The DNA here is from genome assembly GCA_963747475.1 of uncultured Bacteriovoracaceae bacterium. Taxonomy (GTDB): domain Bacteria; phylum Bdellovibrionota; class Bacteriovoracia; order Bacteriovoracales; family Bacteriovoracaceae; genus UBA845. The sequence continues at coordinate 209,548 of CAVVFE010000013.1, forward strand.
AGTCCTCCGCATTCGGTGAATTCTTTAAAGTCTTTTTTAATGACTTTGCCAGACGTCAGGGAGGCCAGTCCTGAGTTTACAAGTGGAATCCTAGGCAAGCCCATTAGGTCTGCTCTGACCTCAAAAAAGCGATGGGTCGCGATCTTCAAGTACCATGGAGAAAACATCTCTTGCAGAAGAACGATCCCATAGCCCTTGGACCCAAGGCCCAGGCCAATAATATTGGCTCGCTCGAGAGGAAACTTTCTTAAAAAGGGTATCATCCAAGAGTTTAAGGTGGACGCTTTGAAAGTGACCGCGCGATTGCCCGCGTTGGCAGGCGGACTTAGAAGTAGGAAAAAAAGAAGTAAAACCGCAATTGGCCTCATAAGAATTCCCTCGATGTCTTGTTAAATCGAGCTCAATTCATACCAAGCGCTTAGTCTTAAATCCAGCCCTTTGTGACTGCGATATAAAAGCATAAGTTAAATAAAAAATGCAGCGCAACAGGCTCCCATACGCCTCCAGTGCGGACTCTTGCCTTGGCGATAATCCAACCAAGAAAAAATGTGTAGACCAATTGTATGTAAATGAAAGGTTTGAAAGGCTCCGGAAGATGCCAAAGCCCCGGCAAATGCGAGATGGAAAAGAGGACAGCGCTCAGAAGCACTGCCTTTTTTCGAGAATCAAGGGCGACAAGGGAGGCCCCCATTATGGCGTACCGAAAGACAAATTCCTCCACTAGCGGGGCCAGCACAAGCAGCTGAAGGACTGGCCTTTCAAGATATTTAAAAGGAGATAGGGTATTGCTCATCTGAACAAAAAGAATTGAGCCTATTGCCAGAAAAAGAGTTCCTATTCCTCTTGGAAGGAGTCCCTTTAATTGTTTTTTGATCTGTGGACCTTTGAGTGGGAGTCGATAGCCCACTCCTAATAAGACGCAGAAAAGCAAGTCCCACAAGTACGAAATAGAAATAGTTGAGTCGACTTGAAATCTTTCCCAGGGAAAAAACCAAGAGAGAATAAAGTAGGCCGCGCAAATGGCGGCCAGAGTAAAAGGGCCTTTAAGCAAATTCATTTTTACTAGGCTAACTTTTTTAACTTAGCTTCGCAATATTCGAGAAATCCTTTTTTAAAACTGATAGGGTCCAAAATTTCCACATCAGGTCCTAGGGACTCAATCCATTCATAGACCTCGTCGCTTGGCTCTATAGAGGCCGCCCAGATAAAGTCTCCCATCGGATTAGTCACCATGCACTGATTGGCAAAATGCTGCCTTTTGACATTGGTCTCGAATTTGGTCTGTGAGTATATTTTCAATACCAATCTCAACTCATTTTCACCAACTGCCCTAAGCCCACTGATGAAGTCTTCTATCTCTCTCATAGAAAACTTTCTGGTCAAGACCGGCTCGACTCTAGGCCTGAGCGATTTCGTGGACGGCGATGCAACTTAAGCAGCCCTCCTGGAGCGTCTCCCCTATAAGGGCGAGCTGTCCGTCCAAGAAGACAACCTTTCTGGGCAAAAGAGTGGTTTGAGATCCATTATGAAATGTGATGTTTAAGGTGGACGCGTCAATGATGGACTCCTCTAGAAATGATGGCATCCCATGAGCGGCCAGTCCTTGATCTATAACCCCGTCTATGAATGAAAAGTCGGCCGATTCGGTCTGAAGGAGCGATTCAAGTTTTTCGGCCGGACCAAATATGTCCATTGAAGAATGGACCTTTTCGGCCTTGCAAAGGAGGCCCTTCACTTCTTTATAAAAAGGCTCTCCTTCGCATTCCGATATCTTAGGAAAACAAGCCTGAAACTGAAGCCACTCAAGGAGGTCAAACTCAAGAGAGACTTTATTTGTTTTGATGCCAGGACTTATGACTGTTCCCCCGGGACCTTTTGTGATCTCTAGCTCATAGTCTACTTCTTGCAAAAAGAGGATATAGGAGCGCAACTCGTTTTGCTCGAGGCCGAGTTCTGCGCAGACTTTGCTGTCTTCTTGGGGCTCACTTAACTCAATCAAATATCGTACTGTCGCCCAAAATTTTTCATTACTCAACAGGGAATGGGAACTCATAAAAGCTGCTACCTCACAAATGTCTTTCTTGACTAACCTTGTCGGAATTAGAGAGGAAAACTTTAGTGATTTTTAGGTCGCTCTCGGGCATACTAGAAGAAGTTGACGGAAAACGGAGTTAATATGTTTTGGAAAAATGCCCTTAAATATCCAGCACTTATCGCGGGCGTTATCATGTTTACTCTCTTTTTGGCCGATCCCAAGACAAAGCAATGGTGGGAAAAGGTTCAAGGCCGCTATAAACCGAGCACATGTCGGGCCTTAACAGACCGGATTGAGCCTAAAATGCCAAGCGAGTGGAGCCTTCGTTGCCCGGAAGTTTCTCATATGCAATTCGAAGTCGAATTCGATAAGAGCTTTAAAACCTTCAGCGATCTGCGAATGGCCGCCTATAGAAAAATGGCCAATGACCTGAAAAGTTTGGCCCTTATGGCCAACCCAGAAACGCTTCAGAACCTCTCGACTTTGGAAATTCTCGTTAAGCACGACCAGATTGAAGTTTGGGGAGTCACTGACGGCCAGGCCCTCGTCAAACTCCGTGATAAGTCCTCTCAAAAAGAAATGGCGGAACATTTAGAACTAACCGTTAAGGTCAAAGAAAAGAGAAAATAAAGGAAGACGCGGATCTTCAAACCTTTTTCCCTTCACCTGATAAGAATAGCAATGAAGAAAAAGTCTCTCAGCTTTTTTTCCTCCATATAGCTCGTCTCCCAGTATAGGAAAGCCCTCAGCAGACAGTTGGACGCGAATTTGATGGCGATGGCCTTCTTTGAGGCTCACTTTCACAAGCGTCAGGTCTTCATCTTTGTTATGAGCGAGACGAGTCGCTTCCAGGCTGGCGGTTATTCCTTCGTCATGAGACACGCTAAAAGCGCGGGCCTTCGATTTTTTGGAGCCAGTGTAGACAATTTTATGAGTCAAAGAATTGCTTGAAAAATTGCCTTGAACAATAGCGTAGTAAGTCTTTTCTTCAACAATCGTTGAAAACTCCTCTCTGCATTCTTTATGCAGAAAATCTCTTTTGCAGTATAAGAGGAGTCCCGAAGTCTCATAGTCGAGCCTATAGAGAAGACCTCGGTCATAGGCCTCTTGGTTCACCTTGAGCAGCTCGTTTCCCCTTTCTTTTCTGAGGAAGCTCAACACGTTGTTGGTGTCGTTGTATTTAAGAGGATGAGAATGGCAATTATAGGGCTTGGATATAGCGATGAACTCTTCGTCTTCCGTCAGGATATGAATGTCCTCGTTATCACACTCAGGACTAATTCGAAGGTAATTGACCACGTCCGCGTCAAGCTCAATCTCTTCCTTGGCCTTGAGCGGCCTCTCCCATTTTACTTTCTTGAGTCCAAGTTTTTTCAGCTGGCTTTTCGTTATAGAGGTGACTTCCATCAAAGCTTCTAGCAATGATGGATAGTCTTTTAAAAAACAAATGCCGATGGGTCTCTTTCTTATTGATTGGTTCATTGAGCGGGAACCTCTCGGCCTTTAGAGCCAAGGTCCCTCTTTCGCAAAATGAATTCCACTTTCCTATCACTCGCGGACTCTTTTGACCTGGCATCGCCGTAAAAAACAGTTGTGATTTTTTCAGGGCGCACGCCCCGTTTGATCAACGCCTTGGTCACTTCTTGGGCCCTCATAGAGCTGAGGTCAAACGGCCCCCTAGAAGGGTCTTTGCCATAAGTTTCCCCTTCTGAAGCGTAGCCCTCGACAAAGATCGTCCAATCATTGTCCCTCATGAGTTTTATGATTTTTTGGAAAACGGGAACTACACTTGCGTTGGCCATGACAGTACTTCCTTTTTCAAATAGGATCTTGTCCTTGACGAGTATTTTAACTCCCTCGGACATCTGCTGCATAGTGACTGATTCAGACAAACGATAATTCTGAAGAGTTTTGCGCATTTGAGCTGCGTCTTCATCTGATTCCCGATTAATTTCGTACTTATCTAAGATGCCTTCCGTAGTCAGAAGGTCAATTGGAAACGGCTGCACCGGCTCCTGAGACTCGATCATTGTCGGCGAGTCGTCTGGCGACTTCCCGAGCTGAATGGTCTCTCCAATTTTCATGGCATTGCCCGCAAAGGCCTTGCGGATAGATCCCGCAACGGACTTAAACTTGGACTCGTCTTGCTTGCTCATGGCGTACAAGAGCACGAAGAAGGTCAACAAAAGCGTGACGAGATCGGAGAATGTCGCCATCCATGCCGGCGCGCCTGGAGGTGGACACTCCTCCGGCTTTGGGCATTCTGGGCAATCTTGTTCTTCGGCCATATTATTACTACCTTAAGCTGCTTCTTGTTCTTCTTGTTTTCTCTCCCCTGGAGGAAGGAAAGAATCTAGTTTTTCTCTAATTACACGCGGGTTTTCTCCAGCGACAATGCCAAGCACGCCCGCGATGATAATATTCATTTTTAAAGCTTCTGAGTCTGATCTGAACTTTAGTTTGTTTGCGATTGGAAGCGCGAAAACGTTCGCCAGGACCGCCCCATAGAAGGTCGTAAGGATCGCGACCGCCATCGCCTTGCCAAGCTCTTCCGGACCTCCTGACAGGTTTTGGAGCATGATAACAAGACCAATAAGAGTTCCAATCATTCCGAAGGCGGGACCATCATTGCCCACCTCAGTCATAATGGCGTTTCCTGTTTTGTGCCTATCTATCATGGAGTCAATTTCAAGTTGCAAAATAGAGGTGATAACTTCCGGAGGCCTGTTGTCCGCCGGCCAAAGTCACGGCCTTCTTTAAAAATTCATCTTCCACCGGCACTTTCTCAAGAGCAAACACAGATTCTCTTCTCGCCGTTTCGGCCAGTTTTTGAATTTCATCTATCATTGCTTTTGGATCAGTAGGAGTCGTGAAGATGGCCTTCATGTAAACCGGAACAAGAGTCTTGATCTGCTCCATTGGCCACTTAATAAAAACTGCGGAAATGACCCCTCCCCCAACAACGAGGATGGAAGGCGTGTCGATAAATGCCCCAAGGCTTCCGCCAGAGAGAATCGATCCTACAATTGCGGCGACTGCGAGAGCCAGACCAACGACGGTTGCGATATCCATAGTATTTGTCCCATTACAAAAATTTTCCGTTCGTAATAAGAATCGGACGTTAAACAACCTAACTTTACCATTTTTTAAAGAAATTTAAGGACTTACACGAAGTGAAAAGATCAACTTATGCGGATTTGCGCAGATCCTCTAGTTTTAACAAGGCCTTGACCTCGTCTTCAAAAGTTCGTTTTATAACGCCACGGGAAGTTTTTTCCTCCACGAGTTTAAAAAACACATTATCTTCATAGGATATTGAGCACATTATTGTGAGCAAATGAGTGAGCTTTAGATTGCGATTCTTCAGTTCATGGGAGGGCGCCTGTTTTGATTGGGCCATGGCGCTTTTTAGCCAGTTCTTTATAGCGAGAAGACTTTCAAGTTTGGACCTTAGACCTCTGCAGGTAAAAGAGTCCACTAAAGATTCCTGACGCCCAAGAAAGCTTTCAATCAAAAGATACTCTTCCTTTCCAATTTTTTTTGTGAAACGACTCTTAAGGGAGAAGAGAAGCGACTTGGCGGCGCCAAGATACTCTAAAAAAAGCTCCAATGATTTAATTTGATAAGAGCCACTTTCGACTAAGTCCCCCACAATTTCTCTGACTTTTGGACTGATCAGCCCCTCACTAGTTTCCTTCCAGGCCTCAAGAAGGCACGGGTAGTCATTAAAAGCGTTGATCAAGGGCCTTATATAGACTTCATTCATTTCATTTAAAACGGCGCTTAAATAGCACTCAAAGCTCTCTTTTAAAAAGCCAGTCTTCTCAAGGTCTCTTTGCATAACACCATTATGGCGGGCCTGTTCGGCCATGATGAGGAAGTGCTGAGTCTTCCTGTTTAAAAGAGGCCATGACTCTTGATAGACATTCTCTTGCAGTTCGCAACTGCGAATAAAGTAATCATAAGTGAGATTGCGATTGATTTCCAACCAGCTTGTAAAGCGCTTGGTGACTTCCTCACTTTGATCCTTAAGCTCCAAGCTCTGTCCGCAAAGAAAAAAATTCTGAGTCTGCTGCGAATGAAGCAGCTCATCGAGAGCGCTTATAATTTCATTGCGATCATTATTATGGTTGGCCTTGTACACAAAAAGGTCTCCGACGCTAAACCAAACATCGCTAGAGCAAGACCTTAAGTCCTCTATGGTGGTGAGGCTTCGAGGCTTTTTTAAAACGCGATCAATTCGAAGCACATGAATGCTGTCTAAGTTCGACATGACTAGATGAGTCTCATGGCCTTTTTCTAATTGCTTTTCGAGGGACTTGATTTGTTCCGCAGACAATTTGGCCGGCGAGAAGTCTTTATTCATGAAAGGAACATCGCATTTGCCCTTGTCAAAGATCACGCTTTTTATTTTAAACATGAGGTCTTTTTGGGCGCCGAGGTCCCAAGGAATGAAAACGTGTTTTCTTTTGTTTTTTTGGAGGAGAGGGTCCTTAGAAAAGGTGTAGATATTTGAAATTCTCTCGAAAATTTGGGATCGGTCCCACTTCATCGAAGCTCTCCTCTTAAAAGAAAAAACACGGCGTTTTATCAGATAAGAGGGTATCGGCTACCGGACTGAATTACTCAAGCAGCCTTTTCATTTAGGCAGTAAAATTAAAGAGTTAGGGATGCCGACAGCTAAGTTTAGTTGCCTGCATTCTCTAACATAGTGGAGTCAATATAATTGACCATGGCCGCTCTTAAGTCCTCTAAGCTGACTTTTTCTTCTTTCAGCTCTGAGTTGAAAAGCTCCTTGCGAATCATCTCAACAGGAAATCCTGTCATCTCTGCGAGTGATTCTAATGAAACGAGTTCTTGCGCTTCACTCGCTCCGTCAGTAGTTTCTTTCTGACTTCTCTCCAACATGCTTAGCTCCTTGCATTGATAGCTTATTTAAGCTTAAACCATGCCGTTCCTTGGATGGTCTCTCTCTCTTGAAACCAAGCATATCTATGGCGCAAAACTAATGTCAAACGATCCAGTATAGATGTAAGAAGTTTTAATAAAAGCCCGGTATTTAAGCTTTAAGTTCTCGGAATAATTAACTATTGGTAAGTGAATAATTGAAGAAAGCTTTCCATTTTTGCATAACTCTCCTCAAACTCGCCTCTGGCATCGCTATTTAGGGTGATCCCTCCCCCTGCGCAGTATTTTACTTCGCCTAAAGAGTAATCAATCTCTGCGCTTCGAATATTTATTGAGCCGGCAACAAGGCCACGGTGGAGGGCCACTGTGCTGCCACAATAAAAGCCGCGCTCATAATTCTCTAGGCCCTTTAGAATTCTCATAACCCTTTTCTTTGGCGCTCCAGTAATGCTTCCGCCAGGGAAGAGGGCCTTCAAGGCCATTTTCAAGCTCGCTTCGCGGGTGAGGTCCGTTTCAATAATGGAATATTGATGAGAAAGGCCGGGCACGTCTAGGCGTTTTTTCTTGGCCTTTATTCTAGCTGGCATAAACTCAATGGCGGTGAGGTCGTTCCGAATCAAGTCCGTGATCATGTAAAGCTCGCCCTGATCTTTCTTTGAGGCCTTAAGCTTTGCGAACCCCTCAGAATGATCCTCGCCTTTTCCAAGCTTGTATGTGCCTTTGATAGGCATGCTGTAGACTTTCTTGTCTTTTTTGAGCACTTGGAAAAGACACTCTGGTGAGTTGGACAGAAGGCCTCTTCCTAAGCTTCCTAAATGAGTATAATGAGCGTATGCCCCTAGCTTTTCTTTGTCTCGAAAAGCATTGGAAAGAACAGAGCGAAAAGATATCTTTTGTTTTGAAGAGAAAACAAATGGAGAAGTGAGATTGAATTGATAGCACTCTCCGTCCAGCAATTTCTCCATTCCTTCCTTGAACTTTGGTCGATACTTTTCAAAGCTTGGAAACTCGACCGCTTCGAACTTGAGGTCTTTTGCGACATTAATCTTAAGATCAATAAGCTTGCTTCTTTCGTAGTGAATCACCACGGCGAGAGGGCTTTGTTCTCCGGCAAGCTCCGGCATGCCGGCCGAAATATGACCAAACTCATAAAAGAAGTGAAAGACCTTTGGATCTTTGAAATTGGAGAGAAGCTTTACTTCCTCAAACTCCTCCAATAAGTCGGTGGCGGACACATTGCTCTTTTCTCCCGAGAGAAGGTCTATCCTAAAGCTTTTGTACTGCAGAAACGCAAGACTAGGCCTTGAAAATTTTTGGAACTTGCCCTCGCTTGGGAGGAAAAAGAGGCTGAATAGGCTATTGTTTTCCAGACTCATTATTCGGACTAAATGTGAGGTCCGCAAATTTCGTCTGCGCCGCTACCCAGGCCATTTCTTCAGTGCCGGGCTCGCCCGCTCTGTTCTTTGCGACAATGATTTCAGCGATGCCTTTTTTCGGTGTGTTTTCATCGTAATAGTCTTCACGGTGAATCAGCACAACAACATCGGCGTCCTGCTCGATTGAGCCTGATTCACGAAGGTCTTGAAGCTGAGGCCTGCGGTCAGTACGTGAGGCGGCAGAACGGTTAAGCTGAGAAAGGGCCATAATAGGACATCCGAGCTCTTTAGCGAGCTCCTTAATGCCCCTTGATATCTCGGCGATCTCCTGCTCTCTTGAAGACTTTCTCACGTGAGGTTGCATAAGCTGAAGGTAGTCAATGACGATAAGCCCTATGGCTCCGTTCTGGCTTTTGACCTTACGACACTGAGATTTAATGTCGAGAAGCGTGGTCCCCCCGTTGTCATTGATGAAAATGGGAAGCTTGGACATGTCCTGAATGGCGTGGCCAATATTCCGAAGGTCCATTTCGTTATAGTCATTGGTTCTGATTTTTCTTGAGTCAATATTAGCGGCCGAACTTAAAAGCCTGCCTGAAAGCTCGGGGCCTAACATCTCGTAAGAGTAGATCATGATTGGCAAATCATGAATCTTGCATGTGTTCATCGCGATGTTCAAGGCCAAGGCCGTTTTCCCCATACCGGGTCTTGCGGCGACGATGATCATTTGCCCTGGCTGCATGCCAAGAAGCCTTTTATCAAGCGACTTAAAACCGGTGCTGGCCCCTAATATTTCTCCCTTGTCTCTTTTGCCTTTCTCAAGCTGGCGAAGGTTTTCTTTCAGGGCCTCTTTTAGGGGAATTATAGAGTTTTTCTTTGATTGGGAGGCAAGATTGAAGAAGCTCGACTCCACTTCGTCAATGAACTCTTCCACATCTCCCACAAAGTTTTTTCCTTGATCGGTAATCCTCATGGAGGTGCGAACAATCTCTCTAAGAATAGACTTGTTTTTTATTATTTTGCCGTAGTGATAGATATTTGCCGAAGAGGCGGTGTCTTCAATAAGCTCCACCATGGCGGCCTGACCGCCCACGGACTCGAGCTTGCCCATATCATTGAGCTTGGCGCAGATACTTACGAGATCAAAAGGCTTGTTATCGATGGCAAGTTCGCGAATGCCTTTGAAGACCATCCCATATTGAGGGTGGTAGAAGTCTTCTTCGGTAAGGCCTACGTCAGTCACATCATCAAATGACCTATTGTCCACAAGAAGGCACCCGATGAATGCTTTCTCGGCCAATAAATCGTGTGGTAACTCTCTGCCGCCCTCGTTGTTCATTCAATCTCCAAACCTATTGATATCGTCCGTGTTCTAAAAAAAAGGCGGAAAAGCCCTTAAGCCTTTCCGCCTTGGTAGTTTGAATTAAGCTTCTTCTGAAGTCTCTTCAGCGTTCTCTGCGGCGTTTTCAGAAGCTTCAGCTTGAGCTTCCTCTTTTGCGCCTTTTCTGCCGGCTTTTTTAGCGGCAGCTTCTTGCTTTTTCTTCTCTTCTTCAACTTGCTTAGGGTCCATTTCAACTTTTACGTTGAAGGTCGCCTCTACATCATGAAAAAGGTTCGCTTTAACTTCGAAAGTTCCCAAAGTTTTGATCGGGTTTTCGATGTTAATAAGTCTTTTTTCAACAGTTAGCCCGTCTTTCTCAAGCATTTTTGAGATTTCTGAGCTAGTGACAGTTCCAAAAAGACGACCATTGCCGCCAACTTTTTTAGTGATAGTCAGGTTCTTTCCCTGAATTTTGGAAGCGAGCTCTTTGGCCTCTTTCTTCTCTTCATCCACTTTTTTGGAAAGCATTTTTTGATAGTCTTCCATTTGTTTTTTGTTGCCTTCGTCAGCGAGAAGGGCAAGCTTGTTAGGGATCAAATAATTTCTTGCGTAACCTTGGGAAACGTTAACGACTTCACCAACGCTACCTAGAGATTTGACTCTGTCGGTAAGAATCACTTTCATTTTTATTCTCCTTGATCTTTTCTTTTCATGTATTTTCTGAAGTTTACAAACATGTCGAACAGCCCAAAAATGGCGAGCACTTCGTTCGCTGTGATAACAGTGGCGATAACCAAGACCGCCCTCAAAAATCCGCCCAGTCCCATAAAATTGAGAAAGGAAATATACAGACCGAACCCTTGGAAAAAATAAAACACACCCAAGACCTTAAGACCTGTCAGACCAATCTCCTCGGCAACAGGGCCGATTTGGTCTCCAAAAAGCAGCAAGGCCAAACAGGCCAAGACCGACCCAGATCAGCTGCTCAGGATTCTTGTACTGCACAAGGTCCCAATCAGTATAGGCGTCTCTTCTTCCAAGAACAGTCCGCTTCAATTTGAGAAGCATAAAAACGTTCGCCCATAAAATTATAAAAACGCCCATGGCCATTAGACCGGGAGCTTTTAGAATAATCTCGTCGGCCATTTTTCCGGGATTATTTAGCAAGGCCTTGACCTCTGTAATCTCGCTGCTTGACTGAGACGAACTTTTTTCCAAACTTTCCTCAACTTGCGACTTATACTTTGAGATCTGCTCCACCACAAACGCCTTCGGAGTGGTGTCACGAGGCCTGAAAGCCCGCGAACATCAGCCCAAAAAGCAAGGCAATTAAGGCCAAACCAGAGACCACAATTCCTTTCATCGGACTAGAGCCTCTTAAAACAATCTCCACAACGGCGACCGTCACAAAAACACTGCCTGTATAGGTCGTGAATAAGACAGGCTCGCCTAAAGCAAAGTAGGAAAGAGCAAAGCTTGCTATCCAAGCAAACGCGACAGCGCCATAGCCTTTTTTCCTTCCATAAAGCACAGAGGCCAGCGCCACCGGAAAGGAAGTAAAAAAAGACATCACGAAACTTAGGCACAGTAAAAGGGACGCGATCGTTAGCGCGGCCAATCTTTTATAGCTTTCAGCTCCGTTGGTGATTTGTCGCTCGACAACCATAAAATCTATCTAGCAGTCTGGTTAGACATGTAGCTAATAAGTCCCATGCAACGTCCGCGTTTGATAGCAGTGGTCGCCATTCTTTGGAACTTAGGTCTAAGGCCAGTCACTCTTGCGGGAGAGATCTTACCGAACTCGTTAACAAGCCAAGCATAGCTAGTTGGATCTTTCCAATCTGGAGTGGTTTTCTTTGCAGAGAAGTAGCAAGACTTTCTCTTTTGAAAGAGTTTCTTTTCTTTTTCAGCGTCTCTTCCAGCTTCGTCTCTGCCGTTAAGGCCTGGGTTTTTATACCCTTTAACGATAGCTTCTTGCTCAGAGTCTTCGCCAAGTCTAACAAAGATAAACTTCACAACGTCTTCGCTGATGTTAAAACGTCTCTCAATCTCTTTGTTAGTTTGAGCGTCTGTTTTGTACATAACGTAAAAGTAGTTGCCTTTGGTCGCGCCAGTAGAAGTTGGTTGAGCGTAAGTTTTAACGCCCCAGTGATCTTCTAATAGAACCTCACCTTTAGCTTCTTCTACAACTTCTTTGACAATTGCCGCCACTTTTTGAATGGCTTCCTCGGTCGCTTCTGGACGAAGCGAATAGGCCGTCTCATAAATCATACAATTCCTCCTGGGTTTTATAATAAGCCCAAGGTCGTCGTATATGAGTTATGACCTTGAGCGAGTAAACTGCTTTTGAATGTCCGGGTAATTTAGCGCATGCCCCGCGAAAAGCAAAGCAAATTCAAGACGGACAACGCGCGCCAAAAAACCAATATTTTTTAGGGCTTAGACTTCCCCATCCATTGTCTTTGCTCTATGATCGAAGGCCTATGAAGAGCCTCTTAAGCCTCGCCATTCTTTTCGGCGTCAGAATATTTGCTAAAACTTTCTACCGTTTTGAAGTTAAATGGCTCACTCCCACTAGCAAAGCAAAACAAGAAGAAAACTGGAAAGACATCCGCTTACTGGTCTTCCTCAATCACACGAGCCTGTATGAGCCCCTTTATGTGGCCGTGCCTCCGGCGTCCTTTATTTTTAAACTTTCAAGAAAAATGGTCGCCCCTGGGGCCGATAAAACTCTAAAGAGACCTCTCGTCGGGGCCTTTTGGCGCTTTATGGGACCAGGACTTATTTCGATTTCCCGAAAGAGGGACAAGACCTGGAAGGCATTCATGGAGGCCATCAAAAATCACTCTATTATCGTTATTGCGCCAGAAGGCAGAATGAAAAGGGCCAATGGCCTTGATCTCAATGGAAGGCCGATGACTGTGAGGTCAGGTGTTGCGGACATTTTGGAGCAATTGGAGGAGGGAAGAGTCCTGATCGCCTATAGCGGGGGCCTTCACCATATCCAAGTGCCTGGACAAAAGCTGCCACGACTCTTTAAGAAGATAAAAATGAATTTAGAAGTCCTTGATGTGAAAGATTATAAAAATAGTTTTGAAGGATCAGGGGTCCAATGGAAGCGCGCGGTGGTCAATGATATGCAATGGCGGCTAGAAAATAATTGTCCAAAGTTCCGTCCTAAGGAAGAGTCTTAATCGCAAGAGACATGAATTTGCCGCGTGACGCACTTCAATTCCATGACATGAGTAGTCTGTCCTTCATAGGTCTCCGCAAGCACTCCAGTTGAAATGCCATAGGGCAAAGTGAGGGTCAGTTTTTTGCCCTCATGGGCCGCAAGATGAGGGTAGACAAAACTCTCTCCTTTGCCGCTGTCCCATCTATAAAGGGCTCCGTCATAAATTTTCGCCTCGCCGTCTTTGGAAAGAAGCAGTCTCGCTTTGTGTTCGCGCTCATTATCGCAGAATATTTCGGGATCAATGAAGATTTTCGCCAAGCGGTCCGATCCCTCGTGAGAGCACCGAAAGAACTCCTCAGTTATTTTGGCCCCCTGGGCGAGACCAGCAAAAAGAATGGCGAATAAAAATAGGCCTTTTTTCATAGTCTAAGAGTATCGTCTTTCACAGAGGGGGAAAATGGCGTATGAAATAATTTCTAGCTGATTATAGCGCTCTAGTTTTACCTATATTTAAGGTGTTAGCTCAACAGCGCTATTATTGAGCTCCACCAACTCAAAATCGTCCCACATATAGTCCTCTATCCGAAAACTTCCTAGATAGGGAGCCAACTCCTCTTTTACCACCTCACTATACAGCCTTCTCATTTCTTCAGTGGAAATATGCCTTTTTAGCGCCTTCAAAAAGGCCAAGTCTTTTGGGGCGGCGACCAGCCCTCCAGCGTCTTTATAAAAGTCTCTTCTTACTAACTTAAGTTTGATAGAGGCGTTTTCCACAGAGTGAAAAAGTTCAAAATTTAAGGGAAGATTTACAGCGAGAAATCCACCGAGTCGCCCAGTCGAGAGCATTTTTAGACCGGCATTATAATTTGAGACCGGAATCGGCTCTAGGCCGCTATCTTTCAGAGCTTGCTGGGCCCTTTTCACACCTCTCAAATAGGCGATTTTCTTTAATGGCGCCCCCCCTGGAAGCTGATAGATGCCGGCTCGGACCATCGTCAGGCGAAGCATAGTGAAGTTTCCTTTATCAAAAAGGGCGGAACTTCCTATAAGCATCCCCTCCCCTTTGAGAAAAGCTCTCATGGCTCTTCTAGGCGGCATAAAGATGAATTTAGCTTTGGTTCCTTTGGCCGCCAACGCTTTTCTTATAAAGGTGATGGCCATTCCCTTCTCACCATCCGGTGTCATATAAGGAGGAAAGGGAATGACGATAATCTTTACTTCTTTTGGAAACTGAAATTCTGGCCGGGCCTGGACACCATTGAAAAGAATCGCGCCCATAAGGACAAGTAATAAGGACTTCATTCCTATAGACTAACGCCTTCTCCGCTAGTTTCTATATGAAATTTAGTTAAGTTATTCTTGGCCAATCCAGGAGACTAATCATCGTAAGTAAATATCTCGTACTGTTCTATATGATAAGAGTTGTCGGCCCTGATCGCGAGTTGAGCGCCATGCTTTTCTTCAATGGCCTCGATAATCTCAAAGTCCTCGCTTGTGAGCTGAGCGCTCACCTCGGGGTGCGCAAAAACACTGACCTTTGAGGCCTTGGAGCGCCGGACTGACTTAGTGAGCTCTCGAAGCACTTCATAGCAAACTGTCGTGACGCTTTTCACTCTTCCAGTGCCTTCACAATAAGGGCACGGTTCGCACATGACTCTCGTTAGCGTGTCCCTCGTTCTTTTTCGAGTCATCTCAACGAGGCCAAAGCCTGAGATGGGAAGAACATTGGTCTTTGCCCTATCGCGCTTTAGCGCCTCAAGGAGGCTGGTGAAGACCATTTCTTTGTGCTCTTCTTTTTCCATATCGATAAAGTCTATAATGATTATCCCGCCGCAGTTTCTAACTCTTAGCTGGTAGGATATCTCTTTCACCGCCTCAAGATTCGTGCGAAGAATCGTTTCTTCGAGAGTTTTCCTTCCGACGAACTTTCCAGTGTTAACGTCAATGGACACGAGAGCTTCGGTCTGATCAATATTAATCGATCCTCCAGATTTGAGATAGACCTTATTGCTGATCGCTCGCTCAATCTCAATATCAATTCCATAGTGCTCAAAAACGGGTATATCGCTCTCATAGAGCGAGACTTTCCCCTTCATATTGGGAAGGTATTTGGTCACAAATTTTTCGACTTGTTTTTGAACTGACTTTGAATCGACCACGATTCCATGAACGTCCTCGTCAGTAATGTCCCTTAGCGCCCGCTGGATAAAATCGAGATCTTTATAGGCGTCATAAGGAGCTCTTTTTCCTTCGAGCTTTTTTTGAGTGTCCTTCCAAATCTTCACAAGCAGTTGGTAGTCGGACTTTAAGGTCTTGTGAGACTGCCCTTCCGCGACCGTTCTCGCGATAATGCCCTTGCCTTCAGGCTTGATTGACTCAAGAATGCCTTTAAGCCTGTCCCTTTCCTCGTCAGACTCAATTCTTCTCGAGACGCCAATGTGCTCAATAAAAGGCATAAAGACGATATGCCTGCCCGCCAGAGTAATATGCCGGGTGACTCTTGGCCCTTTGGTGGAGATAGGCTCTTTTGCCACTTGCACCAATATCTCGTCCCCTTCATTCAAGAAATCTTGAATTTTAATATCGGGACGGTATTTCATGTCCACTGTTTCAGAAAGAGAGCTCAGCTCATCAGGGATAGTCTTTGAAAGCGAGGCCCTCGCCTCCTCTCTCTCTTTGTCCTCCAGTCTTTTCGCCATGTCTCGTTGCTCTTCCAAGGTTGGAATATACGCATCATCAACATATAGAAAAGCGGCCCGTTCAAAGCCGATGTCCACAAATGCCGACTGCATGCCCGGAAGCACGCGCAAGCACACGGCCGAGATAAATATTCCCGACACTTGGCTTGTCTTTAAAACTAGAGGAGCGATCAATAAGGAAATCGAGCATTTCCCCGTTTTCAATAAGGGCCACCCGGCTCTCATTATGAGTCCGGTTGATTACCAATTCTTTTGCCATTTTATAAATCCTAAACTTAAAACTAAATCTTATCCAGTTTACACCTTCTTAGGATTTTGGGGAAGGCGGCGAAAATGATTGTTTAAATGAAGAGACCAGCAATGCAGGCAGTCATAAAACAGGCAAGTGTTCCGCCAATCAATGCCTTAATGCCAAGTTTGGCAAGATCTGCCTCTTCGGCGCGGAGCGATACCTCCAATGCCGCCGAGCTGAATGGCGATAGAAGAAAAGTTTGCGAAACCACAAAGAGCGTAGGTCGTTATCGTGATCGCCCTTTTGCCTATGGCGCCATTTTCAATGGCAGTCTGAAGGTCCATATAGGCGACAAATTCATTAATGACAGTTTTCTTTCCAAGCATGACGCCGACTCTTAGACACTCGTCCCATGGAATCCCAAGAAGGAAAGCGAAAGGAGCAAAAAGATAACCAAGAATCATTTCAAAGCTCAGCTCAGGCATCCCAAACCAGCCGCCCAAAAGCCCCACCATTCCATTCAGCATGGCGATCAAGGCGATAAAAGCGAGTAGCATCGCGCCGACATTTAGGGCAAGAGTAAGACCTTCGCCCGCTCCGCCAGCAGCGGCGTCAATCACGTTTGCGTGGGTCTTTGGAAGATTTATGTCAACGACGCCCGCCGTGGTGGAGACCTCAGTTTCAGGGACCATAATCTTGGCGATCGCAAGGGCCGCGGGGGCCGACATAACGGAGGCGGCAAGCAAATGGCCTGCGTCGATGCCCATTCCCACATAGGCCGCAAGGACTCCGCCCGCCACTGTGGCCATGCCCCCGCTCATCAAGGCCATGAGCTCTGACTTTGTCATTTTGTCCACGAACGGCTTGATAACAAGAGGCGCCTCGGTCTGGCCTGCGAAAATATTGGCCGCGGCCGCAAGAGACTCGGCCCCCGAGGTTCCCATGAATTTCATCATGATTTTTGCTGTCCACTCGACTAGTTTCTGCATGATGCCTAGATGATAGGCGACACTCATCAGAGAGCTCATAAAGATAATTGTAGGCAGCACCATAGTCGCGAAGATCCATCCAAACTTGGACGGGTCGCTCAGGTTTCCAAAAAGAAACTTTGAGCCTTCGTTTGTGAAAGCGAGAATGCTGTTGAAGCCCTCTTTAATGACAGAGAAAAATTCGCGTCCCCAAGGCGTCTTAAGAATAAGGAGTCCAAAAATTACCTGCAGCAGAATTCCCATAATAACGGTCTTCCACTTGATTTGTTTGCGACTAGTGCTTAGAGCGAAAGCGACACCGACCATCGCAAATAGACCGACAAAGGACATGATCCTTTCCATTTTTTTTCCCCTTATAAAATATTTGGCAAAGCTTAGATATTACTTATCTGAAAGTATTTCAAGAACAGTTTCCAGATATTAGTAATTGAAAGAATATCCCACCTGGAGCGGGGCCAAAACGGCGCTATCGTTTTTGTTTACGCTCTCCCCGTGCCAGCTCTTCCTTGCGAAAGTGCCAAAATCGGAGTCAGACTTATAGCTTTGAGGTCCGTATAAAAGATCGCGACTTTTGTTTGCTTGCGAGAAGGCGACATAACCAACACCAGCGATAATGCCAATGGAGGCCCCCACCAAAATGTTTCTGGTGTGCTCTTTTGGCTCCTCCACAAAGGAGAGAGTTGAAAGGCCGAGGATGGCCCCAGCGAGACCACCGGAGACCACGACCAGAAGGTCATTTTTGGAATCGCTTACGAGCTGGTCCATATCTCCGTCATTGTCCTGCGCGAGTCCCGCGTTTGAGAAACCAAATAGAAGAATTAGTCCAAAAGCAAGAGCCCTTTTAGAGAAGAAATTAACGATCATTGAGTCCCCCGAAGCGGCGCGCCGAAGACTTACCACAAGGCGCGTTAAAACAGTTTTATAATTTGCAACTAATGTTAATTATTATATATCATAATTTTTGCTTTCGGATAATGCAATATCCTAATATTAAAAGGAAACAGGACGTACCATGCCCACTCACTCTGCCTCATTCTCTCGCTCTTATTCAATGTATGAAATTCTCGACAAAAAGAAGAACGGAGGCGAGCTCGACAGAGAAGAGTTCCGCTGGGTGATTGATGGCCTCATGAACAAAAAGGTCCACGACTACCAAATGAGCGCTCTTCTCATGGCGATGTTTATAAAGGGACTAAACAAAAAAGAAACGGCCTATCTAACAGACGCCATGCTTTACTCCGGCGAGACCCTCAGCTTTGATGGCCTTAATGTGGTGGACAAGCACTCGACTGGGGGCATTGGCGATAAAGCGAGCTTTATTCTCGCTCCCATTGCGGCCGTCTGTGGGGTAAAAGTTCCCATGATCGCAGGTCGCGGACTTGGCACACACCGGTGGAACGATCGATAAGGTGGAGTCCATTCCAGGCTTTCGCACCAATGTGGCCTTAAAAGAGTTTCAGAGTCTTCTAAATGAAAGAGGCGCGGCCCTTATTGGGCAAACTAAAGAGATCGCCCCAGCGGACAAAATCATCTATGGCCTTAGAGATGTCACCGCCACAGTGGACTCCATTCCCCTCATCACTGCGAGCATTATGAGCAAGAAACTCGCCGAGGGCGCCAATGGCGTCGTCATGGACATTAAAGTCGGAAGCGGGGCCTTTATGAGAAACAAGTCTCAAGCTAGAAGACTCGCAAAAAGCATTCTCGACACCGCAAAAAGGTTTGATAAGAGAGGCGTCGCCCTTATAACAGACATGGGACAGCCCCTTGGCAACAAGGTCGGGAACGCCATCGAAATAGAAGAGAGCGTTCAGACGCTGAAGGGAGAAGGCCCAAAAGATCTTACCGAATTAAGCCTGGCCCTGGCCGCGAATATGATTCATATCGGCGGTGTTGAGTCTAGCTACTCCAAATCTCTTGCCGCGGCCAAAAAGGCGCTTAAGTCAGGCGCCGCTCTTCGCTTCTTTGAGGAAATGATTAAGCATCAAGGCGGGGACGTCTCTTATATTAAGGACCTCTCCAAGCTCCCTAAGGCGAGCGAGAGCTATGAGGTCGCCTGCCCTCAAGCAGGTTATATCAAAAGCTTTCAGGCCGATGAGATAGGGCTGCTTCTCACAGAGCTTGGCGGGGGAAGAAAGGTCACCTCAGACAAAATTGATTTTGGCGTCGGTTTTGACTTTCACAAAAAGCGCGGAGACAAGGTCAAAGAAGGCGACTCTATATTCACTATTCATCACAATAAGAATCAAGCGAAGAAAGTCGAAGAGATCAAAGAGCGCTTTCTTTCCAAAGCGATAAAGCTCTCCAAAACAAAACAAGAAAAAACATCAGTTATAATCGAAAAAATTGAGCAATAGGAAAAGCATGTCAACAATAGAAAGATTAAACAAGGCCGTAGACTTTATAAAAAGCAAGACCGATAAAAAACCAAAAATAGGCATTGTTCTAGGCTCAGGGCTTGGAGTGTATGTTGAAAGAATACAGGACCCGACCGTCGTCCCTTACGAAGAAATCCCCGGCTTCCCGCAAACAAGTGTCGAAGGCCATGATGGCAAGCTAATTATTGGAAAGACGGAGGGAATTGATGTGGCCGTTTTCCAGGGCCGCTTTCATTTCTATGAAGGCCATGCTTTAGAAAGTGTGGTCATGCCGGTGAGAGTTCTCGCTATGCTTGGTGTCGAGAAATTGATTTTAACTAATGCTTCCGGGGGAATTAATAAGTCCTACAAACCGGGAGATCTTGTCTGCATCAATGACCACATTAATATGACGGGAAATAATCCTCTCATCGGACCAAACTACTCAGAGCTCGGACCGCGCTTTCCTGATATGACCCGCGCTTATGACCCTGAGCTCAGAGAGGCGATTCACAAGGCCGCGCAAGGAATTGGAGTTGATCTAAAAGACGGCGTTTACGCTGGTGTCTTAGGCCCGACATACGAGACCCCTGCAGAGATTAAAATGCTAAAAACAATTGGCGGCGACCTTGTGGGCATGAGCACCGTGCCAGAGGCCATCGCCGCCCATCATGCTGGACTTAGAGTCACCGGCATCGCCTGTGTGACCAATATGGCGGCAGGAATTGGCGGGGAGAAACTTACCCATGAAGATGTTAAGATAGTCGCTCAAAAGGCCATGCAAAAATTTTCAGACCTCGTCAGCGCGGCCGTAAAGGAAATGGGAAATAACTAATGCCCAAGCAAGAATCTATTGATCTTCTAAGAGACCTCTCCTTTTGCGTCATCGACTTTGAGACCACGGGCGGCAACCATGAGTCCGACCAAATAATTGAGATCGGAATGGTTCGCATCGAAGGGCTAGAGATTGCGGACGAAAAAAATTATCTTATCGACCCGGGAATGAGAATTCCCGATTTTATCCAAAAGCTCACTTCCATTAAGCAAAAAGACGTCAAGGGATGCCCCAAGATCGAGGACGTTATTGACGAGATAGTGGAGTTTATTGGGGACGATATCATTGTCGCGCATAATATATCCTTTGATCTCCCTTTTCTTAACTCTGTGCTTCGAAGACTAGGGAAAGAAGAGCTCCAAAATCGCAATCTCTGCACGAATGTGATGACAAAGCACATGATTCCCGAAATCATGAGCTCCAACCTAAATTATATGTCTCAGCTTTTTGAAATTGACCATAATAAGGCCCATCGGGCCTACGACGACGCCATGGCGACGGCGAGACTGCTCTTGAAGTATCTTGATATATTCATCCAAAAGGGCATAAAAAAAGTAAATCAACTCTACTATCCCAGAAATAAATTCGAGCTCGATCGTATCCACTACACTTCAAAGGTGGACCGCGAAAAAGTGATGGAACAGCTTAAAGAGAATAATGCTCCCGCCCTTCTCACTCTCAAGGGCGAAAGAGGGCTTATTCTTGGGGTTCTTCCCTTAGAAGAGCCCGCAAAAGAGATGGAGATGATTAAAAGCTTTCTCGACACTCCTGAATGGAAGCGATTGACTGTGAAGCTCATCAAGCCGACTCTTGAAGGCCTGTTTCAATTCAATAATCATCTTTTGAAGTTCCCAGAGGAGAACAAGGCCTCTTTGTTAAATTATCTGGAAAAAAGATACAAAAAAAAGAACGACTTCAAGGTCGAGGAGCTTGATTTTGTTCTGGCCCATCACCTTGTTAAAGACCAGATTATTGTCTATTCATTTTTAAATTTAAACACCAATGCCAAGGCCATTTTTAAATTTCCGGCCCAAAGGAAGAAGCTATACAACTTTCTTATTTCGCAAATAAGGCGCTTTGAGACCAAGCAAAAAGGCGCAAAGAAAATCCTTCTTAACAAAGAGGCGAGGCCCCTTATTGAGAGCTTTCTTGCGAAAAACAAATCAAAGAACAAATACCTCTTTCTCACGCGCAAACAGATCAAGGAATCAGAGTCCTCCGTTTTAAAACTTATAGATGAGTTTAATAGAGAGTCAGAGGACGAATTTAAGTTTCCCACCAAGCACCTATAAGGCCTGAAGCTCCACCTTTCCACGGCCGAGGACGATCTCAAGCTTTTGGATTTCCAGCAAATGGTTAAGAAGCTTTGATTTCAAGAAATCAGACGCAAGCCCAGGGCAGTCTTTAGCGTCTATGGTGATGGCCCCTCTCTCCTCTCTAATTCCAACTTTAAAATTGGCGGAGCGCTCTCCGGCGATAAGTTATGATGTCCAAACCCAGTGAGAAGATCGCCAATAACCAGATAGACTGTCATGGACAGCACGTGGGGGTTAAAGGCCTTGGCAAAGCGCGCCTTTTGCTCAAAGTTGGGGACAAGGCTGATATTATTTTCTATTAGCCTAAAGCGAATAAGCTCCATGGCCGAGTCCACGCAGCTTTGAACAGAGTTTTCTCCAACAGCCTGCGCCTTTGGCCTCTAATTTGGAGAAGCCAAGAAAAGTCTCCACAAGCTTTTTGCATCTTAGCACGCCTCCTTTCATTTCCTGAAGACGCTCCTTTATGTCTCCCTTATGCTCGTCAAGAAGAAGCACGTCCAACGCCCCCGAAACGCCTCCTAGCGGATTATTTAGTTCGTGGGCGATGGAGCTTGAAATGATGCCTAATTCTTCAGATGAAGGAGTTGAGCTCTCTCCAAGAAACTCTTTTACAGGAAGAAAAGTGAAGAGCTCATAATCGCTTCGTTTAAGTCTTTTTCTAGAGCACCTATAGAGCTCGCCTTGCTGATTAAATTGCCTTCCGTCTTCAAGCGCCAAACAGTTTTTCACGCTCAGGTTTAATTTCACAAAGGCGGGGTTGTGCAGAGCTAGCTCCTGCTGACGGTTGAAAAGCGCCAAGGGAATGGGCAGTCCCGAGATGACAAACTCCATGTCCTCAAAGCGCCCTTCGATATTTGATTCGGGCGCCTGTCTTTTATAAACGTCCTCAAGAGCGGAGTAGACTTTTAAAATCATTTCGTCTTTAGGCGCTCCAGCATACTTCAAGAAAACAATGTCCTCTCCTCTTTTTAGAGGAAGAAGCCCTCGAGGATCTTGAGCGCTAGCGCTGGGCGCCTCCAAAAGGGCAAAGCTTGCGCCCATAAATCCCTTTGAATGGCGGGAGAGAATATCTGAAATATCGTCTCTCTCTAGGGCGCTGTATATTTCAGTCTCGAAGTCCTCTAGCTCGGGAGCTTTGGACTCAAAGTCAAAAGTCTTTCCTCTTTTAACCAGGGCCTTAAAGTTTTTTAAAGCGCTATTGAGCAGTTCCTCTTCCACCGAGCTGGCAGTCCTCACGAAATAGTTTTTTTATGCCCTTCGATAGCTCGGCCCAATCGCCAGGGCCTTGAACGCTTGCGCCCTCCCTGGGAAAGTGCTTTTTGCCAAAGATGCTCATATTGGCGCCGCCAAACACAAAGGTATGATCGTTAGCGCTTATCTCAAATTGGTTTCACTGTCCGCATTGACGAGAAAAACTCGAGGCAATTTGGGATGCTCCACCTCGCTGGGTTCCTCAAGCAAATTAGCTCCAAGAGACTCCAAGTCCTGGCTCACAATTCGAAAGAGCTCCTTTTCGGAGCTCTTAAACTTTGGGTCAATATAAAAGGCGTATTGCCCAAGCCATTTAGCGTTCATTTACATATTAAATTGTTGCTTTAGAGGCGTCTATAAGGCTGAAGCCATCAATCCATGATCCATCAATTTTAATGCCCCAGTGAAGGTGCGGACCGCTTACCCTACCGGTCGCGCCGGCCAGTCCCACAATATCGCCTTGATTGACGATTGATCCTTTGGTCGCCAGAATTTTGCTAAGGTGTCCGTAGATTGAAAAGATGTTCATTCCGTGGTCAATAACGACCACATTCCCGGAAAAAAAGAGGTTGCCTGTATAGACGACCTTTCCTCTATTGGCGGCGGGAATCTTGGTCCCAGTTGCCGCTCTCAGGTCGTTTCCCAAGTGTTGAGACTTCTTTTTATTATTAAAAAGTCTTTGATTTCCATAGTGGCTGGTAATAAAGCTATTTAAGTGGGACTTTGAAGGGCGGTTGAATAAGAACATATCGCTGCTTTTCAGATAGATTTTTCTTTTGATTTCTTTTTCAGCGATGATTCTTTTAATGTCCTCTTTGCTATAGTCGACTTTTCCTTTAGGGACATTCAATTTTTCCTTCGGGTAATCATACTCCACAATCTCGACCTCAAGAAGAGGCAGCTGCTTTCGCCCATTGTCGTAATAATGCAAGCTGAAGCTTCTTGCCCTTCCAAAGTAGCTCGCCGGAAAATAAACAAATCCTTCGCCGTCTTTTACGGAGAAAGCCCGCTTTTTTCCGCCGCAGTTCATAGTGTAGTTGCCGTCAGGCATTCTAAAAGTGAATCTTCTTAAATGAGACTTTGCCAGTCGCGACTTTGAGCGGTTCGGTCCCGTCAGAAACGACCGCGGCCTTTTCTCTGGCGACCTTTTTCTGTCTGTTTTCGTCTGTTTTTTCGATCATCTTCACATTCGAGCTGCATGAGGCCCCTAAAATTGCGATCGCTATAGCAAAAATATTTTGTTTTTTCATAAAGAAAGATCCTTATTATTTGCGGGCAGCCTTGCCCTCGCCATCTGAAAAGTGAATAGTCAGTAATTCGTCTTTTTTCAATTTATCATAATCTGAAATCTTCGCAAGAACGCTGCCCTTGCCGTTTTCAACATAACAATATCCTCGGTTAAGCACGTTTTTTGGGTCCATCGCCCCCAAGCAGTTGACCGCATCTCTCGACCCTATTTTTGCGATCACTTAGCCTTCCTGTATTGAGCGAAGCCCCCGCTCCAATAGGTCAGAGGCTTGTTGCTCCTTTCTCGTTAAGCCGAAGGAACGTCTCGCAGATTTTTCAGGAGCTGAACGCGGGAGAGCTTATGCTTATAGTCCGCGAGCCTCATTTCAAGCCCTCTCGCTAGGCTTGCGGGATTGATCCTCTCCAAGCGCTTCTGAATGCGATGCTGATGCTGAAACAGAAGTCCTTTTAATTTCTGGGCCGCGGAGTCCATACGGGACTTTGTCTGAGTATGGGACTGGGACAAAAACTCTGCCGCAGCTGAAGGCGTCTCCAGTCTTAAGTCGGCCGCATAGTCGCTTAATGTGGTGTCAATCTCGTGCCCAACAGCGCTGATAATTGGCATTTCAGAGGAGAAGATGGCGCTGATCAAGCGCTCGTCATTAAATGACCAGAGGTCCTCCATCGCCCCACCTCCACTCGTGAGCACAATTATCTCCACGCCTCCACTTTTTGAGCGGCCTCCAAAGCGCGCATCAAGGAGCTGCGACGAAGCGTCGCCCTGGACGATGGCCGGGCACGATTACGATATCATGCCATAGGGTTCTTCTCTTCATGACTTGCAAAAAATCCTGCAGGGCCGCTCCATAGGGCGCTGTTATGACCGCTATTTTTTTGGGGTATCTGGGCACAGGTCGCTTATGGCTGGAATCAAAATATCCCTTTGCCGCGAGTTTTTCTTTTAAAAGCTCAAATTGCAGAGCGAGGTTGCCTTTGCCCGCCGGAGCGACTCCTCTTGGCAATGATTTGAAAGACTCCGCGTTTGGCGTAGACTCCTATGGCCCCGGAGACGATGATATATCGCCATCTTTAAGTTTTCTCACCGCCTGAGCGTTCCTCATGGCGTCCCCCCTAAAAAGGGCGCAGCTGATGCTTGCTCTCTCATCGCTTAAAGTGAAATAGATATGTCCGGCGACGGTCTTGGAAATATTGGATACTTCCCCTTCAACGACAAGTTGGCGAAACTCAGACTCTAGGCTGTTTTTTACTGGCGAAAACAAGGTCAGCAACACTTAGGGTTTTAAAGCTCATGCCCTTATCCTACAGCGCCGCCCAGGAATGAAAAATATTAACGGCTTGCAGACTGAAAGTGCTTATAGACTTGAAAGCTTTTTAAGTAATTGACTGCCTGCAACACTTGATAATCTTCTTTTGGCTCATACTTATGAAATAGCTCGTCAGTTTCGTCTTTATTTTTATTTTTGGCCTTGGACTGCGCAATGGCCTTGGCCCTTTTCGCTCTCGCCTCGCGCTCTTCGGCCAGGCGCATTTTCTTTTCTTCTGGCGTCTCAATGGTCGCGGTCAGGTGGTTTCTTAAGATCTTTCTCTCTAACAAACTTATTGTCTTCGGCATTTTCAGCGATGACTTTCGCGTCAAGCTCGCTTAAAAAGACGTCCGGCTCAATGCCGAGGGCCTGAATTTTTCGGTTCTTAGGGGTCATATATTGAGCGATGGTGAGCTTGACTCCGTTCTCTTTGTCTATTTTTGCCACGGTCTGAACTGAGCCTTTGCCAAATGTTTGGCTCCCCATAATGAGGGCCCTTTTATGGTCTTGCAGAGCGCCCGCGACAATTTCACTGGCGCTGGCGCTGGCGCCATTCACAAGCACGACCATCGGCGTTTTAAGATTTTTAAAGCCCGACTTTTTAACGTACCGGATGTCTTTATTCGAAGGGTCTCTCGCCTCTGTGGAGACGACCACCCCATCTTTGAGAAAAAGAGAGGCCACATCAACGGCCTGATCAAGAAGCCCTCCCGGATTGGAGCGAAGGTCCAAAACAATGCCTCTGAGTCCCCCGTTTTTCTCCGCTTTCTTGGTGAGCTTCTTTAAGCGCCTTCTCGATGCCCGAGGCGGCCCTTCTTTGAAATTGAGTAAGTCTTATAAAGGCAAATTGGTCTTTAATGAGCGCCGACTTTACAGGTTTTATTTTTATAATTTCTCGCTTCAACTCGAAGTGCTTTACGCCTTTGACTCCGTCTCGAGCGATGCCCATATGAATTTTCTCGCCAGGCCTTGCCCTTCATGCGATCAATCGCCTCATCAAGAGTGAGTCCAAGAATTGTCTCATGGTTAATTTCCACAATTTTATCTTTTGGCCTAATGCCCGCCTTCAACGCAGGGGTGTCGTCGATAGGAGTCACAACATAAATAATGCCGTCTTTTTGGGTCACTTCAATTCCAAGCCCGCCAAACTCTCCGTCAGTTTCGTTTTGCATTTTATTGAAGAACTCTTTGTCTAAATAGGCCGAGTGAGGGTCCAAGGTGTCCATCATCCCTTTCAGAGCGCCTTCAATAAGCTTATTGGTGTCCACCTCTCGATAGTACTGGCTTTCGATGAGATAGAGAACTTTGTTAAAAAGCTCAAGCTCCTCAAAACGTTTTTTAGTCACTGAGTGTCCAATTTGAACATTGAGAAGTAGCAATGCCACAAGAAACTTTTTCATATTGCGTCCGTTTTTAAAAATCTAATGAACTTTTAGCTAAGCCTAAATCTTCGTTCCCTGACTTTTCTAAAAGAGCGATTGTGTTCTGAGCAACATTCTTCTTTCGCACTTCATAGTACAGGGACTTCTTTAGCCCCGGTTCAGCAAGAGTATAACCTAAAATCTGACCTTGTTTAACCTGGTCGCCTTTGCTTGCCTTGATTTGAATATCGCCCAGAATGACCGAGCGAATTTCTTGGCCATGATCAATCATAACGACTTTCCCATAACTTGCTAGCTCTCCAGCATAGACGACTTTTCCTCCCGCCGAGGCCTTGATGGGGGCCCTGGACTCGTATTTGAAGGTCACGCCTTTGTCTCCAGACTTGTAATTCACAAAACTTTCAAGAGGCGGGATCAAGCTTAAAGAGCCCATTTGGAGCTTCTTGGTCGGAGAGGTGTTCTTTACGGCCCTATAAGCGGCGACCCTCGCTTGGGCCGTTCTCTAACCTCTCCTCTAAAGCGTTCTTTTTCTCGAGCTGTGAAATGTAACTTTGACTGAGATCTTTCTTTTTATTTTCCAAGTCCACGATAAGAGAGTAAAGCGTCTCTTCGTTGCTCTTGGTCTCATCAAATTGTTCTGAATAAAAAGAGACTGTTTTCTGCAGATCCCCCGTCTCCTTTTTAAGCTCGAGAATCTTGGCGATCCTCTCTTTGAGTAGCTTTTTAAGGATGGTCTTTTTTAGAAGAGCGTTTTGATCTTCATGGTCTCCCGCCTCGAGAGCGTACACTCTCGCAAGTTCAGAGGCCTTTTTGCGCTTCACCTCTAGGCCTTTCATTCTCGCTTCGAGATCGGACTGAAGCTTTGTCAGCTTTTCATTAAGCTGCTTGCCTTCCCTTGCGCTTTCAAGATATTGGCTGTTCATTTTGCCGATTTTGTTTTCTAGAGATTTAATGGAGGCGGCGATGGCGTCTGTTTGTCTGGCGCTTTTCCCCAAGTCATCTTTTATTTGCAAAAGATCGGCCGACCTTTTCACCGCCGCATGAGCGTTTGTGGCAATGAATACGAAAGAAAGGACAAGAGGAAAAATATGTTTTTTCATAAAAGTGAAACGTCCTTCTAAATAAATCTGCTTGGAGCTTGCGCTCTCTTCACAAAAGGAAGCGAGCCTAGCGCCAGAAGAACAAGGCCGGGAGCAAAGCCTAGCCAGTCAAGCTTTCCACCGTTGAACATGAGAAAAGCTAAAGCTCCAGTCACAGGCAAGCAAGCTAGCCACAGGTACATTTTTAGAGAGGCGGAATTTTTTCTTTGAAATCTTTCAATGACAAAACTCTGGCTCTGCCACTGGTCTCGATAAAAGAAACAAAGTGAAGAGCCAGCCAAGAGCGGCGATGCCTGCGAGGTAAACGTCCGACCATGAAGCGAATAAGGCAAAGGCCGGCGTGTTTTTTATGGCCGTCATCATTGGTCTTTTTATGCTTGTGAAAGTCACATCATTCTTCCCAACAAGCCTTGTAAAATATTCTTTAATAAGTTTTCTGCTTTGAGGCTTGGTGTTTTGATCAATGACCACTTTGAAAGCGTTATAGCTTCCAGGGAAAGCGTCCGCGCTCTCTCCTAATTGAGACAGAAAGTTTTTTGCTTCCAAGGCAAGTTTCCCGGATCTTGTCACCTCCACAGCGCTTACGCCGGGAAGGTTCTTCATCTTTCTTGAGATATAGTCTGGGCTCGCTCCACTGCTCACAAGAGCGTTGAAATAAGGGGAATTAGAAGTTTTGGCCTCAAGAGAAAAAAAATTTTTGATTTCAGCTCTATTTTGAGTGGCCACAGTAAAGGCAAGCAAAAGAGCGATGTTAGTGAAAGCCAGAAGCAGGTGGTCTTTTGCCACAAAAAATAATTGTTTTAAATAAAACATGCTTTTCCTGAGTAAACCAACTTGCCGGAATCAAGATGCGCAATCTCGCCGGGAAACTGTTTGATAAGGTCTTTATTATGAGTGGCCCAAACAATGGTAAGGCCTTTGCGAACATTGTAGAAATTCAAAAGATCAAAAAGCTTAGACGAGCTCTCTTTGTCTAAAGAGGCCGTTGGCTCGTCCGCAAGAAGGACCTGGGGCTTCGACAGCAGGGCCCTGAGCATGCTCGCCTTTTGTTTCATTCCGCCGTTAACATCTTTTATTTTCTTATTAAGACTGTCTCTCGCGCCAAGAACGCTTGAAAGCTCCAGCAGGTCTTTTTGAAACTCGTTCCTATTTTTGTAGATGCTGGAGTCATAGGCGTACCAAAGATTTTGCTCTAAGGTCCTATTTTGAAAAAGCTTTAGGTCTTGGAATACTTGGCCGACAAAGGTCCCTTCAGCAGGTCTTTGAATCTTTCCACCGCACGGCTCCAAATCTCCCGAAAGAAGATTAAGCAAGGTCGATTTTCCCGCTCCGGAACGACCAGTGACAAAAAGGATTTCTCCTTTCTTAATTTTTAAATTGATATTACTCAAGGCCTGAGAGCCTTTGAATTGTTTGGATACAGCTTGCAAATTAAAGAGCGCATTAGACGCGCCTTTCACAGAAGAAGCGGCGCCCATAAACGCGCGATTAGCAGCACTGGCCGGATTACGACCACTTAACTGTTCATTAGAACTAGATTTCGTTTGGTTAAAAAGAGCGTTCATGCGACCTTCCAATTGTCACCTATTTAGGAGCAGATCCATCTGCTCTATTATTTTAACGCTGGTGGCGCAATAAAGTAAAGCCATGATTTTGTTGTCATTCGCTGCATGGTGTTGCATCGAGTTTTAAATTATGCGCGCCTGACAACTTTACTCAGGAATCAAGCAGGCCAGAGTCTTGGAGAAGATGATACGCCGACTCGGAACAAAAAACATTGGGCACAAAATTAAAGGTATTTTGTAGATTCTGGATCACGCTATTGTCCACATCAACTAATAATTGAGTTTCTCCAGATTCCATCAAAATTTTCACAGGATCTCTCTCGAGAAGAATATTATTTTGAGTCTTCTCTTTAACTATTCTTTTCTTAGACCTAACAAAAAGAATGCTCTTTTTTGGAATATCGGCCACGATCCAGTCCCTCTCTCCTCCGTGTTTTTTCAGATAGGCCCTGATCTCCTCGGCCTTTTCTCTCGCGCGACGGTATATTTTCTCGTTCTTGTCTGGCTCGTTCTGGTCCAGAATTCTCTGCCTAAAAGCGTCAAGCTTTAGTGTGCGAGGAGATTTTTCAAATAGAAGCGCCTCTGCGATGTCCTTCATGCGAGGGTGCTTGTCGAAATAGCCCTCCATAAAGAGCGAATGGGCCAAGTTCATAAAGTACTGATCGTTAAAGCCATAAAACTTGACCGGATCATTCGCCGCCATATCAAGAAGCTGGCTATAAGAATAAATCTTTCCCTTCTCGAGCAAGAAATAAGTCAACTCTTCCGCAAGAGCGTCATATTTCGCTCCCCTCCCGCTTCTCACGACTTGCGAGTACCAAGCAAAACGCGCGCTAAGAAAGTCTTCCACGCAATGAAGAGCGTTTTGGTTGATCGCCAAAACTTCTTGGTCGCCCACCTTGACTGTCATGAAGTGGTGAAGCAGATAATCTCTATCGTAAGTGCCATAATTAAGGCCCGTGTAGTGAGCGTCTCTCAAAAGGTAGTCCATTCGATCACAGTCTATTTCTGAGTGCAAAATTTGATTGGACAAAGCGTTTTCAGAGACGCCCTTCACGAGATCAGAAATCTCCTGAGGGTCCATGCCATGGCCTTTTAAGACGCGAGTAATGCCTCCAGCATAATCAGTGTTCTTTATAATCCATGAGCCCAAGTGCTCATGATCATCGGGGTGGCCTTTCGAGTTTTTTAAGTTGGTCGTTTCTCCGTATCTAATATAGGCCATCTCAGTGGTGTGGGAAAAGCAGAAAGTGCCGAGGTCGTGCAGTAGGGCCGCGAGCCTCAAGCTTTGATGGTAGGTCTTTCTTTTATTTTGAACTTTTTCATCAAAGAGGTCCTCGTCGCTGGCGGCCTTGCCGATGGACTTTATAATTTCATGAGCGTTAAACATGACGCCAATAGAATGCCCATAGCGAGAGTGCTCAGCTCCCGGAAACGTGTAGCAGGAGAAACCAATCTGCTTGATCCACCTAAGCCTCTGATAGAAAGGCGTGTGGATGATCTCCCACTCGAGCTTAGTCAGGTGGATAAAACCATAAAGAGGATCGAAAATAATTTTGGAGTTTTTTGTCTTTGTGTTCATCCCATTCCTTGGAATCTTAGAATAAAACAGGCCCGAGTCTGAATCGGGCCCATTGCGCTTGAAAATTATCTAAAGGTCTCAGTTACTGAAGAGTTCTTTTTCCTCTTTTCTTTGAAGGAGCGATTTGCTCCAACACAACTTTCATAAGCTCAAAGGCCTCTGCCCTAAGATTATTGTCAGCGATGTACCTGTAGAAGTTTTCAACTTCGCCAGACGCCTTAAAGTTTTTAATCGCGGCATGCGCTTCTTTTTGCTTCGCCGTTAGTTCTTTAGTTTTTGCCTTTGCCATTATATAGCTCCTATTAAGGTATTTTATTTAACTCGCTTCAAATCCACAATGTTTTTATTCTGACTTGCTTTGCACTAGGCCATAGCTGTGTAGTTTGTTGTATAGCGTCTTAACTGTAATGCCCAGGGTTTTCGCCGCTCTCGTCTTGTTTCCGCCTAGGTGGTCAAGAGTTCTAACAATATGAATTCTCTCAAGCTCGTGAAGCGTCATTTCGCTAAAGTCCTCCTGAGGGGCCTCTTCTTCCACAATCTCTTGGACAAGGTTTGGAAGGTTGTGCTCGTCAATATACCTGTCATCAGAAAGAATATATGTTCTTTCCATCACGTTTCTTAGCTCTTGGATATTTCCTGGCCAGTTATAGTTAACTAGTTTTTCTACCGCTTTCGAAGTAAGGATTTTGTAGTCCTCCTGGCTTTTTCCAGCGTTCATGAAGTGCTCTGAAAGAACTTTGATGTCATCCCTTCTGTCGCTTAGTGAAGGCATATCAATTTTTACGATATTGAGCCTGTAAACCAAGTCTTCTCTAAACTTCCCTTCCTCAACAGCTTGGTCAAGCGGTCTTTTGTTAGTGGACACAATTCTTACGTTTACTGGCGTGGCCGCTCTAGAGTCAGTTCTATAAATTTCTCCGCTTAAGATCGTTCTGAGAATTTTTGCTTGAATGTTCAGCGAAAGGTCTTCCACGCAATCGAGGACAAGTGTTCCTTGATTGGCCCTTTCAAATAGACCTGGACGATCGGCCGTTCCAAAGAGCTCGATTTCCGCTTGGTGGTCCTCTAGGGCCGAGCAGTGAAGAACTTCCACCTCTCCTTCGTTTCTTCCGCTTAGATTGTGAATTTTCCTGGCAAGAAGCTTCTTGCCGGTTCCAGACTCTCCAATGATCATGACCGGGAAGTCTTCTCCTGCGATTTTCTTCGCGATATTGTTTAGCTCCAAGATAGGGTTTGAATGGCCAACAATCTCAATGCGATCGCTTACGCCTTTTCTTTGGACCGTCGCCGGGCCTCTCAGCTTAAGCTCTTCTTCTTTTTGCTCAATTTTGCCTTGAAGCTCGCGATTAAGGTTCTTAGCAATAAGGTAAACCTTTAGGTTTTTAAGTGGAGACTCAATAGAGTCAAGAATCTCTCTTACCGCTTCCACATCTTCCTCAGAAAAAGTTCTTCCTTCAGTAGATGACTGCACGTGAATGGTGCCAAGAATCATGCCGTCACAATTGATGGGCGCGCAAAGCTCAGACTCGACCTTATTATCTCTTTCTATTCCCGCTAGCAAAGGGTCTCTTTTAGAGTTTGAGTAGTACGCCCTTTTCATTCTGGTGACGTATCCAGAAAGGCCTTTCCCTTTCTCTAGGCAGATGCCGTCCTCAATTACTTTTCCGTTTTCAGCTCTTAGTTGAGTGGAGCCGTCTTGATAGGCCTCGAAGATTTGAACTTTGTACTCTCCAAACTGTTTTTGAACAAAATCTGAGATTTTGCTGAAAAATACATTCTCATCTAGATTCGTAAGCAAAACTGTTGAAAGTGTTGATACTTGATTGTTGTCCAAAGCTCTCTTCATGTTAATCTCCTTTACACTCTATATTAAAACTGAATAAAATTGACACACCGTGTAAGACATTCACAGTATAGCAGTGCATAAAAATTTTACAAGATTATTTTACTCGGGCATTAAAGAAAGTGTAGAGATGTGATTAATTACGGAAGGTTAGACCACCTAGGTGTAAAAGTTTTGCCATAGTTCTCAGTAAGCTTCTTAATTATCTCTCCATCGCGGTTCATAATGTATATATCTTGGACAGCTGACTTTCTACTGATCACCCTCTGTGACGTAAAAACAATGAATTGGCCATCTGGAGAGAACCAAGGCTCCTCATTGGAGCCAAAGTCTTTGGTGAGACGAACCAGGTTATTGCCATCACTATCGATCTTATAGATGTCAAAACGCCCATCCACCCAGCTTGCGAACACGATTTCTTTTCCATCTGGGGAAAACCTGGGACTAGCATTAAATTTCCCTACGTAACTTATTCTTTTTACCGACTTTTCAGTGCCGCTGGGGTCCATAGTGTAAATCATGGCCTTTCCAGAGCGGCCCGAAAGGAAGGTCATAAGGCTTCCGTCCTTATTGAGGTGAGGATCAACATCGTCCAGGAAATGGCTGGTGATCCTCTGCTTTGCCTTTGTTTTAAGGTTCATCTTAAAGATGTCCGCGTTCTTTAAATGGCTGAGCGTGAGGTAGATGTCCTTGCCATCGGCGCTAAAGATCGCTCCAGAGTTGATGCCCTTGACTGTGGAAAGCGCTGTTTGCTTTCTAGTCTTAAGGTCAAAGTGATAGAGATTGAGGTTTTGCACCT
Organism: uncultured Bacteriovoracaceae bacterium; assembly: GCA_963747475.1. GTDB lineage: Bacteria > Bdellovibrionota > Bacteriovoracia > Bacteriovoracales > Bacteriovoracaceae > UBA845. The sequence continues at coordinate 242,865 of CAVVFE010000013.1, forward strand.
TGCGTGGACGCCCGTCTTTAGAGCGCTCCCAGCGGCTTTCAACGCTTGTATAGAGAAGGCTCTTATTATCGGGAGATATCGCCGGAGACATGATGAGGGAGTTATTATAAGTCACTCTCTGCTTCTTCTCTCCGTCGAAGTCCATAATATAGATTTCTCTTCTGACGTCTTTTTTAGCGCTGGTTCTATCAGAGATAAAAACGATTTTGGTGTTGAATATAGAATCTTTCCCAGTGATAGATTTATAAATCTCATTCGCCACTTGATGGCCAAACTGGCGAATATTATTCATCCAGATTTTTGAGTCATATGCCCCAAGAACCCTCTCAGAAACAGTATCGTAAGTTTTAACATCGATCCAAATTTCCTTGTCTTTCGTGTAGAGGCGAGGCGTGACCACATAGCGCGTTCCTTTCCATTTCTTGAAGGCCTCTGAATCGGAGTAATCAGGGCGCTTTTCGCTCACTTCAAAAAGGTGCTTGTAAAAGCCAAAGTCTTCTAAAAGAAGCTTTTCAAGCTCATCTATTTGCTTTTTTTCGCCCTCTTTATAAGCGACTTCTGTCTTAAATCTTGTGAAGGCCATTTTATCGACCTCTTGCTCTGCCTCGCCTACCGCGACAATAGAGACCACATTGTCGTCCTGGGCCCAAGACTTTGAGTTGAATACAATAAGGGAAAAGACAATAAATAGTAGTAAGTTTTTCAACTAACTCTCCTTCCTTGGTTTTTAAAGGGGAAACCCCAGAACAACTTGTCCCGATGCTAGCCTGGAACGGATGTTCTTGCTAGGCGGCGGCAAAATTCCTGTCGCCTTTAAGGCCCGTAGCGCCCGACGATCAAACTCGTCCACGCCGCTTGACTCATAAATCTCAGTTTTTAGTATTTTGCCGTTGCCAGAAATATAAATCCTAATTCTGGCCTTTAAGTTTTTTTCTATTAAATAAGAGGGCAGCTTCCAATGCGGCCTCACTTGGGCGGGTATGCCGGAAACATATTCTGCAAACTCTCCTTGGTTTTCTTTGAGAGCGTCGCCAACTAAGGACTGTCCCTTGCTGACCTTGTTTCCTTCCATCGCCAGGGCGCTCAAGGCCTTGGAGTCCAGAGCCGAGCCTTTGTTTTTTTTCTTCTTGGCCTTTTCAGTTTTTCTTGAGCTCAAATTGCTTAGTAGTGAAGAAAGCTCCACCTTTTTTTCGCTCTTAAACTCTGTCTCGCTGCTCGATTCCGCGACCTTGGCCTCAGGCGCGGCGTCTTTTGCTTCGGAAGCGGGAGCTTCAGGCCTCATGTTTTTCAGCTCTTGCACAGTCAGCTTTGGCATCGCCACCACATCGACCCTCACTGCAGTTTGCAGAAACTCAGGGGCCTCTTCAGTGGTGGACTGGAAAATGCCCATATCAAAGAGAAAAGAAATAGCAGTAAGGAGCAGAGCCAGCAGAATATGCAAGGCAAGGGCAATGGTGAATGTCCGCTTAAGCGGCTCTTCCCGCATAAGCTCGTTCGAATCTGCGATCATTTCTTCTCGATTTCAGTGACCAGCGCGATCTTAGAAATGCCGGACTTCTTAAGATCTGCGATTAGATTTGCTATGCTTCCGTACTTCAATTGATAATCGGCCCTAAGGTATAGGACGTCCGTCTTGAATTCTTTAAACTTTTCAACGATCGCCTTCTGAAGCTCTTCTCTTAGAAACTTGTTCTCTCCAAGATAAAATTCTCCAGCGGCGTTTACTGACAAAATGACCTGGTCTTTTGTGAGCTTAACATTATTCACTTTCTTGGTTTTTGGAAGATCCAGCTTTACTCCGCTAAACATAAGAGGGGCGCTGATCATAAAGATGACGAGCAAAACCAGCATAACGTCCACAAGCGGCGTCACGTTAATATCGCTTATTGGTCCCTTCTTCCCTGAGTTATTAAAGGCCATTCGTGGCTCCTATGTTTTTTGAAACTTATTCTCTTGAGATCAAAAGGCTTCTTTCAATGAGATTTATAAACTCCTGCCCGAAGCTTTCCATTTCAGAATTAATGCCGTTAAGTCTTGAGCTAAAATAGTTATAGGCCCACACCGCGGGGATAGCGGCGGCGAGTCCCACAGCAGTCGCCACAAGCGCTTCGGCAATGCCTGGCGCCACGGCCTCAATGCTTCCCCCCCCCTGGGCCAGACCGGTGAATGAGTCGATAATCCCCCAAACAGTCCCAAACAGCCCCACAAATGGGGTGACAGAGCCGATGCTCGCCAAGATAGGAAGCCTTCTTTCAATGACCGCGTTCGATTCATTGGCGCCTTGCTTTAGAGAGCGTTCTAAAGCGTGAATACCCGTGTTCCTAATATAGTTTCCATAGTCCGCTTCCATGCCGGCGGACTTCAGCTTCTCTTTTATTTTTGTGAGCTCCATATATCCGCTCTTAAACATGAGCCCTACGCTTGACTCCGGCCTTTGGTTGGCCCGCTCAAAAATATCGGCCAAGGACTGGGTGTTTCTGAAGTAGTCAGAAAATTCTTTATTTGCCTCTTCGGTTTTTTCAAAGAGCTTTTTCTTCTGAAGAATTATGGCCCAAGACAAAATTGAGGCGAGAATTAAAACCAAAAGCACGGCCTGGACCACAACTCCTGATTCTAAAAGGATTTCAAAGATATTCATTTTGCCTTCCATGACACTCTCCTAAGCTATTGATAAACAATGCCTAAATTATCTTAAGCTGTCGAACTTAAGTCAAGCCGGACGGTTTGTCCGAAGATAGTAAAGAAAGGCGGTCAGCCATATAGCGAGGACGCCCAAAGCTGGTGTTTGTTCAGGGTATAAGAAAAGGGAAAAGTCGTCCCTCCAGGTGAGATCGACTCCAAAGACGCAGGCCAGGGGGCCTATGACAATAAGAGAGTAAACAAGGACATTTCCCAAATTATTTTTTTCTTTTATTAAAAGCGCGGTCAGAGAAAGAAAGTTGAGAAAAAGAAACAAGGAGCGATGATCAATATAGGGCAGGGCCATTTTACTGCAAACAAGGAAAGCGCTGGGCAAGGCGGCCCCTAGCATGAAAATATGCCTTTTTTTCTCTAGTCCGAAGTTTTGAATAAGGCTAAAAATGACAAAAAGATCAAATAAATAGAAAAAGCATGAGCCCATGAACGAGGCGCCGTAGCGTTCAGGCCTTGGATTGAATTTGAAGCTCCCCTCAAATTGATAGGCCAGGGCGGCAAAGAAGCAGATGATAAAGACCGAAATCGCCACGGCCTTTGCGCTTGGCGCCAAGCGCGCTTTCTTTAATAAAGACCTAGCGTCTTTAAGCTGGTAATTATTCAAACTAATAGTGTAGAGGCTCAAAGACATAGCGATGAACTTAGCGATCGCCAGTATCTCCCATGAGCTCCTCGATATCCAGGCCTCAATGACGCCCATTTCATGGTCAAGTAGGAAATGGAAAAAGGAAACTGTGGACATTAAGGCCGCATAAGAGAGCAGGAAAAGACAGCAATAGCCTCCATAGTAAGTGAGAATTTTTCGGGAATTTGACGAAAGAAAAATCTGAGACAAGGAGCTTGTCACAGGACCTTCTTTTTAGGACTTAGCCACTCAATTTGCATTTCAGGGGAAGGATAAACTTTTGTGTACTCGGAAAAGAGCAAATTATTTTTCACAAGTTGGTCTATCTTTTTTAATAGCTTTAAGTAAGCGCTCCAGATCTCAGGCTTTGATTTGAGCACCTTGTCCATCTGCTTAGTCGTTTCGTACTGCTGCTGAAAGTTAAAACCTTTTTTATAAACGACTTGCCCATAGCCTTTCAGAAGCTTCAAAAGCCCCTCCCTATTAAATTCGCCTTTGGCGAAATTGCCGCCAATAAATGAAGTGTCCACGCCCAAATTTTCTTTGAACATGCCGTCCTTCAAACGAAAGAAGTCTTCTAGAAGGAGCAAAGAGATGTCTATTTTTGTCAGATCCAAGGTCCTCATAAACGGCAGGGAGAGAATAAATATATTCTCTCCTTGATTGGAAGGAAGGCCCATATGAGCGATATTGGGGCTGTCAATGACAAGAATTTTAAATGTTTCATTATAGTATCCAAACTCTTCCAAAAGGGACTTGAACGCTTCTTTTAGACCATAATCAGGTCTGGGGACGTCCCATTTTAGCTCTTGAGCATTTTTGACAAGCCATAGCTCGCTTATAAAGCTCCAAAAAAGTTCTTTGCTTGGATAGTTATATTTCTTTGTTTGAATCTTCTTTTTTTCGATTTTAATTTGCTTAACAATTTTCTTTTTAAGTTTGGCCTGCTTCTCAAGTCCGTCATTTTCCAAAACTTTTTGAATATTCGAGTAGTCAATAACTTCGTCTTGAAGCTCCTCCTCAGTTTTGCCGCTCTTCTCCTGAGCTTCAAGAGGCAACATGAGAAAAAGAAGACTGAATAAGAAGAGAAGTTTAAAGGTTCTCATTGGCCAAGCTCTCCCCTTCAATAAAATGATCAGAGAGCCTTCCCCAATAATAATAGTCAGAGAGGTCGAGATTTAGCTTATTATAAAATTTTGGGTATTTTTCTTGAAAGCATTCTGGTCTTTTCTCTCCGAGTTGGGACAAGCGAATATAGCCCTTGTCCTCGCCCGCTTGAATATACGCCCATCCTCGCGGAGCAGGCCTGACGGAGTTTTCAAGAAGCTGCACTGGTTGAGCGCATTGGATTGCCGTCAAGCTCGCGGACCCGTCCTTTGGAAGCTTATGCACATGACCCATAAAGTTTTGGAAATACAGCCTTCCCCCCTGCTTTTCTTTAGCGCAGCTCGCCCCTGGCGCAATGGCTCCTATAAGCAGGAAATTAATGATGAGTCCTCTAATCAAACTTTCCATCTAAATTGAATTGTCTCCCAGTTATGGCATTGTGGACAACGCCAGAAAATCTGGTCGGAATTATACCCACAATGTGAGCAATAATGTCTCGTCAGGGAGTTATGAATAGACCCTAGCAGCCCTTTGGTCTCCTGAAGCGCCTCTTCAACTCTTCCGACCTCTATAAGCAACTTAACATATTCTATCTTGAGGACATCGCTAGGGGCGCTGTTTTCCCTCATCCAAGCAGAAAGGGTCTCAAACGCCTCCTGTGTCTTATTTTGCGCCTTAAGCAGCCTGATCTGCGAAAGGGCGACTGACGGGGAGGCCAGGGCCTCTTTGTCGTCCATTGAAAGAAAATACTCTTTTAAAAGATCCAGCTTAGCTCGATAATTTTCGTCATCGCCCCCATATTCGTCCAAAGAGACGAAAATGAAAGAGGCATACATGGGATGCTCTTTAATAAGTTCAAGCAAAAGATTTTTCGCGTCTTCCATCTGTCCCTGGGAAAGATAAAGCTTGAGCCGTAAAATTTTCGCGCTCACGGAAGGAGCAAAACGAAAAGCGTCATCGAGGTCCTCTGCGCAAGCTCGATAATCGCCTTGCTCAAATCTCTTCTTCGCCTTTTCGACTAGTATGTGAGAAATCGTCTCGGACTGATTTTCATGACCGACTTTTGAAAGCATAATGCGATAATTATACGCTTGGTCCCAGTCCTCAATATCTTCATAGATTCGGCAGAGAGATTGAATCACCTCAAACTGGTCCCTATTAATTCTAAGAACATCTTTATAGGTCTCAATCGCCTTGTCTATGAACCCGCCCTTGTCGAAGTCGACGGCAAGCTCCTTAAGAGCGCGAAGCCTTGTGGCCTCATTAATATTTTCTCTGGCTATAAGAGAACGGTGAATACTTATCGCCTTCTCGATCTCTCCATTGCTTCGAAAGAGGCCTCCAAGAGCAAAGTACGTCTCCATTGTCTCTCTATTTAGATCAACGGCGTTTAAAAATTCCTTGATGGCGAGGTCTTTATTTCCAGAAATCAGGTACTGAGTGGCGTTGAGAAAGATTTTAGACTGCGCTTCAAAAATGCTGTCTCGGTACTTTTTTGAGAGCTTGACTCCGCTTTCGCGCTCAATAATATAGTGATAGACAAAAACCAAGGTGATCACAATCGCGATCACCGCCAAAAGGTTTTCTTTTATAAACGTTAAAATTAAAACAGCGTCCATTAATTCCTTTAGACTTGCTATTGACCAGTAGGTCTAAAAAGCAAAAGCGGGACGGCCTGAGAGCGAACGTTCAAAGAGAAGTCTTTTACGGACTGCTCAAGTCCTCTCATAACGTCGAAAAAAGAAGTGTCCTTCTTTAGCTTGATAAATTTAAGAGAAAACTTTTCTTTGATGCCCAACTCCTTGTGGATGGACCTTCCGGCCTTCCAAAGGCCCGCGATTTCGTCAACAAGCCCAATTTTTTTGGCCTCCTCCCCCGAGTAGACCTGTCCTTGAGCGTAGTCCATTAGCCCCTTTTTCCCGCCTTTAATTTTCTTTTCTCTGACTTTAAAAATGTCGGTAATAAACTGAAGATGAACGTTTGTGATCATGTCGTTCATGAGGCTTCTCTCTTCATTAGTCATAGGTCTAGAAGCTGAGCCTATGTCCTTATATTTACCGGCCTTAATGACTTCCGGATTGACCTTGGCCCAATTATAAAGTTTTGAAAGGTCCATAAAATTCATGATAACGCCAATGGACCCCGTAAGGGCCCCAGCGTTGGAGTAGATTTTTCTCGTTGCGGCCCCGATGTAATAGCCCCCGCTGGCGGCCACTGTTCCAAAGCTCGCGTAGACGGGCTTCTTTTGATCAATGCGGCGAATTTCTTCATAGATTTCTTGGGTCGGTCCGACTGCCCCGCCGGGAGAATCCACTCTAATAATGATGGCCTTAACTTCTTTGTCTCTCTCAGCGATCAATAATTTCTTGATAGTGTCTCTTGAGTCCATGATCACCCCTTCGACATCTATGACTCCTATGGGCCCTTTGGTGCCATCAAAAGAGGCCCCGTCATTTTTTGAAGCGCTTTGGAGGTTTGAAACAGTGTAAAAAGCGAACATTAAGAAGATAATAAAAAGGGCCGTAATCAAAACAAATATTCCGACAATTCCCTTTGAGCGGTTTTCCGTGTTCACGGAATTATTTTCAGACACAATGGACTCCTATTAAAAAAACGTCCGCCAGGACTTAATTGAGTTAATGTAAGTATTATAAACAACTTAGGTGAAAATTGAAGGTAAAAGGAGATGTCCGACTGAGACGCTTGCCTATTCAAACGCCCCGGAACATATTTTTTCCATGCGTTTAATTCTATTGAGAAGTGAAAGGCTGGCCCCTAAACGCGCGTTCTTCTCCAAGCGAAGATACTCTTGTTTGAAGGCCTGAGCAATTTTAGGGCTGCGAATAACAATCACGTTCTCATCATTTTGGAAGTTGGCGTTGGCCGACCAATTCTGGGAGCCCACTATGACCGTCTCCTCGTCGACGACGGCAAACTTATGATGAAGAAGATCGCCCGGTGTCATGTCCGGCGCTCCGACTCTGGCCTGAGGAATTTTCCACACTTTATTGTCTTCTTCGTACGCGCAATTTTCGTCCAAAAGAGAAAGGCCCCACATGTCCAGGGTCTCGCTATAATTTCTATAAGCGAATTTAGGCTCAACTAGGACCCCCAGGTCAAAGCTAGCTCTCTTGTTCACTTTTTTTCTTAGAACCTCAGCTATCTTTTGATCGCTTAAAACAAAGAGGGCCATCATGACGCTATTTTTGGCCTCAGCAAGCGTTTTCCCAATCAGTCCATTTACTGAGCGCTCCCAATCAAGAAGTTTGGACGTCGGAGAAAACTGGACCTCAATGCTAGTCTCCTCGACCTGAACTTTTTGGGTCCCTCTATAGCTTTTGGAAACTCCAAAGCGAGAGCGAGAAATGCCCTTTCTTCCGCCCCACATTTGATAGAACTCCGTATTAAAGATTCTGGCCGCGGCCTTGGACTCCATTTTGATCATGGAGTTTGCGTTGCCCACTGAATCTTTAACTAAAAAGTCACCATGGGTGCCGCTGATGGTGAAGTTGGCGGTGCTTACGATCACCTTTTCTTCGTCTATGACCACAAATTTATGGTGCATAAGGCTTGAGCCCATGGAGCCGTCAAAGGTGTCGTCCTTCACAGGCACAGAGGCCTTTCGAAGAATATGAACAGCGTCTCTGTCGTCCATTTCGGCAATAGTGATGACCTTGTCTTTGTTCTTATCAACTAGCGCAAAGAGCTCGACGAACCGCGAGGCCTCATGTTGGCTAATTTCATCACCATCGGGATCAGTGGCAGTCAAAAGAGTGTTATTATAGCTATTTTCAAGAATAACTCTTACCTTGACTCCGGCAGCATGCTGCTGGGCCAATGCCTTTGCCACTAAGGGAAGGCGAAGCTCTTGAACGGCCACGTTTATGCTCTTCTTAGCAGACAGAATATTATCAACTAAAACTTCTTCGAGGTTTTGGCCTGGACGATGAATATTTCGGTAGGGGTCAGTGTAGCTCTTGCCTTTTAAGTGGTTGAAGAAGACTTCTACGTTTTCTTCAGCGTGAACTGAAAGAGCAGCCGTATTAAAAGTGAGCACAACCAGTCCAGTTACTGGTATTTTCCGCAATAATTTCCGTATTATAGAAGTAATGTCTCTGCCCTTTGTTTTCGCAAGCTTTAACAGTTCAACTTATAGCAGGTATTATTCTTACTTAATTGTTTTAGTCCGTCATCCCAAAAAGCCAAATAAGATGCAATTGTAAATTACTGAAATTAATACAAAATTAAAGAATTCGGAATGACCTCCGATAAGGTATCAGAACCGTAATTCGGAGGGGTAAACATGAAATTTTTAACCGTGTGCATCACACTACTCAGCTTCCAGGCCATGGCCATGATGAAAAAACCAAGCATCGATGGAGCGCTATCTCACCGTTACGATGAAAACTACGAAGAAACTCATAGATCTCTCGCTAGTGGTCCGGAAAAAATCGAAGAAGATAAGAAGAAAGAAAAAGCGGATCGGGTACCTTCAAGCAAGGGCGAAGCTTTTGAGCAGATCAATGAAAATGGTATTCGGTATTGGAAATATTAAAAGCTTATTAAGTCCCAGCTTTTAAAGCGGGGACATGTTTATTAATCTAGAGATTACTGTTTGCCTCTCTAATTGCCTTACTCATTGATTTTGCTTGATCAATGCTAATCTTGTTTTTACACTTCCCAGCGTAAGCTTGAATATAGTTTCCATCATTATTTTCTAAAAATAAGCGAAACTTCTTATCTTCATACATTTCCAATCGAATAGTATGTCCATTAATTTTTTTTCTACTATCAAATGATACTTTGAAGCTTTCATATGGTTCATATCGCTTGAATTCTCCACCAGTATTTGACTCTACAGACTGAGAAAGAGCCATTAGATGTAAATCTTCACTGAAGTTGAAACCCTCAAAAACGCTCTGCTCTAACTCCAAGGTTGAAGCCCCTAGATATCTTACCTGAATTTTTCTTGCAGCTCTTTCATATGAGGAATCAATGTTTGAATAAACACCACCTTTAATTTTGCATTCCCTTTCATAGGCGAAACTAGAAATACTTCCGATCAGCCAATAATCCAATTAATAATTTCTTCATTCTATATCTCGTTCATTTGAGTAATGATTTATAACCAACCTCGTTTTTTAATTCTTTATTTTTGAACTCAAAAGCCTTATTTCGAAAAACATAGCGCACGCCAACGCACCGCAATATCAAGATTAATATTTCATGAAGAAATTACACATAAACTGCTTGGCTAAATAAGGAAAACAAGGAAATTAAGGATAATTTTAACGAGGACTAATTGCTTTCAAACTCTAATTACGGCTAAAATAAGAATGCATAATCAGGTGGGACGATGCGGCGGAACATCGTCCCTAAATCCTATCTGCATAGATCTAGAATTACGGCCATAAGCTGTAGAACGAGACCCAGCAGAGTCAGAACCCTGATCATGTCTTCCATAACAAAACCTTTTGCTAAAGGCGCTCCTTCATTGGAGGGTCATGGAAGATCTTTATCTCCTACTTCAAGCAGAAGATATAGATCGAAAATTTTTTGGAATTTAAGTTGGGTTAATTTTTAAAATGAAAGTTTAGTCTTTTAAACAGTCGCCTCAGAGCTTTTCCACCCTTCTTATCTCAACACTCTGGTCCCAAAGATTTAACTTTTCATATTGAGTTTTTAGCTGTCCGCAGGCCGCAAGAATGTCCTCGCCCTTGGTCGCTCGAATGGTGCAGGTATAGCCTTTTTTGATCATTTGGTCCATGAACCAAAGGATTTGCTCATTGCTTGGCTTTTTATAATTGCTGCCAGGATATTCATTGAAAGGAATGAGATTAATTTTGCTTTCTTTTTTATCAAGAAGTTTTGATAAGGCCTCAACGTCGCTCTTTCTTATCATTCACGCCGGCAATGAAAAGGTACTCATAAGTGATTCTTCTATGCGCCTTGAGCGGAATGGATTTAATGGCGTCAAAAAGTCTTTGAAGATCAAAGGCCTTGTTGATCGGCATAAGCTCGGTACGAGTATCGTTCTTTGCCGAGTGCAAAGAGATCGCGATATTCACTGGCGGAAAGTCGTGAAGCATTTTAATTTTTGGAACCAGTCCCGAAGTGGAAAGCGTGACCTTTCTTTGGCTAAGGGCCAGGCCTTTTTGATTGAGAAAATTGATGGTCGCTTTTTTAACGTTCTCATAATTATGAAGCGGCTCCCCTTGTCCCATATAGACAATATTTGTGAGCTTTTCTTCTTCATGCACATTTTCCATTAAGCCATAGACTGATGGACATAAATTGGCCGGTGATTTCGCCTGGCTTAAGGTGGCGCTTTTAAGTCCCTGAGTTCCTGTGTGACAGAAGGTGCAGCCAATAGCGCACCCTACTTGAGAGGATATACATTGAGTCAGTCTATTGCGAGCGGGAATGACGACAGTTTCGACCGTTTGCTTGTCTTCAAATTGAACCAGAAACTTTCTCGTTCCATCATGTGACTTAGCGTGAAAATGACTTTTGGAAGCGAGAAGGAATAGGTCTCACGAAGCCATTCTTTACAGGCACTTAGATACATTCGACCATGCGTCAATATCAATAATTTTCCGAGCGTAGACCCACTCAAAAAGCTGAGATGCCGCAAATTTTTTGTGGCCTGCATTCACTAGCTCGACGCAAGGTCGTCCTGAGTGAGGTCGAAAAATGATCTCTTAGTTAATGTCGCTTCTGTCATATAAAATCCCGTGTTTACAGGGGTTTTAGGCCATATGACACAACTTGGCAACAGGGTCCTATAAATAGTACTTGATAATTCTTAATTGAATAACTTATTGAAAATATTGTTCTTTCTTCGAGCTTGGTCAGGATTTTCAATAATATTCCCATAGCGACGGAAGATTTCTCGATATCCTTTCATGTCCCCGCAGGAGTCAAGGCCCAAATTATAGTCAGCATCAGAGAGAATAAACACCTCAGGAGATCCCATGTCTTGGCAGATATCGAGGGCAAACTGGCCCATTTCTTCCAAGGTCTTGAAGTAATAATTTGGGCGGGAATGAAATCGATACTTTTGGTAAGTCTCATCCGTTTTCTCTTTTGAGACTGGCCCCGCTTCAGAAAAGAACCTGAGCACTTCCACATAAGACTCGTCCTCTCCGCCATCAAGAATTCTGTATATCAATATTTAAGGACGGATGATTTCTCATAGTATTACCTACTCGTAAAATCCAAAATCAAGTGAAACAGAACCGCCTGGCAGGAGAAAAATTTCTATGCCAATAGGGGTCGACTTCACTTCGGCATTTTTTTGATCAATGGTCTTCACAAAAGCAAAGTTTTTCGCGGACACAATTCTCGCTTTTTTTTGTAGCTGGTGGCATTGAAGAGATTGGCTCTTCTAATTTCCTCGTAATTGAGCTCATAAGCGTTCGAGGAGCTGGAGGTCCAAAAGAAATAGACGCCCTTCCTCAGACTCTATTTTTAACCGTTTATTTTGAGATAGGAGATCATCGTCTCCCAAAAGTTTAGCTTCTTAATCGGTGTCGCCTCGGAAAGCTTGTCAGACTCAAAGGTGACAATGGATCCCTCGCCAAGATTAATCCTGGAGATGGGACATACATAATTGAATTTTTCCACTTTGAGATCATTCTCCACTATAAAGAGGTCAACCTCCGCTTAATGTCCGGAGATAAATGGCAGATATCTAAGAAAGCTGGATGAGCCGTTCATAAGAAGACGAATCATTTTGGAGAAATGCTTTTGCTCCATTCCCTTTCCTGAGAAAGAAGCGCGTCCTTATCTCTTCTTCGTCCTCTGCTTGATCTTCGACTTTGGAATGGACCTTATAAGCGTAAGGATATTCTCTATGGAGAAAGCTAAGAAGTCCCGTGTCAGCAAAGGCCTGCTCGCCCGTCCTCAGCAATCAGCTCAAAATGATAAACAGGATTAAAGCTTGAAGTGTATTCATTTTCATAGAGATCGTTATTAAGTTTCTCTCGAATATGACTTTCCGTCACAATGCTTGAGAGGGCCTTGTTTAGAGGCTGTTTTTTAGCGTTGGGGGCGAGCAAAGCAGAGCAAGGCAAAATGTCCAGAGTAAGGCTTTTAAAGAGAGGCCTAAAATAGTCTTCAGGCCTCTCCCATGAATCGCTTGTTCTTCCCAGAATATCAGCGGGGGCGGCACCTAAAAAACCGACCTTGATGTCCCCTGACCAATTGGCGGCAAGGGTCTCTTGCACTGCCTGTTCATAAAGAGACTTGATTTGATTTGAGTAGTCTTCTTTGAGCTCATTTAGAGCGTCATGATCATTCGGATCGATCTGAAAGTTCTCGTTGTCCGATTTTATTTGAGCGATATAGCGAGAAAAGCCCTGCTCAAAGGCCTTTGATGTGTCTTCAAAAAAGGAGCGTGAGCCTTCACGCTCTCCTTCCAAGAAATAATGAGAGTCGAGTCCGAAAACCTCGCGCCCAATGGCCCTCTCACTCATAAATCTTCCAAGCCTTGAACAAAAAGATCGAAAAGCTTGAAAGACCCTTGGATCAAAGAAGGAATGCATCTTATTTAGCCTTCCGTCATTGTCCACGCAGGCCATGGCAAGACCGTTCTCTATCAAGGGACGGTGTGCGGGCCAGAAATGAAGGAAGCCCTCCATTAGGGAGGAAAGGGCGCAGGGAGTCAAAGGAAGCGCGAAAGAGATTTCTTTGCCCGTGTTCTAGCGCCGCTTGATGAAGTTTATGCAAATCGGTCTCAGGCCTATAGGAGCCAAAGTCCACTTGATCTGGGTTTTCATTATGCAGCCCCCAGAAACAGGGGCACGAAAATGGGCTCGAGGCCCTTGGTACTCCGCTAGCTTTGACTCCCATAAGGAAGGAGACGTTCTCCAGAAGAAAAACCAGTTTTCTCCGGGAAATACCGTGTCATACTCTTTCGCCTCAGGCGTTGTTAGCTGCAAAGAATCCTCCGTAAATCGTTTACTATTCCATTCTAGCAATACCTGAAACGCATTATCCAGCCTTATTTTACGCGCTAGGCCCCATTTGTTTTTGAGAGCAGATTAGTATATATAATTAACCGCTTATAGATAACGAAGGACATAAATCCATGTGGTATTTCACCGAAGAACAAAAACAATTGGCAAAAGTTTGCAAAGACTTTGCGCGCAATGAAATCGCTCCTAAAGCGGAGCATCACGACACTAACGAAACGTTTAATATGGAGGCCTTTAAGAAGATGGGCGAACTTGGGGCTTCTTGGCATCACTGCCGATCCTGAATACGGCGGGGCCGGTCTTGGGGCCACTGAGGCCACAATCGTCATGGAAGAGTTTGGAAAGGCCTGTCCAGCGCTGACTCTTTCTTATCTCGCCCACTCTATGCTTTGCGTGAATAATATCGCCACCAACGCTTCTAAAGAGCAGCAGGCGCAATTTCTTCCAAAACTCATCACTGGTGAGCATATCGGAGCGATGGGAATGAGCGAGCCTGGCCATGGCTCTGACGCGATCGGAATGCAGTACAAAGGCCAAAAAAGACGGTGATGATTATATCATCAACGGCAATAAGATGTGGATCACCAACGCTCAGTTTGCTGACGTCGTCTACCTCTACACAAGAACCGGCGAAAACAAAAAAGACCTCACCACTTTTATCGTCGACACCAAGGCGACTGAAGGCTACTCGGTCTCAAAAGAGATTCATAAAATGGGCATGCGGGGCTCGCCAACAGGAGAGCTTAGCTTTGAAAACGCGAAAGTTCCCGGCCGCAAACAGAGTTGGAAATGAAGGCGATTCTGTTCACCATATGATGAGAAATCTCGAAATTGAAAGACTTACCATCTCTGGCATCTCTCTAGGCGTCGCTCAGGCCTGCGTTGACCAGTGTATAAAATACGCCAATGAAAGAGAGCAGTTTGGAAAGACTCTTGGCAATTTCCAGATGATTCAGAAAATGATCGCTGAAATGGCGGCCGAAACTGAAATGATGAGAACTTTCTTGTATGATAGCTGCAAGCTTTGGGACGAAGGAAAAGTTTCAAACACCAGAGCGGCCATGGTCAAGCTTCAGCTACCAAAGATGGCGACGAAGATCGCTCTTGACGCCATTCAGCTTCACGGCGGTTATGGTTATTCTCGCGAGTTCCCAGTTGAAAGGCTTATGCGAGACAATAAACTAAATGAGATCGGCGCAGGCACAAACGAGGTCATGATCATGATCATCGCTAAAAATCTTTTAAGGGAAGCCGCAAATCACTAAAACGGCAATTATAATACCCTTTCTCGTTTTTCTTTTAAGCGCCAGGGCCTCCACCTGGCGTTTTGCCACACTGGAATGGCCTCCCTATGTTTCAAAAAATCTTCCCGGTCAAGGATGCTTGATCGAGGGACTAAATAAGGCGCTTGCCCAGGACAATATATCGTTTAAGGTCACATTTATTAGCTGGAAAAGAGTCAAGGATCAAAAGGGCAGCGCTCCCTATTTAGGCTATATACCGGCCTGGCCGCCAGAAGTAAGAGAAGGGTTTATCGGTTCGAGGCCCATTGGAACGTCCAAATTGGCCTTGGTGTCCAAAAAGAGCTTCTCCAAAAAGTTTAAAAATATTGAAGAAATATTTACTACCTCCAAAATAGGCCATGTCAGAAGTTATGATTACCCAAAGTCTATTGAGAGGCTAATCAAGCTCGCCCCCAAAAACAGAGAGGAGGGAGGATCTGAAGAAAGTCTGCTAAGAATGGCTCAGGCGGGAAGGTTTGATTTTGCTTTGGCCGACACGAGAGTGGTCAAGTTTTATAAAAGAAAGAAGGTCATTAATGGCCTGCTTATTTATAAGTATCTTATCGATATTCCTCTGCTCATTGCCTTTAAAAAAACCGGTGACTATAAGAAAAAACTAGAGCTTTTGAACAAAAGGCTAAAAAACTCAGACTTGTCCCGCGCTTGTGACAGTGAGGCCCTTATAAAATAAGGGCCCCTCCTTTTCTATTCTGGTCTCTCTAAAACAGTCGCGACACCTTGGCCTAGACCAATACACATCGTCGCCACACCGTACTTTGAATTCCTCTTTTTCATTTCTTGAACCAACGTTCCCACAATTCTCGCTCCCGAGCATCCAAGCGGGTGGCCAAGAGCGATCGCCCCACCGTTCACATTCACTTTCTCGTCCATGACTTCATAAAGTCCTAGATCGCGAAGAACAGGAATGGACTGGGCTGCAAAGGCCTCATTCAGCTCCCAAAGATCGATGTCCTCGACTTTGAGTCCCGCTTTTTTAAGAGCTTTCTTAGAGGCCGGCACAGGTCCATAGCCCATAATGCTTGGGTCGCAACCAGTCGCCGCCATGGACTTTACGTAGGCCATGATTTCAAGTCCAAGTTCTTTCGCTTTGTCTTCACTCATAACAAGAAGACAGCTGGCTCCATCACTTAGAGCGGACGAGTTTCCTGCTGTGACACTTCCGCCTTTGGGATTAAAAACAGGTCTTAGTTTCAAAAGAGCTTCAAGATTGGCGTCCTCTCTTGCGACCTCATCATGCTTCACCATATAAGGAACACCATTTTCATCATGGCCTTCGATGGGAATAATTTCGTCATCAAAGCGCCCAGACTTGTTCGCGGCGACGGCCTTTTGGTGAGAGCGCAGAGCAAACTTGTCTTGGTCTTCTCTAGAAACTTTATGCATCGTCGCAAGCATTTCGGCAGTGAGGCCCATGGAGCCGCTGGCCTTCGCGGCAACTTTTGAAAACGTCGGGTTAAAGTCCACCCCATGAGTCATTGGCACATGGCCCATATGCTCGACTCCTCCGACCATATAGATCTCCCCTTCTCCACTCATAATGCCTTGAGCGGCCATGTGGAGAGCGGTCATGGAAGAGCCGCAAAGACGATTGACCGTCTGAGCGGAAACAGTTTTTGGTATGCGAGTTAAAAGGGCCGCGTTTCTTGCGATATTATAGCCCTGCTCAAGAGTCTGCTGCACGCAGCCCCAAATAACGTCCTCTATTTCAGAAGGGTCAACCTTCGGATTTCTTTCCAATACGGCTTCCATGAGAGCGGCCGACATTTCCTCGGCCCTCACATTTCTAAATGATCCGTTCTTTGATTTGCCCATTGCTGATCGGGCAGCGTCTACTATTACGGCGCGTTTCATATAGTTCTCCTGATTATCTTTGGTAGTAATTCTTGTTTTCTTTCGCTCTAGCGACTAGCCCTTCAGTCGGCGCATAAAGCTTTCCTAGAGACTCAAATTTTTTCGACTTTTCCACAATAGTGGAAAGCCCCACATCGTCTGCGTACTTTAAGGCGCCCGTTCTAAATGGAGGAAAGCCAAGCCCAAGTAGAAGTCCCATGTCGACTTCTTGAGGCGTGTTCACAATGTTCTCTTCAAGACATCTCGCGCACTCAAAAATCATCGGAAGCATCATGCGATCGATAATGTCCTCATCGCTCACTTCAACAGATCTTTTAACGACCGGTTTGATGATTTCATTTGTCTCTGGGTCAATTGTCTTTTTAGGTTTTCCTTTTCTGTCGATTTCATACTTATAGAAGCCCACACCGTTCTTTTGGCCAAGTCTATTTTTTTCATGCATAAGCTCGACGACAGTTTGGTCTTTTAATTTCATTCGGTCAGGGAAAGCGTCTCCAATAATGGTCGCCGCATGATCGCCGGTGTCGATGCCCACAACGTCCATGAGGTAGGCAGGCCCCATTGGCCAGCCAAATTTCTCCATCACTTTGTCGATCCTTTGATAATCAACTCCGTCGGCGATTAAAAGATTAAAGCCATTGAAGTAAGGGAAGAGCACTCTATTCACCAGAAAGCCCGCGCAGTCATTGACAACAATCGGCGTTTTTCCCATTTGAAGCGCGTACTGGACCGTTTTAGCGATGGCCTTATCGCTTGTTTTCTCTCCTCTAATGACCTCAACGAGTGGCATTCTATGCACAGGATTGAAAAAGTGCATGCCGCAAAAGTTTTCAGGCCTCTTCATCGCTTGCGCAAGCTGAGTGATGGAAATAGTCGAAGTATTTGAGGCGATGATCGTTCCATCTTGAGTTTTCTCTTCCACCTCTTGGAGAACGGCCTTCTTAACTTTTATATTTTCAACGACCGCCTCAACGACCATGTCCACTTCACTAAAGTCTCCGTAGCTTAGAGTGGGCCTGATGCGACCAAGAGTCTCTCCCATTTGAGCGGGATTGATTTTTTTGCGGTCCACTTGTTTTTTAAGAAGCTTATTCGCCTCATTAAGCCCAAGCTCGATGGCCTTTTCATTTATGTCTTTCATCAAGATTGGAGTTCCTTTGGAGGCCGACTGATAAGCGATTCCACCGCCCATAATGCCCGCCCCTAGGACCGCGGCCTGATTGACTTTGCTAGAGTTCTTTGTCCACTTCTTGGAAACTTTCTTTAAGTATTGGTCGCCCAAGAAGACTGTCACTAGGTTTTCAGCGACCTTTGTTTTTGCGAGATAAGCGAAGTTCTTTGCTTCCAGCCTGTTGGCCTCGTCTCTTTCCATCGTGCAGGCCTTTTCCATGGTGTCGATCGCTTTTATGGGCGCCGGATAGTTAGGCCCCGCGACTCCCATGACAAAGCCTTTTGAAGTCTGGAAAGTCATGGCCGCTTCTGTTTTATTAAGCCCTAATGGCCTTTTCTTCTCCTCTCTTTTCTTTTTATAGTTAAGCTCTCCACTGGCGCAGCGTTCAATAATAGTCTTAGCGGCCTTTAATAACTCTTCGCCAGGAACGACAGCATCTATCACTCCGAGCTTAAGCCCGTCTTGAACTTTGTATTGCTTTCCACTGGTGATCCATTCAATTGCGTTGTCCGCGCCCACGAGCCTTGGCAGTCTCACGGTCCCGCCCCAACCTGGCATGATGCCAAGCTTTGTTTCTGGAAGTCCGACTTTGGTTCCAGTTGCGGCGACTCTATAATCGGCGCTTAAACAGACTTCAAACCCTCCACCAAGAGCGAAACCATTGATTGCGGCCACAGTCGGCATATCGAGGTCCTCAAGGCCGTTTAAAGTGTTATTCATTTCCATAAGCCAAGAAGCCAACTCCTCTTCTGACTTTGTGAAGTGCTGCATAAACTCGGTGATATCGGCGCCAAAAATAAAATGCTCTTTTTTGCTCTCAAAAATAAGGCCCTTTGCTGAGCCCTCTTTTTTCACCGCCTCGAGGGCCTTGGGAAATTCTTCCATCATTAGGTTTCCAATAACATTCGCTCCCGAGTCCTTGATGTTAAAAATGAAATGAATAATGCCGTCTTTTGCCTCGACCTGAATGGCCTTGCCGTCAAATAACATATGTATCTCCTTAAAAAATAATGGGTCTTTAAAGCCGCTGTATTATACCACAATTTGGTCAAAGCAATGTTGACCTAGTACGCCATCTTCAAGCATTGCGTTAGGCTACTTTCACTGGAATATATACTTTCATATTGGTATAAAACCCAGAATTGTACAGGAGATAATAAATGACTGAATTCAGACAAGAACTGATCAATACCATCAAGAAATTCCGACTAGATAAAATCGAGCCCCATATGGAGCATGATGACGCTGAAAGCAAATTCAGAATGGAGATTTTTAACGAACTGGGACAGCTGGGATTGACGGGGGTCACACTTCCTGAACCATACGGCGGCGCCGGTCTGCAGTACCAAGACTTCTGCGCCATTTTAGAGGAGATAGCGAAGTCCTCAGTCCCCTATGCGGTGACAGTATCTGTTTCAACTATGGTGCAGGGAATGATTTCTCGCTTTGGAAATAAAGACCAAAAAGAAAAATATCTTCCGGCCCTCACCGCCGGCGAGGAAATCGCGGCCTTTTGCCTTTCAGAGTCTCATGCAGGTAGTGACGCGGGAGCTTTGAAAACCACCGCTAAAAAGGCCGAAGGCGGTTACATTCTGAATGGGTCAAAGATGTGGATCACTTCCGGAGGCATTGCCAAGACTTATGTGGTGATGGCGAGAACTGGAGCGGAAGGAGGCAAAGGCATCTCCGCCTTTATCTTGAGAGACGGAGACGAAGGATTCACTTACGGCAAGAAGGAAAATAAAATGGGGTGGAAGACGAGTCCTACACGAGAGCTCATTTTTGAAAATTGCTTTGTGCCAGAAGAAAACATGCTCGGTGAAGAAGGGCAAGGCTTTGCCATCGCCAAAAGCGCCTTGTCGGCCGGAAGGATCACGATAGGCTCCATAGGTGTAGGCCTTGCTCAGAGAGCTCTCGATGAGGCCATTAAATATTCCTTAGAGAGAAAGCAATTCAACCAGGCGATCTTTGACTTCCAAGGACTTCAGTGGATGATGGCAGATATGGCCTGTGAAGTAGAGGCCTCTCGTCTTCTCGTTAATGAGGCGGCCGCGAGGCTAGACTCTGGAAAGGAGGACGGCAAGCTCGCTTCCATGGCGAAGATGAAGGCCACTGACACAGCGATGAAGGTGACCACTGACAGCGTGCAGATTCATGGCGGCGTGGGATACACCACCGAGTATCCTGTGGAGCGCTTCATGAGAGACGCGAAGGTCTTGCAAATTGTTGAAGGCACCAACCAGGTGCAGAAGATTGTGATCGCAAGAGCTTTAAAGAAAGAATATATATAATCAGAATTATAACAACCTGACATAAGAGGTCGAAATGAGCGCTAATTTAAATTTTTCTTTTCATACCCAGGCCGATTCCAGTTCAAAGCTCTTTGCGTCTGAAGAGATGCAAAAGAGTCTTGATTTTTTTAAGCAAACTATTGAGTCCAAAGAGATTGGCTTTTTCCGCCTCACTGATGAAAAAAGACATTTAGAATCTGCCAAAGAAATGTATAAGAAGCACTCCGATAAAACTCATTTCATACAAGTCGGCATCGGAGGCAGCGCCCTAGGTCCTCAGACTTTGATTGACGCTCTCGGTTCAAGTAAGGTGAGTTTTTTCTTCATGGACAATACCGACGCTGAACATATTAGCGACACCTTAAAAAAGATTGATCCTAAGAAGGCCCTCTTTTACGTGGTAAGCAAGTCTGGCGGGACCGCTGAAACGATGGCCAATTTTGCTATAGCCAGAA
This sequence comes from uncultured Bacteriovoracaceae bacterium, assembly GCA_963747475.1. GTDB lineage: Bacteria > Bdellovibrionota > Bacteriovoracia > Bacteriovoracales > Bacteriovoracaceae > UBA845. Next base: position 263,341 of record CAVVFE010000013.1, read on the forward strand.
ACTTCTTGCTTGAGGCGGGAATCAAACAAGAGGAGTTTAAGAATCACTTCGTTCTTTGCACAGACCCAAAAAGCGGACATCTGAGGGAGTTGGCAGAAAAAGACGGCCTAGACGCCCTAGAAGTGCCCAGCGATATAGGAGGACGCTTTTCAGTCTTTACCCATGTGGGTCTCTTTCCCGCGCTTTTTGCAGGCATAAATATTGACGACCTCTTCAAGGGAGCAAACGACATCAAGAGCGCGCTTTTGAATGAAAACTTGGACGCAAACGATCTTATAAAAACGGGGGCCATCTTGGCCGAGCTCTTTGAGAAGCAAAATGTGAATCAAACGGTCCTTATGCCTTATTCTTCCAAGCTTAAAACTCTCTCCCACTGGTTCGTCCAACTTTGGGGGGAAAGCCTTGGTAAAATAAGAAAGTCTGACGGCAAAAATGTGGGCCTTACTCCCATCCCCGCCTACGGCGCCACAGATCAACATTCTCAAATGCAGCTTTTCATGGAAGGCCCTAGTGACAAGGCCATTATGCTTTTAGAGGTCAAAAATAAGGCAAGTAACTTTGAGCTCAAAAGTGATCTCGACCTGGAGCCTGCCAAAAAGCTTGAGTCCTACAATATTAATCAACTAATTGAAGCGCAGATTAACGGCACACTCAAAGCGCTTGCGGACAATAAGAAAAACGTGATTCATATCAGCATTGAGCGCAACGATGCTCGTCACATGGGCGCTATGATGCTCTTTTTTGAAAGTTTGACCGCTCTAATGGGTCGATATCTCGACGTAAACCCTTTTAATCAACCTGGCGTTGAATTGGGCAAAAAATACGCCTACGAATACCTAAAAAATTTGGGGTAAAATACCGATAATACTTGGCACTACTAAGAATCAACCAAGAGAGACTATCAAAAAATGAGTGACGATAACGCTACCCAAGTCATTACAGATATCAAGGCCGCGCTGGCCAGCGCAGACAATGAAGCTGCCGACAAGCCTGCATGCTTTCTAGTCGTCGGCGGAGAATTAAATGGAACCATATTTGATTTAGAAGATGGAGAGGCCGTAGTGGGCAGAAACCCTGACTGCGGCATTCCTCTTGACTTCAATGGAATCTCTAGACGCCACTTTCGCGTCACTTGCGAGGACGGCAGCTGCAAAGTTGAGGACATGGGCTCAAGCAATGGGACCTATGTAAACAATAAGAAAATAAGCGGCTCGGTCGACCTCGGCCGCGGCGACATGGTCAAGCTTGGCTCCATCGCCTTAAAGTTTCTTCCTCAAGGGGACACAGAAAGACTTACTTACGATAAGCTTCAAGAAGAGGCCAACACAGACGGCCTTACTCGTTGCTATAATAAGATGTATTTTAATAAAAAGCTTGATCTCGAGGTGAAGAAATCGAAAATCACCAACGATCCTCTATCGCTAGTTATATTTGATCTCGACCACTTCAAACATCTAAATGACAATTATGGCCATGACGCCGGAGACTATGTTCTCAAAGAGATGGCCAGCCTGCTTAGAGATAATGGCATTAGAAAAAACGACACATTCGCTCGTTATGGTGGAGAAGAGTTTGTTGTTCTTCTTCCCCAGACCAACTTAAAGCAGGCCTTTGAAATCGCTGAAAGACTGCGCAAGCTTGTTGAGAATCACGAGTTCACCTATGACGGACAAAGACTTCCCGTGGCCGCCTCGATCGGAGTCGCCGACTATAGAGAGGGCGTTTCAACTGGCACTGACCTCTTTAAGCGGGCCGACCAGGCCGTGTATCAATCAAAAGAAGGCGGCAGGAACCAAGTAAACTTCTTTAAAGTATAGTTTGCGGATAAGAATGCGCTCACAAGGTCCTTCAAGAATTCAGCTACTCCCAGAGCATATCATTGACCAAATCAAGGCCGGTGAAGTTATTGAGCGGCCCTCCACCCTTTTAAAGGAACTGCTTGAAAATTCAGTGGACGCCGGTTCATCTAGGATTGATATTGAGATCAGAAATAACGGTCTCGATCTTATTCAAATCAGGGACAATGGAAAGGGCATCCCTTTTGCGGACTTGGACCTGGCCTTTTGTCGGCATGCCACCTCTAAAATAGAGCGTTTTGAGGACATATATAGCCTTTTCACCTATGGCTTTCGCGGCGAGGCCCATCGCCTCTATCGCCGCCGTAAGCAAGCTAACTTGCTCCACCAACCCGGAAAATAGCCCAGAAGGGCTGATAAAAATAGAGGGCGGAGAGACCCTCACCCTCAACCAAGACGAAAGTCCCGAAGAAAAATCGGGAACACTTTTGTCCGTGCGAGACCTCTTTTTTAACACTCCTGCTCGGATGAAGTTCATTCAATCAAAGACCAGCGAAAAGAATCAGCTAGACAAGATAGTGAAGGCCTTTCTTCTCACCAGCCCAGAGATCGCTTTTTCAGTGAAATGGGACGATCAAGACAAGTATGTCTTTTCAGCAAAACCTCAAGAAAGACTCTCGGAAAGGGTCGCTGAAACGCTTAAGAAGTCCAGACCTCTAAAGTTGAAAGAGTATTCAGGAGAATACGATGGAATTCGTTTTCACGTTTTTCTCAGTCGAGAGTCCTCTCGTGGCAACGCCGGAAAGTCCCAATTTACTTTTGTTAACAAGCGGCTAGTTCAAGACACTGCCATTCATAAAATCATTCTCAATAGCGCTCAGAGGCTTTGGCCCTTAGGGGAAACAGGCCATTACTGCGCTTATATCGAGCTTCCAGCTGACGCATTGGACGTAAATATCCATCCAAACAAAACGCAAGTAAAGTTCTATGAAAGCGCCAAAGTTTATAGCCTTATTAGTTCCATAATTAAAGAAGGCGCAAAAAAGGAAGAGAGCGCTCCCCTCCGGGCAAGCAACCAATCTTTTCAATTTGAAAATAAAGAAGACCTTGGAGAAGTGAAGTATAGAAGCTTTAATTTTGACGCAAATTCGAGCTCGCTAGAAAATTATTTCGACAGACTTGATGGCAAGAGCGAAGACCGCCCAGCTCAAAACGTGGGGCCGGGACTTTTAACAAACTTTGGAGAGCTTGCTCTTATAAAAGAGGCCGACAGAATTTACGCTCTTGATGGAAAGAAGGCCTTGCAACTTCACTTAAAAGAGGCCCTAAACAAGGGCGATCTCTCCCCGATGCCATTGCTTGTAAGCCGGCCGCTTCGGCCTCGCGACAAAAAAATTATTAGCAAAATAGAAAAGCTCGCTAAGCTTGGTTTTGAAATAGACGCCCTTGGCCCCCAAGACTACGTGCTCAGGGCCTTCCCTCAGGCGGTCCAAAGGCTCCCCTATCAGGAGTTTCTTACGCGCTTATATTGAGGACGATCAGGGAGACGAAATTTGGGACGTCGAAATTTGGATTGACTCTTGGACTCGGTATATTGAGAAGGCGGCGCTGGAGTTGGGACTAGAGAATCTTGTGGAGAAAGGAGTGGCCTCCTTTTTGACAAGAGATAAAGTTAAAAAGATGCTATTATGAACCGCCCTTTGCTTATTATTTCAGGTCCCACCGCCAGCGGGAAGACCGCTCTTTCCCTTGCCGCCGCTCAAAGATTTTCTAATATCGAAATTGTTAATTTTGACTCTCTCCTCTTTTATCGGGAGTTAAATATTGGCACTGCCAAGCCCTCTTTAGAAGAGATGGCAGCGTGTCCCCACCATTTAATAAACATCAGCAGCGCCAGAGACCCTATCAACGCCGCCGACTACGAAAAGCTGGCGCTGGCCACGGTGAAAAAAATTCACGCGAAGGGCTCTGTTCCCCTTCTCACCGGAGGCAGTGGTTTCTATCTACAGGCTCTCTTGTACGGAATGTTCGACTCCAAAAATGTGGACCAGCAGACCAGAAAAGAGTCCGATGAGCTTTATGAGGCCTCTGGCATAGGCCCCTTCCTCGAGATCTTGAAAGAGAAAGATCCAAAAAGCCTCGCCATGTACCACGAAAACGATCACTACAGAATTCGAAGGGCCGTTGAGCATTATTGGACCACAGGAACCAAATTCTCAGAGAAAAGAAAGACTATGATGGGCCAAAGGGAGGAGAACTCCCACATAAAAACCCAGAGCTGGGACGTATTTCACGTCTATTTAAATCCTCCAAAGCCCGAGCATTTTTCTATAATACAGAAACGAACTCAAACCATGATTAAAAGCGGTCTCGCGGCCGAGGCAAAGGGACTCCTTCAGGCAGGCTTCACAGGAGAAGAAAAACCTCTTCAATCAATAGGCTATAAAGAAATATTGCAGTACCTTAGGGAAGAGCTCACATATGAAGAGGCGATCGAGAGAATCAATATAGCCACTCGACAGCTTGCGAAGGCGCAAAGGACCTGGTTTAAGAAAGTGGAGAAGAACGAATATGACCCTCTGAAAGACCAAGAAAAGGTCCTTTCTGATATTGAGAGTTTTCTAATGAGAAATTTTTAGACAAATACGTTATAATAAAGACATGACTATTGAGACGAAAAAGAACCTAAAAGTAATTGTGATCTCTGACGGAACGGGCGAGACTGCCACCGCCATGACAAGGGCCGCGATAACCCAATTTGCGGAGAAAGAAATATTCTTCACTCGCTATAAGAATGTGAGGACGCGCGACCATATTGACGCCATCTTCCAAGAGGCGGCTCTTCACCATGATATGGTCGTTTACACCATTGTTTCGCCCGATTTAAGGTCTTATGTTCAGGAAGTCTCAAGAATTGAGCGCGTTCGCTCTGTCGATCTTTTAGGACCACTCTTAACAAAGATCTCCAATATATTTGAAATGGAGCCAGACTATCAGCCTGGGCTTTTGCACGCTGTGAACGATGAATACTTTGAAAAGGTGGCGGCAGTCGAGTTTACGCTTAATCATGACGACGGAAGAAACGTGAAGTCGCTGCAAGAGGCGGACGCCGTTCTTGTTGGCATATCTAGAACCTCTAAGACTCCTCTTTCTATTTACCTCTCGCTTAGAGGGGGTGAAAGTTGTAAATATCCCCATCGTAATGGGCGTTCCTCTTCCGGACAAACTCTTTGAAATTGATCAAAGGAAGGTGTTTGGCCTGACAATCGATCCTGAGGCGCTCATTGAAATTCGAAGAAACCGCCTAAATAGACTGGGGGTCGACAGCAATGGCGACTACGCTGACGTCAATAAGGTCTCTGAAGAGATCGAATGGGCAAACGACATTTTCGCCGAGAATAAAAGATGGCCAGTTTTCAATGTGACTGGAAAGGCGCTAGAAGAAACGGCGGCCGAGATAATTAAAATGCTCAATATGAGAAAGGCCAATCGATTCAAAATGAAAAAAAGATTCGAAAAGAAAAAGAAGAACTAGCCAATTTAAGCGGACTTCTACTCTAGAAAAAGCCGCTTATTTTCCTTTATTTCAAAGATGACTTTCCTCTCAGTTCCTAGAAGCGGGTTTGAGATAGTTCCTTCGTATTGCCCTGCTGGCACTCGCATATTATTGAAAGGCAGGTCTCTTTCAATTTTCTCCCCATTAACTTCCAATATCAGCTTTGAGCCGGAGGTGAAATTCTGGGACGTGCTTAAGATGCCAACGCTTTCCTTTTGGAGTTTGGGAATTGAAACATCTAGGGTCGGGTTATCGCTTGTAAGACGATAGACCTCTGGGAAGGTGTGTTTTTTATGTCCAGCGCGAACCACGGAAATTTTTAAATTTTGATCTAAGGGCGCCTTCGCTTTGATGCCTAAGACATTGGCCCTTCGGCCATTTATATAGACTTTCATTTTGGGCTCTAAATTGCCAAAGGAAATATAACCAAAGTCGTCTTTAACGGAGGTCGAAGCAACGCCGCTCTGACCTCTCGCCTGCTGTCCGCTGGCGACATTCCTTTCCGCAGTCTTTTTGCCTAAGATCCCAGATAGGTCCAGGCCAATAAGAGGGCCAATCGTTTCCGACTGGGAATAGACAACAAACGCCAACGCCAGGCAGCCGACAAGAGCGAACATTCCTGTTCCAGATCCTCCTGACTTTTGTTGCTGAGCTTGTCTTGATTTGCTGCCAGTGCCTGCCGACCTTCTTCTTACTTGCTTGCTTCTAGTGGCCCCTCCGGCGACTGACGCCACTGGAGCGTTTCCAATCTTGCCCCGAGCGCCGACCTGGTCTCTTCTCGAGCTGGTCGCGGGCCTTGCCCCTTTTGCGTCTGAGGACTTCTTTTTCGCGACAGAGGCGGACTTGACGCCCCTTATGCCGGTCTTGGTGCCGGAGTCCAACTCCAGACCTCGAGTGATGTCCTCGCTGGTTTTCTTCTCTAGCCCAAAATCGATTTCAATTTTTTGGGTCTTACCGGTCCTCTCGCCGACCTCTTCAACAGGCCTTCCGCCCACCTTTCCGTCGTTTGCGAGAGCGTTTATATAAGGCTTAATATCAATCTTTCCGTATTCAAAAAACTTTTCTTTGTCTTTTACAATCTCTTCTTTAAAGAGCTGCTTTGCAAAGTATCCCAAGTCGGTGGCGTTAAAGTCTGGATAATTTGAATAGAGAAATTTAACTAAAGCTCTATTAAATTTGTCCATATTTTCATAGCGCTGATTTCGATCTTTCGCGAGCGACTTTAGGACAATTTGGTCCAATTCTTTGGGAACATTTGGATTGATTGAGCTTGGCGCTGGCACCTTGCAGTTTTGAATAAGCTTTAAAACTGCGAGATCGTTCGTCGCTTGGAAGAGTTTTCTGCTGCACAGAAGCTCCCAAAGGGTGATTCCGACGGCGAATTGATCATAGCGGTGGTCTAGAGCAAGGCCGTCCAAGTATTCAGGAGCAAGGTAGGAAAGCTTCCCCTTGATCGTGCCTGCCTGGGTGGCCTCACTATTGGAGTCCGCTTTGGCGATGCCAAAGTCAATGACCTTGACCGCTCCATCATAGGTGAGCATGATATTATGCGGAGAAATGTCTCGGTGAATAATATTGAAAGGCTTGCCTGTCAGCTTGTCAGTGAATGTGTGAGCGTAATGAAGCGCCTGACACACCTGAGAGATAATATAAGTTGAAATTTCAACGGGAAAAACAAAGTTCTTTTGCTTTAGCCTGTCTAGATACTGCTTGAGGTTCGCTCCATCAACATACTCCATAGCTGTGTAAAGTTGATTGTCCACCATGCCATAATCGTACATTTGAGCGATATTAGGATGAAGAAGCCCAAAGGTGACTTTTAGCTCGTCCTCAAACATTTGAACAAATGAGGGATCTTTAGAAAACTGCGCCTGCACCATCTTGATGGCGACAATTTTATTGGCCTGTTCTCCGAGAAATCGAGCTCTACAAATTTTGGCCATCCCCCCATCGACCAGGTGGTCTAAGATGAGATACTTGCCAAAGCGTTCGAATTTACTATCACCCATAAATTAACCTCAGCTCCTTATCGGAGAGATCGGCCATTTCTTTAAAGATATATTTCGGAAATTTGAGTAAAAAAGGTCGCTGAAGATTGGCCTTATTTCAATATGTTGACCTCAGAAAAGCCCGGCAAACTTATATTTATCGAGTCAAGGTCTCCGCTTGCTAGCTGGCAAAATCCCTTTAATTTATATCCATAAAGACGCATTTCATCTGTGATGTAATGTTCTTGAATATTTTCCGCAAAGTCGCTAATGAAAATAGGTCTTAGTTGAAGCCCTTCTATTTGCCTAAAAATTTTCTGTCGGCTGACGGCGCCCACCAAAGACTTATAGACCATAGTCACATAAAACTTCTGGCACTTGTCCGCCTCGGAGCGATCAGAGCCAAGCCATGCCCTAAAAGGCGAGTCTTTCCCTAGTTCAGTTATTAAGACATCATGGTAAAGCTTCGCGCCCTGAAAAAAAGAAGTTCTTTTAAAAACAAGCGTGTCGTCCCACGTTTTGTCTCGATAGACGCCGCCTGGGAATTTGACGTTTCCTTTTTGAATTCTGTTATGTCCCCTATAGTGGCTGCATGAAGTGGCCAAAGCGCTTGCAATAAGTAGAAGGAAAAGGGAAATTCTCATAGCTCACTCCAAATCATCTGAGTCATAATTATTTTTTCCGTTAATGAAATCAATTATCTCTTGAAACACGGCCCTTGCGCAAGTTTCATTTAAAAGATCGTGTTTCGCGTCCACATAGCGAAGCGCTTGAGCGATATTTTTGTCCACGCCAGCGATGAAAAGCTCGGTCGCTTCATTATTGACCACCTTATCATTGCCGCTCACGAGAAAAAGCGTGGGCACCTTTAGATAATAAGAATAGGGCATGATCTGAGCGCAGGCCTTGTAGATTTCATTCACCAGTCCAGTCGTCACAAAATCTGAGATAAGCCTATCGCCATCAAAGGCCATGGCCCTTTTAGGATCATTTGTCAGATCTTTCCCGCCAATCAAGCTCGGTATTCTCACTTTCCAGCTTTATGAGAAATCGCTTCCACTGCCATCTTTGCGACATCAGGAAGCTTGATCATTGGCCTAAAGCAGGGATTTGAAAGAACCATAGAAGAGATATTAAAATTGAGCTCGTCAGCTCTATCGACCAAGGCCCGCACCGCGATCAGTCCGCCCATGCTATGGCCTATGATATGGGAGCTTTGGACTTCAAACTCATGATGAAGATCACCGCAGATTTTCAAAAAGCTTAGAAAGTCCAATTCGATAGTTTTCAAATTTATCGATATAAGCGCCTTGCGCCTCCGCTATAGCCATGGCCCAACAAGGTCCATAACAGAAATGATAGCGCCCGTTTTGTATTCTTCCAGTAGAGCAGAAATGAGCCCCATATGTCTCTTGTGATACTCGACCGCTCCGTGCAAAATTATAATATGTTTAATTTTCTTGCCAGGCCTCTGCTGATCCGCGTGTAATGGCGAAATGAGATATGAGAGCCCTCGACCTTCGATTCGAAGGAGCCATCTCTAAAGATATAGGGCTCTTTGGACGCGCTCATCTTTCCGAGCTTACTGCTGAGAGGTGTAAGAGTTGATGGCCTTGACCGCCTCTTCGTTCAAGTTCAAAAAACGAAATGAAAACCCAGGCCCTCCTTCGAGCTTTCTCACAATCTCCCCCGAGGCGGTGAAGTGATAATCGCTATTTTCAGGATGAGCGTTTATTGAGACTTTCTCTCCGACTTCCACAGGGAAATTGTCCACCAGGACCTGCATTCCTCCCACAGAGACGTCTCTGCAAATCCCTTCAAACACTTGATTCTTATTTTCAATAAACATGCGGGCAATGAAAGGCTTCCTTTTAAAGGCCCTTCTGTCCTCGTCCTCTATCACGGGAGGCGCCGCCTCAAATGTTTGCTCAAAGCCCTTCACATCGCCTAAAGGGAGCCAATTCGCCATGTCGCTTGTGAAGACGAAGGTCTTTTCATTGATTCGATGCTCGTCATATAGTTTCTTCAAAAGGTCCACGGAAAAACGGGCCGTACTCGACCTCCTCGCGCCCTCTATCGGCGCCCGTTTTAATAAAGAAGACTTTTTCATTTGGGGAGTAGTCTGCAAAACTTACTTCTTGTGATGGAGTCGGTATCGGGTCAGGCAGTCCGCCTGGTATGCTTGGAGCGGCAAGCTCTTCCACGTCCGAGATTTTCGCCCAGTTCTCAAAGCCTTTCTTCCAAACATAGTCTTGGTCGGTAAGCTTTCCGGCCTGATGAAGAGAAATAATTTCGTCCTGTTCTACGGGACCTCTTCTTTCACCATTTTCCACGTAATACCATTTTTCACTCATAAAAAGCTCTCCGGTCTTAATGTTTGACCAATAATTATAAACACTTACCCTCTATCATAACGCAATGGCGGCTATTTCAAGCTTATCAGGCAGTTTTTGCCCTTAGATTAAAGGAAATCGCTCTAAGATCCGATCAATCTAGAGAGAATTAGTAATCGGACGAAAAACTATGTTGAAAAAACTATTATTATTACTGGCCCTATCACTCTTAAGTGTCTCCTGTGGCGAAGAGGTTTTGACTCAGTCGACGCTCTCAAACTCTGAGAAATACGCCGATGTTGAGACTTATAACCTCAACTCCTGCGCAAATATGCGCTTTGTGAAACCGCCAGTGGACATCCTTTTTGTGGTTGATAACTCAGGCTCCACGCTCCAATCGAGCTTTGCTCAAATTAAGAGCCAGATCGCGGCGACGGCGACGACCATCTCTAGCGAATTTGATTATCATATTTATATCGCTCCCCTTATGAAGCAAAATGACGAGGACATCACGAAATTTCCCTTAGTCGTCCACAGCAAAGACGGCGTTGATCCCAATGCTAGTTTTATCAGGCTTCAAGACATTAATTCGACCACCTTTTTTGCTCCCGCCACGGGCGGCGGCGCCGAAACGGGCTTTCAAAGAGTGCATAATCTTATTGACGCCAATAGGGCCAATGGAATTTTTAGAGAGGAAGCGAACACCATCGCTGTCCTCATCTCAAATGGTGACGACACAGAAGTCATGACGGCGATAGGAAACAACGTTGTTTTTGACCCAGGAAAGTTCGAATCCAAGAAAAGCAAATTTCAAGAACTCGCTTCGACCAAGCTCAAGTCAGACAGCTTTCGCTTTATAAGCTTAGTGCCTCATCCAATTGCAATGGTTGGAGAACATATGGACACTATAGAAAAATGTCTCAAGAAATTCACGACTCTTCATGGTCTGGTATTTCAGCGGAAGGCAAAGACGCAGGCAAAGACTCAAGAGACCTTTGCTCAGGCAATTACTCAGAGCTTTTTTCTGTCGTCAATAATAGCATCCGCCAACAAATCCAAGGCCATAAATATGACTGGTGGAAAATTAGCGACTCCAGCAGCGAAACGGCCATTGCGGAAAACGATATTACCGTCACAAAAATCAAAGAAGGCGGACAGAAGGAAGTGCTTCCAAGAAGCGCCACCAATGGCTACACCTATGAGGGGCATAAAACGAATCAGAACACCCGCTATGCTCCTGATTCAGGTGAGCCCGCAACAGGACTTATGATTCAGTTGCATGGAGACGCCAAGGTCTCTTACCCAGAGTGCATCATCGCAAAGACGAGAACGCCCACCGAGTATTTTGGCTATGCTGTTCTTCCAAGAGAGCCCCAGCTTGGCACGGTAAAGATAGAAATCAATGGCAGCCCAGTTCCAAATGGCGGCGCCAATGGCTGGTCTTACGAAGGCTATCTTGTGAACAAAAACGTGAAGGTGCCGGGACCAGAAAATGTCTCGATCGAGCCTCCGATGATGAAAACAGGCTACTTTATAAAACTGAACGGAACGTCGATTATTTCAAATGGCGATCAAGTGGAAGTTTTCTACAAACCAAAAGCGATATAGTCCCACCAGGCCAATTAGGTTTTTTGCTGATTGGCCTCGGCAATTCTATTTTTAAACTGAATATTTGGCAGAACTTTATTCAAACGCTGAAAGTCGGTTTCAACTGAAAGCTCTTTGCCCGCTCCAACGATGACCTCACCAACCAAGGACTGCTCCTTGGCAGGCGCGAGAGTGTCGACAGTTATTCCCAACTTCTCGCTCTCAAACTTTTCAAGCAAATCGTCTATTCTCACCAACACAATCCTGTCTTCGTTATTGGGATCCGACTTGGCCCTCGCGTGGATCTTTTCAAGGAAGAGCTGGCACTTGGGAGGGACAAAGAGCTTCTTGTCATCGGTGAGATATTTTTCAGTATTATAGAAAATAAAAAGGCCTCTAATCGCGTCACTATTTTTGAGAACGAGAACTTTTGGCAGCCCATCTTTGTCATTTTCGACTGTGATCAGATCAATGCTTTCAAGAATGATGATCATTTCGTCCATCTTGGACTCTATAAGATTATAGATTTCCTTGGCGTAGAGGTCCAAGGTCTTGCGGTGAAGGGCGACGCCATTTTTTCTTTCCTCCCCATGAGAGCGAAAAACCAAAAAGAGAGTGCCCAAAAGTTTTAAGATATCGTTCGTTTTGAAAAACTCATAGCCGCCGTGCTTGCCTGTCGCATAGTTCACGGTGGCGGAGTTTGACTCGAGCTCTTTCACTCGTGTGTTTGTCTGTCTCAACCTATTGGCCAGAGTGTTAATAATGGTCTTGAACCATGGATTGAGTCCGGCCATTGTCTTAGAGAATGCGGTAAAAGACACTTCGATGACCTCAGAGCTGACCATGGCGGAGGCCGAACAGCTTCGCTTGCCTCCACCGTCATCGTCAAAGTAGGCCATTTCTCCTATGACCTCGCCGGCGCGAAGGACTGCGATCTCGATAAAGCCCTTTCCTTTAGGCTTAAATAGCCTTAGCTGCCCTTTTTGAATGATATAAAGGCTATTCGCCTTCTCTCCGTCATTAAAAAGGACCTCTCCAGGCCGTAGCCTTCTTAGACCAGATCTAGGCTCCGCTTGCTCGCTCATTTAAGACTTAAATCCTTTCCACGATAACACTTAGCGCTTCACCGCCGCCGATACAAATCGCCGCCACACCAAGTTTTTTATCATTGCGCTCAAGAGCGTTCATAAGGGAAAGAATAATTCGGGCGCCACTTGTCCCGATTGGGTGCCCAAGGCTTACGCCGCCTCCGTAGATATTTACTTTACTGTGGTCAAGCTCTAGCTTTTTGATGGTCGCCATGGCGACGGCGGCAAAAGCCTCGTTAATTTCCCAGAGATCGATATCTGAGACTTTAAGGTCCTCTTTTTCAAGGTTCTTTTTGATGGCCTCAATAGGAGCGGTGGTAAACCATGTCGGCTCCTGAGCGTGACCGGCCCATGAGCGAATTTTAAACTTCGCCTGGTCTTTAAATTTTTCTCCGCCAAGGACTAGAGCGCAAGCTCCATCATTGATTGTGGACGCGTTAGCGGCCGTGATAGTTCCGTCCTTTGCGAAAGCAGGTCGCAAAGTGGCCATTTTATCAAAGCGAACTTTGCCTGGTCCCTCATCTTCTTCAACGACTGTTTCGCCTTTTCTCCCCTGGATTGTGACGGGGGCTATTTCCGACTTAAAGATGCCATCAGCCTGCGCCTTTTGAGCTCTTTTAAAAGACTCAGTAGAGTAAGCGTCTTGCTCCTCTCTCGTCATTTTATATTCTGTCACGCATTCCTCAGCGCAATTGCCCATAGGACGATCTGAGTAGACGTCCCAAAGTCCGTCCCATTGCATGGCATCTTTCATTTGGGTTGGACCAAATTTGGTTCCACTTCTGGAGTTCATAAGCATATGGGGGGCCATGGACATATTCTCCATCCCTCCACAAACGACGACCTCATTTTCATTAGTGAGAAGAGTGCGGGCGCCTAAGAATAACAGTCTGCATGCCAGAGCCGCAGACTTTGTTAATTGTGGTGCAAGGAACGTTTTTGCCAAGACCCGCAAATAGAGAGGCCTGTCTGGCCGGAGCCTGCCCACCCCGCCTGAACAACATTTCCCATAAAAACTTCGTTCACTTGGTCTTTTTTGATTCCAGATTTTTCAATCGCCCCCTCAATCGCCACAGCTCCCAGCTTCGGAGCGGCCACCGAGCTAAGACTTCCTAAAAAACTTCCTTGTGGGGTTCTTGCCCCTCCTAGAATATAAACACTCATAATCAATCCTTTAGCTGTAAAATTTTGATCTTATTTTAAACTTGCCGACCAATAATTCCACTATATCGGCCTAAAAATCAAATACCTTGTTGCCGCTCTGATTTTGCGCTATTTTCAGGCGTCTAAAAAAGCAAACAAGGAGATTCCATGCAGCTAGGCCGTTTCCCTTCAAGCGAGGTTTCATCAGGCAAAAGCCTGCCGCCAGAGTGGACTGAAGAGGTGGTGCGAGTTCTTACTGACGCATATGCGAAGCAGTCTGAAAAGGACAATAAGTTTTTTGACGTATATGGACGAATTTTCGACGAAGAGTTCGTCGTCATTATTTCTTATATGCATCACGGTGACTCTCTGGCCGCTCCTATTTCTGTTTTTATTTCGCATGACACCGCGAAAGACTCAAAAGAGCTCAGCAAGGCGTTAAAGGATTTGGTCGATTTAACTGGCCATATTTTTGACGATATTTTTTCCAGAATCAGACTGGAATGAATATGTGCCCCATTGGACTGAGAACAAATTTAAAACCAGCCTTTTTCACTACAAAATCACAAGAGAGAACATCTCCCTTAGCCTTCAGGCCGAAGAGCTGCTTAAAAAAGGCGGGCGAAGTTTAGAACTTCTCAAATTACAAACATAAAAAAACCGCCCATCGAGGCGGTTTTTTTATTTTCCGATATTGCTAAATAATTAATCGTCGTCAAAACTTCTTCCACCGCTAATGCTTTTGGTCTCAATAGAGATGTCTTGATCGTCATCGTCTCCCTCAAAGTCCTCATCTTCCTCATAGTCGAACTCGCTTGTAATATTGAGCTCGCTCAAGGCCTTAAAAAAATCTTTATCATCGTGAAGATCAGTCAGAATCGACTCAATAAGCTTTAGGAGGATATTTGGAAATTAGCTCTTCAATATACTCTTGAAGCATCCCCTCTTTAAGAATTTCGCGCTTGCGCTTAATATCGTACCAATTGGCAATATAATGCAGTCGGCAATATTGCTGAGTGGTTCTAAGGTTTTCACAACCTTTCTCTAGGCACTCATCTGAGCGATGGTCCACGAAAAAGTCCAAACTAGCGATAGCGCCGGCAACGTCTGCCCAATCGAAATTTTCGCTAAGACCGGCGATTTCGTCTTGAACTTTTGTGGCCGCTTCTTCGATTTCACTGGCCTTGGACGGAGTATCTGTCACTTCTTCAGACTCTTTCGCTTTTTTACTCGCCTTCTTAGAAGCTTTTTTGTGCTCTGCCTTGGCCTCTTTTGGCGCTTTTGTTTCGGTCTTTTTGGCCTTTGCCTTTTTCTCTACTTTTTTAGCAGTCTTTGTTTTCGTTGCCGCTTTTTTGGCGGTCTTCTTTTTAGCGACCTTTTTAGCGGTTTTCTTCTTGGCTGCTTTTTTAGCGGCCTTTTTAGCGGTCTTCTTTTTGGTCGTTTTCTTTACGGTTTTCTTCGCGGTTTTCTTAGCAGTTTTCTTTTTAGTCACTTTTTTTGCCGCCTTTTTTGCCGCTTTTTTGGCTGTTTTCTTAGCAGTTTCTTTGCGGCTTTTTTAGCAGTTTTCTTAGTGTTTTTTTCTTCGCGGCCTTTTTTGGCGGTTTTTTTAGCTGTTTTCTTCTTCGCCGGCCTTTTTCGCCGTTTTCTTTTTCGCGGCTTTTTTGGCCGTTTTCTTTTTGGCGGTCTTTTTCTTAGCATCTTTTTTAGCGGCTTTTTTTGCCGTTTCTTAGCTGTTTTCTTTGCCGTCTTTCTTTTTTGCGACTTTTTTAGCGACTTTCTTTGCCGTTTTTTTAGCTGTTTTCTTTTTTGTGGCCTTTTTGGCCGCTTTCTTTGCGGCCTTGGCCACCTTACGAGCAGCTTTTTTAAGGTTGGAAGTTTTCTTCTTCGCCGCCCTTTTTTACGGTCTTCTTTGCTGTTTTTTTAGATGCTTTGGCTTTAGCCATGGACGTCCACTCCTAAACAAATTCATGATAATGACAGGTAAACCTATCATCATGGTTTTTAATTGCCAACTGCTTATATTTCCGTTCTTTCAATAGCCCAAGCTTCCTATTGAACTTCCTTAAATTCGTTTGCGGCTATTACGACCCTTTGAATCTCGGAAGTTCCTTCATAAATCTCGGTAATTTTGGCGTCTCTAAAGAATCTTTCCACTGGGTATTCCTTAGTGTAGCCATTTCCGCCTAAAACCTGAATGGCGTTGGTAGTGACCCACATGGCAGCTTCGGCTGCAAAAAGCTTTGCATGAGCGCTTTCCTTGGTGAAAGGGCAGTTTTTTGTCCTTTAGACTCGACGCATGATAGATGAAAGCCTTGAAGCAGCAATTTTAGTGCTCATGTCCGCAATTTTAAACTGGATGGCCTGCAGAGCGCTAATGGGCTTTCCAAACTGAATTCTTTGAGTGGCGTAATTGCGGCAATAGCGGAAAGCGCCTTCAGCGATTCCTAAGCGCTTGGGCGGCGATGCCAATTCGTCCTCCATCCAGCGTCGCCATGGCGATTTTAAACCTTTTTTGTCCGGACCTAATAGGTTTTCCTTTGGCACTTTCACTTTATCAAAAGCTAGCTGACAAGTTGAAGAGCCTTTAATGCCCAGCTTCTCTTCTTCTTTAATAATAGAAAAACCGTCCCATTTTGTTTCAACTATAAAGGCGCTAATGCCTTTGTAGTCGTTCGTTTTTTCGGTCTTAGCGAAAACGATAGCAATGTCCGCCTCTTTTCCGTTAGTGATCCAGTTTTTTACGCCATTAAGCTCATAATGGTCGCCCTTGTCTTCGGCGAAAGTCGTAAGAGAGCCCGCGTCTGTGCCCGCATTTGGCTCAGAAAGACAAAAACAGCCAATATTTTCGCCAGAGGCGAGTTTAGGAAGATACTGCTTTTTTTGCTCCTCATTTCCAAATTCGAGAATAGGCCACACGCACAAAGAAGTGTGGGCGGAAATAAGAACGCCCGTGCTGGCGCAGTTTCTGGAAACTTCCTCCACAATCATGGCATAGCTGAAATAGTCCATGCCTGCTCCGCCATATTCCTCAGGAATATAGCTGCCCAAAAAGCCATTTTCTCCAAGCTTTTGAATGACTTCTTTGGGGATGGCTCCATTGCGGTCAATGTCGGCCGCCACAGGGGCGATGTCATTATCAGAAAATTTGGACAGCATGTCCTTAATTTCTTTATAAGAATCGTCGAGTAACATTTATTCTCCTTTAAACTCGGCTTTTCTTTTTTCAATAAAAGCCTGAGTCCCTTCTTTCATATCGTATGAGTTAAAAATATCTCCAAAGCGTTTTTGCTCAATTTGAAGCCCGTCCTCGTTGTCGAAGGTCAACGCCTTCATTGACGACTAGTTTTGCGACTCCAATCGCGTGCACGGAGTTCACCGCGCATTTGTTTAATCTTTTCTTTAGCGGCGCTAATCAAGTTCTTCTTTAGTTGAAAATGACTCAAGAACAAGACCAATTTTTTTGGCCTCTTCTATTTTGACCATCCTGGCGGTAAAGATCATCTCTTTCGCGCGATTCCTGCCAATGACCTTTGCCAGACGCTGGGTCCCCCCAAAGCCGGGAATAAGCCCAAGCCCAACTTCGGGCAAGCCCGAAGACAGCGTTTTCAGTCGCCATGATAAAGTCGCAGGAAAGGGCCATTTCAAGTCCCCCGCCGAGAGCGAAACCATTGACGGCCGCGATCACGGGAAAAGGCAGATTTTCGATTTCAAGTGAAGCCTTTTGTCCAAGGCCCGCAAACTCTGAGGCCTCTTCAGGGGCTCATATCAGTCATCGCCTTAATGTCGGCGCCCGCGATAAAGGCCTTCTCTCCCGAGCCCGTTAAAACTAGTCCTTTAAGTTTTTTTGCCTCTAAGCTCTTCCATGGCAGCCATGAGTTCATTAAAGACCTGTTCGTTAAGGGCGTTAAGGGCCTTTGGCCTATTGACGTAAGAACGCCAATACCTGTCGTCTTTCTTCATATGAGAGAGTCTCAAAGTTCTTATTCATAATCGTAGAACCCTTTTCCAGACTTTTTGCCCATGCTTCCCGCCTGAACATACTGCTTTAATAAAGGACATGGACGTATTTAGTGTCGCCAAGTCCCTCGTGAAGCACTTCCATAATGGCAAGACAAGTGTCGAGTCCGATAAAGTCGGCCAAAGTGAAGGGGTCCCATTGGCTGGTTGGTCCCAAGCTTCATGGCGGCGTCAATGTCTTCAACAGCTCGCAATCCCTTCATATAGCGTATAGACGGCCTCGTTGATCATGGGCATAAGAATCCTATTGACCGCAAACCCTGGCATGTCTCTGACCTTCACAAAAGTCTTGCCCATTTTTTTGGAGGCCTCTTCCACGGCGCTAAATGTCTCTTCCGAAGTTTCAAGTCCCTTAATGCCCTCGACAAGCTTCATCACAGGCACAGGGTTCATAAAGTGCATTCCCGCGACTTTGTCAGGCTCGATTAGTGTGAGCGGCAATTTCAGTGATCGAAATGGACGAGGTGTTGGTGGCGAGAATAGCGCTTGGCTTTACAATCTCATCAAGGCTTTTGAAGATTTTAAACTTGATGTCTTTGTTCTCGGTGGCCGCTTCGACGACTAGGTCGCAGTCTTTTAGGCTCGCCATCGCAGTGGAAGTTTTAATGCGGGAGAGGGTCTCGTCGGCCGTTTTTTGGTCCCATTTTTCTTTTGAAACGCCTCTATCTAGTTGTTTTTTAATAAATTCTAGATCCGAAGTCCGCGGCCTCCTGAGAGACGTCGAATAGCTCAACATTAAATCCGGAGAAAGCTGCCACCTGAGCGATGCCTCGGCCCATCTGGCCGGCGCCAATCACGCCAATTGATTGAATATCCATGATAAGGTCCTTTGTTAAGAATTTGATCGAGTTAATATCCATATATTAGGGCGTTAGGTCAATCGCGCAGCATTAGGATAAATTGCCTATTTCGGTATAAAACTCCTTGCCATTTACCTGAATATTCACTATAAATTCCGCTACGCATTTTGAAATTAATGTACGCATTTTAGACTTTATCGAAATTTTTTAGGAGTATATTGTGGCAAATCACAAGTCAGCGAAGAAAAGAATTAGACAAAACAGAGACGAGAAGAACGTCTAACAAGTGGAAAACTTCAAGACTAAGAACTGAAATCAAAAAGCTTAAGACACTGATTAGTGATAACGAGAAAGAAGGCGCTCAAAAGCAAATGACTCTTGTTCAGTCTCTTTTCGCTAAGCTTTCTAAAACAAGCGCTATGAAAAAAGCCACTGCGGCGAGAAAGACATCGAGACTTGCAGAGAAAGTTGCCAAGCTTTAGTCTTTCAATTAATTAGACAACATTTTTGTTATATTCTATAAAAAAAGCTCGATATATATCGGGCTTTTTTTGTTTATCCCCACAGGAGTCAAACGACATGAAACCAATCCTACTAGCTCTTATCGCCCTGGCCCTAACAGGTTGCGGCGTCCGCTCTCTTCCCCAGTCCCAAAACGATGTGGAGGCCAAATGGGCCGAAGTTCAAAACCAATATAAAAGAAGGGCCGACTTGGTGCCCAATCTGGTGAACACAGTCAAAGGTTATGCGAGCCATGAGAAGGAGACGCTTGAGGGAGTCATCGAGGCCAGGGCCAAGGCCACTCAAATGCAGGTGAGCGCCAAAGACTTGAGTCCGGAGAAACTTCAGGAGTTTCAAAAGGCGCAAGGACAACTCTCACAGGCGCTCGGTCAGTTTAATGGTCGTGGCCGAAAGATACCCACAGCTTAAAGCTAATCAAAACTTCCTCGCCCTGCAGTCACAGCTTGAAGGGACAGAAAACAGGATAACTATCGCTAGAAGACGCTATATAGAGTCGGTCCAAAACTTTAATAACCTTGTGACGGTTTTTCCGACTAATATCACTAACAATATTATTTACAACTTTGAAAAGAAGCCCCAGTTTGAGGCCTCACCTCAGGAGACGGCCACTCCTAAGGTGGAATTTTAGTCATGCCTACCAAAAAACTTATTGGAGCCTGTCTTTTGATCGTTCTCGGCGTGGGAGTGGTGTCCGCGCAGGAGGACGTTCTAAACCCTTTTTCTATTGAGAAGGACGCTCAGTCAATGGCATTGAAGAGGAGCCTGTCTCAATAGACCCTGGTCAAATTGAGGAGCGCCCCCAGCAAAAGAGGTCTCTACTCATACAGAGGTCGAAGAGAACCTTAGCGGTGAAATCGAAGTTCCAAGGCTCGACTCTCCCGTTATGGACCAGGCGGGGCTTCTTAAATCCAATCAAAGCTCAAGGCTCGAATCAAAAATTAGAAATATCTATAAAAAGGGCGGTCCCCAGATTCAAGTTCTGATTGTGAATAGCCTCCAGGGCCTTTCTATAGAAGACTATTCCATAAAAGTCGCTGAAAAGTGGAAAATAGGCCGCAAAGAAAAAGGCGATGGCGTCATCATCCTTAATGTCCAGCGGAGACCGTGAGGTCCGTATTGAAGTCGGGGAAGGCGCGGAAGGAGACCTCACCGACGTGGAGTCCCATCAGATCATACAATACGGAATGATTCCCGAGTTTAGGGCAGGAAATTATTTTGCCGGCTTTGATCTTGCCGTCAATTCAATTCCGGTGAATTTGGAGTCGCTTTAGAAAACTCCAAGATGACTCCCCCAAAGGACTTGGCGAAAGTGAGAAGAGGAAAAAAAGAGCTTGTGTCTCTCATGCTCCCTCTGATTATTTTCTTTATTACGTTCCCATTTATAATTAAAATATTCGGAAAGAACTCCCTTTTGAGATCGGTCGCAGGCGGGGCTTACTTGGGAGCTCTCACCTTTTTTCTTGTGGGACATTTATTTTTTATTGTGCTCGCCGTTTTCTTCGGCATTTTCATCGGCCTGATTGGCCCGTCTTAATTTTCTTATGGTTCTGCTTTCCAGCAGCGGCAGAGGAAGAGGCCATGGAGGAGGTTTTGGCGGAGGCGGAGGCTGGTCTGGCGGCGGGGGCGGTTTTTCTGGCGGCGGCGCCTCGGGGAGTTGGTAATATGTTTGGAAAAATTCTTAGCAAAAAACAAGAACTGCGATAAGAGACAGAGTCGCCGAATTCGAGGACGCAACTGGCGCCGAGCTGGTGGTCGCAGTGGCTAACGAGTCAGATCCCTATCCTGGCGCTGTGGTGAGGATTTCGATTTTCTTGGCCTTGTTCGCAACACTCATCCTAAGCTATATCGTAGAGTTTGCTTACCCTTACTTGTATGTTATTCCCAATTCGTCTTCACTTTCATCTTTTTGCCAATTGGAAGAATCAAAACGCTAAAGTCGATGGCCTTAGTCGAATCAGAGGTCGAAAGGGAAGTAGGAGAAAAGGCAATAGAGACTTTTTTCACCCATTGCAGCGAGAAATCGAGTCATTCGAATGAAATTCTTATTTATACAAGCCTTTTTGAGAAGCGAATTGAAGTTGCTAGTGGGAAAAGCCTAAAGGAAAAGCTGCCTCAAGATGCTCTTGACTCGATAGTGGTCCTTATAAAAGAGGACTTCTCTAAAAAGAGATTATGTCGAGGCCTATGAAAAGGCCATCGTTCTTCTTAGAGAGAAAGTTCTTAGAGGCCTTCCCAGATAAAGTCAGTGAAATGAGCGCAGGGGAGCTTAAAAATGACGTTCTTTGGCTAAAATATTAACCAACAAAAGCGGCCCTAAGGCCGCTTTTCTAGCTCACTGAAGCTTAGAAAGATATTTTAAGTCATCTAGATAATTAACAATTCCATAAAAAGCCCCCGTCCCTATAAAGCCTTTAGACTTCTTTACCCACAGAAAGTCTGGCCTCTCATAGCTTAGCCATTGACCTCCTATGATCTCGCCTTTTGAGTTTAAATCAAGCCAATACTCAAGCTCTTTATAAGCAAAGCGATATTTCGACGTGCCATTTGTAGGGGCCCACCAAGCATAGAACTCGTCATCAGAGCCGTCGCGCCTCCAGAACATCCTACCGCCGTCATTTGCGTAATAAACATTTGTCTTTACACGCACTTGCTTCGCCGCGCCTCTCGTCGCATTTTTTCTTAAATGATAGGAGCTTTCTGCAATAGTGGTGTCGTATTTGTAACACAGGCTGATTCCAAATTTCTTTGTCTCTTACCATCTCTGCCGAAAACCCTTGGTTTTTAATGCCAATCATATTCGCAAGGACGATGTGGAAAGCTCCTGGGTCGGTGTCCACGCAATCTGCGGGAACTTCATGGGTATAGACTCTGCCATTGTTTATTGTTTTATAATACTCTTTGCCGTCTCTCATAAACCAAGCATGCTTAGAGAATGCGACTTCACACCTTTCCCCCACCCTGCCTGTGGCGACCTTTTTATTGGTGATCCAATTTTTGGTGATGGCGGCGTGATAGTAGCTCAAAAGGCCTTTTAAGTCGGAAGATCCAAAGTTCAAGGTGACGCCTCTGCCGGTGATAGTTTGAGGCTCAGGCTCCGCAAATTCCAGCGCCGCGCTAGTCCAGCCGTGGCATATGCCTTCCCAGTAGGCGTCATAAGCATTGGTGTGGTCTAAAACGTCCTCAGTCAAAGTCATCGAGTTGTCTTTGCCTGACTCCATCCATTTGTAAATATCGTATTTCTCAGTAGGAGAGAGTTTGTCCAGTTGCTCCTGGGAGAGACGGGCCGCCTCGGAAGCTCTATTAAGCCGATTGATATCAAAAAAATACCGCTGATGCTGAGCGGACTTCTTGGAGATAAGGGCTCGTTTCTCTTTTTTAAGCTCAAGCATGCGAGAGACAATGCGCTTATTTTCCTGGACGCTATTGGCCTCTTTAAAAAGAGATTTTTCAAGCTCTTCAATCTCCTCATCGATCTCATCGACTTGGTAATGGTAAAGGGCAAAGCTAGGCTCTTCATTATAATTTTCATTCCAACGAAAAGCGATCCCCCCATATATATTCGGCCAGAACGAATTTGCCCAAGGCGTTTTGTCCGGGGTCAATTGGGCCCTTAAGGGGGAGGTCAGAAAATCGAGCTTGAGCTTCTGGGGCTATGAAGCGCGGATCATTGTCTCCCACAAAGTTGTCGCTTGCGAGAAGACCTGTGGCGCCCAAGAAAAGTAAGGCGATTAATTTCATAATTATTCCTTTTATCATCCAAGAATTACAAGGTGCATAACATAGGAAAAACCAATGGGGTCGTAAATCAGATTGGCCTGCACATTTTACAGACGGCCTTTAACAGGGCCTAGACATGGCAAATTTCATATTTCTAAAGACTTCTCACAAATACTTTCACCTGTTTTCCAAAGCCAATGGGAAGGGCTATGATTTGGTAAATATTACACACTACTTAAGGAGTCATATGAAAGCCCTTTTCTTGCTTGCCTTCCCTCTGGGTCTGCTTGCCCTGCCTATTTTCAATAACCTTGATGTCGCTCCACAGAACTTCGGAAAGAATGTTTTTGTGGACTTCCACCGCGGCCTCCTACGAGATAACCTACGATGTGGAGGCAAAGGAGGCCCGGTTTGAGGCCACGATACAGTTTGCCCAAGAAAGCGAAGGAAGTCCTATCTTTGACATGGTGGAGACGCCAACTGTGGCAAAGCTTGACGGGAAATTAGTCCGAGTTTCGGAAGCGCAAGACCCAGACAATGAGACTAGATTTAAGGTCGCTCAAGGAAATCGTCCAAGCTGGCGAGCATACCCTGCAGATTACAGGTCCCACTAACAAAGAACTTGAGATTTAAAGGCAATGGAGTGAGCTCGGCCTTTTGGATGAGCGACTTGTCAGATAGGCGCTATCTTGAACAGTACCTTCCGACCAATTTTGAGTATGACCAGTATGCCATGGAGATCAAAGTCAACATCACCAATAGCTCTTCTGCCCATGAAGTCTTCACGAATGGGGACGTTCTCCAGACTGACAAAAATAGCTTTGTCATAAAATTCCCTGATTACTTCACCGCTTCTTCTCTTTTCTTTCACTTGACCCAAAAAGACGAATTTAAAAAAGAAGAATTCGACTTTCGCTCAGTCAGCTGGTGAACTAATTCCGGTTGTCGCCTACTCCGCGTTCAAGCTTTAACCTTTGGGGAATTAAGGAAAAAAATAGAAGACGTCTTAAATGAGCTAGAGGAAAAGTTTGGAGCATGGTCTCACCCTAGTCTGACGGTTTACCTCGCAGGGTCGGGCGGCATGGAATACAGCGGGGCCACAATGACTTCGCTATACGCTCTTGGACACGAGCTCACTCATAGCTACTTCGCAAGAGGAGTGATGCCTGTAAGCGGAAACTCAGGTTGGCTGGATGAGGCGATTGCTAGCTGGAGAGACGATGGCTACCAAAGCCATGAAACTTTAAGATACTCTTCGGCCAAGATGTCAGGTTTTTCTCAATACAAAAGAACGACAGACAGAAAGGCCTATAATGAGGGGGCGAAGTTTATGGCCTATCTCAACTCCAGGCTAGAATCGCGAGGAGGTCTAGAAGGCTTTCTTAGAGAAGTTTACTCTGCTTATGTCCACCAAAACATCACCACCGAGCTCTTTAGGTCCGAGTTGGAGGCCTTCAGCGGGCAAAGTTTTAAAGACCAGTTTAAGGGCCATGTCTATGGTGAAAATGAAAGAAAGTCGCAGAAGAGATCTGGTGAAAACCCTTATCACCCGCGCTTGAGCGACAAAGAACTACGAGAACTTTTATAATATGCAAGGCCGCCTTTCAAGCGGCCTTTTTAGTTTATTATCCTGGCGCCTTTTTTAAAGGTGATATAAGACCAGAGCCACTGAAGCAATACTGAAACTCTATTTCTAAAGCCTATTAAAAAGTAAATATGCACAAAGACCCAAAGATACCAGGCCACAAGACCTGTGACTTTTAAGTTTCCGACTTCCGCGATCGCGCGACTCCTTCCGATCGTCGCCATCTGGCCCTTATCTTTGTACTTAAAAGGCCTGTACTCTTTGCCCTGAAATGTCCTCCTGAGCTCTTTTCCAACATGCGAGCCTTGCTGAATGGCCACTGGAGCTATGCCGGGAAGCGGATCCTCTTGATTGACGGCCAAGTCTCCTATGGCAAAAACGTCCTTTAGCCCTTTGACTTCCAAATTGGCGTCTACGGGAACCCTGTTTCCCTTTGCGAGGTCCACTTCAGGCTCCATGCCAAGGTCTTCGTCCAAGTTGACAGAGGTGACCCCCGCAGCCCAAATAATGGTGTTTGAGCCGATGGTGTCATCGTCAAGCTCAACTTTGCCCTCTGAGATTTTTGTCACTTTGCTTTTTAGCCACACAGAAACGCCCAATCTCTCAAGCCCAATCTTTGCCTTTTCTGATAGCTTTGGACTAAAAGTGGACAAGACCCTTTCTCCCGCCTCAATGAGAATGACCCTCGCGTCTCTAGGGTTGATTGCCCTAAAGTCTTGGGCCAAAGAAAAACGGGCCAACTCGGCTATAGATCCGGCAAGCTCCACGCCGGTGGGGCCACCGCCAATAATGACAAAAGTCATAAGGGCCTTTTTTCTTTTTGGATCAGGCTCCACCTCTGCGCATTCAAATGACATGAGAAGCCTTTTTCTTATGGCCAGCGCCTCTTGGACGCTTTTCATTCCCAAAACATAAGGTTTCCAGTCCGGGTTAAAAACGAAGTTTTTGGCGCCCGCGGCAACGATCAACTTATCATAAGGGAGCTCTTTTCCGTCCTCAGTGTGGACTTCCTTATTTGTCGAATCGATCCTTGTTACAGTCCCCATCACCACTTCGACATTTTTCTGTTTTCTGAATATAGAACGGGCCGGAACGGAAATATCTGCGGGGCTGAGCCCAGCGGTGGCGACTTGATACAGGAAGGGCTGAAAAAGATGATAATTTCTTTTGTCGATAAGAACGATTTCAAGGCTTCGGTCTTTGGCCAGCTCCTTCACCGCATGCACTCCGCCAAAACCGGCGCCTATCACAACCACTTTCATTTAACGCTCCTCATTTATTCGCAAGCAATTATAAACAGCTTAAGGCCTAGTTATAAACTTTGGCAAAGCTTTGGCTTCGTTTAGTCTAGGCCATGTTCATCGTCTTTATGTAAACGCCCTTGATATAATTCTCACTCAAGGAGCCCAATGGAAGTTAAGATAAAAAGGACTAAAACGAAACTACCTAAAGGCGCCACGCCTTTTTTGCTGTTTCTCGTTCTTATTACAGCGACCATAATTGGAAGCCGATATACCTATAACCTCACAGAAGACTATAATCACGAAAGATTTAACCGTCTTAAAAACCAAGTAGTGAGCTCGATTTCCACTCGTTTGCAGTATTACAATAATTCCCTGCAGCAAGCGGCGGCGTTGTTTACGGCAAGCGAAAATGTTAGCAAAAAGGAATTCAAAGTTTATTCCCGACATATGGGAATTAAAGACCAGTATCCAGGCATGACGGCCATTGGTTATTCAGAGTATGTGCCTTCAGGACGCCTAGACTCTTATATAAAAGCGATCAGCGCAGAGGAAAAAAATTATAAAGTCTGGCCGCAAGCCAAAAAAGCTAAAATCTATACCCCAGTCCAATACATTGAGCCCTATTACGATCAACTCCAACCTCTCATCGGATACGACCTGATGAACAATTCCGAGCTTGCGAAGGCTCAAATGAGCGCTTTACTCGAGGCGCGCCCTATAATCACAAGTGAGTTCGCTGATAAAAAGAATATTTTTGAGCTTAAGAAAGTAAAAAATGTAAAAGGTTTTTTTGTCTTCTGCCCAGTCTATAAGAACCCCGACTCCCCCGCCACGGAGGCCATTAGAATTAAATCGATTCAAGGCTTCGTTTTTGGGCTATTTAACACCGATCATTTCTTCGAAACGGTCATCAACGAATTTAACAACTTTGACGAATCAGTCGGGGTGAGCATAGGACATCTAAAAGGCGACAATGAGCTTTTCAACTCACTTAATCTTTACGGTCCAAAAAATCACAGGCCCCTACTAAGCGCGAGCGAAAACTTTGAGCTGGCAGGGGCCACTTGGAAAATGACCGTCTTTAGCCTTCCTAAGTTGGAAAAAACCTATAATCAGAAATACAGCTGGCTGGTCCTCATCTTGGGATCAATAGTAAGTTTTCTTTGTCTCTTTTTTATGGTCAGACTGACCAGAAACAATCGGCAACTAAGCATTAGTCAGAAAGAAACAAAAGAAGTGGCAAAGGACAACTCCATCATAGCAAGGGCGGGCGAAGAGTTTGCGACGAGCCTAGAGACAGAAACCAATTTAAAAAAATTCGGAACTTACATGGCCGACAACTTCGCTGACTTCTGCGTCATTGATTATTTTGAGGAAGAGGGAAATCAACAACTCGTCATTCCCTCAAAAAAGTTCACAAGCTCAACTGGAATGACAAAACAAAGGACGAAGGGCCTTGCCTCTCAGTTTGTCCTTGCTGAAGACATTGGAAAGAAAGTGCGCAAGAATGACGATCTCGTTCACGGAAAGGCCGAGAACAGCGATATCTTTAAAAGTTACGCCGCCGTCCCCATTTCCTCCAGAGGAAAGCTGTACGCAATAGCGTGTCTTGTGAGTAGGGAGGACCGAAGCGGGCTGTATGAAGAAAAAGCCCCTCTTTTGAGGCACCTTGGGAAAATGGGGGCCGTGGCCCTCGAGAACACCCTTTTATTTAATGAGGCCCAATTAGCAAATAGGCTAAAGGACGAATTCTTGGCGACAGTCTCCCACGAATTAAGAACACCTTTAAGCGTCATCCACGGGCACTCAGAACTTCTTTTGGAGACCGATCTAAGCGCTGACCAAAGAGAGCAGGTGGAGTCAATTTATAGGTCCGCAAAAACTCAAGGCGCCATCATAGAAGACATTTTAGACATCTCTTCAATTATATCCGGAAAAATAGCCTATGAACCAAGGCCCCTCAAGGTGGTGAACGCTATAGACACGGCTCTCGGAAGCGTCAAGCTCGAGGCAAAAAGGAAAGGGGTAGAACTTGTCTTCCAAGACGTTTCTCAATGTATCATAATGGGCGTCAAGACCCGATTGGTCCAGATATTCTGGAACCTTCTTTCCAATGCCATCAAGTTTACACCTCCTGGAGGAAAGGTCTTGGTGAGCACGAACGTCGAAGGCCAGAACTGTTTGGTAAAAGTGCGCGACACCGGCAAAGGAATTGATCCAGTATTTTTGCCTCATATTTTTGAGAAGTTTAAGCAAGAAGAGATTGGCTCCACTAGAAACATGGGAGGCCTGGGCCTTGGTCTTTCAATCGTCTCTCATTTGGTGAGTTTGCACGGGGGCGAAGTCAGCGCTGATAGCGAAGGGAAGGGCAAAGGCGCGACTTTTACCGTTAAGTTTCCCATCGTTAGTTTGACGGCGAAGTCTGGTCCAGTAGAAGAAAAAGAGAAGCTTGAACAGATAGAGCGCCATGATCTTCACGACATCTCAATCCTGGCCGTTGATGATGAGTCGGAGTCTTTGAATCTCATTGCCAGAATTTTAAGATCATATAAGGCGAGAGTCATCACAGCTTCTTCGGCCGAAGACGCTCTAAAGAAGATAAGAACCGAGCGTCCAGATGTGCTTATCAGCGATATAGCCATGCCAGAAATGGACGGTTACCAGTTAATCAAAGAAGTAAGATCAAAGGAGCGCGCCCAGGGCACGCATATTCCCGCCATCGCCCTTACCGCCTTTGCTCAAGATGAGGACAAGGAAAGAGCGCTGAGAAGCGGATACGAAGCTTACCTGTCAAAGCCCGTTAATAAAGAGATTCTCATTGGGACTGTGGAACAGGCCCTCCACTGATCTTCAGACGTCTTTAGTCTGCTTTAACTCAGAAGAACTTTCCTGATATTCTAAATTTTTATTTAGTTTATAATCTAGTCAATTAAACACTCATCAGAATAAGGAAGGTATCGTGGAAGAAATCAGCAAATCAAATGACTTCAAACATCTTACTCAGGTCACCAATCTATGGGACGGGATTCTTTTTACTTCGTTTGCTGGTTTTATAGACTCGGCCAGAACAGAAGCTGTGATTGACAATGCGCTCACAAAAATTCAACAGACTGACGCCACTTATTTGGTCGTGGACATTTCGGGCGTGCATGCGATTGACTCATCAGTTTCAAAGCACCTATTTGACCTCAATGCTGCCGCGTCCCTTATGGGCTGCGAGGCCGTTTTCTGCGGCCTCACTCCGACCGTCGCCCATTCAATGGTCTCTCTGAATCTAGACTTTTCAAAAGTGACCACACGCACGACCATTCAGAGCGCCCTTGCATACTGCTTAAAAGGCAACGGTTATAGCATTATTAAAGGCGATGGCCATTGAATTATTTAAACTTCGCTCAAAACACTTTGACGTTTTACGTCTCTCACGAGAGCGCCTTGGACTGCGCTCAGCACTTAATATCTCCAATGGAGAAAATTTTAAATGAGCGTCAATTGACTAAGGTCTTTATCGACTTCTCAAGGGTCAATTTTCTGGGCATGAGGGAGTCGCAAAGCCTTTTTCAGGCCGATTAAGGCCTTGCGCTTGCTGGGAAAGAAGGTCGTTCTAAAAAACGTGACTCCTAGAGTTTCCTTAAGCTTGGCGCGATGGAGCCCCCAACTTGTTTCGGAAGGGCTGGTGGCCCTTGAATAAGCATAAAATTGAGAGAGAAATTCGAAAATCTGAAGATCATCTTGAGGCCGTAAATGCCGTGTTTGACCTAGGCCTTAGGCTTGGGCTTGAGAGGGTCGGTCTTTGCAAGGCCGTGACAATAATCTCCGAAATGTGCACTAATCTTATAAAGTATGCTAAAGAGGGAAAAATAGAAATTATTGTCTCCTCAAATGCAGATTTTGGGCTTATTGAGATGACTTCTCAAGACAAAGGCCCTGGCATTCCAGACCTTGAACTCGCCATGAAGGACAACTTCAGCACAAAAAAGTCCTTTGGGGTGGGCCTTCCCTCTATAAAGCGCCTATCAGATCATTTTGAGATCACCTCAGACAAGAATGGAACATTCATTAAGGCATCAAAGAGGCTGGAGACGAGCAATGCCTGAGTCTCACCTGCCTTACCCAATTTTTGGTCCCGAAGAAATAGGTATCTTTCAAGAAATTGTCCACGACTTGTCGTCCGAGAAGGGCGTCGAAAGAGAGAAAATTTTCGGAGCCTGTGAAGAGCTAGAAAGGCTTTTAGGGGAACTACTAGAGCAATACGGGTCTTATTTAATCGAATTTAATGAGCGATTCATAGTAAGAGAAAAGAATTTTAGGCCGCAAGGCCGGTATAAACTGCTTAAAGTTTCGCCTGAAGAGGGCCAGCTGACCTTTTCGTTTATTTTTATGAAATTGACGAAAGAAGAGGGCAGAAGGTTTTATTACCGTCAAACGGCCAGGCAAAAGTCCGCGCATGTAAGGATTCTCAATCAGTCCCTGATAAAAAAAAACAAAGAAATCGAAAGGATGCTGGAGTCGAAAAAGTACCTTCTCAACTTTTTCGGCCCATGAGCTTAGGACCCCCATCACCGCGATCATGAGCTCTGTAGAGCTAATGCGATTGGACCCGGAAAGCGTGAAGGAGTTTGAGATTGATAAAATGTTAGACTCTTCCGTTAAGGACATGAGCAGGCTAGTGGACGAAGTCCTTGATATGGCCAAAATGGAACATAATCTAATGACCTATGAAATGGTCGATACTCCTATCAAAAATATCTGCGAAGATTTTATCGTTTATGGAGAGCGTCTTGTTTTAGGCAAGAACCTTCAATGGAAAGTTCATGGCCTTGAAGAAGTTAATGACCAGTTGATTTCCGTAGACGCTTTTAGGCTAAGGCAGGTGCTTTCGAACATCCTGACCAACGCGGTGAAGTTCACTACTGCGGGGCATATTCAGTTCTCTGTTGGCCTTGATCTGAACCATGTCACCTTCTCTATTCAAGACACAGGCAAAGGAATAAAAGAGGAATACAAGAATTCGCTTTTCCGAGAATTCACGCAGGAAAGCGCCAAAATCAGCCGCCAATTTGGAGGGACTGGACTTGGCATGACTATTTGTTATCGGCTAGTAAATGATATGAAAGGGACAATTGAGTTTAATAGTGGTGGAGGGGCAAGGCACCACCTTCACTGTGACATTCCCTCTACGGCGCGCCTAATTCTCATAGCTTAACTAATTGTACTTTTCACCATACCTTAGACTTTTCCCTTAGACATACCTTAGATTCTTAAGCTTCATTTAGTATTTCTTTGCTCAGGGCATCGAATGAAGGTAATAACCACCATGTCCGGTTTCATTTTTTTTAACATTTATTTCCATTGGAGTTCTAATGAAAGGTTTTTTGAGTCGAAGAGCTAAAACACCATCATCAAAGGCGGCAAAGAGCGCGGTCCTCGCCCCCACTCGCCCGCAACAAACTTCTAGCTCCTCGCAAGCTGATCAATTAGCTGAAATACATAGGACCTTAAAGGCCATCAAACGAGGTGACTTTACCGCAAGGGCCTCACTGGAAGGGTCTGGGGTCATTAACGAAATTGCCGAACTTATAAATGACATTGTTGAACTCAATCAAGACACAACTAATGAAATCACGAGAATAGCCACAGAGGTCGGCCGAGAAGGAAAAATGGGCGAAAGGGCCTTTATTGGTTATACCAAAGGCGGATGGGCCCAGAACATTCACTCCATTAACACGCTTATCACTGACGTTATTCAGCCCACTAACGAATTTGCGGGCGTGATCACCTCTGTCGCCAAAGGCGACCTCTCAAAAAAAATGTCTCTAGAAATCGATGGCCGCTCCCTTAAAGGCGATTACCTTCGAATGGGCCTTACCGTGAATAATATGGTGGACCAGCTGAACTCATTTGCTTCCGAGGTTACCCGGGTGGCAAAAGAAGTTGGTACCGAAGGGAAACTAGGCGGCCAGGCAAATGTAAAGGGCGTTTCCGGCATTTGGAAAGACCTCACAGATAACGTTAATAACCTCGCAGGAAACCTTACGGATCAGGTTCGTAACATCGCCAAAGTGACCACGGCGGTTGCCAAGGGAGACCTTTCTCAAAAAATTACGGTCGACGCCAAAGGCGAGATTTTCGAGCTTAAAGACACCATTAACACGATGGTGGACCAGCTTTCATCCTTTGCGGCGGAAGTTACCAGGGTCGCTAAAGAAGTTGGGACCGAAGGACGACTGGGTGCGCAGGCCAACGTTTCAAACGTCTCAGGCACCTGGAAAGACTTAACAAATAACGTTAACGTTCTCGCTTCCAACCTCACTGAACAGGTCCGAAACATCGCCAAAGTTACGACAGCGGTCGCCAACGGCGACCTCTCTCAAAAGATTACAGTCGACGCAAAAGGCGAAATCAGAGAACTAAAGAACACCATCAACACCATGGTCGACCAGCTCAATTCATTCGCGGCGGAAGTTACCCGGGTGGCAAAAGAAGTTGGGACCGAAGGAAAGCTAGGCGGGCAGGCAAATGTTAAGGGGGTCTCCGGCATTTGGAAGGACCTTACAGATAATGTTAATAATCTCGCCGGTAATCTCACCAACCAAGTTCGTAACATCGCAAAAGTGACCACAGCGGTCGCAAAAGGCGACCTCTCCCATAAGATCACAGTTGACGCTCGAGGCGAGATCTTTGAACTAAAAGACACCATTAACACAATGGTCGACCAGCTCTCCTCTTTTGCGGCGGAAGTTAACAGGGTGGCAAAAGAAGTTGGTACCGAAGGGAAAGCTGGGCGGGCAGGCCCATGTTAAGGGCGTCTCTGGAATGTGGAAAGACCTCACAGAAAACGTTAACGCCATGGCCTCCAACCTTACAGTTCAGCTGCGAGACGTTTCAAAGGTCGCGACAGCAATTGCAAGTGGTGACCTCGGACAGAAAATTACGGTGGACGCCAAAGGTGAGATTCTCCAGATTAAGGAAGTTATTAACACCATGGTCGATCAGCTCAACTCATTCGCGGCAGAGGTCACTCGGGTCGCAAAGGACGTTGGGACCGAAGGACGACTAGGCGGTCAGGCCTATGTTAAAGGGGTCTCCGGCACTTGGAAAGATCTTACTGATAACGTTAACGTCATGGCCTCAAACCTAACAGAACAGGTCCGGGGGATCATCCGCGTTGTGACCGCGGTCGCGGAGGGCGACCTGAATCAAAAACTAATGCTAAATGCGAAGGGCGAAGTTGCGGCCCTTGCTGACACGATTAATGGCATGACCGACACGCTTAAAATTTTCGCCGACCAAGTTACCACCGTCGCTTCTGAGGTCGGGATTGAAGGGAAACTAGGCGCGCAAGCGAAAGTTCCAGGCGTTTCCGGCACTTGGAAAGACCTTACCGATAACGTTAACGTCATGGCCTCAAACCTAACAGAACAGGTCCGGGGGATTATCCGCGTTGTGACCGCGGTCGCCGAGGGAGACCTCAATCAAAAGCTAGTTCTAAACGCGAGAGGTGAAGTTGCGGCGCTCGGTGAAACTATTAACAGCATGACCGACACGCTTAAAATTTTCGCCGACCAAGTTACCACCGTCGCTTCTGAGGTCGGGATTGAAGGGAAACTAGGCGCGCAAGCAAAAGTTCCAGGCGTTTCCGGCACTTGGAAAGACCTTACTGACAACGTTAACGTCATGGCCTCAAACCTAACAGAACAGGTTCGGGGGATTATCCGCGTTGTGACCGCGGTCGCAAACGGGGACCTGAATCAAAAACTAATGCTAAACGCAAAAGGCGAGGTCGCCGCCCTTGGTGACACAATTAATAGTATGACCGACACCCTTAGAATCTTCTCCGACCAGGTCACCACCGTGGCAAGGGAGGTCGGTATTGAAGGAAAACTTGGCGGCCAGGCGAAAGTTCCGGGCGCTTCGGGAACTTGGAAGTCGCTCACTGACAACGTTAACCAGCTTGCTGGAAACCTCACTTCTCAGGTGCGGGCGATTGCGGAAGTCGCGACGGCGGTTACTGAAGGCGACCTAACGAGATCCATTTCAGTTCAGGCACAAGGAGAGGTCGCGGCGCTAAAAGACAATATTAACCAGATGATCGCGAACCTGAAGGACACGACTCAAAAAAACAACGAGCAAGGCTGGCTCAAGACAAACCTTGCTCGCTTCTCCAGTATGATGCAGGGCCAAAGATCAATTAGCGCGGTGGCCCAGCTCATTATGTCAGAGCTCACTCCCCTAGTTAACGGAACCTACGGCGCCTTTTATCTCGCCGATCTTGAGGGCGGAAAAGACGAGTTGAACCTGATTGCAAGTTACGCCTTTGACGAAGAGCTCGATATGAAAAAGTCCTATAAGTACAAGCAGGGACTTGTGGGGCAATGCGCTTTTGAGAAGAAAAAAATTATCATTGAGGGGGTAAAAGCTGAAAGCGTAAAGATTGAGTCCACTCTTATAAATGCGACTCCTAATAATATTGTTATTCTGCCCATTTTATTTGAGGGGGAACTAAAAGCTGTGATTGAGCTTGCTTCTTTTGACACTTTCAGCAATAACCATCTGACCTTCTTTGATCAGTTGATGGAACTAATAGGCGTCGTTCTCAATATGAACGCCTCTAACATGAGGACAGAAGAACTGCTTGAAAAGCTCAAAAAGTCCAATGTTGAATTGGAAGTCCAGACCGATGAATTGGAAGAGAAGGCCAAGCTTCTGGAAGTAAAACACCAGGAAGTGGAGCTTGCGAGAAGCTCTATGCAAGAAAAGGCGGAGCAGCTATCGCTTATATCTAAATATAAGTCAGAGTTTTTAGCGAATATGTCCCATGAGCTTCGTACACCGTTAAATAGTTTGTTGATTCTATCGAGAATGCTTGCCGAAAATAAAGGCGGCCAACTCACAGGTGATCAAGTGAAGGCAGCTAGAACGATATATACTTCTGGATCTGACCTGCTCACCTTGATTAACGAAATCCTAGACCTTTCAAAAGTTGAGGCAGGAAAGATGAGGCTGGAGCCTAAAGATGTGTCTCTTCCTAAGGTCCAAGAGTACTTGGAGCAGACCTTTAAACCTGTGGCCGAACATAAGTCGCTAGATTTTGCTGTCGAGGTCGACAAGAATGTCCCCGACTCAATTTACACCGATATCGATAGGCTCCACCAGATCACAAGAAACCTCCTCTCTAACGCCTTTAAATTCACCGAAAAAGGCAAGGTCGTTCTCAAAATCAGCACTTCTGACCGATCGAAAACCTTTGACTTAGAGTCTCTTAAAGAGGCCAAGCAAGTCATATCCTTCTCAGTGAAGGACACAGGTATTGGCATTCCGAAGGACAAACAAAAGCTTATATTTGAGGCCTTTCAGCAGGCCGACGGCACAACAAGCAGAAAGTACGGTGGGACGGGCCTTGGCCTGACCATCACTAGAGAGATAGCTGGACTTTTAGGCGGCACCATCCTTGTTGAAAGCGAACCAGGAAAAGGCAGTGAATTCACTCTTTATATGCCAACAAGCTACCATTATGCCGAGTCTATTTCCCACCGGGGAGAGGTCGAAGAGCTCATGCAATTGCCTTCTAAAAAGCTTGAGGATTTAAACTTTGACGGAGTTAAGGTGTTGATTGTGGACGATGATATGAGAAATATCTACGCCATCACAAGCCTGCTTGAGGAGTATGGCATTGATTGCTCATACGCAGAAAATGGCAAACTTGGTATTGAGGCCCTCAAAAAAGACCCCTCCGTAGACTTAGTTCTAATGGACGTTATGATGCCTGAGATGGACGGGCTAGAGGCAATAAGAAGAATTAGGAAAATTGAAGATTTTAAAAATAAGCCTATCATCTCCCTAACAGCAAAGGCGATGGAAGAAGACAAGAAGAACTGTCTAGAGGCCGGAGCTTCTGATTATGTGACTAAACCGGTCATACCGGAAAGGCTTTTAACAGTAATGAGTCACTGGGTGGACCAGCATGCTCAGGAGCTACTAGATGCTTAGCCTTGGCAGGGCCAATATCCTCCTTGTTGACGACCGCCCAGAAGGTGTTTTTACTCTAGAGACGGTGTTAAAGAACGATAATTATCGACTTGTCACCGCAAACTCAGGAGAAGAGGCCCTAAAGTGCATGCTTAATGAGGACTTTGCGCTTGTCCTTCTCGATGTCCAAATGCCTGGGATGGACGGCTTCGAGACCGCCAAACTAATTAGGGAAAGAAAGCGCTCTCGCTTTGTGCCTATAATTTTTGTGACTGCAATCACTAAAGAAGAAAGCTTTATTCATCGCGGATATGAGTCGGGAGCGGTAGATTATATATTCAAGCCCTTTAATCCAGACATCCTGCGATCAAAGGTCCAGGTTTTTGTGGAGCTCTTCAGCGCCAAAAGGCAGCTAGAGCATCAATCAAAACTGATAGAAATCCAAAGAAAAAAAGAGAAAGAGGAAGAAGTTCTTAAGACGCGGCTTGAAGTATTGGAGCGGTATGAAAACCTAGCAAACTCAGTGCCCCACATGGTTTGGCGGGCCTCTCCAAAAAAGGAGATGGAGTACTTCAACAAGGTCTGGTATGACTACACCCGAAGTTCAACTGACGGTCTGGAACCTCACAGTTGGAAAACTTTTTTAAAACCTAAACACCTCAAGAAGCTGAACTGCGCCTGGGACAAGGCCATTTCCTTAGGAGAAGATCATTTTGAGGTAGAGCTTCAGATCAGGAATAGTGAAGGAAAGTGGGGCTGGTTTTGGGTCAAAGGACAGGCAGAAAAAAATAAAGAGGGCGAAATCCTTTGTTGGATTGGCACTAACACCTGCATAAAAGAAAAAAAGGAGCTTGATCAAAACAAGGCCTCCTTTTTATCGATCGCGTCTCATGAACTTAAGACTCCTCTTACAGCAATAAAAACGTCTCTAGAAGCGACCTCTTTCATCTTAGGAGAAGGGAATCTTGATGATGATTCGATTGAGAAAATTCAGCAATTTACTGCCATTGGAAATGATTCCTCCGAAAGACTGGACGAGCTCCTTGAAGAATTTCTTGACTTTTCAAGAGTTGAAAGCGCTCGTTTAACAATTAAGCCTCGTAAAGAAAGCCTCTCGGAAGTGGTCATGAAGTCCATCGACTCCTACAGACCTAAAGATAGGAAAGACAGCAAAGATTAAAACTGATCTGCGAAATTGAAGACGGAATTATTTGCCTATTTGACAGGCCACGGAGTCAGACAGGTCGTGGACAATCTCATAGGAAACGCAATAAAATACACCCCAGGAAAGGGCCCTATTGAGGTCAAGCTTAAAAAGAAAGAGGACCATACGGCGGAGATAACTATAAAAGACGAAGGAATTGGGATGACACGAGAGCGAAATGCGCGGAATTTTCAGGCCGTTTAAGCTGGGCCTATACAAATGAGGCCATAGGAGGCCTGGGAATAGGACTGTACATAAGCTCTTGGATAATAGAAGAACACCAAGGCGAAATAAATGTGGAAAGTGAGAAGGGAAAAGGGTCAGTTTTAAGAATTAATCTTCCTATACTGGAGTCGGAGTGAAAAAGATTTTGATTATTGATGATGACGAGGCCATCCGCAGCACATTAGGTCTTTTCTTTCGAATGAAAAATTATACCTGCACGCTCGCCAATGACGGCGAGGCAGGTCTTTTGGCCTTTTTCGATGAAGCTCCGGACATATTCTCGTGGACTATAGAATGCCCAAGCTTAACGGAGTGAAAGTCGTCTCTAAAATTAGAGAATCAAACGAGTCCATACCAATAATATTTTGTAGCGCTGACAAATACCTCGACACGTTAGAGCTTCCCCTAAAAAACTTAAAAATAGTGAAGAAGCCCTTTGAGCTTAAAGTTCTAATTGAACTAATAGAAACTATGTAAAAACTACTCGGCCTGATTGTATTTCCCTTAAAAGGGGATAAAAGCAAAGCATAGAAAAAAAAAGGAAGAACTCATGAAAATGCTCACTGTCATCTTCTTCGCGCTTTTAAGCGTCTCTCTCAATGCAAGAGAGTACAATTGTGACGTTCGCAATTATAGGCTCACAATTGATCTTGAGGGAGACCGCTCGACCCATGTCTGGATCAGAGACGTAAACACCATAGTGTGCTTCGCCAAGGTTACGCGGGAAGCATAGACCGCGGGAATAGAGTCACTTCATTCTATTTTTACGGCCAGCAGAGACCGGCGATCATTTCTTTTAGAAACTCGGACATCCTAAACCGGCCCAACAAAATGAATGGGCACCTCGAGGCGACCCTCGAAGGCTTTTATTTTAGAGACTATATGGACTGCAAGGCGAGATAGGTCAGCTCCCTCTCTTAAACCACCCGATATAAACATCTGGATGCCCGCCTCTCGCTTAACTTTCTTTTGTATGCGCTTAAGGTCATGCCCATCGAGTCCCAACTTTTGAGGCCTTTTTTATTGAGTCCTTTATTTCCGACCACGTCCCATCAAACTTATGTTTGACTGCTCAACCTTATTAAATTAAATTAAGTCTTTGAAATAATTCTAAGGGCATGCATCCGAAAAACGTTTTAGTATATTCGCCTTGATTGTGCTATTATGCGCCCTGTTTAGTCATGCGCAGTCTGAATTAGAGGCTCGTGTAGAGAAACTTGAAAACGAGAGCGCCTTACTTGCGATCTCAATTTTTACGACCCAACTTACCTTTATTTATCAAACCAGCTCCTTCAAAGACCATGCGCCTGGCTCGGCGACCATTTCTGCCGATTTCGGCCTCAAAGAAAGAGTTGCAAAATGGATTTGTATTTGCGGACCTGCAATACGCAAACGGCGCTGGCGTTGACGCTTCTCTGCAGGGCGGCGCAATGGTCAATAATGATGTTATGGAGGACGCGAAAAGTCCTCACGAGATTTATTTGGCGAAACTTTTTTACCATCACGAGTTCTTTAGAGATCATTACCTCCAATTAAAAGTGGACATAGGCAAGATGGGAGTTAACGACTTTTTTGACCAGGGAATCGCCGTCTCCGATCAGTCCACCCAATTTTTAAATCAGGCCGTTAATAATAATGGCGCCTTTGATTATGCTCAGGACCTTCGCGGGCATGGCTATACATACGGGGCTCACATTGGGGCAGAAAAAGACGCTTGGGGGCTCGACATTGGGCTATTTTCCTCGGACGCCGACTTGGACAATGTCCATAGTAAAAGCTCTTTGGTATATGGTCTAAGGTGGGAGCCAAAGTGGGCCAGGGACTTGAGAATTTTTACCAAATTTATGGGTTCGTGAACAAAGGCGAATATGGCTCTTTTAGCAATTCTGGCGATTTTTTTACCTCTGACGCTTCAAAAATAAACACACCTGAAAATGAGGACCATAAAGACAAAAGGGGCATGGGGATAAATATCAACCACGGGCTAGCTCAAAGGGCTAGACTTCTTCGCCAAATACGGAATGCAGGACGATGACAGAGATGTGAGGCATTACCAAGACATGGACACTTCACTCCTGCTTGGTTTTTCTGTTCAAGGTCTATTCTGGAAACGCGAAGCTGACGCTTTTGGGCTCGCTTTTGAGAGGGGGCGTTTAACTGGAAATCACAGGAAGGCCCATGAAAAGGGCTATGTGAGTTTTTTTGATAGAGCTGAGGGCATAGGCCTCGGAAACTATGCGGACGAGATTTTATACGAATGCTTTTATCGCTTCGCGCTCAATTATTATAGCTCCTTAAGTTTTGACTTTCAAAATGTCCAAAACTTTAATTACAATAAGAAAAATAAAAACGCGCAGTTTTTTGGCACAAGACTGCATTTGAACTTCTAGTTTGAATTAGCGAATTTAAAAATTGACCATAATATAGGCATAAAGCCTTTCAGAAACGGCGTCGCTTAAATTCTCTTCCTCATCAGTTTTGTTGTAAGCAATTCCGTAGCGGCGGGCCTCTAGATTTTCGTAGAAATTAACGCCAAAATATGTGGCATTTTGAGCGTATCCGCTTTCGTCTGCGTTCTTATCAAATTCTTCGACTCCAAAGTATGGGGCCCATTTTCCAATTAAATATTCGGCCTGAATATAATGTCCATTGGAGTCTCCTATGATATCAGAAACTTGAGTCTGGCTTAGGTCAATTAAGTCGCCCGTAAACTCAAAGTACTCCGCCAAGAGCCTGAAGTTTTTATAAGAGTAAGAAAGCTCCGCGTTTAATAAAGTTCTTCGGATTGATATGTCCCGATTTGAAAGGGCGATATTTATTTTATCATTTACAAAATAGCCTAGACCCAAGGAAAAAGTGTCCAGTTCTCCATAAAAAGTGTCTTGAACCTGATTCTTTTTAGCGTCGCCGATGAAAAAATATCGAAGCTTTCCTCCATAGGTAAACTTTTGATAGTTGATCCCTGAGACCTTTTGATCGCTCTCTTTAACGGGACTTAAGTCGTCAGAGTTGACCCCATCAGAGACGGCCAGCTGATAAGCAAACCTTCCAAAGCTCCCATTAACTTGAACGTTTGTGGCCCGACGGTTTTGAACAACAAAGTCTGAGGCGTGTTCGGAGACACTTGGCCGATTGGGATTAAAGAGATTTTTGGAGCTTGATGTCTGGGAATAGGAGACATCAACTTTAGACCGAAAGAGCTTTACATTTTTCGCCCACTTCTTTTCAATATCTATTTTCCAATAGGCGTCGCCTATTCTAAATTCCCCTTCCCCTCTGTCCTCTTGATTCGCCTTGTCATCACGAATGTCATAAACAAATTGGTGCCCGTCCCACGGCCGGTAGAGGACATTGACCCTTAATCTACGAAGGTAGGCGTCTTGCGATTCTGTGTCCGAGTTGGTTTCTGCGACCGCCTGTATTCGGCCCCCAATCTTCACCTTTCTGGCCGCATCTTCAAAAGCGGCGCCCAGGCCCGCCTGCGCGGCCAATGCATGGGACGTTGTACAATGTCCCAATATGGCAGCATAAAAAAGAATATATTTCTTCACGGGCCCTCCTGACATGTAACATTGTCCATAAATCTCCTAGCAATGCAAATGGCGACACAGAGCGACATTGCTTGAATTATCTTTAGATTTACTTAAGCGCCTATGGCTCCCCATAGTTAATCTCTATGGATTCTGATAGGTAATATTTATGGTTCGCGCAGATGAAACCTGAAGCTTGAGGAGTAAAATGATGGCGCACATTGAATGCAAAAATCCATATTCAGGTGAAGTTACTGGCAAGTTTAAGCTTGAAAGTCTTCAGGAGCAAAAAGAGAAGGTCTCCAGCCTGAAGGAGTCTCAAAAAAAATGGGCGCAGGCGCCGCTCGAGGAAAGAGTTCTTCTCGTAAAGAAAGCATTGAAGTACTTCGAGGACAATCGAGACGAAGTGGCCAGAGACATCACGGAACAAATGGGCCGCCCTATAAGGTACTCAAGCGGGGAAATCGATGGTTTCTTTGAAAGAGCTAATTACTTGTGTTCTATCGCCACAGACACTTTGAGTCCTGAAGAGCCTTGCCAAGTAAAGAGGGCTTTGAGCGCTCCATTGAACACGCTCCATTGGGGATCATATTCGTTATTTCCGCATGGAACTACCCCCTTTTAATTAGCGTTAATTCTATTGTTCCTGCTCTTATTGCAGGAAATACTGTTTTATTAAAGCATTCAGGACTGACGCCAAAAATAGGCCAACATTTTGAAAGGGCCTTTAATCATTTGGGAGAGCACGAAAATCTTCTCTATAATTCTATTTTAAGTCATGAAGTGACCGGCGAAGTCATTGAAAAGCTTCCTATTAATCACGTCGTCTTTACCGGCTCTGTTAAAGGCGGGCGCCAAATACTAAAACATTCGAGCGAAAAGTTTATCACCCCCGCCTTAGAGCTTGGA
The DNA here is from genome assembly GCA_963747475.1 of uncultured Bacteriovoracaceae bacterium. GTDB lineage: Bacteria > Bdellovibrionota > Bacteriovoracia > Bacteriovoracales > Bacteriovoracaceae > UBA845. Next base: position 304,551 of record CAVVFE010000013.1, read on the forward strand.
GGAAAAGATGGCGCCTATGTCCACAGCGATGCCGACCTTGATTACGCAAGCGCGGCGGTGGTGGACGGCGCCGTTTTTAATTCAGGCCAATCATGCTGCGGTCTCGAAAGGATCTATGTTCACGAAGCGATCTATGATGCTTTCACTGAAAAGATGAAGGAGCTAGTTGAGGCGCATAAATGGGGAGACCCTTTTGATAGCGAAACAACTCTTGGGCCTCTGGCCAGCGCCACGGCCAGCAAAACAATGGAGTCCCAGGTCGAGGACGCCATAAAAAAAGGAGCGAACCTGATCACAGGAGGAAAAAAAGAAACCATTCAAAAAGGCGATTTTCTTCCAACCGACCCTTCTTACGGAAGTGGACCACAGCATGGAAATAATGAAAGAAGAAAACTTTGGCCCCCTAATACCAGTAATGAAGGTAAATGATGCGGACGAGGCGATCGATTTGATAAATGACAGCGACTACGGGCTTACCTGCGCCGTGTTTACCAAAAACAAAGATCTTGCGCAGAAAGTGGCGCCAGGGCGGAAACAGGCACCGTATTTATGAACCGTTGCGACTATTTTGACCCGGCCCTCCCATGGACGGGGTTCAAAAACTCTGGCATTGGATCAAGCTTATCAAAGTACGGCTTTTATGGAGTTACGAGACGCAAATCAATTCATTTTAAGACGAAAATTTAATTAATAGAGGGACTTTTCATGAGCGCAAATTTAGAAGAGAAAATAAAAGAATACAAAGACAAAGGCGTCACCAGAGTCAAGATTGGCGTCACCGACATTGATGGTGTCATCCGAGGAAAATATCTTGGCCTTAATAAGTTTAAATCAATCTTCAAGTCCACGGGGAGTTTTTGTGATTGCATTTTTGGTTGGGACATTAATGATCTTCTATACGAAAATGGGGTAAAATACACAGGTTGGCACACGGCCTATCCCGATGCCCTCTTCAAAATTGATACTTCGTCAGAGAGGTGGCTTGAAGATGAGGGCGTTCCCTACTTCATTGCGGACTTCGTTGAAAAAGACGGCGAGTCACCTCATCCAGTTTGCCCGAGGAATGTCCTAAAACGGGTCCTAAAAAAAGCGAACGAGATGGGCCTTGACTTCAATCTCGCTTTTGAATACGAATTTTTTGTCTTCAATGAAACTCCTCAGTCAGTAAAAGAGAAGAACTTCAAGGACCTTGATCCCCTCTATCCAGGAATGTGCGGCTATTCAGTCTTAAGAACTTCGACTTACTCTGACTTATTTAATGAATTTATGGAATATTGCCGCTCGCTCGACGTCCCCATTGAAGGCCTTCACTGCGAAGACAGGCCCAGGCGTGTGGGAGAGCGCAATTGAGTATGATCAGGCGCTCAAAGCGGCGGACAAGGCGACATTATTTAAGACCTTTGCGAAAGTTTTTTTCCAAAAGAGAGAATTAATGGCGACCTTTATGGCCAGGTGGTCTCTCGATTACCCAGGACAAAGTGGCCATATCCATGTTTCTCCCATGGACCTTAAGACAGGCAAAAACCTTTTCTTTGACGAGACAGATGAAAACAATATGAGCGAGATGATGAAGCATTTCGTGGCGGGCATGTCCGCTTATATGAAGTCTTTTCTCCCTCTCACCACCCCGACAATCAATTCCTACACAAGACTCGTGAAAGGTTTCTGGGCCCCCACTGCCGCCACTTGGGGCGTGGAAAACAGGACGTGCGCCCTAAGAGCAATTACAGGGTCAGAAAAATCGCAAAGAGTCGAGTATCGTGTGGGCGCTGCTGACGCGAACCCTTACCTTGCGGCCGCCGCGGTCATTGCCGCGGGACTAGCTGGCATAGAGGAAAAACTCGAACTTTCCAGGCCAATAGAAGGCAACGCCTATGATGTCCAAGACGAGCTCTCTAAAGATCTCCAACTTCCGACCTCGTTAAAAGAGTCCACTCAAAACCTGAAGAAATGCGAACGCGCGGGAGAATTCTTTGGGGAAGACTTTGTTTACCACTTTGTGAAAACAAGGGAATGGGAAGTCAGCGAGTATGAAAAGGCCATTACTGATTGGCAGCTCCAACGATATTTCGAATTGATATAATTGAGAGGAAAATAAATGCGACAGTTTAATTACCCGACGTACTTCTCTATGGCGAGGGGGCCCTCGAAGAATCCTGCAAGAGAATCAAGAGCTTTAACTTCAAGGCACCCCTACTGGTGACGGACGCAAATCTAGTCAAGGTCGGAGTGGTGAAAACCGTTTTCACAACTTAAAAAAGAAAATATTAGAGTCTGTCATTTTTGACAAGACTCACCAAACCCAACTGAGGAGGACTGCTTAAAAGGGGCGGCAGTTTATAAGGATAACCATGCGATTCTATTATTGCCGTAGGAGGGGGAAGCCCTATGGACGCGGCAAAAGGAATTATGGTGCTTGCGACTAATGAGGGGCCGCTTTCAAAGTATGATGACGCAAAAGGAGGCGACAAACTCATGGACAATAAAACTCCCTCCTTTAATTGCGATTCCCACGACTGCGGGAACTGGAAGCGAGGTCGGTAGAGCGGGCGTCATAATCATCAAGAGACACCGGCAATAAGACAATCATTTTTCACCCAACAATGATGCCTATTTTTCAGTCTTAGAGCCGACCTTAACAAATGGGCTTCCTCCACACATCACAGCGGCAACAGGTATTGACGCCTTCACCCACTCTTTGGAAGCATACCTTGCCCCTGGATTTCACCCCATGGCGGACGGCATAGCTTTGGAGGGCATCAAGCTTGTTCTGGATAATTTCGAGACAGCATGCAGAGACGGATAAACTTGGAGGCGAGGTCAAAAATGCTTATCGCCTCCTCAATGGGAGCGACCGCCTTTCAGAAAGGGCTTGGAATGATTCACTCCATTGCCCATCCTCTTTCAAGCGAATGCGGACTTCACCATGGACTTGCCAACGCTCTAGTCCTTCCCTCACTGCGTACGTTTTATTGAGAACACCCATCTAAATGCAGAGCAAATGGAGAGAATCGCCAATATCATAGAACTCTTCAAAAGCGAGGCATGGCGAAAGAGACTCTTGCCGAAACCTGTGAGAGTTATTTTACGGCCTCGGAATAAAGTTTGGGCTAAAAGAATCATGGAGTCAAGGAGTCCCAAATCGACAGATTGGCCGAAAAAGCGACCCTTGACGTGGCCCATCAAACGAATATGGTGCCAGTAACGACTGAGGACTTTAAAAAAGTAATCCGAGAGGCCATGTAATGATTGGGCTTTTGAACGCTTACCATTTTGACAAAACTCCAGGCAGTTATCAAGAAATGTATGAGCCTATTTTTTTGGATTATCTTAAAGAAGGTCTTGCCGGAAAAGAAGGTCCGCCCCTACAAAGTCGCTCAAGGTGAGTTTCCAAAAAGCATTCATGAATGTGAGTCATGGATAGTCACAGGAAGCCCGGCATCAGTTTATGAAGATGAAGAAATGGATTAAAAACTCATTAAATTTCGTTAAGACTGTCATGCAGACAAGAAAAAAGTGCTAGGGATTTGCTTTGGCCATCAATTAATCGCCAAGGCCTTGGGCGGAGAGGTCATAAAGTCTGACAAAGGATGGGGCTTTGGGGTAAAAGGTTCAAAATCAAAGAGTCAAAAGAGTGGATGGCCCCTCCTCTGCCCAAAGACTGCTCCCTTCTCTTTTTCCACCAGGACCAAGTGGTCAAGCTTCCAAGAGGAGCAAAAAACTTGCCGGAAACGAGTTTTGCCCTTTTCAAATGTACAGCATAGATGACCATATTTTTTCCATTCAAGGTCATCCAGAATTCACGAGAGACTACACAAGATTCAGAATGGACAATCAAAAGGCAAATGTGCCAGGAGCAGTGTACACCGCCGCGATCGATTCTCTTGCCAGTGAGACAGATGAGTTAACTATAGGAAAATGGATAAATAACTTTTTGAACTAAAAGAAAGGTATTTTAGAAGATATATAGACCTCTAGAATATTTAATCATACATCCAGCTCCTATTATAATTAGCACTCAAAGGAGCGGAGATTGGCTGATTCTCTGCCACTTTCATGGGCGATAGCAGGAATGACGATCAGTGTTCTAGGCCTACTGAGCGTGGGCGTAAAGCTTGTGATCTACGCTGACGCCATAGCGGACCGCTTTAAGCTTGGAGAAGCGCTCGTCGGTGGTCTTTTGCTAGGCGCCATAACCTCTCTCTCCGGCAGCATCGTTTCAGGGCTTTCGGCCTATAATGGTTTTGAAGAGCTTGCCATCAATAATTGTCTTGGAGGAATTGCCGCTCAGACCACTTTTTTAATAATTGCAGACATGACTTATCGAAAAGTCAATCTAGAGCATGCTGCCGCTTCTTTGCCCAACTTAGTGTCGTGCAACCTCTTAATTGGGCTTATTGCCATAGCCTTGGTCTCTTGTTTAGTGCCTGTTCCTGACTGGCTATTTATTCATCCTGGCAGCGTACTCTTAGTCGCATTTTACATCGTTGGCCTTGGCTGGCTTAAGGAGACTTACGAGCGCCCGCAATGGTTTCCAAGAAAAACCAAAGAGACGAGGGAGGACGTGCCTGAAGAGCGCCTTTCTGAAAACACTAAGTCCCTGGTCACCAAATTCTTGGCCTCCGCGCTTGCTGTGGGCGTATTGGGTTATGTGATAACTGTCTCTGCTGAAGCCTTGATCCAGAGAACCACACTTTCAGAGAATATTATCGGTGGATTTATCACTTCAGTAATAACGTCCCTGCCAGAACTGGTGGTCTCGGTGGTAGCGGTTCGCAAAGGGGCCTTGACCATGGCAGTGGCAAATATCCTGGGTGGCAACTCCTTTGATGTCCTAATGATTGTTATTGCCGATTTTCTCACCTTTGATGCCACCATCTACGAAAGTTTTGGAAGAGAAGAGCTTTATCTTGCTTTTGTGAATATTCTAATGACCGCCATCATCGCTGTGGGACTGGCAAGAAGGGAAAAGACGGGATGGGGCGCTATTGGCTTCGAAGGAGTCGCAATTTTAACGATATATATTCTTTCTCTAGGCTTAATAGCAGGAGGATTAATTTAGAAAATGGTCGAAGCACAAGCCGGACTTTGCGCTATCATAGGAACAGATTGAAGCTCTTGAACATCTGAAAGGTTGATTCTTTTTAACTCCCGCTCCATACGACGACCGCTTAGGGGTAAGAATTATTATTAATTCACGAACTAGTATAAGTGGTTGGAATAAATAAAAAAAGCCACTCCAAAAAGTGGTTTTTTAGACGATTCTAAAAAATGGTGCCCCCAGACGGACGAATATCGAACTGCTGTACTTAATTTTGCTTTTTAATTCCTATCCTTCGCCTATTCTTATTATGGGAAGGAAGCTTTTCTTCAAGGTCATCGAGTCGCTCAAAGACGACCCTAAACAGCTGGTTCGTCCCCTTTTCCAACGAGTCCATCCTCTTCTCCATTCCCTCTTCCATCATCAAGAAACTTCTTAGTTTCGTAAATATTCTCATAATTGAGATATTGACCTCAACCGCCCTATCACTTCGAAGAACACTAGAAAGCATCGCAACCCCATTTTCGGTAAATACCATTGGTGCACTTCTTCTCATGTAATTCCAAGTGGTTCCGTCCTTTGAGGTCACAATTTGTGACTTCAAAGCTTCTAACTCATCGGAACTACATACAAACATAAAATCCCTCGGAAACCTGTTTAAATTCCTCTTTACGGCCTGGTTAAGAACTTTTGTTTCAACCCCATAAAGTTTTGCCAGGTCGCTATCCAGCATCACCTTTTGCCCTCGAACCACATAGATCATGTTCTGAATTTGTTCTAATTGAATATTCATTCTTCCTCCAAGAAAGGGAGGCAAGTTAAAAGCTAAAGTGATGAGAGTAAATGTGAAGAGAATAATTGAAGCGTGTTCTTTCTTTTTTGAAACGCCAAAAATAAAAAAGCCCAGTGGGTTAAACTGGGCTTTTAGGATTTCTAAATCATGGTGCCCCGACGCGGACTCGAACCACGGACACAAGGATTTTCAGTCCTTTGCTCTACCAACTGAGCTATCAGGGCATCGATTTAGAGTCCTTAATTTAAAGATTTGCGCAGAGTGTGTCAATGAATAATTCCGTATAAATTCACAATCTTGCGACGCTATATGCTAGAAAAAATATTATTTAGCTGCTAGCTTTTAACGATGCCAGTAAAGATAAAATTTCAGACATTGAAAAGCGGGCACTTCATCTTTAACGCTGCGGCGTTTCTTCCCGAAGAGGGCGAACGCAAAGAGCTCTCGGCCGTTCTCACTCACGGCTATACCGCAAGCAAAAGCGACCAGGTCTCTTGGGCCCAACGTCTAAGCGACGCTGGAATTCCCGCGGTGATTTTTGATCTTCCCGGCCATTACCTTGGGGGGCTTCATCCTGTAAGCTCGTTTGAGGACTTTAGAGACCATGCTGTGGAGTGCTTCGAGACAGCGGCAAGCTACCTCGATGAGGGGCTTGGAAGGAAGTCAAATCGCTACGCCCTTGCAGGCCATTCTCTCGGCGCCCTATTGAGCATCAAGGCCCTAGAACGAGACAAATTTGCGAACTCTTTGGCCATTGGCGTCGGGCTTGGCATTAGTCAGCATAAAACAGCGCACCTCTTTGAGAGTTCTTTTTATCAAAAGACCCTGAATATACGTCGCCAGCTAGTCGCTCCCGAGCTTGATAGCGATCTCGTGTTCCCATGGATTAACGAGGAAAAAAGAAATTTGGAAGTGACAGGAAAAAGGGTTCATCTGATCTGTGGCGAAGATGATGTGGTGGTTGGCAAAGGCGGCATGCAGGCCCTTGCAGATCACTTGAAAAAAAATGGAAACCAGGTGAGTGTGAACGAGCCTAAAAAGCTCCCTCATCATGAGCCAGGTTCTGCCTCGACTCATGTGTATCACTTTTTGAAAAAAGAATTAGCTCTTTAATTTCTCGAGATTTTTAAGCATTCCCACGCGTCCTGTGCGCTCAAGGGGCGTGCCCGCAAATTCTTTTCGATACTTTCTATTAGATAGCTCTTTAAGATCTTCAATAATTTTTTCAGGTGAACGATCAAAATACTTCAGCCAGTCTTTGCCTTTTGAGTCTGCAAGCTCGGCATTTTTTAGCGGCTTTCTATTCCATGGGCAAACGTCTTGGCAAATATCACAACCAAATATTTCATTTGTGTCGGTCGGATAGCCCTTTGGAGGCTCTGCATCTTTGAATAATTCAATTGTGTAGGCGCTAATGCACTTGCTGGCGTTCAGCTGGCGATCGTCCATAATGGCTTCAGTTGGACAGGCGTCAATGCAGGCCCTGCAATTGCCGCAATGGTCGGGCTCTAATTTAGGCCGGACGTCCCGAGATTTTTTTATTAAGAAGAATTGATCCGATGATAAAAAAGCTTCCATGATTTTTGGAAATCAACATGCTGTTTTTTCCAAACCAACCAAGTCCCGCCCTATAGGCCAGATCTCGCTCTAAGACAGGTTGGGCGTCTATGGAAAAATGCCCCTCAAGTCCCTCATGTTTTTTTTGAAGGACCCTTAGAACTGATTCCAGTCGCTCTTTTATCCAAGGGTGATAGTCTTCGCCATCAAACCCGCTAACATAAGAGGCCACTTTGTTCTTTGGCGTTTGCGTCTCAAGCCTTTTTCTTTCAGAGGTATAATCAAATAAGAAAACGAGAGCGGACTGAAACTCTGGATATAGATATTTAAGATTTTTTCTAAGGTCTTTTCTATGATCGCTAAGATAGTTAAGAGGGCCGTGGTGGCCGCTTTGCACCCACTTATCATAGCGATCAAAAGACTTTGGGGCCGACTCTGAAGTCATGCCCCAATCAATGATTTGATTATCTTTTAAGAATGAGGCGCCAAGACCTAGGTCATTCATAAATCAGTGTCTATGATTTCAATAGCGCCTGTCGGGCATTTGGTCACACACTCCATGTCTTTTGAGCACATATGCGCTGTTTTGGAGTTTATGCGAGTGTCGTCACTCGGGCCTTCCACAGTCCATATATTGTGCGGACAAACCTGCACGCAGTTCTGACATGAGGCGCAGACGGTGGTGTCAAGAATGATCCTTCCACCAGGGACCTCTTCCTGAATTGTTTCAGACTTTCCCTGAATGCGATTTTTCTTATCGTACTTGGGAACGTCCTTAATAATCTCTAGGCGAACGCTATTCGAGCTGCCTTGTTTGAAGAATTTTCCGTCTCCGTGGGTAATGACAATTTTATCACCATTGGTGACAAGGCTCTTTTCTTTTAATTTTTGAATAAGCTCTTCTTGAAGGCTCTGCAGATCTCCTCCATTTTCTTCGAAAAAGAAAGGAGTTATGCCCCAGTAGAGCGACATCTTTCTCATAACATGCAGAGAGTTAGTGCATCCTAGGACTCTTACTTTTGGCCTAAAGCGGCTCATCTTTAAAACGCTATTTCCGCTTTGAGTGACGCTCAAGACCCAGCGAGCATGTGTTTTTTCAGCGATGATGGAGGCCGCGACCTGAATGCTGGCGGAAACAGAGTGAAGGTCCATATGTCTTAAGAGCGGCCTTTCTTTTGGAAGCTTTTCGGCCTCTTCCACAATGTTTCCCATCATCTTCACAGCTTCGACAGGGAACATTCCCGCGGCGGACTCTCCACTCAACATGACAGCGTCTGTTCCGTCCCAGACAGCGTTTGCGACGTCACTTGCCTCGGCCCTGGTTGGCCTTGAGTTGGTCGTCATGCTTTCGAGCATTTGGGTGGCCGTGATGACAGGCACGCCCGCCTCGTTGCACAGTCCGATAAGCCGTTTTTGAATGGCCGGAACATGGTGGTTTCCGACTTCAACGCCCATATCGCCTCTAGCAATCATGACCATGTCCGTGACTGCCATAATTTCTTCAATATTTTCGACAGCTTCAGGCTTTTCAATTTTTGAAATAATAGGCGTGTTCTTTTTAAGCTTATGCAAAAGGGCCTTCACTTCATGCACTTCTTCGGCCTTTCTCACAAAGCTTAAAGCGATAAAGTCCACTTCCTGTTTTAGCCCAAACATTAAGTCTCTTCTGTCTTTTTCAGTGAAAGCGGGAGCGGAAATGTTCACGTTTGGAAGATTAATGCCCTTATTTGATTTAAGCGTGCCGCCAATTGCGATCTTGATCTTTAAGACGTCTCTATCTTTTTCTATCGCATGTGCTTCCATCAGGCCGTCATCGAAAAGGATATGAGCGCCTTCATGAGCGTCTTTAACTAGCTCTTTGTAGACGGTGGGAATGAACTTTCCTTCATACTCAGGGTAATTGTCCATCACATCATTTGGGCCTATCACCCACTCTTCGCCTTCTTTTAGCTCTAGCGGCTTGGGGAGCTTGTCCACTCTTATCTTCGGGCCTTGAAGATCACATAGCACTCCGACTTCCCAGCCGACATTAAGGCTTGCCTGTCGAATATTAGATATGGTCTGAGCATGCCCTTCGTGGGTGCCGTGGCTCATATTAATTCTTGCCACGTTCATTCCCGCGCGGATAAGGCGCTCTAGCATTTCAATGGTGTTTGAGCTTGGCCCAATGGTAGCGATGATCTTTGCTCTGCGAGTCATAGACTTCCTTATAAAAATTGTTCTCGGAGTCTATAACTTAACACAGGTCAGGTCAGCAAGTTAAGTCGAATTGCAGAAATGTTGGCCTAGGCTTTCTGTAGGTTATTAAACTGCTCTAATTCCCGTTGCTTATTTTGAAAAGCATTCTGAAGTTGTTTTATACGGTTTTCATATTGAGTGATCAGGCGATCTTTTTCGGCCTCACCGGACATTTTTAAACGCATCATTTCACGCTCAAAAAAGCGATTATTATGGTCGATAATATCCTGATATTTTGTCGCCTCGTCCTTTAATTGATTTTCATATTTAAAGGACAGCTCTTTCACCTTGGCCTCATTATTCAGACGGTTTTGGTCCATCTGCCTTTCATACTTGGTGGTGATATTGTCAATTTTTTGTCGAAGAGCGGTCTCTTTTTGCTCAGCAACGTTCCTGATATTTGATTTTTCAATTTTGGCCGCTTTTTCTAATTCGGCCTTGGTCCTAGCAAGCTCGCGGGCCGATTGAACTGTCACTTCCTGGATTTTATGCTCCATCCTTGATTTTAATTCCAAGTTTTTGCTTTGAGCTGCGCTAAGCTTTTCCTCAAACTTTTGTGTGAGCTTTTTCACCTTATTGGCCTGGGCCTGACGCAGATATTTTTCTTGATAAGCGTTTTGCTGATGCAGCTTTCTACTCATTTCAAGCTTTTCTTTGTCGAGCTCGTCCTTCATCTCTTTCATGCTTGCTTGAGATTTTTCGACCGCGCTTTCAAGACTTTTATTAAAGTTCTTTTTTAGATTGTCTATCTTGTCATTGGCGTTTTTTCTTTCATTATCAAGCGATGTCTTTGCCGCCTGATCTTTAAAGTCCAGGGCCACTCTGGTCTCATCGGCCGCTTTTTGGAGCTTCTTTCTGTCTCTTAAGCGCTCTTTTTGATTGGCCATCGTTAGCTCATTCTTTTCGGCCGTTTTTCTCTTAGTGGCGTCTAAAGACTCTTGATGAAGCGTGTTTTGAAAACTTTCTCTCGCGGCGTCAAGTCGCTCGGAGAAATTGTCCGCCAATTCATTGTTCTTTTTGACGTAGGCCTCGGATTTTTGGATTCGCTGCCTCTCCATTTCAGAGCGCTGCTGCTCGGCCACTTCATTCTGAAGGCTGTCTTCGTTTAGTATTGAGTTCTCATATTTATTTTTTAGCCCGGAAAGCTCTTTTTTATGTTCTTTGTTGTTTTCTTTTAGGGTCTCTCTATTGGTGGCAACAAGCTTATCAAGCTCTTCTTGTTGCTTGCGGCTGATGTTTTGAATCGCTTTATTTGCGTCGCTAGATGTTTGAGACACCTTTGCTTCCGCGGCATGATTGACGCTTTTGAGCCGTTCTTTAGTCGCCTCATTAAGGCTTCTCATATTTTCGCGATTTGAATCATTTATGGACGCCACTTCCCTTCCAAACCTCTCTTTCAATTTGGACTTTTCGTGAAGATTGTCTTGATGGACTTCGTTAATCTTTCTCTGGTGATTATGGGCCATATCGCGCTTCTCAGCGATGGTCTGGTCTTTGATTTCGTCTGCTTGCGTCTTTGCCAACTCTTTATAGCCCTGGGCCGCTTTATCAGCGTCAGAGACTGCCTTGCTTACTCTCGCGTCAGCGTTTTCCTTTACCTGTTCGCGAATGCCTTCATTGAGCTGCTTCTGGTCTTCTATATTGTGGTTATATTCTTTTTGAATGTCTGAAATTTTGCGATTCCAGTCACTTGTTTTCTCGCGATTTATGTCAGTGAACTTCTTTTTTTCATCATAAAGCGCTTTCTCGTATGAACGATTTTTTTCTTGAAGAGCCTCTTTTTGAGAACGATCGAGATTCTCATAGCGGTCCTGGAAGTTATCTTCTAGCTCGGCCTTTCTCTGCGCAAACACCTCGCGGTTTTCGTCCAGAACCTTCTCTTTAGAGGCCTGAACATCGTCCATTTGCAGCTTATGCGAACGTTTTTGATTCTCTATGTCCCTCTGATAGAGTTCCCGCTGACGATTTAAATTTTTGGTGTAGTCTACGCCGTCCATAGCTTTCCTTGTATAAGGGCTTCCTGCCCTCTATACGAGTATATCACTTTTTAAACGGATGTCTTTGAGGGAGTATTTTTGGGCAGATTTTTCGCCTTAAAACAAGTTAAGCGGAAAAATCTGCCCATCTAGAGTTATTGAGCTAGTTCTTCGTCGATGACTTCTTGGAAAACCTCAATTGGCTGAGCTCCTTGGATCAGCTGACCGTTAATGAAAAAAGTCGGAGTCGATTTAACTCCCAAGTCTTTTCCTTGCTGAATGTCCGAGTTGATCATCGCCATGTATTTGTTCGAAGTGAAGCATTCGTTGAACTTCTTTTCGTTGACGCCAATTTTTTTGGCGGTGTTGGCAAGATCTTCTTTAGACAGCTTTGATTGATCGGCAAACATTTTGTCGTGCATTTCCCAGAAATAAGACGGCTTTTGCTCCCAGGCGCAGAGGGCCGCGCTGGCGGCCTGCTTGGCCTGATTGTGAAATGGAAGAGGGTATTGCTTAAACACGACCTTAACTTTCTTTCCATACTTGTCTTTTATTTGCGAGACCGTCTCTGAGGCCTTTGAGCAATATGGGCACTGGAAATCGCTAAATTCAACGATAGTGACCTTCGCGTCCTCATTGCCGATGAAAGGAGCTTTTCCTATTTCAACGTCAAATGTGGGCCTTCTCGGCTTTTCAATAAAAACTTCGATCCCTTCTTTGCCTGTTTTTTTGGCGAGCCAAGCGTCAACTGCGTCTTTCTTCTTCTCGGCGAGAAGATACCCTCTAATTCTTTCCTTGATCTGCGGATTCACTTGCTCTTTTGGAATCTTTTTCTCTTTAACGAATTCATCAATGTCGCTATCTGTGACTTTCACGTCTTTGGCGATGTATTTGTCCATATATTCATCATTGCTCATCCCTTTTTTCTTAGGGTCCTTTGCCATAAGCTTTTCGATGATTAGGGACTTGAGCTTGTTCATTTTCGTGTCGAAGATTTTTTGCTCAAGCTCGTAAAGTTCGGACTCAATACCGGTGGTCAATTCTTCATTCGTAATTTCCACCTCTCCCACTTTCGCGGCAAGACCTTCTTTAGGGGCCTTTTTAAATTTAAAGTTCGGCTGGCCTGTTCCATTGTCACAAGAGAAAAACACGCCCGCTGCCACAGCAGCGATTAGTAGTGATTTCAACATCGAGAGCTCCTTCGCTAATTTGAAATTCATTCTTAAATTATAAAATTGTTGGTCAAATAATACCTGATGAAGGTTAAGGCAGCAAAATAAAAGCTAGAGCTTTACCTGAGAGATAAACTCTTGATACGTAGCGTCCTTATTCAAAAGCTCAGCGTGGGTCCCTTTATTAACAAGCCTTCCCTTTTCCATCACCAAGATCGCGTCAGCGTTTCTTATGGTCTCCACACGGTGCGCCACGATTATGGTCAATGAATTTTGCTGTATCATAAGGACAAGCTCTCTTAAGGCCTCTTCCAGTTCTGAGTCGAGCCCAGAGGAAATTTCATCAAATAGCACGATAGGTTTTTTGAGAAAACAGGAGCGCAAGGCGCTTATCAATTGCTTCTGGCCCAAAGAAAGAGACTTTGTATCAATAAAGTCTTCAGGAGCAACTCCCCATTTCTTCAGATACGGTATTTTTTCTTTTGCTTCGCTCCAAAAGTCCTCAAAGCTCTCGCCAGTTTCAATGTCAAAAGTGATGTTAAACTTTAAGCTCTCGCTAAAGACATGGGAGTCTTGGCTCACTATGCTGACCTGTCTCTTATACAGAGAGATGCCTTCCGCGCTGTCTCCTTTGAAGTCGATGGAAGGCCTTCTCCTTCTTTCAATGCTGATTTTAGAATCAGGGCACAAGATATCTGTCGACAAGATTCTTAAAAGGGTGGACTTGCCGGAACCCGACATTCCAACGATGCCTAAAAGCTCTCCCTCTTTGGCCTCGAAGCTAATGCCTCTTAGCTCGAATTCATTGCTAGTCTTTGCCTCTTCGCCCTCCTCTTCTTTAATTTCTTTCTTGGGATAGCTAAAAGACTCAATGTCCACTTTGAGGCCCGCAAAATCGTCCACTAGATCTTCTTTGTCCTCAATGTCCGACTTTGGCATTGTCTCCAAGTCTGAGTTAAATTCAAAGATCCTGTCCATGCCAGTCTTCGCCCTCTGGATTCCCGAAATTTTTGAGGCGACTTCCTTTATAGGAGTGATTGAGCGCTGAATAAGGTCAATAATGGCGGCGATAATGGCCATCTCAGTGATATTGGAATACGGAAACACGATAACGAGAAGAGCAAGAAGAATTGGGAAAAGCGACTCGGCCATCGCAAAGTAGCTTGCGTCCCATATGTTCGCTTTTAGCTGTTTTTTTAAAAAGTCCTCGAAGGCCTCTTCAGAACTTCGAGAAGCAAAGCGATTATTTGGAGTGTGGAAAGTGTGCCTAAGCCCCGCAGAAAGATTGGCAACAGACCTATTTAGATGGCCGGTCGATGTCCGAACTTCCATATAGACTTTGGCCATTTTTTTGCTGCCAATAATAAGGGCGGCGCAGACCAAAGTTTCGGCCCCTATAAGAGCAAGACCTGAAACTGTGTTTAGCTTTAAAAAACTGATAAGACTGGAAATGATGAAGGCGAAATCAATGAAAATTTTAAAAGAGCCGGAACTCACCATTTCTATCACGGCCTCAGTGTCATTTAGAATCCTAGCGATGACCTCGCCCATTGGATAATTATGTGAGCCAAACTTCCCTTTTCCAATTGATTCGTAGGCCAGAATCCATCTTCTATAACTTTTGGACCTGATATGCTGCAGAAGCTTTTGGACATAACGATTTATCCCCAGCTGATAGATGACAGAAGAGAAGTATTCTCCAATATATAAAGCGCCGATCGCATACAAGATAGGAGTGAAGTCCCCGGCCTTGCCAAAACTTTCATAAAGGTCACTCACAACAATAGGAGTGTAATAGCCGAGAGCTGAGGCAGCGGCGAGGGCGACCAAAATCATGGCAATAAGAATTTTATTGCCAGGAATGTAAATGTATTCAAACCATCTGTTTTTTGAAATATTCACTTGTAAAGCTTTTTTCCTTTAATAAAGTCGAGTCGCCTGTTTCTTTTACTCCCACTCCCTTTTCTATGAACACAATCCAGTCGCAAGACTTGACGGTGCTATAGCGGTGAGAGGTAAGGACAAACGTCTTCTTTTTAAGAAGAGCGTCCGACTTTAATATCGCTATAATTCTCTGTTCTAAAATAAGGTCCACCGAAGAAAAGGGGTCGTCCCAGATAATGAGGTCCGCTTCAGAGACAAGACTTCTCACAAGGGCTATGCGCTTGGCCTGTCCTCCAGAGACCTTCTTTCCATTTTCCCCCACTTCAAGGGCAAGGACTTCATCAAGGCCATGGGCCAAAACGTCCAGCCCAAATTCAAGCAAACATTTCTTCACCAACTCAAGCTTTTTAGGGGTCTCTTTCTGGCCTAAGAAAATATTATTATAAATAGTGTCGTTATAGAGATAAGGCTCCTGCTTCACCATGGAGTAGGCCCAATTATTATGAACAGCAAGCTCTGCGATTTTTTCCAAGAGCCAAGACTTTCCGGCCCCCGTGTCGCCAATGATAACATTCCACTCATTTTCTCTTAGCGAAATTGGAACCACGTCCCCCCAAAAAGGAAGCCTTATCTGATCTAATTTTTCGTATTTTTCGTACCATGGCTCTTCTATTTGCTGGTCCAAGCTATCAACAAGCTTTTTAACTCTGCCCCAAGCGGCATAGCCCTGACTGGCCACAATGCCGATCCAAGACAGAAATAAAAGCGGCTCTAGTATAAGGTACAAGAAGCCCGAAAAGAAGATCAGGTCAGTGCCTTTCAGCCCCTGGTCTTTCACAATGATCGCGGCCCAGATCAAAGAGGCGCCAACGCCGAGTTTCACCAAGGGAAAAGAGACCACTCTCCCAAGCCCTGAAATAAAGAAATAGCGCAGTTCTTTTGAGGAGTAGCTTTGGAAGAGATCCAAGAAGGAGGACTCTGAGTGAAAGTTTTTAATGGTCTTCTTCGCCTCATAACTTTCTATCACAAAATTCTGAACGTCCGCGTAGGCGTCCATATTTTTCCTCGCAAACGGCTGGAAAACAACAACAAGAATAGAAAAAAGAACCACGCACCCCAAGAGCGGAGTGAAGGCCATTAAGAACTCGGCATTAAACTCCCGAATTTTAGGCACAAAAATAAAGGCCGCGATAATAATATTTCCAACTTGCAATAAAGCGAAACCAATAAAGCCTCGGAGACGATTAAAGTCGTTCACGACCGTCTGGAAAAGATTTCCATCACTAAAATCTTCATAAGTCTTCGGCATTGCGGACTCAAGCCTTTGCATCATCTCAAGCCGAAGGTTTCTCTGCTGAACTCTCGCTGGATAAAAAAATAAAAGCCGAGAAAAGGTCCTAAAAAGAAGAATCGCTATAGCGAGAAGAAAAAATGAGCTTAGGCTTATTTCGGCCAATTTCCCTGCCATGACCTGGTCCCCAAGATCTTTGGCCAGTCCAGGCAAAATGCTTTGGAAGTAATGCAAGAAATAAAGACAAACTAAGGCGCCGATATAAAAATACCAAAATTCAAAAGAATGCGCGATGACCCATGGGATGAATCGTCTATGGAGCCGTGAATTCATCGCTCGACCCTACCAAAATTTTAGTCCTTAGCCAAAGCGCCCAAGTCTATTTTTTTTTCAAAAAGCTTTTGTTTCGACCCGTCGTCCTGTAGCCCCCAAAAGGTGAAGTTTTTGTTATCAACACTATAGGTAAGATAGCCGAGCTGGCTTTTTCCCCAAACAGGAAGAGACTCATCAAGGCCTCGCAACTGTCCTCCCGCCCCAGAAATAAACTGATGGACGCCTCCTGCCACTCCCTCATAGGAAAGCTGATGGTCGTGACCTGAAATATAGACCTGCGCCTTGGAAGCGGCGTATTTGAGGAAAATATTTAGCGGGAAATAAGGATTTTTGTGCTTCCCGGAGCTTTTTAAAGGATGGTGTCCCAAAAGAACGACTCCTTCACAGGCCTTTAGGTCTAGACCGCTTAGCCAATTTGCTTGGGCGAACTTACGATCAGTCGTATTTAAAATAAGAAAGCATAAATCATTGTAATTGAGCCTGAAATAAGGTGCGGGATAGATAAGGTTTTCATGTTTTTTGGCCACTTCTATCCACGCCCTCATATTTCCTTTGTAATCATGGTTGCCCATCATGATAATCATGGGACTTTTTTTGAGAATGGGACCGTAATGATCCATAAAAAGCTTGTCCACAGCGGGATCCTCTGGCCCCTCAATTCCAGAGGGATAGATAATGTCTCCAAGATAAAAATAAGCATCACATTTTTCTTTTATTAGGAGTTTAGCGATTTTGGCCTGTCCTCTTTTGCCAGTACCTGCATCACCAAAGAAACAAAACCTTCCGGGACTAGAGCTTGAGATTTCAATTACTTTACCTGGTTCACCGGGGCCTTGTGAGCAGGAGATGAGGACCGTAAGCAAAATAAAAAAAACAACTGGCATGGCGCAATACTCCACAAAACAATTGACTTTACCGTTATAAGTCATTAATTTACTGTTACTTCTTTAATGGTCGTATAGCTCAGTGGGAGAGCACTTCGTTGACATCGAAGGGGTCGCAAGTTCAATCCTTGCTACGACCACCATTTTTCTTCAATCATAGCATTCCAGGTAATTCAAGTAGATCTTCTTTGGCCGTATAGTAATTAGACACCCTGTATACTATTTTCACTTCAGCTCATAAACCACCGTCTTTTCAGCTATCCTTTTAGACATGAAAAAAACGATGATACCAATCTCCCTATTAATGGCCATTCCTGGACTTGCTCAAACTTTGGACGTGGACCTTTCCGATCAATGCAAGAGTCAACTTGAAAGAGAGGTCGATGGCCTCAACTGCGACGAGCTTGAGCCTGTCGTGGTGGACACCAAATCAGAAAGCGGCAGACCATGGAAAGTGCGCTTTCACTTTGGCTTCTCTCGAACGCAATATCATCCAACTGATATGGACATAAAAAGCTCTTATTTCACTGACACTATTAAGGACGTGAAGATGCATGAGCGAACTTCAGCTCATTACTATGATCCTAAGAGTTGGGACGAAGCCGGCGACGCGCTTAAATGGATTGATGAGCCGACCAATACCTTTGCGCTCTCATTAGAAAAAGGAAAGAACAAGTTTTACTTCACGGCCTTTCATCCCAAATACATCAAGAGTGTGCTTTATAAAGAAACAGAAAATGGACACGAATACACCGCAGGAGCTCCCCATAATGAGCTCAATCAAAACAGGCCTAACGGATATAGCCACCTCTACATCCAGAACACTCACAGAAATATGGTCTGGCAGATAGGTTACGGGCGGGAATTTCGGATTTTAGATGGAAAAGCCGGACGCCTGTCCTATATCCCTAAGGCCGATATTGGCATCAGCACAGGTCAAGCTAGGTCATCTCATATTGAGCGCGATGAAGATGGCGAATGGCAGTGGGACGACCATACGGAACAAGGCAAAGTCCAGGGCGTGAACGCCTCTATTGGGCACCGGCTTGAGTACGCCAAAGGAAAAGTCTCGCTCTTTGTGGACCATAAGACAATCGTGTCCAAGATGAAGCACGATTATATGGACGGAAGCGCGGAATACAATTTGAGAATGTCCCCCATCACCTTTGGAGTGGGAATTACCCTCTTTGATGGGAAGTCCAAAAGGAAAAAAAGGAAATAACCTGAATAAATAGCTCAAGTTTCAAGGCCTTTTGCCGATAAGCCTTTAAAAACATTAAAGAGCTTTTTATGAAACACCTGTTAATTTCACTCCTTTTTGCCTTTTCCGCCCTAGCAGTGGAGCCGCCTCAAACAAGGCCCGCCACAGCTGCAGAGAAGGCCTTCCTTCTCCACCATATGGGCGAAGAAAACCTTAAAAACTTCGGCCAAAATTACGCCATTGAAAGCGAAATTAGAGAAGCAGAATTTGCTTTAATGTCCCTCTTCGAAAAAGACGGCTCCCTTAGCAAAAAGGCAGCTCAAGGCTATATTCAACACCTCACAAATAGAGGCTATGATAGGCGCGCAGTTGAGCAAAGAATCTCAGGCCTCATGAAAGGGTATTTTAGCAATCTCCAAGTCGAAAGTTTCGCTTCCTCTGTTGATGGTGAGACAAAAGAAGACTATGAAGATAGGTTAGAAAAGGCCGAGAGCAATGAAGAAGTCCGGGAGCTTGAAGCTGAGCTGCGGACAAAACTTTCTGATAGCAAGATCTCAAAAGAGTTTACCAAGCAAAACGAGCTGAAGGCCGAAAAGCTGGGGAACGCCCTCCTTAGCGCCATGAAGCGAAAAGACTATTCTCCTCAAGACATGCCTGATCCTGTCAGCAGTTCTCCCGAATTTTATGTGCCTCAAGATTTTGATCTGGCCAAGTATAAGAAAGAAATATCACAGAAAAACCAAGTTCTATGTGAAAGAATGCCCATTAAATCTATTAGCGATGAGGCCACGCAGCTCGAAAAGCAAATGAGCGCCGTGGTAAGTCCCAGCAAAAAAAGTGGAAAAGGCATTCAAGAAATTTGGATTGCCTGGGGATATAATAGAGATTGGCACTCAAAGTCCGACGCCATGTTTAAAACGATGTACGGCGATTTCACCATCCACAACGCTGAAGGAAAAGATGTTCCTAAGAAATTTGGGATTTATTATTTTGACCCAGAAAAGCTAAGCATACCTCAGTACAATATTGAGATTGGCGTTATGTTCAATGACAAATGGGGAATGGACCTTCATATGGACCATATGAAATGGAAGTTTGACCGCTTAAAAGATTATAAAATGACAGGGGACTTCAGCAAGAAAGTTTGGTCCACCAGAGGGCCTCGCAAGACCTTTGAGCAGGCAAAGGCGGACATGGACGCCTCATGGCTAAGGTTTGAGCATAGCGACGGCTATAACTACATATCTCTTGGGCTTATAAGAAATTTCAAAGTTTTTGAGACCGAAAGCGGCAACTTTGACGTGGACGCCAGAGTGAGCGCCGGGGCGGGCGCCATGGTCCCTAGAACAGACGTGCGACTCTATTATCAAAAGGACAATGGCAGCTCGGACAGATACGGCATAAATAACAAATTTCATATCGCCGGATATGGAGTTCATGCTGACGCGAGATTAAAGTTCACCTTTTGGGACAGAGTCTTTATACAAGCGGCCGCAAGAGGCACGAGAATCAAAATCGAGAACGCCCTTGTGGACGGCGCAGGCGCAAGTCTAGAGCACACCCCTATCAACTCTCTACAGGTCATTGGTCAAATTGGTTACCAACATAAGTTTAATTTGAATTCCAAAAAGAAAAAGAAGAAAAAGAAATAGGAACTAGAATCGACGAGAGTACTGCAGTCCGGAGCGATCGTCCGCTCCGTCGGTATTTTTGTTGTGATTATAAAAGAGCTTCCATCTTTTATCTAAATTATAATCGACTTTGGCCTTGTCAGAAAAATGGCTATAGGAGATGTCAAATTGCTTCCATCGAAACTCAAGTTTGCCCGTGACTAACGGAATGACCGCCGCGACTTTCTCGGCGTATTTTCCAAAAGCGCTGTTTTGAATCCTGGTAAGGAGTTCATCAGTTCTTTCTTCAACGATTTCATAGGACATGATCGCTTTTTTGGTCTTGTCCACCATGTCTCTTTCTCTCTCGGCCCGTATAGCTTCTTCGACCTCATAAAGGTCCTCGGCCTGACAGCAGAAACAAAATGGCAAATAAACGATTAGGCCTATAATCCATTTCTTCAAACTAAAAAACTCCTTCTTTTAGCGGCTCCCAGTATTCTAGCCCGCCGCCTGAGCTGTTTCAAACAGGTAAAATGCTACAGCATTCAGAAGCGGACACAAAAAAGGCGGGTTAAACCCGCCTTGGATGCAACGAAATGTAAGATGCGTTTAAAAGGAAACGAGGAATTTAAAAAAGACCAAGGCCAGCAAAGTAGGCAGCAGGGCCGCTTTGAGAAGCCCGATAGGGCTGATGCCGTTTTCTCCAAAGTTTCCTTTAAGGATACCGAACCCTGCGGGGTTAGGGGCGTTCGCAATAACCGTCAAACCGCCTCCAGTAACAGCTCCAGCGACAAGATAATATTTTTGTTCAGGGCTTAACTGAACAAGCGACCCTAGGTATGTCAGAGCGGCATTGTCAGTAATACCTGTTAGCGCGGTAGAACCAAGATAAAGTGGCATTGTGTCAAGCGAGCTTAGAAGAGGCTGCAGCCACCATTTTTGTAGCCCGCCTAGCACAACAAGGCCGCCGAGGAAAAATCCAACCAGTAGAGACTCCTTGAGCTTAACTTCGTCTTGGTACTCTTGAGTGACGACGGTAAAGCCAAGAAAGAAAAGAAAAAGACCTAAAAACACGACCATATGATGGGCCGTCATGACAACAATGGCCAAGAACAAAATGTGAATCATCGTTATCCACCAAGTGGGCGTCATGTGATCTGGATTTTCAGGTCTTAGCGAAAAGTCGCCCTTAAGCTCTTTTTTATTCATAAAAGCCACAATGAAAGTGCCAACAATAATAGAGGTGGCGGCCTTATAGCCAAAGCTTCCTACCATATGTGAAAAGCCCCAGCCCCATTTGCTGGCGACCATCAGGACGGGAGGCGCGGCAAAATGCGAAAGGGTTCCGCCAATTGAAACGTTAACAAAAAGCAGTCCCAGAGCGCTGTACTTAAACTTGTCAGACATGCCTGGCACTGAGTAAAAATTCTTTTGAAGAATAAGCGCTGTGACCGTCATGGCCGCGGGCTCGGTAATAAAAGAGCCTAGCAGCGGTCCGAGAACAAGAGCGGAGATAAAGAAGGCCATTTTTCGGGGAATGCCAGGAATAAGCTTGGATCCTAAAACAATGAACCTTTCCGCAAACTTAATAATCGGTCTAGTGCCCGCCATCGCCATGATGACAAAAACAAAGGCAGGCTCAGTAAAGTTAACTGATTCAAGGTAATGAATGGCCTCTCCTCCGCCCTGAGTTGCGGCCATAGCAATCATAAAGGCCGCGGCCCACATGCCGAAAACGGCCTCAACTTCACCTAAGAAATGGAAAAACTCAGACGGGATCGTGCCATTTGGGTATTTATGGGAAATTGTTTCAAACTTTTTAACTAAGAAGGTGTGAATTACCGCCAGACCGAATAATACGGTGGCAAGTACTTCCATTCCAGTTGGATTCATCCTTGTGCCCCTTGGATAAGAATTATTAATGAATATGTATATAGTTTAATCGGAAATTAAGAATTTTCTAGAGAAAACACAAGAAAGCAGGGCGTCAACTCCGCAAAATGACTAGTTTCCATCATCTCCAATGGAACCAACTGGGCATGCCTCCATTTGCTCAATGCACAATTCGATATCATCTTCGCTTTCAGGTTGCTTATAAACATAAGCATTTCCATCTTCGTCCTCAGCAAAGAAGTCTGGAGCGCCGTTATAGCAAACATTGCACGCGATGCACCCTTCTCCATTTTCATCGTCTGGGTCTGTGCAATAAAATTTGCCAGGAATGTTCTTCGGATGTTTCATATCTAGATTCGCCATTTGGCTCTCCCATAAATTTTTAGTAAGTATATTCTAGTTTTATTTTTCGCAGTTAAGTTAATATTTTATATCGATAAAGAGGCATTTTGTACATGAAAGAAAAATCTATAGAACTCGCCCAGGCCTGGTCAAACAACCCTTACTTTGAGGAGAAAGATAGAAAAGAAATCGCTGATCTTCTGCTCGACCGAACCAAAAACGAGAGGGAGCTCATTGAGAGATTTCACAAAGACCTGGAGTTTGGAACGGGCGGGCTGCGCTCAATCCTAGGCATGGGCAATAACCGAATGAATAAATACAATGTCCGCAAGGCGACTCAGGCCATGGCCAATGTTGTAAAGGAGACGTTTAAGGAGGACAACAAGCTTTCGGCCGCCGTGTCATTTGACTGCCGCACTTTCTCTGACGAGTTCGCTAAAGAGGTCTGTTCAGTCTTTGCCGCCAATGGAATTAAGGCCTATCTCTATGATGTCCTCACTCCGACTCCTATGCTTTCTTATGCGGTAAGATATTACAACTGCAAGGCGGGCGTCATGATCACCGCTTCCCATAACCCCAAACAATACAATGGATTCAAGGCCTATTGGGAAGACGGCTCTCAAGTGACTCCCCCTTATGACTCCCAAATTATTGAGGCCTATAATAAAATCAGCGATTGGAACGAAGTTAAAACGGTGGACTTTGAAAGCGCCAAGGCCGATGGCATGATTCAAATCATTGGCAAGGAAGTGAATGAAAAGTTTTATCAGGAAGTCGAAAAAGCGATGCCAAACGCCAAGCTCGCTAAAGAGTCAGGCTCCGAGGTGAGCTTTGTATACACTCCCCTGCATGGAACTGGTTACATACCTTGCAAAACGGCCTCAGAAAGATTGGGCTACACAAACTTTCACGTCATTGAGGAGCAGGCGAGCTTTGACGGAACTTTTGGCACTGTCGAGACCACGCCCAATCCTGAGGACCCAAAGGCCTTAAAGTTTGCCGTCGATAAAATGATGGCCGAAAATCACGATGTGGCCTATGGCACTGATCCCGACTGTGACCGCCTTGGCGTTGTCGTGAATCATAAAGGCGAGCCTCATTATCTCAATGGAAATCAAATCGCCTTTCTCATGCTTTACTATATGTTAAAGAGCCACAAAGAAAATGGCACTCTTCCAAAGAAGCCTCTTGTCTTAAAAAGCATCGTCACAAGCGGGCTTCAAAACACAATTGCCGAGCATTTTGGCGCGACTGTGATGGACACCCTCACAGGCTTTAAATGGATGGCAAGGGCATGGCGAGAACTCGAACTTGCCGGCACTGATTACGAGTTCTTCTTCGCCTCTGAAGAGAGCTTTGGCTATATGCCTCGCGCCCACGTTCGCGATAAGGACGCTGTCACCGCCATGGCCTTGATGAACGAAGTCACTTTGTTCTACAAACTTCAGGGCAAAACTCTTGTGGACGGTCTCGATGAAATCTATGACGAACTGGGATTCGCTCAAGAAAGCCTTATAGCTCTTAACTTCGAGGGCCTTGAAGGGCAAGAGAAAATCGCGAGGATCATGGCCCACTTTAGAAGCGATCATGGCAACCATATCGGGACAGAAAAGATAGCGGTATTTAAAGACTATCAAGTGCTTAAGGCAACAAATCTCCTTACAGGTGAAACGTCTCCACTAGACATGGTCAGCTCGAATGTCCTCGGTTTTGAGCTTGAATCTGGCAACCAACTTTATGTGAGACCAAGCGGCACGGAGCCCAAGATCAAGTTTTACACCATGGTGAAAATTAAAGAAGGCGATCTTGCCACAAAAAAAGACATGGCCAAGAAACAAATAGAGCTCATTGAAAAATTCATCATGGGCGTAGTGGACACCCTATGAAGAGGCTTGGTCTCGTTCTCGTAAGCGGCGGCATGGACTCTCTGGTCTGCGCCGCTGTTGCGAATGAGGAAAATGACGAACTCGCTTTTTTGCATCTGTCTTATGGACAAAAAACAAGCGAAAAAGAAAAAGAGTGTTTCGATAAAATCGCTGACCATTATCATGTGAAACAAGAGTTTCGAAAGACGGTCGACATGGGCTTTTTGTCTCAGATCGGCGGAAGCTCTCTAACGGACGCTTCTCTTGAAGTCAGCGATTATCAGGGCGATTCCGATGAAATCCCATCAAGCTATGTGCCTTTTAGAAATGCTCATATTATTTCCATGGCCGTTTCATGGGCGGAGGTCATAGGAGCCAAGAATATTTATATCGGCGCCAACTACGAAGACTCTCCCGGCTACCCAGATTGCAGGCCTGAGTACTTTGAGGCCTTTAACAAGCTTATCAAAGTAGGGACAAAAGATGGGAGTGTCCAAGTGAAAACTCCAGTACTCATGGACAAGAAAAAAGAGATCGTGCAAAAGGCGATCGATTTAAAAGCTCCTTTGGACCTCACCTGGTCTTGCTATAAGAATAGCGACAAGGCCTGTGGAGTTTGTGATTCATGCGCCCTAAGACTTCGAGGATTTAAAGAGGCGGGAGTGAAGGACCCTATTCCCTACGTCTAATCTTTTTTCGAGAAGTGACCATTGCAGTCCACGCCAGGAACGCAAAACGGAAAGAGATACCAATAAGCGTATTGGTCGCCATTTTCATGCCAGTCTCTATCAAGTTCCGCTTTGGGGGCCTATATTGGTAAGGGCTCAAGAAGTACTTCTCATCTTCATTTTCAACACCGCAAAAATGAGTCAATTCATGCATAATGACCGCGTCTCTAAAGGCCTCGTCCAGCCCTTCAAGCTTTTCAGCGCACACATGAATCTCTTTTTTTGGAAACTCTTCTTTGATTTTTATGCCAAGAAAACTTTTGCCGTTTCCTTCCACATAGGTCCTCGTATGGCTTTGACATTTGCCTCCAGAGCCAAAAAGCTGATGGCAGCGAAATGAGACCTCATCAATAAGGCCATTTCTAACGCAGCTAAGTGTCTCTTTAACTTTTTTTACCTGGCGCCGCTCTCTTGGGGCAAGTTGGCCGGTATCATAGGCCTCGACTTCTGAGGCAAGCTTGTCGATTCTATCTCGCACTCTTCTCAGGCTTCCATTGTATCTTAATTGCTTTTCCCAAGAGCAGTCCTTGAGCTCCTCTTCAGAAAAAATCGCCTCGCCCACATCGTTAACAAATTTTTCTATTTGAATCGTGTCAATAGGAGATGGAGCCTCACATAGCTCGGCGGCCGAGGCCGAGCTTAAGAGAATAAATGCCAAAGCAAGGGCCCGCATCAATAAAGCTGAACAAAGTCACCTTCAGTGACAGAGCCGCCTGAATGCAGAATGGACACAGCTCCGTCTCCGCCAAAGAAGTCGATGACTTCCAAGGTGCCTTTGACCTCTCCCTTGCTGATGCCAAGAAGAGCCCCTGATTCGGGATCAAAAACCTCTTGGCCTTCGGTCATAACTTTGAGGATATCGCCAACATTGATGCCCGATCTTCGTCCGGCGTTGACATAGATTTTGCTTCCAATGATTTTTGCGACTCTCCCCGTCCAATCAAGCTTGGAGCCAAGCTTGTCGACTTTGGGAAGAAAGCGCCTTACCGCCACTCTGACTGAATAGCGCAAAAGATTTCTTCTATACTCGAGAGCTCCATCGCGCTCGCTAAGAAAGAACTTATGAGAGCTGTCATTGATGTTTCCGTCCATTTTCTCTGAGAAGATCTCTTTATTTGCATGGACGTCAAAAACTCTTAGCTCCACCACTGACTCAGCGTAGCTTTTGGTCTTTCTCACCACCCCTATCTCATCAGTTCTCTGGCGCACACGGGCGTGGGTGATTCGGCCATAAATGACCAAATTCACGCCGCTTAGCTTTGCCTTTCTGGTGAGCTGAACAAGTTTCATTCCGCCCCCGGCGTAAATCTCTTTGGAGGTGCCAAACAGGCCCTGCGCTTCCGGATCTATGATAAAATTTCTAAGTTTACCGAGCTCTTTTCTAAACTCTTCCGTCGCGGTGATGGCGAGGTCTTCTTTGCCGAAAGGAGATTCATTATAGAAAGGCAAGAGGGCCACTTTTTTACGGATGGGGCTAAATTGCGCGCCGTCCTTTTGGTAGCCATATTGCCCGCTTGCGGCGTAGCCCGTGCTCCGCCTTCTAACGGGCTGATTCATACACGAAGTAAGGAGCAGCATCACTCCGGCGAGCAGGCTGCTTATTTTTAACAAGTTTACTTTAGCGATCAAAGTGAAGCTCCTAGATCTTTGCTTCCTTCTGGTTTAACTTGTTAAATTTTATACCAAGTACGGTATCAGTATCAATAAAGTCGAATGAGAGCGAGCTTTTTGCCGATTTGAGGCCCTGTATCAGAGTCTTAATCTCGGGAAGGCGCCCGTCGTAAAAAAGCACCAGCTCGGCCCGCCCATTGCCAATGGACTCGAGCCGCGGCTTCAGCGAGTACTTAATCCCACGGCTTTCAAGCAGCTCCATCAGACTATAAACGTCAGATATATTTTTATAGTCAAACAAGGCCACTCTTTGAATGCCTGTCATTGGAGGAATGCCCTTGATAGCGTCATTCAGCCTTGAAAAGTGCCCAAATGGCATGCGGTACACATAATTTGCCACAAGAGTTGAGAGCTTACTCTCCTCCACCAATGGGTAAGACTTAATCTGTCTATCGAATTGGAAGGACGTCAGCATCTGAGCGTTTTGAAGGTCCTGCAAAAACATGCCCCCGTCATAAGCAAAGACGTATTGATTGAATTTTTCGTCCTTTTTCACCTTTTCCATATTGATTTCAATCCGCAGGTAAAGAGAGTTCACAAACGCCTCGGGAATCTCTCTCATCATCTGCTCATAAGGAAGCTTGAAATAGTCTCTTAACTGCTTGAGCTTAGAGTCGTTAAGCATCTCCACATTGGCGATGTTTTTTGGCTTATTGGTTGAGAACCATTTTAGCCAGTGCGAGTTTACCGCTTCAGTGAAGTCTTTATCATTCATCACACCGAGTTCGGCGAATGTGAGGTCTTTAAGATTGTAATCAACATGGACATAGAGCGTTCCATAAGCGGAAGATTTTTTGCCTCTCACAAACCGGTAATAAATTTTTGTGAGAAGCGTTCTGTCGACTTTCGCCTCTAAACGAATATAGCGATTGGCGGGGTTTTGAGGAGAGCGAGAAATTTTCTTAGTGGAATAACTTTGAATGACGCTGCTTAGCCTTCCAAAGGAGCGCTTCATTTTAAGTTTCTTATGCCTCGACGTTTTTCTATAGGCCTGTTTCTCGCCGCTAGTGGGCTTTCTTCGATATTATACTTCTGCTTTAAAGCGTCATCGACTCGACTAAAGACAGTTGAAAACTCTTCGTTATACTTCTGCCAGAAGAGCTCTTTGATTAAGGCCCATGGCCTCTAGCTCCTTGGTGATGACATTCACAAAAGCCATTATGAGTGAGTTGCTGTTTGACGAATCCTAAAGAGTCATCATCTGTGGCGTAAAAACTCCCTTCTCCTTGGACATAATCAGCGGCGTATACGTGACTGCAGACTCAGCGCCTGAAGGCCTAAGACTGCGGCGAAGACAAACTTAAGCATAAAATTCCCTTTTATTGCTAAAATAGAAAGCTATTGAACAGGTTGTTCTAACTTTCCATCAACTATAAATTGAACCGAGTTATTATTCAATAATTCATTAATTTTAGCCGCCATCTGAGGCGTAGGGTTCACAAGGTAATTATTGCCCAAATCCAACTTAGCTTTTCCCTCTGTTGATTCGAAAATCAGGTGAGCGGGAACGCTTCCTCGGTAACTTAGAAGCAATTGCTTGAGTTTTGCGATGGAGTAGTCGTCAAGCTGTTCCACGTTAAGGAAATGCTCACCGCCCTAACCTTTATCATCGGACTCGTCTTCAATATTCTTACGGAGTTCGCATAAAAGCTTCTTCTTTCGTCGGACAATCGAATATAGCCATCGATGAACAATGGGGTCGTCGCTTTCTAGAAACTCAAAGCATTCATTATAGATTTTAGGAAAGAAAATGACTTCTATTTTGCCGCGCAAGGTCCTCGATGGTGGCAAAGGCGATGCGATCGCCTTTTTTAGTGATGATTTGCTTCTTTTCAATCAAGAAGCCCTGCGATAGTCATATTTCTTTTTGAGGGATCATTATTACTTTTAGGGTCTCTGAAAATCAAATTCAGGCTTCGCCATATGCGGCAGATCGTGAATCCAGCAATCGGCATCGAAGTCAGCTCTTTTAAAATGTCTTCATATTTTTCAAGAGGGTGGCCGGAAACAAAGACGCCAAGAAGCTGCTGCTCATAACCCAGCTTTTCCTTTTCTTCAAAGTCGTCCACTTTAGCGAGATTTAGCATCTCTTCTTTGGTTTCCTCAAAGCTTCCGCCCATATCGAAGAGATTGACTTGCCCTGCAAGCTTTTCTTCCTGCCTTTTTTTCGCGTGAGCGATAATCGTGTCGAGGTTTTCGATCAAAGTCTTCCGGTTCATTTCCTCGCAATCATCAAAGGCTCCGACTTTGATAAGTGACTCAAGCACCCGCCCGTTCACAGACTTCATGGACACTCTTTCACAGAAATCAATAAAGCTCTCAAAAGGGCCGTTTTCTTCGCGCTCTTTGATGATCGCTTCCACGGGGCCCGCTCCAACATTTTGAACAGCGCCCATGCCAAAGCGGATATTGTTTTCGATAACATTAAACAAGAATAAAGACTCATTAACGTCAGGGGGAAGAATTTCGATTCCGATGGCCCTGGCGTCGTTGATATAGGCCGTGACCTTGTCAGTATTGTTCATCTCCGTCCCCAAAAGGGAGGCAAAGAAACATGCTGGATAATAGTGTTTTCAAGAAAGCGGTCTGATAGGCGATGACCGCATAAGCGACGGCGTGAGACTTGTTAAAGCCGTACTTAGCAAACTCTGCCATCAAATCATAGATTTCTTTCGCCTTTGCAGAGTCGTAGCCTCTCTCTTTCGCGCCGGCAAGAAAGATCTTTTCGTGCCTTTCCATCTCGGCAATTTTCTTTTTGCCCATCGCCCTTCTGAGCATGTCCGCTTCGCCAAGAGAATAGCCGCCAACAATACGAGCGATGTTCATGACCTGTTCTTGGTAAACGATAATTCCATAGGTGTCGTTTAGAACAGGCCTCAGATCGTCAAAGAAATAGTCCACTTCCTTTCGCCCAAACTTTCTCTCAATAAATTCATCGTGCATCCCCAGACCCATTGGACCTGGGCGATATAGGGCGTTGATCGCGGTGATATCATCTATGGTTCCAGGCCGCAGTCTGGAGCAGAGATCTTTCATCCCCGAGGACTCCAGCTGAAAAACACCTGTGGTCTTCCCTTCAGAAACATAGTCGTAAACCTGCTGGTCTTCCATATCAATAGACTCAATATCAAAGTCAGGGTCATGGTCTCTTTGAATAAACTTGGAGGCGTTTTTAATAACGGTCAGCGTTTTTAGTCCAAGGAAGTCGAACTTTACAAGGCCAATAAGCTCTGAAAAGTCTTTATCGAACTGAACGACCTGCTCGCCCTCTCTGCCCTTATACAACGGACAGTATTCAACAAGCGGATCGTTGGTGATAATGACCCCGCAGGCATGGACTGAAGCGTGCCTTAAAAGGCCTTCAAGCCTTTTGGAAATATGCAAGATTCTTCGAATTTTTGGATCCCGCTCTTCAAGCTCGGCAAGCTTTGGCTCTTTTTCAATCGCCTCCGGAAGGGTGATTCCAAGCTCATCAGGAACAAGTTTTGCCAGAGCGTCGGTCTCAGCATAGGGAAGCCCAAAGACTCTAGAGACGTCTCGAATGACCGCCTTGGCCTGAAGCTTACCAAAAGTAATGATCTGGCCGACCTTGTCTTCGCCGTACTTTTTGGTCACATAGTCTAAGACCTCAGGCCTTCTGTCTTGGCAGAAGTCGACGTCAAAGTCGGGCATAGTGATCCGCTCAAGGTTGATAAATCGTCTCAAATAGCAGATTGTAAGGCAGCGGATTGATGTTGGTGATTTTCATCGAGTACGCCACAAGTGAGCCCGCGCCTGATCCCCTTCCTGGACCGACGGGAATATCGTTTTCTTTTGACCATTTAATAAAGTCGGAAACGATCAAGGAAGTATCCCGGAAAGCCCATGGTCAAATGGTGTCGATTTCGACTTGAAGCCTTTCATAATATTGCGGCCTGAGTTCGGTCTCCCAATTCTCCTGTTGAACAAGTTTAGTAAAGTGCGGTCCTTTAAAACGCTCCTCGAGTCCTTCCCAGGCCATGCGTTTAAAGTGCTCTTCCTCCGTTTCTCCAGTCGTGATAAATTGCTCAAAGTCAGGAAGATGATAAACTTGCTTGCCTTCCTCGTCCTGCCAAGTGATTTCAAGATTACACTTGTCCGCGATCTCTAAGGTATGGTCACAGGCCTCAGGAAGGTCGGAAAAACGCTCTCTCATTTCTTCAGCGGACTTGAAGTAAAACTCGTCCGCGGTGAGCTTCATCCTTTTTTCGTCCATAAAAGTCTTTTGAGTTTGAATGCACAAAAGCACTTCTTGAGCGGCGGCGTCTCCGCTATTGAGATAATGGCAGTCATTTGTGGCGACAAGCTTTATATTATTGGCTTTTCCGTATTCAATAATTTTTTCGTAAACTTGCTCTTCTTCAAGCCCGTGTCTTTGAATCTCCAGATAAAAGTCGTCCTGAAAAACGTCTTTTAGTTTTTGAATCGCTTGGCCGGCTTTGTCGTCTTGACCGGTGAAAAAGTTGTAGGCGACTTCGCCTTTCAGACAAGCGGTGGTGGCGATAAGACCTTCTCCAAACTCTCTAGAAGCTCGATGTCGACTCTTGGCTTATAATACATGCCCTTCAAGATAGGCCTTGGAAAGCAATTGACACAAGATTCTTATAGCCCGTTTCGTTTTTGCATAACAAAACCAAGTGGTGTATTTGGTATTTTCCCTCTTCCTCATCTTGAGACTCAAGAACTTTGTTTCTTTTAGGAGGCCTTCGATCAAAGCGAGAGCCTGGCGTGAAGTAAACTTCCGAGCCAAGAATGGGCTTTATCCCGGCCTTGATGGCCTGGGTGTAAAAATCAATGGCTCCAAACATATTGCCATGATCTGTGCAGGCAATGGCCGGCATATTGTATTCTTTGGCCTTTTCAAAGAGATCTTTTAATCTGAGCGCTCCATCGAGAAGCGAATATTGAGTATGCAAATGGAGATGAACAAAGCTATCAGGATTGGACTCAGCGATCGGCTTTTCAGGACTGATAAAAGGGTTTTTCATAGAATGTGTCTCTCCGTTGTCCCAAAACCTTGAATCTTCGAATAGAAAGGCCGATCGGAACATTTGTGTGTGGAGAGAGTGTCTCAAATTTGTCTAATTTTGTAAAAGAAGGCGTGGCGCATCAAGCGCGTAGAATAAGGTATGGTCCATATCTTGCTATAAATAACGTAAAGATTTTTTTTTATAAAAAGCGCCCCCTATTATTACCCCATGCCAGAGGGCGCTTTTAAGTATTAGGCCGCAATGATGCCGAAGTCTAGGCAATCATAAATCTCGGGCGATACTTCATAAATAATCTCAAGCCAGTCCTCTTCTGAAAGACCGTCAATAAAAGCAAAGCCATGCAGACTTTTTAGCTTCAAATTAAGCCTATCTACATCAACATAAGTTTTGCCATGATGTTGGCACTCATTGATGATCATCTCAATATCATCTTTATACTGAGATCTTAGGTTCTCCAAAAAGGTCTCTTTACTTGCCATAGTTCCCCTCCTAGCGCCCGCCAAGGGCGGCGCCGTTTTTCTCTTACTAAAAATTATAGAGGCTTGAAAATTTGAGTGAACGCAAAAGTCAAGAAAGACCGATTCTCGGGAGAAATCAAAGACTTAAGGGCCCAGCTCAAGAGGGCCCTTTTATTTAATGTATTTTAAGATTTGGAGTTGAAAGTCGGAATTTGCCAAGTTTTTGAGGACTATTCCCATTCAATCGTGCCTGGAGGCTTGGATGTGATGTCATAAACGACTCTCGTCACGCCCTTAACTTCATTAGTCATGCGATTGCTCACTTTGCTCAGGAATGCGTGAGGAAGGTCCGTCCATGTGGCAGTCATTCCGTCAGTTGAATTCACAATTCGGACACATATCACTTCCTCATAGGCCCTCGCGTCGCCTTTGACCCCGACCGTTTGCACCGGCAAAAGAACCGTAAACGCCTGCCAACAGGCCTCGTAAAGATTTTCGTTCTTGAGCTCCTCAAAGAGTATTTGGTCGCTGTTTTGGACCTTGACGATCGATTCAGGTTTGACTTCTCCAAGCACTCGCACCCCAATACCAGGGCCAGGGAAACGGATGGCGATAGACCCAATCATGCTTGAGATCAACGGCTTCACCTAGTTGCCTTACTTCGTCTTTAAATAAAAACTTTAACGGCTCAAGAAGCTTGAGCTTCATTCTCTCTGGAAGGCCTCCGACGTTATGGTGCGATTTGATCGTGACAGATTTCCCGCCTTTTTTATGCGGACTAATAGACTCAATCACGTCCGGGTAAAGGGTTCCCTGCAAAAGGTAATCAAAATTGATCCCATGGTCTTTTTCAAAGCTATGGACTTTTTCTTCAAAGACTTCGATAAACGTGTTTCCGATGATCTTTCTTTTCTTTTCAGGGTCGTCAACGCCGGCAAGTTTGGAGAGGAAGGCCTCTTTCGCGTCGACCACTTCGATATTTAAATTGGTCTCGTTTATAAGCGTCTCAATATGATGGTGGTCCTGAGGTCTTAAAAGCCCGTTGTCGACAAAGAAGCAATAAAGATCGTCTCCAAGCTCTTTCGCCGCGATGGTGGCCGCCACAAGAGAGTCGACTCCGCCAGAAAAGGCGCAAAGGACTTTGGACCCTTTGACCTCTTGCACCTCTTTTATGCAGGTCTCTAGCATCACATCATTTGACCAGTTTTCTTTGACCTTGGCGATGTCATGGAAAAAATGCTTGAGGACTTCTTTTCCAAATTCTGTATGGTTAACTTCAGGATGAAACTGAAGCGCCATTATTCTTTTTTCTTTATTTTCAATTCCCGCGATAAGCCCATTATTGCTTTTAAGAATCGTCTCAAATCCTTTTGGAGGGACTGTTAATATGGTCTGCGTGGCTCATCCATACATTGAAGGACTCCGGCATGCCAGGAAAGCTAAAGCCGTTTTCGGAATGAACTGTGGAATGGCCATACTCTCCCACCTCGCCTTTTTCCACTTTGCCTTCAAAATATTGACCTAAAAGCTGCATGCCATAGCAGATGCCTAACAGCGGCCTTTCCGCCTCGATTATTTTTGAGTAGTCCGTGGTGTCATCAAAAACAGAATGCGGCCCTCCTGAAAGAATAAACGCCAACGGGCTTTCCCCTTTGTCGATTTTCTCAAAAGCGTCGTCGACCGTTATAATAACGCTCGAATAGCCCAGTTCCCTGGCTTTTCTTGTAATTAATTGTGTGTACTGTGAACCAAAATCAACAATCCAAACGTCGCTCATTATATTTTCCTGATTAGTTAAGCCTATAATTAGGGGCCTCTTTAGTGATATTGACATCATGCGGATGACTTTCCTGCATGGCCGCTGGAGAGATTTTCACAAACTGAGCCTTCTCTCTTAGCTCCCTAAGGTTGCTTGCCCCGGTGTAGCCCATTCCCGACCTAATGCCGCCTAGAAGTTGGTAGATATTGTCCGCAAGAGGGCCTCTATAAGGAACTTGCCCCTCGATGCCCTCTGGGACAAGTTTATTTTCTTCAGCGACAGAACCTTGCCCATAGCGATCTTTTGAACCGAGGACCATCGCGCCCAGTGAGCCCATGCCTCGGTAAAGTTTATAAGCGCGGCCTTGATAGATGACTCTCTCGCCTGGGGCTTCATCAGTGCCGGCAAAAAGAGATCCAATCATGACCGTTCCCGCTCCCGCCGCTAGCGCCTTGACGATGTCCCCAGAAAGTTTAATTCCGCCGTCCGCGATAAAAGGAACTCCCGCTTTACTGCATACGTCTCTGCAGTCCATAAGGGCCTGCAACTGAGGAACGCCAATTCCTGCCACGACTCTCGTGGTGCAAATCGAGCCCGGGCCAATCCCAATTTTGATGCCGTCTGCGCCCGGCCTTGATCAAGTCTTCGCAGGCCTTGTGAGTCGGCAACATTTCCGGCTATCACGTCTACATCGGCCTCCAAAGCTTTAACTGTCTTGAGCATGTCGATCACGCCCTTTGAGTGGCCGTGAGCGGTGTCGATGACTAGAGCGTCAACCCCCGCTTCGATAAGGGACTTCGCTCTCACCAGCTCTTTTTCACCCACCCCGATGGCCGCCGCAACCCGTAGCCGTCCAAGCTTGTCTTTGTTGGCATTAGGGTATTCGATTGATTTCTGGATATCTTTCACAGTGATGATTCCCTGAAGCTTATCGTCCTTGTCCACAACAGGAAGCTTTTCGATTCTGTGTGTGTGGAGAATCTTCTTCGCCTCATTGATGTCCACCCCTTCAGGAGCAGTGACCAACTTTTCTCTTGAAGTCATGATCTCTTTGACCTTCTTTTGTCCTTCCGTCTCATAGCGGATGTCCCGGTTGGTGATTATACCGAGCACCTTTCCCTCGCCGTCCACGACCGGAAAGCCCGAGAAGCCGTGCTTTTTGATGAAGCCCTTCACGGTCGAGAGATTGTCTTCAGGGTTGAGGGTAATCGGGTCCAGGACGACGCCCGACTCGAACTTCTTGACCTTAGTGACCTCTTTGCTTTGGTCTTTTATGCCCAAGTTTTTATGGATGACCCCAATCCCTCCTAGCTGGGCCATGCGAATGGCCGTGGCAGACTCAGTGACGGTGTCCATCGCGCTGGAGGCGATAGGGACATTCATTTCAATATTTTTGCTGAATTTGCTCTCTAGATTTGCCTGGTGAGGAAGGACCTCTGAGTAGTTTGGCATGAGCAATACGTCGTCATACGTAAGCCCAGGCTCTTCGTTATAAAACATAGTAAACCCCTGAAAACGCTAATTAAAATATTCTCAGGTTTGTACCACAAATGCTTGTAATTAAATAGAGACCTTGTCTTTTTTACGCGCCCCGCCTAGTAATGCTTTGAATAGTCTTTTTTGAAGCTATTAAGCTCATCAATCAACTGGTTGACCTCGGTGGAATGCTTTCTATTAGTGTCCACTTTGCTCTTTAAACTCTTTTCGAAGGCCGAGTTGATGTCCGATACGATATTGGCCGGAGCGATTGACGCTGGCACTCTGGCGGCCTTTCTTCCGACCTCTTTTTTAGGCAGCTCTTTAGTAACCGATTTTGGTCTGCTTGAAAAATCAAAGCCATGCAGTCTCACCTCGGCCTTGGAAAGCTTCGGCGCCGCGGCCTTTGGCCTCGACGACTTCTTTACGCTTTGATAGTATTTAGAGACCGACACTTTTTTTTCTGAAGAAGCTGGCCTTCTGGAAGCCGACTTTAAGTAAATGACTTTGCCTTTTTTCTTATGTTTTTTTCTTTCCACTTCGACCGGCAGAGCTGAGGCGATTTTCCTAGAAATTTTTTCATGTTTGCCAAAGGACCTCTCAATGCCTTTTGCGTCGAGCTCTTTCACTTTGCTAAAAGCGGTCTTCATTTTTTGATAAGACCTCAGTCCCACTCTTGTGGCCGCTCGAGGAAGTCCTCCCTCATAGGCGTTGTCTATAAAAGAGAAATGTCCCGCTGGAATATTGATAGAAAGTTGCGGCTCAATTGAGCTCGCGAGAGTGGCGCTCCCAGTTAGGCTCAGCGCCTGAGTCTTCAAGTCTGAGTTGTCAACGGAGACAACCACCTGACCAGACCTCGCTGTGACAATAGCGTTTACGGTATTGATAAGAGCGGGCCTTTTTTCTTTTATCACAGTCCATACCTGCCCATTTTTCACTTCAAGCATTCTATTAAAGAACTTTACATAGGCTCCGCCGGCCAAATGATGCACATTTCCCGACGAGTCAAGAAGGCTAAGAGAGCCTGAGTCGTCCACCATGATCTCAGACAAATCCTGAATTCTGCCGCCAAACTTAAGTTGCTTTGATTTTCCTTGGGAGTCAAAAGCAAAGGAGTTTCCATTGGCCTCAAGCACACGAGCGACAATGTCCGCTTGCGCGGACACGGTAAAAAGTAATGCGATAAAAAGGGTCAGACGCATATTCTCTTCCTATTTTTTATATTGAAACGCGATGTCTTCATAATAATTGCTAAGAACTTTCCACTCGCGAGTGTTTCTATATTTGAGCCTAAACTCTTCCACTGTCGCGATGAACTTTTCATGTTCGCCCTTGTGAAAATGCGAAAGGGCCAGCCAAAGCTTCGGCCCCTCGATACCATTTCGATTTTGGGTATTTTTTAACAAGCCTAGCGAAGTGATCCGCGGCCCAATCATAATGAACTTTTGACTCATAGGCGGCAAGCCCCGCCTCAAAGAGAACTTTGTCATTGATCGATTCATGGCCCGGATACTCTTTCATAAGAGTGTTATAGAACTGCGCCGACTTGTCGTATTTCTTAAAATGAAGCGCTTTCTCCCCCACACCTAAAAGCTTTTCAGGGCTCCACTTATAGAGATCAAAATTGACGAGGTCTTCTGCCTTTTTTTGAGGAATGCTCGCGATGCTCCGAGAACTTTTTCCGCCTTTTGAGTTCATTGCCATTTGCAAATGCTCTTTTTCAGCGGTGATCTTTGCCATTTCTGAGCGCAGGTATTGGTTGTCTCTCTTCAGCTCTCTCACTTGCTTTGAGAGCGCCAATGCCTTGTACTCATAGTTATGGGTTGATTTTGACGTTTGTTTTATTTCCTTCCCACAGGCCAAATTCCCCCGCAGTAAAGGTAAAAACAGTCATCAATAACACAATCGCACTAAATTCCTTCATAAAGTCGCCTTCTTGAGGTTTTACTTATGATCTTCATCGGCGAACAGGCCTAAGAACTTTAGTTATTTAAGGAGGAGGTTTTGTCCCATAAGTCCCTAAAATTTCCCAAAAAAGTGTCGATAAGAGGGTCAAGGAGAAGTTTATGAAAATTGGAAGAATTTTTATTATGCATTGGTTTGCTGCTAGGGCAATTTACCTCTACCGCCTATGCAAGAAAACCAGCAGTTGAAGACTTTGTGGGCGTAGAAACAGAGAAATTTGCCAAGAACGCCCCAGGCACAGAAGTGTTATTTGAGTTTGGGAATTCAGTAAAGGCCGTAAGGCCTCAAAAAGTCGCCACATGGGAGAGACTATGTGCCTGGCCTAGTCCTTGGAGCTTTTCTTCTTCTTCCCTTCGCGATGTGGACCGCCATCACGAGGTCCACTGGAAAGTTGAGCGCAGCGCAAGACCAAGAAAGACCACGAATGTCACAAGCATTGCCGACTATGCTAAAGAGAGCGACGTCCAAGGACGAGACTCAGTGAGAGGACGACGATTTCAAGCAGGCGGGCTAAAGGGACTTCCAGCGCCCTTTTCCAAGATAGAAATATATTCTTTGAATGTCATTATACGAGACGGCGACTTCCTTGGTCCCGTCTTTGTTAAAATCATAAACGCTCACATTATAATAGCGTCTTGAGTACTGATCGACCGGACGCTCTTTTTCATATTGAAAAGCTGGTCCCTTTTGAAAGCTGATTTTTTCCAAGTTTCTTTTGTCGATTGTCGCCATATAAATTCTGGCCGTGGACTGGAAGATCACATTTCCAGAATGCCCTTCATCGAAAAATAAAATCAAAGCGTCCGTCTCAGGTGAAAGGGTCTTTAATTGGATTTTATAAAGAACTGAGTCAAGTCCTTTTGCGTTAAGCTTTAGCTCTGAAATATTTTTCCCGCTACTGTCCTGGACGATAAAAAAATCGATGCCATCACGTTTTTCCACCTCAAAACCTCAGGGAGGCCGTCTCTATTTAAGTCGATCTCATAGCTAGGAGTGGACACTTCAATTTTGAATGTTTCTTTTTTCTTATCGGGCGCAGCTCATCGGTAAAAATTTTCCGAAAGAATCTTTCGTCCTGAGCATGGGCCTGATCCAGACCGCAGAGCACAATAAGAAGAGACAGCCCTCTCAAAAGGGACAGTCGGTAAATGCCATAAAATAGGACTCGATTTAGTTTTTGGGCCATACGCTCTAGTATTGTAACTTAAAATAAGCTTTGTTAGAATATTTAAACTCAATCAACCGAGTTAATCCCTAAGGAATAACAATGAAGCTCAATATTGGATTTATAAAATCTGAAAGCCAATTTTTACTCAAGGAACTGGACACTCAGGCCAGAGCGTCGACTCAAAAATTTTGGACACTATTGAAATAAAAGAGGCCCCGCTCAATCTTTTATGTTTGCGGGAGATCTTTCCA
This sequence comes from uncultured Bacteriovoracaceae bacterium, assembly GCA_963747475.1. GTDB lineage: Bacteria > Bdellovibrionota > Bacteriovoracia > Bacteriovoracales > Bacteriovoracaceae > UBA845. Next base: position 343,119 of record CAVVFE010000013.1, read on the forward strand.
GAGGGACTTGAAAAAACGATCGAGGCGAGCAAAAGTTTTATCCAATTCTTTCGGGAGACTCCTTAGGCCTTACTTCTGAGATTTTCGATTCCTTAAGCTTTGAAGAGCATGCTGATGTCTTAGGGAAGGTGAATGCTCGCTGGATAATGAGCCAAAATATAAACACAATTGAGAACCTTTACGATATCGTCTCTCATCTAAGAGACCTATGGAGCGCGGACAGAAACGCGTTCTTTCGAAGAGCTTTGGTTTGTTTTAAAGACAAACCTCGCGACTTCTGAGCTCACTGCCGTTTTTCATGATGTGAAAGAGCCTGACCCTGAAAAAGGGGAAAAGCCCACTTTGTTCTATTCCTATGTCTATGGCAAAAAATCGCCCCAACTCTTTGAAGGCAAAGAAAGAGAAGACAAGCTGATGAAGGAATACAAAAGTGAATTTACTGACAATTTCGATATCACCGAATATGACTCCACAAAGGGGCATCTTAGTCGCGACTGTAAAATTAGGACTTAGTCCCATTCTCGTATTTGCGAAACTGAATAGCTTTAATCAGCTTCAAAACTCTGTTCTCAAGGGCATATTTTCAGGTCTAAAAGACAAGGAATCAAAAAAAAATGCCGTTCAAACTGGGGAAGCTCAAACGGCATTTTTATATCAGGAGCAGGCAAAACGGGGGAGTAAGGGAATTTGCCTTTTATATTTAATTATAAGCTCTGTTCTCGGCCGATTGGCCTTCGATTTTTTAAAATTCAGAGTTACCTTTGGTTCAGCTGGAAGGATTTCCACCTTCTCGCCCACTTTTGAGCTTTGGATAGAAAGCATTCTCGTTTTCGCCGCGACCTTGTCGGCCTCTGTGCGGGCCCTCTGGTTGTCTATCATTGCCTCTAAATATACGACTTCTTCCTCATTCAAATTCAGAGATTTGCCAAATAAGGGAATGTACTTTTTGGGAATTGGCCTTTTGCTTGCGAGCATAAGCTGCAAAGGAGTGTGGGTTTTCATGCCTAATAGCCTGGCCCAGGCCCTTAAAGAGAATTGGGGGTTTCTCTCCTTTTTAGCGGCCAACATGTCCTTTAGATAAATCTCAGGTCTGTTGTAAGTGTAAATATTCATCTTTCAATCTCCATTCATTACTCTTTAGGGGGTTCGCGGTAATGAGGCGCGCGAGATAAAATTCCCGCAATAATTAAAGTTGAGATTGTAATAGAACGTCGGAGAATGGCTTCACAATGTTCGGCAATAGCGTATGTAATTGTTTCACGCAGCCTGGAACGGCCTGTTTCATAGAGTGAGTCAAAACTGTCGAAATTATTGGTCTAAGCCTCCGAAACAACGTGTTCCAAAACCGCGAGCTAACGAGAGCCAAAGCCGCCAAGAGGCTCGCCTCCCAGCACGTGAAAGTGGGTATGAAAAACGACTTGTCCTGAGTTTTTATTGGTGTTGGTGACGACTCTAAATCCGTCTTTTTCTAAGATCATTGTCATAGGTGAACCTGGAAATGGCCTTGAATATGGACACCACGCTCTTCTTCGTCTTCTTTGATCATTTCATTCACATTCTTTGAGTGTTTTTTGCTTATAAAAGATAATGCTCCTTTGCGTTTGGCTTTATGTCTTTAAAGCCAAGCACTTTCTCGTCCTCATAGACATTTCTCCGAAGGCACTTCCCCGGCAATAATCTTGCAAAATAAACAATCACTCATTTAGTTCTCCTGTTATTCTTTTTCTCTTTTTATGTCCGCGCCTGAGAGCCCGCGAGTTTTTCGGCCAAATTCTCATACCCTCGATCAAGATGATAAATGCGGCTAATCTTAGACTCACCTTTGGCCTTTAATGCCGCTAGGACCAAGGCCGCAGAGGCCCTCAGATCAGTGCACATTACAGGGGCGCCGCTAAGTACAGAATCGCCTTTCACATGCGCAGTCCTTCCGTCCACATAGATATCGTAGCCCATTCTTCCAAGCTCAGGAACGTGCATAAAGCGATTTTCAAAGATCTGCTCAGACACCTGGCTGTCTCCCTCACAAATGCCCATAAGCGCCATTAGCTGGGCCTGAGCATCAGTAGGAAAGCCTGGATAAGGGGCCGTCTCCGCCCTTCCCCCCTTTAATTTCCCTGAAGCCTTCGTTTCTATATATGTCTCACCTATTTCTAGCTCAGCTCCCATGTCTTTTAAGACTTGTGTAACACTCATTAGGTGCCTAGGACTAAGGCCTTCCACCTTAATCGAGCTTCCCGTAATAAGGCCTGCAATCACATAAGTCGCCGCCTCGATCCGGTCTCCAATAATTTGGTGGGACACCGTCATTTTTCCTATATCTCTAAGTTTTTTTCCATTAATTGTGATCGTTGAGCTTCCCGCGCCTTGAACATCAAATCCCATAGAGTTCATAAAGTCTGCGAGGTCCTCAATCTCCGGCTCTCTAGCGGCATTGTCGATGACAGTTTGACCCTAGGCATAGGCGGCGGCCATCATAAGGTTTTCAGTGGCCCCTACAGAAGGGAAAGGCAAAACCAGATCGGCCCCTCTTAGTCCGCCCTCACAATGAGCGATGATATAGCCTTTTTCTATTTTTATCTCGGCCCCCATCTTCTCCATTCCGTCTAGGTGAATGTCCACAGGCCTTGAGCCGATGGCGCACCCTCCAGGAAGAGAGACTTCGGCCCTTCCAAAACGAGAAAGCAGAGGCCCCAGCACTAAAACTGAAGCTCTCATTTTTCTCACCAAGTCATAGTCCGCTCGCAATCGATTAATATCGCTTGCATCGATCACGACCGGTGCCGCCCCCACGTGTGTTGCCCCTAGGCTCTCCAGAATTTTCAGAAAAAACCCCACATCGCTAAGTCCTGGCAAGTTTTTCAACTCGGTCTTTCCGGGACATAAAAGGGTCGCGGCCAAAATGGGAAGAGCGGCGTTCTTGCTGCTTGAGACTTTGATGCTGCCTTTTAATTTGCAAGGCCCGTTTATGATTAGATGGTCCATCATTTAACTCCTGCTTTTAGAAATCTCGGGGAGCCGGCGAGGTCATTGATAACTTCGATTGAGTCAAAGTGCTTATTTGCCAAATCTTGAAGCTCGCTCCACTTGTCTTCATGTCCTTCCATAATAAAAGACCCGTTTTTGTTAAGTCTTTCTTTTGCTTGGGAAAAAAACACATCAAACCACTCATTATAAGTCTCATGGTCAAGATAAAGCGCCATTTCTGGCTCATACCTGTCCGTCTGCCAGTGAACTTTGTCTCTGTCTTTGCCCCGATCAATATAAGGAGGATTAGAAACAATCATGTCCACCTTTTGCTCAAAGTCTTTAAGCCTGTCGCCCTCAAAGAGGCCAATGCGGGCCTTTGAGGGAAGCGATTTTCTAAGCCTAAAGTAATTTATCTCGAAAACGTCCAGCGCTTTGGGGTCTAGATCTATGGCGCTTGCCTCTTCAATAGAGCTCACTTCCCTAAGAATAGACAGTAAAATGCAGCCGCTTCCAACTCCAACTTCCGCAATGCTCTTCACCACATTTTTTCGGGCATGCGTGATGGCGAGGTCCACTAACACTTCGGTCTCATTGCGTGGAATGAGAACATTTTGATTGACGTAAAAAAGGGCATTATAGAAAAATTTCTCTTGAGACAGTCTCTCTAAGGGAACGCCTTCCATCAAGGCCTGAAAGATCCAATGATAGGGGTCTAGGACAAGAGCTTCGTCGTCCCCCGTCTCAAGCTCTTCCTTTAGCGCCCTAAGCAGACGCTCCGGAGACAGCCCGGGATAGTTCTTCTGAAGAAGATCTTTATGCTGAAGAAAAAAAGTTTCGGCAAATTCCCGACAGCTTTTAATCTTCATCTCCTTTGAGAAGCTGGGCCTGGTTATGGGCCACTAGCGCGTCAGTCACCGGGGCCAGGTCCCCTTCAATAATTTTATCTAGAGAATACAAGGTCAGATTGATTCTATGATCTGTGAGCCTTCCTTGAGGAAAGTTATAAGTTCTAATTCGCTCCGAACGATCGCCCTTTCCCACGAGGCCTCTGCGCTTCTCGGCCTCTTCGTCATGGGCCTCTTGGACCATGCTATCATAGATTCTGGCCCTAAGGATCTTGAGGGCCTTGTCTTTGTTCTTATGCTGGGACTTTTCGTCTTGAATGGCGACTTGCACGCCAGTCGGGAGGTGGGTCACTCTAACGGCGGAGTCGGTGGTGTTAACAGACTGTCCGCCCTTTCCGCCTGAGCGATAGACATCAATTCTCACCTCGTTCATATCGAGGTCAAACTCGACCTCGTCCGGCCTCAGGCATGACGGCGACCGTGATCGTGGAGGTGTGCACTCTTCCTTGAGACTCTGTTTCCGGCACCCTCTGAACTCTGTGAACGCCAGACTCATATTTCATGGTCGAGTAAACTTTGTCTCCTGTCACATTGAGTATGACTTCCTTGACTCCTTTGTCGGACTCAGAAACAGAGACAAGTTCGGCCTTAAAGCCCAAAGTCGACCAATAATTTTTGTACATTCTCCACACGTCTTGCACAAAAATGGACGCCTCGTCTCCGCCCGCCCCGGCCCTGATTTCAACAAGACAGTTTTTATTATCCAGAGGGTCTTTAGGAAGAAGGAGTATTTTGAGCTTGTCTTCGAGCCCAGGCACTTCGGCCTCGTACTCAGCGACCTCCTCTTTTGCCATCTCCCTCATTTCCTCATCGCTTTCTGTTTTAAGAATGTCCTTGGCGCCCTCTAAGTCTGACTTAATTTTTTTATAATGCTTATAAGTCTGGACCAGCTCTTCAATATTGGCCCTTTCTTCGCTAATGGCCTTAAACTCGCTCTGTCGATCATAAATGCTGGGATCGGCCAGCTTCTCATTCAGCTCAGTGAAGCGATTGACGACTTCATCTAATTTATCAAACATGGACATGAATATTCTCCGATAAGGCCTCTAGCCTTCTATATAATTTTTTAATTCTACTCTTATATCAGGGATGTCATCGATGGACTCTATATCGATCTCTTCCACTTCAAAGACTTTCTCTTTAGCATCCCGTAAGTTCATGTTTTCTTCAAGGTCTAGAGCGGCTTTAATTGAGCATAGCGCCACTTCTAGTTGGTCATCGGTAGGCTCTCGTGTGGTCAGGTCCTGCAGCAACATTCCTGGCCGGCCAAGAAGCCGGGCAAGAAGGCCTCCCTGTCTATTTCCGATAAACTTAATCACCTCATAGGCAATGCCAGCTATGGGAAACATAAAAAGCGCCTTAAACATGACCGCCTTTGCGTGGGCGACCACTTGTGAGCTTTCATCTAAAGGGACCAATGAAAATAAAGCGGAGAAAAAAACAATAGAAACGCACAGAAGCAGGAAGATAAAACTTGTGCCACAACGGGGATGACGAGTGCTATATTTTTTGGCGTTTTCCACGAACAACTGTTCGCCCGCCTCAAATGTTGAAATCGCTTTGTGTTCGGCCCCATGGTATTGAAACACCTTCCTGATGTCTGGCACAAGGCCGATCGCAAATATATAGCCCACAAAAATGCAGGACTTAATAAGACCATCGACTAAGTGGAAGCCCACTCCGTCTAATTCAAGGCCTAGATTAAGCCAATTATTAAGACCTGCTGTGGTGGCGTGAGGAGCAAGCACGAAAATCCCTATGCCGCACAAAAGAGAGAGGCCCATTGCGCCTAAAGTGGCCCAGTCCAGCTTCTCGCGTTTCGCTTTTTCCGCCTCGAATTCCTCCAGACTTTTGCCCTTGGCAAGGGCCTCTTTCTTGAGTTCTTCATTCATGGCGATATTAGCGGAATAGTTTAAAGAAACGAGGCCATTTGCCATGGCCTCAAAGAGGGTGATAATGCCCCTAATAAAAGGTCTCTTGAAAAGAGGATGCTTCTTTTGGACGCCAAACCACTGATCTTTTCTTAGTCGAATCGTTTTGTCTGGCCTGCGAACGGCGACCACAAAGGCGTTGGGCGATCTCATCATCACCCCTTCTATCACCGCCTGCCCGCCAATACTTGCATACTGCTTGGCGAGGGCGAGCAAAATTCGCCTAGCAGTTTTCATATTTTAACCGTTCATTGACTCCATGAAATCGTCATTAGTTTTGGAGTTTTTAATCTTGTCCAAAACAAATTCCATAGAGTCGATAGTGTTCATTGGGTGCAAGACACGTCTAAGAACAAATGTTTTCTGAAGGTCGGCCGGGTCCATAAGAAGGTCTTCTTTTCTGGTCGCCGATCTATTGATGTCCAAGCAAGGGAAAATCCTCTTCTCCATAAGCTTTCTATCGAGTTGGATTTCAGAGTTGCCCGTTCCTTTAAACTCCTCAAAGATGACTTCGTCCATTCTCGAGCCGGTATCGACGAGAGCAGTGGCGATAATCGTCAGAGAGCCGCCGTTCTCAATATTTCTTGCCGCTCCAAAGAACCTTTTAGGTTTATGAAGAGCGTTGGAGTCCACACCGCCAGAAAGAATCTTTCCACTCGGTGGAATGACGGTGTTATAAGCTCTCGCCAGACGAGTGATGGAGTCGAGGAGAATGACAACGTCTTGGCCCGCTTCGACCAATCTTTTAGACTTCTCGATGACCATTTCTGCGACTTGCACGTGGCGGCTGGCCGGCTCATCAAATGTGGAAGAGACCACTTCGGCGTCGACATTTCTCTTCATATCGGTGACTTCTTCTGGTCTTTCATCAATAAGAAGAACAATAAGCTTTGCGTCTTTGTGATTGTGCGAAATCGCGTTTGCGATGTCTTGGAGAAGAACGGTCTTGCCGGCCTTTGGAGGCGCGACGATTAGGCATCTCTGTCCAAAGCCTTGAGGAACGAAAAGGTCAATAATCCGCGTGGAGTAATTCGTCGGCTCCCCTTCGAGGTTAATTTTTTGCTCAGGGTATAGCGGAGTCAGGTTGTCGAATAGAACTGTTTGCTTGTGTTTTTCTGGCTTTCTAAAGTTGATCTCGCCAACTTTTAAAAGAGCGAAGTACCGCTCCCCTTCTTTGGGAGGCCTGATTTCTCCCGTTACCGTGTCGCCTGTTCGCAAACTAAAGCGTCTGATCTGGCTCGGAGAAACATAGATGTCGTCAGCGCCAGGCAGGTAGTTGTAACCAGGACTTCTTAGAAAACCAAAACCGTCTGGGAGAATTTCAAGAACACCTTCACCATAGATAGCCTCTTTGTCCTCAGCATGCTTTTTGAGAAGGGCGAAGATAATCTCGTGCTTCTTCATGCCTGCCGCATTTTCGATATCACTTTTGCGGGCCATCTTGGTCAATTCTTTGATGTCTTTTTCTCTAAGTTTGTTTAAATGCATGGGTTCTCCACAGAAATAGTAAGATGAGTTGGGATTCTCACGGGGAATGTTTGTTAGGAATTATATTTGTCCAGAATTACTTTAATATTATTGAGTTTGCCGCCCATGTCAAGGTAATATTCTTCCTTTACACTTCAGCGCGAAAGGTGTTTAAACCGGCTATGAGCATCGCTATAGAGGGAAAAAAAGTTCTCAAAAAAGATATTGATCGCAAACACCTGATGGCCATCGATTACGGAAAGAAGTACACAGGCATTGCAACGCATAGAGTCAATATCGATCCTATCATTATTCCCTACGGACGGATCGCCTACCAAAGTGACGAGCACCTCGTCCAGTCGCTAAAAGAGATCATTGAGGAAGAGTTTATCGAAGTGGTCGTTTTAGGTGTCCCCCATTTTACTGATGGAACAGAGTCCACAATGACAAAGACAGTCAAAGAATTTGGAAAGGCGACTTGAAAGGAGCTTAGACCTGCCGTTTTATCTGCAAGATGAAACATTGAGCACAAAAGAGGCCGAAGACCGCATGTCCAGAGACCCGAGATACAATTTCCAAGTGGATTACTCAAAAATAGACGCGGTCGCTGCCACAATTATTTTGGAAGATTTTTTGAACCGCTCGTCAGATGAGCTATAATCTCGCTATAATTTCATCTAATTATTGTTATGACATAAGGACCTAAGTGAAACGCGCTCTTATTCTCTCCACCCTTTCTGGCGCCTTTTTTTGCCGCCATTTTTCTAAGTATCCATTTTGGAATCATTTTCTTTTCTCCTTATTCGGGCGAGCCCACGACTTTTACAGTAAGACCAGGAGAGGGATTCTCTAGCGTCAATGGAAGACTCGCTTCAAAGGGGCTTATTTCTGACGCCAGGCTCTTCCATTACTACGCCAAATTCACTGACAAGATGGACAAGATTAAAGCCGGAGCTTACAAGATCGTTCCAGGCCAAAATATGGAAGATGTTTTAGACACGCTTGTCGATGGAGTGCCTATTTTAACAAGTGTGACAGTGCCGGAAGGAAAGAACCTTTATGAAATTGGAAAAATTTTAGAGAGCAAAGAAATTGTCTCCTATAAGGAATTTGTAAAAGAGGCAAAGGACCCTCGATGGACCAAAGAGCTGGGCATTGATGCGCCTTCAGTAGAGGGCTATCTTTTCCCTGAGACTTATAAGTTTGCGCCCGGCACTCCAGCGTCAACAGTGGTCTCCACCATGCTTGATCTTTTCAGAAATAAAACAGACGAACTCGACTTCAGCAAGTCTTACCTTCCGAAGCATAAAGTTATTATACTCGCCTCCATTGTGGAGAAAGAAACGGGAGCAAAATCTGAAAGACCAACAATTGCCGGCGTTTATTTAAATCGCCTAAAAAAAGGCATGCGCTTGCAAGCTGATCCGACGACTATCTATGGTATTTGGGAAAATTATAATGGAAATCTAAAGAAGAAGCATCTTCTGGAAAAAACAGAATATAACACCTACAAGATGTCGGGGCTTCCGCTTGGCCCAATCGCCAACCCTTCTCTTGCGGCGGTCAAGGCCGTTCTCAACCCCAAAAAACATAACTTCATTTACTTTGTCAGCAAGAACGACGGAACCCATGTTTTCACATCGACTTACAAAGAGCATTTGAAGGCCGTCGAGTATTGGCAGAAAAACGCCGCTAGACGCAGAGGCAAGAGTTGGAGAGATCTAAAGCAATAGTTTGGCCTTTACTCCGCGTAACAGTTTCCATCAACGCTTGGATAGGTCTTCGATTGTCTACGGCCGCCTATGCTGCCTGTCACCGTGACTTCGGTGACATTATTAAAATAGGCATTGGCGGGATTGAATTCCACAGTATAGGACTTTGCTCTTCCCTCAACAATCACTGAGATCGGACGCAGGAACCTATTAAGCTTGGTCTGCAGAACAATATTTGGCTGATAAACTTGGACTTTGCCATAGGTGTAAACTTTTCGGTTAAAAAGGCCTCCCGAAAATTCGCCTATCCAGTCGATGATGCCATGGAAGCACTTTGGCTCAGAAAGATGGGCCTCTAGTTTTGCCCCTTGGTTTTTAGAGACAAAATCGACTTCCCATTTGAAATACTTGTCATTAATTTCAAGCTGTCTCGCCACTTGGCGCATATTCGCTTGGTGGACGGACTGTGAATTTAAAATATGGGCCCTGGCCCTAATCAGGCCTGAGCTGTCCAATCTTTTATAACACTCATCTGGCACAGAATATCCCGCATAAAAATGAAGCGGAATATCTGCGCACGCAAAATTTGAAACGTGTTGAATAGGGGCCATCTCTTCGCTCATTATGTCCGTGGTGCTCACGTAAGTGCGAAGACCCTTGTCAAGCTTGGAGCTTAGTATGCCCACAATCCTGCCGCGAGAGTCGAAGAGCGGAGCGCCAAGATTGGCCTCGCGAATATGACAAGAAGAGACCGTCACCATAGGGCTATAGGCCTGCTGAGAAAAAGGATTGGCATAGGAATTATATAGGGGATAGCACTTTTCGGACTCCTGAACCGCATGAATTTGGTCCTTAAACTCCATCTTATAGGTTGTGTAGGCCTGCCCTCTTCTGACGCCTTTGCGAGAGATGCGCATTGGCCTTCGCTTCATGGGCTTTTTCAATTTTATATAGGCAAAGTCATTGCGCCAAAGGGCCGGATCGCTCCTGTCATCAAGCACACTAGACTCAATAATCTCATCGCAATAAGCGATCTCAGTTTTTAGTCCGCTATGAGCTGGAAAAATGGCCGCCACATTATTCACGCATTGAACGCCAGGAAGCTTAAGATTTCTAGGAAGGCAGTTGGAACTCGTCACGATGGTGTCTGGTGAAATAAGAGTCCCAGTGCAGAAATCGACCTTCCCTCTATCAAAGACCACAACTTTAGCAATAGATGGCTTGCAGCCATATTTACATTCGGCCTTTTGCGCCTGGAAGTAGTCTTCAATTTCAGGATTTATTTGTTCTTGGTTTCTAGTTGGATCAGCTTTAGGTTTATTGCCCCCGGAGCTCATTTTCTTGGCGCAAGAACTAGTGATTGCCACCAGCAAAATGAATAGAATTGAGCGCCAACTTTCTCTCATAAAGTTTTGAACCACAGTTTATTTAATTTTTTTCTATTTACACGGAGTCCCAAGCCCCTCCCTAAGTAAATAAAATCTCGTTAACTTGGCCCTAAATCATATAAATGACTAGATTCGTCTGTCAAATAAGGTCGTTAAACGGCGCTAAATTTTTAAATGATTTACATGGTTTCTCTTGGTTTCATTCATATTTTGCCTAGTAATTCCTTAAGTTGCTCTTAAGGTCTCACGCAAGTTAGAATACTTTATCCCGGTTGGGTCGTAGGATTATTCAAGGAGGAGATCTTTATGGACAAGAAAAGGACCGAATATTTCAAGAACAAGCTGTTAGAAGCAAGAAAGCAGATTATGAACAGCGGAATCATGAATGATTATCAGGATCTTCATATCCAATCCGATGATCTGGCCGATGAAGCCGACCTTGCTTCGTCCACCATTAATCAACAAGTTAGCTTTAGTATACGCGACCGCGAGATGACCAAACTGAAAAGAATTGATGCAGCTTTGGAGCGGATCGAGGAAGGCGTCTTCGGCTTCTGCATAGAATCTGGGGAAGAGATCGAGGAAAAACGCCTCGAGACTCAACCCTGGGCCGAATTCTGTCTAGAAGTCGCAGAGGAAAAAGAGCGCGAGGCTTCTCAGCGTTATCGCAGGGCCTAGCCTAGCAATCTTATGTAAATCCAACCAATTAGGGGCGAATTTTCGCCCCTTTTTTTTGTCTACTTTCTAAACAATTTTTCTAGGCCCACCTCATAAAACGTCTAAAAGTTTTACAGGCCGATAAAATGCAGTCAGTTTTCCTGTTATATATACTCCTAAGTTCTTAATTTCTTGTGCCCCTTATTGGCAAGGAGCTTGCTTTATTAATACGAGTTACTAGGAAAAGGACTGATGGAATGAAATTGACTAAAACTTTAAGCTTCGCTCTCGCATTAACGCTTACTAGCTCAGTAAATGCTCTTGCCAAGGAGTCTGGGCCTCTCAAGTAAAAGTTGAAAACGCAAAAGTAAAAAAACAGGCTTCAAGCTATTACTCTTCTTCTTTCTTATCAGGAAGATTCACAAGCTGGGGCATTGATCCAAATTACAAGAACAGCTCTATTAATTTAGAGGCGTCTTGGAAGAAGTTTCAAAAGAAAAAAGACGTAGTGGTCGCCGTTGTCGACACAGGCATCCAAGTCGACCATCCATTTCTTAGCAATAATCTTTATGTCAAAGAAGGCAAGCTTAGCTCTAAAAACTATGGCGTGGACTTCTCCTTAAAATCAAAAAGCACTCGTCCAAGCGATACTCATGGTCACGGCACTCACGTGGCCGGGATCATCAAAAGTGTTTACCCGGACGTTAAGCTTCTCGCTCTAAAGTACTACAATCCAAAAGCAAGCGGACAAGCGAACTTAAACTCGACAATTAAAGCTCTTGAATATGCCGTTGATCAAAATGTTGACGTTATCAACTACTCTGGCGGTGGCCCTGAGCCAAGCGAACAAGAGCTTGCTGTTCTGAAGAAAGCGGAGAGAAAAGGCATTCTTGTCATCGCCGCTGCTGGCAATGAAAAGTCCAATATTGATGTAAAACAAAACGCTTACTACCCAGCAAGCTACGGGCTTTCGAATATCATCACTGTCGGCGCCCATAACGAATCTAACAAGATCATCTCTTCTTCAAACTGGGGCAGCAAATCAGTAGACATCGCCGCCCCTGGCTTTAGAATCAAGTCCGCTATTCCCGGCAATGGAGCGGGCTATATGACGGGGACTTCTCAAGCGACGGCCTTTGTTTCAGGCGTGGTGGCCCTCTTAAAGGCGAAATATCCGGAATTCAACTATAACCAGCTTAGAAATGTTCATCTCTAAGCTCTTCTTTGAAGATGCCAACACTTAAAGGAAAAGTCCTTGGGGGAGGCAAGCTTGACGCCGCAAGAGCGATGGACGTGGCCGAGCATGTGCACAAGAAACTCTTTGGCAGAAATATTGCCCATAAAAACTAAACGCGCTTTAATTGCGTATGGAGAAATATAAACCGTACGCTCTCGCTTTTTTAGGTGGGATCATTTATTCCACCGCCTGGCCCACCTCGCTCTGCGATGGTCTCATCTTCACAGGCATTCCAGGTCTCGCGCTTCTTCTCTTCCCTCTTCTTTGGGAATCAAAGTTTTGGAAGAAAATTGGAAGCTCTCTCCTTTGCTCTTCCCTATACTATGATAGGCTTTTATTGGATTCCCGACACGCTGGCAGAGTTTGGGAAGCTACCTTACCCAGTCGCTCTTTTATTAGGAGCTTTATTCACCTTTATCTCCGCCCCTCAGCTCTATGTCGCGGTAATTGGAATTCATTTTGGCCTTCAAAAGCCTCGAGTTCAGGCGCTTTGGAGCCGCTGTCCGCGTCGGATTTTCGCCCTTTTGATTGCGGCCGCGCTGACGGCGATCGAATACTTTACGCCCCAACAGTTCACTGTCATGGCGGGTCAGCCTTTTGCCTTAATTTCAGAACATTTGGGCTTCGCTAATATTGGCGGCCTTCCTATTTACTCCTTTTTTAGCTTTCTCGCCGCCATGGAAATCGTGAGCTACGCCAAATATAGAGAGTGTTTCTCTAATCAATCTCATTGCCATCGCCGCATTTATAGTGGCCAACCCCTTGATGAATATCTCCAACCCTGAGAAGAACGTGGAGGGCTGAATATCAGAATGGTCCAGGCCAATATCAGCAATTTCCTAAAAATGGAAAGTGAGGGAGGCGGGTACGCTTCCGTCTCGGAGGTACTGGGCCGCTACACAGAACTCAGCATGCGAGAGAGCGAATTGGGCAAGACCTGGATCTCGTCATATGGCCAGAGACCGCCTATCCATTCGCGTATTTTCACCAATAAAGAAGATCTCTCCCAAAGTGATCTTCCCGCGGTCTTTCGAAGACATCTCTCTTGTCCACAATGCGGACGCTTTTATCGGCGGTTATGACAGTCTGAGGGACAACGGCGATTACTATCAAAGCGAGTACAACACAAACTTTCATATAGGGCCTGAAGGCAAACTCGAAAACACCTATCATAAACATATTCTTATTCCGTTCGGAGAAACTCTTCCTTTTGGACCTCTTAATCGTTACCTCTCAAAGCATATTGAGAACATCTCCTTTTTCTCTAAAGGAGAGACTTTCCCTCTATTCGAGACCAAGACTGGGCATCGGTTTATAAACACGATTTGCTATGAAATTCTCAAGCCAGAATTTGTGCGAAATTATCTCAATAAAAATAAAGAGCGTCCCCACGCTATGGTCAATCTCACAAACGACTCTTGGTATGGGGAGACCAGCGAGCCAGAGCAGCATCTTTTTCTCGCTAAATGGCGGGCCTTGGAGTTTGACCTTCCTATTATTAGGTCCACCAACACCGGCATCTCGGTGTACGTCGACGCCAATGGCAAAGAGGTCAAACGGCTTGGCGTAGGCAAAACAGGCAATCTTGACCTAAGCGTTCAACTAGGAGTGAGGGGCCCCACAATTTTTCAACTTTTTGGCTTTTGGTCGCTTCTTCCCCTTTGGCTTGCCCTCTTTCTTTTTCACGCTATCTTGTTAAAATTAAAGAAAGAGTAAAGCATGAAAAAAATCTTATTGTTTCTTATTTTAGCGACTTCTTGCGCGTCATACGAAAACTTTCGTCAAATTACGGAAGAGCTCGAACTTCCAAGCAAGATGTATAAGGCCGACTTCAACCAGACCTGGCAGGCCGTTTTGCAGGTGATGAAGCGCTTTGATATCTCCTATCAGAATCAAGAGGCGGGCAAAATTAAAACTCGCTGGATGGACAATACACTCCAAGTCAACTTCACAGACGCCTTTGGCAGCGCCGACGCCGTCAAGGCCGCTGAGTTTAAACTCTCCGTCAATGTGGCCGAAGGCTATAGCTATGGTCGCAAAGTCACAAAAGTCACCATTTTCAAGCGCCAGAGAATTGAAAACGACTTTCTGCAGGGCTGGAAAGAACAACAAACGGACGGCATTCAAGAAAAAACTCTCCTCTATCGTATTGGTCGTCTGATCGAAAATGACAATAAATTCAAGGCATTGGACAAGGCCAGAGAGAAAGAGCTTTTAGAGTCATTTTGAAATAAAAAAGCCGAAGGAACCTTCGGCTTTTCTTTTTCAATCATTTCTTTTTTCTTAAAGCGTCTTCGTTTTCAGCGCCAACCGGGACCAATAATGCTTTTTCACTGTTATGCCTCCGTCAGGAGAGCTCTTATCAGTGAGCTTATTCAATGAATAATCAAGCTCGCTAAAAACGTCTTTGTACTTTTCATTTTGGATCATGGTAAGCATCGGCTTCTTGGCCTTTTTGAACTCAAGATCGCCCACGGCGGTGATGGCCTGCTTGATGATATGCGCTCTTTTTCTGTCGCCCTTTTGGCCCGCGTAATTTGATTTATCGTAAAGCATCGCCCACACATAAGGAGCAAGGCTTTTGATCTTCATCTTCTTTATATTATCGAGTGCTTGCATTCTCACCACCATGGCGTCGTCCTTCAAAGCTCTCGCGTAAATTCCCTTATATTGGTCCTGCCCAAGAGCAAGAAGTGTTTTAAGGGACGCGAGTCTCATCATCCAATTAGGATGGGACGCGAATTTGGAAATAAATGAGGACGATTTCTTGCCCATAATTCTTCCAAGCATAAAAGTCGCGACCCAGCGATTTCTCTCGGGGTAATCAGATCTTTTCATGACATTGATAAGAACCGGCACCGCCTTTTGCTTCATCTCAAGGGTGCGGTCTTTGAGCATCTTAAGGCCCACCTTAGACGAATATTTTCTCTTAAAGAGCTTCTCTAGCTCTTTTTCGCTAAGTCCCTTCTTCGCGGGCCTTATAACGGCCGCTCTTTTTGAGCTGACAGTGTCATTTGTTTTAGTGTTGACTTGTTTCTTTTGATACTTTGGCTTCCAGTCTGAATTGGCGCAAACGGAGGAAGGAGAAGGCGGCGCAAATGGCAGCGATTGAGAACTGACGCAGGAAAATCAATTTCATAAAAAACCTTATATTATGGGTTAGCCTAACATTTTTTCGAATTCGCTGAGAAGGTCTTCTGGAGACTTGGTGTCTTCATCTTCGTCCTCTCCCTCTTCAGAAGCGGCCGCTTGTACAGGGGCTCTTCTTTTTGCTCAGCTTGTTCGGAGCCTCTTCGGCCTCTCGGCGCCTCTTCAGCAGGAGCTTCTAACTCAGACTCTTCTTCGCGAGCTGGCTCTGAGACTTCTTCAGGCTCGCTTTTAGCGACGATTTCTTCCTCTGCCGGGGCTTCCTCTGCTGGCTCTTCTGCAGGCGCTTCCTCTGCAGGCACAGGAGCCGCTTCTACAGTCGTTCTTCTTTTTCATAAGTCGCCTCTGACTTCAGGAGCCGGAACGGAGCCGCCTTCAAGCGCCTTTTTAAGCTGGGCGTTCTCTTGTCTAAGTCTTTTGAGATCGGCGATATCGTCTGCGATGAGATCGTATTGCTTAAGTTCTTCTTGGAGTTTGTCTCTTTCTTCAGAAAAGCAGAGACCTGCTGAATAGCTTCCACGTCTGCGCTTCCGCCTTTTTCAGCAAGCATTTTTTCAAGCTCTTCAATGCGAGCTTGTTTTGATTTAACTTGTCCGCCTAGATCAGCGGTCTTATTTTCGAAGTCTTTTATAGTCGAATTTTTTTCGCTAAGCTGCGCTTGAAGCTTAGAAATTTCCGCCTTAAGGGCCGAGTCGTCCATGGAACCAGAGATATTGACTTCAGCTCCGCCGGGCAACTCTGACAGAGGCATAACAGAAGGAACTCCATTGGAGTCAACATCAAGCCCTCCCCCTCTGAAGAGAGAAGATTTCAACGCAGTCGAATTTTGAATGATAGAATCGAGATAGTTTTTTACAACTGAGGCAGGTATTTGATGTTTAAGATGATGATACTTTCTGCGATTATAAAACCAAACCCACAGGAACACAGCGAGCACTATGAGTGAAAGTCCAAGAAGCAGAACTGTGAGCTGCGAATGGTATTTGTCTAAATAGTTAATAAACGAATTCAAAATCAATCCCCTCCGTGGAATTTCGTATACTTAATTATACTTATGAGGCCTGATTCTTGTCAATGTAAGCGGCAGGATATGCTAGTCCTTGATGGCCCCAAAAATCTTTCCATGAAGAGGCTCGCTTGCGGCGAGAATGGAATTATCGAACGGCGAAAATTCCTTACCATCGAAGTCGGTTAAATGAACACCTGATTCCAGACATATGAGACCGGCCGCGGCCACGTCCCAAGGCTTTAGGTTTTTCTCCCAATACCCGTCAAAATTTCTATTGGCCACATAACAAAGCTCAAGCGCTGCTGAGCCCAGACGTCTCACGGCCCTCGCCCCTATGATATTATTTCTAAAAACTGAAAGATGTTTTTCAAATTTTGAGCTTGTCTCATAAATAGGAGCAGGCGAGAAAACGCATTCACGCATTTCTTTGTCATTTGTGGCCGCCTTTAGGTCATATTTTTTAAAGGGATTAATGCGAAAGTCGATTAAGTGGGCCCCGCCATCTTTGCTTCCAAAGTAGCACTCTCCAGAGGTGGGATTATAGACCACACCTAGAACCGGCTCGCCTCTCCTTAAAAGCCCCAATGAAACAGCGTAAATAGGGATTCCATTCACAAAATTATTTGTCCCATCAAGAGGATCGATAAGCCAGGCGTAATCGGCCTTGGCGGCCTCATCATAAGAGGCGTTCGGGTTATTAGCGTAGTCTTCTTCAGACAGAATAAAATGGCCTGGGATATTCCTCACTTATTCGACCGAGAATATACTCTTCGGACTTTATGTCGGCCTCGCTCGCGATCCCCTCGCTGCCTTTTGAGACCACTTCAAGCTCTGCTCTTTTTTTCTGATACTTTAAAAGTATTTCGCCCGCCTCATACGAGACATCGAGCGCAAACTCTAGAGTTTTATCGAGAAAAGCGCGGTCTGTTTTCATCAATACTCATCTTCCATCATTTCTTTTAGCTTATCGGCGTCTTCTATATAGACCGTATTGTCTCGGCCCTTTATATTATAGGACTCATCAAACCAATGGCCTAAGTCCACCATCTTGCACTTTTCAGAGCAAAATGGACGAAACTCACTTTCATAATATGAAAATGCGGTCTTGCAACGGGGGCATTTGACCGAAACCTCTTTTTTCATTGGTAACCTCTCTCTAGTATCTTTTTTATCATGCCCGTCACAAAGCGTTGATTCGGATTTTTAAACTTTGTTTGGTCAATGCTTTGTACAGGTCTTGCAATCCATACGGAATTCGTACAAAAAGCGCCATCAAACTCGGCGGCGCTTCCTGGAGTGATATCTAATTTTTCCACTTGGCACAACTCACAAATCTCTCTCTTAATAACACCATCAAGAACACTCTGCTTGGGTGTGAAAATCCGATTTCCTTTATAAAAGAAAATATTGCTTGTGGTCAGCTCTAAAAGGTGACCTTCCTTGTCTAATAGAGCGGCATCGTCAGCGCCTTTGCGCTGGGCCAAAAGCCTTAGTCTCAAAAGGGGCATATACGAGCCCATCTTTAAGCTTGGATAATGCTCGCTAAAAGGACTCGGAAAGGACTTGCATCTAATTTCGCTCTCTTGAGAGCTAAGATCTCCCACCTCGACGGACACCTCTAGGTCATTAAAGTCGAATGATTTGGGAGTTAGCTCACTTCTTTTCTTGGCGGAAATGGTGATTCTCACTCTCCCCGCATCGCTTTTGAGCGCTGACAACTTAGAATCGACGGCCTCTGAAAACTTTTGCTTCTCCAGCTCTTCCAACTTTCTTCCGAGATAATAGTCCTCAATACCTTCCCGAAGCCTTTGAAGATGCTGGTCTTTAAACAAGACTTTAGAGTTTTTGAGCCTCGAGCTCGTAAAAATGGACTCGCCTAGGTGGTTAGAAGGACTAAAAATCATTTGGTTTCCCTCTTCTTCTCTCATTATTTCTCTTCGCATCAATATAGCATTGATAAGCCAATTTTGTCATGATACTAAGGCCGAAAGGCTGGTATATGGACAAAAAGCTCTCAATAATTGGTTTTGGAAGTCAGGCAAAGGCCTGGGCCTTAAACTTAAAAGACTCAGGACTCGAGGTCAGTATCGGGCTTCGCCCAGGCTCCAAGAGCTTTGATCTTGCCCACCAGCTCGGTTTCAAAACATTCTCACTAGATGAGAGCATTCCCTCCAGTCTCGCTGTGGTCCTTGCGCCAGATGACGCGCATGAAGCGATATTGAACCAACTGAAAGAAGAGGCCAAAACCTTAGTTTTTGCCCACGGATTCTCTCTTTTCTACGAGCGCCTGGCCGAAAAGTTCCCTCATTTCAATTGCCTTCTTCTGGCCCCCAAGGCCATCGCAAGCGAAGTAAGGCTGCAATATGAGACCAAAGGAAAGCTTGGGGCGCTCTACAGCTTGGAGAAGTCGCAAAATAAAGAGGAAAGCAAGAAGACGATCGTCGCCTTGGCGAAGTCTCTTGGCATCACTTCCTTGCACGAGAGTTCCGTTGAGTCCGAAACAAAGGCCGATCTCTTTTCAGAGCAGACTCTTTTATGCTCCACACTTCCCTACGCCGCTCTTTTTTCCTTTAATAAACTCATAGAAAAAGGCGTGAACGAAGAAACGGCCTATTTTGAATGCTGGCATGAGGTCAAGCTCATTGCTGACACTATGGTCAAAATGGGGCCCGCTCGATTCTTTGAGCTCATTAGTCCGAACGCTCTGGCGGGATCGGAGGCGGGAAGGCTCGCCCTTTTTGGTGAGGACTACTTAGAAAAATTGGAAGTCCTCTACTCTAAGATAGAAGACTCAAGCTTTGCTAACAGTTTAAAAGACGCTGATTTTAATAAAATTAAAAACCAAGTCGTGTCCTTTTGGAGCGATCAACAACTGACGAAGACCCATGAGCGAATATCTAAAGAACTCTACTAAAAAACATAACTTGAGAACCATTAGAAAGTTCAAAAGGAACAGAGGCTCACGGCCTCTTCAAATGCTCACCTGCTATGATTTTCAGACGGCCAGAGCGCTCAACGAAACTTCTCTGGACATTGTTTTAGTGGGCGATAGCTTGGCAAATGTCATGTTGGGACATGAGACCACTATCAGCGTTGGGCTTGAAGAGATGAAGATCTTTGGCGCGGCCGTGAAGCGCGGGGCCCAAAATAAATTCACAGTGATAGATCTTCCCTTTGGGACCTATAACGACAGGGACAGCGCTCTCAAGAACGCAACTGAGCTATTTCGCCACACCCAGTCCGAGGCGCTTAAACTTGAAGGGGCCTTCCCCTTTCAACTTGAAATCATAGAAAGGCTTACTCAAATTGGCATTCCAGTCATGGGCCACATTGGTCTTACGCCCCAATCAGTGCATCAGATGGGCGGCTACTACACTCACGGAAAAACTGAGCCCTCGGCCACCGCCTTAATGAGCGCGGCCAGAGCTCTCGAAAACGCGGGCGCCTTTTCTGTCGTCCTAGAATGTGTCGAGCCAAAGCTTGCCTCTGAAATTTCAAACTCTCTTGACGTCCCCACCATCGGCATCGGCTCAGGAGCTGAAGTGGACGGGCAAGTTCTTGTGATTAATGACCTTTTAGGCATGGGTGAAAGCGCTCCTTCTTTTTGCAAACCAATTGCGAATTTCCGCTCTCAAAAGCTTGAGCTTATTCAAGAGTACATCAATAAAGCCTGTGAATAATTATCTCACAATAGACGGCGGAAACACTCTCACTAAGTACGCTCTTTTCAATACGAAAGGAGAACTAGTCGACATGACTTTTGCGGACTGCGGCCCTTTTCTTGAAAAGCACTCCCTTCGGCCCGACAACACTTCAGTGGCGATGGTGGACGTGGCAAGGCCAAGAGATTCTTTAAAAGGCTTTCGCTCTTTTGAGGTGAGAGACTATTTTAAAGAAGGCGCCTTTTTAAGCATGCCAGTGAGCTATTCTGAGACTTTAGGTCTTGACCGTCTCGCGCTTGCTTTCAACTTCTTTGAAGGCAAAAATACAAGGCCCACGGCCATTGTCGATAGCGGCACCTTCACCACTGTGGACTTTATTAATGGGGACGGCTTTCAAGGCGGCCATATCCTACCTGGTCTTGAGTTTCTCTACGATGCTTATGATTTTGGGCATAACCTCAAGTCGATGCGACCAACTGAGCTTCTAAATGAGAAAAGTTCCATGCCAAAGGACTCGCGGGAGGCGATGGCAAGCGGACTTACGCGCAGCTTCCTTTCACCAGTCCTCTCAATATTGAATGATTGGAGCTATGAAGATCTCTTCATAACCGGCGGAAATGGAAAACTTCTTAGAGAAAGGCTTAAAGAAGCCGGTTTACGCCGGGCCGCGTCCATACATTTCGGCCAGGATTTGTTACATCAGGGGCTACTTAAGTTTCTGCTCAAGGTGAACGCTTGAAAATATTATTAGGGGTCTGCGGATCCATATCTGCCTATAGATCTTTGGACATTTGCAGAGGGCTTGCGAAAAAAGGTCATACCGTAAAGGTCGTTCTGACCCGAGGCGCTCTAGAATTCGTAAAACCAGAGGTCTTTAGCTATCTTGGAGCTGACGAGGTCTTTCTTCCCGCCGACGACTTTAATGTGAAGACTGCCAAAGACAGAAACGTTCTCCATATTGAGCTTTCAAAGTGGGCCCAGCGTCTGGTCATCGCTCCAGCGAGCGCCAACACCCTCGCAAAGTTTGCCCACGGCATGTGCGATGATCTCCTAAGCTCCATCTTTTTGGCCTCGCCTCAATTGGACACAGTGATTTACCCCGCTATGAACACCAATATGCTTGAGCACCCCTTAACTAAGAAAAATTTTAAGACTCTTAGCGACCTTAGCAATTTGTTTATTCATCCCACTAAAGAAGGTCTCCTCGCTTGCGGCGACACAGGGGCGGGAAAGCTTCAAGATGTTGACTTGATCGTCGAGACCGCCCCGCTTGTGACTTTTGGCCCCCAAAACGAAACGTTCTTATAACAGCGGGCTCGACCATCGCTCCCTTGGACCCCGTCCGCTACCTGACAAATCCTTCTAGCGGGCTAACAGGTTATGAGCTTACCAAGACCTTTCTTGAGCAAGGAGACCAGGTGACATTAATCGCGGGACACTATAGCGCGAAGGAAATTGACTACCTCGCCTGCTTGCCCAACTGCTCTGTGCTCAAAGCTCGAACGACTTCTCAAATGAGGGAGCTCGTCGAGTCTCATTTTGAAAAGACCGATCTTTATATTTCCAGCGCCGCCATTAGCGATATTGAATTCGAAACGAGCGACAAAAAGCTCAAAAAGGCCTCCCTTGGAGGCAGCCTTCCTTTTAAAAAGGCGCCTGACATTTTAAAAACGGCGCTTGAGAAAAGAAAAGGCCAAAAGATAGTCGGTTTTGCGGCCGAGACTGACAATGACGAGTCAGTCTATAAAAAGAAATGGAAAGACAAGCCTGTCGACGTTCTCGTAGGCAACCAAGTGTCCAATGGCGTAAAGTCTCCAGTTCAAGGGTTTGGGGCGGACGAAAATGATTACATTATCCTCAAAAAGGGCGAAATCTTCTTTAAAGGACATTTAAAGAAGTCTAAACTTGGCCTAAAAATCATGGAGGCCTTGGACTAATGGTCTATTTTTGCCAAACCCTAGAGGAATTTAAGAACCTAAAGTCAAAGCTTGCATGGAAAACACTAGGCCTTGTTCCAACTATGGGAAATCTTCATCAAGGGCATTTAAGCCTTATCGAAAGCAGCTTGAATGAAAATGAAGTGACGCTTGTCTCTATTTACGTAAATCCCAAGCAGTTTGCGGAAAACGAGGACTTCTCAGACTATCCCAGAACCTTGGAAGAGGACCTTCAGAAAATAGAAAAGCTTTCTCAAAAGCTCCAAGGAGACAGGGCGCAAGTCATCGTTTTTAGCCCAAAGAGCGACGAAGAAATTTATCCTAAGGGGTCTAAAAACCTGTCAGCAGGAAAGCTTGGGAAAACGCTTGAGGGAGATCTCAGGCCTGCTCACTTTGACGGCGTGGTCACAGTGGTAAACAGACTTTTTGATATGTTTAGGCCAGACACCGCTTATTTCGGAAAAAAAGACTATCAGCAGCTGGCCCTCATTCGCCAAATGGCAAAGAAAGAGAAGTTAAAGACCAAAATAAAAGGGCTTCCCACAATTCGAGAGCCTTCAGGGCTGGCTCTCTCCAGCAGAAACTCCTATCTAACAGACAAGGAGAAAAAGGAGGCCCTCATTTTGAGAAACACCTTGGTGGAGGCCTCCAAAATCCTGAAAAAGTCGGGGCTTGATGAGGCGCGAGATTTTCTAGCGAACGCGAGAAAGAACAATAAAAAGTTTAACTACCTTGAAATAAGAGACGCTGAAAGCTTGGACGAGCTCAAAGAGCTTTCCTGGCCTTTAGTGATTTTAGGCAACTATCAGATGGGCAAAACGTGTTTGCTCGATAATCTGGAGTTGGGAGAAGAATGAACCAAGAAGAATACGAAATAAAGTTAGGCTCAAAGGCCACCGTCGTGAGCATCGTTTGCGAGTCTTTTGAAAACCACTCTTCTGAGTCCGAAACAGAAGCCGGCCTTAGAGAGTTCAAAGAGCTCCTTGCGAACTCTCGGCATAGAAAGCGGATCATCTCATTGGCAGAAGAAAAATAAGCTCGACCCAGGGACCATGCTCGGCGAAGGGAAGCTGCAAGAAATAGCCGCCATCGCAAAAGAGGAAGGCAGCCGGTATTTGGTTTTTGACTTTGAGCTGAAGTCCTCTCAAATTAGGAATATTCAGAAGATCACTGATTTAGAAGTGATAGACAGAGTTCAAGTCATCCTCGAGATTTTCGCGCATCACGCGAGAACGCGGGACGCTAAAATTCAGATTGAAATTAGCCGTCTCCAGTACATGCTCCCAAGGCTGCAGTCGCTTGTGGACTCACTTCACCAAACAGCGAGGCGGCACGTATCAAAAAGGCGAAGGCGAGCAGCAGCTCGAGCTCGACAGACGTATTATTCGCAGAAAGATTGAGACTTATAAAAAGCAGCTTGAAGAGATCGCAAAGTCCAGAGAGCAACAAAAAAAGAGAAGGCAAAATCAAGCGGTGACGGCCGCCCTTGTCGGACTACACCAACGCGGGCAAATCAAGCCTGATGAATAAACTGTGCAAAGTGGAAGTCCTGAGCGAGAACAAACTTTTCGCCACACTTGATTCCACCTATAGGACATTAAACCCAGACACCAAACCCCCAATGATACTCATCGACACTGTCGGCTTTATCCAAAACCTGCCGAGCTCACTCGTCCAAGGTTTTAAAACGACGCTTGAGTCGGCGATGGAGGCGGACCTCCTCATTATCGTCTGCGATCTTTCCGATCCAAACTATAAAAAACATCTTCAGGTCACCCAGGACACGCTCTGCAGAGCTTAATATTGAAGACAAGGACCAAATAATTGTCTTCACTAAAAAAGACCTGCTGAAAGATCCCTTCCTTCCCAAGATCGCTTTAAGAAATTTTAAGGCAAGTTTTTTGGTTTCAAGTTTAAATGACGAGGACATTGATAATCTGCGCGAATATGTGATCAATTACTTTCTTTCAAAACAAAATCACTTTGACCTTTTTATTCCTTATGAGGACGGAGAGGCCCATTCTAAAGTGCTTGCGAATGCCAATGTGATGAAGACAATTAATCATGAGCAAGGGATCTATTATCGAATCAAAGCTCCTGATTTTATATTCAATAGGCTTAATTTAAAGAGCTATTTGCTGTCTCCCAATGATCCATTTCGCTGAGCAGCTTCATTGATTTTTAAGGCGCTTTTTTAAATTTAGGCCATTGATAAATCAGTTAAAAGCCATTATTGTTCTACTCCTTTCCTCAACACACACAAGGCGAGAATGAAGCAGGCAAGCGAAAGCAATCTAAAGAAAAATATTCATCATCGGTTTCAATCAATTTTAAAGGCCGAAAAGGACAACCCAGTCCTTAAGGCCCGCGCATGCTGGTCCACTCTTTCAGACCAGCTTTCCTATATTCTTGGCCCGGAAGTGCACGCTCAATGGTTTTCAAACGCAAAGCCCTTAACTTTAAGCAATAATATTTTGATTGTTCAGACAGAGTCGGTTTTCGCTTCTCAATGGATCACAAACCACTATCAGCTTTTGGCGGAGACCCTACTAAAGTCCCAGGACAAAGATTTGTCTTGCTTCTTTATTTCCCCAAAGAACATCACTCGAAAACGCCGCTCCTATAGTAAATAGTCACAGCAAAAAATGCGATCGTGAGAATGATCCCCGCTATGACATAAAATTTGTCTTTATTCATATGGACATTTTATCCCACTACGGCGCATTCTCAAGAGAGAAAACTCCGCAGGTCGCACGAAAGATTCATAGGGTCAAAAGGAAGTTGGATCGTGTGATCAAAGTCTTTGCGAGGGGCATCGCTTTCAGTCAAAAGAACCGTTTTAAACTCTTCTTTCGCGTCTTTAAGGGAGTCGCTTTGAGCAAGGCCCCCCTCTTCTTCCAGGGCCTTCTCATCGACCACCACAAAATCAGGCTTAGGTCATCAATAATAAATGAGATATTCTCGGACAACTCCGCAGCTGGCATAGCACGAATGCCCTCTTCTTTAAGACGTTTTTCAATCAGCGAACACACAAAGACGTCTCTATAAATAAATACTATTTGACTGAGCATAATTCCTTGACCTTGTAATTGTGGCCCTTTGCTTTGCGCGGCTCTCGACTTTCCGTTATGATGGTCATGACTCCGACGATCGGGTTTATCACGGAGAAAATGAGGAAGCAATATGCGCAAAGATCTCAAAGTTCAAGTCATCGACGTTCATGAGCGACGAAACATTATTTGAGTGCTCAGTTGAAGAACTGGAGTCCGCTTATAAAAGGGCCAGCGAGTACGAAGAATATGGGTCTCGAAGTCAAAATTATGGCCCCCTCAATCACTCAAACTCTCACAAACACCTTAGGCCTTAGTCATGACGAAGAAGAAGAGTATCAAAATAGCGTTGTGGCCGAAATGGAAGACCACGAGGGCTCGTGTTGCGCGGCTTCCGAACAAGTCCATGAAGGCGATCCTGAAAATATTCAATAAGAGCGTTTAATCTCAAGTCCAAAAGTAAAAGGCTGGCTTGAATAGCCAAACGCTGTCTCGTAGCTCTCATTAAAAGCATTTTCGATGAAGATCCTAGCGCTGGCCTTGTCACCGTCCATGATTCGATAGTCGATGTCCAAAGTCGTGAAGGACGGAAAGCTCTCGAATCTCTCCATTCACATTGTCAAAGCTTGCGCCCTCTCCAGACACAGATTGGCCCCAAACGTCTGATTAGGAGTCAGGCCCGAAATTCATAATTGATGTTAGATTTTTCAGAAGGTTTTCTTAGGGCCTTCTCCCCTTTAGAAAGAGTGTAGTTGGCCAAAAAAAGGCCTGGTCTCAATCGATGGTCGCCAAAATTCATATTCAAGAGCGCACTCTATGCCAATAGTCTCAATCCATGATGAATTGATATAGCCTAGCATTTGAGTCGTACTGGATAAACTCATCGATCCTATTATAAAAGAGACTGACCTCACTCGCTTTTGACTTGCTAGAGAGCTCTAGATAATCGCTTATTTCTGGACTCAACTCCGTGTTTCCAACTTTGACGTTTCCAAAGTCTGGCCCATAGAGCTGATAAAGCGTGGGCGACTTAAAGCCCCGCTGATAATTAAGGCCAACTCTTGAGTCTCCGACTCTTTTAGAGACGCCGAATGCAGGCGAGAGCACGCCCTCAAACTGAGTGTGATAGGCCCCTCTCAGCCCATAATGAAGGCCCCAATTTTTCAGAAAGGAGTCCCCAATAAAAACCAGGCTTGTGAGTCCAGCGAACTTTTCGTCGAGCCCGCCCTGTTCAAAACTCTCACTATTATTTTCCACGCCAAAAAGGAAATTATGCTCTCGACTCTTTTGGGTCCAATGAAGCTCATTTGTCACCTCACGTCCCATAAAATTATAAATAGTTCCCGAGGCCTTGTTATAGCGGTCCACCTTATTGGCTCCCAAAAGATAATCAAACTTCCAGTCGCCTGTTGTCCGTTTGAGCTTTTGTGAAAAAATCTGTTGATAAGACTTTGAGTAATTGCCAAGCGCGTCGACCGGCACATCATGATTATTCAGCCCATCGGTCTCCACGAATTGGTCGCAGGACTTTGTATGTCCAATCACCTTCCCAGCTTGCAGACAACTCAAGAGAGAGATTTAAGGGTCAGGCCTTTATTTTCAAACCCGTCCTTTTCATCTCCCCTGATCGCGGCGCTTACGCCCTCACTTTTTTCCGTATATCCGTTGATGTGGAAGAGCGCCGTTTTCTAAGAAGACCGTGTGGTCAATACTAAGCCCTTGGCAAAAGCCGCTGGAGGCCGAGACCCAGTTTCGGCCAGCTCCCTTTTTTGTGACAATATTAATCACGCCCCCTATGGCCTCGGAGCCATAGAGAAGAGTTTGGGAGCCTTTAAGCACCTCGATTTTCTCGACGTCTGAAAGGTTAAGCAAAGAGGCATTAAAAAATTTCTCGGTGTTCGAAGGATCGTTCATCCGAACGCCATCCACGATAACAAGAACATGCCTGGCCTCGCTTCCTCGAATAAAGATAGCCGATTGCTGACCAGGAGCTCCAGACTGAGTGATGCTTACGCCGGGCAAACTGGTCAGCTCGTCCAAGACCTTGCCCTGAGGCTTTTCATCGAAGCCTTCAAGGGCGTCCACGCCAGTGATTATTTCTTCCGAGGTCATGTCCCGCTTGGAGCCAACAACAATCTTATCTAGCTCAAACGCTTGCGAATAAACAAAAATGAGGGAATAAAATAGAAATAAAAGAATATTTGAGCCAAAATACCTCCTCGGGAAATCCATTGATGCAAAGACGTATCTGGCTTGCCCAGGTTATGGGCTTACAGTTGCGGGACAGCGCCGGTTTCTCACCGGACTTCCGTCATTGCGGACAGTAGCAGACAAATTAACTCAGAAGATGAGCAATGAAAAGGCTTAAGGTGTCTCTAGACTAGAAAGTTTTCTAAGTTTGGATGAAAGTGTGAGAAGAATCTTTCGTAGCCATTTGGGGCTGACTCTAACATTTCTTGGAATTCCTCATACTCAAGGCGAATGACCTGAGCATCGGTAAGCGCAGTGACTGTCGCCGAGCGCGGCTTTTGATCGATGAACGCTAGTTCCCCTATTAAGTCTCCTGGGCCCAGGCGATTAACCTCTACGTCCAAGTTGTTGACCTTTGTGGTCACCTTAAAGTGACCTTCCATGATCCAGAAGAGATGGTTGGATTTTTCGCCTTGTTTTAATACTACTTCGTCCTTCCTGAGGAAGTTTTGGGATTTTTCCATATCGTTATTTTAAACTAGCCATCAGGATAATGCTAATTTTATAGAGGTTATCCCAGTTAGGAAATTTTCTCCAGTAATCTTAAGTGCCTATTAATTCTAAAGAACTAAAGAAAATAAATCGAATAGTCTGACATGGAATTAAATGAAAATAGCACTCGAATCTTAGAAGATCCGCGCCTTGTCGCCGGCTACATAAGGGATGCTGCTTTATCAAATAGGCCATTTATTCTAACTATCAATAATCAAGAAATAGTAACAACTCTTTTATTCCTCGAAGAAAGCTCGGCCCGTTCTAAAGGAGCTAAAAGAAGAATATATTTTCAAATCATCACCGAAGGAAGCCAAAAAAGTCCAAACTTAAGTGACATTATTGAAGATGATTATTCTGAACTTAATGTTAGTTGCAGAGTGGCTTGGGACCGCATGCTAATCAAGTTCAACACAAGCTTACTAACATGGGACAATGACCAAATTATAGTAGAGGCACCAACAACAGCAACGATATTCACGAACAGAAAATCTCATCGCTTCTCTGCCGAGGAGCTGCAGAACAACACAACTCTAGTTTCTATAATCAATGAGATGAAAGAGGTTCGTTTTGGAAATTTTGAACTCAAAGACCTATCACTTAAGGGCTTTGGAGGCCTTCTTTCAACAGAGTTTGAGATAAATAACTCACAACTGCAATTGGAAGGAGCTTTACCACAAGACGAAGGCAGTATTACATTAAATGGAAACATTATTAGGATAAAGAAAAAAGACTTTATTGATCGAACTTATATATATGATATCGGTGTAAGTTACCAGAGTGCACATGATTCTAAGTCTCCAGAAGCGTCAATCTTAGATGAGGATAACAATAAACGATCTTCAACTCGCCTCAAAGTTCAATTACCAATCGAAATTTCAACTCCAATAGCGCCAAGATCCAAACTAACAATGGAAGTAATAGATTTAAGTTACTCGGGTCTTAGGGCAAGTTTTTTAAATAATGCTGACCACATACTCTTTCAAAAAGATATGATTGTTAAGTCGACATCTCCAAATCTTGAGTTAAAAGTATTACGTATTAGTAATAGCGAAGTAACCTTTAGAGTACTTTCAAGTTCAATATCTGAGCATCTTAAGCTTTTTTATTTAAAAACAACTCTAGGAGAGCGAGACCTAACCACAAAACCTCTTATAGCAGAAGATATTCTTCAAGTTTACAGTGTTTCAGGTTCTTTATCTTCAGGACTTGTTAAGAACCTTAGAGTACATAAAAAAAAGATCATAAATTCACTTAAGGCGAATACCCATACAAAACCATGGTTTCTGAGGTGGATGCAGCAGAATGAAGAGGGAAGAATTCGCTCTATAATTATGACAGTGCCCTAT
Source organism: uncultured Bacteriovoracaceae bacterium (assembly GCA_963747475.1). Lineage (GTDB taxonomy): Bacteria > Bdellovibrionota > Bacteriovoracia > Bacteriovoracales > Bacteriovoracaceae > UBA845. The sequence continues at coordinate 372,279 of CAVVFE010000013.1, forward strand.
GGTAACCATTTTTGGTATTGCGGGGGAGCCGCTGGTCATATGGATCCAAATCTTAAAGCCTCTTCAAACTTTTTCAGCCGATTTTTTAAAGCGAATATAGAATTTTTTGAAACTATAGGTTCCAAAGAGTTTGTGTCGTTTAACTGGTTTAAAAACAATGAAAGATGGGATGAATGGGAAAAAAATTTAAGTAACCAGTGCATCTCAGAAGACTTCTTTAGGTTTGATGGTGATATTGTATACATTAACGACAACTTACGTCACATGAATAAAGTTAAAATAGAGAGAAATTGGGAAAAGTTAGAGCAAGGACAGTTTCTTAAGATAAACTCTGTATCAAACTCTATTTCTCACTCAGGCTTAAAAAGGTTTTCAGAACTAATGGGACTTACTTCGAGCAATCTTGGTGCTGACGGGGTTTTAGCGCTGTTTACGAGCCTCGGACAAAAACTTTCAAAGAGACTTTTATCATGGAAAGGTTGGTGAAGCCGATATCATTGTCATCACAAGTCAATTTCCATTTTATGCCGCTCCGAATGGCATCCTAAATTACCCATTTGTTATAGCATCACAACAGCTGAATGAGTCAGAGCTCGAACAGTTATCTTTTAGACTTCTTTATCTGGCAAACAAAAGTGGCATTGAGTGCCATGGATTTTTCTTAACATCAGATGGACGAAGCCAAAAGGTACAGGAAACAACTTCATTAAGCCTTCGAAGCGTTGTATGGACCACAGGGCCAGCGCGAAAAGTTTGGGACTACTGGAGAGCTGATGAGAAATAGAAGCCTCCTCATTATTATAGTCACTACCTTTTTGATTGGCTATGCTCAAGAGTGGTTTCCTTACATATGGTCTCATGTGCAGCCAACTAACAAGGTTACTTTTCTTGGAAAACTAAAAAAAGCCCAGACCTCTAAATGTGGCGATGAATTTGAGAATTTAGAATGCAGAGAAACATTAAAGGTTTCAAAAGAAAATCTATACAATTCCTCAGGGGAAATAAAAAGTATCTTAGGCCTGGGATTTTTCTTAACTGATTTCTCAGTAATTTGCGATAATACTGAAGTATTTAGATCCTTTTCAGGTGAAGGTTACTCTTTATCTTTCGACTCTTTTAAGGTTTATAAGACCATCAATCTAAAGGCACTCAACTGCAAGCCAAATTCCGACATTTATATAAATGCATACACCGCCCCAGGACTAAAAACCTACGGGCAGATTTCAACTAACGCCCTCGTAGGTACGACGGAATTCATCAACAGTGCGAAAAGAGCAATTGAGTTTCTTTCGACAGGAATTTATTTAATATGTTCCATAATCCTTTTATTTTCATGGGGCACAAAGTTCGTAGTACTTAAAGATTTCAGAAGCCAGTATACCTCGAAGTATGTGCTCAGTGGTGAATACTACCTGGCTCCTTTGTGGGCGACATTTGCCCTTTTTAAATCAGGTCTACTGGACATCCTGACTTCTACGCCGACCTCAGTCCAAGTTCTTTTTAGGACTCAAAGTTTTGTGTCCTTAGTAATCCATACGACTCCTATCTTGATATTCATGTTCAGTGATAGGAAAACGATTAGGAATATTTTACTTTGTTTAGTAATCGTCTATATCCCGTTTTTTGCATTCACTAATCTTTTCAATGATTTTCTTGTATATACCGCTCAGACTTTCAGCGTAATTGGTTTAATATTTTTTATTTTCTTAAAACCAAATAGGATAGGTGCAATTTTTTCAAGCTTGGTACTAATCGAAACCCTCAAAGTATTCAATAGAAGTTTTCTACCACCTGGAAGTGTAACGCTCCTATTCATGACTACACTTTATTTCAGAAGCTGTTTAGGATTTTTAGGGACAGCTGGTACATTTGCATCTGCAAACTTATGGTTTCGGCAGTTTTCGAAAGATGTAAAGGACCAAGACGAACTTGAAGATATCTTTGGCTCCATATCATTAAAGATGAAAACAAAAAGAATATCAGTTTTCTTACTTGGCAACGATGATAATCACACACTTCTAACCTACGATAACAAAAAACTGTCTACTACCTATATTAACTCGGTCCCTGGTCCGTTCGCTCAAGTAATTTCTACAGGCTCTGAAATTCTACATGCAAAAGCAAGCTCGGTTTTTGGAAAGAACTTATTTAAAAGATCTCCAGACATGGTTTTTGGAGATCATTTTTCAATTTACCCACTAAGGAGAAGCGGCCGGATAGCTGGAATCATTGCAATCTCGAAGTATGACAATGCTATTCACAGCAGTTCTCTTCTTCGTTTAAGGGTTGATGCCTTTTTAAAAGTTTTTGCACAGACAATTTCACTCGCAACACAAAGTATAAATAGGCACGCCAAAGAAAACCTTCTTGGAAAGATTCAAAAGGCCACAGCAAACACAAAGACACTTCAATCATCCAATAACTTCGAATCTTTTAGTAATCATTTTCTAAGAGAAATTGAGCAAACATGTGGCTGGCAGGGATTTGTTGGAAAACTGAGGGACAAAAACCTTGAGATCATTGCTAGCTCCTACCATAGAGAAAATGGTGGTGACTTTCTCACTGGTCAATCATGGGAAATGCTTGAAGAAAATGTTAGGGCACCAGCACCTGTTGCTCTGCACTATGGCAAAACAGTATATGTCCCAAATGTAAGCTGGTTAAATGAAAACATTTCCAAGAATACAAAAATACTTTTTGAGCAAACAGAGATGAAAAGCTTCGTTGCTATACCAATTTTGGACCATAAGAAGGAAGGAAACAAAGCTTTTGCACTTTTATGGCTATCTACGAGGAACATTGGTGGTTTTGACACATCTTTTGAGAACTGCGCTCATTATTTACAGGAGACATTTGAAGGTGAGCACAACAGGCTCGTAAATGTAAACATCGGTAGAACCGTCTTCTCAGATATCATTAGAGAAGATATTAGAAATCAGCTTCTAGCTGGACAGAACCCTTTTGAAAATGAAGAAGGTACTTTAATCATGGCCGATTTGGTAGGTAGCACTGCCTTTTCAAAGTTTTTAGGTCATGATGGCTGGAAGCTATACCAAGAGGACTTCATAAGAGAATGTAGAACTCTTGGGGATGAAATTGGCTTGGTCTCGGAGGTGTTTGTCTGGGATGCGCTTTATATGACAAGCAAGAGGGTCCTTACAGAAAAAGAACTTATCGAATTAACAACAAAAATTCAAAACAAGATTATTTCGCTCAATAATAAGCATAAAACAAATCACCTCATTTCAAATTCCAAGAAATGCGTTCGAGTCTGTGCGACATTTGGAGATACAAGTAAGGCGGTCTCTAACGGAGCATGGGCAATAACAGGACACGCAATGGCCCGGGTCTGTAAACTAGAACAAGAGATAAAAAAGAAAGAGATATTACTGGCTATAAGTGCAGATCTTACAAGTAAATGGGGAGACATTGTCATTTTGGAAAAAGACTTAGATGTCCTAACTTTGTCCGATGCGGTAGCCTCACCTGACTATATTTCAACATACCCTGATAGAAAGGATGTTGCATGAAAACCCATTCTATTTTTAGGGGTGATTATGGTCTTCTCCATGGCATAGTTCTCGCAGGTTCTTATGCTGCCATTAAGCTTAATGGGTACACTGCATCTCTCATAATTCTCAGGTCACTCCCTTCTCGTGACATCTATACTTTTCCTTCCCTTCTTTAGCTTTAAAGTTAGAAAAGAACTGACTCAAATTAGTTTAATTATAAAAGGGTGTTCTTTTGGAATAACTCAGATTCTTTTTTTTGAATGTCTAAAAGGATCAGGAGTTTCCAACATAATGGTTAGTGCACTACTAGGAACTACGACAGCAATAGTCATGGCTAAGCTTCTTCTAAGGGAACAAATTACAAAGATGGAGTTCTTGGGAATGGTTATAACCTTATTAGGAGCACTAGGCTTTGTGGGGTCCGGAAACTACTCTCTAGAAACTTCAACTTATGCAGTGATTGCGGGGCTATGCCAAGGCCTCTCTTTTACCCTGACTAGAAGAAATACTCTCAACGAAATTTCGCCAGTGGGGGTAATCTCTTCGAACTACATATTTGGGGGTGGATTAATCGGGACATGGCTTATCATCATTGCACCATCACAGACTTTTACAACAGTGTGGTTTTTATCCTCAGAGACTTACGCATTAGCTTTAATAGTACTGGTCGCTCAAGCAAGCCTTTTCTATATGATGAAGAACTCATCAGTAAAAAAGAAGTTCAATTCTCTCAATTTCTAGGTTACCAGCATCATTTATCCTCGATTATATTTTATTTTCTTCTCCCATAACCTTTCTTCAAGTCCTATCTACCGTAACAATCATAACAGGGATGTACATTGCCAATAAAAGGGCAAGTAATTCCAGTTTATCTAACTTTGAAGAGATAGACAACGTTGCTTAAATTTCCATACTACCCATGTATTACCCTCAAGAAAGGAAATACCCTGAAATGAGAATTAGTCAAATCATAGATTTTAAGAACAAGTTTTTAAACTACCTTTTTCCAGAGCTAATCATTCCTGAAAGATGGAAAAAACAATGGCAATCATTTAACTGCGAAAATTTATTTATTAATGCTCGTATTTTTACTTTTAGTTTTGCGATCGTTCTGGTCTTTCATTATTTCTACATAGACCTAATCATCAAAGAGCCAAATCCCTTCTGGGCTATTTATCGGTTTGGCGCTTCGGCAACCCTCATAGTTACTTCTCTCATATTTTTCAGAAAAAAGATTTCACCAAGAATTGTGAATATTGGCATTCTTTTTTGTGGTTTAGTAATAAGTGCTTTTCAAACTTATGGTATGATTTTAAGACCAGAGACGAACCCTAACTATATCTTTGTAATACCGCTTTTAGCACTTTATACCTCAAGGACAAGTCTCAAGAACATGCTTATATACTCCCTAATTACAACATTTGTCTCCCTTCCAGCCTTCATAATTAATGAGTATCCCTTTTATACGTATATCAGTTTCCTAAGTGTGATAGCGATTCTGATAATAGTGTTAAGGTCAAAAAGTAAATTATCTGTCGAGCTATTTATAAGTGAAATGTCCAGGAATGAATTCACCAACCAAGTCCATCATGACCTACAGTCACCTATAGTGGTCCTGAAGCACCTATACAATGACGGCAAGAGTGAGCTTATAAAAAAGGCTCTTGCTAAAATTGAAAGCCTGCATGAATCTTTAAGATACAATGGAGAAGATAGCACTAAGCTTCTTGATGCAGAAATCCCCCCTATAATAGAAGATGTTGTTAATCTAAAAAGAGAAGAATGGCCAAGGTTTAGCTTTAATTTAAATTTAAAAAACTTGGAGAATAGCATCTCTCTTATTAGTCCCCTCGAACTCTCCAGAATTATTTCAAACCTTCTAAACAACGCAGTTGAATCATATCAAGGTGGTTTTGGAAGCATTGATATATATGGAGAGAAAACGGAGGGGCATTTATTAATTAAAATCAAGGATCAAGGGACAGGCATTTCAACAAAAGACAAAGAGAATATCTTTAAAAAGGGCTTTTCTTCGAAAGGTGTAAATCGGGGCCTTGGTTTGATGCATGCAAAGTCCACAATTGAAAAATGGGGAGGAAGTATCTCCTTTGAAACTTCCAATGAAGGAACAACCTTCAAGGTTTCTCTACAAGCGATAACTAGCTAGCTCCTCAATGTAATCTTTTGAGTTTTTTACTTGTGAAGCAGTCCCTTCAATACGATGAGAGCCACATCAGCTTTGGGATTGACCCGTTTAAAACCAATAATATCAAAGCTTCTTAATAAGTTTCCAATATCCTCTATGTAATTATTACAACGTGTCCTCATCAGAGCTGTTTCCTAGGATACAATTCCCCCATGGCAAAAATAACCCTCTACCTCAATTCAAAGGCCTCGACAGCAAAGCTAGACTGGGTAAACCAGTTTGAGCGCAGCTTCTTCAGGCATGAGCTCGAGGTAAAAACCCCAACTTCGAGGGAAGCTCTCCATGAAGAACTTAGAAAAGACATCGAAAACAAGGTCGACTATATCTTCTGTGTAGGCGGCGACGGGACTGTGAACACGATTTTGCAAAAGATTGTTGGCAGCGGGATCAAGCTTTTGATTGTTCCCGGTGGAACTGCCAACGATATGGCCCGCGAAGTGGGCATGGAAAACTCCATCAAAAAAATAACTCAGGTCTTTCAGAGAAAACTGACTCAAAATGTGGACCTCATACGAATAAATGACCAGTATATGTGCACCAATGGCGGCATTGGTTGCGCGGCCGACGTCGCCCAGAAGGTGAACTCATATCGCGAAAGCATGGCTGGGTTCCTAAAAGTCATGAAAAATGTCGGCCCCGCCATCTATCCTCTTATGTTCACCAGGGAACTGCTTCTAGGAAAGCTAAAGAACTATCGCCTTATGCTTGAAAGCCCCGACCTGCCCCTTTTGAGCCCGGTCATTGAGGCCCCGCTTATTTTAATCAACAACCAGCCCACCTTGGGGGGCAAATTTCATGTCGCGCCAAAGACCATAAATAGCGACGGCAAATTCAATGTGACGATTTTTAAGCACCAGAACAAGAAAGACCTTTTAAATGCTCATATGAGCTAATGATGGGCAATTATCCGCATTATGACGAAAACCTCATCAGTTTTGAAACGGACCAGCTTACAATCAATAATTTAAATGATGGACCGCTCACCTTCTTTGGCGACGGAGAGATCTTGGAGCGCTCGAATGTGCTTGAGATTCAAGTGTGCCCGCAGGCGCTTGAGGTATGCGCGTATGATGACAATCTGATTTTTCCCACGTCTCACGACCTTGATCAGATTAGCCTGCTCTAACTCTCTTGTTTATATCTTTTGCAGATAAGACAAGGAAGCAATAATAACTAAAAATGCCAACGCGATTAATTTGATTGAAGCTTTTCTGCTCATTTGAATCTCCTTCCATGGACTCTGGTTTTGACAAGCACATTAAACGAATTTTCTTTTAGAAAGGCAAGAGCTTAAGCGTAACTTATTGAAAGATCATACTTAATTTTTTCTAAACCCGTATTTGTCTACATTCTTGACGGCCACTGTAAAGATTCTCCTAGAGGCCGCAAGCTCCTCGCAAGGGGATATAATTTGGGCATATGAAAATACTCATCACCGGCGGAACTGGATTTATTGGGAAAAAAGTTGTTCATCTCTTGAAAGAACCAAGTGGACAAGATTTTTCTTCTCGTCCGCAAGGAGTCTTTGGAAAAGGCGAAGTCGGCCTTTCCGAGTAACAAAAAAATCCAAATTATAGAGGGCGACATTTTGAAAAACGATGTCGTCACCAGAGTCGAGGACGTGGACCTTCTTTCAGAAGAAGTAGAGCATGTGATTCATCTGGCGGCAAAATACGACCTCACAATGGAGGTCTTAGAGGCCTATACCCATAATGTGATAGGAGTTCAAAATACGCTGACTCTTTGTCGAAAACTAAAGAACCTCAAATACCTTCATCATATTTCGACCTATGCCGTGAATGGGGCGAGAGGCGGCACAATCCGAGAGCAAGAGCTCGCTGACAACACCGGCCTTTCCTGATCATTACTCAAAAAGCAAAAAACAGGGAGAGCATCTTGTGAGATCAATGGCCCTCCCAGGAGTGAAAAAAAGGATCTATCGACCGGGCATTGTGATTGGAGACAGCGTCACCGGGGAAATCGAAAAGGTGGACGGTCCGTATTATTTTTTAAAGTTTTTGCATGAGATGCGAGAATACCATCGCTTGATAGACAAATTTGGAATGCTTCCAATTCCGCATGGAAAGAAAACGATCTTCCCTGTCATCCCAGTGGACATTCTCGCGAAATGGATTGTCGACAGCGTTTTAAGTCCTTCGAAGGACGAAGAGACAAGAAGTTATCATTTTATTGGGGAGAAAAATCTCACCATAAAGAAATTTTTGGACCTCAGCCTTCCTGAGATAGGAGTTCACTGCCCTGTGAAGCGTCTAAAAAGACACTCAATTTATAAATATGTTCTTCCCAAAGTGGGGATGCCTCCAGAGCTTATGCCCTACATGTACACTGAAGCGACCTTTGACGTCTCCTTGAGGAAAAATGATTTTGACCACCAAGAGTTCGATGTCGAAGAGATGATACCTCAGATAGTGACAGGCGCGAGTCATATGTTTGAAAAAGGAATCGCATGAAAGAAGTCCTAAATCTCACAATGGGCTCGGCCGCCGATAACTTTGACGAGACTGTGGAGCTGCTCGGGGAAAAAGTGAGAGTCAAAAGACTCGGCGTAGATTTCAATCACTCGCTCATGAAACAGCTTATTCAGAAATACAAAAGAGAATTTGACGTGATTTCAATAAGCGGGCTTCCCACTCCGGCAAGCGCCAAAGGAAAGTTTTTTGAACACCCTCAAGTCAAAGAGACTCTTTCCCTTGGAAATGGCACGCCCATTGTGGACGGAAGACACATTAGGGACGTGTACCTCCCTTGGGCGATTAATTTTCTGGCAAATGCTCATCCAGAACTATTTAACTTCTCAAAAGATAGGCCTCTTTTCGGCCGCATCAGAGCTCCCGCTTTTAAAAGAGCTTGAGGCCCATAATTGCGAGTTCTTCATGGCGGATCCCTTCTTTTTTAATAGCGTTCCGGCCCTGCTGAAAGACCGTCACCAAGTGGAGAATTATCTTGCTCTTAATGCTCCCATTTTAAAAAGAATGAGGATTCGTAAATTTGAAGGAAGAGACTTTTCAAAAAGGGCCTTGCGACACCTGCCTTCTTTTAAAAAATTTTTTAGTTGTGACACTTATATACTAAATCACGCTCAACTAGAGTATTTAAAGCTTCCTGACCTCACCGGGAAAAATATTATTATCGACTATGTGAACCCTAGAACGAGAGAAATCCTTGAGAATTGCGGAGCCAAATCGATCTACGCCTGCTCTATAACGAACAAAAAAATGCCGTTTTTTGGGCACGCGATGATTGAGGGCGTTTTCCAAGCTCTAAAAGAGGAGTCTTCCCCCCTTACCCAGAGCGAGCTCTTCGATTACCTTGAGAAGCTTGAAATTCGGCCAAGGAAGGTGGTCATGAAGGACACAAAGGACAGCGTCGCAAGCAAGTTTGGCTTTGTGGTCCATCCTTTGAGCTCTGAAGACTTGCTTAAGCATCCACTAGTAAAGCCTCTTTCCTCAATAGAAAGAGTCAAAAACTTTAGCGAAAAGGCAGTTACTGTCCTTCCTGGCTTTCACTACGGGAAGATTGAGGGGATTAAAAGCGAGGCGACTGGCGCCACCGCTTCAGGAGAGATTTATGCCGTAAGCGAAACGCCTAAAATGATGATGGCCTCAAAAAAAGAAAAGATGTACTCAAAGCTAGTTTGCCTCACCAAAAAGGCGAGAAATGAAGGGTGTCAGCTTTTTGGCCTTGGAGCGTTTACAAAAATTGTGGGCGACGCCGGCGTCACAGTGAATGAACGAAGCCCGATCCCTGTGACAACAGGCAATTCCCTCTCCGCGGCCTCCACTCTTTGGGCGGCCTCCTATGCTGTGGACAAGATGGGCATGGCCAAGAAAGAAAACGGAGTCTACCAAGGAACGGCCATGGTGGTCGGGGCGACAGGAAGCATTGGCAAAGTCAGCGCCATGCTCTTGAGCAAGGCCTGGAAAAAGCTAATTCTGGTCGCTCCCAGGCCATACAAACTGATAGATCTTGCCGACAAGATAAAAGAGTTAAGCCCTGAATGCGAAGTCGAGTATGCGACAAGCCCCAGCGACCATCTTGGCGAGACTGACCTTATCATCACGACCACTAGCGCTCGAGGACAAAAAATTCTCGATATCGATTTGGTCCAAAGCGGATGTGTAATCTGCGATGTTTCCAGACCTTTTGATATTAGCGAAGAGGACGCGGCGAAAAGGCCAGATGTTCTTGTCATCGCAAGCGGGGAAGTTGAGTTGCCAGGCAGCCCTAAAATCACCTGTGATATCGGACTCGAAGGTGAAGTTGTTTATGCATGCTTGGCGGAGACCGCCCTATTGGCGCTTGAAGGCCGATACGAAAGTTTTTCTCTATCAAGGGACATCAGTTATAAGAAAGTTATCGAAATCGATAAATTGGCCAGAAAGCACGGCGTGCGGCTTTCCGCAATAATGGGCCACAAAACAGAGATTACAGAAGAAGAAATTAATCTCGCCCGGGCAAAGGCGCTGGAAAAGACAAAATTTGCGGAAGCGGAAAATGAACTGCGTTGAGAGATACTTCCAATCAGAATTCAAAAACTCAGAGCGTCCCGCGATCGTTTTCTACAACGGTCTCGACTCCCTGGAGAAAGAAAAAAGAGTCGTAAGCTTTAAGAAAGCTGACAGAGAACTCTTTAAAGGCCTGCCAGCTTTTGCGCCATAAAGGACTTAAGAGGGGGGACGTGATTTTAATGTTCGAGGCCCCTTCGCCTAATATGTACGCAATGATTCTCGCCATGCTTTCTATGGGCCTTCAAATAATGCTTGTGGAGCCTTGGACGCCCCTCGAAAAGCTGAACTCCATTATAAGAGCGGTAAGGCCAAAGGCCTTCATGGCGGGGTTAATAGGAAAGGCCTGGGGCGTTCGCTCTCGTGAAATTAGGACAGTTCCTATTTGGTTTAAATCAAGCGAGCTTGAAAAAACGCTCACAGAGCTCCAAGAAATGCCTATAGAAGAAATGGGCCCGGACGACAATGCTATTTTGACTTTTACTAGCGGCACCTCAGGCGCGCCAAAGGGCGTTCACCGTAAGCATAGCTACCTGATTGATCAGGCCCTGACCCTTCAAAAACATCTTCCTCCCCTAAGTGAGAAACTGGACCTTACTGTCTTCACCAACGTGACGCTTTTAAATCTTGGAATGGGAAAAGGTAGCTTGCTGATGCCTTCCCGCTGGCCAAAAAAGGCCATTAGAGAGCTAGACCAGCTTCCTGAAAAGTACAGGCCAGACACGTTGGCCTGTGGGCCGGGCTTTTTGAGGGCATTATTGAAAAACGCCAAGGCCCCTTACCTCAAACATCTTCACTTTGGCGGCGCCCTGGCGGACATCTCTCTTTATAAAAAGGCCCTCAAAAACTGGCCAGAAGCAAAGCTTGAGCATGTGTATGGCTCCAGCGAGGCAGAACCAGTCTCGACCTGCGAGCTAAGTGTTGCGGTAAAGAAAAGCGAGGAGGCGGGGCATTTCCAAACGCTTTTTCTGGGGAGTCCTATTCCCGAGATAGAGATTGAACAGGGAGAAAACTCTCTGTGGGTCGCGGGCCCACACGTCTCTCCTCTTTATGAAGGCGATGAAAAGGCCAACAAAAGAAACAAAAGGAAAGGCCCTGATGGAAGAGTATGGCATAATATGGGAGACCGTATAAAGATTGATAAAGCCGGGCTCTGGTATGATGGAAGAGATTTTCAAACTCATGAGGACTTTCAATCTGAGCAGAAAATTTATCATGAGCTTGGCCACTCCAAGGCCTTCATAAATACCTCGAAAGAAAAGAGAGAATTAGTGGGTGAATTTTCGGCGGAGCAAGCGAAGACAATCATCGAGAAATATCGGCTAGACGGCGCCAGGAAAGGAAAGATCATTAGAGATCCTAGGCACAGGGCCAGAATCGACAGAAATAAAACACTAAAGAGCTCCAAAGTTTTAATATAAGGAAAATCATGAACGCTTACAGAATTTTCATCAAAGAGAGACTGCCTGTAATCCCTAACCTCATCCTTGCCTTAGGCCTGATGCTGTCCGCAAAAACTGTCGCGGGGGCCTCCCTAGACTTCGTTGCCCTTCTTCTGGGCTCGCTCGCCCTCTTTGCCTTTGTGAGCGAATTAAGATTTATGGACGAACTAAAAGATGTTGAAAAAGACAAAGTCGCAAATCCAGATCGGCCTCTACCAAGAGGCGCAATCAAAGAAAGTCAGGTCAATAAACTCATGGTCTTCACAGGAATCTTTTTATGCCTTTTCAGCGCCCTTTTTGCGGTGATCTTTTCCCCGCAGGCCGGAGGTCTTTTGGGCCTTGCCACCGTGTGGCTGTTTCTTATGTACAAAGAGTTTTTTGTCGGTGAATGGCTTTCCAAGAGGCCTCTTCTTTATGCCATCACCCACCAGGTAGTTATTTTTCCTTTATGCCTTTTTGCGATTTCTCTCTATGGAAGCTTTTCCTTAAGCAGTCCTTCTGCCTTGGCCTTTGGTCTTCTTATACTCAGCGCCTTTTTCACCTTCGAAGTAGGGAGAAAACTAGATCCAAATGCTGACAAAATCTTAGGCACCTACCTTATAGCTTATAAGGCCCCCAAAACCCTGAGCATTATTATCGTGTTGCAGGCGATCGCAGTGCGCGCAGGGGCCATGTTATCGGCCCTATGGTGGGTCCTGATTCCCGCAATTTTAATTGTTCTCACACTTCCCAAAGTGATCACCAGGCCCGAGAGGTTCAAGGACGTCGAGGGAGTTATCGCTCTCAATTTAATTTATATTGTTTGGATGATGGCAATCAAGGGACTGGTGGAGTAAATCATGATTCTTAATCTTAACTCATCCATAAAAGACTATGCGACCGAGGCCGGAGGCAAAGGGCTTAAACTCGCCGAACTCTCTCATGCCGGGGCCGCCGTGCCTGAGTTCATTGTCGTCTCAAACACCTTTTTTCAACAGTATCTAAATGAAAGCGGCCTAATAGAGGCCGTTTCCCAAGACCTTGCGCCCGATGAGATGGAGGCCGCCATTGCCAAGAAGTTTGAGAAAATCTCGCTTTCTGACTCGTTAAAAGGGCGTCTTTATCAGGCCATAAAGGACTCTGGCCTCGCAGGAAAGGCCCTCGCAGTTCGATCTTCTGGCATAGATGAAGACTCCGCTGACAACTCATTTGCGGGAATGTTTTCTAGCTTCCTTTTTCAAAGATCAATGGACGAGATCGAGCTCAGCTTAAGAAGGTGCTGGGCGAGCGCTTATAGCGAAAGGGCCTTAAAGTACAGAATTGAAAACGGTCTCGGCGTCACCAATATAAAAATGGGAGTGGTCATTCAAAAGATGGTCAATTCCGAAATCTCAGGGGTGATGTTCACTCATAACCCAATCGACGTTTTAGACAGAAAGCATATCGTAATTGATTCTGTTTTTGGCCAGTGCGAAGGCCTTGTCAGCGGAGCTTTGGACGCTGATCATTACCTCGTTGATCGCAAGACAAAAGAGTTCAAAGTAAAAGTCGCCAATAAAGAGTCACGTTTTGTTCAGGCCCCAAATGGAGCTGGGCTAGCTGAAGAGGCCCTGACAAGAAAACATGTCAAAAAAAGAGACGCTCAAAGAGGCGCAAATTAGAGAGCTTGCGGAACTTGCCCTCAAGCTTGAAAACAGTTTCGGGATGCCTTTAGATATTGAGTGGGCCATTGAGGGGAATAGGCTTTATATTGTCCAAAGCAGGCCCGTCACTAATCTTCCCTCGCAAGCTTTTTATGACCCCCAGATAAATGGAACAAATCCGGTGCTATGGGACAACTCCAATATTGTTGAAAGTTTTGCTGGAGTGACAACTCCATTGACCTTTTCAGCGACAAAAAAGGCCTATGCAATCGTCTATCGTCAGACTTGTAGACTTATGGCCGTTCCTGAAAAAGTGATTGAAGACTACGAGGAGTCCTTTGAAAACATGCTTGGCCTCGTAAAGGGCAGAGTTTATTACAATCTCATCAATTGGTATAAGCTCCTGCTCCTCATGCCAGGCTCTTCAAGCAGCAAAGGATTTATGGAGACAATGATGGGGGTCAAAGAGGACCTTAATGAAGAGCACCAAAAGCTTTTCCAATTCGTTGAATCTGCTCCTAAATATTCCGCATTTAAGAAGCTCCAAGTCTTTTTCCGTCTCACGAAAAGCTTCCTTAGAATTGACAAGACCGTCTCCGAATTTAGCGCAAGATTCGACAAGATTTACCAAGAATATAACTCGACCGACTTCAATTCCAAGTCTCTAAAGGAAATAAAGTCTATGTATCTTAGTTGGGAAAAAGAGGTCACTTATAATTGGAAACCTCCAATTATTAACGACTTCCTATGCATGGTCTTTTTTGGGGCGCTAAAGAGCATGACAGAGAAATGGATCAAGAGTGACCAGGCAGCGATTTCGCTACAGAATGACCTCCTATGCGGGCAAGGCGATTTGGACAGCGCTTTGCCCGTGAAGACTCTGATGGGAATAGCGCAAAAGATTGATAAAAATGAAGACCAGAGAGAGTTCGTTCTTGAAACTGAGCCCGATGACGCTTGGAGCAAGCTGAAGCGAGGCAGCTGAGCCGGAGATTAAGGAAATGATTGCCGATTATCTCCATCTGTATGGCTTTCGCTGCAATAACGAGCAGAAACTCGAAGAGAAAGATCTAAATGATGATCCGAGTTTTCTCTTCAATAATCTTCAAAGCTATCTGCGAATGAAAAATTACTCAGTCGATGCGATGAAGGAAAGAGAGACGACTAATCAGAGACAAGGCCCAAGAGCTAGTGAATTCCCAGTTAAAGGAGTGAAAGCTTAAAGTATTTAACTGGACCCTTAAACACGCTCGCAATGCCGTTAAAAATAGAGAGAAACTTGCGGTTCCTTCGCACCAAGGCATTTGGCGTCTCTAGAAAGCTTTTTAGGGCGATTGGCTCACACCTATCGAGACCTTAATGCGTCTAGAGTCGAAAGAAGACGTTTTTTTCCTGTCTATAGACGAGCTCTGGGACTTTATCGATGGAAAGGCGGACTCTCTAAGACTAGACGCTCTGGCCGAGATAAGAAAAGAGGAATACGCGGAAAACTGCGAACGATCGACCCACCAGACAGATTTCTGACTTATGGAGCGGCAGGAGCAAGTTTTAAAATAGATCAGGTGTTGAGTTCTGGGGACCTCCTCAAGGACAAAGTCCGGGTAAGCGACGACCCGAACGTCCTTTTAGGTATTTCATGCTGCCCAGGAAATGTTTCCGGCACAGTCGTGGTGGCGAACACAATCGAAGAGGCAAAGGCCCTTAACGGGGAAATTTTCGTGACCAAAAGAACGGACCCAGGCTGGGTGCCGCTTTACCCTTCATGCTCAGGGCTTATCATTGAAAGAGGAAGCCTTCTCTCTCACTCTGCTGTCATTGCGAGAGAGCTCGGCCTTCCGACCATTGTGGGCGTTTCGGGCGGTCTCATGACCAAATTGACCACAGGGCAAAAAGTCGAACTCAATGCGACCCTAGGAGAAGTGAGGATTATCACAGATGAAGCTTGAAAAATTTTCTGAGGCGAAAGACAGAGGGAACTTTCTTGAAAGGTTTGGCTCTCTTCCACAGGTTCTCTATCCAGAACGTCCCCTACCTCCCGCCGCTTATTGGGGACATTTGATTGACCAATTTCCCGAAGATCGACAAGGAGCTTTATTCTTTAACAAAGATGGCAAAGACATCGGTACGAATTGGATGCAATGTCTCTTTAGGAAATTCAGACACTGGATTTTTTGGCTTTTATGAGGTGGACTTAAATGAAGCCTGAGGCCCACGGAAAAACTAATTGAAACGCCGCCGACAATTGGCTTAAGGGCAAGGACTTAAACAATAAAAGGGCCTATAGACCTAAATGTTTGGCTTGGAAATCGATTTAAGACCAAAGGAAAGAGAAGCTTCTCATGGGAGCCTAATGGGCCATCTGGAATATCCTAGAGCATTTTAAATCTAGGTTTTCAGAGGGCTCAGGACTATATTTCTATGATTTATGACGACAGCATTGTCTCCTTTGAGAGAACAAAAAGCGCTTATGAAAAGGCATTGAAGAACGGTCTTACGTTTAGAAACCTAGATCTCAGACAAAGAAGGGCGAAGTAGACACTTTGTACGCTTTAAACCTTAAAGCCTTTCAGGTGAACTACCTCTATGAGCCCATAACGAAAAGCCAATATGAGAACCTCCATGTTCAGGCGGTCAAGTCCTTGGACATGCAATATTCTTTTTTTGTGCTAGACCCAAACGAAGAGGAGATTGGCTATATCTTCTGTTTTCCCGAAAACGATCATCTCATAATCAAAAGTATTCTAATGGATCCCAAGGCGCAGGGCGCCAGACTTGCCAGCGCCTTGCTTCACATGTCCCTTAAAAAAGGCCGAGAAAAGGGGCTCATTAAAACCATTGGCGCGATGGTTCGCAGGGGAAATATTAGCGAGCATTTTTTTGATCACCTTCAGACAGCCGGTCTCTAGACACGAATACGAAATACTCGAGATGAGACCTTTAATACTTCTCTGGTCTCGGTGGTATGTGCGGCACATCATTTCCTACGATGGGAATTCCGTCTTTTTGAACAGAAAAAGCGATTCTGTCCAAAAGCAAACAAAAGTCTATGGCTAGAAGATGGGCCTTCAGGTTTTGAAGACAAAATGACATGGGGCTTTTTACGCCAAGTTTTTTCGCCTTTAAAATATGATTTTGCGCGAGGTTAGAACTTCTTAGAAACGACTCAAAAGTGTGCCTTGTCATGCAAAGTGTCCCCAAGGAAACGATCTAGATCTTTTCAATTTTTTTTCAAGAACAGCTGAAAGCCCTGCAATTTTTTGAATCTAATCAGCTTTTTAAGCTCTATTTTTTCCAGGTCATAATGGGGCATTGTTTTAAATCGTTACTGTGGTCATAGATTCTTTGAAGGCGGGAGTTTTTTCCATGGGAATAAACTCATGAACAAAAACAGGGACTCCCCTTTTTTGCCAATACTTCGCTCGTGTGTCCATGATCACTGAGGTAATAAGACTTAGAAGCTCACTCGATATCAGCAAAATTGAGATCGGAAGGCTTCGGCCGCCAGATAATTTGGCATATTTAGGGGCTCTTTTAAGATTCAAGAAAATGCCTCGATTAGATGGCTAGTCATATAATACATAGTGTTCTTTTTTCTCTTAACTCGAGTCCTAAAATGTGATAAATTTAAGTTATGGCGCAGAAATACTTTAATGGGCTTAATTACTCCATGGCGAACGAAGATACAACCCTCGAGCGTGGAATCGTAAAAAAACTTCGCCCCAAAGAAAATTTTATCTGTTTGTGGGTCTGGTTCTAGGGCGCTCTCAGTCTTCTCACTCCAGAGGCGCAGAGCCTCCATGTTGTGGACTTATCCGAGCGCCAATTGTCCATTGCAAGATTAAGACTTTTCACCAATAAAGAGCTCGACCGCGAAGGATTTTTTGAAATTTTGGGGGCACGCTCCCTTATAGTCCGGAAGATCATAAAGACTTTAGAAAGGGCTTTATCGAGAACTGCAATACCAGTCTTGAAGACCATAATATATGGCGAAAGCTGCATGAAAAGAATGACTGGGGCTCCCTGCTTTACAAAGGCAAGTGGGAGCAGTCATTTTCAGGCTTTGGAAAAGTCGTAAACACCACACTAGGACGCAAGGCGCTGGAGCTTTTTCAGTTCACTGACTTAGAGGCCCAAAAAGAATTTCTCAAAAAAAGATTTCCATGGAAAAGATGGAATATGCTCGTCAAAGTCATTGGGAACCGCGCAACCTTTAACGCTCTTCTCTACAAGGGCGATTTTATAAAGAAAAACGTCGAGCAGAGCTACTATGATTACTACTCAGAGGCGTTCAAGAAGCTTTTCACCACCGCCCCAGCGAAAAGAACTTCTTTTTGCAATTATGTTTGCTTGGAGCGATCCGATTTCCCGAGGGAAATATTATAGAGGCAAAGGAAGAAGTTTTTGAAGACGTAAAGAGCTCAGACGCCCAAATGGAGTTTCATCAAGGGGACGTCTTGCGCCGCGGCAAAAGAAAGCGGCCCTTATGACTTTATTTCGATCAGCGATGTTCCCTCTTACTTTGAGGGAGAAGTTGAGAAAAACTTTCTTCAGGACCTGCTGCCTTGCTTAAACAAAGGCGGGACCATAGTCATAAGGTCTTATCTCAGAATTCCCAGGGCGGACCGAAGCGGCTATGAAGACATCAGTCCGCAGTTTAAAGACCTAATAGACGCTGAAAAGACCCAAATGTACAAGATAGAGATACTAAGAAAGAAATGAGCGAAAAACCCGTCCCCTTTAATCCTGGGCTCCCCTTTATAGGAAACCTTCTCGCCTACCAAAAAAATAGGCTCGGCCTTTTGGTGGAAACAAGAAATCAGCTCGGCAATCGCTTTCGCATAAAAATTGGCCCTAAAACTCTTCTTGTTCTCAGCGCTCCCGAGGACGTCAAAGAAGTCATGCATCAAACATGAAAAACTACTACAAACGGACCAATTTTGATCAGCTTTTTGGCAAAGGGCTTTTCACCACTAACGACGATGAATGGAAGGAGCAAAGAAAAGTTATTCAGCCCTTATTTGGAGCCTAGGTATATTGAGTCGTGCTTTGGCATCATAAAAGAAAGCTCTCTTACAGCCCTTAAAGAATCATATCAATCGGCCGAAAGAAGACATCTATGATCTTTATTCTCGAGCCACTTTCGATATTATTATCAAAACGATTATTGGCATAGATTATTCAGGCCGCTTTGAAGAGCTAAATGGGGCATTGACCTATGTGAGCGATTATTTCACGAAAGCAAACTACTCCCTTTCGAGCTTCCTCTGTCTCTCAATCCAGCGAGACGAAAATATCAAGAAAGCATTGAACTTTTAGATAAAATAATTTTTGACAGCATCGAAGCGCAAAGGAACGAAAAAGACCGAAAAGAATTCAGCATGATTTCCCTGCTTCTGAAGGCCCAGGACGAGGCGGGTTCCTTTACCTATGATGACCAGAGAATAAGGGACAATATAATAACACTTATGTTTGCGGGCTTTGAGACCTCCGCCTTGACATTGTCCTGGCTAAGCAGCTGCCTTGGCCAAGATAAGACCTGCAGGAGCGGCTCTACCAAGAAATTAAAGACCTCGATATCGCGGGGGCCAAGGCGAGAGACTTCGAGTCCTTTCCTTTGCTAGATGCTGTTGTCAAGAAGCGCTCAGACTATATCCTGCTGGGTGGGCATGGACACGAGTCGCAAAAGAAGGGACGATATCAATGGAGCGACAGTGTCCCCCGGAGAAATCATTTTTATAAGCCCCTACTTGACCCATAGAGATCCCAACCTCTGGAAAAGCCCAGAGTCCTTCAATCCGGATCGCTTCCTTGATCTCAAAAAAGGCTCCATAGCCTCCTTTCTCCTTTTACCCTTTCGGGGGAGGACCGAGAATATGCGTCGGCAAGCAATTTGGAACCCTTGAAGTAAAGATCATGCTTTCAACGATCATACAGAGACTTTATCTTTGAATCAGCGCTCGCTACCGACTCCTTGTCCAATGGCCACCTTAAGAGCAAAGGAAGGATTTCATGTAAAGCTAAGGAGCCGCCTATGAGTTTATTTGAAAAAACAAGAAAGAACATTTGTGGACTTTATAATTGAAAGACCGAAACTCACGCTTGTTATTTTTTTCGTTCTTAGCCTGGGGCTTGGCGCCGGAGCTTTGAAACTAGAGACGGACTTCTCTTACAAGGTTTGGTATAACGACAATGATCCTCTGGTAAAGCTATACCAGGAATTTGAGAGCAACTTCGGCAACGATGACGCCGTGGTGGTGGGAGTTTACTCAAAAGAAGGAATATTTACCAACAAACGCCATTCATGCTCTCAGAGAGCTGACAGAGGACTTCTACCAAGTGTCGGACATAATCCGCGTTGACACCGTCCTGAACTTTAATCATATTGAGGCCGAGGCCGATGAAATAAATATTGGCCCTATTTTGTCAGAGGAAGACGCTAAAGACCCTTCAAAAGACGCGCTTAAAAAAGGCGAAAGAGCTGGCGCTTCAAAACTCGATGCTTGGTGAACTCCTTTATAAATGAAGCGGGCACATTTGCGATTTTGTCCGCCCAAGTGCGGCCTGCTCATGATTCAACTCCAGACTATCAACAAATAACCGCAGAGACTTACAAAATTCTGGAAAAATACAAAAAGAGATACCCGGACCTTGGATTTATTGCGACAGGCCCTGTCGTCCTGACTGACTCCTTTCGAGCGATAACCATCGAGGACATGGGAAGGCTTATCCCCCTCCTTTATGCCGTTTTTACCCTAATTCTTGTGTATATTTTTAGAAGCTTTGCGGGGGTCTTTCTTCCCTATGTTACAATCACCTTCTCCACGCTAATGATGATCGGCACGATGGGATATATGGGACTGACCATCAACACTCTAAGCGCCGCCAACCCCACCATACTTCTGACTGTCGCTCTAGCGGACGCGGTCCATATTATGACGGTCTTTTATTTGGCGTTGCGCAATGGACATGGCAAGAAGGCAGCTCTCCGCCACACTTTGATTAAAAACTTCTATCCCACTCTTTTGACGACGATCACCACCTCGCTTGGTTTTTTAAGTTTTTTTGACGCCAAAATCAAACCTGTGAGCTCTCTTGGCATAAGCGTCGGGATTGGAGCGCTTTTTGCTTGGATCGCTGCTTATGCTCTCATGGGCCCGCTTTTGGCCTTCCTTCCCGCCAAGCAGATCCAAAAATAAAGGGCACTAATAAGACGGAGAGGACATTCCTCCAGGACCAAAGGCCATCGCATTTGCCAGAGTCCGTGCAAAAAAGGCACAAAGGGATTCTTCTCGCCTCGCTTGTATTGGGCGTCTTTGGCTTTTACTTCTCCACTAAACTTGTCGTTAATATGGACCCTTTGGAGCAGTTTCCTGGCGATCACCCCGTCACCACCTCTTATAAGGAAATTCAAAAGCGCATGGACTATATTGGCTCAATCGAGGTGATGGTAAGAGCAAATGGGCCTGGGAAAGCGAAAGACCCCGAGTTCCTAAAAAAAGTGGACGAGCTGCAAAAGTGGTTAAAGTCTTTGCCTTACACCAAAAATGTGATCTCCATTAATGACTATCCTAAAGCAAATCAACCAGGCCTTTAACGGAGGGAAAGACCTGTACTACAGAATACCTCCCACCAGCGCCCACGTGGCCCAAGAGCTTTTCTTTTATTCAATGGGCCTTCCGCCAGAGCAGCCAATTGAAAACAGAATAAACGCCGCGAGGGACGCCGTCAGGCTTACAATCAATTGGAAACTAAAGACCTCTCTGGAATCTAATAAGGCCTATGAGGAGATCAATAAAAAGGCCAAGGAGCTTGGACTTTCCGCTAAGAGTGACAGGAAAAACTCCTCTTTTTCATGATCTCACCCCTTATGTCGTCTCCACTTTTGTGAAGTCATTCTCCATCGCCCTAGTCACTATCACCCTTGCCCTAAGCTTGATTCTCCAGTCTTTCAAGCTAGGGATGTTTGCGATGATACCTTCACTTCTGCCATTAGTTATTGGAGCTGGACTCTTCGCTCTATCAGGGCACCATATCGATATGGGCACAGTCCTTGTTGCAAGCGTATGTTTGGGCATTGCCGTCGATGACAGCGTTCACTTTATGTTCGCCTATAAAAGACTCAGGCCGAGTCATGACTTTGAGAAGCTCACTTTCGACCATTGTGACGAATGTCTATCCGTCCCTTTTTAACACGACGATTTTATTGGTCTTAGGTTTTTCATCTTTCGTTCTCGGCAATTATATGCCCAATAGCAAGTTTGGCGTCACGGTCGCGGGAGTGCTTTTAATAGCCCTTCTCTGCGACTTTTTCGTTTTGCCGGCTCTCATCGCTTTTTTTGACAAAAAAAGGCCGCTTCCAAAAGAGCGGCCAGAGTGAAGCGACTTTATATAACATATATTAAGAAGCGATATCTTCTTCTTTTTCTTGCCAGTAGTCTTCGTCCCATACGGACTGGGCGACTTGCTGCTCTTTGAACGAAGGTCTATGCTTGCGGGAAATATGATTTTTCCATTTGTCTTTTTTCTTGTTGACTTGTCTTTGAACTTTTTGAATCACTAGGTCTAGCGACTTATAAAGCTTATCCGAGTCGGCCGCTGCGTGATACTCAAAGCTTGGCCCAATGACTTTGACCTCTGCGGCCTGTCTGCCGTCCTCTTTAATCGAGCAAGTCCATTGAACTTCAAAGTTTCCTTCAAAAAATTTTTTAAGCTTTTGTGACTTTTTTCTCAATTTTCTCGTCTAAGGACGGGGTGTGTTCAAGATGCTTAAATGAACTAACGATTTTCATAAACGTGCCTCTTTTCGTGATATGTTCTAGAAGGCCCATTGCAGGCCCTCCTTGAAGAATCAAATTTTCCCAGAATCATTAGGGAGAAAAGCCTTAATTTCTTATCGGGCATTAAGACTTTTTTTCTCCCTTTTTTTGTCTTTATTTTGAATTATTTTTTTAGCTTGCGTTCTTTCTCTTGGAAGAAGGAAGGATATTCAGCATTTCTCGGTACTTGGCCACAGTTCGTCTCGCGACCTTGATATCGCTTTTAGAGAGAATATCCGCAATTTTTTGATCTGATAGCGGCTTCTTGGCGTCTTCGTTCCCAATTAAATCTTTTATCTTTAGCTTCAAAGATTCACTGGTGGTGTCGATTCCGCCGTTCTTCCCGCCAATGCCGGCGTTGAAAAAGAACTTCAGTTCGTAAGTTCCAATCGGCGTGTGCATATATTTATTGGTGGTGACACGCGAGACAGTCGACTCGTGCATGCCGATCTCATTGGCGATGTCTTTAAGAATCATCGGCTTAAGATAAGCGACGCCCTTCTTGAAAAACTCTGGCTGATATTTCACAATCGCGTTCGCGACTTTCTCAATAGTTTTTTGTCTGTTCTCAATGGACTTGATAAGCCACATCGCGCTTCTAAGCTTGTCCTGAACGTACTCGTTCGTCTCGTCATCTTTGCCTTTCTTCAAAAGGCTCTGATAAAGCTTCGAGATCTTAAGTCTTGGCACGCCGTCATCATTTAAATTAATCACAAGTTCGCCTCCGATTTCTTTGACAAAAATATCAGGCACGACATAATGAGTTTCCGCAGGACTTATAAGACGCCCAGGCTTGGGATGAAAGCCATGGATAATGCATTCCGCGTCTTTCACTTTATCAAGCTCAATCGAAAGCTCTTTAGCGATGTTCTTATAGTCTTTTTTCATTAAGTCATCAAGGTGGTCTTTTAGAATCATCTCAACGAGAGGAACAGAATCTTCCATTGCCTGCGCCTGAACAAGCAAGACACTCCTGGAGACCGGTAGTCGCGCATCCGACAGGGTCAAGGTGCTGTATCATTTTCAAAATTTCAAGAGCAGTCTTCTCTTTCGAGCTCCGACTCCCCAAGAAGCCCCTCAAGATCTTCGTCCAAATAGCCTTCGTCATTCAGATTATGAATGATCGCCCTGGCAAACCTCCACTCTTCTTCAGTCAGGTTTTCCATGCGAAGTTGCCATTCAAGATGCTCTTGCAAAGTCGCTCCGCGAGAGACCATGTTCTCGTAATTGGGAGCGTCGTCTTTTGACGCGAACTCTTTCGTGTAGGGAGTGGAAGAGGTGTTATTATAGGCGTCAATGTATTTGTCCCAATCGAAGTTGTCTTTTGAGTTATCGATGATGTCCGGACCGTTAAAATCGTCCGACTTTGCCTCTTTGCTTTCGTTTTTTCTTTTTTCCAACTCGGCCTTAGAAGACTCTCCGCCCATCTCCTCTAGCATCGGATTCTCCACCATTTCTTGCGAAATGACATTCGTCATCTCCAGGTGGGTCAAAGTCAGAAGCTTGATCGCCTGCTGAAGCTGAGGCGTCATCATCAAGTTTTGAGATTGCTTGAGATTCATTGACATTTTCTGAGCCATAAAGGTTCTCCGTGTGTGTCTTTTTGTCGCCCTAAATGGGCTCAACTGTTGTCGTCCCTAAGCGGGCTCCATTTTCTTCTTCCCTCTAAGGGGCCTTTTACATTTTAAATTCTTCGCCGAGATAAAACTTCCTGGCGACATCAGAGCTTACAATTTCTTCTGGAGTTCCACTCACAAGCAGCTCTCCCGCGCTCATAATATAGGCCCTGTCAACGATCCCAAGTGTCTCTCTAACATTGTGATCAGTGATAAGGACGCCGATATTTCTCGTTTTAAGCTCTTTTATAATCTTCTGGATGTCGCTTACCGCTAGCGGGTCAACCCCGGCAAACGGCTCGTCCAAAAGAACAAAGGCCGGATCAAGAGCGAGGCATCTTGCGATCTCCACGCGACGTCTTTCGCCGCCCGATAGCTCTCTGCCCTTGGACTTTCTAATATGATTGAGTCCAAAATCCTTTATCAAACGCTCAAGCGCGTTCCTTTTTTCATTTTTAAAAATATTCCGAATTTCTAAAACGGAATAAATATTTTCTTCCACAGTCAGCTCTCTAAAAACGCTCGCCTCCTGGGGAAGATAACCAATGCCCTTTCTCGCTCTTTCATGCAAAGGGAGCTTGGTAATGTCTTCGTCTTGCAACTTAATATAGCCATGGTCCGCTTTCACAAGCCCCACCATCATATAAAACGAGGTCGTTTTTCCGGCGCCATTGGGCCCTAGCAGACCTACCACCTGGCCTCTTTCCACTTCAAGGCTCACGTTTTTAACGACCGCTCTACCCGAGTAGACTTTCTTTAATTCACTGCCTTTTAAACAGGCCTCTACCATCTGTTTTCCTTTTCTGTCGCCCGTAGGGCTCCATTTTATAGACTTCCATATCTAATTGCTTCTTATCTTAAAGCTTGATTGCGCTTCCTCGACTTCAACCAATTCCACATTTTCTCTTAGAGTGATTTGATATCCCTTTAATTAGATCATCACCTTGCTCAACGCTTGGAGCTCCGGTGAGAACAATCTTGCCTTGAGACATATAGCCTTCCAATTTCTCAGAATAGGCCTTGCGTGTTTGCTTCGTCCCATTGGGCAGGGTCAGTTCCTCCACAAGTTTAATATCGTCATAAAGAACGTAATACTTGAGCTTTTTATTAAAGTTCTCGAGATAAATATCTGCCCGTTGAGCGCGTAAGTTATAGTTATTACGTTCAAGGTATACATTATCGCTTAGGTTTATCACGAGATTTCAAACGGTTAAGCTCCATTCTTTCTGCGCGAAAGTTAAACGAGCCTTCATACACCCGATGTCGAGAGACTTGGCCCTTTACGTCACCAACAAAAAGGCTTCTTTCTTCATCAAGCCATGAGCTCATATAGCGAGAGCTTATTTCCATTTTATCTTTTGTGCTTTTGTCGACAATATTGGCCTCAATGTTTCCGCGGGCCTCAAAAAAGATTTCGATCCATTGTAATAAAGCCTCTCGGCGTTATAGCTCCCGTCTTTGGAGCGAAGCCTTACTTCGCCCGTCAATGAGAGCTCCCGATCGGCCGCCTTAAACTCCCCTTCAGTCGCCGTATAAGAGACCTCCTCTCCCTTTGAGTTGTATAGCAGCCCATCTGGAGCTGTGAAAAAGAGGTCCTCTTGGTTGATGATTCGAAGAGAGCTCGCGTTTAGCGCGATAACTTTTTGTCCCTCGTTCAGAGAAAAATAATTCATATTCTCAAATGTGGACTCTTCAACAATCTCCACATCAAGCAAATTGGCGGCATCATCATCGTCCGCCTTGATGCCCACAGCAAGCGCTATGACAGCGAGAGACCCCACACAAAATCCAGCGCTAATAATAAAAGACTTTTTATTGATCATGAATTATTCGTTCCTGCCTAAGTTAAACCTAATTATTTAAAAGGTTTATCGTATTTAAAAGATATTATTTGGCCATAATTCTTTGACTAGACTTCTCGGGATATGGTAGAAATTCTTTAGACACAAGCTTGTAACACACTGAAAATACACATCAATTACACACACTTTGTAAGGACATTCACGTGAGCGTAGAGATCGAAACTGCAACCTTAGATGAGATTGTAAAGGCCGGCACTAAGTTGACCCCCATGATGGAGCAGTACTATGCCATTCGCCAGCAGTATCCTGGAATACTTCTCATGTTTCGCATGGGCGATTTTTATGAGCTCTTTTTTGACGACGCCATCAAGGCGAGCAAACTTTTAAACATTTCCCTTACCCATAGAGGAAAGCTTGGAGATTACCGCATTCCAATGGCGGGCATTCCTCATCACGCTGCCGCCACTTATATTGACCGCATCACTTCTCTTGGCAAGAAGGTCGCTATTTGCGAGCAAGTGGAAGATCCAAAAGAGGCCAAGGGCATCGTAAAAAGAGCGGTCACTCAGGTCGTCTCTCCAGGCATGCCCTTTGATCTCGATAAGAGCGAGAGCGCTGAGCATTCCTTTATGGCCTGCGCTTTCAAAGGCGCAGGCTCGCATTATCTCGTTCTCGTTGACTACACGACAGGCGACTTCATGGGCCTTGTTTTTCCGGACGAGGAGTCCTTAATCGAAAACTCGCGATCTTTAAGCCAAAAGAGTTTATCTCCTTTCTAGGCC
This sequence comes from uncultured Bacteriovoracaceae bacterium, assembly GCA_963747475.1. Taxonomy (GTDB): domain Bacteria; phylum Bdellovibrionota; class Bacteriovoracia; order Bacteriovoracales; family Bacteriovoracaceae; genus UBA845. The sequence continues at coordinate 398,603 of CAVVFE010000013.1, forward strand.
AATGGGACCACTCAAAGCCGATGAAGGACTTTCTGTCAAGAGAGGAGATCCTAAGCACGCATCTGTCGGAAGAGTATTTTGAGGAGAAATACACCTCCATTTATATCGAGCGCCTTATTGCCACTTATCAGCGAGATGAAACGCTTAAACTTAATCAAGAGATTATCGCTCCCATTGGAGCCCTTAGTTATTATATCTGTTCGACTCAGTCCCTTGAGACCGTGAACCACTTTCGTCCTTTCCAATTGATTTCTTTTGAGGAGGACTTGAAGGTCACTTACTCCACTCTTGTGGGACTTGAGATCTTTCCAAAGGCAGAGACTCCTACAAGGACTCTATTTTAGGCTTTATGGACTCCACCCAAAGCGCCATGGGCGCGAGAAAACTTAAGTCTGTTTTTCAGTCTCCGCTTAGGGACCTTCAAAAGATCCAGGCCCGTCAAAAGCTTGTCGAGTTTTTGCTGGAAAACAACGAGGACCTCAAAAAAGTCAGAAGCTACCTTTCTAGAACACGCGACCTTGAAAGGATTATGGCCAAGGTCTCAACAGGGAAAGTTAATGGGGGAGATCTTTTAAATCTCGCTGAAAGCTCTCAGTGCCACGAAGAGCTGCTTGGGATTTTCAAAAGCGACTTTAAGTCCGTTCTTCCTGTGTTTTCCAAAGAAAGAACTTGCTGAACTTAAAGACATAGAGGGCAAGATTCTTAAGACCATTAATGATGAAATCGGAGCAAACCTCGACAAGGGCAACCTCATAAAAGAGGGCTGTGATAAAGAGCGGGACAAGCTTTCCAAATTTGCGAAAAATGCCACAGGCTCTCTTATGGAGCTTGAAGCCCGTTATAGAGAAGAGACTGGGATCCCAAATCTAAAAGTGAAGCACAATAATGTCGCAGGCTATTTCATAGAGGTCTCCAAGTCACATACGAGCAAAATACCGAAAGGCTTCACGAGAAGACAGACGCTTGTTAATAGCGAGAGGTATCAAAGTCCTGAGCTTGCCGAGTTTGAAAAAGAAGTCATCTCCAGCAAAGAAAAACTGCAGAAACTTGAAAGAGAAATTTTTAATAATCTCACTAAAAAAATCGCGGACAACTCCCATCTTATTCTTAAGGCTTGCAAACTCGCTCGCCCTTATGGACGTCTTCCAGTCTCTTGCATGGTGCGCCTTTCAGCACGACTTTAAAAAACCAAGCCTCGATGCCAAGAAAAAAGTCTTGGACGTTAAAAAGGGCTGGCATCCGCTTATTAAGACCGCCATTAAAGACCAATTTGTTCCGCACGATTTGACTCTCGATGAAGACAAGTTCTTTGGTCTAATCACAGGGCCCAAACATGGCCGGTAAAACCACTGTAATGAGAGAGATGGCGATCATCCAATTCTTGGCGCAATTCGGATCATTTGTCCCGGCCGACAAGGCCAAGCTTGGCCTATGTGATTATCTTTTCTCAAGACTTGGAGCGAGCGACGATATTATCAAGGGGCAGTCGACCTTTATGGTCGAGATGAGCGAGACGGCGGAGATTCTTCGCCACGCCACGTCCAATTCTCTTATTGTGCTTGATGAAATCGGACGCGGGACTTCGACTTATGATGGCCTCAGCATCGCTTGGTCGCTGGTCGAATACTTTGTTTCAAAGACTAAGGCTCTGACTCTTTTCTCCACTCACTATCACGAGCTTATTGAGCTTGTGGACGATCTTGACGGGGCGAAGAACCTGACAGTAAAGACAGTCAATGAAAATGGCAATGTGCAGTTTCTCTATAAGCTTATCGAGGAGGGCGCGGGCCAGAGTTTTGGTATTCATGTGGCAAAGCTTGCGGGCCTTCCAAAAGAAATCCTTAACCGCTCAGGGCGAGATTCTCAATCAGCTTGAAACAAGCCATGAGTCCACCACAATCGACAAAAAAGATCTCAATCAAATGGACATGTTCAGTCCCATGCCTCAGATTATTTTTGAGGACTTGAGCTCTAATATTCTAAGCGAGCTTGAAAAGCTTGATATTGGGAATATGACGCCCATTCAGGCCATGAACAAACTCTATGAGCTGCAAAAGAGTTATCTAAGCTAAATAGCTATAATTGGGCTCCTTTTAGGGGCCCGATAGCAAACTTTTCCCCTTCTCCACTGCTTTTTATCAAGCTTTAAGAATCCAAAGAACCCAGCCGAAAAGGCTTATGATGAAAGAAAACAATGTCATAAGCCTAGCTACTCACATTTCCAAAAAGACCCCCATCGACACTTTTCAAGTGGACGATTTGGGCGCGTTTTCAATCGATAAGGAGCGCATTGGTCTTCGAAGGGCCTTCGCTTTCGGCTGCGATTTCTTTCTCATTATGACCATGACCAATATGGCGGTGAGCTCGTATGCGATTTTTGTAAAAGAGTTTTTGCAGCCTATGAATATGCTTCAAAAGACCCAGATGATGGGCTCTGTCTGGGCGCTTGGTCTTGGAGTCGCAGGGGTGATCGCCTTTACTTACTTCTTTTATTGCAATTATTTTTTAAACGGCAAAACGGCCGGCAGTCATTTGATGAAGCTCACCACAATTGATGATTCCTATCCATTTGTGGACGAGCAAGATCATCATGCTCCCAGCGCTTCTCAATGCGCCAAAAGGACCATGGGCTATATGGCCTGCTACTTTAGCTTTGGCCTTTTTTTCTTTTTCACTTATTTAAACGAGGAAAAAAGAGGCGTGCCGGACTTTGTTTCGGGCACTAGAGTCGTAAGTGACGAGTGGCTTAAGGGATTTAAGTCTCACAAAGCTCTTCATAAAGAGCATGTTCGAATCAATATCAATTCCCTCGACAGGGTGGCATAAAAAAACGCCAGGGACTTGGGACAAGTCTCCTGGCGCCTTATCCTTACTTTTTATTGAATGAGAGATGAAGCTCAGAGAGCTGGTTTTCATCAGGCATGCTGGGGGCCTGGCTCATAAGGTCCGTCGCTTGGTTTGTTTTAGGGAACGCGATCGCGTCTCTAATATTGTCCGTTTTTGCAAGCAACATCACGAGACGATCAAAGCCAAAGGCAAGGCCCGCGTGCGGAGGCGTGCCGTATTTTAGCGCCTCAACAAAGAAGCCAAACTTGGTGTTCACCTCTTCTTCGCCCATGCCAAGCACCTTGAACATTTGGCTTTGGACTTCATTATCATAAATTCTAAGCGAGCCGCCGCCAATCTCATAGCCATTACAGACAAGATCATAGGCCTCGGCAGGAAGCTTTTTAAGCTTTTCGGTGTCACCAGACATGAAGTCATCAAGAAGCTCTTTCTTGGGCATTGTGAACGGGTGGTGGCACGCGTAGAAGCGCCCTTCCTCCTCGTCGTATTCAAGAAGTGGAAAATCATTAATCCATAAAAATTTATAATCATTAGGATCAATCAGGCCTAATGTCTTACCAAAATGTCTTCTCAAAGCGTCGGCGCAGGCGTGGACCACAGACTCTTTTGGGTCCGCGCAGAAAAAATATGTTCCGTCGCCGCTCTCAGGGTTAAGCTCATTAAGCTCTTTGAGGGCCTCAGGGGTCACGAATTTTGAGATGCCGCCAGAGACTTCGTCGCCGTTGACTTTAAACCAAGCGACTCCCTTCCCGCCATGAGGTTTCACCACGTCCACAAGGGCGTCCACTTCCTTACGGCTAAATTCTTTTGTCTCTTTTTTCACGAACACGGCCTTGATAAGACCGCCCGCCTCGATGACAGAATCAAAGACTTTAAAGCCACTGCCCTTAAAAACAGAGCTGGCGTTGATATGCTCAAGACCAAAGCGAATGTCCGGCTTGTCGGATCCGTACCTTTTCATCGCCTCGTCATGGCTCATGACAGGCACTTCAAAGCTCTCTTCGAGCCCAAAGTTCTTTCTCACGACTTTGGTCGCGAGATTTTTGATGTATTCTTGAGTTGCAAAACTCACCTCAATATCGATTTGGGTGAATTCTGGCTGTCTGTCCGCTCGAAGGTCCTCGTCTCTAAAACACTTGCAAATCTGGAAGTACTTATCAGTGCCCCCGATCATCAAGAGCTGCTTAAGGGTCTGAGGAGATTGAGGAAGAGCATAGACTTTCCCCGGGTGCACTCTTGAAGGAACGATATAATCTCTCGCTCCCTCCGGAGTCGTTTTATAAAGAATGGGCGTCTCCACTTCCGTGAAGCCCTCCTCGTAAAGAGCGGTTCTGGTGTTCATCATCGCTTTGGAGCGAGTGGAGATCATATTTTGCAGGCGATCAGAGCGAAGATCGAGATAGCGATACTTGAGCTTAGTGTCTTCATGGGCCTTCACAGAGCCATGGGGCAAAAACGGAGGCTCTGCCGCATGAGAGAGCTCCTCTATCTCATGAACAGCGACTTCCACCTCTCCGGTGTCCATATTTTTATTTAAAGCGCTTTCAGGCCGCTTTCTCACGACGCCCGTGGCCTTAATCACCGATTCAAGGGAATACTTTTTGATTGGGCCAAAATCGCCTTTGAACTCGTCAAACGCCAATTGGGTCACGCCAAACTTGTCTCTTAGATCGATAAAATGAAGTCCGCCCAAATCTCTGTCTTTATTTAGCCAGCCGCAAAGTGTAACCTTTTCCCCGACATTTAAATCTCTTAGCTCACCGCATGTGTGAGTTCTCATAAGGCCAGCTAGCTTTGAGTCTTGGAGATTATGGGGTTTCATTGGTACACTCCTTAGGTGTTACTATTATTTCGTATAGGACAAAAAGTATGCCTCCCTTTATAACGCAAACAGGCCAAAGCTCATTAAAAAATTCCTTCTTCTGCTGATATTCTGCTGTATAGCAGGCTGCAATGATGACGCGAGATCCCGTCTAGAAGAGCTGGGCGCAGGGACCATCGTCCTTCCTTCAGGCAAAGAGATAAAAACATTTGTGGCCCAAACAGACGAAGAGCAGCAGACCGGCCTTAGCGGCCTTCCGTCCGATGATTTCGCCTCCGATGAAGGGCTGCTATTTCCAGCAGACGAAAACAAGCTTAGGCAATTCTGGATGCCCGAAACGCATTTCAACCTCGATATTATTTTCCTGACCAAGGACCTCTATGTGCTGGACGTGCACAAGAACCTGCCTCACTTTCCAAAGAGGGAGCCACGTTCAGCTATACCGCTTAGCAAAGCGGTCTATTCACGACATATTTTAGAGATTAGAGCAGACTCTCCCCTGGCCCGTGAGATCCGGCCGGGAATAATGCTTAAATGGAGCGGGGACTCCCGTCTTCTGCAAACAAAATAAGATATTCGTCCTGAGCGATGACGCCTAGGTGCTCGCGAGCGAGTTTTCTTTGATAAGACGGGCTGACTTTTATTTTATGAATTTCTGAAACAAGCTCGCGGTTTTCTTCAATCACTCTTGCAAGCTCTTGTTTCTTCTCCTGAAGCGTGTCTTGCATGCCGTAATAATGAGCGACGCCTCTGTCCATAAAGATCAAGCGAAGAAAAACACCGAGGCAGATCATCCAGCCTACTTTATTCCACGTCCACGTAAACTTCTCGCCCGACTTGGCCTTCTTTTTTCTCTTAGGAGCTTTGGCGGAGCTTAGGTAGCTCACCTTCGCCGTTTTTCTTTTTCTTTTTGGATTTGGAGTCATCTCCACTTCCGTCCCAGCAGTGGGAACGCTTCTTCTTCTAGTGGCGCTAGTAGAGCTCGCGCTGGCAGAAAACGCGTTTTGACTCCTAGGCGGGGCCCAAGTCGAATCAACTGTTGATGAATTAACTGATGAGTTGCTTGAGTGAGAAGAATAAGGCCTTCTCTGACTACTTTGCTCGTTTTCTTCGAATACGAATTCCACTTAACTTCCTGTTGCTTTTAATGGAGCACCGGACACATATGCGTCAACTTCCTGTTTTTACAGTGCTTTTAAGTGTATTGTATCAAGAGCGCTTATTCAACTCAAGCATTCAAAAAACTGAACTTTTTTTCCGCAGTATAATTTTAGCGCCGCGAGCCTCTTCTAAAGCCGCCGCGACGAGGGCCTCTTGAAGGGCCTGCTCCACCGCCGGCCTCAGGGGCCGCGACTTCAATAGCGACCTTCTTGTTTCGCCATGATTCGTTAATGCTCAAAACACGCTTGGAGTGCTTCTGCGGAATTTCCATAAAGCTAAACGTGTCTTTAATATCAATGCGGCCAACTTCAGCGCCTCTAAGGCTTGCTCCAGTGGCGACCATCTTAATAAGCGAGCCAGGGTTCACCCCGTCATTCCTGCCAACGCTGACAAAGAATCTCTCGTAGCCTTTTTGAGTGCCGGCCTGGCGTTTGCCACGAGCGCCTTTGGCCCCCATTGCGCCTTGAGGCTCTTTTACTCGAGCGTCTAGCTCGCGGGCCTTGCTGTATTTTTTCAGAGACTGCTTGTAGATAAAAGCAAACGCTCCTTTAAGAAGGCTTTCTTTATCGAGACCCTCAAACTTTTCTTTAAACTGGGCAAACTCTTCTTCGTCATTGCTCGCCTCAAGAAGGTTTTCAAATTCGAGGTAAGCTTTTTCTCTCAAAGCAGCTTTAATTTCAGAGAGCTTAGGAAGCTCAATTTTTTCAATTTTCGCATTCGTGATCCGCTCAATGTCCCTCAACCTTCTCGCGTCTCTTGGAGAAAGAAGCGTTAAAGCGATGCCCTGGCTTCCGCCCCTTCCTGTTCTTCCGATACGGTGGACATAGGACTCGTTGTCTTGAGGAAGCCCGAAGTTGATGACGTGAGTGAGGTCCGTCACGTCGATCCCTCTAGCGGCAACGTCAGTGCACACGAGAAGCTTCACTTGCTTGCGCTTAAACTTCTCCATAGTCAGGTCTCTTTGCTCTTGGGACATGTCTCCGTGAAGAGAGTCTGTGGCGTATCCGCGAGCGACAAGATCGTCAGCAAGGTTCTGAGCTCCGATCTTGGTGCGGGTAAAGATGATGCCATAAATATTTTGATGGAAGTCCAAATAGCGCCCAAGGGCCTCTGTTTGGTCTCTGTCTTTCACAAAACAAAACTGCTGGCTGACAGAGTCGGCGGTCAAAATTTTCTTGGTCGTTTTGACAAGAACAGGATCAGCAAAGTGCTTTTTGATAAGATTAAGAATCGGCCTTGGCATAGTGGCGGAGAACATCCAGATTTTCTTATTGGCGTTCTCTCCGGCGGCCGAAAGTATCTCATTTACGTCGTCAAAGAAGCCCATATCGAGCATTTCATCGGCCTCATCAAGCACAGTAAACTGGCAAGTCTGAAGCTTCAGCGATCCTCTTCTAATAAAATCAAGAACTCTGCCTGGAGTTCCCACAACAATTTGTGGACGATCTTTTCTTAGCGCTCTTTGCTGAGCGCTAACAGGTTGACCGCCGTAAACGGCAAGCGTTTTAACCGGCTCAAACTGGCTAAGCTTGTCAATTTCTTGGCAGATCTGATTTGCAAGCTCACGCGTTGGAGCAAGAATCAATGCCTGGATTTGGTCTGAATTCGTGTCAATTTTTTCAAGAAGCGGAAGAGCGAAAGCGGCCGTTTTTCCGGTGCCAGTTTGCGCTTGTCCGATAAAGTCCACATCATCTTCCAGCAGAAGCGGAATGGACTTTTCCTGAATTTCACTGGGTTCTTTGAAGCCCATAGCTTCAGTGGCCTTCAATGAAGACGGTTTTAGGTTGAGTTCCTTAAATAGCATGTCAGTTCCTTAGTTTGTAAAGGACACTTGTTACACGCTATATTGCACATTAAGTAACACTGGCCCTTGAAAGTTGACTCTATGTACCATGCGTCCTTCTAAACTAAAAGAAATCTTAAGGTAAAATACCAATTATTTAGACTGACTCGGCATTACGCGCTAAGGTGCTGTTTTTAAGTGGTAAATTTTACAAAAAGGCGAATGGTCATGGACAAAAACCTAATCGATAAAGACAAGCTCTCTCAATATCTAGACAAGCTCGAAGAAAATGACGGCGAGTCCATGATGAAACTCGTTGAAAAGCATCTTGATGACGAGGCGATCGAAATCATTTGTGATCATATTGAGGAATTTTACGGCATTGAAGACGATGAAGAAATCGGCCAGCTGGCCCAAATAATGGTCGCCGGCATCGTCATGGGAAGAGAGCTCGACTGAAAGTCTATTTTAGAAGGGCCTGAACTTCACGCCAAAAGCTTCTCATAAGCGCAATTTCCATCATGAAGAAATTGGCGCGCTTCAGAGAGTCCAAGACTTTTGGCTCCGCTATCTCGGCCTCAAGAGTTCTCAGTTTTTCCCAAAGATGATTGCCCATCTCCCCTGTTAAGAACAAATTCTGAATGTCCCCATAGACGGGATCATGAGCGTCTTTAGAACTGAAATAAAGTTGCCCATGGGCGCTTGAATAGTCCGCTAGTGGGAATAAAAGGGAAAAATAGCCATAAAGCTTATTAAATAGGCCCATCGCTCCTTCGCAGTCCCCTAGAGGCCCGGCCTTGACAAGGCTGTCCATCGACTCAGTTCTGCAAAGCTTAAAGAAGACCGAGAACCCGTCTTCTTCTTTTTTAAGCCACCAATTATCTCCAGGGTCGCTGACATTAATAATTCTCTCCTCATGCAGAGGAAACCGCTTGTTGGCCATTTGCGCCTTTAGGGCCTTGGCAAGCTTGATACTGTCGCACTCAAAAAAGCGAAGACTCTCCTCCACTTCTCCCTCAAGCCTAAGACTTGGATAATTTTCGGGCCCTTTAATAACTGTCTTCCAGTCTTCTTTTAAGTTCTCGCTCACAAGCATGCGAAGAACGAATGTGGACTCATTTTTCTGAAGGTGATAAAGGACGCCGCAGGTCTCTTCAGGAGCGATTATCGCGCCCTTCTCATGGTGAGCGTCATCTCCATCAAAGCGAAAATCAGAGGACTCCCGCGCAAAACGTTTCGCCTCCTCAAATGTCTGGGAGACAAGTCTTTCTATTTCATCATTTGAAGGGTGAACCGTCATTTTCAAAGCCAAACACGAACACGTCCTTGTTTCTTGCGTGGGTCTAACGCCTAATTTACCATAGCGCCATAAGCAGATTCAAAATCAAGATGACAATTAGCGGACTAAAGTCAAAAGGCAGATCTTTGGGAAGCATATCTCTTATGGGCCTTTCTGTGACGTCCGCGGCCTTGCGGACCCACCTCGCCAAATCGTTATGTCTTAGCTGAGGAAAGTAGCTAATAATCATATCAGCGATAAGAATAAGAATATAGGCCTTTATAATTAAGCGAATCATTCTTTAAGTGTAAAAAGGACAACACAATGGCAAATTAGGCAAATTTCTCCGCATTTCTTTAGAATTTATAATTGGCCAATGTTGAGGCGCAAATCAGCAAAACAAAGCCGAACCAGAAAAACTTAAGCCTGTATTGCGCAAAGCGCTTTAGAATTATGTGGCCGACTACGCCAATAATGGCCCAAATGCCGAGCTTTGCCTTCAACCAAAACGGCCATGGAACGCCGTGAGGAATTCCAAGTCTGGCGATTAGGCCCATGCCGCTCACAAGAATCAATATAAGCGCAATGCCCCGCTAAAGATGACTTCTTTTTTAATGGGCTGCCCCTTTTTCTTGACGGCAGCGGACATATAGAGGGCGAAAAAGAGCACTATGCATACTACGTGAACGATTTTATAGATTTGATAAGAAATCAAAATTTCTCCTTTATTTGTTTTTAAATTCTTTCTAAGACCTTGGTCAATAAAAGCCAAAAGTTTTCAACAGTGCTAATTTCCACCCTTTCATCAGGGGAATGGGCCCCCATAATGGTGGGGCCAAATGAAACGACGTCAATGTCTCCAATCTTGTCCTTTAGAATGCCACATTCAAGGCCAGCATGTATAGCCGTAACTATAGGTTCTTTATTGAACGTCTCTTTATAAGACTCTTTAACAGTTTCCAAGACAGGATTCTCGGCCACTGGTTTCCATGAAGGGTACTCTGACTCGCTCTCAGCGCTAAAGTCGAAAGATCTCGGCAAGAGTCTTAAGCTTATTCTCAAGGGCGATTGCCTCTTTGCGATCAAAAAAGCGAACAGATGTTTGAGCGTAGACTTTTCCCCTTACCAGCAGAAAACGAGCAAGATTATTGCTAAGGCCAACAATCTTCGCCCCCACTCGCCCTGTCATAAGAGTGAGCTCCATGAGGAAAGAGTTCAATAAACCTTATAAGCTCCAGTGACTTCTCCTCAGCTCAGGGCCTTGGTCGAAGTCTTCTCTTCGACAAGCTGCAATTTCAGCTCCGAGTCCTCTTTAGGGAGATGGCCAAGGCAGCGCTGCTGAAACTCCTCAGTGAGCTTATGAAGCTCTTCAGGGGCCGCGTCAGAATAAAATGTCACAAAAGCGTCCCTTGGAATAATATTATGGGCCCTGCCGCCTCTAAATTCGCTTAACTGCGCGCTTGAGAGCTTGTTTGCCTCAATGAGCCACTCCCCAAGAAGCTTAATGGCATTTCCTCTTTGCTCATGAATATCAAGTCCAGAGTGCCCTCCGACCAGGCCTGAAAGAGTGAGCCTATAATGCTTTTTCTTGGAGTCGACCAAAGGCGCTTCTTGAGCAAATTGATAATCAATGCCTCCGGCGCATCCGATATAAAGGCTTCCCCATTCTTCGGTGTCGAGGTTTAACATTTTCTTGGCCGTGATCATGCTCGCGTCAAGTCCTTGGGCGCCGTTAAGGCCCGTCTCTTCGTCCACAGTGAATAAAAGTTCCAAAGGGGGCCGAGCAATTTCAGGATCGACCGCCGCGGCCAAGGCGGCGGCGCAGCCAATGCCGTTATCAGCGCCTAAGGTCGTTCCCCGCGCCTTTAGCCAGCCATCAACGACCTCAGTATGGATTGGATCGCTATAAAAATCGATTTTGACCATTGGAAGCGAATCAGTGACCATGTCCACATGATTTTGAATCAAAACAGGGTCATCATTTTCTCTGCCTTTATTTCCTGGAACTTTTATAAGTATATTGCCGGCCTTGTCTCGCAGGCTCTCAAAAGAGCGCTCTTTAGCGAAATTCTCTAAATAGGCCAAGATCTTTTCCTCTTTTTTGCTAGGTCTTGCGATTTGGGTGAAGTCGTAAAAATAACTCCAAAGCTCGCTCGGGCTCTCAGGATAATTTTGTGGTTTTGTCATACAAGCTTCCTTTTGAAATGGCGTTCGCTCTCATGTACAATTCACTTATCTATACAGTCTTTTTAAAGACTTATCAAAAATAGGAATTAGAAATGCCTCAAAAACATGCCCGCGGGCTTATATGTGTTGTCTTGGTCTCGGCCTCTTTGGGCGGTTGCGGCCTTTTCAAAAAAAGAGACCAAGAAAGGGCCTTTCAGTCGAAAATGATTCAGGCTCTAAACTCAAAAACCAGCGACTTCGCCAATTGCGCCAAAAGAAACAGACTATTTGATGCCTTTAAAAAAGAGCGGGTCAGGGTGGAAATGAAGTTGGACATTGGAGACGACGGAAAAGTGGAAAGATTTCAAATTGATAACAAGCCTTATCCCTCCAAGTTCGCTGACTGCATGTTCACAGTGGCGGAATCGATTAGCTTTCCTGCCCCTAATAAAGGCGAAGTTGTCGAGCTGACGCAGCCTTTTATTTTTAGCCGCTAAAAGCTCCTCAGGACCTCTTGAATATCTGAACTTTTCCTGAAGATGGGAGTCTTGTAAGGCCAAAGGACTGGCCCAGCCAAGCAAATACCTCTTCTGAGTAAAAAGCGACGTGGGTCCTGTCGTAACGATAAGACCAGTTTTCGAAACAAGGCCCCCCTTTCAACGGAGACGTCATAACTCCAAGCATACCGCCGGGGCGTAGAAGGCCAGTTAAAACTTCCCAAGACCTAGCGGGAGCGTAAAAGTGCTCAACGACCTCGGAAGCGGTGATAATGTCATATTTTTGCGTTAAAGCCTGGCCGGACGGAAAAAAAATAGGGTCATATGACTCCATTTTGGAGCGGGTCATGCTCTCATATAGGCTTGCCATGGCCGGCGCTGGGCCGCAGCCGAAGTCTAGCGCGCGCATGCCTTTTTTCCAGTGCTTTAAAACAGGGACCAAGAGCTTGCTTAAGAATTTCTCATAATTAGGGTCCCCTATCTCATTTTGATGGTTGAGATAATGAGACTCCTCTGCAGAGAAGGAAAGCAGGTCTTTTTCGGCCATTTGAACCAGGCCACAATTATAACATTTGAGATAAGAGGCCTTGAAAGGTCTATCGGCCGCATAATACAATTTAATAGAGTCGCCGCAGAGTCTGCAACTTTCCATCAAATCTGTTTTTCGGCCTTGATCCAGCCCGTAATAGCGAGTTTGAAAGCTTTCTCCACTGGGATGTCCACCTCTTCAACTTGTTCTTTTGACACTATAGCGGTGAAGCCTCCAAGCATATAGCTCATAGGAATATAGACCGCAATTTTGCCAGGCTCCACAGAACCTTGCGGAAGATCGGAAAACTCCTCTCGCGTAACAAGTCCTATGCATTTAAATCCCATTTCTTTAAAATTGACGAAAACAACTTTTTTCATCGCGTTCTCGTTCTCGCTTGCGAAGAGCCCAATCAAGTCTTTTAGCGGTCGGTAGATTGCCTTAATAAGAGGAAAACTTTCAAATTTCCCAATTCCCCAATTAATAATTTTTCCAGTAAGAAAGTTGCTCACTAGAATCCCGACTCCAAGAATGGCGAGAAAAGTGACGAGAATTCCAAGTCCAGGGAGGTAAAGTTCAGGTCCTAGAATATCTTTAAGCAGACCGCCGAAGACACTTTCAGCTTTGGTGGCGACCAGAACAAGAACGTAAATGGTCACGGTCACCGGAAGAACAACAATAAGTCCCTTAATAAAAAGCCTATTCACTAGATTCATTAGCACCTCAAATTGATTTTTTTTGAGTATAGGTCGTAAGGATCAGCCTTACAAGGGAGCTCGGAGCAAAAAAAAGGCCCCACCAGAAGGAGGGGCCCGTATTTAATTCCAATGTGGATTAAATTACTTCTTTTTAGCTACTTTTTTCTTAGTGGCCTTTTTCTTAGTCGCCTTTTTAGTGGCTTTTTTCTTAGTGGCTTTCTTTTTTGTGGCTTTTTTAGTGGCCTTTTTCTTAGTAGCTTTTTTCTTAGTGGCCTTTTTCTTAGCTGCTTTTTTCTTAGTGGCCTTTTTCTTAGTGGCTTTTTTCTTAGTGGCTTTTTTCTTAGCTGCTTTTTTCTTTGTTGCTTTCTTAGCTACCTTTTTCTTAGTGGCCTTTTTCTTAGTGGCTTTTTTCTTAGTGGCTTTTTTCTTAGTGGCCTTTTTCTTAGTAGCTTTTTTCTTGGCCACTTTTTTCTTTGTAGCTTTTTTAGCTACCTTTTTCTTAGTAGCTTTTTTGGCCACCTTTTTCTTTGTTGCTTTTTTAGCTGCCATAAATTTCCTCCCAGAAATAAATTAAAAAATCCCCAAATTATTACTGTATCTAATTTCAAGGATAAACAGTTTTTTGATTTAACGCAAATAAAAAATATAGTTTTTGTTTTTCCTTCGGTCATTTTTACAAAGGACTTAAGTTTTTATATTTTCTGGTCGAGGGCATTTTTTAAGGAAGGTCGTGGAACGAAAAGCGTTTATGGCAAAGGTTCTTATTCGATTCAAGACGCAAAAAAAAGAGGGAAAAATCCTTTAAAAAAAAGCGATTTTTCCCTCTTATAAAGCGTGTTTTATGGTGAAATTTCTTCCACTTTTTGGGACTCGAACTCGAACTTCACTTTACCTTTGTTAAGTGTGGCAACGACTTTCCCCCCTTTTTCGAGTTTTCCAAAGAGCACTTCATTGGCCAAAGCTTTGCGCAGTTGTTCGTTGACCAACCGGCCGATGGGTCTTGCCCCCATCTTGGGATCATAGCCCTCTTTGGCGAGCCAATCGATTAGGTCATCAGTGACTTCCAAGTCGACTTTTTTCTCAAGCAACTGGCTTTCAAGTTCCATAATAAACTTCTCTACGATGGACTTGATATTTATATTAGACAGATGATTGAAGTAAATCACAGCGTCCAAACGGTTACGAAATTCTGGGGTGAAGAACTTCTTAATCGCCTGATCTCTCTTGGCAATATTCTGTTTTACGCCTCCTGAACCGAGCCCAATAGAGCCAGACTCCAGTTCCTGAGCTCCTGCATTACTAGTCATAATGAGGATAACATTGCGAAAATCAAAGGTTTTTCCGTTGGAATCGGTTAGTTTTCCATGGTCCATCACCTGCAAAAGGATATTGAAAACGTCCGGGTGAGCCTTCTCAATCTCATCAAGAAGAAGGACCGAATAAGGGTTTTTATTCACTTTCTCTGTGAGAATTCCGCCTTGGTCAAAACCAACATAGCCCGGAGGAGCGCCAATAAGTTTGGCGACTGAGTGTTTTTCCATATATTCGGACATATCGATTCGCTCGAAATTTATCCCCATAGTCATCGCGAGCTGCTTTGCAAGCTCGGTCTTTCCGACTCCTGTAGGTCCAGCAAAGAGAAAGTTGGCGATTGGCTTTTGCTGATCTCCAAGACCAGATCTTGAGAGAATAATGGCATTGCTGACCTTTTCCACCGCTTCATCTTGGCCAAAAATAAGAAGTTTAAGGTCTCTTTCAAGGTTTCTTAATCTGTCCTTCTCATTCGTGCTGATGTTCTTCTCAGGGATTCTAGCGATCTTTGCCACCACCCTCTCGATATCGTGAACAGTCACCTGGCCTCTGGCCTCGCCCTCTTTTGCGTCCTTATTGCGAATGCGAAGATAAGCTCCCACCTCATCAATGACGTCAATGGCCTTGTCAGGCAATTTTCTGTCGGTGATATGTTTATTGGCGAGCTTTACCGCCAACTCCAGGATTTCATTAGAGTATTTCACACCGTGGTGATCTTCAAATCTGGACTTCAGCCCTTTTAAAATCTCAATTGTGTCGCCAACAGATGGCTCGACGATGTCAATTTTTTGAAATCGACGAGTCAAGGCCTGATCTTTCTCAAAGAATTTTCTAAACTCGTCATAGGTGGTGCTTCCCATGCAACGAATTGATCCGCGGCTAAGGGCAGGCTTGAGAAGGTTTGAAGCGTCCATACTGCCGGCGTTGGTCGATCCAGCCCCGATGATATTGTGGATTTCATCAATATAAAGAATGCAGCCGTGCTCTTCGTTCTTCTCCTCAATGGCGGAAATCACCGCCTTTAATCTTTCTTCAAAGTCGCCTCGAAATTTGGTTCCGGCCAAAAGACCGGCCATATCAAGGCTGTAGATTTCCATATCTTCTATAATTGAAGGCACCTTTCCTTCTTCGATCAAAATAGCAAGCCCCTCGGCGACAGCAGTTTTGCCGACTCCCGAGTCCCCCACAAGAACAGGGTTGTTTTTTCTTCTTCTACAGAGAACTTGGATAACTCTCTGAAGCTCGTCCTCTCTGCCCACAATCGGGTCTATTTTCCCCTCTCTCGCGAGCTTATTCAGATTAATGGTATATTCATCCAGGGCCTTGGAGCCTGTTGGCTCGTCTCCAGCGAGAGGATCGCTTTCCACACCGGGAGATGAGCCTTGTTGAGCGCTGTCTGAGCCGTGAGCGATTTTTTCGACCACATTGATTCTTTCTACGCCATATTTTTTAAGCAGATAGACCCCATAAGAGTCTTTGGCGCTAAACATAGCGACGAGAAGGTTTACAGGCAAAATCGCCTTTTTGCCTGAGCTCTGAACGTGCAAGGCGGCCCTTTGGATTATTCTTTGAAGCGTAAGAGAGATTTCAGGCTGGTAGTAAATGCCGTTTTGGTTGGCAATCCTGCGCATCTCTTCATTTGTGAATTGTTCTCTTCCCAACTCGGCGATTTCATCGTCATCAAGTAGAGAAAAGTTATTATCGTCTCCTAGAAATTCTTCTAGCTCTTTAGCGAGTTGTTTGAGGTCCACTCCACATTCGTCGAGGACCTTATGCACCGATTTGTCGTCTAAGATGGCCAAAAGAACGTTTTCCAGAGTTAAAAACTCATGTTTGCGCTCATTGGCCTTCTTGATGGCCTTATTCAAGTACATTTCTAATTGCGAACTGATCATATTTACCTCTCCTAGAGATTAATATGGGGACGATTTTCTTAATCGCAAGGTTCGATAGACGATTTTAAAGGATGGCCCTTCCCTCGGGAATACTTATTCACCTTATGGGATTTTGACTCCGCAACCTCGTGGGTAAAAATACCGCACACCCCAATGCCATCATTATGCACTTTGAGCATAATGGCGTGCGACTCATCATAAGTCTTACTAAAAAATTTCATGAGAACATGGATCACGAATTCCATAGTTGTGTAGTCATCATTGTGCAAAAGCACCTTATACATCGGCGGTTTTTTAAGCTTTTGCTTTTCAGCGATGGCGATTCCTGGTTGACCGCTTTCTTCTCCAATGTCGTTTTCTTCAGACATGTTTAAACCTATTATTGGGAACAATTGCTTTATAAGATTAATTAAATTTATAATACGCCATATGGCAGATAAAACAACCATCCTCAATCGATTGACCAAGAACCATAAAAAACTAAAAAAATGGCTCTCTCAAGGCCCTATCGAGGCCTGGCGTCTCTATGATAGAGACATTCCCGAGTACCCGTATATCATCGATATATACAAGGACAGCGCCATTCTCTATGAGAAGGGCAAACGCCTAGACGATTCCCGAGAAAATCAAGACAAAATCAAAGAGCATCAAGAGCATATTTTTTGGGCGATTCGAGAGTTATTAAATATTCCAGAGCATAAAATCTGGCTCAAAAAACGGGAAAAAAAGAAAGGAAAAAATCAATACGAGGCCGAGGTGTCTGGGGCCTTTATCGATACGATCAATGAAAATGGCTGCCTTTATAAAGTAAATCTAACCAATTATTTGGACAGCGGTCTTTTCCTTGATCACAGGCCTATGAGAAAAAGAATCAGGGAAGAGATTAAAGGAAAGAGCTTCTTAAATCTCTTTTGTTATACGGGCTCATTTAGTGTGGCGGCCGCCATGGGCGGAGCTTCTAAGGTCGTCTCTGTCGACATGTCCAAGACCTATCTTTCTTGGGCGAGAGAGAACTTTGAGTTAAACAAGCTGCCTCTTAAGAAGGCGGAATTTGTCCACAGTGATGTTTTTGAATTCTTAAAGGCCAACGAGGAGAGCTTTGATGTGATCTTCTGCGACCCTCCTAGCTTTTCAAACTCTAAGCGCATGGAAGGTTCGTTTGACGTTCAAAGAGATCATGAAGGGCTTATAAGGCTCTGCTTATCGAAGCTCAACTCTGGAGGAAAGCTTTATTTCTCCAATAACTTTAGAAAGTTCAAGCTCGATCCCAAGCTCATCGAAGAATTTGCTCCAAAGGACATCTCTTTAAAAACAATTCCGCAGGACTTTAGTGATTTAAAAATTCATTCCTGCTTCGAGTTCACTAAGTAAAAGATATGTATGGCCTCTTTGCTTCTTAGTCTTAAGGAGCAGAGGTAAAGTTTTAAAGTGAAACAACTTCTTAGGCGCCTCTTTTTGGTTCTTATTTTCGGTTCTTCACATTTGGCATGCGCCAAAGATCATTTCCTGCTGACTCTTCTCGCTAACCGCATGCAGGAGGCGGAAAGGTTCGAGGAAGCCGATCAGAAGAGCTTTAAAGGGGCGCGAACAGGCATTGGGCTATTAATACAAAGCGGGAGCTTTGAAGCAGGACTTCTCAAGGCCAGTCGGCAATACACCGTAGTTGATAATGGACAGGTGGTCGCGGAGGAGGTGGACCGCCTTCATGTTCCTTTGTCACTAAAGTTTTCTCTCACAAAATTTTTGGACATAGGTCTTGGCGGCTACGGAAGTTACGCTGTCTCCAGGAAAGAGCGCGCTATCGAGGCCAATGCGCCATCAAGGAAGAACACATCGGCCCAAAATGATGAGTACGGAGCGCTTTACCTTTTGAGCGGCCATGCTCTCGTGAAAACTTCCGAGTTCATACTTGACCTAAGGTATTTTGAGCCTTCCGCTTCCAAGATTGCTGAGCAGACTAATAATTTGATGATTTCATTAGGGAGAAGATTTGAAATTTAGCCAAAAAAAGAAGCGGCATTTTCATGCCGCTTTCAACCATTTACACCATCGAAAAGGGCATGCCCTTTTGAGGTGTTATTATTCTACACGAGATCTATTCTGATAAAAACGGGAATATTATTCCGATATCTCCTAAAACTACTTACTTGAGGTCTAAGTAGCCGCAAATCCGATCAAAGCGCTTTTGACCGACCTTCCTTTCATAGTCCCTTTTTGCCACGGCCTTTTTGAGAATCCTCACGTCTTTGTTGATCGCCATATTAGAGAGTCCCCCGTCAATTAGGTCAAAAGGAAGGCCCGCAATGTCCAAGGCCAGAGTGAGGGTCATAAGAGAGGCCATTAAAAAAGGATTTTTGACGTCCTCATCGGAAAGAATTCGTAGCCCGTCTTGTACGCGGCCAAAAGGAAGACCAAAAAGGCCCACGTCATAGATGTCCACTTTGGTTTCATTCATCGCTCTAGCATGCCTTTCAAGCGGCAAGCGTCTAGAGACACTCTCGCCTTTAACTGTGCCCAACACAAGGAGCTCCTCGTTCTCGGAGTCCACTTCGAATGAGAGGGAGTCAAGGCTCGATCTCGATTCGATCGTTCCGGCAAATGAATTCAGGGTCAAAAGCGTGATAATGCTCGCAAATAAGTCTTCATACGCGTTCCTTTGTCCAGAGGCCTATTTATCAGATAAAGAGACCTTATGAAGAGCAATTGAAAATTTTATATCAAATGGATGTCTAGTTAGGTGGCTGTGCAATCGGCCCTCGTATGTAATACCTATAAGTTGCTGAAAACTAAAGAACGAGGTTATTTATGAAATTTATTGTCCTTATCCTATCGCTGGCCTCTTTTTCCGCTAGCGCTTCTCTTCTGGAGCAAGATTTGGTCGGAAGAGAGTGTGAGCTCACTCTAGACAAAGAAGAAGAGCCGCTTAAAAAACTCTTCTACGTCACACGCCACGACGCGATTAATAATTACCTGGTCCTGACCCTCTACTCTCTTGATCCTCAAGATCCGATGGGCATCCAGCCGGGAATTCTAGTAGAGGGAGAAAAGTTTGGCTTCGATCCTTCCATAAAGCTTGCGACTCAGGGGGACGAGGTTTTTGCGGCCTCTATTTTTCTCTCTGTGAACGAAAATGGGCTCACTTATCTCGAGCTTCGCCTGGACAATAAAACAGGAGAAATGACAGCGAATAAGCGATTGACCCAACGACCTAGACTAGACAGTGGCCTTCTCGATTCAAGGTCTCCTTGGTTTAAGGTCTCCAATTGTGAGGACAAAATAATAAAAGCTGATTCCTGATTCCAGGCCAGGCATAAAAAAAGGGCCTCTTTCGAGGCCCTTCTTAATCTTTAAAATTGATTTGAGTATAAATCCTCGCTATAGCTCGGATTCTTCTGGGCAGCTAAGTGAGGCGAATACCTACTTTGGCCACCGCAGAAGTCTGTACTCTTAATCTACTGAAAAGCCTTTAAGCTTCTCCGCAAGAGCGCTTGTTCCACCTTGCTCATCTTTGTATTTCGAAAGATCAGCGCCGTTTTCAGCGTTCTTTTTAGACAATGCGATTTTCTTGTCATCTTTGTCGATAGACATGATCAAGAACTTTCGACTTGTCTCCAACTTTGATCACGTCGCTTGGCTTCTCTACTCTTTCCTCAGAAAGCTCAGAGATGTGGATAAGACCTTCAATTCCGGTCTCAAGCTCTACGAACGCGCCAAAATCAGTCACTCTAACAACTTCGCCTTCGGCCACAGAGCCAACAGGAAGTCTTTCTTCAATTTTCTTCCAAGGATCTTGCTCAAGTTGCTTAATGCCTAGGCAGAATTTAGAGTTGTCTTTGTCGACAGTGAGAACAGCAGCTTTAACTTTGTCGCCAACATTGAATTCGTCATTCGGGTTGATATTTTTCTTAGTCCAAGAAACGTCGCTTACGTGAATAAGAGCGTCAACTGGAGCTCCGTCAAGATCAACGAAAACGCCAAAATCAACAACAGCTTTAACAGTTCCTTCAACTTCTTTTCCTACAGGGAATTGAGCAGCAAGATCGTCCCAAGGGTTTTCTTCAAGTTGCTTCAGACCAAGAGAGATTCTCTTGTTCTCAACGTCAACTTCAAGAACTTGCGCTTCAATTTTGTCTCCAACATTGTATCCCTTGATTGGTCCCTTAGGGTTGGTCCAAGAAACTTCTGAAACGTGGACAAGTCCTTCGATTCCATCGTCAAGCTCAACAAAGATGCCGTAATCTTTGATTGAAACGATTTCGCCGCTAACTTTGGCGCCAACATGGTATTTCTCTTGAGCAGATTCCCAAGGGTTTGGTTGAACTTGCTTAAGACCAAGAGACACTCTTTCTTTAGAAGCGTCGTATTTAAGGATCTTAACGTCGATTTCATCGCCAACAGCAAGAAGGTTAGATGGGTGCTTCACGCGGCCCCAAGACATGTCAGTGATGTGAAGAAGTCCGTCAACACCGCCAAGGTCGATAAACGCGCCGTAATCAGTGATGTTTTTCACGATGCCTTTAACGATCATGCCTTCAGAGATTTGCTCAAGAGTTTCGTCTCTTAGCTTGCCTCTTTCCTCTTGAAGGATGGCCCTTCTAGAAAGAACGATGTTCCCTCTTTTCTTGTTGAACTTGATGACTTTGAATTCCATTGTTTTGCCAATGAACTTATCAAGGTTCTTAGTAGGTCTGATGTCGATTTGAGAACCGGGAAGGAACGCTTTAACTCCGATATCAACGGAAAGTCCGCCTTTGACCTTAGCGATAACGGTGCCTTTTACTGGATCACCTTTGTCGCAGGCCTCAGAGATTTTGTCCCAGGCCTTAAGAATCTCTGCCTTGTCCTTGGAAAGAACCAAGTTGCCAAGATGAGACTCAAGTCTCTCAAGATAAACTTCGATCTCGTCGCCTTGAGAAACTTTCAATGTGCCATCGTAGTTTCTGAATTCTTTGGCGAAGACCAAACCTTCTTGCTTGTATCCAATATCAACTGTGACTAGGTCATCAGTGATGGACACGACTTTGCCCTTGTAAACTTCGCCTTCTTGGAAGCTTTTAGAGCTTGTTTCATTGAGGAGCGCTTCAAATTCAGCGTTCCCTTGTGTTGTTTCTTCCTCTTCAGAAGTCACAACGTCAAATTGTTTTGCCCACTCGGGGATTTGTGTAGTTGTCATAAGACACCTCGAAATTTTCGCTTTTTTTTAAATAATTAAATTTAAGTTAGCGGCATTAGATTCTACAAAGTAGAAGATGGAGATTTATATATTAAAAGGCCGTATAAGTCAATCGGGAAGGCCCTTTAACCCCTAAGAAATATTGAGTTTTTGCCGATGGCGAACATGCCTGAGACGCTTTGTGTAAAGCCTTTCGTAGAAGCCTATCACCCGGTGAAAGTAGGCCTCCATTCCATGCAAGTCTTTGATTTCCTGATGGCTATCTTGCAGCTCATTAAGATAGACCTGCTCATTTATTAAGAGTTTCAAAAGCTTGGTCTTCAGTTCCCTGGCGTCCTCAGAGAAATAAGACTCTCCCACCCATTTGTGCTGATAAAGCACCGACTGCCTTGACGCTGTACGCGGGAAGATGACTGGCACCCGGGAAAGAACCGCCATAATTTCATAGTCGTTAAAAGGCTCCTCAAACGAAGTGCCCACAAATATGTCTGTTTCCTTAAAAATGGACTCAAACTTAGCGCCCTCCTTCAAGAACACATGCTCTCCTAATTGGGACGCCTCGATAAGTTCAAGAAGCTCGTCCCTTAAGTCTTTTATTGAGGCGCTGTCTTTTAGAGACTCATAAATTGAAAACTCTATTTTTATTCCGAGATCGCGCGCCTGAGGCAAAAGGCCCTGAAGGGCATATATAATGACTTGAACATTTCGCATGTCCTCTGGGCCGGAAATGATGCTGCCAATGCGTTTGACCAGTCTCTCTTCTCGAAGTGTTCTGACCGCATGCTCTATTCCGCCGCCCGCTATTTTTATTTTTCTAAGGCTCACTGGCAAGGTCTCTTGCGCGATTTCTTTTGTCGTCTGTGAGAACGTGATCACGAGGTCCACGCGCCTAAAAAGCCAGCGCTGCCAGAGGGACTTTTGTGGGTCTTCAAAAAGTGGTTAAAGGTCAAAAGAAGGGGCACCTTGGGATTGCTCATCAGGATAAAGCAAACGCCCCAAATAAAGTCTAGGCTGTAGCAGTGAACGATGTCGAAACGATTCTCTTTTAAGAATTTTTTCATGTCTCGGACATAGCGAAAATCGAAAAATCGATTCAGCTGCTGGCCCGTGTAATAAATTCGCTGGAGGTCCAAGCGCTCGGCCTCAAGGTCCACCATGGAGCCTTTGATGCAAAAGAGGATGGGGTTGCCCCCGCAGTCCCGCATATAGAGGCAGTCCGATATGGCCTTTCTTTCAAGAGTTCTCCACTCAAGACTTGGACAAATAAAAAGAGTGGTGAGATCACTGACCCGGACTCTGTCCTTCATTTGCTAAATGTCTCAATATCGCCACTGATGGAGCCTATTTTTATCTTGGCCTTAAACTTTAGAAAGATTCTTCTATCGTCAGCGCTAAACCAAAAGGTCATGTCTCCGCTCTTGAGAGTCTCGCCGGTGTAAGCGGTAGTGGCGGTCATTTTATACGCTTTCACTTTGCCTATCTTCGTTTTGATTGTCTCTGGGCCGTCGTTTTCAGCATGAAGCATAATCACTTTTCCTCTATTCATAATCGGAATATCGAAGGACTTTCCTTTGTCCATTGGAAGCCCTCTTAGAAACCAAATAATGCTCAAGGGGTCGGTGTATTTAATAGGCGTGTATTTTTCTTCTTTTTTCTTTTTTGTTCTGTCGTCCGTGACCCGCTTATAAAAACTATAGGTCTTTAGCTTATCGAGATCAAAGAGCTGGAGGTCGTCAATATCTTGCCCAGACTCTCTTTGGATGAGGCTAAACTTGACCGGCGTAAGCGTCTCTTTGGAGGTGAATGAATCAATATTATCATCGAGCTCATACAGATAACTATAGTAGTCAGAGGTCTTTACGCGCGCCTTGGCGTGATAGACTTTTTGCTCTCCAATGGTCGTTTCCTCCTCAGTGGTCAAAACAATTTTTCCGGTGGAGATTCCCATATAATTAATGTCCATGACCACCATCTCCCCTGGGAAAAATAATGGCGTGTACTTCCTCCAAAGAGACTTAACATGGGAGTTGATTTTTTTTAGCTCTTTTGGGTAGTCCTCAGGGGCCTCTTTCTTTGTGATTTTTGGCGTAGGCGCAGGTTTTGTTTTTTGTTTGTTTTTTGCTTTTTAGGTGACGGAACTGGTTTTCTTTTTGGGCGGGCGCTTTTTGCGCCGTTTTTGGAGCGGGAGCTGCTTTCTTTTTGGCGACCTTTTGGGTTCCTTTCTTAGGCGACATTATTCTCCGCTGGCTTCTTGGGAGGGCTTCTTCTTTTTTCTCACTAAATTTTTCAAGCACCTCTCCCTCGGCGCCAAAGTCCTCCATTAATTCTTGATTTCTCTCATCGGTGTCATTTTCTTCAAAGAGATCGCTCCAACTGCCAGAAGAGCAAGAAGTCAACATGAGAATCGGGAGCAATAGCAAAGTGGCTGACAATAGTTTCACGGGCAGTCCTTTTAAGTTACCCTTCTATTTTAAACGCAATCTTGTCTTAATCAACAGGCAGGAGTTAGCGGTGTTCTAAATTGGCCACTTTCTTAATACCTGACAAAAGCTCTTCTTTGCCGCTTAAGAAAGTCCACAGTGATGTCCACATAGAGCATACGCGAGTCTTGAGAGACCCGGCGAATTTTGACCATGTCTTTTTCACTAGTGACAACGATTGCCTGCTCTTTTGTGGCCTTCAGCAGAATTGAGTTTAATTCTTCCTCGCTAAAATAGTGGTGATCGGGAAAGTCGATCTTGTCCACCAAGGCGGCCCCTGAGTTTTCGAGGAGTTTATAAAAGGCCTCAGGAGACGCGATGCCAGTGAGGCCAATAACTTTTGCGCCCCTCAAGGTCCTCAACTTCCATCTGTTTATTGTAATAACAATCATAAAGCCCAGTTGGCCCGGTACTTGAACTTGCCTATGACCACGTCTTTTCTATGATGAGGGACTCAGAAGCTCCAATAGGGCGTCAATCTTGTCCTCGCTTACTTGGTCAGCAGCGACTTATAAGTATGGCGTCTGCATGTCTCAACGAGGTCAGCCCTTCCCTTAGAGTAGCCCAGAGGGGCCGTTTTATACCGCTCAAGCGGAAGGAGCGCGTCAAATAAAACAATATTATACGAGCGATATAATTGGATATGCTGAAATCCATCGTCCAGAAGAACGACATCAGGGGAAACTTCATGAAAGTATTTTTTTAAGATTCTTCGCCCTCTTCTTCCCCACAATGACGGCGCCTTTTTTCAAGCGCTGCGAAATGAGAAGCGGCTCGTCTCCGAACTCCTGAGGGTTGGAGCGAAAGCGCTGCCCGCCTTTGATGATGCCTGAATCTTTTTCTAGCTTTCCTTTATAGCCCCGGGTGAGGACAACAGGAGTCGCGCCGCTTTTTCCAGTTCTTGATTGAGCCATATAATCAAAGGCGTTTTGCCGGTGCCGCCGAATGTGACGTTCCCAACAGAGAGGACAGGAACTCTAAAATATTCTTTTTTTAAAATGCCATACTCGTAGAAAGAGCGGCGCACTCGATAGACCGTCTCCCAAAGAGAAGACAGAGGCCTCAGGGCTAAATTTGTGAGAATATTAAGCTTCATAGGCCGATTGTATCACCTGCGCCATGTATTCAGAAACCGAAAAATCCTCCCCCGTAAGAAGTGTCTTGGTCTTGGAAAGCTCGTTTGATATTTCATCATAGGTCTCTGCGGGTCCTCAAGCCAGTTTTTAAGATGCTTTGAGATATTATAGCGATCGGCATGGTGTTGAACAAGCTCAGGAAAAAGCTTTTTCTGATGGGCTATATTCCCAAGGGAGACAGGCCCCTCGTATTTGAGAACAAAGCTCGCGATAAACTCGGTCAATAGAGAGAGCTTATAGCAGACAATGGTCGGGACGCCAAAAAGGGCCGCAGGCCAAGGGTCACAGTTCCAGAAGCGGCGACGCACATGTCCGCCCACTCAAAGGCCTCAGGCAACTCCTCAGCTCCCCAGATTCTCTCATAACTCTGCTCATTTTCGTATAAATGTCTGGGGACAGACTCGACTTCGACCACCCCGATGTCGATTTGCCGCTTTTCTTTCACAAGCTCGATGGCCCTTATGAAAAATGGGCAAGAGAGCGCCCACTTCAGAGCGGCGACTTCCAGGGAGCAATAAGACTCTCGGCCTTCTCTCTTTAAAATCAGAGCTCTTTTTAGGCCGAACTTTCTCAAGCCTCTCGCCGTGCTCAATCATGAGAGGGTGCATAATTCCTTTCGCCTTAGAGACGCCTCTGTCCATGAACCATTGCTTTTCAAAAGGCAGAATTGTGAAAAGAGTGTGAACGTTTTTTTCAAGCGTCTTTGCTCTATAGGCCTTCCAGGCCCAGGCCTGAGGGGCGACATAATAAAGGACCGCCACGCCCCTCTTTTTTAGTTTTTGAGCAAGCTTGAGATTGAAAGTCTGAAAGTCCACTAATATAGCGACTTTGGTTCCTCTGCGATCGACTTCTTTAAGGATCTGAGACATGGCCTTATAGTAAAAAGGCACCTTACCAAGCACCTCGGTTATGCCGATTCCGGAAAATTCTCTGAGATTATAAAGAAGCTCTACGCCTTTGGACTCGAGCCTTTCTCCTCCCACTCCGAAGAACTCGCAGTTTGGCCTTGATTCTTTTAGCCCGTTAAAAAAAGTGAGAGCGTGGTCTTCTCCCGAGCGCTCTCCAGCGAGAAGAAGGCAGCTTTCTTTAGACATTCTTCTCTTCGCCGCTATCAAGGCTATCAAGAGCTGCTTGCACAAGCTCGACCGCTTTAACGCCGTCTTCGTAGCCGACCATAGGGGGCGCGGAGTTTAAAATCGAGTCGTAAAAGCGCTCTTGCTCTATCAAGAGGTGATCTCGCTTTTCATAATCAGACTCTTTAACGTAAGTTCCGTCTTCGTATTGGCCGTCAGTCGCTCTGTAGATTTTGTTGTGAAAAAGGTCCACGAAAATGCACCCATTATCATGAGTGATCTCTAGAGTTCTCGCCTCTCTGGCGTGATTTCTTCCGGAGGCAATCATGGCGACGCTCCCGTCTTCGAAGTCCACAACTGCGTTCACTTGGTCGTTCTTGTCTGTGCGGATTTTATGGCCATAGGCCTTGACCTTGGTCGCCTTTCTGTTTAGAAGAAACATTGCGAGATCTAGGTCGTGGATCATCAGGTCCTGAACGACATCAACGTCCGTCGCTCTGCCTTTAAAAGGGGCGACTCTTTCGATTTTGAGCGTGACAGCGCCTTTATAGGGACTTAAGCTCGGCCTCTAGCTCTTCCCAAGCTTTATGACATCTCTCACTATGGCCGACCTGAAGAACTTGCCCTTCTTTTAAAAATTCTTTCAAGGCCTTGGACTCGTCAAGGGTGGAGGTCAGTGGTTTTTCGCAGAAGACATGTTTTCCAGCTTTTAAAAGGGCCTAACAAACTCAAAATGGGTTGATGTTGGGGTGACGACCACTGCGGCGTCGATCTCCTCTATGACTTCTTTGATGTCATCGACAATTTTAGCGTTGGGGTGGGCCTCGGCGGCTTTTTCTTTATTAGGCCCATAAGACTCGACAATGGCGACGAGCTCGCTATTTTCCAATTGATCGGCCTTTTGAGCGTGCCATCTTCCAAGGTGGCCATATCCAATTGTTGCTACTTTTACTTTTTGCATAATTTACCTTTCTAGAGACTAGGACATAAATGGAGGCAGACCAATCTCGCTTTTCGAAATAAATTCAATAAGCTCTTGAATCGCCGAGTTTGTTTTGTACTCTTGAATATTCTCCGGATGCTCGACGAAGGCCTTGGGCGAAAAGGCGCTCGCTTCCATGACTCTGTAAAAGTCCACCACTTCGGAAATTTCTTCTTTGGTGTAGCCTCTTCTTTTCATGCCGATAATATTCACGCCTTTAAGCCTTATCCTATTTCCTAGGGCCGCGCAGAAATGAGGGATGTCCCTGTCTATTGCGCTTGCGGCGCCGATAAACGCTCCTTTTCCAACGCTCACAAACGGCGTGACTCCACAGGCGCCGCCCATCTGCACATAGTCTCCTATATGAACATGCCCGGCAAGCAAAGTGTTATTGGCCATAGTCACGTAATTTCCGACAACGCAGTCGTGGGCTATATGCACTCCCGCCATGTAGTAGCCAAAGTTGCCGACAATGGTCTTGTGCTCTTGTTTGGTCGTGGCCCGATGGACAGTGACGCCCTCCCTAAAGAGGTTTCCCTCTCCGATCAATGTTCGAGTCGGCTCGTCCTTGTAGCTTTTGTCCTGAGGAGGCACGCCAATGGAGCAGAACTGATGGATTTCATTGTCTTTTCCAATGCGGGTGTGGCCCATCTATAATGACATGAGACTTCAACGTGGTCCCTGAGTCGATTTTGACATTAGGCCCAATGATGCAATAGGGGCCAATTTTAACATTTTCTCCAAGCTCTGCGCCTTCTTCGATTATAGCGGTTGGATGGATTTCAACACTCATTAAACTTCCTCTAATTATGATATCGTTCTACTTTTTAGTGATTCCTATTTTGGCCATGATTGTGGCCTCAGCGATCTTTGCCCGTGCATGATAAATTTCTCCCTCGTAATTGGCGATCATTCCTCTCACCTTTGCCAAACTGGGCCTTGATTTCAAGGTCCATCCCCGGGAGAATTGGCCTTCTAAACTTCGACTTGTCCACCGCCAGCAGAAGGGTCTCCACGTTGATGCCGCTCAGATCCGTTCCAATGAGAGGGACCGACAGGAAGGCCGAGGCCTGGGCCATCATCTCCACTTGCACAACGCCAGGAAGAATCGGGATTGCCAGGAAAATGCCCTTTCAAAATCTCCATGTCCTTAGGAATGGTATAATGGGCCGTGACCACCGCTCCGACTAAGTCCTTGGGCTCGCTTGGCTCTTGAGCTTTCGCAAGCTGAGAGGTCAACGGATTCTACAGAGTCAATGAAAAGGAATGGGTCACGATGAGGTAAGAACTCTAAAACTTGTTTCTTGTTCAGAAGCATTTGCCACCTACTTTTTATTGGCGAGGATCCTGAGCCTGGCCTGATTTTTTAGCCATTCTTTCAGAGGTCTGGCGGGATGACCAGCCAAAGTTTCTCCAGGCCCCCACACCGCGTTTTCACTGACCGCCGCCATGGCGCCCACTTGGGTCCCTTGCTTTAAAGTCGCTCCGGGCGCGCATCCGCCAGCGGCGCCAATGACAACATAATCTTCAAGGGTTACGCTGCCCGCGAGTCCCGCCCGACCGCAAAGAACGCAGTGCTTTCCAATATGATTATTATGAGCGATCTGAACATGGTTATCGAGTTTGGCGCCATCATCTATAAATGTGGCCTCAAAAGCTCCCGCGTCAACGCAAGTTCCTGAGCCAATTTCCACATTATTTCTGATCTCGACTCCCCCAAAATGCCAGACCTTTTTATGCTCTCCGTCTATGAAATTATAGCCAAATCCATCTGAGCCTATGACGGCATTTGAGTGAAGTCTGCAGCCTGCGCCGATTTTGCTGTAGGGATAAAGAGTGACATTGGGAAACAGAATGGTCCCTTCGCCTATTTCGCAACAAGGCATCACCACACAACCGGGCATGATGACGACGCCCTTTGCTATCTTGCAGTGCTCGCCAATAAAAACGCCTTGAGCGATCTCCGCATCAGGGTCACTTCTGCGCTTCCCATTTGGCGACCGTCCACATGGTAGTTGAGGTCTTTGAATTTTTCGTCATAAAATGGTTTTGATAGAGAGCACATCGCCTTGTCCACGCTCTCAGTGGTCGCAAGCCATAAAGTCTCGTTAATGAGCTTTGTTTTGTTTTTTTCGTCCATTTTTTCGAAGAAAGATCTCAGGAACCACGAGTCCAATTTTTGCCTCTGCGGAGGCCGCAAAGAACTTCGCTAAAAACTTGGCGTTTTTTACAAAAGCGAACTTTTCTTTGGCGGGACGATTGGCATTGCATATGCCAAAAACAGAAATCCCCTCGTCTCCACTTTGAAGGTTTAGCGAGGGGTCGTGTTTCTTTAGATCAGAAAATTTCATTACTTGTGTTTTTTGTCGTAGGCCTTAATCACGTCGTTGGTAATGTCTTCTTGGCTCTCAGCATAAACGACAGGGGAAGAAGACACCTCAAAAGTCATTGTGAGTTTTTTGCTTTTGCTGACCTCGTCAATAACAGGCTTAAGCTTTTCAAGGATTGGCTTTTTAAGCTCTTTTTCCTGGTTCTGAATATTTTTTTGATAGCCCATTGTTTTTTGCTGAAGCTTGGCGATTCGCTGCCTGATTTCGTTTTCTTTTTTCGCCTTCGCCTTGTCGCTTAAAAGAGAGCTTTGTTTTTGATAATCTTGCTGAAGCTTTTTAATCGCCGCTTCCTCTTTTTTAATTTCTTTTTGCTTTGACTTAAAAGATTTCTCTAGAGTCTTCATGACGCTTTTGCCTTCGCTAATATTAGTGATGACCTTTTGAATATTAATCACGCCGATCTTCACTTCCGCCGCCGCAGAGAAAGCGAAAAGGGCGCACATCAACAAAATTCCGTTTTTCAAATATTTAGTCATAAACTCTCCTTAAAATAATTGTCCAATATCAAACATGAACTGCTGCCCGTCCTCGTAAGGTTTAGGATCAATTGGGTAGCCGAATTCAAATCTTAGCACACCGATGGGAGAAAACCATCTAAAGCCAAAGCCATAATCTTGGCGAAGCGAGAATTCTCCATCAGAATTAAAGTCCTCAAGAAAAACGTTCCCCGCGTCATAGAAAACGACCCATTTAAGTCCGGCTTCTTTGATAAGCGGATGCTCTATTTCCATCGTAGACAATAGCGAGAATTGTCCGCCTAGGTTAAATCTTTTTGAGGAGTCGTCTTGCTGGTCCTTTAGCAGGGCCTGGGGACCGATATCTCCAAAATTAAAGCCTCTCATATTTCTTGATCCGCCCATTTGGAACTTTTCAGTTCTGGGCAATTGGTTGTCTCCGACTTTCATGAGTTGCTCGGCGCGAACTCTTGAACGAAAAACGAAGTCCCCATATACTGGCTGGTAGAGTCGACCTTCCGCGCTCGCTTTTACCCACGACTTGTCGCCATAAAAGCCGGCATACTCCAAGGAGGCGCTTCCATAGTGCCCATCCGTTGGCTCAAAGATGTTATTTCTTTCGTCATGCCTTACCGACATCTGCACTGAGGCGGCCGAGCCATTCTCGACATCTGTGTTAATGGTCGGGTTGCTCACGTTATCAATGTTGGTCACCTCATGTCTTAAAGTCATGAAGAGTCGGGTGTAGTCAAAAATAGGATATCCGACTCTTATGTCCGCGCCATATCTCTCAGAGCTAAACGATGTGATTAGTCCTGATTGAGTACGATAAATGTCCGTTCCGGCCGTCCACTTCGTGTCAAGAAAGTACGGCTCGGTAAAGCCCAAGTTATAAGTCTTTTGAGTTTGGGCCAAGAGAAACGTTTAGGTTTAAGTTTTGGCCTAGGCCTCTAAAGTTGTTCTGTGAGATGGAGGCCTGGAAGAAGCCTTTTGTGGCGGTCGAGTAGCCTGCTCCCACTGAAATCTGACCAGTTTGTCTCTCTTTAACTGAAATTTCTACGTTCAGAATATTATTGCTCCCTTTCGGGGAAACGGTGTTAAAGATAACGCTTGAGGGCTCAAAGAAGCCTAGTCGGGTGACGCGCTCCTTTGAAATCCTAAGCTTTGAGCCGGAGTACATCATGCCTTCATGAATCCTCAGCTCTCTACGAACGACCTTGTCGCGAGTCTTGGTGTTGCCTTTGACGATGATTTTCCCAAAGTAGGCGATTTCACCTTTTTCAAAAGAGTAATTAATGTCCACCTTGTTTTCGCCAGGAACGATCTGGAGGGTCCTTAAAACGTTTGCAAAGGCGTAGCCTTTGTCTTGATACATCTCAGTCAGGGCCTGAATGTCCTGCCTAAGGGTCTCTTCAGAGTAAGTGTCTCCTGACTTCAGACTGGTCTTTTCCTTCATTTCGTTCTCAGTGAAAAGAAGCTCGCCATTATAGAAGATATTATTCACCTCAAACTTTGGCCCTTCGACCACTTGGATGGTGATAAAAATCCACTTTTTGTCCTCTGATACGGTGATGGAAGGGTTTCCAATATTGACCTGAAGATACCCGCGGGTTTTATAAAGATACTTAAGCCTCTCGACATCAGTTTTAAAGTTAAATTCTTTGAAGTTTCCAGAGCCGCTTAAGGGAGAAAAAAGAGACTCCTCACGAGTTTGCATAAAGCCTTTAAGCTCTGAGTCGGCAACGCCTTGTTTCCAAGGAACATGATCCTTTTAACTCGGACCTTATCAAACTCCCGGATATTGAAGGTAAGGTCCACGTTGCCCGTCTTGTTCTTTGTGATTTCATAGTCCACATTTGCCAGGTAGTAGCCTTTTTCTTCGTAGTACTTTTGGATCGCCGTCACATCGGATTTGATAGCTGTGACATCGAGAATATTGTATTCTTTTGTTTTGATTTGGTCTTTTAGGTCCTTCAGGAGAAATCTCATCATTTCCACTAAAGGCGATTTTTCCAATAATTGGCTTTTCTTTGACTGTAAAAAGAAGAATGTCTTTTCCCTTTTCACTCAATTGCCTTGGCTTCGACCGCCTCAAAATACTTCAGAGCATAGATAGATTTAATGGCCTCTCTAAGGGAGTAATTGCTCAGCATCTCTCCTTTTTTGATATTGACCTTTTCGATGATCGCCTCAGGCTCAACTTTTTTGGCGCCGCTGACGCGGACCTCATCGACTCGAAAATAATTCTTAATTTTACCGAGACCTTCTTGCGCATACAGATTCATCGACAAAACTTGCACAAGGAGAATAATGATATATTTCAACATTTATCGTCGCTTTTATTTCGCTATCGTATGGAAATTACTAATTGCCGTGATACTAGCTAATTATCCGACCATCTTCAATGACTATTTTCCTCGGGAAATGAGACGCAACGCGATGATCATGGGTCACAACAATCATTGAGCTTCCAAATTCGACGGCCAATTTTGAAAGAGTCGTCGAAACAAGCTCAGAGTTTTTAGAGTCGAGATTTCCTGTCGGCTCATCGCACAACAACAAATTTGGTCTTAAGAGACAGGGCCCGAATAATATTAATTCTTTGCTGCTCCCCTCCAGAGATCTCATAGGGATACTTTTTCAGGCAGTGTCCGACACCCAGCTCCTCAACGAGGCGAGAAACTCTTTTTTTCACAGGTTTAAGGTCTCTGCCGCCGATTTTGGCGGGCAAAAGCATATTGTCCAAACAGTTCATGGAAGGAAGAAGAAAATGAAATTGAAAGACAAAGCCAATGGACTTGTTTCTGAAATCCGGCCAAGCTTTCGTCGTCCATGGCAGAGAGCTCCTTTCCGTCCACCCTCACAAGCCCCGAGCTCGCCTGATCAAGCCCTCCCAAAAGATACAGAAGCGTTGACTTTCCCGAGCCAGAGGCCCCGACCACAGCGCATTGCTCTCCCTTTTGCAAGCTCAAAGCTCAGTCCTCGCAGAACCTCGGTGTCGCCAAATTTCTTTTTTAAATCAATGCATTCAACGAAACTCATTTAAACTCCTGTCTCAGTCCTGAAAGCACCGCTCTTTTCTTCATTCGCCACATGGTCACTGCTCCAATAAGAAGCACCCATACAAGCGCCAAGGAAAACACCAAAATATAATCTTCCATGCCTAGCTCCAGACTCAAAGAGCTCAGCACATATATGTCCCCTGGCAGCTCAAAGAGAGGCAGTTTGCCCAGCACTATAATTGAATAGCCAAGTGAGGCCAACGGCCAAGATTGAGGAAAAAAACCACATTGAAACGAGCAGCTTTCTCCAAAAAATGCCGATTTGCTTTAAACTAAGCCCAAAGGCCCTCAGCAAGAAAAACTCTTGGGCCTTTTTTTCGGAAATAAAAATAATAAAGGCGATCACATTAAAGATGGCGACAATGACAATCACCTGGAGCACAAGGCTAATCGAGGTCTTTTCCACCTCGACCGCCTTTATGAGCGTTCTGTATTCGGCCCAATAAGGCTCGACCTGAAAGCTTCGCGGAAGCTTGGCGGCGATGGCGGCCTCGGAGGCCTCAAAGCCAAGGCCTTTATTCGCGTCCAATAGCACCTTATTCACTGCGCCTTCTCTATAATTAAAAGCGTCTGAAAGATCTTCTTCTGGAGAGGTATACAAATCTCAAGTCTTTCTCAAAGATACCGTGCTCGATAATTTTGCTCACTTGGAACTTTTTTAAAATGGCCCCGCCTTGATCTCGCATATTGTCGCTCGCGAAGGTCAAAATGATGGAATCGCCCACTTTGGCGTTTAGAGCCACGCAAGCTCACGTCCGATGACGATCGATTCGTCAAAGGGCCAAGGTCCAAGTCGGTCACAAGTTTAAAAGACTCAGGCTCGACTCCTTTAACAAGCACGCCTTTATTTGCTTCGCCTTTGCCCGCAAAAGCTTGGGACTCGATTATAGGAACGAGGTGGGAAAGTCGTCCCCTAAGAACGGACTTCACTTTTTGCTCCAAGAAAGAAGCCCTTCTCCGAAGTGACAACGAAATCTCCCGAGGCGTTTTTAAGAGCGGTCTTCAACGTGATCTTC
Organism: uncultured Bacteriovoracaceae bacterium; assembly: GCA_963747475.1. Taxonomy (GTDB): domain Bacteria; phylum Bdellovibrionota; class Bacteriovoracia; order Bacteriovoracales; family Bacteriovoracaceae; genus UBA845. Next base: position 432,358 of record CAVVFE010000013.1, read on the forward strand.
AAATCCGTCCATAAGTCCAATGGTCGAAAGGATGACGGCAATGGAAAAAGAAAAGCTCAGCAACGCTCCCGCTAAGAATCGTCCCGAGGCCTTTCCCTCGGTGATGATTTTAAAGATCGAGTAAGAGGAGCTCATTTACTCCTCTTTTTCGTCAGACTTTTCCTCGAAAAATGTTTCTTTTTTAAGCTGAGGAAAGAGGATGACGTCCCTAATGGTGTGGGAGTTGGTCATAATCATCACGAGCCTATCGATTCCGATTCCCTCGCCCGCAGTTGGAGGCATGCCATACTCAAGCGCCCTTACATAATCATAATCTGGATCATGGGCCTCGTCGTCGCCCTCGTCTTTAAGCATCGCCTGATCGGCAAAACGATCAAGTTGGTCGGTAGGATCATTAAGCTCGTTAAAGGCGTTGGCGATCTCCCATCCATTGATAAAGAGCTCAAAGCGGTCGACAAACTCAGGGTTCTCATCATTTCTTCTCGAAAGCGGAGACACTTCTGTCGGGTATTCAGTGATAAAAGTTGGTTGGATAAGCGTTTCTTCGACAAACTCCTCAAAGAGAAGCACAAGAAGCCTCATGGGAGAAAGCTTTTCAAGATCCGCCTTTTTGAAGTCTCCCTCCTTTTTTGAGAGAAGCAGCTCCATCATTTTTGAGCTTGTTCTCCAGATCGTCGTCGCTTAGTTCGCAGTGTTTTTTCACCGCCTCTCGAATGGTCATGCGCTGAAAGGGAGCGGTGAAATTGATTTCGTTTTCCCCAAAAGTGACCTTGTCTGTTTTAAGACGTCTTTTGCGATTCCGCTTATAAGCTTTTCAGTCAAGTTCATCAGATCCTCGTAAGTGGCGTAGGCCTGGTAAAACTCGATCGACGTAAACTCAGGGTTGTGCTTAAGCGAGAGCCCCTCGTTTCTAAAACAACGGTTCATCTCAAACACGCGGTTATAGCCGCCCACAATCAAGCCTTTTAGGTGAAGCTCAGGAGCGATTCTCATAAAGAGCTCCATATCAAGAGCGTTATGATGAGTCTCAAATGGCTTGGCAGTGGCGCCGCCCGCCACTGAATGCATCATGGGCGTCTCAACCTCCAGATAATCGTTTTGATAAAAGAACTCTCGGATATAACGAACAATCTCAGAGCGAGTTTTAAGCTTCTTTCTCGTCTCCGGGTTCATGATCATGTCCACATAGCGCATTCTGTATTTTAATTCTTGGTCAGTCAGCCCGTGAAATTTCTCAGGAAGCGGTCGAATGGACTTGGTCAGGACCTTGAAGTCCTTCGCGTTTACGGAAAGCTCGCCCTTATTTGTTTTAAAAATGTCGCCTTTTGCGTAAACGATGTCGCCGTAGTCGCAAAGCTTGTATTCAGCGAATCCGTCTTCATTGGTGACATTTTTCTTCACGTAAATTTGAAAGCGATCGGTGCCATCGTCGATTTGAATAAAGGCGGCCTTGCCAAAGTCTCTAACGAGCAAAGCGCGGCCACATACAGAGTAGTCTTCGGTTTCGCCAATGTCTTCTTTGGCGAGCTCGCCGTATTTTGCGCGAAGCTCTTTGGCGGTGGAGCTTGGTTTCACATTATGTTTATAAGGGAGCTGCGCCTAGATCTTTAAGTTTTTCACGTTTTTCGAGCCTAACTTTCATTTGCTCGTTGAACAGATTTTCCCATTGGGAGATGTATTTTTGTTTTCCAGTCATGCTTCGCCCTAAAAGTTGTTGTTTTTAATGGGGCGATCATAGCTCGTGGAGCCTATTCTGACAACAATTCTCCTGACTTAGGCTTGCTTCGGAGTCCCCAAGCTTAGACCATTGAAGATAAGCCTTCATAAACTGGTCCAAATCCCCGTCCAGCACCTTTTCAGCGTTTCCGGACTCGCTATTGGTGCGGTGATCTTTGACCATTTTATAAGGATGAAGAACATAAGAGCGAATTTGAGATCCCCATCCAATTTCCTTCTTATTCGCCTCTTCCTCCGCGGCCTCGGCCTTTTTCTCTTCCAGCGCCTTTTCATAAAGCCTTGATTTGAGGATCTTCATGGCCGTCTGCTTGTTTTGAAGTTGTGAACGTTCGTTTTGGCAGGTGACCACAATGCCGCTTGGATTGTGAGTGATTCTCACCGCCGAGTCGGTGGTGTTTACAGATTGACCGCCCGCTCCGCCGGAGCGATAAACGTCAATCCGAATGTCCTTGTCTTGCACTTCAATTTCAATGTCATCGTCGACTTCCGGCGAAACATAGACCGAAGCAAATGAAGTGTGTCGTCTCGCGTTGGAATCAAAGGGGGAAATCCTGACAAGCCTATGAATCCCAGATTCCGACTTCATAAGTCCGTAAGCGAAGTTTCCTTCCACCATAAATGTGACGGACTTGATGCCGGCAGAGTCCCCGGGCTGGTAGTCGATGCCTTTGATTTTGAAGCCTTTTCCCTCCGCCCAACGGGTGATCATTCTATGCAGCATGCCCGGCCCAGTCGCAGGACTCGGTCCCGCCGGCGCCCGCATTGATTGAGACGATAGCGTTATTGGGGTCCATCTCATCAGACAAAAGGGACTGCTGCTCAAGCTCGGCAAAGCTCTCCTTGAGCTTGTGAGAAAACTTCCACCGCCTCTTTTGCGGACTCCTCTTCTCCCTCTTGGGCGAACTCTTGCAATATCTCAAACTCGTCCATCAGCTCTTTGACTTTGGAGTAGCTTGTGACTGAAGACTTGTAGAATTGATTTTTCTTTTTGAATTTTGGCGGCGTTGTCCGCGTCCTGCCAGAAGCCCTCCAAGGCCTCCATTTCGGCGATTTCCTCTAATCTTGCCTCTTTTCTAGAGACGTCAAAGAGACCTCCGTATATTTTCCAAGGTGTCTTTCATGTTGGAGACCTCGAAGAGATCTCCCCTAATTTAAGGTCGGCGGAATTTTCACTCATTGCAAAAGAATATCTCAAAGCCGATAAGGTTTCAAGCGAGCTATCTTAGACTTTCACAGCTAAAGCTCGAATTCTTGCTCGCTTCGCTTCCAAGGGATATGACCTTCAGGACTTTCGCAATTGAGTTCCTAGTCGCGGGACGCTTTTTCTGTCCCATAAAAAGGATTTTTACCATTTCTATGCCTGGCTCTCTTCCTTCCTCTAAGAGGAAGAAGAAATACGTCTTCGGCCCTAAAGTCCAAAGGCTCAACCGAGACATTTTTAAACAGCTTGAAGCCGGGAATTCTCGCTTTAATGGCCGTCCTCATAGACCTGATCAAAGGCCTTAACAAGTTCCTTAGGGTCTAGGACGTCATTTGGTCGCGAGAAAATATTTGCTCGAGCGATTAAACCGAGTAAAAGTGGACTCCATATTTAGATAGTCCTGTGAAGACCATAAAGAGGTCGCCCTTTGTGACGGGAACTTCGCTCCCATCATTAAATTTGACGCAAGTTCTGGCGTATGTTTCCACATTGGTCATGAAGGACTCGGCTTCGCGTCGCGCTTAAGCCCTTAATGTAGCGACGGATCCCTGGATAATAGTCAGCAAAGGACTTCTCTCCCCCTGGACGTCATTTCCAAGAAGAGATCAAAGTTGTCTCTCACACATTGGGCCTTGAATCTTCCTTTTTCGTCTATAGGGCATATGCCATTTTTAAGCTCATCATAAAACACAGAGCTTATATCGGTGGCCGCTGATCATGGTGGTCACAAGCTCGACAATTTCTGGCAACTCTAAATCAGTGTCCCCGTCCGATTGTTTTTGAAACAGACCTGCCATCAAAGTGATAGTCTCGGCGGCATTGGCCTCCCTGCCTGGCAGGATAAGTTCTTGATCATGCAGAAAGACTTTAAAATCGTTTATAAGCGCAACACATTTTCTTGCGAGACTTTATGCCCTCCGTACACCTTTTCGTCCTTTGTTCCATAGTACACAAAAAGGTATTGCAAAATGTCCTCTAAAGTCGCGGTGAGAAACATTCCCCAAGGCGAACGCTCGAGGCGCATGACCATAAGACGCGGCCATATTTTTGTCCAAGAAGAACCAATAATTTTTTGAGATTCTTTGAAAGTCCTTTTTAAAAATCTCCTCATGCATATCGGTGGAGACAAGTCGATCGAGGTCCCAAATAATGGGAAATTTCCCGTCCAGAATATGGGCGTTTCTTTCGTAGGCCTTGTAAAAGTAAATGCCTCTGCTTAGGTTCTTGATGACAATGTCATTTAGAAGAGTCGCCTATTTCTTTCGCCGTAAAGTCAGGTCGAGGATTGCCGAGGAAAATTTTTTTGGCGGCGATGATGGCCGAACGATATTTAAAGACCTCAGACGTCTGGCATGATTTGGTCAAGCGCTTCTAAGGCCAAGTCTAGATTTATGGCGACTTCATTTTCAGAGACACCTGTGAACAAGTTTCTGGAGAGACTTAGGATGTCCTCCTTAAGGCTTTCCATCACCTCCAATCGAAAGTTTTTGTTCTCCTTGATCTGAGGCAGATAAAGCATGTCATAGACAACTTTTGAAAGGTCGGCTATCATGCTAATAAATTTTTTAAGCTCCTGCGCCTTGAGTTCTTGGCTGTCCCCGCCTAAAAATGTTTTTTTAAGGAAGAGCATCTTCTGGCTGTTCTCGAGCACTTTTTTGTTTTCGACTGGACTTAAAGCTCTCGATTAAAGAGTGAAGATTTATCGAGTTATTATTTTTATTGTAGATGCCGCTCAAGGCGTCTTTAATGGCGAAAAAAGCGTTAAATATGGCGGCCTTTCGGGCGGAGTGCTCCTTGTATTCAAGCTCTTTATTTTCGGTAAAGTATTGGTACACTTTATTTTCCACCATCGCCGTGTTCACGACATTAAGCAATGCCGTAAGCTTGGAGATATTTTCTTTCTTAATATAAAGAGCGTCGTCTCCGGTAATGACTGAATTGATTTTAAAGACGGCCTTCAGACTTTTTTGGATTCCAGGGTCCACGTCGGAAACGTGCTTAGTGATGAACCCATCGAGCTTGGTATAGGACAGACTTCCTGGCCGTCTGTCTTCACCGTTTTTATAAAGACTTTGAGACTATTTCCCAAACAGCCAATCTCTTTGGACACGTCTTTTGTGAAGATCTTTGAGAGCGCGGACGGGTCAGGCCTGCATGGCAATACCTCCAGGCCAGTTTTGGCCTGCTTCATTGACAACAGGTCGCCGCAGCCCACTAGGCACAGCATTCCGCAAAGCAATAGAAGCCGGAAATGTCGCATTCATCGCCTTTTGTAAGTTCTTAGAACTTTACTTTCAGCGAGCCATAAACGGAGTCGTTATTGGTGAAATCGGACCAGTAAGACTTGCCGTCGCCTTTAGTGCCAATCATGTTCACGCCGGCAGACGCTAACATGTATGGCGAGACGATATAACTCGCGCTAAACATGGTTAAACGATCTTCCGTGAGCATGTCGTATTTGTAATCAAATGCGACGTTAATCTTCCTGGTGATTAATGAACTAAGACTAATATTCCACGCCTGGTTCCATCTTGGATACTCGACGAGGGTGTCGTTATCTAAATTGTATTCGCTAACTCTTGCCACATAGTGGAGGGCGCCTTTTAAGCGCTCTCCTGTGTAGAAAGTCCCCCACCCAATATAATCTTCTTTTTTCTTTTTGGGCTTCAGGCCCGTGTAGACAATTTTAGGGTCAAATCCGTCAGGGTAGGTGTTGGGAGTAATGGAAAGGGCGCCGACATAAGCTCTGCCAATTGTCGCCAAGGTCAGCTTTAATATTTCCGCCCAAAATATCGTGATAGTAAACTTGAGGAGTGATGTCCACGACCGCGGTGCCCTTTGGCGCCGATGTCGCTGTCGAGATAATATTCGGCGGCAACGGAAAGCTGGTTTTCAGGCTTTCTAATCCCAAAGACCTCCGTTTTAAAAGGTCCGCCCACATCGAGTTCAAGCCTCGCTCCCGCGCTATATTTTAGAACAATGTCCGCTATTTCCGGGTACTGAATATTATAAAAGATGGGCACTTCGGAGCCGTCGTCAGAAACTGGCGCTGTTTCAGCTTGCGGCCGACACCAAGGATTGGAGCAGGAAACTTTGCCTGTGTCCTCATCATAGTCCTGGCCTGGGTTCATTTCTGGAATATAGAGCACAGAGCCAAAAAGAGAAAAGCTCATGCCGTCGGCCTTTTGAGTGTAAAGAAGGCCTGTGAGACCCTCTTGGCCCGGCTCAAAGCCGTCAAAGTTGATTCTGTTGTTCAACTTTCCGAAGCCCCAAATGGCGTCGATTTGCCCCCATTCAAGAACGGTTCGTCCCGCCACCACTTCGCTGTCGCCAAAGCGATATTTGATATTCGCCTCTGGAATGGAGAACATAATATTTTCTTGATCATTGACTCTTGTCGAAAGGGAAAATTCTTTTTCCAGTTCTCCGGCCTGTCCGGCTTCATAGCCCACATTGAGCTCGCCCCAGTACTTATTGCCCGTGACTTCGCCCACATCATCCATAAGCTGATTGTTTCTAAAAGAAAAGTCGCCTCTTAGTCCTGTTTTCTTGGTCTTTTCTTTTGAGAAATCAAAGTCGGGACGAAAGCTTATTGGCATATAAGTTGGATCTCAAAGACGCCGCTGCGCCGTCATTGAAAAAGCGGCCGCGCTTAAGGCAAGGCCAGCAAGAGCATGTCTTTTTGAACACATTTTAAACACTGTTCGTTCCTTATTGTGGGTCTACTGTTTAGAGCGGTAGACAATCTTTATGGTTTGAGTCGCTAAAAAGCCTACACTCAAATTTACCATACCCAAGATAATTACCTATCGAGGGGACGATTTTTCACTTCTCAAATATTAACAATGATTTGAAACCGGAGGGGCAAATAACGCGTCAGCCATGTAGAATTTTCCTGTAAAAAATGTAGACAGACAATGCTTAGACAGCGCTAATTCCAATCACATAGCGAGACGAAATTGCGTTAGACTGTCTTCTATATGTAAGCAACTTTAAGTTGGCTGACCTTATAATTCCTGACAAGATCTATAGGTTTTTAGCGCACCTGTAAACGACCATAGAACAAAGGACAATTATGAAGATCGCACTTATTATCAGTCTTTTGGCCGCCTCCCTTTTTGCTCAGGAAGCTCGCTATGAGAAGAACAAGCTTTTTGTGAAAGTTAAGAAGGGAAGGCACCTTCCCGACTTCAAAATTAATCAAATCGGTAAGCCCCCTTTTTGGCAGAAACTTCCTCGTCACCACTAATGACGTTCTTGATCTCGAAAAAGAGCTTAAAAAGAGCAAAGAAATTGAGGCCGACTGAAAGAAGTTACTATGCAGGCGGCGATAAGCTTCCAAAAGTCTCCAAAAGAAAAAATGACTCCGACCTTTTTTATTTCAGACTTTTTTAATGATCCCTATGTGGGAAGAATCTGGGCCTTTAGAGACGCCTCTAGAAACGGTGTCTCTGTGGAGAAATCTTATCTGACTCCGCTTGCCAGAGAAAAGTCTGAAATTATCGTTGCGGTCGTTGACACTGGCGTTGATTATAACCATGAGGACCTTAAAGACGTGATGTGGACCAATAAAGACGAAATCGCCGGCAACGGCATAGACGATGACAATAATGGCTATATTGATGACGTTTATGGAATTGATCCTTTGACGATGACACTGACCCGATGGCAAGCCACGCTCATGGCACGCACGTCTCTGGCACTATCGCGGCGACTCAAAATAATGGTATTGGCATCGCGGGCATCGCTAGCAATGTAAAAATTATGGCCGTCAGAACAGTTCCCGATAATAGCGACGAGACTGACGCTGACGTGGTCGAGGCCTTCTTCTACGCGGCCAAAAACGGCGCAAAACTCATCAACTGCTCATTTGGAAAGAAGCACAATGAAGGCGGAATGATCGTTAACGAGACGATCGACCATATCGGCAAAACTTATGGCGCCTTGTTGTCGCGGCGGCGGGCAATGAATCGTCCAACGACGACAGCAACCTAAATACCCGGCGTCTTTTCCAAGCGATCACCTACTTGTCGTCGCCTCGACTAATAAATGGGGAGGCCTGTCTTATTTCTCTAATTATGGAGAGACCACAGTTGACGTCGCGGCCCCAGGCTCAAACGTCTATTCCACAGTTCCCGGTGACGGATATGGAAATATGTCTGGGACCTCTATGGCGACTCCCACAACAGTGGGCGTAGCGGCCGAGACGCTTAGCCATTTTCCCGAGTTTGACGGAATAAGCCTTAAAAAGGTCCTTATGGAGTCGGTGACTAAGAAAGGCAGCTTTGCTTCAAGAATGGTCAGCGGTGGCAGAGTCGATCTCTATCAGGCCCTTCAATACGGGCTTAAGAACTACGATCAAATCGTGAACTCGCAAGCTCAAAGAACCAATAGCAAATAATTCACTCAGGCGGGGGGGCAGCTCCCGCCTCTTCTTTTTTTCAGCCCTTCCATAATCTGGTCTTCAAGCCCCCGCATGAGTTTGTCTTCCTCCTCGTTTTCTTCGTGATCATAGCCGCATAAGTGAAGAAACCCGTGCGTAAATAGATGAACAAATTCTTGAGAAAAGTTAAGATGATTTTCATGGGCCTGAATGGCGCAGACTCCGTCAGCGATTATGATGTCCCCTAGCTCGAGCCTGCCTTCAAAAAGATCGTAATCGCCCCTCCTCGGATTTTCATTTAAAGGGAAACTTAAAACGTCCGTGGACTTGTCTATGCCGCGATGCTCGTGATTAATCTTTTTCATTTCATGGTCGCTGACAATACTAAGGTTCACTTCCGCTTCAGTGAGCCCAAAACCCAGCAGCTCCTCAAGTCTTGCGTCCAAAACTTCTAGATTATGCCCCAATAAGGGAAGCAGATTGGAGGGAAGAGAAAACTCTTCAGGGTGCAAATTAAGAGAAATCCTCCCCGCTTGTAAATTTATCTCATTTTCCATGTGGCCTCTTTTGCGCTAAGAATAGCATAATTTCAACCCTATAGGGAGCGTCCCGAATGCAGTATCCAGAATTTTCAAGGTTAGTCGATGTCATTTCAAAGCTAAGAGACCCTAAAGACGGCTGTCCTTGGGACTTAAAGCAGACTCATAAGTCGCTATTGAAATACCTGATTGAGGAGTCTTACGAGTATATTCACGCCACGAAAAAGGGCGAGCCTAAAAGGATGGAAGAAGAGCTAGGAGACGTTCTTCTTCAAGTTTTATTGCACGCCCAGATCGCGAGCGAGTCCGGCGATTTTAACATCGAAAGCGTAAGCAAGACCCTGGCGGACAAAATGATCAGACGCCACCCTCATGTTTTCTGAGGACAAGTCCCTCGCAAAAGACGCGACGAGGTGGCAAAGAACTGGGAGACGATCAAGGGGAGTGAGAAAAAAGAAGAAAAGAAAGACAAGTAAAAGACTTTTCGCGAAGAAGACGCCTACCTCCCCTCTTTGATGGCGGCCGAGAAAATCGGAAAAAAGTCGAAGACGGTGAATTTCGACTGGGACACTGTTGAGCAGGTGTTTGTCAAAGTGGAAGAGGAGCTCGGAGAAGTTCAAATGGAACTTAAGGCGGACAATAGAAGCGACAAGAGGCTTAAAGAAGAAATTGGAGACCTGCTTTTTAGCGTGGCCCAACTTTCCAGGCATCTTGGTTTTGACGCTGAAGACGCCCTTAGAGAGGCAAACCTTAAATTTATCGGCCGATTTAGCGCGATGGAGGACAAGGCCCTAGACGAAGGCCTGGACATGTCCAAAGATGAATGTTCTGGAGCTGGAAGAGCTTTGGCAGGCGGTGAAAAAAGAAATTAAAAGGCCGGAAATAAATAAGGCCCCGATGGGGCCTTTAAATTATATTAGTCCCGCTCTTCTTAAGAGCGCATTTGGATCAGCGTCTTTGCCTCTAAAGGCGCGATAAAGCTCTTGCGGAGGAAGCGATCCTCCCTTTTCAAGAATGTTTTCTTTAAACTTGGTCGCCGTTTCCTTGTCAAAAATTCCCTTTTCTTTAAAGGCCTCAAAGGCGTCGGCGTCCAGGACCTCCGCCCATTTATAGCTATAATAGCCCGCGGCGTAGCCGCCAGCGAAGATATGGCCAAAGGAAGAGGCCATATTCTGTTTTTCAATCCTTGGGCCTAGTTCATACTCTTTCATCACTTCGTGCTCAAAGGCCACCACGTCTTTGATTTCACTAGGATCTGTGGAGTGAAAGGCCATATCTAGAAAAGCGAAACTTAGCTGTCTTAAAGTGCCCATGCCTTCCAAAAATTTTTGCGATTCTTTAATCTTGTCCACGTACTCCTGCGGAATTTTTTCGCCCGTCTCATAGTGCTTGGCGAATATGTCTAAACACTCTTTTTCTAGCACCCAGTTTTCCATAATTTGCGAGGGAAGCTCCACAAAGTCCCAATAAACGCTTGTGCCGCTTTTCGCTCTATAATGAACATTGGAGAGAAGGCCATGAAGGGAGTGGCCAAATTCGTGAAAAAGAGTCAGAACTTCATTAAGGGTCAAAAGACTTGGTCTTTTTCCCGATGGCTTGGTGAAGTTGCAAACGATCGAAACAAAAGGCCTCTTGATTTCACCATGCTGAAGCCCCTGAGCTCGCAGGTCCGTCATCCACGCGCCAGGCCTTTTCGTGTCCCTTGGAAAAAAGTCTGCGTAGAATAGCCCAATAAATTTGCCCTCCTCGTCGGTGACTTCATATGTTTTTACGTCTTCATGATAGGCCGGAACGTCAATTGGCCTAAAGTTGATTCCATAGAGTTTATTAGCGACTGTGAAAACGCCGTCTATGACATTCTCGAGCTTAAAGTACGGTCTCAAAAGCTCGTCATCAATGCTCAATTCGCGCTTTTTTAGAATTTCAGTGTAAAAAGGGCCGTCGTATTTATGAAAGTCCTCTTTGTCATCGCCTGTGAGCTCGGCCTTTAAGGACTTAAGCCTATCATATTCCTGATTAGCGGCAGGACGGGCCTTTTCTAAGATGTTTTTTAGAAAAGACTGCACCGTTTTTGAGTCCTGGGCCATCCTCTTTTCAAGCGTATAATGGGCGTGATCATCATACCCAAGAAGTTTTGCCCGCTCATAACGAAGCCGAAGCGTTTCTTTAATATTCTCTTGGTTGCCAAACTCTCCCTCGACCGCCTTGACCGAAGCCGCCTGAAAGATCTCTTTTCTCAGCTCTCTGTTCTGGCAGTACTGCATAAAGGGAAGATAGCTTGGGAACTGAAGCGTAAAGGCCCATGCGTCTTCTCTGCCCTTTTCCTTGGCCGTTTCTTTTGCCTGCTCCACCACCGCTTCAGGCATGCCCTTTAGGTCCTCCTCCTTTTCAACAAAAAGAGTGTAGGCATTGGTGGCCTTTCGCACGTTTTCGCTAAATTTAAGCCCTACACTGGAGAGCTTTTCGTCAATTTCTCTTAGCCTCGCCTTTCCCTTCTCATCGAGAAGGGCGCCGTTTCTGGCAAAGCCTTTATACATGTCCTCTAAAATGGTCTTTTGCTCCTCATTGAGGCCAAAAGCGTCTCTTTGTTCATAGAGTTTTTGGACTTGAGCAAAAAGTTTTTCGTCGAGCGTGATATCACTTGAATACTTTGTCAGCGTTTCAGAGAACTTCTGCGATATTTCATTAATTTCGTCAGAGCATTCGGCGCTATAGAGCGCGTAGAAGATATTTGTCACTTGATCGAGGGTCGATTCGGCCTCTTCGGCCCTTTCCACGATACTGTGAAAGGTGATGTCTTTTTCTTTCTTTATGGCCTCGTACTCTTTTTTGGCGATGGAGATCGCCTCTTCGAGCGCGGGCATGAAGTGCTCAGGTTTGATTTTGTCGAAAGGAATTGCTTCTCTTTTCAGCGTTGATTGTTGTAGCAAAGGGTTCATAATTTCTCCGATACTTCTTTGTTCACTTTATTTTGTTCTCTAAATAACTTGATCGACAGAATTGTCCATAGCCCTATAAAAACGACTTGGAGCCCTGTTAGCCAAGCGATTGCGGACTGTCCTTTGACCTTATCAAGCAAGTACTGGGCCATGACGAAAGCTATCAAAGCTTTGGCCAAGCGATAAACAAACATGTCAGTAATATATTTGGCGCCAAATTTTTGCATCCTATCCAGGGGATAGTACATGACCTCTTTTACAACATTAAAGATGGAGTAGTCCGCTCCCTTAAGAGAGACAAAAACGCCCGCCGCGATAAATAGGGAATTTGCTCCTGCGGCAAAACCTGCCAAGATGAGAAAGAGAAACAAGAAATGGTATCGCCAAATAGATTTTTTTGGCGGAGACTCTCGGCAAAAGCCAAGGGACGAGAAGAAATTGGATCGCCAAGCTCACTCCGTTAATAGAAGCGTAAAGATTGCCCAAGTAAGACGTCCGCTCGGCCTTGGTCTCAAACGCGTTCTCAAATAGAATATTGAACTGCAAGTCGGCTATAAAAATTACCCATTGAGAAAGCGCCACTACTCCTGCAATAAGAAGCACATAGGTCCTTACATTTTTGACAGAGCGAAGCGGCGAGACCTCTTGCCTTTCCTTCTTTGTCAGTTGGACGTCCTCAGCTGGCCAAAAAATAATCAAAGAAGCGACGATGCAAATTAGGCCTGCGATAAAAGGGACCGCGTTTCCTTGTGAGCTCAGAAAGCTTGTCGCTTGCCCGCCCAGAATTCCGCCAATGGCCCCGACCGCGCCTAAAGGTCCATAGAGCCTTTTGACCTGCTCAAGAGAAAAAGTGGCGTTGGCATAAGCGAGGACCAAGTGAATAAGAAGGACGATATAGGCCTCTTTGACGGCGAACATAAAATACGCCGCGACCGCCACGCCCTTGGTGAGAATAAAATAGCTAAGCCCTAGCCCTATAGTGGAGACGCCCGCTATGATAGCGTAAAGTTTGGAGCTCCCATTTTCTTTTGTAGGGAGTTGCTTGCGAATATCGCCACAACTAAGGCAATGACGGAATAAAAGGTCGCAAGCGAGTAGTCTTGAGCGGTGTAATAGTCGTAAAAAACGGACTGCGCCACGCTTCTAGTGAAAGGATAGCTGAAGAGAGCGAAAAAATAAGCTCCAAAGACAAGGACCGCGTTTTTCCTAAACTGCGGGTCCAAGTCCTTTAAAAAGGACAGATAATTTTTCATTTATTCGAGATACTTATCGCCCTTCTGGGCCTTGTAAAACTCGTCAGGAGTTTGAAATTGCCCTAGGTCGAGCTCAGTTGTAAGGTCCATCTTGCCGGAAGTGGTCGCAACGTCCTTTAAGAAAAGAAAAAACTTCTCCCGCGTTTGCTCGCTCACCAAATGCTCCATGAAGCACGAGTCTTGATGGGCGGTCTCGTCGTCCACTTTCAGAATGTCTTTAAGAAAGTAATAGAGCAAAGTTCTTGAGGAAAGAATAGAGTGGACATGCTCATGCCCTTCTCTGGACAAGTTAAGAAACTTGCTATCGTCCTCTTCGACGAGGTCTTTTTTCTTTAGGTTGTTAAGAGCGGTGGAGACCGAGCCTTTAGTCAGTCCCATGTCCTTTGCGATGTCAGTCACCCGGGCATAGCCCTTATTTTCTTTCAACTTATGGATAGTCAAAAGGTAGTGGGCCATAGAATGGGTCAACTCATTTTCTGAGGTATGTTGGATGCTATTTTTTTTGGAACTCATGCCCATTACGGTACCTAAATTGGCGATAATTGGTCAATTGATAAATATTCTTTGCGCGCGCCGACATAAGCGCTTTTGGACTATCTCTTAACTCATTGAAAGAACGTTTTTCGGCCCTAGGGATCAAATAACCGCCTAGAAACAGGCAGGCCGCATGGTAAAATAAATCAGGACGAGCTTATTGGAGACCCTATGAGATTTTTATTCATAATGATGACTTTTTTCCCCTGCTTGGACATCCCCAGGAACTTGAGGAGGCCATGAACGGCACGCGGCCGATCTCTGAAAAAGAAGAGTACGAGGCGGAGAATTACCTCCACAAAGGCCTCGCGAATAGGACTTATAACGAGCAGTGCTATGACGAGGCAGGAAAGCTAATAGGACTTGTGCGATGAAAACGATGAAAGCGCCTTTAGAAAAGACAAATGGCGGACAGTCGAGACCTTGGTCCCCATCGTGAGCAAGATTTATGCGATGATCGGCGTCACGAGCATGCTGGGCAAAGGCGATGCTGGAAAGGTAAAAATGAAAGAAGGCAAAGGGGAAGCAAAAACGGACTTCTGCAAGTTTATTCCCATGGGGCTTGAAATGGCGGCCCTGGCGACTCAGAAGGCAAACAATAATCAAACACTTCAAAACTATCAAAAGGCCAAGCCAGAGGCCGAACAAAAGGCCTCTTTTGAAGCTCTCGCCAAAATGCATACAGACAAGGCCAAGCAGTCTCAAATTCAGGCGATTGGGTGGTACTCCACCGCCGGATGCTATGCGACCTATGCCCTCACAGGCGCCGCCATGGACGCGATGATGATTGCCAAGCTTGCCGGCTCAACTTTGATTGGGACCTTTTATGCGGCCAAAGAAAATAACCACAAGCAGAAGGCCAAAGGGATTTTGAATATGGCCGCCAAAGTTGCCTGGGGCGGGCGACTGTAATCCTCACACAGACACGAGTTGTTTTTGCGCCGAGGAGACCTCCTATCAAGCTGACCCGACAAACTACATGAAGTATTGTGTTCCCCCCCAACTTGCTCGAGACAAAAACCAAATCGGCACCTCTTGCGTAGACGCTGCCGGCAAGGCCGACCTTAGCTGCAAGTGCAAGAAAACCAATAGCTGTATTCATGCAAAGCTCATGCAGGACGCTCTTAAGCTTGGTCTCAACCCCGCCCAGATGAAAGATCCCCTTTCAGGCATCAGCCATCTATCGAGCGGCGTTGCCAGTGGCAAATTGCAGGCCATTGGAGACAAAAACCTCGCCATGGCAAAGCAGGCCTTGGAGAAATACAGGCCTAAGGAAAAGATTAGCTTGAACTCGAAGAAGGCAAAAGATTTCGCGAAGGAGCTTTTCAAAGCTGGGCTTCCCAAGGCCGTTGCTGCGACCCTCGCAAGCGAAGCTGTGGGCGTTGAGGGACAATTGCCAGATTCCGCGGGAAGCATAGCTTCCTTTGGCCCTGCCGCGGAAAAAGTCGAGGAAAGTTTTAACAAAGGCGCCAATAAGAAAAAAAGCGGCGGCAGCATTGGGCAGGCAAAGTCCAAATTTTCAAGAACCTCAGGTCCTTTTGGCAGTAAGCGCTATGGTTCGGGCTCAAGAACTGCGGGCGTGGACATTATGAACTTCGCCAACCAGGCCACCAAAGCGGCCGAGATAACCAAAGACAAATCAAAGCCTATCTTTGACATCATCACCTATCGATATCGAAAAAGAGCGTGGAAAGAATTCGAAGAGGAAATGAAAGAGAGCATGTCAGAGAACTAAAAGAACCTCTTCATCTCTTTCACATAGTCCTCTTTTCTCATCCCCACCAAGACGTAATCGACGCCTGTCTGAGCGCACTTCTCCAGGCTTCGAACGGCCAAGCTCTCCTCGGAGGGCGCCAGAAGTCCAGACTCTTCGGCCTGCTTTTTGAACGTCTTCGCCCTCTCGACCATATTTGCTCGCGCCCTTGAAATGGCCATATCATAGAGCTCATAAAAAGGGGCGCTTTCCTCAGGTCTAAGATCTCTGCCATAGACATTGGCGATAAAAGGAAAAAAGTGTCCAAAAAAGATCTGTTGAACGGCGTCTTCAGACGCTTGTTCGGCCCAGATTTTTTTAATTTGCAGAAACAAAGGAACTTCATGAATTCCTTCATCTCCCTCCTCTTTAAGTTTCTCCCACATATTTTTTAAAGGCCTCGGTTTTTTCATCAAAAAAGGTCTGAGGGTCGATGGACACCTTGGGCGCCTCACGGTCGGAAAGCCTTAAAAGCCCTGCGGAAGTGAAGGCGTTTAGCGGCCGGTTGGCGATAGTTATAAGGCCAAACTCATGGGCCCTCTGAACCAAGTTCTTTCCTTCGTATTGAGGCTGCAAAGCTCCCATCTCTAAAAGGTTCATGGGAAATTGAATATATTTAAAATGCTGAAGGCTTTCCGTTTTCTTGGCGGCCTCAATAAGCTCTTCCAGGTCCGTTGCCGTTTCGTCTTGTCGAGGGTCCACAAATGTGTTGGAGCTCACCCCAAATGACTTTATTCTTCCCTTCTCCACCTCGGTTTTGAGGTAGGCAAACGCATGAGAAATTCTTTCATAATACTCGCACTTCGCATCCGGGTTTTTCTTTAAGAAATATTCAGGATTATGAAGCAAAAGGGCGTCCACACTTTCGACTTGCATGCGCTCTAGGCTCTGATCGATTTGAGTCTTTAAAAACCTTGGATCAATGGAGTGCCATAGGCCGTCGGCAAACTTTACAACCTCAATGTCCTCTTTGAACTCGCTTATTTTATCAATGGCGCTGCCCTGGACATAGCCCGCCTTTGTCACAATGATGGGCCTTATCTCAGTATCCTTTAATCACCTCTCCAATAAGCCTCTCCGACTCTCCAGAGGTGTAGTTTGAGGAGGTGTCCACAAGTTTGCAGCCCAGACTTAAAGGCCAAGGTAAGCGCCTTTCTGTGCTCCTCAGAGCGGTCGCTAATGCGATAGCCTCCAAAACCTACTTGCATGGCTCGTCCAACATCTCTATTCTCGTTTGATGTCTCCCGCCCTCAAAAGGGCGTGGAAAGCCATACCTCAATCATCTCTTTTATCTCGTCTAGGGAGTTTCGTCTGGCCCCCAAGACAAAGGACATTCGCGTCATTATGGGCCCTCGACATTTTAGCGTCCTCAGCGTCTCTGCAAAGAGCGCCTCTAATTCCCTTGCATCTATTCACCTGAATGCTAATGCCTATGCCCGAGCCGCAAAGCGCGATTCCTCGGGCGTTATGCTCTGATACTGCTTGAGCTATTTTCTTTCCAAACTCGGGGTAGTTGGCCCTTTCCGAGGAATTTGTTCCAAGGTCGACCACATCGAATCTGTTTTTAAAAAGTCCTTAATGTCTTTCTTTTTCCTCATAGGCCGCATGATCACTGCTTATATAAATTTTTTCCATTTCAAGTCCTCTGCGCTTTTTGCTATGATGCGTAAATGTTGAAAATACTCATCGTCTGCTTGCTACCATTTTTAGTCCATGCTGCCGAGCCAGTCAACGTGGTGGTTCCCTCGTATCGGGGATATTCAGACAAAGACGCCCCAGGCTACCTGAACGCTTTAGTGGACTCTTTGATGCCGAAGGGATAAAATTTCATTTTGTTCCTTTGAAACGCGCCGCTCAGGCCTATTTTCAAAAAAAATATCCTTGTTTTTTGGGGATGAGCCAAAAAATGATGAGCGTCTACGGCATGGAGTCCTCGGACAAAATTTTTTCAGACAGTTATCTCGAACTGACCGCCAAACTTGTGACCAAGAAAAAGAGAGCATGCTCCTTAGAGGCCATGCGAGGCAAAGTCGTTTTGCCTTGGAAGGCTTTCCCGCAGCAAAGTTTTTTAAAGGAACAAAGCTAAAAAAGATAGTGAGCGTTCGAGGGCTAAGGCAGAGCTATAAAATGCTTGAAAGCGAAAGAGTGGACGGCATGGTGGCTTTCTTTCCCACCTCCATTCCGGAAATTAAAACGCTTAATTCCTGTCATGAGTTTTTTACTTCACCTGAAAGTCTTCAATGTTGGCGATCGGCCAAAAACCAAAAAGTGATCAAAGAATTTAATGCCAAGCTGCGGGCCCTTAAGTCCTCAGGCGAATTGAAGAAGATCAAGACCAAGATTTATAAGTCAAACAAGTAAGCAGAAGTCTATTGTCTTATGGGAACGAAGCCGCGCAAGAAATAATTTCAGAGCTGTAATGAGGCCTCTCACTCGAGGGGCCATTTTTTTAGTACCTATAGTGTTCTGGCTTGAAAGGACCCTCTTTCTGCACGCCGATGTATTCGGCCTGAGAAGGAGTCAGCTCGTCAAGCTCTACGCCAATCTTCTTCAGGTGAAGAGCGGCGACTTTTTCGTCAAGATGCTTCGGAAGCATGTAGACTTTGTTTTCATACTGATCAGTGTTGGTCCAAAGTTCGATTTGAGCGAGAGTCTGGTTAGTGAACGAGTTGCTCATAACAAAAGAAGGGTGCGCCAGTGGCGCAGCCAAGGTTCACAAGCCTTCCCTCGGCAAGAAGGATGATTTCATTTGCCATTTTTAAGCTTGTAGAGGTCCACCTGCGGCTTGATTTCATCTTTTTCGGCGTTTTCGTTTAGCCAAGAAACTTGGATCTCGTTGTCAAAGTGGCCGATATTGCAAACGATGGTTTTGTCTTTCATCTTCTCGAAGTGCTCGCCGCGGATGATGTCATAGTTGCCAGTCGCGGTGACGACGATGTCCGCTTCCAGAGACAGCGTCGTTCATTTTTTTCACTTCAAATCCGTCCATCGCCGCCTGAAGGGCGCAGATTGGATCAATTTCAGTGACGATAACACGAGCTCCCGCTCCTCTGAGAGAGGCGGCAGAGCCTTTGCCCACGTCTCCGTATCCGCCAACAACGGCGACTTTTCCCGCCATCATCACGTCAGTCGCTCTTCTGATTGCGTCCACGCAAGACTCTTTGCAGCCATACTTATTGTCAAATTTTGACTTGGTGACAGAGTCATTGACATTGATTGCCGGCATAGTCAGCGTGCCTTTTTTCATTCTTTCATAAAGTCTATGAACGCCAGTGGTGGTCTCTTCACTTAGGCCTTTGATGTCCTTGGCAAGATCGGGATATTTGTCGAGGACCATATTTGTAAGGTCTCCGCCATCGTCAAGAATCATGTTGAGCGGCTTTTCCGCCCTCAAAAGCGGTAAGGGTCTTTTCGATGCACCAATCAAACTCTTCAGCGTTCATGCCTTTCCAAGCGAAAACAGGAATGCCCGCTTTGGCTATCGCCGCCGCCGCGTGGTCTTGAGTGGAAAAGATATTGCAAGAGGACCAAGTCACGTCGGCCCCTAGCTCGACAAGTGTCTCGATAAGAACCGCCGTTTGGATGGTCATGTGAAGACAGCCAGCGATTCTAGCGCCTTTAAGCGGCTTATCTTTGCCGTACTCTTCTCTAAGAGCCATAAGTCCTGGCATTTCAGCTTCCGCTAGTTTGATTTCCTTTCTTCCCCAGTCCGCAAGACTGATGTCCTTAACCTTATAATTCTCGGCCATGTAAGCTCCTCTGTTATTGATATTTAATTGAAATTCGGGCTTATCATAAAAAACAAAACGCCCATCGTAAACGCCTAAAAACCTTAGAATCTAGCCAAGCGTCAATAAACATGGCCTTATTAGTCAAAACAGGCTAAAAGCTTGTTTCTTATGAGCTCAATTAAACACAAAAATGAATTTTTTGCCTCCTGTCCTCCTGGCCTTGAGGCCGTTTCTCGCCAAAGAACTGATGTCTATAGGCGTCAAAAGCGCCGAAGAAGGCAGTGGAGGCGTGCATTTCGAGGCCTATCCAGAAAAAGCGATTTTGGCCGTTTTCCACTCACGCTGCGCCAGTCGGATTTATAAAAAGCTCTTTTCTTTTGAGATAAAAACGGAAAAAGACCTCTACTTTGAAACCAAAGAAATCAAATGGAAGAGCGTTTTTGGCCTTGAACAAACCTTTAAAATCCAGACGCTTCAGGGCAAGTCTCCCAAGGGAACCAAACGCAGCAAATTTAAAAGCCCTCTTTATTTAGGCCAGCTGGCGAAAGACGGAATTGTGGACCGTTTTAGAAAAGACACCGGCGAAAGGCCAAGCGTTAATAAAGAGCTAGCGGACGCCCCTCTGCTTCTAAGAGTCGCTCCCAACGACAACCCGCACTCTCAAAAAGAGAGCGTCACTTTTCTTCTCGATATGTCCGGAGAGCCCGTCTCCAATCGGAGCTACCGCTCACATGTAGTGGAAGCGCCTCTTCGAGAAAACCTCGCCGCGGGAATCTGCCTAAAATCAGGACTCAACGAGAACGACGACTTCTATAACCCCATGTGCGGAAGCGGGACCATTCTCATTGAGGGCATGATGGTCAAGGGCAATATACCTCCTGGATATCTGCGAGTTAAAAGGCACCTTTCCGGCTCAGACAAAGAATGGGCGTTTCTAAATCAAAATTTTTACACAAAAGATAGATACCTTAAGGAAAACGTCAGCAAATTTTTTCTAGACGTGGTCGACGAGGCAAAGGTGGGCATCGAAAAACTCAAGAAGACCAAGTCAAAAAATATTGGCTGCGACATAGACCCAAGAGCGATCGAGTCGGCGCGAAAGAACCTGGCCATGCTCGGCCTTGATAAGTCATGCGAAATCAAACAGGCGGACGCCACGAAACTGTCCATCGATGGGTTTAAAGGCAAAGTCATCGCCAACCCGCCCTATGGCGAGAGGCTTCAGATGGAGGACCTTGAAGGCCTTTATCGCGAATTTGGGGAGACGTTAAAGAATCAATTCAAAGGCAGCGAGGCCTATGTGCTCACCGCCAATTTTGAAATGATCAAGAAAATCCAATTGCAGACTAGTGAGAGAATGATTCTCTTTAACGGAAACCTTGAAAGCAGACTTGTAAAATACGAGCTCTTTTAATTGACTGACATTTTCTCGTCTATCTTCATGGCGAAGTTGGGCGTGGCAAATTTGAGCAAGGCCGTTTGGTTCACAATCTTAGAGTAGTGCTTGTCAGACTTGGAAAAAAAATATCCCGACACGTCACCGTCTTTCAAGAAAAGAGTGTGCCCTTTTCCGCCAAACTTTCTCAGGACAAAGTCCGAGTCCAAGAAAAGAATGTCTCGAATCATAAAGTTCTTTGCGACATACATAATGACAACATAATCGCTCATCTCCACGAGAGACTTTTTAAGCTTCACGCCCTTAGGGCTTGTGATGTCCTGCCAGTGGACTTTGACCTCCACCTTTTTATCGTCGTCGGTGTAAAAATCAAACCCTCTTTGACTGGAGGTTTTCTTTTGCTCGAGACCAAAAATTGATTTCGAATACCACTCGCCCAATTGAATCGGAAGGTTCTTTCCGTTCACAAGAACTTTGTGATCTTTCAAGATTTGATAAACTTGGTTGACGATCTCAACGGCGTCAAAAATTTTCTTGGTGTCCGGGAGATGAATGATGTGAATGTCTTTCTTGTCTCTTTGCAAAAGCTTTTTGTTAAATTGCCTTTGCCACCAGGACTCGAAAGTTTTGATTTCTAAAAAGTCCAGAGAGCTACAAACGAATCCCATGGACAAGAGGTCTTGCTTAGAGGAGACTTTATCAATTTTCTTCTCTAGCTGAACAAGCGGAATATACTCCTCATCGCTCGCCCCTCGCACGAAAAACCGTTCCTTGAACAGGTCCGTGCTGCCATGAGATTGCGAAGAAAACTCTTTCGCAGCCTCATAAATTAATTTTTCCACTGTGTAACCTTAAGTTTTAATTTTAATACCTTTTCTATTCTAACAGAAAACTTAGGCCAAGATAAGCTGGAAAAATGGGAGATTGTTTGAGTGATTGAGTGGGAAATGCCGGAAAGCGCGGCGGCGCTTCCCGACTATAAGGGTTCTATACTTGATAAGAGAGAATGTCGTCCTCAAAGCTCACAATCGTTTTCGCGCACGCAGTTGCTTGCGGCAGGAAGTGAGCGCAATAGATTTTAAAGTCGTCCACCTTCGACTGCAAGAAGGCCTTGTCGCCCTCGCCCTTTTGAATCTTCTCATGAGCGATTTTTGCGGACTCCATCAACCTCCAGGCCACGACAATATGGGCCGACATGTCCAAAAAGTCTTTGCAGTTTTGGAGCACATAATTCATTTCATTATTCTTTGCCTTTTTCCCAATAAAGCCCATCGCGTCCTGAGCGGCGCCAAGAACTTTGGAAAAAACTCCTCTTTCAAAACTGAAAGCGTCGTCGAGATTATTTGAGGTCTTAAAAATTTCATCACTTAAACTTCTTAGGGCCTTGCCGCCGTCTTTGAGAATTTTTCTCAGAACGAAGTCCAAGGCCTGGATGCCGTTTGTCCCCTCGTAAATGGAAGCAATTTTAGTGTCCCTCACAAATTGCTCAACGCCGTACTCATGGCAATAACCATATCCGCCGTGACACTGCACGGCCTCGACTGCGACATCAAAGCCTCTGTCTGAGCAAAAGGACTTGCAGATGGGGGTCAAAAGCCCAATGTACGCCTCATACTTTTCGTCTTTTTTGGCCAAGTCAAAAAGATTGGCGGTGTAAAGAGTCAGAGCTCTAAGCCCGCGAGACATGGCCCTCATTTTAAGCATCATTCTGCGCACATCTGGGTGGTTAATGATTTCCGTTTTAAATTGGACCCTCTCTTTCACAAATTGCTCGGTCATCATGAGCGCCAAGTTCGCCTGGGCCTCGCCTTGAATGCCGCAATCAAGTCTGGCCTCGTTCATCATAATGAACATGTTTTGAATGCCTTCGCCTTCTTTGCCGATGAGATAGCCCTCGCAGTTTCCTTCATCGCCATAGTTCAAAACACAAGTCGCCGAGCCGTGTATGCCCATTTTATGCTCAACTTTTGAGCAGCTCACGTCATTGGAGTCTCCGAGACTTCCGTCTTCGTTGACTTTAAATTTTGGTGTAATAAAAAGAGAAAGCCCCTTTGTGCCTTCTGGCGAGCCAGGAGTTCTCGCAAGCACCAAGTGCACGATATTTTCATACAGATCATTGTCGCCTGAAGAGATGAAGATCTTTGATCCCTTAATTTTATAATAACCGTCTTTGCCTTCTATGGGCGTGGCGGTCGTCTTAAGAGCGCCAACATCAGAGCCCGCGCCCGCCTCGGTAAGATTCATGGTGCCGCCCCAACGTCCTTCCATCATGGGGCCTATAAAGGTCTTCTTGGCAAAGTCGTCTCCGACCATGCGGATAACGTTCATTGCGCCTTTTGATAGGCCAGGGTACATTGACCAAGAGGTGTTTGCCCCTGTGGAAAGAGACAAGCATGTGGCGCTTAAGGCCTCTGGACACGGGGCGCCGCCAAACTCTTCAGGCTGACCAAGAGCGTACCAGCCCATTTCGTAAAAGCCCTTTGTGACTTTTTGAAACTCTTCGGGCACTTTCACTCCAGAGTCTGTGAGTTCGACTCCTTTAATATCGCCGGCCTCTCTGGCCGGAAAGATTTCGTTCGCGACAAATTTGTCATACTCTGTGACGATCTCTTTAACTGAGGCCTCGTCGAAACCATATTGCTCAAATTGAGTGACGTTTAGAACATCTAAGAAGATTAAAAAGGATATCATTTTGATCGGATTTATAAGTGGCCATTTGTCCCCCTAAAATAAAAATTTATTCTAGGATATAGCAAATGTTAAATAATACAATATAGGGAAATCTGAGACAAAGAAACCGCCCCTTTGAGAGGGGCGGGGAGTTATGCCAGTTAATATACTTTTTCCTGATTTATGGCCTTGATCACGACTTTGTTATTCTTGGTCCATTGTGGCCTCATGATATCGAGACACTTTAATTGACTTAACATAGTTAGAGCCAATCGCTATCAGTCGGCCTGTCGGCACACCATATTCCAGTTTAAGCACGGGGTTTGCAATCAGCGGCAAAGGCATGGAGGAGTCCGAACTATCCGCTGAAAGAACAAACCTCTTTACCTCATTAATTGTGCTGCTTCCGAAGTACTGATTTGTAGAGCCATAAAAGTATTCAACAAAAGTTGCGGGCTTAGATCCGACTTCTCTGCCATATTCATCACTGAAGATAATTGTCGCAGGTGAAGTCCTCACCGCAAGCGGCTGTCGGTCCAGACTCAACATTTCCACATACTCTGCAGATCCTCTGTCATAGGGAGCGCTTAGAACTTCGCCAAAGAGTTATAGTTCCCTTGGACTATCGTTTAGCCTGTAGCCTTCATAGCAATTGACAGTGATGCCCGAAGAGACATCGCGCTTACACTGACAGAATGCCACCAGAAAGTTTGAACAGAAGTTTATAAAACCGAGGAACTCCTTACAATTAGAACTCGTTTGCGAAGTGCCGTCGGACTTGATGTTCTCAGGACTTTAGTTCCAGCTGGGGCTCCTTGGCTCATCGACTTCTTCAAAAAGCTTTTGAACATCAGCGACGTCGCAAGTACCATTAATGTAACCCATCATGCCTCCTACTGTTGAAGACCTGGAAGATCCACCAGAAGAGTTTTTCTTTTCCGCAGGCAACGGACAACGCCATCACCATGAGAACCATAGGAAGGTTTTTAAATAGTTTTTTCATTTCT
This sequence comes from uncultured Bacteriovoracaceae bacterium, assembly GCA_963747475.1. Classification (GTDB taxonomy): domain Bacteria; phylum Bdellovibrionota; class Bacteriovoracia; order Bacteriovoracales; family Bacteriovoracaceae; genus UBA845. The sequence continues at coordinate 456,501 of CAVVFE010000013.1, forward strand.
CTCTCCATTCGTTTGATTCGTAAAAATCAAAAGTTCGTAATTAAAATCTGACAGTTTTAGTAGTACAAACTCTGCGCCAAAAGAGAGACTAGTGAATTTCAGACACTTAAAACAAAAAAGGCGCCCAAGATTTGGACGCCTCATAAGTAATACTGTCAATTTTGTTTGCGCTTTTTCAGAGATCGCAGGTGTTAAGGATGTTTGAGAAATCAATATTAGCGAGACTCTTACCAGAGAAGTTTGCCTTCCTAAGGTCTATTCTGGGCGGAAGTTTAATGCCCTCGATATTAGAGGCGCTATTCAGCTGTTGAATGGTCAGGCCCTGGGTGTTTGAAAAATCGACTCCGCTTATATCTTTGCCCATAAGAACGAGACCGGAGACATCGTATCCATCAGGAAAACGAATGCTCCTAATTGACAAGGCGCTATTGATATGGTCGTCCCGAAGGCCAACGACCTTGGAGAAGTCTATTCCATCGATTGCTTTGCCATCAGTGTCCAGCAAAGTGACATCAAACATTTCAGGGAGAACGATGGCATAAAAGCCTTCTCCATTGGGCCTTTCTTCTGATATAGAAAGGGCGCTATTTATTTGCTGGACTGTAATGTCCGTTGCCCCTCTAAAATCAATTCCTGCAAGGTAGTCATCCGATGTGTCCCAAGATGAGAGGTCAATTGATGGTCCTAGCTTCACTCCTCTAATGTTACTGGCGGACTCTAGTTGGGCGACATTTAGATTAATTGCGCCAGTCAAATCGGCCTCTCTCAGGTCCTTTCCACTTAAATTCGCTCCAGCTAAGTCAAAGTTAAAAGGAAGCACAATCGATCTTAGATCGGCGGCTGAGCTTTCGAGCATGCCCTTTTGTTAAGTTTACCGTATCGGAGAAACTAATGCCTTTAAGACTTTTGCCATTGGCTAAAAGTCCCGTCCAATCAAAACCGCTAGGAAGCTTTATGGCCTCATACGCGCTCGCCTGATTCAAAATAGAAGAGGACATATTGACAGTCGCAGAGACATCTGCCCGTGAGAGGTCTCTGTCCTGAGCGTCAATTGTTGAGATGTCAAAGTTTGGCGGAAACGTCGCCCCCGTAAAGCCTGAGGAATTATCGAAATGTGAAGAGGACACTCCTAGCGCCTCAGAAAAGTCTACTCCATCCAAATCCTGCCCAGTGGTGTCCCAAGAAGAAATATTCAAATAAGAAGGCAGCTTTACGCCAAAGACAAAGGCCGCGTCGTTAATTTGAGACAAGGACAAACCAGCAGAGTTCTGAAAATTTATATTTGAAATGTTTAGGCCCGTTGTGTCCCAACCTGACAAATAAAAATCAGCTGGCAGAACTACGCCATTAAGGTCGCCTCCCGGACTGCAAATGCTCGACCGAAAGGTTTAAAACATTATTTAAATCGCTTTCTGAGATCGTCCTATTGGAATTAAGCTCGATATTCTCGAAATCAAAACCATTTGGGAACTTATTCGCCGCTGCGATTTGGGCCTTATTAAATTGTTCGGCGCTGAATCCTTTAGCGTTTGAAAAGTCTGTCCCTGTTATATTCCGACCTGTCAGATCCAGGCCCTCGATCGCATAATTATTAGGGAACTTTACACCTTGTATATTAGAAGAGGCCAAAATTTGCGTGGAAGTGAGGCTTGCTCCGCAAGCTCCCTGGGACGACTTACTTTCAATCTTTGCTGAGTATTGAATATCAACCCTATTACAACCAACCATAGTGAGCGCAATGGCAGCAATGTGAAAAAAGTGGCCATTTTTCATAGTTCTCTCTTCTCTATGGATAGCTTTATTTTAAACGAAACAGGGCTCGTTATAATACTGTTCGGTGAATAAACCTATTTTCATTAGGTTAGAGTTTCTTAGTCATTGAAATTACTTGAATATCTGCCAAACGCTATTGGCAAATCTTAAGTGGACGGGAATAATGGCCACATGAACCTAAATCAATACATTGACCACACTCTTATTAGGCCCGAAGCGACAGTTGATGACATCAAGGCCCTCTGCAAAGAGGCAAAAGAGCATCACTTCAAAGCTGTTTGCGTTAATCCTTGCTATGTGAAACTCGCTTTCAACGAGCTTTTCGGCTGTGACACCACAGTTTGCTCAGTTATTGGCTTTCCTCTAGGCGCCAACCACGGACAGACCAAAGTTTACGAGACGACTCATGCGATTGAGGATGGGGCGCATGAAATAGACATGGTGATCAACGTTGGAGATGTGAAGTCGGACAACTTTCCCAAAGTCGAAAGAGAAATTGAAGAGATTCTCGTTGAGTGCAAGAAGTCCAATAAGGTCTTAAAAGTCATCCTTGGAAATATCACTTCTTACCGACGAGGAAATCGTAAAGCTTTGCGAGATCTGCAAGGACCTTCAGGTCGATTTTGTGAAGACCTCCACTGGTTTTGGAAAGCATGGGGCCACGGTCGAGGCCGTGAAGCTTATGCGAAAAACTGTTGGTAAAGACATATTGGCGTTAAAGCTTCCGGGGGAATACGTTCAAAAGAGGACGCTCTCAAAATGATTGAGGCCGGAGCGACGAGGCTTGGAACCAGCGCCGGGGTGAAAATAGTCCGGGACAGACAAGCTCCGAGGACTATTGACCTTTTTTTTCGACGTCTCCGCTCCAAGCTCTTTAAGCTCCTCAGCTCTCGAGACTAAATTTCCTTTGCCGTCTCTAAGACGCTCCAAGACTTTTTTCAAATCTGTCTTTTGTTTTGGAGAAATCGACTCTAATTGCTGCGAGTTCCTCGTAAAAAACTTGAAATTTGTCATATAGAAGACCCGCTTTTTTGGCGATGTCTTTTGAGTTCTGGTTTTGCCTTTCCACCCTCCACAGACTTTGAACTGTTTTCAAAGTGGACATGAAAGAGACGGGAGTGACGACCATGATTTTCTTCTTCCATGCGTAATCAAGAAACTGATCATCGTAAGCAAGCAAAAGAGAAAAGACTCTTTCGATAGGGATAAAGAGCATGACATAGTCGGGAGACTCTATGCCTTCAAGCGCCTGATATCCTTTGAAGGAAAGGTCGTCCACGTGTTTTCGAACGGAGCTCTTAAGCCCTTTTAGATGGCCCTCTTTTTCGTGGTCTTCTGCCGAGATGTATCTTTCATACGAGACAAGGCTCACTTTAGAGTCGACCACCATATTGGCGCCGTCTGGGAAATGAATCACCACATCAGGCCTGAAGGAGTTTCCTTCAGCGTCTTTGTATCCTTGTCCCCTTCCCTGGGAAGAGTATTCTCTGCCTTCTTTAAAGCCTGAAGCTTCAAGCACCTTTTCAAGCACCATCTCGCCCCAGTTGCCTTGGACTTTAACGTCGCCTTTCAGCGCCTTCGTTAAAGAAGATGCCTCCATCTCAATTTTTTGAGTGGCCTTCATGACATGCTCCATTTCATTTTTGAGCATGGCCGCGTTCTCAGAGCCTTTGACATTATAAGTCTCAATCGTTTTTTGATATTCCACCAAGCGATCCTTAAAGGGCGCAAGGGCGTTCTCAAGCGTCTCTCTGGAGTTGAAGCGCCAATCTCCACGGACTCCTGAGCTATCTTTTCAAATTCGTTTTTTTGATTTTTAGAAAGAATTTAAAAAGAGCAATAGACAGAGCGGCGGTGGCCGCCACTCCTGTGACAAATCCTATCGCAAGATCTTGCATCTACTTCCCCACGACTTTGATCATGCGGAGCTTTCCTAGCTTAAGAATATACTCCTCTCCCGCCTCAATGTTCAGAGTCTCTTCCTTATGAGGCTTGAAGTTCACCTTAAAAGCGTTTTGTTTAAGGAGTCTTCTTCCTTCGCCGTTTGATTTGATAAACTCCACATCGCGAAGGAAGTCGAAGACCTTGATCTCTCCCGCTTCCACCTCAGCCACTTGAATATCATCAGGCACTTTATTTTTAGAAAAACGCTCTTCAAACTTCTTGCGCTCTTGGCGCCCGAGCCCTCTGGGTGGTAATAGTCCACAATCTCGGCGGCCAATTCTTTTTTGGCGTTCATAGGATGGGCCTGTCCTTCTTTTAAGTCAGAGAGGATTTTTGGACTTCGCCGCAGGCCTTCTGCAAAGCAGCTCGTAATAGCGGGCCATCAGGTCGTCAGAAATGGACATTAACTTCCCGAACATGTCAGTGGGCGTGTCTTCCAATGAAATATAATTGTCCAAAGACTTGGACATCTTCTGAACGCCATCTGTTCCCTCGAGAATCGGCATAGTGAGTATGCACTGAGGCTTTTGTTCTTGCGCTTTTTGGAGATGGCGGCCCATCAGAAGATTAAAAGTTTGGTCAGTTCCGCCAAGCTCAAGATCGGCCTTAAGCTCAACCGAGTCCCAGCCCTGCATGATGGGATACATGAACTCGTGCATATGAATGGCCTCTTGGTTCTTGTAGCGCTTCGAAAAGTCGTCCCGCTCCAAAAGAGAGCTCACTGTGACTTTGCCCATGATTCTCACCAAATCAATTGGCGTGAGCTTGCTAAGCCAATCATTATTGAAAACGATCTCAGTCTTGTCCATATCAAGAATTTTCCCGATCTGTTGAGAGTAGGACTTTGCGTTTTCGATCACTTCTTCGTCAGTGAGAAGGGGCCTTGTTTTGCTCTTGCCCGTCGGGTCCCCAATCTTAGCGGTGAAGTCGCCAATAAGAAAATAAATGGTGTGCCCAAAGTCTTGAAGAAGCCTTAACTTCTGCAGCACCACAGTATGGCCAAGATGGATATCGGGTCTTGAGGGGTCCGCGCCAAATTTCACCTTAAGAGGCTCGTCTTTTTCGTAGGACTCTTTCAGCTTTGCGAGAAATTCGTCTTCGGGCAAAAGCTCCACCGCTCCCCTTTTAAGTTCGGCAAATTGCTCTTCTGGCTTTATTTGAATCTTTTTCATTTTAAAATCCTGTCATTCTATTGCGAACTCTCGCCATGATTGGCCCTGCGATCTTTCTCGCTCGCTCTGCGCCTTTTTCAAGTATGAGATCAAGCTGTTCGCGGTTTTCCATTAGTTCGTTGTATTTGTCTCTTGGTTCTTTTAAGTATTCATTCACCGACTCATATAGCTCTTGCTTTGCCTCGCCCCAACCAATGCCGGTCTTAAATCTTTCGCTCAGAGCTTCCACCTGGTCCGAAGTGGCGAAGAGCTTGTAAATGTCCATAATCAAGGAGTCATTAGGGTCCTTAGGATCTTCAGGGGCCGAAGAGTCAGTCTTGATTTTCATGACCAGT
>CAVVFE010000014.1:0-64256 GCA_963747475.1 uncultured Bacteriovoracaceae bacterium
CCTCTCTTGCTCTTTTGACACCAACTCCAACGCCTCTTTATAGTCGCCTTCATAGCAGAGCTTGGCGATTTTAGCGAGCGGGTCTTTCACCTCGATGTCGCCATCGTAGTCTTTAAATCTAAAAAGGCTTTCATCTTCCATAGTCCGGCGTTTTTAATTTCGACGCCCTCATAGTGGTCTTTGTCTTCTTGGTATTTTGCAGGCGCAGGTTTCTTAAAGTCCTCGTTCGTGACCTCGTCAATGTCCACTTTCTTTTTCCCGCCGGTGGCGCATCCTACCAAAACGAACGCCATTATCAGTCTAATCATCTTTTACCACTCCTATCCATGCTGACCGCCTTATGCGGGTAGGCGTACTTTATTGTCATGCCCTCCACAGGGTTTGGCGCCAGCAGATAGTTATAATCACTTAGAATTTTATTTTCCTCTATGGCCTTCCAGCCCTCTCTTTTATAGGAGTTGGCCGATTGTCTTAGAGGCCCATAAACCTGCGCCATGGACTCTTTAAAGCTCTTCACGTACTCAGGACCTTTGCCGGGCGGAGTGAACTCTTCGACTTCCTTTGCGGCGCTCTCATAGGCCTCGACAAGAACTTTATAAGCTCCGATAATTCCCTCGCCCGAGCCGATCTTTTGGATCTCTCCCGCCTTTTTCGTCATTCTATCGAGCATGCCAAGCTTCGTTTTCAAAATATTATTGAACGAGTTCTCAGGAAATCTTAATTTTGTCGCCTTCATCTTATCAAGTTGGGCCACAAGCTTTTGAAGCTCTTCTTGGGCGATTTCGTCAAGACCTTCGAGCGGAATATCTTGCCAGAACTTTTCGCTTTCTTATAGGCCTGCCATTTAAGCTTATTATAAAGCCTCACCTTCGAGTCATTATTGTATTTCTCATGAACCTTCTCAAGCAATGCAAGCGGGCGGACGACGCGTCCTTTTGCCATATTCGAGCGATAAAGCTCGTTAGTAAGGGCCTCATAGTCGTTCCACTTATTTTGCTTTTTGTACTCCTCAAGAAGCTCAAATTGCGCCTCAAGCGCATGTTGCCTTGGAACATTGCACCTCTTAGCAAGGTCAATTATGTCTTCCGTTTTTTTGAGGTCCTCTTCGGCGAGGTGCAGATAGACAGAGTTTTTAAAGGCGACAGACTTTTTCCTGGTCTTTTTCGAGCAGAGTTTTGCCACGATTCGTGTGGATATGTCCGCGGAGGCCGCGAATTCCTGCTTCGTAAAGAGATAACCAGAAATAGTCAAAAAGGAGTCGCTAAAGGAAATAGCGTCCTTGACAGGCATTTCTCTAAGGGCCTCGACTGACCATTTATAGGCCTGCGCAGGGGCCCCTAATTCATAATAAAGAGCGGCCAGATTGTATTTGGCGTTTATTTTTGATTTCTTCGTGGAATGGGGGTCTTTAAGAATTTTATGATACCCCTTTATCGCCACAGACTTGTCGCCTTTTGAAAGAGAATTTTGTACACCCTCAATTTGAATGGAGGTCAAAAGCTCTTGAAGCTTTTTCTTATAGCCAGAGCTTACGGCATATTTTCCAGAATCAATGCCGGCGATCCATAGCCTAATTGTTTTATAGTCCTTGGCCTTGCGGCTCACTTCCATCATATTGGCGATCATCGCCTCCTGAGTTTTCCAGTCTTTAGGGTAGACCTTCACATAGCGGTCTAGAACCGACTTCGCTTTTGGATAGTTCTTTTCGTCCAAATAGGTCTTAAAAAGTTTTTGATAGATAGATTTGCTTTTTTCGCCGCGAGGCCACTCAGAAAGATACTTCTCGTAAACAGGAGCGTAATAACGGTCCTTAATAGATTGGGGCAGTCTTTTCTGGCCAAGAGCGGCCAACATGCCTTCAGCGCTATTGGCAATAAGCTTTTTGTTTTTTGCGGCCTTGGCGGAGTCAAAGGCCTCGTTATAGAAGACTATCGCCTTGCTGTAGTCCCCATTTGCGTGGCGGTTTCGGCCTTGTGAAATTGGTGCTCGGAGGCCTCTCTTGGGTCCACTTTGGTGAGCATTTCAAAATAGTCCATTGCGATGGACGCCTTGCGGTCTCGGACCTTTTTAAGCCGCTTATAGGTCTTGGAGACCACTTGTTTTTGCAGTTTGGCGGCCTGTTTTTTCAGCTGATAGCGAAAAGTTTTGATTTGATTAGCGTCCAAAAGGCCTTTTTGAAATAGTCCATATAATGTCCTTGAGGCCTTCGCATGTTTGGCCTCCTTTCCAAACTGGTCGTATAGGGCCAATTTCTCAATATAAATAGCGGGGAGGTCCTTTTCATTTTTTTCGTATTTTACGGCATGGCCTAAGACCTTGTCTGCCTCAGTGTACTTTCCTTGCGACTTCAAGGTCACAGCGATTCTTAAAAGTTTGTCAGTGAAGTCAATGCCAAGGTTTCTGTAGAAAGCTATGCCCTCGTTAATGCGTCCGCTGGTGGCGTAAAACATTCCTATATCTCTTTCGACTTGATCGCGCATGTCGACAAACTTTTTATTGGCGCTCGCGCTATGAACTTCACGCATTTTATTTATGGCCTTTGAGGCCTGACCGCCCGGTAATAGCTCCAAGCAAGATTAAAAGAGTCCTTTGTCCACCATTTGTCCTTTCTCTTGCCCAGGGCGCTCTCATACAAAGGAATCGCGCTACGGTATTTCTTTTTGTTGTAATAGACTTCAGCAAGTGAGATCTGTGACTTGATTTTGGTCTCTGTGTTTCCTCGGGAGCGGCGATTGGCGTTCTCAAAATATTTTTGGGCCAGTTTGTTTCTCCCCGCCTCTTTGGCGTTGAAGCCCAGGATGTAATAGACATCACCGATGTGCTTATAGCGAGGAAATTTTCTGGTTATTCTCACGGCGGCGCGATTCGCCTGCGCGAAGTAACTAGACGAGCGCCTAAAGAAATGGGACTTATTGCGCTTCCTTCTCTCGCTCGGCGGCATGGCAAGGTATTCTTTATTTTCCTTGTCCCTCCATAGCCTTGCTTTTTCAAGGTTGAGTTCGGCCATTCTCAAAAGGTAATCAGGATTTGGCCTTTGACTTGGTCAGAGAGTCTCTCAATTTCAGAGAGCTCTTCATCGATTATTCCGACAATTCTGGCCCGCCTTTCATCGAGGCTCAGGCCTTGAGCAAAGCTAAAAGAGGCGGCGATAAATACTAAGAAGTAAATATTTCATTTATTAACACTCCGAACCGAGAGCAAAAACATAGTCCCCGAACTCATCGGCCCAAAATTCCCCATTAAAGTTCCAAAAATATTGTTTTTCATTTCTTTCAATATACTTGACGTCTCCGCGCCCCCGTTCTTTGTCGTCAAATTTATAAAGCCTCGCTTTTCTTTGCTCCAAGACCTCAAGCTTAATATAGCTCATGCCTTCGAAGGCATGGTAAAGTTCCGCGTACTTTCCAACAAGCTTGCTTTTCACAAACGCCCCGAGAATTTCTTTTTGGACCTGCATGGTCTCGCTAAGTTTGAGGCGAGGACGTTATTAAACCTTGAGCGGCCTCTCCCCCTCACTCTCTCATATTCTTTTGCGGCAAGAATCAAAGACTCTTTTATCTCTAGATAGGCCGGGTCTCGGCTCACGGCCTTCAAGAGGGTCGTCAACAAGGGCGTATTGCTTTTCTTTGAGGACTCATAGTCAAGCATCAGACGGTAAAAACGCTTATAGTCCTTTCTGTATCTTTTTAAATAGAGCCTAAGCGTTCTCGCGGGGCGAAGGTATTCATCATAGAAACTGTCACTAACGGTCTTCGCGTCGGAATAAAGGCACATCTTCATATAGGTCAAGGCCTTTAATGTTTCAATTTCTGGAGTGAAAACATAATCAAAAACGGGGGCCTTATAAGTGACAAGTTTTCCCAATGTCCTATTATAGTTCTTTAAATAATAGCTATTCCAGGCCTCCTCAAAAAGCACCTCAGGCCAAATGGGGCTTGACTTGGGTATGTCTAAATACTTTAGCTCGGCCTCTTTGTAATCGCCTTTGGCAAACAAGGCCCTGGCCACTCCAAGCACACAATAGTCGTGATTCACCTTCAATTGATTGGCGACCGTCTTGGAGTTCGCCTTCTTTTTAAAGCTTTCGCTCGTTCTTTGACAGTCTTTAAAATGTGCGATGGCCTGATCGTACTTCGCGATATTGGAGGCGGCGGCCCCCATCAAATTCGTCGCAAAGGGATAGGCGGGATGATTGGGACTTATGCCAGAGGCCGTGTTTATGGCCGCTCTATAATCTCCGGAGCGAAGGTATTTTTTGGCCAAGACGTAGGCGAGAGAGTTTGATTTGTTGCCTTTCAGGGCCCCTATGGGAAGGGTCTCAAATTGTCTAGGGCCTGCGATGGCGACGATCTCTTCAAACGCCCTTTCAAGGCGGCCGTCGAACTTTGCGTTGGTTTTCACAAGGTATTCCTTCATGAAAGGAATAGCGGCGAAGTGAAGGTCCGCCTCCACAAGCTCAACGACCATGTTTCGGTATTTCTTTGAGCTATTTCCCCTGGCAGAGTAGGCCTTGGCGGCCCCGCTTACGGACGCTTCCAAGAAACTGGACATGAATAAGCAAGTGATTAATATAAACTTCAACATAGTGACCTTCTAAAAAGTGTAATTTAGCCCCAGCTTAACATCGTAGTAATGCGACCAGCGTTTTTCGGTTCGAGCATCAGTTCCATCAGTCCTCGCGACGTCCGCATTAAGATGCAGCCCTTCAAAGCGGATTTCGGCGCTCCAGTCCTCAGTAATGTAAAAACGGAAGTCCGTCATCCAAGTCGCAGCGGTATTTGTCTCTTCAGTCAGGGCCTTTGAATTGCTTCCAAACTCTTCTCTGTTATCAAGGGTCGTCACGTTGGCAGCGCCCAGACCAAACATCCAGTCGTAGTAGAAGATTTTATTGAAGGTGTTGATTTTTGCGTAGAAGGGCGCCCAGACCACCATGGCGCTAGTGAGGGCGTCCACTTTACGAAAGAAAGGCTTGGCGCCTTGTTCTCGCACTCCCTCCTCTGTTTTATTGACGCTGCCATTAGATTTGGAATATGAAAACTCCAGGCCCCAGTCCTCTCTGAAGAAATAGCCGCCGTGAAGCGAGACCTCATTGCTGTTGATAAAAGCGCCATTAATTTGCGCGCCCGGCCATAGCGCCCACATAAAGCTTGTTCTTCTTTCGGAATTTCCTGTTTTGGAGAACATAGACTTCTTTGTCCTGATCTAGCCACGAAAAATCATAAACATTTTTCTCGCTAGCAACGAGCTGAAGGGAACCGAATAAACAGATAACTGATACTAGAAATTTCATAACCGTCCTTAGTAGTAAATTTCCATACGTCTAATAAATTTACTTACTTAGATATTTTATCAGGAAAAGGACGGCGCGCAAGGCGATAGAGTCTTCCCCTTGCATATTTGATTGAATTCACATGATGGACAGTGTTCTTCTTTGACCTGATCTGGCCTTCCCAAATTTAAGCAGTGGCCCCAAAGAAAGTTTTCCACATCATCTCTCGAAACACATTGCTCAACCATTTGCTGGTCATCGACATAACAAAGGACTAATTTAATAAGGTTTTCAGCTCCACTATTAAAAGAGGCCAGAGCGTAGGCATATAATTGGAACCAGTAATTGGCAGGCGCGCCTCGTTGGCTTGATCCGGTTTTAAAGTCCCATATTTCAATGTTTTTTCCCTGATTTAACGAAACGATAAGGTCAGGAATTCCGCTCACCATATACTGAAAGACTTCAAATTTTATCGGCCTTTCGCTTATAAATTCGGCTTTGTCCCCAAAAGATCTTATCTTTTCAACAACCCAATTCACTTGTTTGGGAAAGTGAGATTCCTCTAGTGAGAGCTCACCAAGAATAACCCGCGACAATTCATCATGCACCTGAGTGCCTCTTTCCGCTGATGAGAAGCTGCGCGAGCTTAATTCCTCTTGGTTTTCGGTCAGCTGATTTTCCTTGGACTTTTCTCTTTCTGTCTCTTTATCGCTTTCAAGTCGCAGAACGTTTTTTAAGTAGAATTTACGGGGGCAAAGAGAGACCTGCGCCAAACGGGTCACCGAAAGTTCCGGCAATAAGAACGAAGGCAAAAGCTCGTTTTTTTGCTCGATGCCAAGATTGTCATAGTGAAACATCGGTGGCTGATTCGAAACGAGACCTAAAAAGCTTAAAGAGAACTTTCCAGAGATGTCCACCCTCTTGCGCATGCGCTCATGCTCCTCTTTAATTGTTCGTCCTTCTTCGGAGTTGGCGAAGAAATTGTCAATTCCATAAATCCAACTGCCTTTAATGGTTGGAGTTTTAAGCGCCCCAAAGTGAATTCTCGCCCATCCAAGAGAATTTTCGGCCCTAGTGCACGCCACGTAGAAGAGTCGCTTCGATTCGCTGAACTCCTTTCTCTTCTGTCTCAGGGCCTCGAGCATGTAGTGGGGGGACTTGTACTTTTTTTTTCCGCCGAATTTCTCGCTCCACTTGAAGCTAAAGGGCGACTTCCCAAACATGTCGGTATTGGGAAGATTGGCGTCATTTGTGTAAATGCCGCCCAAGAGAACGCGAGGAAATTCAAGGCCTTTCGACGCGTGGGCTGACATAATGACAATGCCGTCAGGATTTTTTCCATACTGAAAATCAATCGAGTAGCTTAAGTCGGCCCAGTCATCGAGTCTTGATGATATTTTTGAAAGGTCGCCCGAACAAAGATCCACAAGCAGTCTGACATTTTCAAGATTTTGCTTGTAAGTGGAAATCGCAAGCCCAGTCGAAGAAAGAAATATGAGAAAGGCCTGATAGACGCCGTAATAGTTTATATTGTTTTGAAAGTCCCGAGGCCAGAGCACAGAAAGTCATCAGGGCCCCCAAATCCCAATATTTTAAAATAAGACCTAAGAGAATAAAGCAGATATTCATCTCTTAGCTTTCCCTGATCGAACAAATTCTTAACAAGAGAGTAAAAGATTCCAAGCGCAGGGTCCTCGAGCATGGGAACTTTCACCTGAGAGGTGAAGCCAAGGCCTGAGTCCAATAATAGCTGCATTAATATTTTTGCGGGCTTAAGTTTTCTATAAAGAACGGCGGTCTTCATGTCTTGCTTTTTTATTTCTTGCAAAAGCGCGAGAGCTTCCAAATATTCAACGTCGGAGTTAGAAAGCTTTTCGAGCTCTCCCTCAAGAAAGGACGCGTCAGCTCGTATTTCAAAGATTTCCCCCTCGGGACGCTCTTCGATGGGGGCCGTTTGTCGAACAACTTCCACCGCGTAATGGTCCTTGCCCTCAAATCCTAGCCCAAGTTTAAAAACGTGATCAAATAAAGCGTTATTAAAATGGACAACACTTTTATCGGAACGATAATTATTTTTAAGTTTAAGATTATAGGGGCGCTTTTTGCTCCATATCGAGAAAAACCCTAATTCCCCTCCTCTAAAGCCGTAAATGGCCTGCTTAACATCGCCAACACAAAAAACTCGTGTGAAAATTATGTCTGACTATTTTTTCAATAATGGAAAACTGAATAAAAGAGGTGTCTTGAAACTCGTCGACGATAATATATTCGTATTCCTTGGCGACCATTTGGGCGAGCCAGGGGTCTTGAAGCTTTTCATTGACAATATACTCAAGATCTCCAAAGGTGAATCCAGGCGAATTGGCGTAGGCCCGCTTTCACTTCTTCAAAGAGAGTTTTGAACTCTCCCATACCAGTTGGCGACGAATTTTAATGCCTTCGTCTTCAAAGCGAGTCAGGTCCTCATAGGCCCCTTTGATGAAATCTTTAAGCCCTTTAGCGTATTCATAGAGACTTTTCGCTTCCTCTGGCACCGCTTTGGCGCTCGGCTTCCTTGGTATTTTAAAGTCTTGATCGGCAAGCTCCTCCCAAAAGCGTTGATGGCCTGAAGGAGAAGTCTCTTCTTTGAGCGAATTAACGACCTTTCTAAATATTTAAACCAGTCTTTGTCTGAGAAATCGGACGCAAAAGAAATATCGCCTTCCCATTCAAATAGCTCGCTAAAATTCTGGCCTAATAAAAGCTCCTCCATCGCCTCGTCTGCTTTTGCGAAGTGTAGCCTTCCGTGTCCATGCTTTTTCCACATAAGCCTTAGCGTGGGGTCGGATATGATGTTTTTAAGGGCGGCGAGGATCGCTTTTTTTTCTTTATAAACAAGATCAATGAATTCGTCCCTTTGCCCCTCGTCTCAATTTTGTCAAGGGAGCGAGCGAAGATGTCTTCGATGCTTTTTGAGAATTCGCCTTCGCCGATGATTTCATCAGAAGGGTTGATGTCCGAAAAGAATCCCTGCTTAATAAACTTGTAGCAATAGCCATGGATGGTCGAAATAGTGAGGGAGTCAAGGTTTTCAATGGTCTTGTCCCATAAAGACTCTCTTTCCGGGTCAGGCCTTGCGCCTTATGAAAGTTGTCCCGAATTCGAATGCCAATTTCGCCCGCGGCCTTTTTGGTAAAGGTCATCAAGACCACTTTTGAGAGCTTGCTTTTTATGTATTGCCCAAAGTCTGGATCAGTGTCGGGACTGAACTCAGATAGCCAGCGCTTTGCGAGATAGATAAGATGCTCAGCGAGCACGAATGTTTTGCCCGAGCCGGCGCCTGCGCTCAAAAGCGCGCCGCCTTGATGCTCTATCGCTTTGAGTTGCTCTGGATTAGGACCTGGCATGCTCGCCTCCTACTCTTCTTGGACAAAACTTATTAAGATCGCAATAACTGCACACCTTTGGCTCTAAAGGTCTTGGAGGGAACTCCTCCTCATTTTTTAGTCTTTCTATCGCGAGATTTTCATATTGCTTATAGTTGTCAAAAAGATCGATGAAGTTCTTGGACAGGTCGCATGACTTCCCGTCAAAGGACCCCTTAAAAGAGTCCTTAATTTCTCGTCCGAGAAAAAAAGAAGCGATGATGAAGGGTCGCTTAGGCAGACGTACCCTAGCCCAAGGGACTTTTCGTCCCAGTCCCAGTGATTCGCGTAAAACCATAGCTGTATTTTCTGAAATTCCTTGAAGCCTTTCTGGGTGGTGATGGAGCCCTTGCCTCTTTTAAAGTCCACAAGAAGCACAGAGTTGATCTTTTTCGATAATGCAGTCAATGCTTCCTCTAAAACCTTTGTCTTGTATAGGGGACTCAAAGGACAGCTTCACCCCCTCTTGCCCTTTCAGATGAGCAGCCGTTCTATCGCCTCCCGGGTGTTTGCGATGGACTCAAGCTTATGCTCTCTAATGGCGGAGGCGCCAAGAGATTTTTTCTTTGCCAGCTCGTCCACAAGCTTGCTTCGAAATCTCTGCGTGCTTATTTCTCCTCAAACACCGAATTTTCATTCACATATGTCTCGATAATCGCGTGCTGAATTCGCCCAAGCTCCAAGGGAGTCCAGTTGGTCTTCAATCATATACTCGGGGGAGTATCGCAGATTGTATTTAAAAAGATATTTCCGAGGACAGTCCAAATAGGCCTGAAGTCTCGTGGCGCTAAGAGAGGGAAATTCTCTTTTTTCAAGCGGGACCGACTCGTGGTAGGTCGTCACTTTATCAAAACTTAGGGGAAGGCCCTCTATAGTGGCGCTGATTTCTTCAAAGAAGCTTTTCCAGCCCTGATCGCTGTCTAGGACGCCCTCCTCGACTAAGAAGAAGCTCTGATCATCAAGGGTGTCTATCAGCTTTTCCTTGAGGGCGAGAAACTCGAGTTCTGCTCGTCTGAGTGGTCCTATGGAACCAAGATATTTTTCAACGCCCTCGGTGAACTGGGTGAAATTCGCCTTTGGAGATGAAAATTCCCCCGAAACGCAAAAGATTTTAAAAGCGCCCTCTCTTAGGTCATCCAGCTCTTTTAGGCCTTTTATTTCCGCCCTAAACTCGTCCTTGCTCATGGCCGTTTGAAAGACTCTTGGACTGTTTAGATGAGTGGCCTCTTCCAGAATGCGCAGATCAAACTCTTCTATAAATTCATTCGATTCGCTTAGATCTCTCCATTCGCCTATGGTCGCCTTCCAAAGCTGAAGCGATCTTAAGGCCCTAAAGTCTTGAAGAGAGACGGACTCGGCCATTTTGCTTTCGATAAAATCTAGCGCAGCTTGCGTCTCAAGAGGAAGCAACTCGCGCAGAGCTTCGGCCGCCTGCTTGACCTTGTCATTTATGATATTGGTCGGGCTTTTAAAGCGCGACGGGCGCGAGGAGGGCCTGCTGAATTTTCTCATAACTTGAATTTCTCTCTCCGAGAATAATCTGGGCCTTTTCTTTTGAACTCTTTTAATTTTTCTCCAAGGGCCTTGTTTAGATAGTTCTTAGGAAAGAAGGAAAGTTTAGCGTTTTTGGTCGGCCTCGTTTCGTCCAAGACTTTCACTTCGCTATTGTCGGACTCAAGCCAGCTGACCCAGTCCAAGGCGGAGCGATTCTCATAGACGTTCTTATATACAGGCACCATCACCTCGTCCCGAATGGCATAGGCCTTGAGCAGGTCCACTTGAGAGGCCGATAAAAAATCAAACCCCGCAAAAACAATCGCCCGTTCAGTTTCATAGGTGATGGGAATGTCGCCTGAACGCAGCTGCTCGGAAAGCTCAAAATAAGAGCGGTGCTCATCATAAATATCAAGACTATTAAGCACTTGGTGCATACGCATCACTCCAAGAGCGATATTGGGATCGAATTCTTCAAGAGCGGTCTCCAAAACGTCTGGGCTCATAGAAAAACTTCTAAGGTCAGTTAAAAGGCGAAAGCAGCGCTGAAAAAGTTCATAAGAGCCATTGGGCATTTCTAGTTGCTTCCAAAGAGATGATAATAAAAGCAATAGCTCGGCCTTTCCGCGGTAGTTATCGGAAATGGAGTCCCCTTTTAATACGCTTAATTCGTCGCGCATGAATTTGGAGATGGTAATGACATCTAATTTAGGGTTATTTATACGGCGTCTAATAATATCGGCCATTTGAGGACTTGGCGCGACCACTTGTCCTTTTTTCAGACCGCCTAATTCCGCTCGGAAGAGGTTGTCTGACTGGCTGAAAAGCATTATTCTCATCATGCTCGAAAGTATACATTAATCATAACGGATTTGAACCAACATATGAAAGAAAGCAGACTATTCAGTTTTATCGACAAACAAAGCGCCTTTACTGTTCACTACCTTGAGGGCGAAAAACTTATACGCGACATAAATAATGTCCACAATATCGGCCCTAAGGCCCAGGAGTTTTATCGTGAGGCCCTTTTGAGTTCCATGCAAATGGTGAACTTCATGAAGGCCACTGAAAATATGGGCTTCTACATTGACTCAGAAAGGCCGTACTTTCGCTTTAAAATTGAAATGAACTCAAGAGGCACCATGCGCACGCTTCTTTTGCCCGAGGACTTCGAGGACTTTCCCGAAAATATTTCTGGCAAAGCGAGAATCACCAAGGCCTTTCCCAATAAGCAGCCCTACGCCTCTGTCATTGAGTTGACTGAAGAGAAAACCAAGGCCGTGGTCAATAAGATGCTGAAAGAGTCTTATCAGTCCAACACAGAAATCGCAGTTGGAAAAAGAAACTTCAGCCTAATGTATTCCAAACTTCCGCCTTCGAATATCGCTGAAAAGTTTGATGAAATTATAGACATCCCGCTAGGGGACTTTATCTCTCAGCGCTCCTCCCTTTTTTCCGACCTGGAAAAGAGCGAGCTGACGGAAGAAAAGGACATTATCTCATTTTTTGAAAAGAGCGAGCTTAGCTATCTCGGCTCAAAGGAAGTGAAGTTTCATTGCCCATGCTCAAAAGAAAGAATGGTCGCCAACCTCTTGACGCTTGGGCCAGACGATCGAGAGGAAGTTTTCAAAGAGCGCGAAACAGTGGAAGTCAGATGCGATTACTGCAACAGCATTTACGATCTAAAAGAGAGCGACTTAAAGCGCAATAGCTTCTAGTCCTTAAACGGGTTAATAATCGTCAGCTCCAGGCCCTGCTGCTTGGCGCCGCTAAAGATTCTCGGCATGATTTCCGCCTGTGAGTAAATGCCGCAAAAATTTTCCGCTCTCGCTCCTGAAACAAATACAGTGGAGAGAAGGTCGCTTTTCTGAGAGCTAAAATTTTTCCCGTTTTTCTCATACGCCGCCCATTGCTTTCCCTTGCTTTGGAAACTCGGCATGTCTGCCTCCAGACGAGGTGACGAGAAGAAGAAAATCATTTCTTTTCTTGGCGATTTCTTGAAAGTAGCGCACGACTTTTTCTAATTGCGCGAACTCCTCTTTCGCCTTCAGGACATTGCCTTGTTTGAGACGATTAAGGTATTGAAAATCCCTTACGATATACAGATAGTTTCCTGCGTTTCGGGAGAAAGTCTCAAATGTTTTTTCGATATTGCCAGACAGAGTGGAAAAACAATCGCCAGACAGGCATGACCTGTCATAATAGACCTCGTCCGTTTTGAATTCAGTGTTCTCCTCTCTGTGAAAGAGCTTCGCCTTTTTTGGGGCCTTAGCGTCCATTTTCCAAATTCTAAGCCCGTCAAGAAAGGGATCTTGTCCGCACTTTTTCGCTTGAAGAATGGAGTTCTTCCCGTCCACTTTTTCTCCCTCAAAGACGCCGGCCTTATATCCTTTGGCCACCACATAGCTCCAAATCGGCCGAAATGAATAGTCCTCACAGGAAGACTTCATATTTTTCTTCCCTGTCATCTGGGACATAAAACCAGTGTGCGGCTCAGGCCGATATTATAGAGATTGTACTCCCATGCCTTTCCCACGCAAAGGGACTCTTCGAACGAGGTCTTGGCGTCAGTCGTCGGATAGCTGTACTTCAATAGAGCAAGATGCTCCTCAGTAAGCCCCGCCACTTGGACCCAGACGATCTTAGTGGGCAGATTTCCCGAATTGATGTTTTTTCAGGTTAAGACTGGTGACCTGGGCGCACCCTCCAATACTGAAGGAGCGCCAATAAGGCGAAATATTATTCTTTTTAATTTATTTTTCATTTAAGCTTTCATCTTTTTTCAAGGCTTTATCATAATCAAGCATCTTGCCTTTTACAATAGCGGCATTCACCGCCGAGTTCTTAAAGGAAGAATGACCACAAGAACCAAGAAGCAGGAACCAAGGATGCCCGAAGCAAAACAATGGCGCCAAAAGCGACGCCTTTATTTGAGCTCGCGCTGAATAGCGAGCTTTGTCTTTTGTTTTCCATGCGTAGATAAAAAGCCGAAGCTCCATGCCCACGAACATAATACCCGCCTGCCACGGAGCAGAGGGCGAAGCCCAGAAGAAGGCCGATTAAGGGCAGCCGTGTCAAAGGCCTAAGTCTTATTTTTTTGAGGCTCCTCCATCAGGGTAGAAGAAATAAATCGCAAGGAAAGCAAACTCAAAAAGCCCGAGCAGGCCAGTCTGAATTTTGCTCGAATATGCAAACGCCCCTCCCAGACGCCCAAAGAGGTCGAGGGCCGCGAAGCCGAAGGCGCCCAGAAAAAAGGACCAGGTGTAGAAGGCCCAATAGCCCGCAAAAATCTTCCTCAGAATTTGACGTGTCAAACACCACGTCGTGATGAGAAAAATTAAGCAAGATAGAGCTAGGGAAATTTCAACTTTCATGACTAAAACCGCATAATGATGTATATTCATACAGTATATAACGTTAAATCTAACTTTAAAAATGACTTTCAAAATTCCAAGCTATGGAGGCTGAATGGAAACTATCGCAACGCGGGAAATTTTTTGGCAGATTCCCTTCGGATTTAAAGTGGCAATGTATCTCTTATGTTCATTGCCATCGGCATCATGATCAAAGGGATCTACGACAAGTACAAATGGGTAACAGCTGGCGAGGGAGATCTTCTTCCTGAAAATCTCAATTGGAAAAACTTCATGAACACAGTTTTTTTACAGGAAAGGTCACGCGGGTGGGAAGAGTCGGCGTTTTCCATAGCATGATCTACTATGGATTCGTCATTCTCTTGATCGCAACTGAGCTTGTGGCGATTCACGCGGACACTCCGCTTAAGGTCTATCAAGGGTCGACTTATATAGTGGTTTCTTTTCTAGCGGACTTTGCGGGCATTGCCATCCTTATCGGGCTTGGGCTTGCCTATAAGAGACGATATATCGAAAAGCCTGACTATCTCAGCGCCACCAACCCCAATCGCGAACTTTTTATGTACGCGATGCTTTTTTCCCTTGTTTTTCTTGGCTATATTATTGAAGGCTTCAGAATATACGGAGCGGGCATGCCTGAAGGGGAAAAGCTTTGGTCTCCAATAGGATACGCCTTAGCGGGAGCGTTATCGGCGCCACCGGCATGTCTGAACAGGCCTTGGTCGGCACCTATAAAGGGCTTTGGCTATTCCACATGGTCAACACCATGGTCTTTATTGCAAGCATCAGTTATTCCAAATTCTTTCATATTATCTCCGCTCCTTTCTCGGCGCTCATAACTCCCGCCCATAGAGGAGCGGTTATGATGTCAATGGACTTCGAGGACGAAACGGCCGAGACTTTTGGACTTGGCAAGAAAAGCGAAATGACCGCAAAAATGCGCCATGACCTCATATCCTGCGTCGAGTGCGGACGATGCACAAACGTCTGCCCGGCCAACTTGGCCGGAAAGCCTTTAGACCCAAAAACGATTATCACTAAAATGCGCGACGCCACAGTGGGCGCGAACAGAAGACGTGGACTTCTGGGAAAAAGATCTTTATACCCAACTGAGCTTGACTCCTGCACGACTTGCGGGGCCTGCATGCAGGAGTGCCCCGTCAATATTGAGCATGTTCAAGAAATTATGGGACTTAAACGATATAAGGCCTTGACCCTTGGGCAGATTCCGCCAGAGGCGGCGACGGCTGTCAATAACGTCAGCGTGAACGGAAATCCTTGGGGCGTTTCCCAAGACGATAGGGCGCAATGGATGGACGGGCTAAGCGATGAAGACAAGCCAGAGATCATCGAGGCCGGCAAAAAAGTGGATTATCTCTACTATGTTGGCTGCGCCGGGTCTTATGATAATAACAACCAAAAAGTGGTCCAAGACACTGTGAAGCTGCTCAAAAAAGCGGGCGTGAGCTTTGCTGTCATGGGCAAAACTGAAAAATGCAATGGCGACCCATTAGACGGTTTGGGGACGAGTACTCCTTTTTTGAGATCGCCATTGAGAATATCGCCAATATGAATCAATACGATTTTGGAAAAGTCGTTACCCATTGCCCTCACTGCCTGCACACAATTGGCAAAGAATACGCCAAATTTGAGGACGGCGAGTTCGACACAGTTCACCACACCGAGCTCCTGGCGGACCTGTTAAAAGCGGGAAGCTTAAGCCGACCAAAGAAGTCAAGGAAGAGCTTACCTTTCCACGACCCTTGCTATCTGGGTCGCCATCACGGCCAATACAATGCCCCAAGGGAGATTTTGACCTCCATTCCTGGCGTTGAGCTAAAAGAAATGGCCAGAAATAAGGACAAATCTCTTTGCTGCGGCATGGGCGGCGGCAATATGTGGTATGAAATTCACGAAGGCAAAGACATGGTCGAAAATAGGCTCCAAGATGTCGGCGACACCAAGGCCTATAAGTTGGCTACTTCTTGCTCATTCTGTATGATAAACTTTCAGTCTGGTAAAGGTAAGGTCAAGGAGACAGAAGAGCTTGCAATTGAAGACGTGGCATCGATCCTTAGCAAATCTATCGAATAAAATTTTAATGGCGGGGGCCTTAGGGCTCTCGCTTCCCTCTTTTGCCCAAACTGGATTTTATACCGATTTCCAGACCCTCATTGAAATTCAAAAAAAGAACTATTCTGAGAAACTGGAAAAGTACGCCTCTCGGCCCTCAAACCTTGAGGACATCAAGGAGCCCCTAAAGGCCGAACTTGACCCAGACTTTTTAAGCACAATTATCTTCAACACGCCTGCCCGTTATGCGGGGCTAGGCGGAGCTGATAAATGCGGGCTTTACGATCTTATCCTCTCCAACCTCGCGCAGGGGGCAAGCGGCGACCTGGACATTTTTCTTGTTCGCTATAAGAATAACAAGGACAAGGTGGTCACCGCCGCCGCGTCCAGAAAAGTGTTTTTTGAAAAGATAGCTTTTAAACAGTGTCCCCAAGTCGAAAGATTTCAGAAGTACTTTAGCTTAAAAAATCTTCCAAAGACCCTTAAAAGCCTGAGCCTGTTTCCCCCGAGCGGACAGGCGGAGTGCGAAAAGTCTCATGCAAGGCTTAGAAGTGACCCCAAAACCCCCTACCTGTGCTATCTATCTGAAGAGATCGAGGGCATCCCCTAGACAGAGGACGAAATAAGAAAGACCTCAGGGGGACAGTATAGAAAGTTAAGGTCGTTGAGGTCTAAGCTTAAGGCGGCAAAGCAGTATGAAAAACTCCTCTCGCCTGCGGCGCAGGATTATCTTGCGGCCCTGTGCCAGAATATCGACTCTCAAAAAGCCTTTTGTGACGGGTTCTTTGCGTCCAACTTTTGGCAGCGGGTTGATCAATGGAGAGAAGTCGAAGCACTACATGAAGTCTTCTTGCCAGCAGCTAAAAAATAAAAACCTTTTTCCAAGAAAGACTACGAGAGCTGCGCCAAAAAGTTTGCTCAAGAGCCAGGACTTTGCAGAGAGCTTGGAAACATAAAGGGCGACCTTACGCCAAAGCCTGACTGCGAGGCGCTTAGCTCCAATTTAAATTTAAGCAGATTAAAGTCGGACTACGAAGACTGCCCGGCGAAAGTGGGCAACGCTGGAATCGTTAATATCGTGAGAATGATGTCCCATTTTACTGGAGAGGCCCCTCCAAAAAGCGAGTTTTGCCACGCCTCTATCACGGCCGCTTTTGCGAAGTTTGACCTGGAGACGTCTGACGGCAGGTCGTGGGACGTAAGACTGTGTTTTGATGACAAGATCAACCAGAAGGAAGTATGTCTTCCCACTGTCTATGGAAACATAAAAGACAGCGATCTCTCACTTAGCTCAGTGGTGGAAAAAATACTTCGCAAAACGAAAGGCCTAGGCGCCTGACCAGAGTTGTCGCCTCGTGAACAAGAAAGACTATAGGCCAGAGCTTCTGGAGTTTAAGTCTGGCTGTTTTGTCATTGTGAACTTTGATGATTGTTATGGCACCCGTTGTGAATATGACATTCTCTTGGACCAAAAGAAGATCACCCATATTCGCAAAAAGTCGGGCACACGCTTTGACTATTTTCCGAAAGACTTTGCCACAGAGAACTTCGCTCTAAGCGAACAATTTACCAAGAAGTACAAGCTGAAAAGCTCCAGGGTGCTCAATGTTTCGACCCTGAAAAACATTCTGGACGGGAATAGTGAAGCTCTGGTCGCACGGAATTGGCTGCGCGGAAGACTTGCTGCCTGAGCATTTCTCCAAAGAGAGTTTTAATCAATGCTCGCCACTGCCTTTTATCGTGGACGGTTATAGAGAAAAGGCCGGCATTTACTCGGTAGTGATTAGAACCGCGTATGACTCCCTTCACGCTCCAAGGCTTGTCCCATGGACGAACCTTTTCTCGGCCCTAAAGGACTACCAGAGGCTTCATCCGCTAGATATATGGGGGCTCTATGCGCTTAGGAAATAAGCTCCTTGTTTCTCTCTTCATTTCAAGCGCCGTTTTTGGACAAATAAAGAGGCCGCCGATCTTGAAAGCAAAGCAGTCCTTGGACAATATTCGCTTCATTAGCAGCGATGGGAAATACACCTACTACCAGAGAAGAAGTGGAGACCTGCAAGTTTTTACGAACTATGACAACAAGCTTGTCATGGAGGGCGCCAAACTGACTCAATACTCTCTTAGCTCAAGCTCGAGCGGAAAGAAGATTCTCATTTTAAAGGACAGCTCGTTTCATGAGCAGTTGAGCCACTTAAAAGAAAATGAAATTTATACTGTCGACTTTGGAAAGAGCTCTCCTAAACTGATCGGAAAGGGTCAGGACCCTAAACTGCACCAGGACGACCGTTTTGTTAGCTATTACCTTCCCCTTGAAAAGAAGCTTGTCCTTTCTCGTCTGATGGACGGCCATAAAACGACCGTTCCCCTGCTATCAGACTCAAATGAGTTCTTCAGGCCTGAGAGAGTCATGCCGACTCCTAACGACATTATTTATACCGATTTAAATAAAAACGGAGAGCAGGCCGCTCTTATTCGCTCCCTTATAGACTCAACCGCCCGGCCAATCTATAAATCGAGCAGGCCAGGAAACAAGCTGGAAATCTGCCAAATTAATGGCGACCTTATTGTGGGCGAATTCCCGCGCGGGAATAGCAAAGGGGGAACAAGGATAGTCCAAATTCCACTCTATATGAATGAAGGCCATCAGAAGGTGAGGCCACTCTATCAGAGTCAGCAGGCGGACATAGGAAACATGGTCTGTTTAAAGAAGTCTATCTACTTTATAAAGACCCTCTCCTATGATTCGGACCTCGACCTCAAAGAAACGGAAGTTGCTCGACTAAATCTCAAAGACCATAGAGTTGAGACGCTCACAAATCTTGGCAAGGTGACGCAGATTATGTCCATGGACGGCATGGTCCTCGCGCCTCTAAGAGGCGACTACTTTATTATTAAAGGGCCTAAGAATTTAACGGACGACTCAATCAAAGACAAAAAGGAGAGGCCGTGACCATTCGCTTTTTGTTGGCGTGCTTGGCGCTATCATTGCCCACCTTGGCCAAAGAGCCCCCTTACCTTTCCGGGCTTGAGGTCAAGCAAAAAGGCCTCTCCTCGGAACTGGAGGTGATGGTGGAACAACTCTCAACTTCTAAGGCCTTGAAGCTTAAAGAGGCCAAGGATTTAGCGGACGCAATGAAGGTGGCAAATGCCGATCTATCTAAGGCGCCAAAGGCCAACGCTCTTTTTTTAATAAAAAGCGAAATTTATAAGTCCCTTCTTGGCAGCTCTTTCCTGCCCCATAGAAGCAGACTCTCCTTTTCCACTGGCCTTTTAAAGTCCGTCGAAGCGAAACTAAAAAAGCACAAGCTCATTTACGCGCCCTTTTCCCAATGGGTCATCGCCTCGGTCCTGAGCGAGCTGGACCCTTTCAGAAAAGACGGATTCATTGACAAATATCAAAGCGTTTCGGGAAACGACATAAAGACCAGAACGCGGGCGCTTGAGCTTAATCGTCTGTCCAGATATTTAGGACCATGGATTATAGAGTTTCTCGATAAAACGCCCGAACAGTTCAACCAGCTTACCGACCAGATAGCGGGAGAGACCGTTAAAGCTCTTGCTCGTAAGGGCTTTTATTTCGCCAAATTCGCCGATGATTTTTCGAGCTCTATGGGGGAAGACATATTTTCTGTGCCCGTTGTGGCCGTTAAAAAGTCTTCCAAAACAGATGGGGCGCAGGACATGGGCCTGGAGGAATTAAAAAAGGAGCGTCTTCAAAAGGGCGAAAAGGACGTAGAAAAAGTCGTCCCCACCAAGGACGATCCTAGCTCGGCCATCGATCAACTTATTGAGTCATCTGACAAAGACGGGCCAAATAGCGATAAAAATGCCTGGAAGCCCCGCTAAACCCCTTAGATTAGTTAACAACCTGTCTAAAATCTGCTAGAAATTAGCATCAGTTTTGTTCAAGGACCAGCATAATGACTCTAAGCAAAAAACCTTATAAAGGTTGCCGAGATTTTTTTCCTCAAGAAATGAGGGAAAGAGAATATCTTTTCGATGCGATGAAAAAGGCCGCTCAACTCTTCTCCTATGAGCCCTTTGACGGGCCTATGCTGGAAGAAGTCGCTCTTTATAAGGCAAAGTCCGGCGATGAGCTTATCAATGAGCAAATTTATGATTTTGTCGATCGAGGCGAAAGGCATGTCGCCATTAGACCAGAAATGACTCCCACCGTGGCGAGAATGGTCGCCCAAATTCACAAGCAGACGCCAAAGCCCATTCGTTGGTACTCAATTCCAAATCTCATGCGGTATGAAAAGCCGCAAAGAGGAAGACTTAGAGAGCATTGGCAGTTTAACGTGGACATATTCGGAGCTCCAGAGGGGCTGGGAGAAATCGAAGCGCTCTGCGTCCTGACTCAACTTTTAGCGAGCCTAGGGGCGACACAAGAGATGTTCGGTGTGCTTCTAAACGACAGGAGGATTGTGGACTTCGTTTTTGGAGAAGTTCTAAAGGCGGACGACGAGACCTCGCATCGTTTATATAAAATTATTGATAAGTCTAAAAAAGTCGATCAGGCGGCGCTTGAGAAAATGACTTCTGAAGTTTTAAGCGGCGAGGCCTAGCAGGCCTTTTTCCAATATCTTGAATTGAAAAGCTTTGAGGACGTTTTTGAATACCTAGAGCGCTATAACTTTGAGGGAGTCGAGGCCTTAAAAGCATTTGTCTCAAAGCTTCGCCAAAGCCAGGCCGGCGCTTATGTGGAGTACGACCCTGCCATCGTGCGAGGGCTAGATTATTACACAGGTCGTCGTCTTCGAAGTCTTTGATAAAGACCCGGAAAACCGCAGGGCCATCGCGGGCGGGGGCTCCTATGCCAATCTTCTCAAAATTTTTAACGAGTCTCCGCTTCCAGGTGTGGGCTTCGGGATGGGCGATGTCACTCTAAAAGACTTTCTAGTCACCCACGGACTTCTGCCGGACCTGAGCCGGCCAGAGCATGACATTTTTGTGGCCTATATGGACGAAGAGTCGGAAGAGTTTGCCATGCAGGTCTCTCACTCTCTTAGATCTCTTGGCCATAGCGTGGACATGAACTTAGGCCCCATCAAGCCTAAAAAGGCCTTCAAGGCGGCCGAAGTAAAAGGCGCAAAATTTGTCGCTGTCATTGGCGCCGATGAGGCGAAGAGTAAGACCTTAAATCTTAAGAATCAGAAAACGAGAGAGCAAAAGTCGTTCTCCCTGTTTGAAGAGGCCGAGCTAAAAGAATTTATAAAGTAAGGGACATAAAATGGAAAATACCGAACAAAACGAAATCGCCAAGCAATTTGACCCAAAGGGAATCGAAGACAAATGGTATTCGGCATGGATGGAAAACAAGAGCTTTAAGCCGGTCAAAGGCGAAAAAGGCAGTTTCACCATATTGATGCCTCCCCCAAACGTCACAGGAAAGCTCCACATGGGCCATGCCCTTGACCACACTATTCAAGATGTTTTGACTCGGTTCAAGAGGATGCAGGGATTTGAAACTCTATGGATTCCAGGAGCTGACCACGCTGGCATCGCCACCCAGGCGAAAGTTGAGCAGAAAATCTTCAAAGAAGACGGGCAAACAAAGCGCGATCTTGGAAGAGAAAAGTTCTTAGAGAAGGTCTGGGAGTGGAAAAATGAATACGGCGATCATATCATCAACCAAGTCAAAAAACTTGGCGATAGCTGTGACTGGGACTATTTCACATTCACCATGGACGAGGCCCCAAACAAAGCGGTAAAGAAGTTTTTTGTTGATCTATATAACGAAGGGCTGATCTATCAGTCAGACTATATTATCAATTGGGACCCGGTCCTCCAGTCCGCCATTTCCGACGCCGAAGTTGAGCACAAAGAAGTCGATGGAAACTTTTATCATGTCCAATACAAGGTAAAGGACTCGAACAAAGTTCTAGAAATAGCGACCACCAGGCCAGAGACATTATTTGGGGACACTGGCGTCGCCGTGAATCCAAATGACGACCGCTATGAAGATTTAATTGGAAAAATGGCGATTGTGCCACTCATCGATCGTGAAGTTCCGATTGTCGCCGACGATCATGTTGACATGGAAACGGGAACAGCTTGCCTAAAAGTGACTCCGGGCCATGATTTTAACGACTTTGAAATCGGCAAGAGGCACGATCTCGAGATTATTGATATTTTAAATGACGATGGAAGCTTTAACGAGGCCGCAGGCCCCATTCAAGGGCTCAAAGGCAAAGAGGCGAGAAAAAAGACAGTTCAACTCTTAAAAGAAAGTGGTCTGCTTGTGAAGACCGAACAGCATAAGCATCAAGTAGGGCACGGTCAAAGATCTGACGAG
Organism: uncultured Bacteriovoracaceae bacterium; assembly: GCA_963747475.1. Taxonomy (GTDB): domain Bacteria; phylum Bdellovibrionota; class Bacteriovoracia; order Bacteriovoracales; family Bacteriovoracaceae; genus UBA845. Next base: position 21,916 of record CAVVFE010000014.1, read on the forward strand.
GTCGTCGAGCCTAGAGTTTCAAAGCAGTGGTTCTTGAACACAGAAGAAATGGCGAAGCGCTCTGTTGAGGCGGTCGAAAAAGAAGACATGAAGTTCTTCCCAAAGGGGTGGGAGAACACCTACTACGCTTATCAAAAGAGTCCCAGACCTTGGTGCCTTTCTCGCCAGCTTTGGTGGGGACACCAGATCCCAGTCTATTACTGTGAAGAGTCTGGCTGCGAAAATGTTTGGGCCAGTGAGGAAGAGCCCACCAAGTGCTCCAAGTGCGATTCCGAAAACTTTAAGCAAGACCCCGACGTCCTCGACACTTGGTTCTCATCAGGTCTGTTTCCGCTGAGCACCTTGGGCTGGCCTGACGAGGAGAAAATGAAGGAAAAGGGCTTTGATACCTTTTACCCGACATCGACTCTTGTCACAGGATTCGATATTATTTTCTTCTGGGTGGCCCGAATGATGATGATGTGCGAGAAGGCCACCGGCAAGAGCCCCTTTAGCGATGTTTACATCCACGCGATTGTTCGAGACAAAGACGGCAAAAAGATGAGCAAGTCGCTAGGAAACGTCATTGATCCCCTCGAAATGATCGAGGAATATGGCTGCGACGCTCTTCGTTTTTCTCTTGCCGTCAGCTCTGGCTATAACCGAAATATCAATCTCGACCCTCAAAAGATCGAAGGCTATCGAAACTTTGTCAACAAAGTCTGGAACGCCTTTAGGTTCATTCAACCGCACCTTGCAAACGCCAATGACGCGGGCTTTGATGTGGAGGACCTCCACCATCATGAGAAGTGGATACTAAGCGAGCTAAACAAAGTCATAGAGTCAGTGAGCGCTTCTTTTGACGAGTACCGCTTCGATGAAGGATGCTCCGCCATTTACTCATTCGTTTATGACAAATTTTGCTCTTGGTTTATTGAGCTCTCAAAAGGCATTTTAAACTCTCAAAACGAAGGCCTCAAAAAGCAAAGGGCGAATGTTCTAAAATACTGCTTTAGGCAAATCACCAGGCTGCTTCACCCCGTCACGCCGTTCATCACCGAGGAACTTTGGCAGCATCTTAAAAATGAGGGCGAAGGGATGATCATCTCTGAACCATGGCCTGCTCATAGAAAGGACCATGTGTTTGAGCAAGACGTCAGCGATATGGACCACTTCATGGAGATTGTGACCGCCATAAGAAACCTAAGAAATAGCGTGAATGTGAAACCAAAAGAAGAAGTAGAAATAAGGCTTTTCACTGACGATGAGTCTCTTGCGAGGCACTTCTATAAATCACGCGGCTACTTTAAGGAACTTGCCAAGGTCAAGGCCGGAAAGATCAAGGACAAAAGCGTGCAAAGGCCTGCCAAGTCCGTAATGAAGGCCACCGCCCACACGGACGTCTTCATGCCTCTTGAGGGCGTCATTGACATTGATGAGTACAAGGACAAGCTCTCTCGCGATCTCAAAAAGGCCAAGGCCGAGTTTGAGAAGGTGGAAAAAAAGCTCAAAAACCCCAAATTTATGGAAAACGCTCCGGACGAAGTCGTGGCGGAAGTGAAAGAAAAGTTCGCTGGCTTTGAAGAACAGGTCAGCTCGATAGAGTCTTCCCTTCAATCTTTAGACTAGGTAAAAAGGCTCCCATTGGGAGCCCTTTTTTATTTAAAAAAAGAAAATAATTCTTATTTTTGCTCAGAAAGCTCAAGCGTCTGCTTAACGCTTTTCACGCGAAGAAGTCTTCTTCCAAGCGCTCTTTCTTTCCATGCTGGAACATACTGCTCGCGAGTCTTGAAAGTCTCTTTAGCAAGCTCGATGCTGGTAGACCCATTGATAAGGCCCGCCACGTTTCCAAACACAGCGATGCCTGTCTCGCCTTGGTCCTCAGAAGAGTAAACGCCTGCCGTTACGTTGACATTTTTGATGTCAAAGTTAGGGAAGACGCCGATTGTGCCTAGAGAGCTTCCAACACCATCAAGTTGCTTGATAGAAACCGCAAAACCGACAAGGGCCACATCATCGCTATAAGCGACATAGACTTTTCCGTTGATGCCATCGACCGGGATCTCAATGATGCCAGCGCCCATAGCGTCCACAGGAACCATCGTTCCGTTTGGAAGAGTCGCGTCTCCCCCTGGAAGTTTGGTTATTTCAGTAAGGTTCACATTGATTCTCACTCTGTTTACAGCGTTTAATCTATAAAGCTCTAGAGAACCATAATTCTTTGGAAGCGGAAGATTGATAAACGGAAACTCCGCCGCTCCAAGCGACATTTCAAAATCAGCGGTGACATACTTCTGCTGATCAATGTCTTGGGACTTAACGTCCACATCAGACACGATTTTTTTTGAGTTTTTCCCGCATGCGGAAAGGCTCAAGGCCAGCGCAAGAACGGAAGTTAATGATAAAAGTCTTTTCATTTGATACCTCTCTTTTATTAATGATTGTTCAAACCAGTGTGCAGCTATGTCTAACTTTGATCATAGGGGATATGATTTTTAATTAAAGCCTGCAATTATTGCCAAAAGATTGTCTAAGAAGGCCATTAGAGCTTTTTTTGAAACCGCGCTGCGCTACAGCATTTCAAAAATTAAGGGCAGGCTTGCAAAGGCGAAAATGAGCCCATAGCCCACGTAGGCGGCGGACAGGTCTTTTTCCAGCCCCGCGTTAATCGCCATGGCCCCCGCTGTAACCATTGGCGGCATGCCAGACTGCAAGGCGCTGACGGAGGCCGACGTTTCAGAAATTCCGAAACCACTTAGTGCCCCTACCACCAAAAGAGGAAGCAAAACCAGCTTTATGCCGAGGCCGACTGCCAAGGGCCTTAACTCGTCCGTTTTAAGGCGGTACTTCATTTGAAAGCCCACAGCGATCATGGCGGCAGGAATAAGAGTAGACGCCAAAGAGGACAGGAAATGATTAACCAATTCTGGAGCAGGAACTAGCTTGAATAAAAAGCCACCTATTAGGGCGAGAAAAGCTGGGAACCTCAGAAGGTTCTTGATGACGGTCGAAATTTGTTGAGTCCCTCCCCCGGTAAATTTAGGGACCACAAAGGCCCCGTATAAAATAAACCCAAAGGCGGACCCTAATTGGTCATACATGACAGCAAATGGCAGGGCCGACTCGCCAAAAAAAGTCGTGACCATGGGAATGCCTAAAAAAGCGGTATTGCCTAGCGTGGTGACAACTAATAAAGCTCCAAAGACCTCCCTTCTAAACTTGAAGATTTTTTGAGCAAGAAAAACTAGCCCTATATGCGCCAAAAATGCGCACCAGTGAATAATCACAGGATAAAGCGCCCTGGCGTCCATGGGAAGCTTTGGAATAGAGATCAAAATAATGGCCGGAAGCGCCACATTTAGAACAAAAGAATTCAATACTGCTGAGGTATTTTCTGGAAAGCGCTTTGAGCGCCTCATAAGGGAGCCGGTCGCGATCAGCCCAATAACAAGAACAAAATTTTTAAGAATCACTATTTATCTGTCTCCCTTCGGCCTTTCTTTTCCGCAAGAAACGCCAAAAGCTCATCGAAAATTTTTGAATAAGCGGTCCGCCCTGCCTCTTTATAGCGAGGCTCGTTCAGGTCAAAGTACCGGACATCGCCCAAGAAATAAAGAGGTCCAGACGCGTTAATAGGATCTTTTTTTCTAAGGTAGTAGACATGCGAGCCGCAATAGGCGGCGATGTTAACAAGAGGCGAGTCTTCGGAGAAGAAGACCTGAGCATGCGCGATCAGCTTGGAAAATTTTATCAGGTCCGCCACATCAAAGATCACGTACTCATTTTTCTTCGGCAGCGACTTGCTCCAATCATTGAGAACGAGAAAGTCCTCTTCGCCTTCAGTGAGAAAAACAAACTTTTCTCCCTCAACAAGATCAAAAAAGTCTGTGTACTGCTCGTCAATTTTTTGCTCGAAAATAGGCACATTAATCACATTGTAAGGGCTCTCGATCCAGTCCTCCCAGAGCGGATCAAGGCGACGGCAGTAGCCCTTTTGAGGCTCTGCAGGGCCGTTATCGAGCAAAAGGCCAAGAACTTGGTGAAGCCTTTCGCTCAAATGTCTTCCTTTAAGGAGCGGGACTTTCTGTGAAAAAAAAAGGTTATTTTTCCCTTTGTTAAGTCCAATTCTCTCTTTGGCCCCCAGGCTCTTTCCAAGGGAGGCGTCCACAAAGCTCTCAGTGCAGGAAATAAAGACATCAGGCCCTTCTATCTTCATGTTCTTTACGGCCCTATGAGCGCTAAAAACTGTCTTCAGGTCTTCTTTTTCAACTTCGTGGTAAAAGGCCTTAAAAGGAAGAAGGTTCAAGACCTCCAGCCCTTCCTTTAGGCAGATGATGTGAGCAGAAAGGCCTTCTTCCTCCTCTTCAGAGAGCTCCTCATTTCTTTTTTCAATTTGTTTTCGAAGCTCTTTTATGAGCGTTTGCAGGAAGGGAAATGAGGCGACGCGCTCCCGAAGATCATCAGGGACCTTAATCACCAAGTTCACGGAATTTGCCTATTATTCTTTGTCCAAAGAACGGTGAAAAAGCTGGTGGCCAATGCCGGCACGGCCAGATTAAGAATGGGGACCGCGACCAGCATAAAGAAAAACCCTCCGCCGAGAGTATAGCCCAGCAAGTTTCCCCTCAAGTCTTTTACACAGTCTCTAAAACGCAGATCATGCCGAGACCAGGAATAATCGAGAAACTCAACTGACAATAAGACGACCGCAATAAAAACCCCTATAGGCGCCAATATGGGTATATAGCCAAAAACAAAGGACAGCAGAGTCAAGATCACAATAAATGATATTTTTTTCACTTCATTAAAGATCGTGTAAAAAATTTTCCCAAGAAGGACCTTAAAGCTGGGCCCTAACGGCAACACATCTTGTCCCAATAATTGCTTTTCAATGCGAGAGCTCAATAGGTCATTAAAAGGGCTCGCGATGAGAGTCACAACAAGGACAAATGTCCAGTTCACAAAGAAAAAAAGCATGACGCCCATAAGCGCGGCGGCAATGGTATAAATGACAGTTCCCCAAGAGTCCTTGCTTATGTATTCCTCGATAAGTTGATTGCCCTGGGACATGACCGTTTCGTAGATCCAGCTGCCCATGAACCAATAAATAAGAACGCCCAAGAACACAGGTATAAAGGCGAGCAGGAGGTTCACCTTGTTTTTCGTGATGCTTTGTATCGCGGGAGTCACTGATGTGAGAGCGGGCCTTATTGGCATTTAGAATCCTCCAAGAATAGACAGTCCGCTATCGACATATAGTGTTTGGCCGGTCACGCCTTGTGAAAGCTCGCTCGCTAAGATAGACCGCGTTTCCTCCAACGTCTTCTTGAGTGACATTTCTTTTTAGAGGAGCTTTTTCTTCGACTTGGGACAGAAGGTTCCTAAAGCCGGAAATGCCAGAGGCCGCCAATGTTTTGATAGGCCCGGCGGACAGAGCGTTGACTCGAATCCCCTTCTCGCCAAAATCTTCGGCCAGGTAACGAACGCTCGCCTCGAGAGCGGCCTTGGCAACGCCCATCACATTATAATTTTGAACGACCTTTTGAGAGCCGTAATATGTCATGGCCATGACAGAGCCCTCGTTATTCATCATTGGCATCAACTTCTGAGACAGCCCGATCAGAGAAAAGGCGGAAACGTCACACGCTAGCTGAAATCCGCTTCTTGATGGTCTCTATAAATCCGCCTTTTAAGTCCTTTCTATCAGCGAACGCGATCGAATGGACCAATATATCAAAGTCTTCCCAATGCTCTTTCACTTTTCCAGGCAGGGCCTCATAATGCCCGTCATTGGTCACGTCCATTTCAAAAGTAAAGTCCGCCCCTAATTCTTCAGCAAGCGGCTCGACTCTTTTTTTCAAAGCGTCGCCAGCATAGGAGAGGGCGACACTTGCGCCATGCTTTTTAAATTCTTTAGCTATCCCCCAGGCGATGGAGCGATCATTTGCGACGCCAAAAATTAAGGCCTTTTTACCTTCGAGAAGTTTCATAAGTATTCCTTGTTTAGTTTAGGTGGAATTAAAGCATAAATTTCTTAAATTCAACAGTCTTACGCGCATGGCCGTTGCGCAACTCCCAAGCTTCGGCGCTTGATTTCCAACGCCTAACAATATAGGTATAGGTTCTTAAATATAAGTTGAAAGTTGGAGCAGAAAATATGACGAAAAGACGGCTAATTCCTGAATATTTGGACAAACTTCAAGTTTATCAGGCCGGAAAGCCCATCGAGGAAGTCGCCAGAGAAAAAGGACTGACTAAAATCTCAAAACTCGCCTCCAACGAGAATCCCCTTGGTCCCTCGCCATTCGCCATTAGAGAAATGACCAACGCCTTATGGGACACCCATCGCTATCCTGATATGCACGCCACAGACCTCAAGGGCAAGCTTGCCGAGCTTTATAAAGTCAAAAAAGAGAACATTATTCTTGGAAATGGCAGCGAAGGGATCATGGGCTATATCGCGAAGTCTTTCATTCAGCCCGGTGACGAGGTGCTCACCGCAGAGAAGACCTTTATTGGGTTCCATATCCTAGCGACAGGCGCTGGCGCCAAGATTGTCACCACAAAACGCACTCCCGATATGCGCTATGACGTCAAGGCCTTGGCGGAAAAAGTGAACGACAACACCAAGGTTCTTTATATCGCAAACCCTGACAACCCAACGGGCTCATATATCACCGAAAAAGAATTCGATTACCTAATGCAATTTGTGCCTAAGCACACAATTGTGATTCTTGATGAGGCATACTTCGAGTTCGCCCAGTCCACTTGGGACTACCCTGATTCAATGAAATATCGGTATGACAATGTCATCACCCTTCGAACCTTCTCCAAGGCCTATGGGCTTGCTGGGGTCCGCGTGGGCTACGGTTTCGCGAATGAGGAATTTATCGAGGCCCTTCACAAAGTAAAACTTCCCTTTGAGCCCAGCTTGATCGCTCAAAAAGGAGCATTGGGCGCCTTAAGCGATTACCCTCACTTGGAGAGGACCATTCGCAATAACACAAAGAGGTATTACGAGACGTTGAAGTTTCTAGACAAACGTGAGTTCAATCCGATTCGTTCCATCACAAACTTTATTTGTTTTCGCACTGGATCGGCCGAGGCAAGCGACTATCTATTCAACGCCCTTCTGGACCACGGAGTGATCATTCGGCCCTTAAAGGCCAATACCATGCCTGATTGGGTGAGAATTTCAATTGGCCTAAAAGAGGAAATGAGGCACTTCTTCGAGGCGATGGAGGCCGTGCTGCCCGAATATGACAAAAAATTCGGAAGGCCTGATCAATTTTCCTGAGACGCGCCGCCTTAAGTTTGTGAACTTAGCAGTTTGCGGGTAGTCTGGTGGCAAAAAATCAGGACAGGACATGAAAGTTTGCACTTATTCACGCCTAGGCCCTCTTGGAAGGGAAAAACGTTTAGGCGTATTTTCTAATGAATCACTTATCGTCGACGTCAACCACGTGTGGCAAAAGCACTTTGAAAAAGAGGGCTATTTCAACGCTCAAAAAAAGGCGCACCTAACCGCGCCCTCTAAACTTTCCGATTTTTTGGAAATGTATCAAGAGTCCTCCATTGAAATGCTGCATGAGACCCTCGAGGCCTATAGCGAGTTTGCTCAAGACGGCGAATTCAAAACAACAAATGAGGCCGAAATAGCTTTCGACATGAGAGACGACAAGTCCGCAAGACTCGAGTGCCCTCTCGATCGCATTCATGTTTACCGGGACTTCTATGCCCATGAAAAACATGTCGCCAAAGGCTTTGAAAAACGAGGCGAGCCAATTCCAGAAGCTTGGTATGAGATACCAGCTTACTATAAAGGCTCTACCGCTGGCTTTATTGGCCCCGAAGAAATAGTGCCATGGCCATCTTACACAAAAAAGCTTGATTACGAGCTCGAATTTGGAGTCGTTATTGGAAGAGACGGCAAAAATATCAAGGCCGAAAAAGCGCTAGAACATGTGTTTGGTTATACTGTTTTTAACGATATTTCCGCTCGAGACATTCAGAAAAAAGAGATGGCCGTGAGACTTGGGCCCGCCAAGGGAAAGGACTTCTGCTCCATCATGGGGCCGGTGATCTTGACCTCCGACGAGTTCGAAGGCAAAGAGCCTGCACTTAAAATGACGGCCAAGGTGAATGGCGAACAGTGGTCAGAAGGCCTCACTAGCGATTCTCATTACACATGGGCGCAGATGATTGAGCACGCTAGTCGCGAAGAGTGGCTGCTTGCGACGGACTTTATGGGCTCAGGCACCGTCGGCACGGGATGCGGACTTGAGCTTGATAAATGGATACAACCTGGCGACAAATTGGAATTGGAAATAGAGCGAATAGGGAAACTTTCTAATATTATTGGCGTGCCAAACACGCAATCTTAGCGAGGCGAATTATGAGTAATGATAATTTTAAAGCAAGCGGAGTCTACACTAAACAGGCCCATGTGAGAATTCCTGATGGGCTTTACGAAGAGGAGCATGGCAGAGAGGGCTTTTTTGGAAAAGTCAGCCAAATCTATCATTCAAACCCCCTTACAAGCTGGACCAATATCGAAGGAGATCTCAGGCCAAGAAACCTCCCTCCTGTTTTTGACGAAAAAGAGCTAAAAGAGGAGTTTGTTCCCTATCTTTATAATGATGATTTGATCATCTCCCTCGGAAGTTTCACAAAGGACTTTGCGAATTTCCAAAGAAACGCCGACTTCGACGAAATGTATTTTGCCCACGCGGGAGAAGGCCGACATTGAGACTATATACGGGCATCTCGATTATAAGAAAGGCGATTACATCATTCTCCCGAGGGGCGTGACTTATAAGATCTTCATCAAAGAAAAGACCAAGTTCTTAAAGGTAGAATCTGGCTCAGAATTTAACGAGCCTTCCCGGGGCATACTGGGGCCCAACGCCCTCTACGACCAAACGGCGATTGAAACGCCAGAGTCCGCCTTAGGCAGCGATCAAGACCTTAATGAATATGTGGTCGAAGTAAAAAGAGAAGGCAAGATCACAAGAGTCACTTACCCTTTCAACCCGCTAGACGCTAAAGGCTGGAAAGGCAGTTTGTATCCGTGGAAGATATCCATTTATGATTATTGCCCCATCACCTCTCACCGCTATCATATTCCACCAAGCGGACACACCATGTTTGTTTGCAATAATTTCGTTGTTTGTTCATTTGTTGCGAGACCTCTGGAGCACAGCTCAGAGGGCGTTTTAAAAGTCCCTTTTTATCATTCAAATATTGATTACGATGAGGTCCTTTTTTATCACGAGGGTAACTTTTTTAGCAGAGACAATATCGACGCCGGGGCCATCACTTTTCATCCCCAGGGAGTGCATCATGGACCTCATCCTAACGCCTTTAAAAAGGCGGACGAGAAAGAATGGACTGACGAGTTCGCAGTCATGATTGACACTAGAAGACCGCTCAAACGCTCTGAATATTTTGACAAGCATGAATTTAAAGACTACTGGAAATCCTGGATGGAGAAATAAATGATAAGCATCAACACCGACGGAGAATTTAAAGACAATTATAAGCTGCTTATTGGCTCTATCTTGCCAAGTCCAATCGCAGTCGTTTCCACGATAAATGAAGATGGCACAAGCAACCTTGCTCCCTTTTCGTTCTTTACAGGCATCAGCGCCAAGCCTTTTATAGTGGCCTTTGCTCCCCTGATCAAGTCTTCTGACGGCTCCAAAAAAGACACTCTCGTGAATATTGAAAGGGAAAAAGAGTTCGTTATAAATTTTGTCACCGAGGAAAACGCTGACAAGGTGAATCTTGCGAGTGAGGAGCTTCAATACGGGCAAGACGAGTTTCTGCACGCGGGGCTGACGCCTCTTGACTCAGAAATGGTCAAGGCGAAACGAATGAAGGAGAGCCCTATCCACTTCGAATGCAAACTGCGCGATATGATCAGCTACGGCGACGTTCCTGGCTGCGGCACGTTGATAACGGGCGAAGTTGTCAAGGTCCATGTTGCTGAAGACATCTATGACAACGGCAGGATCGTGACCCAATCCTGGAGACCTATGGGCCGCGGGGCCGGCAATGATTGGTTTAAGACCGACTCTGTGGTGGAAAAAACCAGACTGATGAAGTCCCAGATACAAAAATAGTCTTTTAGGGAGGGCCTATTTGCCCTGACTCTCACCTTTAGGATACAATATGGCCATGAAGTACTTTAGCTTTTTGGCCATTTTTTTTGCCCTTTCCTGCTCAAATGAAATCAAGCTCGGTTTTAAGTCTGGGATCCTTTTTTTAAAGGACGTGCGCATTGGCGCGAGCGACCTCAGAAACGAGCCTTGGGAAATCGGAAAAGAAAGAGAGGAGGAAATCTCCAAGGGCTTTAAGTTTGATGTGGATGTTCCAGAGCTCTCTAGTAAGGCCTCTCAAGCGCTTCTTAAAAAACACGGCATCGATTCATGGCTTTACCGCTTCACCAAAATAACAAGAGGCTCTCGCAGAGAGCTAGGCCATGTTTCCATTGATAGTCGCAACGGGGGCAAAGTCACAAAAAGCTTCACCGTGCATATCTATTATCAAGCGGCAAGTGTGTCTCGCGACTTTCGCCGTTTTCACTGCCCCGCCTTTGGCCATCGGAAAAAGATAGAAGACCTTGAGATGCGCCATTACGAGCCAAAAAGAGACGAAGTCTACGCTCGCTTGGGAGAAAATGTCCGAGGAGACATTTCTCGCCTAAGTTTTGCTCCGCTTATTTTCTCTGGCGGGAAAAGTCTTGAAGGCAAATATTTAATAGAGGTCGCCCTTTACAATTCCTCCGAGAAACGAACCTTCTCCAGTTGGACGCCCATTCGGGCCTACCCTATCGTTCTTAAAGAATCAGAAAGAAGGGTCAAGAGCTGTATCGGAGTAAAAGAGGAAGACAAGCCCCTTCCTTCTTCTCGCCAATTAAGAATCCAAGACTTACAGATCAGGTAAAGAGTTTTCTAACTCCCAAACTTCCTTGCGGCCATCAGATGCATGGCAAAATTTAGTTGTCTTAACGCTAAAACAGGGAGGTTTTATGGATCTGAAAGAACTAAAAAATTTAAAAGGCCTTAAGAGAGTTGTTCTCCTAAACTCTCAGGACGAAGTTCATTTAAACAACCAAAGAGAGCTATTTGATCGACGCTCCGAAGGCCTATCAAGACAGAGACATCGTTATCGTCTCGGGGCTTGAGGACGATATCGTTGAGGAGTATGAGATGGACAGCGAGTTTGACCTTGTTCTCATTGGGAAAGACGGCGGAATGAAGTATCGCTCTCATGGAGTCACTAACCCAGACAAGATCTACACTTTGGTGGACCAAATGCCGGAGAGAAGATCAGAAATGGAGGATCGCCTCTAGAGCTCCATAAGCAGATCTTCAAAGAAAGCGCCGATGGCCTCTTCTGGATGGCGAAGATGAATTTCCAGCATCCAGAGATTCTCCATTGGAGTTTTTTCGAAGTCGCTTAGAGACTTCTTATAATAAAGGGCATGGGGGTAAGTCGCCCAGCCGATGGCCCTTCATGTCGTCGCTAAGTTCATAGCCTTCAGTCTTTGGCAATCTCGCGCGCCTTTTCATAGAGTTCTTCTCCGGAGAGCTTCTGTTCTTTCCAGACCTTGGAGACCTCTTCAAACACCTTCTTTGAAGCTCGTTGAATTTTTGAGTGGTCTGGGTTTTGCCCGAGAGTAAAAGTTTGTCCGTAATCGGCCTCGTGCCCTTTATAAACGGGGCCAATGTCCAAAAAATAAATATCATTTTCTTGAACTTTCAATGCCGGGATCGGACTTTTCTCTATAAGTCTTTATCGTATTGCGGCCGATTCGAAATTTGGTCGGATGCCATTTTTTTTCGATGCCTTGTTTTTCCATAAGTTCGTCCGCAAGAGCGGTCCCTTCAGGCTCAGTCATGCCCACATCAACATGGCTTGCAAATAGCAGCGCCGTCTTTCGGGCCAATTTTCTGGCCTCCATAACATGGTTCTGGGATCAAATTTGTCACTTACTCCTTCAGGGTCCTCTCATACTAGTAGTCCAAAAGTTTTTTAAGTTCAGCATACACATCTGGAGTTTGCGGCAAAATAACTTCTTCAAGCCCTGGGTTATAGGCAACATGAGTGTCCTTGGAGCATACTCTCAAGATTGGAGCGTCTAGGCCTTCAAAACATTCTTCGTTTACACGGGCGCAGATTTCTCCCGCAAACCCGGAGGTCTTGTGTTCCTCATGAGCGATTAAAAGTCTATTTGTTTTGCTCAAGGACTCTTTGATCGCCTCCATATCAAATGGAGCAAGTGTTCTCAGATCGATGACTTCGACTTTAGCGCCTGTCTCCTCTTCCACTTTTTTTGCGGCGTCAATGGACTTTTGAACCAAAGCTCCCCAAGCGACAATGGTGGCGTCTAGCCTTCTTTTGCGATCCTGGCCTTGCCAAAGGGAATCATATAGTCCTCTCCTGGGTCCGCTGCTCTATTGTAACCTTGATAATAAAGGTGCTTGTGCTCCAAGAACATGACAGGATCGTCGCAACGAATCGCCGTTCTCAAAAGTCCTGCGGCGTCTTGAGCGTTGGAAGGATAAACCACCCTTATTCCCGGAACATGAGTGTATAAAGACTCGCCTGACTGAGAGTGGTACATGGCGCCGCCCTTAAGGTAGCCGCCGATTGGGAACTCTGACCACCATAGGACATTTAAAGTCTCCGCCTGATCTATAGCGAGTGGTCGCCATCTCATTTTTGAGCTGCATATAAGCGGTCCAGATATAGTCAAAAAACTGAATTTCCACCACTGGTTTGATGCCTCTCATCGCTTGCCCAATTGCGCGGCCGACAATATTGGCCTCAGCGAGAGGAGAATTGAAGACCTGGCCTTCTTTAGAAACTCTTTGAGTTCCAGAAGTGACCTTGAAGACACCTCCTTTTCCTTTTAGCTCTTTATTGTCGAGTTTTTCCAGTTCAGAAAAGTCTGCAACGTCCTCTCCAAAAATTCTCATCAAAGGATTCTTTTGAATCTCTCCTCTGAGAGTGGCGTTGATGGACCCGGCCATAGGGACATCTTCCTTGCCTGTGAAATTTGGCTCGCTTTCAAAGTCTGAGGAGGTCGGATCAACGTCCATTGAATACAAGTGATCAGCATAGGTGGACTGATCAGGCCACTCCGTCTCGATGGCCTTCTTCATCGCCTCTTTCACTTGGGCCTTCACTTTTTCCTCAACGCCTTCGATCTCCTCTTTGGAGGCGAGCTTTCCCTCGAGAAGGAGCGCAGGGAAGGTGTTGAACACGTCTTTTTTTGCTTCTTCCTCAAGCTCGTCCTTAGTTCTATAAAAAGAGTGATCGTCAGAAAGAGAGTGAGAATAAGGCCTAGTCACAGTCGCGTGAACTAGGACTGGACCTTTTCCTGCTCTCAGGTATTTCTCCGCCTCTTTCATTGTGTCGTAACTTTCGATTGGGCATGTGCCGTCGCATGTGAAAATCTTTAGCCCTGGAAAGTTTGCCAGCGCCTTTGATATCGATCCTTCAGGCGTTTGCACAAATGTGGGGACTGAGATAGCAAAGCCATTGTCTTCGACCATAAAAAGCACAGGAAGCTTATTCACAACCGATGTCGTCAGCGCTTCCCAAAACTCGCCTTGAGAAGTCGTGCCATCGCCAGTTGAGCAATAGACGATCTCATCATCATGGTAAGGAAGACTGTGATCAACACCATCTTTGGCCATCTTTGATAGGTACTTGCCCGCTTCAGCGATGCCCACTGCTTGAAGAAATTGTGTTCCGGTGCAAGAAGACTTGCTTATGATATTAAGATTTACATTGCCCCAGTGCGCCGGCATCTGACGTCCGTGGCTTGCGGTGTCTCCCACATTGCCGTTTGCTTGGCATAGCATTTCATACGGAGTGACCCTAAGCCTAGACAAAGCGCGCGGTCTCGGTAGTAGGGTATGAAATAGTCATGTTTTGGCTTTAGCACCATGGAAGTCGCAGTCAGGATGCCCTCGTGACCTGCTCCAGAGATCTGGAAAAAGGCCTTTGATTGTTTCTTCATGGAAATTTCTGCGTCGTCCAGTTTCCTGGAAGTATAGATATTTGTATACATGCTCAGAAGGTCGCTTTTGGAAAGCTTATGTTTCTTTACGAGATCGATCTTCTTGGAAAGTGAAGAAGAATTTTTTTTCGTTGAGTTGGTTTTCTTGGCAGCTTTGCCCTTTGCCGCAGTTTGAGCGTTTGGCATCAAAATACCCCTTGTTTTCATTGTTCAAAAATTGAATTTAACCTATTAAATTTAAACGGATTTGACTAGCTAGGAGGGAATAATAACAGGGAAAACGCGACCTATTTCCAAGCACTTACGGCAATCTTTCAAAAATAACCGTGCATATTCGTTGTGAAACCACGCTGGAGCGCATAAACTTTTATTGTACAATTTAATTTACATGGACGAAATTATGATGACAATGAAGGTGCTGACCGAAAGCGTCAAGCAAAAGGTCAAAGAAAAAATCAACCAAAAAGGCAAAGACATCCTCCTCTACCTTCTCATGGAAAATAAGGACGAAAAGGAAGCGAACGCCCCCCGCATCGAAAAGCCCCAAGCTTTAAAATAGGCACATCCGAATTTACAGGAAAGCACCCAGGCGGACAGTAGGTCATGGGAGAAAATATGAAGCACGTTCTTGCCTCACTAATATTTTATCTATTCGCCTTTCCACTAGAAGCGGCGCCTGGCCCAATTCCCCCACTTTCCAACGATGCGCTATTTCCCGAAGGACAACAGAGCGAACTGGAGCTAAAGCAAAAAAGATATCAGGACGCTGACAAGATGGACAAACAATTGCAGGAGTCCGACTTTATTATCCAAAGACAAGAAGAAGGCCCCTCCCAAGTAAAAATAAAAGAGAAGAACGAAGATAAAGAGGAGCAAACAATGAAGGCCGTCCCAGCAGGCATTTTCTGCATTTTAATTTTGGCCGCGTAAGTTCATGCTCCAGCCATAAGGCAGCCATACCAAAGAAAGAGAGGCTAAGCTACACGCCCTCTAGACCTATTATCTTGAAAAATGAGTCCAATGAAAAGAAGCTGCATTAAAAACGCCCATAACCTAGTCGAGGCCCAACAGAAGGCAATCAGCTTGGGGGTCATTCCCTTTAAGGTAAAGACATTCCCGCAGATAAGGAGATCACTTGAGGCGGGGCGACCGGTCATTGTTGAAGCGTCAGGAGAGCTTTATCTGATTGTTGGTCATGACCCGGACAATGAAAGCTTCATAAGAAGTAAAGATGGAGACTTGTCAGGAATCAAGGCAGAAGAGCTGCATGAAAGATTTAAAAAGGGCGCAAGAAAGGCCTTGGTCTTTAGTGAGCCTTGGGAGATAGATCAGCAGTCTGATCTAAGGTCCGCTTTTCAGGCAGGCCTTAAAATCACAGAAACGAGCCCAAGAAAGGCCAGGGCAATTTTTGAAAAATAATCGCCATTGCTCCCGAAACTCCGGAGCCTTATCTCGCATTGGCAAACTCTTATGGAGCATCAGAGGCGGAAAAGCGCCGTGGAAGTCTTACAAGAAGGCGTAAAGCGCAATCCAAATCACTTTGCCCTCTGGTATAACCTCGCCGCCTATCAGGCCATGAGCGGAAAGAAGTGGGAAAGTCGAAGAACCGTCTGGAAGACCCAATCAATGTTCAGCGCTTCAGACGTGCCTTCCCGCCTAAGGGGAAGGCTTCGACTGCTCGGATCTAATTAAGTCTAATCGCCGCTTTGATAGGCCTATGAATTTCAAGCCCGCGACTTTTTAACACGTCCACGATTTCGCTTGGCCTGATAGAAGAGCCTTGATCAACAAGAGTCTTAACGAAGACGCCTTCTCCTTTGCATGGAGAGACTTCATCGATGATGTCCAGCTGCTCGGCCGTCAACTCCAACTCCCCCTTGTAGATGTCCGAAATTTTGGCGCGAATGTCTTTTTCAATATGAGCCTTTCGCTTCTTATTGTAGGAGCTGACCATAATGGTCGTTTCACTCTTCACGTCATCAACGACCTTGGGCAGAAGCTCGGGGTTGTCGACTTTCAAGAAGTAAGTAAATTCTTTTACGGAGTCCTGTATGGAAGGGACCTTGCCTTCAAGTTCGCTGATCTTATTAAAGACGATTCCATTTTCGGAGTACTCTTGAAGCCTTTTAAGGACCGCGTCTGGATCTTCCATTCTCTCAGGGACTCGCACGTCAAAAAACTCCCTAAGACTGCTGATGCCAAGAGTCAACGCTGGACCAAAAGAGATAAGCGGTCTCGTTTTATAGCCTTCTGAATACAGAAGCGGCACTTCGGCCCGCTTAAAGATTCTCGCCACGATCTTCTGAGTGTCGAGATGACTGATAAAGCTTAGTGGCCCAATTTTTGAAAACTCGATTCTATATTTATGTCCAACGTTCTGTCCGCGTTTCTCGCGAAGCTCAACGATCTTCTTTCTCTCTTTTGGCGGCTCGTATGGAAGGTCTTTGGTGGCGTTCATTGATCCAAGGTAGTCTCTTCTTTCTTCGACCATCTCTTTAAGATCGCATTCAACTCCGCAGCTATAGCAGACAAGCCTTTTCTTATCGACGTCAAAAGTCTTTTCAAGCGACTCCAAGTTTGTGTGGTGAACGATCATTCCCGCGACCTTGCCGCAAGGAGGAGAGAGCCTATTTTTAGTCGCTTTCTTCCACTCGCGCTCTAAAAACTTGTCCTCAAGGCCCACATCTATATGGTCCCAAGGAAGGCGCGCTCCCACAGGAATGGTTCCAAGCATATACTGAGGCTCAATCCCTGTCTCTTCCAAGGCCTCGATCCATTTATCGTGATCAAAAGTTTCGTCCCAACCATCGAAGCGACAGCCTTTCTCCCAGGCCTTGTAGATCATCGTCCCGACTCTTCTGTCACCACGGGAGACGATTCCCTCAAGGTGAGAAATTTTTGAGTAATGCTTTCTAAATGATAGACCGTATTTTACGGCGTAGTCCTTTAAAAGGTTTTGCTTTCTAATAATTTCGTCCAAAGTGATCATGGCCGCCCATTGAAACGGCGTGTGCGGCTTAGGCACAAAAGAAGAAGCGGAGATCGTGATATTTGGATTTCCAACACCACATTCTTTTTGCGCCACTTGCTTTGCTTTAAGGCCCGTCTCCATAATGGCGATCACGTCTTCGTCTTCCTCAGTTGGAAGGCCAATCATGAAATAAAGCTTCATCTTTTTCCAACCGCGACTAAACACCTCGCGAGCGGTGGTCATCATGTCCTCTTCGGACACGTTCTTATTGATGACTTTTCTCATGCGCTGGCTGCCAGCTTCCGGAGCAAAAGTAAGTGAAGTGTTTCTCACTTCAGCAAGCTTATCAAGCACGCGATTATCAAGGCCGTAAGCTCTAAGAGAGCTAATTCCCAAGAGTGGATCGGTCTTTAGAGAGCTTATCTAAGAAGATCCACAACAAGCGGTGTCACCGCTGAATAGTCGGCGGTGGAAAGGCAAGTAAGGCTCGCTTCATCAAAACCGCCATTTTTAATGCCGTCCATGACCAGATTCATGACATCAACAGGCTTTCTCTCCCTTACGGGGCGATAAATCATCCCCGCCTGACAAAAACGACAGCCTTCCGTGCAGCCGCGACTAAGCTCAACAGAAAAGCGATCAAAGATCGCGGTCATGTGGGGAATGGGCGACTTTGTGGGAAATGGATAGTCTTTAAGGCTGTCCACAAAAAAGCGCTGAACGCGAGGAGCTTGATTTCGCCCTCAAACTCAGGCTTAGGTCCAGTCACGACTTCAAGACAGCTCTGCTCGTCGATTTCAGTTTCATAAAAACTTGGCACATAGATGCCGTCCCATTTAGCGAGCTCAAAAAGTATATGATCTCTTTTAAGGCCGTTTCTTCTCGCTTCGCCAATAAAGTGCACGATGCGAGAAAAGATTTTCTCTCCATCGCCAATAAGAATAAAGTCTAAAAATGGAGCTATCGGCTCAGGATGCGTGGCGCAAGGCCCTCCAGCGATGACAAAAGGGTCCTCTTCTTTTCTGTCTTTTTGCCAAATGCCTATGCCGCCAAGATCAAGCATATTGAGAATATTGGTGTAGCTCATCTCGTATTGAAGCGAGAACCCCACCACATCAAACTCATTAAGCGGCCTAAAATTTTCCAGAGTCACTAAAGGAAGATCGCGTTTGCGCATTTCCTTTTCCATATCGACCCAAGGAGCGAAACAGCGCTCGGCGCACATACTTTCGTGCTTATTGATTTCTTCATACAAAATCTTAAAGCCTAGATGGCTCATGCCAATCTCATATGTGTCGGGAAAACAGAGCGCCGCCCTGCCTATCATTTCGTCCCAATTTTTGGTGGAGATAAAGTGCTCGCCTCCGATGTAACGGGCGGGCTTTTCCAGGTCTTCCAGAAAGGAAGCGTACGGATTTTGCTTTTTCATTTTCTGCCTTTGTTTGTGTCCACACATGTGGGAGAGAATCGAACCCTCTAAATGCTTAAGTTTTGAATGTTTTTAGCAGCTTATAGCGCCTATGGCCATAGATGTCCGGACAGGCGGATGGAAGTGTAAGATTTACAGAATAAAGTATTAAATTCGGTCTATTAGAATCCAGAGGCAAGAGAGAGGACATACCTCCTGTCCTCTTTTTGGCGAAAAGCGTCGCTCGTTTCATCGGCCTCGACGGCATAAGTAGTCAGATCAAATACAAACTTTTTATTGCGAACACCGACGCCCGCTGAGCCCCAGCCTTCCGCATAGCCAAAGCGAACAAAGTACTTTCTCATATAATCAAACTCCATTCCCGCTTGGACCTTTCCTTTTGGCGGAAACATCTGAGTAGGCATTTCCAAGGTCGCGATAATCGACTTCCAGATGAAGCCGAGACATTCTTCCTGTAAAGGGCGTGATAGAGAAGGCGCCATCTATCGTTTGAGGGATACTATCAGGCGCCCCGCCTAGCTCTGTGCTGTACCACTTTCCTGCCGCTGAGTTTCTGTACACAACACTAAAAGTCGGAAGCAAAAAGAACGGGAAGCGTGATTCTCGTTCCCGCCGTCAAATGCGTCATTGTCGCCTTTCTTAAAATCGACATCTTCATCAATGCTTGTAGGCTGGTTTTCAGGAATATCTTTTATGATTTGCTTTCTTGTGAGGATCATTCCCGTTACACCGAACTTTAAAACGCCGCCAAAGAGAGAGAGGTTTAAGGCCATCAATGGCCCGCTATCGGTCCTCTCCGCAAGCTCATAGTCGGCATTTTCACTTTTGATTCTGCCCCGGTTTTGTTGGGAATAGACCCAGCCAAGCGTGAAGCCTCTAAAGGTGATGTTGGGAAAAAAGCCCAAAACGAGCGTGAGAGATTCTTCCGGGAGTGTCTGAGAGAAGGTTTCTGAGGCCTTCAGCATCGTAGGCCTTGGCATAATTGCCTGTGGAATCAAAAATACTCCCCTGCCCACCTGTGATATCGAGATAGCCATTATTAGTTTCAAGATAGAGATTTGTCAGATGAAACTTAAGGCCTCGCACAGTCCCAAGTCCCGCGGGGTTATAGAAAGCGGACCACGAGTCATCAACTTTGCTCATATAAGCGTTGCCCATCGCCAAGCGCCCTTGCGGAAGGCAAGATTTCTGGAAAGGTCGCGTCTTCGAATTTCAGCACCGCATGCGCTGAAAAGGAAAAGATGAATGAGGAGTGCTAAGGAGAAAGCTCGCATACCCTTAAATATTAGCATGTAGGCCAGGCCAGTGAGGATTTTGGGCAATTTGTTCCTGGCTAAAAGGTCGCCACTAACGCCGCTCCAAGAGAATGATAGAGCTCTTCAGGCGTATGGCTCCATTTGATTTTCTGAGCAGCGTACTCAAGCTTAAATTTAAACGTGTGCGCCTCCCACTTCGAGACCAGCGTGAGCGCCGATAATGCCATCAGCGGTATAGTCAAACTCGTCAGAGGTGAAGGCCGAGGTGGTATTCAAGATTTCTCCTCGGAACTCGTATTTACTATAACTTATTCCTTCATAAATCATCACCCAAGGAGAAAAACGGTATCCATGAATAAGGCTCACTTCTGTCGCCTCTGATTTTAGTTTCACATCATAGGTCCCTTCAAAACTGTCTCTGTTTGCTCCCATGCCGAAAGTAAAAGCAGAGCTTATTCCCTAGAGCTCTCGCTCGACTGGGAGGCCCCATTAACTGAACCTTCAGTCCCAGGAGACCGACAGTCTGCTCAGGAGACTTATAAAAGATGTCCACAGTGGGGGCGATTCCCAAGGCCATATAAAATTCTCTGTCCTTCACAGTCCCCATATCGAGCGGATTATCTGTTTTTGAATCTTCAAAATTGAGGCGGCCTTCACTAAAGCCAGTTTGCTTATATTCCACATCGAGTCCCCGACCAATTGCCTCAGGAGAAACCATCCGGTTAATAGGGACTTTGATCCTCTGAGCGCAGGAGCAAAAAAGAAGAAAAATAAGGGGCCAAAATCGCATATTCTTATTTTAGCAGGAAATGATTATAAGGACTTATAAGGGAAAATTTGCCTTTGCCCCCGAAATTGCCAACGTCCTTGGGCAAATCCGAAAATGATTTGTGACAAAACGAGCTAAGCTCTCAATTTCAGTATCCAGATTCCGATAAGTCTTAAGATAGGGGTAGGATGAGAAACACCGTATGGCCGCTTATATTCACCATTTTTGCGAGCTGCAACTTCGAAGAAACTGAAGAAAGCGCTTCGCTCTTTTCCGGTCACCGGGAAGTGGAGAACTCCGCCACTCTATCTGGACCTGCTGCCGGCACCTACGTGAAAGCTCAGGCCATCAGCTTTGTCCTCTCCCACCCTTATAGACTCACAGTGACTGGCAACCCAAGGATAGCGCTCGATATTGGCGGCTCATCTGTTTACGCAAATTATGCCTCCGGAAATGGCACCAAGAATCTGACCTTCACCTATTGTCGTGGCCGCGGCCGATGAAGACCAAGATGGCATTGAAGTGGCGTCCACCTCCGTCGACTTAAATGGCGGAAGCGTCAAATTTGATGGAACAGCGGGAACTCAAAACGCGAACCTTGACTTTAGCGCTCCAAATACAGAGAGCGTTCTCGTGGACACAGTCGCTCCCACTGTTGACTCTATCACCGCCCCTCTACCTAAAACTTATTATCTTGGCGACGAGATGAGTTTTTACGTCACCTTTGATGAGGCCGTTAATGTGGCAGGGACTCCCCAAACGCCTATGACGGTAGGAGGCTCCACAGTCTACGCTTCTTATGTTTCTGGCTCTGGCGGCACAACATTATTATTTAAATACACCGTCACAGCGACTGATACGGCAACTGGCATCACCATCGATTCGCCTATTGGACTCAACGGGGGCAGCATAACTGACAGCGCTGGCAATAAGGCCACTTTGACCCATGGAGGGAAAAGCGCGGGCTCGGTAGATATTGACGGAGACAGCCCCGTTGTCACCGTCTTTACTCCTCCCGCCGACGGAACCTATACCACAGGACAAGACTTGGATTTTTCTCTCAAGTTTAGTGAAGTCGTTAATGTGACGGGGGCTCCTCGTCTCCTTGTCGACCTTGATGCGAACACAGTCTACGCCAACTATGTTTCCGGCAGCGGCACTGACACCCTTAACTTCACAGTGGAGGTCGTTCCAGGGAACGTGGACGAAGATGGAATCGATGTTCAGAACGCGATTGACCTTAACGGAGGAACCATTAAGGACGCGAGCGCAAAGAACGCCTACCTTGTGATTGAGGCCCCTCTTGCTCCAGGCGTTCTCGTGGACTCTCCACTTCCAGTGGTGACCTCTATAAGCTTGCCCACACCGCCAGCGGACAACTATTGGAACAGTGGCGAAACGATTTATATCACTTTAAATTTCAATGAAGTTGTAAATGTAACAGGAGGCATTCCGCGTATACCGATGCAACTCGATTCTTCAGGCCCGGACATCATGGTGGAATATAGCGGAGGGACAGGCACTCAAAGCCTGGTCTTCAGATATGTGGTGGTAGACGAAGTAGACGAGGACCATACGGGCCTTACAATCAACTCTCCAATTGATCTGAATGGAGCGCAAATTCAAAATGGCCAAGGGACAAATATTGACACAGACATGGCCGCTATCGCCACGGCCCTCGACACAAGCGCCATGCTAGTGGACGCGACCACTCCCGTTGTTGACAGCATCACTGCGCCTGCGGACGCGACTTATATAATTGGCGATCAAATGAACTTTACGGTCCACTATAGCGAAATTGTGAATGTCACAGGAACTCCTCGCCTAAAACTCGATATCGGCGGGCTCACTCGTTATGCCTCTTACGCTGGAGGAACGGGAACTCAAGACCTCGTCTTCAGATGGAATGTTCAGCAAAACTATGAGGACACAGACGGCATTCAAATTTCTCTGACCAGCTATCCAGCAAAATGGAGGAAGCATTAAAGACCGAGGCGGAAATGAGACCGACTACGACATCACTGATGATCTGCCAAACCTCACCAATGTTCTTGTCGATGGCATAAGGCCAATCGTTTCCAACGTCACCATTCCCGCGAACACCTATGACCTTGGCCAGACCGTCACGGTCACTGTCACTTTTGACGACACTGTCAATGTTGCTGGAGGGCCTCCAAAAATAAACGCTACCTTTAATACTGAGTCCGGCTCGCCCGCCTTCACTTACCAAGGAGCAGCCGGCCCAAACGCGGTCACTTTTGACTACACGGTCGCAGCAGGAAACGAAGACCTTGACGGTATCGCTCTGGCGGCCGCGATTGCCGCGTCCGGAGGGACAATAAAAGACGTCAATGGAAACGACGCCACCTTGACTCTCACGACGACCAGCTTCCCAGCTGTCTTTGTCGACGCGGTCGCGCCTACAGTTGCGATAACTTCTCCTTCAAATGGTGATTATATTAATATCGCCTCAAACGCGGCGAACTACGCTATTACTGGCACCTGTGACGACGCTTCGGCAACATATGATATTCAAGTCAACGGCGCTAGCGCCCCAGGCCAGGCCGGCGTTTCGTGCGATGGAGCAAGCCTTTCAGGAACCTTTAATTCAACATCTTATGCTGAGGCCGCGCATTCCCTCACAGTGGTGGCGACCGATACATCCGGCAACTCCGCCACCTCTGCGGCCGTCTCTGTCACAAAAGACACGGTCGCTCCGACTATAAACTCTATTAGCGTGGCGAATAATAACTACACCGTTGGGGCCGATATCGACATGACTGCGAATTTTAGCGAAACGGTAAATGTGTCTGGCACCCAACTTCCTTTTGCCATGGCAACAAGCTCTGAGAATGCGGCCTACACATCTGGCACGGGCACCTCAAGCATACTTTATCGCTACACCGTCACAGCAAGTGACTATGATGGTAATGGAATAGCGATCAATGGCCCCCTTCAATTAGGTGGCGGATCAATAGAAGACCTTGCCGACCAACCCAATCAGCGACTTAACTTTTGCGCGCCTGCAGACGGGAGGAGTCAGAGTAAATGACGGAACGCCGGCTCTAGAATGGCAGTACTCTGGCGTTCCTATCGCAACATTTAGCTATGGAAATCGAGGTGGAGTGTCGCCAGGTGAGAACTTTTACTATCGTGAATATTGGAAATGCGCCAACTACTGCTGCGTTAAATGTATCATTCTCATGGCAGCGACAATTTCAGAACAGGGACTGATAATTGCTCAGGTCAAACCTTAGCAATTGGAGCGAGCTGTCCACATCACGATTGAATATGATGACCCATTTAACTTTTCAGTGCCATATTCTGGAGATGCAGACGTGGACGATTCGGGCTTTGCCACGCCTCAGTACAACTTACAACTAGATGGTAATTAATATGAAATTTTTATTTCTTTTACTATTTACTTCTACAGCGCTATGCGATAGAGCCTGAAGAATGCTTTTCTTAGCGAAGATGCCATGGAAAAGATGGAAATGTTCTGCCGGAAGATTGCAAGAGCATCATATCGAAACAATCCAATCAATAGCGCCGGCATTCATGCCCTTGAAAATATCCTCCTTCTTACTAATGGCGACTTCACCGCACGGCCCACAGACCCGATTAACCAAATTCAAGATCATGAAAGCTGAATCTTGATGAAGAAGAGCCGCGGATTTATGTCCTAAACCATAAAATGGACGAAGAATATCTCAGTGCTTAGCTTCCCCGCTTCTTACGGCGGCAATATCGCTCCAAGAAGAAAGCTCATAAGCAAAGAGCTTGCAAACGTGACAGGGTTCTCCATAGACCCTGACTCCAAAAGAATCTATGCCTTCTCTCAGCAAGACGGCTGGCTCAAGGCCTTCAATCTTCACGCCGATCCCGATGGAAGGCTCCCAGAGCACTCTACCGATGTTCTCGCCAAAACAGAACTCGAGCCGCTGCAGGCGAAAGACATTTGTGTTTCAAAGGAAAGCGTTTTGTTCTGGAAGGAGATCGTATCAGAGTTTTTTTAAAGAATTTAGACAGTGAATTCAAGTCATCGAAGGCGCAGGACAGCTAAGTTCTGCATCAGCGATTGAGTACGATGAAAACAAAAAGGCCCTCGTAGCATCAAACCAAGAGGGCCCTATAATTACTTTTATAAAAGATGAGATGGGATATTACGTCCCAGTCCCTTAGCTTCTTCTAGGAAGACCTAGAATCCAACGAAGCCAGTCTGGAAGATCAGCATATTGGTCTTCATCACCGTCGTCGAGCCCAGATCCATCGTCAGACGAGCCATCGTCACCATTATCAGAACCATTGTCAAGAGCCAGCTCCAGAATCGCTATTGTTCATAAGCTCTTTGATATTAGTGATTCTGGTCACGTCCTCGCCACTACCGCCGGTGTTGGAGATAACATTTGAAACTTTACAGCCTTGAGCGCTGTCATAAACATAGTCTCTTTCTCCGCGAACGAGGATGCCCTCTAGCAGACCAGTGTCAGCATTAAAGACTGCTGAGCCAGAGTTACCGCCGTAAGTGTCAAGGTTTGCCTGAAAATAAACGCTATTTACGCTTCTAATATTAGCTCCACCAGCGATCTTGGTCGGAAGCCCACTTGGATGACCAATGACCACGATATTGTCGCCTTTTTTAGGGGATCCCTCTGTTCTATATTTTAAGAGGCTCTCTGCCTTCGACATCTCTTTCAAGCTCAATGAGAGCATAGTCATCATTTGTTGAACTATTGAGCGTTTGAGCGATGATTCTTTTACACTTATAAACGTTTGTAGCGTCCACAGAGACCTTCGCTTGGTCAGCGTAGTCTACTTTAAAGTCAAAGACCCACACGCTTCCGTCACAAGCAGATTGGCTTCTCATGCAATGTCCGGCCGTCACAAGCTTGTTTTTGCCGACAAGAAACCAGAGCAATTTGCGGAGCTCGGTTGCTTGGCAAATCTTTCAGTGCCGCAGATTCCTCTATCCTCAAGAGAGCTTCCGCCAAGTTCGACTTCATAATCGCTAACTCTGTTAACGTTTCTGTTAGGAATCATTGCCGCGGTAGATTCGGACAACTTGATTAGATTCTCATTTGTTTCTTCGTATACATCGATTCTATTGTCTTCTCCGTAAATGACTTTTGGAGAGAAGCTGGACGCCATAGCTGTAGCAGCGAAGGCGGATGATAAAAGCGTTAAGGACCACAAAGTTTTTCATATGTCCCCTTTTCCGTGGGTGTTAAAAATTTCCTGGGGACAATCATTGCCTATCGGGCATACGAGAGCAACTTACATCGACTTACATGCGTGAAACCGGCCCTAAAAAGCTTTAAAAGTGCTTCTACAGCAAAATCTTACTCGTATAATTTTGAGATTTCGGAGCAAATACTCTCCAAAAAGCGCTTGTCCGTTGCGTCAAAGTCCGCCTCTTTGTCGCTATCTATGTCGAGCAGAGCAACGACTTTGCCATTTTTTTTGATCGGCACGACGATTTCTGACTTGGCCTTCGGCGAGCAGCTAATATGCCCTGGAAAACTATGCACATCATCGACGATCTCTGTAACGCCTGTGGACCAGACGTGGCCACAAACGCCCTTGCCGGGCTTGATGCGCCCGCAAGCAAGAGGTCCTTGATACGGGCCGACTACAAGTTGGCCGTCTTCCTCATGCGCTAGATAAAACCCGACCCAGAAGAAATTCATGTACTCTTTTAAAACGGCCGTGGTGTTGGCGAGATTGGCGATAATATCGCCCTCTTCCGAGATAAAGAGAATCGAGGATCTTGACTACCGTAGTGTATCTGTCTTTTTTCATAAAAAAAGCCTCCCTTAAGGGAGGCTAGTACTTTTTTAAAAATTTGTCCTATTAGATCTTATTATGTCTAACCTTCGAGCCAGGGAAGCGATGGCCGCCGCTGCCTTTGCCAAGATAAGTCGTCTGAATCTTTTTCATAGCGTCCAATCTTCTCTCGGCCAGAACATCAGTCGCCTTATTGATTGAGATATTTTGCGTCTCAGCGATCTTAAAAATGTCTAAGGTCGTGTCAAAAATCGTGTCGACCATTCTCCTTGATTTAATATCATTCCAGCCTTCAAACTCTATGGAAACATTCATTAGTCCGCCGGCGTTGATCAGATAGTCTGGAGCGTAGAGGATGTTTTTTTCTTTGAGAATGTCGCCATGACGATCTTCTTTAAGTTGGTTGTTGGCCGCGCCCGCGACGACTTTACACTTAAGCCTATCAATAGTGCTGTCATTAATAGTCGCCCCCAATGCGCAGGGAGCGTAGATGTCCATGTTCGCGTCATAGATCGCGTCTGGAGCGATATATTCTGCGCTTAGGAAAGTCATTTTTAAATCTCTCGAGATTTTCCTCGTTAATGTCGGTGAAAAGGATTTTTCCACCGTCTTCAGTGATCAGTTGAGCGAGCTCGCTGCCGACCGAGCCTACGCCCTGAAGGCCAATGACTTTATCTTTAAGAGACTTATTTCCCCAAGTTTTGAATGCGGAAGCTTGAATGCCTCTAAAAACGCCAAGAGCGGTGTAAGGGGCAGGGTTACCGGATCCGCCATGGGCCTTGTCCACGCCACAAACATAGTTTGTTTCTGTATAGATATGGTCAACGTCATGAACATTAATATTGACGTCCTCAGCGGAAATATAACGGCCATTAAGAGACTCAATGAAACGTCCATAAGCTCTAAATAGCGCCTCAGACTTGTCCTTTTTAGGATCTCCAATAATAACGGCTTTGCCGCCTCCGAGATTGAGCCCACTTACAGACGCCTTATAGGTCATGCCGCGAGAAAGTCTTAGCACGTCTTCCAACGCTTCTTCTTCACTTTGATATGGCCACATTCTAGTCCCGCCAAGGGCTAGGCCCAAACGTCGTGTCATGGATAGCAACGATTGCTTTTAAATTGCAAGATGGCTCACTAAAAAAGACAACTTCTTCGTGTCCCATTGAATAAAGTTTCTCGAAACTTAGCATGTATGTAACTCCTTGAAATTATCCCTGTCTAAGGTACAATTTTCATAATATTTGATCGCCCCTTTTATAGGCCCCTAAGGATAAAAGTTATATGCCCAGAGTGTCATTAATTGATAGAAAAACCTCAGAAATTCAAGTATTTGAAGTGGAAGAGGGCGATGTTCTTTTTGACGCGCTTGACAACCAGGGCCACCAATTGCCTCACGGTTGCCTCGCCGGCTCATGCGGCGCATGCGGATCGAAATCATTGAGGGAGAGGACAATCTCAAAAAGCCTTCAGCCGTGGAGCAAAACACAATCGAGGCCATCATAGAAGTGTACGAGAAAAAAAATGGCGAAGGGTCACTTAAAGGGAGGACAGTTCGTCTCGCCTGCCGCGCCAGCGTGCTCGGCGACGTCAAAGTGAAATCCTTCAATAGTGTTATTTTGCTGAGTAGGCCGAAGTGTCAATATCTTCTGCTGGCTGATGATCAAGCTCCTCATCGTCCTCATCACGGCGAATAATATGCTTTTCTCCATCGGTGCTTTCAATTTCTACTTCCTCAATTTCATTCTCCAGAACTTTTTCAAGCTTAAAAGAAAGGCCTTCCCAGAAAAGAATATTTCCTTCTTTAGGAAAATTATTGCCAAGCATATCGAGAAGAAAGCCCCTCAACGTGGAGTAGTTATCGTTAAGAGGAATTTTAATGTCATATTCATTATAAAGGTCTCTAAGAGAGATGCCCGCCGGAACTCTTAGCCCCTCGTCAAATGGTTCTGAGGAATCTTCGGAATGCCATCATCTTCGTCATCATGCTCATCTTGGATTTCTCCAAAGATCTCTTCCATGATGTCTTCAAGCGTGACAATTCCCACCACCAGCCCGTTCTCATCTTTGACTAAGAGCGAGGTGAACTTTCTTTCGGTTCATATGATCAAAGACAGCTTGAATTTTCATATGCTCATAAACAAAGAAAGGCTCATTCACAAGCTTAGTGACATCAAAGCTATCTCTCTGGTCGATCTCCACAAAGGAAAGATCTTTCACATGCAAAAAGCCTAACGTTGAATCAAGGTCTTCGTCAAAAACAGGATATCGACTATGGGCCACTTCCCTCACAAGGGCGAGAATCTCATCATAAGTCGCGTCTTTTTTAATGGCGTGAACCTGGTTTCTCGGGACCATAATGTCTTTAACTTTGATGGTCGGAAACTCAAAATCGGAGTTCAAAAGATCAATTTGTTTCGAATCAATTGAGCGCTCTTTTTCGGCCTCATTGACCATAAATTCAATATCGGCCTTTGTGACAAGCTTTCTCACTTAGTTGAGCATTCTTTCCAAGCACGCCTTCAATAATAATCATAAAGAACTTCACCACTGGAAAAATAGAATAATAGAAAACTTGAAGAATCCTAATCATAGGAAGCGCCAGTCTTTCGCTATGGTTTCTCGCGAAAGTCTTGGGAATAATTTCACCAAAAACAAGGATCAAAAGCGTTGTGATCCCGACAGCGTAAGCCAATTGCATCGCTCGCAAAAAAACCTTGCGCGATAGTGGTCGCCAAGAGAGGCCACAAAAATATTCACAAAGTTATTTCCAATGAGAATGGTGGTCAAAATTTCGCTAGGTCTTTCCGCCAAAAAGTTCAGGGCCTTCGCCTTGGGGCCGCCTTCCTCAATCAGCTGCTTCACTCTTTTGGCGGGGATGCTAATCAGCGCCGCTTCAGAACCCGAGAAAAAAGCGGAAAGCAAAACACCGCCTATAAATACTAGGACATCCTGCGTCTGGCCGTTCACGCCACGCTCCGATTTAAAATGATGCTAAAACTTTGATTGGGAATTGTAGTGAGAAAATTAAAACTACTCGATGGGGGCTCTATGCGAAAACTCCTTGGTTAACCGTTCATTCGGTCAACGCAATTATTAGTATATATTATAGCACTAAACAACCTTAGTGAATCTAAAGTTCCAAAACTTCAATAAATTCTTATACTTAAGTGATCAACACATGATAATGTACCGTAATCATGTCAGAAATTCCTTAATTAGGTCATTGAATATTCGGTGGTTTGCGCCAGGAATTTGGGCCAAAAAGTTCTCTTCCCAGTCGGCTTAATTTCATACCAGCCCGCCTGGAATCAAGCCCTCTGACTTCTTCAGAATAAAGACATGCAATTGCACAGTTTTGGCCCCTTCGCCTTTTCCATAGGTGTGGGTGTAGACATTAAATGGAGTTAAGGTCTCTAGTGAGGCCATGGCGCCGGTCTCCTCTTCTAAGCTCTCTCAAGCGCCGCGGCCTGGGGCGTTTCTTTGGCTCGACTTTCCCGCCCGGAAATTCAAGTTTGCCGTCAAGCTCATCACTGGACTCCCTTTTTTGCATCCACACGGACAAGGACCCAGGTAGGAACTTGTCCGTCATTTGCATGGGAATAACAATTGAAGATGGGGATTATCTTCAATTTCTTAGATTCTGCAGTGGCTGGTTTAGTTTTTCAATA
This sequence comes from uncultured Bacteriovoracaceae bacterium, assembly GCA_963747475.1. Classification (GTDB taxonomy): domain Bacteria; phylum Bdellovibrionota; class Bacteriovoracia; order Bacteriovoracales; family Bacteriovoracaceae; genus UBA845. Next base: position 51,810 of record CAVVFE010000014.1, read on the forward strand.
AGCGAGGCTAAAGAAATCTGTTTGTCTTTTTGCTTTTTCTGGTAGTCAATAAACGACTCTGCAAAGAAGGCCAATTCATATTGCCCAAAGTCCGTGGCCTCTTCTTTTTGAACCTCTTCCAAAATGAGTCTCTCTCATTTCCTCGGGAATTTTCACTTCCCTAAATTCGTCTTTGCGCTCGGATCAGGAACTCTTAATTTTTCTGGCACACCTTGTGAGTTGAAAAGCACTAAAGAGCGCAAGTTTCCCGCGTTTTCTTTCAGGTGAGTCACATAGCTTTTAGCGTAGGACTCGAGGTCTAGGTCCCGTCCTCTTTCGAGAATTTCGTTGTGTCAAAGGATTTAAGGAACGAATTATTGATCTCTCGATTTTCCTTTATTGCAGCTTCAGGCAGGCCTCTAGATGCGCTTTGCCGTGACTGGCCTTGGTAATTGGAAAAAGACATTTTTTCCGGGGAGTGTTTTCGTTAAGTCAGGCATAATGCTCGCTTTCCCTCGCCCTTTTGTATAATAAGCGCGTTCCACGAACTCCACTGGCCCCTTATTATCAGCGAGCGACCTCATATCTAGGAATATAATTGAGAGCTTTTTGCTAGTTTTTTAACGTTCTTGGTCTGAGGTATAATGACCTCTCCCGATTTATCTTTGACGGTTGCCTTTTTTGATTCTTTAAGCTCTTTGATTAGCTTTTTGCTTTCTTCAAGCTCTGATCTTTGCGCCTCCAAGCTCCTTTCTAAGGGCCTGAACTTCGACTGCCTTTCTTTTGGCCTTTCAGGATTTCTTTCAAAAGATCTTTCATTTCAGGATCGTTTCCATTCCGAGCAGTTTGAATAGCTTTCGCCAATTTTTCGTCACTATGGGGAAGATCGAGTCCTGGAGAGGTGTTTGCTTCGCCCTCCTCTTCATAAATAGCTCTTCGGAGTTTGAGTAGGGCTCGAGGAGTTATAAGCGCTCTCATAGGTTGAAGAAAAAGAACTGGAAGATTTTTGAGTTAATCGAGTCAGCATTCTTATATTTTTCGGAGTCGGCTCTTCAACACGCTCAGGTTCATCCACAGAGGCTATACTTCGAGACCCGCCGAGGTTTACCGAAGCAGGCTCTCGCGAGTTAAAAGGTGGCTATTGGCCTCCACAAAATCGGAGCTTCGCCATCTTGGAAGTTTTAAACGGGAATTTCATGACTTCCCCCAGTCGGATCAAACAATGTGGATGGCATTGAGCCTGAAGCAGCGAGCTGAGCTATTGGCAATGCTTGAAATAGCTTCATCAGCCTTTCTTCTCCTAATAATCTCCCCCACTGGCAAGTAGGACATATTATAGGGTTCCCGAAAATTCGATAGAGCTTCCTTATAAAGCCTTGGGTCACATCCATTTTTTTGGGTTTTTAGAGTTGGAATATTAAGGCCGAAAGCAGATGGCTCCAAATCGTGCTTCTTTCTTACAACTTCTTTTTTATGATCACTCCAATTATTAGGGTTTCCCCGAGAACCAAAAGTTAAGGTCTTTTCCTTGGAAAAATGCGGCGTCATTGAAATGCCTTGGAGTCTGGGTCATGCTAAGCACTTCACAACCAATGGATTTCCCAAAAGGTCTTTTCCTTACTAGCGATTTTCGCTAAGGACCTCATTGAGACAAGAGCAAAGTCTTGCTTGGAATATTGGGTTTTCCTGAGTCCCCTCTCCGGGCTCAGGTATTAGAGGATCTGTGACGCATAGAGTATTGCTTAGCTTATTTATGCTTTCCTTGCAGGAGTTGTTGGCCATGTCATTAATTCTTCCAGGCTCAGAGGCAAAAAGCCTTCCAGTAAAAAATGAGCTGATCGGCGCTTCCACTCTCTCTGCCCTGTCAAAGGCGTCGCAGGCGCTTTTCCAATTGTCCAGACTGCCTTTGATATGAGGGTCCATGCTCATGGCCAAATTCAAAATGTTTTTAAATTGGGCAGCATAGGTGGCCTTGGAATAGTTTTTCAAAACATCTTTTTTAGCGAGAAAGTCGTTAAAGGCGTCTCCTGACTCTGACTCTTTTAAGTTTTTTTCGCGCTTATACTCTTTCAGTTTCTGTTTTATTTTTGCGCCGGCCTCCTTAAACACTGTTCTTGCCAACGAGTTTCCTTCATTGCAAAACATAAGATTAACAAAGTCCTTGTTGGAAAAGTCTTTCTTATTGCACGCAGATGATTTCGTAAGTATTTTTCTTCTTAATTTTGTCTCATCTTTTAATCCCTCGAAGTTTTTTATAGTCTTTTCTTAGAGCGTCGGCCAAGTCATCTACCAATTGTTCTGCCAATTCTTCTGAAATGAAAGCGGTAAAGTCTTTGCCTTCACCTAGCTCTGAACAATCGGCCGAGCTTAATTTCGCGGCGATCTTAGGGTTTTCTCTCGTGGCGTTTAGAACTTCAGCAAACGCCTCCAAATACTTTTGATTGGCGGGCTGATATAAGTGCCAATCTTTTTTTGTTGGCAAGCGCCTCCCTACAGCTATGCCCTTCCTGCTGAGGATCAACGATCATCATAAGATCTTGTTTGAGCTTTCCAAACCCTGTTTCAAACTTTGATGGCAACCCTGCCACCTTAAGCGCCTTGTTTATTCTTTTCTTATAATTATCTTTAGAAATGCCTGAGTCGCATGTTTTCTCTGACCACGTCATGACTCTCTCAAGCTCATTTAAACAATTATTTGCAGAGAAGGCTCATCGGTCTCAAGGTACTCTAGGTTTTTAAGATTCTCCAAACTTCCTATAACGTCGAACAATTCCTGTCCTGCTTTTTTCCCCGAGATTTCATCAATAACATCGTTTTGAAGCTTTGCTCGTCGGCCGCAAAATCTTTCTTGTGAGTTCATAGCATTATAGCTTTTTCCCAGACAGTCCACACAGAAGTTCTCGTCTCCTTTGGGAATAAACTCGCTTTTAGAATAATGGCTAACCGCAGAAACAACTTGAGAGAGGTCTTCATCTCAGAAGTTTTTTCCCGCTCCAGTGCATTCGAATTGGTTGCAGCCAGTTTGAAAATCGCTAGAGTAGAACAAGCAGGTCCCATCGCCAAGCCCCATACATGTTTTTTGATTTTCCTGGCCGTCAGTAACATACACATGCTGAGTCTTAAGGGGGATCTTTTCAGCTTTTTTAAGGTCCCACTCAAGGCTTCCCATAAATTGCTCTTCAAGCTTTATGCTCGGATCTATGAGCTCCTTTGCGATGGCCATGCAATTATGATTAAAAACGGCGCTTCTTTTTAAATTGTTTCTATTACTCGACTTCAGGTTAACACCGAAGATCGAGTTTTTAGTTTTTTCTTTATGGCCTTGTTTGGTGTAGCGATCTATTGTTCTGGCAAGGATGTGGGGCAAAAGACTTTCTTTTTGAGCGCCCCTTCCCACCAAGAGATCGTAGGAACGGTGCCGAAGCTGCCTCGTTAACGTCAAGATCCGGATGCTTTTCAAATACTTTTTCCAAAATCTCGCAAGTCTTTTCCGCGTCTAATTTTTGCGAGTCTTTCCAGGAAACTATAGCCTTGCGCTTCTCGAAGCAGGTCGAGCTCCATTTGTTGGTATTTTTCACTTTTAGTAAGGGAACATATTGCACCTTCTCTACCAGAGGCCGACACATAGTCCCCCTGGTCAAGAAATTCACCAATGTGGCTGCTGCTTTTGAGAGTTTCTGAAATATTAATGAACTTTTTTCTTCGGCCCCGCCTATATAGGCAGCATCGTCTTTTTGCGCCCACACCAGCGGCGCAAAAAGAAGTTGAAAAGCGAAAATAAAACTCAAATGCTTCATCTATGAAATATCCCCTGCCTCCCTATCGGAAGAACCCATTGAATATATTAAGGGAAATATTGGACTGAAGCTGTTTTTATAGAGCCAGCCAAAGGTATAAAGATCTGAAATCATATAAAATGTCCAATTTAGGAAGCCCATTTCGGCCCGCCCCTAAAACTTGGCGAAATAAAATGAATTTACTTAAGAAAGCTCTTTTTTGGCTGAAGCAGAAGTTCAGCGACTTTAGATTCAGTGGAGCTCGAGATAAGAAAATTAAACGCCTCCATCACTTGCTCAATAGAAAGCATTTGGTCAACATCCACATCTTCATACTCTTCCCAAAGAGGGCGTATTCACCGCTCCGAGGATGAGATTGGTAAAACGAAGGTGGTACTTTGCCCACTCTTTTTCAACGACCTCGCAGAGACCTTTTTTCGCCATCTCCACCGCAGTATAAGAGCCAGCTCCAGGGTAGGCCTCCAAGGCCGCTGTCGCGAGAACGTTTATAATATAAGACTCTTCCTCAATGATGAGAGGCTCAAAGTGTTTGAGCATATGAAAAGAGCCCATGACATTGGTGGCGAATTGATCAGCAAAAGTTTTGCCGTCAGTCTCTTGCACAGTCGCGAGCTCACAAATGCCGGCGTTGTTCACCAGTAGATCTACAACTTCGGTTTCTTTTGCGACTTCTCTATAAAAAGAAATCACAGAGGACTCAAGTCTCACATCAAGCTCAAGATCGATAAAGTTTGAGTGAGATATGGGGGACTCGGAGCGACTTCCCCCATACACTATATAGCCAGAGTTAAGGAGAGACCAAGTCATGGCCTCCCCAAGGCCCGAAGAAGCTCCGGTAACTATGGCCAACTTTTGTTCCAATTTTACGTCCTACTTCGCTATACCAACGGCCCGAGTTTCTCTAATAACAGAGACCTTGATCGTGCCTGGGATAAGACATTTCTTCTTCAATCTTTTTGGCGATGTCACGAGACAACATAATTGTCGCGTCGTCATCGACCTTGTCGTTCTCAACAAGAACGCGAATCTCCCGTCCAGCTGAAATGGCGTAACTTCTATTAACGCCCTCAAAGCTATTGGCGATGTTCTCGATGTCAGTAACTCTTGAGACATATGATTCTTTCAAGAATTTTCTGACCCCTGGTCTCGCTCCAGAAAGGGCGTCTGCCGCCATGACAAGGTGGGCGAGAACAGTCTCTGGCTTCACGTCCTCATGGTGAGCGCGAACTGCGTGGACAATGTCCGGGTCTTCGCCATATTTTTTGATAAAGTCAGCTCCCACGACCGCGTGAGATCCTTCAGCGGAAGCGTCAATCGCCTTTCCGATATCGTGAAGAAGGCCCGCTCTTCTCGCTTGCTTAACATTCATGCCAAGCTCTGCCGCCATGGCCCCGCAGAGAAAGCCCACTTCAAGAGAGTGTTGATATTGGTTCTGCATATAAGACGTTCTGTAGTTAAGAGCTCCTAGCATTTTAAGCACTTCTGGGTGAAGGCCATGAATGCCGATTTCCATCTGAGCTTTTTCTCCAAGCTCTCTTAGACGCATTTCCATTTCGTGCTTAGACTTGTCATGAAACTCCTCAATTTTCGCAGGATGAATCCTTCCGTCAGCGATAAGCTTTTCAATCGTCATCTTGGCGACTTGCTTTCTCACAACATTAAATGAAGAAATTACGACCATGCCTGGAGTGTCGTCAATAATAAGGTCCACGCCGCAGATTTGCTCAAAGGCGCGAATGTTACGGCCTTCTCTACCAATTAGGCGGCCTTTAATCTCGTCGCCTGGAAGCTCAACTGAAGTGATGGTCTGTTCAGCAACGTACTCACCAGCGAATCTTTGAAGGGCGATCCCAAGAATTCTTTTCGCTCTTTTTTCAGACTCTTCATTGGCCTCGTCTTCGACCATTCGGATTCTCTTGGCCGCGTCAACTTTCGCCTCTTCCTCCATGACAGAGATAAGTTGCTCTTTCGCCTCGTCTTTAGTCATCGCTGCGACTTTTTCGAGCTTCTCAGAAATTTCTTCTTGCTTTAACTTAAGTCTTTCTCTTTCAGCGATGGCAGAAGCTTTTTCTCTTTCCACTTCCTTCTCGCGATCTTTTAATTTGTCCATCTCGCGATCTTTCGCTTCTATTTTTTGGTCCAGAGACACTTCTTTTTTGGCGAGGCTTCTCTCTTGGTCAGACAGAGACTGGGTCCTTTTTTGATAGTCTTTTTCTAGCTGAGCTTTCTCCTCATTGACTATTTCTTTGGCCTCGCGTTTAGCTTCCCTCTTGATATCATGAGCCTTGTCTTTGGCCCTTTTGACGATGTCATCAGCCTCTCTTTGCTTTTCGGCTTGAACGTTTTTAACTTTCCCCATTGAGAGGACATAAGCCGCAACGGCGCCGATGACCAAAGAAAGGGCGCTGGCCAATATGAGTTCTGTATTCATTTTGTTTACCCCTTATATATATTTTTATCAGTGATCACGACGTCCATTTGAACGTCGTGATTTTCAGTTTTTAATTCTTCAATAATTTGGGCCTCAGAGCATACGCCGATTTTGAAGACATTTTTGTCTCTCCAAATATCGATCATAATAGCCTTTGCCCCGCCCAAGCCTTTTGCCGTCCTTTGTGAAGGCAAGTCCAGGGACGATCAAAACACTTGGTCTGACCTTTGGGAAAGCGTTGCTAATCGTCAGTCCCATAAAGGCCTTTGAGAGAAGTTTCCAACTAATTTTGAAAAATTCCATATGGCCGTCGCCCAAAACACTTGGGACACAAGGTCGCCATCCCGTTTCTCTCAAGCAAACATGCCAATCAAGCTCGTCTTTTAGGGGCGAAAATCCCCCCAGAAGTCTGTCACTCTCAAAGGTCTCGCCAATGTCGGGATTTGAATTTAGGACAGGGAGGTAGTTTGCCAGGTTCTTTGACAAGGCCTCTGGAGCGCCTCTTTCTTTTCATCCAAGCTCATTGAGCTCAATATCGCTTTGGCCTGATTTCTTAACTCTTTTTTATAAGTTAATAGATCACTCACTTCAAATCAGTTTCTAGCTTGCATACTGCCAGGAGAAACCTCTTCTATGAAGTTCAAAGCGTCTTTAATACCGCTCTTAAGAGAAAGAGCGGTCTCTTTGTACTCATTTTCCACATCAATATTATCTGAAGCAAGCTTTAGGGCAGTTAAAACGGCGCAGTCCATATCGCTAAGTTTTGCGTTTGAACTTTTTAGTTTTTCAATTTCTTGATTGACTATATCTATGGCACGTTTAGCCTGCGTATCGCGGGCCTCTTCTGGCTTGATGCGTACCTTACATCCCAGTATATTAAATTCTAAACCTTCATTATTGGCGGTCATAGAGTCAGAGTAATGAATGTGCTAAAACAAGTCAATTTCTTTGATATGGCCTATACCTGCTTCTTAAATTGGATTAAGCCTCTTGTTTCTGCTCAATTCCGAGCAGCGCGTCTAAATAGGCGTCCAATTCAAAGCGGTTAAGGTCATCAACGTTCTCGCCGACTCCGATATAGGCGACTGGAACATTCAAGTTATTGACTATGCTTACAGCGCTACCGGCCTTTGAAGATCCATCGCACTTGGTGAATATAAGTCCTGTGAGATCTAGAGAACGATGAAATTCTTGGGCCTGACGAAGAGCGTTCTGACCAGTGATAGCGTCAATCACAAGCATCACCTCATGCGGAGCGTCTGGTATCACTTTACTCATGACTCTCTTTGTCTTTGCCAGCTCTTCCATTAAATTTGCGGCGGTGTGCAAACGTCCCGCAGTGTCAATAATGCAGTAGTCGGCCTCGGTCTTTCACTGCCCTTTCCACTGTTTCGTAAGCGACTCCGCTCGGATTTGCCCCCTCTTTTGCCTTCACAATTTCAACCCCGGCCCTCTGGCACCAAACTTCCAACTGCTCAACGGCCGCCGCCCGAAAGGTGTCACATGCGCCAACGTAGACCTTAGCGCCCTGAGTTTTAAGTTTAGTCGCAAGTTTGCCTATTGTGGTCGTTTTGCCGGCCCCATTTACGCCGACAATCATGATGACTTTGGGCTTTTGGTCCTGAGGACTGAATTCGTATAGGTCTTTGGGGGCTTTTGCTTGGGCGGAGGCCATCTTCTCTTTTAAAAAGCCTTTGATGATTTTCAGAAAATCTTTTTCCTCATCAGCTTTGTTGTATTCTTTTTGAAGCCTCTCTAAAAGCTCGGTGATAAGGGCAGGAGCAAGATCTGAAGCGTATAGAATTTCTTCGATCTGCTCAAATTCTTCTTCACTTAGGCCACTTTTTCCTAGGAGCCCTGTCACTTTGCCCCAAACATCGCTTCGAGTCTTTGAGAGTCCTTCAGCAGAGACGTTGAGACCAAGACTTGCCTGGCGCTTTAGGCTCTGGTTTGGGCTCCGGCTTTGAAACTTCCTCAATTTTCTCGACTCTGTCTACGGCCTCTTCTTTATCGAGAACTTTTTTCTCTTCCTCTTTTTTTGCTTCTTCTTTTTTAGGAGGCTCAAGTTGTGGCGGCTCGACCATTTGCTGAGAGCTCGCTTTGGAGAAAAACATCCCGTAAAATGTTCCAACGATAAGAACGATCAGTCCCGATAGCCCTAATATTTCATTTAATTCCATAAATCACCTTTTAAATAGTTTTAGTCTCATTTAGCGCGCTCATCGTAATAATTGAAGAAGTTCCAAATCATCTTCGCCGTGGCGCCCCACAGGATATGGTCCTTATTATTATTTTCTGAATGTGAAAGATACGTTCCCTTCATCAAAGGAAAGAAGCGTATGGTTCTTTTGCCCCCGCCAAGTATGCTATTGGCAAAACTCCACCTTTCAGTCCAGAAGCATTCTCAAAAGGAAAAAGCATCGCGTCGCTCCACTCGCCATTGCTTTTTATGCTCCTTTATAAACTTTTCTGGCCCGTAATCGATTTCGCAAACAACAGGACAAATCTTAGATCGAGTGGAGGTCTTTACAATGTCTAAATAACCTCTAATTTGAATAAGTGAAGCATCAAGGCCGGTCTCTTCCTCAAACTCTCTTCTAGCTGTCTCTTCTGGAGTTTCATTCCCTTGGCGATGGCCGCCCACAAAAGCGATTTGACCGCGATGGCTTGGCATGGTCTCGCTTCTCTTAATAAAAAGGACATACTCGCCCACAAACAGAAACACGACCGCTCCCGACCATGCGCTCGCTGGCGCGACTTCCGTTTTTGCGCTAGAAGTGAAAGACTTAGGAAGATTTAAACTCAAGAGTGGCTTCATTTATGCGACTAACCTATCAATTCGCCCTTACTCAGGCCATTAGAAATTTTTTCAACTCGAAAGGCTTCACCGATGTGATGACTCCGCCAATGGTGCAAAATCCAGGCATGGAGACTCATGTCCATCCTTTTGATGTGAGGTCAAAGAGATCGGGAAAGATGACCGGACTAAGTCTTCACACTTCTCCAGAGTTTCACATGAAAGAGCTGCTCTCGCTTAAGGAGGAAGAGCTAGATAAGATATTTAATATTTCTTATTGCTTCCGAGACGAGCCAAAAAGCGAATTCCATAGAAAACAATTTTTAATGCTTGAATGGTATCGAAAAAATGAGAGATATGAGTCGATTATGCGCGATTGCGAGAGATTGATCCCCTATTGTTTCGACGCTCTTAAAGCACTGGCGCTCCTATAAAAGACAGCGAATTCATTAGACCCGAGCGAGTCACTGTTCAGGACATTGTGTGGAGCACTGCCAATTCGATATTCTTGAATTTTTGGAAAAAGCTGAATTAAAAAGAAAAATACAGAAAGACTTTAAAGAGGTTCCCCTCCCCGCTTCTGAATGCTCATGGGACGATTACTTCTTCCTTCTTTTTCTCAATCTTGTTGAGCCTCATTTTAAGTCGCCGTCCTATGCTTCTTCTCTATGAGTTTCCAGCGCCTCTTGCCGCATTATCGACTTTAAAAAAGGAGGACAAACGAGTATGTGAAAGATTTGAGATCTACCTGTCGGGGGTGGAGCTGTGCAATTGCTTTAATGAGCTGACAGACCTTAATGAACAAAAGAAAAGATTTGAGGCGCAGGCAAAAGAAAAAAAGAAGCTCTATGGTTATGATCTTCCAGAGCCTGAGGGTGCTCTTCGAGGCATTGGAACGGGGCCTTCCACCAAGCGCTGGGGTCGCTTTAGGGATAGAGCGACTGCTTTTGGGTTTGACCAAAATTCAAAATCCTTTTTATAAGTAATTATTTGTTAAGGTCATTCATTAAGGTGTGAAGCTTGATGATCGTTTCGGATTTTATTTGCTGAAGGGGCACTTGGCCGGACCATCTATAATGATACTCCCTGCTCTCCTGTTGCCTCACTTTATTTTTCCACAATGGTTTTCCTCGCGAAGCGAGGTCCTCAGAAAGGACAGCGTACCATGCTCTTAACTCTTTTGGACTTTTTGCAAGGGCGTCCATGACCTCCAAGGCCTTCTCAACAACAATTCTCTTTATCGACCATAGGTTCAGATTTGACATCGCCTTGTCGCTGAATTTTCTTCCCAGGTATTTTCTTCCAAAATAGACAGCAAAATCCTTTAGTTCAGAACTCGGCGCCTCCTCAAATGATTCTAGGGAGCCGTAAACAGAGTCCAGCACAATGGCCCTATAGACCCCCTCTCTTGACCCGCCCTGTTCAAGCACGTTTAAAAAGTTCAAAACATCTTCGTCTTTAGGCTCAGTGTTTCGGGTCACCTGGTAAAGCTCTTGAATATAGGCCAGCCTGTATTTGCGCTTGTCTTCCAAGGAAAGCTCATCAAAATCTTTGGCCTGCGCCTCAAACCCCGATTTTTTTTTATAGACGTCCACTGAAGTCGCGTCTTTTTTTATTTGAGGGACAACGGGCATTTTTATTTTGGAAGGGGCCTTGCCAAACAGTTTTGTTGTTAGCTCCTCTCCAATTAGGGGGCCAATCTGTTTCCTTAGTTCTTCTTTTTTTAGATCAATTTTCGCTTGATCGCAGGACACCAATAATAGGGCCATGGTCATCACTTTAAGCAATTCAACTCCTTGAAACTCTGTAATTAAAGACTATTTTAAAGGACATTCTTTCCAGCTACAAACCTTTTAAGTAAAAGGTTAGAATAATCTTGTCAGGAGGCGTTATGTTTAATTTCTCATTTAGAAATAAAAAATTGGTCAAAGATCTTGCTCGAGAAATTGCAAGTGAAACAAGCAAAGAAATTAAGGCCAATGAAGACTCTCGACAACGTGAGCTCGAAGACATCCGCATGGCCTTGACCTCCATTGTGGACAAAATTGAGAACTTAGAGACTAAGCTTCTGACCAAAGAGCTAAAAGACCGCCAGTCTTACGGGCACCTTCATTATAAAATTTCAGAGCTCAGCACCGACCTTTCCTCAAAAAAATAATCTAAAGAGCATCATTCATCCTGCTAAGAATGTTCACATCTCCCTGGTGACTCTCAAGAAAACCTATCAGACTGCCCTTTTGCGACGCCTTGGACATTTTCTCTACCACCAACGCAATTTCATCTATTTTTTTGCCGACCTTTTTAAGAACACTCTTGTCTTCGTCTTCTTTGGCAAATTCAATATTCCCCAAGGCCACATTCAGAGAGTTGCCTATCTCGTGATTCAGCCTTCTGAGCACCAAAAATGCGGTCCTTTCGCGCTCCGACCTCGCTAGGACTTTAGCGATGGCGTTTTTCTCCTCCAGAATAAACAACAATGGGAGCGTAAAGAAACAAATATTAAGACACACAATGCCGCCCCAATAGCTTGCGGAAGGGTTGAAGGCCAAGGGCAGCTCCCTAATATAGGCCTCAGACAAGCCAAAACCGAAAAGACAGAGGCATCCATACAAGATCGGCGCACCCTCCCAAAAGAGCTGCCCACCAAAGCGGTCGTAAAAATGACAAGGCTAAAAAGAGAGAACGTGATGGGCGCCTCCACGCCTCCGTCCATATACATTCGAAAGGGGATAGAAATGGCGATTATGGAGATCATTATCCAAGTAGAGGTGATGAGATCGTCGCTTTTCCATAAAAAAACTATGAAACCGACCATCGTGAGGGAAAGAAAAAGTATGCTGTAGGTGTCGAAATTTAAGTCGCCATAAATGGCGCCCCGAAGAAAAAAGACCAAAAAAGAAATGGCGCCGATCAAGACAGCCGTGACACCCAGCATTCTAAACTTGATATAATCGTGTATAGAGTCCGCCCCGCCTTTAGGAGTTGGCCGAAAGGAAAAGAGATAATTTATAAGCTCTGAAAAGCTCAGCTTAGGCATTGAAACTTTGTCGGCGAAGTCAGGAAGAATTGTCCGTTGTCGGTCCTTTTCTTTGGAAAAGTTTTTTATGGCGAAGTCCACCTTTCTAAGGCTCATCTCAACTTCCATGAGCTCTTCATCTATTCTCTCCTCATTTTTCCTTAGGGCGTTGGAAAGCTTTGTTTTGGCCGCGTCCAAGTTTTCCTCAGTCTGCAGAACCAGAGTTTGCATTATCTCTTGCGAGACTTTATTGCTCTCTGATCGGCGCAACTTCTCCTCCAAGATCTCTTTTTCTCTAATAATAAAAAGAGTCGGGAGCGTGATCATGATTGAGATTAAAATCACGGACACGCTCCAATTTATAGGATTGGAATAAAAGGGCGTATCAGGAAGCGTGTGCGTCTCCCCCCAAAGCGAAAAAAGAAAA